>CAWHSB010000044.1:0-19866 GCA_963831795.1 Terriglobia bacterium | reverse complement strand
CCGTAGGGCCGAAACAATCGCGGCCTCTGATCGAGCCAGGCAAGGGATTCCTCCGCTCGTTCAAATTCGCGCAGAGCCGCGGCGCGGTCGAGCTCACCCAGCGGCTGCGTGTGAGACCAGGTGTGATTGCCAATCCAATGGCCCTCCGCAACCGCTCGCGTGGCGAGAGCCCGCCCTTCGGGCGTAACGACCTTGCGCCCCATTACGAAGAACGACGCTTTCACGGAATGCTTCGCGAGCGTGTCGAGCACACCGGGCGTCACTTCCGGCTCCGGGCCATTGTCGAAGGAAAGAGTCACCACTAGCGCAGACCTGACGATTTCGGGCGCAAGCGGAACAGATGGGTGCAGGACGTTATGTACAGCCCTTTGCCGTCGGCGTCTCCGAAGGCCACGTTGGAGGCGCAGATGCGCGGGCGCGGCTCGCCGGTGATCTGCGGCAACTGAATTGTCCCGAGCCGTTTGCCGGTGGAGGCTGTGATCAAGACTTCTCCCTGTCCCACGGCGTTCACCTGGAATACGTTGCCCGCGTTGTCGGTCTTCATGCCGTCGTTGCCGGTTTCCAGAAACACGCGTGGATTGGCGACGGTATCGTCCGGCAGGACATCGTACGCGATGGTCTTCTTCATGCCCGCGGTGACATACAACGTCTTTTCGTCCGGTGAAAACGTGATCCCATTCGGGAAGTCGCCCGGGTGGTCGCGATCGCCGTCGCGATCGCCGCCTGACAACGTCACCTTGCCGTCCTTCACGAGATAAAAGCCGTTGTAAGGAAGCTCGCGCTGCGGGCTGTCGCCTCCTCCGCGGAGGCCGTTCACGCTGTCGGTGAAGTAAATCGAGCGGTTCGATTTCACCACGACGTCATTGGGACCGCTGAAGCGTTTACCGTCGTAGCGATCGGCGAGCGTGGTGCGGGTGCCGTCCTTCTCGATACGCACCAATGTGCGGTCTGCCATGGCGGCGATGATGAGGCGGCCCTGCGCCAGCGCCAGGCCGTTCGAGCCAATCAGCAGAATTGCCAGCCGGCCCGCGATGGTCTGCTGGCCAACGTTGAGGTTATCGCGGCCGGTGAATCCGCTCTTTTCCAGAAACACCGAGAGGGGCGCGTTGGGCTGCCATTTATAGATCACGTTTGCCGCGCAATCGCTGAACAACAGGTAGCCGCCGTTGGCGTCCTTTATCCAGACTGGGCCCTCGGTGAGCCCGAAGTGCTCACCGAGGACTTCGAGCGGAGTGTCCGCCGCCACGATGGAATCGAGTGTCGGGTCCTCGCGGACCAGATGGTAGGGAAGCGTGCGGATCACCTGCCCTTGCAGGACCGCAGCCAATAGTGAGACGAGAATAACGGCTTTCATGCGAACGTAATCACCGCGCCCAATACGGTCCGGTCCCCCACGGCCTGTATCGCTTCGCGGGTCCGCTCAATAGGATAAGTCGCGGTGATCATCGACTTCATATCGATGGAGCCTTTCTCGATCAGCTTCACGTAACGCGGGATGTCGCGCAGCATGTTCAATCCTCCCTGCTGACCGGAGTAGAACGTGCGTCCGCGATTGGAGAAGCCCGCCGCGTTGAAGCTCACGTTGCCGCGCCAGGCCACGCCCAGCATCACGATATGGCCGCCTGCGCGGGTGAAGTCGAAGCACTGTTGCAGCGGAAGAATGGCTGTCGGGTCGGGCCCGACCTCAACCTTCGGCGGAAACCAATCGCTGCCCACGGCGTTGATGGTGAAGTCGGCGCCATCCGGCACTGAGAGAAAGCCCTCGCCGAGACTTGCGGCCGCCGGCGAAGCGACGGTCGGTGATGCCCTTGCACAGCGAGTGAATTTTGGCGACGAGTCCGTTGCCTTCCGCGTTCGGATCGAGAGCGATTGTGCCGCCGACCTTCATGGCAATCTCCCGCCGGGTTCGGATCGGCTCGATCACAATCACCTGACCTGCGTTGGCGAGCCGCGCGGCCTGGATCGCTCCCATACCCACCGGCCCGGCGCCCTGCACCACCACGTTCCAGCCGGGTTCGATCTGCACGAGGTCGCGCGCCGCCGGCCAGACCAGTGCCGACGGTGTCGCCGAGCAGCGTCAATTGCTCTGCCGGAAGATCGGTGAACACCGGGCAGCAGTACTCCTCCGGCACCACCATGAGTTCGCTTAACCCGCCCAGCCCCGCCTGCTCGAAGATCTGCGTGCCGTCGGACATCTCGGCCAGCGGATGAGCGGGAGCGGTGTCGAGGAACTGGCACCAGTCGGCGCGGCCGTGCAGGCACTGATAGCAGACTCCGCACTGCGGCGTTCCGGGAACCACCACGCGGTCGCCCTTCTGCACGCGCTTGACGAGGGGACCGACCTCTTCGACGACGCCCATTCCGGAATGGTTCGGGATCGACGCCTGGGCGGCGTTCGCCGTGCTCAGGGCGCCTCCGACGATGGTGTAGCAGACCGCGGATGCCTGCGTGCGAACCAGGACTTCGCGCGGCTGGATCGCGTGCAGCCGGAGTTCCTCGACCGACGCGCCCGTGCCGTGCCGGACGAAGGCCTTGAAACGCCGGCCGGCATTGGTTCCGGTGAGCTGTGCGGGGGCTTGTCCCGTTACCTCCTGGGGGACGAACGCCAGACTGCCGGCCGCGGCCGCCGCTCCTCTGGTGAACATCTTCCGTCGCGAAATTGGCATGGGCAGACCTTCCTTATATAGCGCGCTCGACTCAAGGTCTTAACGATATCTCGTTTTGGGAAGGAAGTCAGGAATCAGGAGTCAGAATCGGCGTCCTGTTGGAAACCGTCTGTCGAAACCCTTTTGTCTACGAATTCACACGAATAAACACGAACAAATGCGGTCAGGCTGTGTCATGGAAGATTCTCCGATTGGCCTGGAAAGTGGATGCCGGTTTTGTGGCTGCTCGCGAACTGCCTCAACCGTATCTCATCGTGGAAGACTCACCGGGAGCTCAGCGTAACTCAGAAGCGCAACAGCCGCCGGACGCGGCGCCAAAAAGTGGAGGAACTCCCTGTAAAGGTGAATCAGTGCGTCGACGAGCACGAAGTTCTCAGATCCAGCTCTCCCGCCGCCCGCAGTTCAGAAGCAGCTGTGATCGTTCTATGTATCTCCGCGTTCGTTTGTACTCGAGCTTCGGCTGAGGCTGAGGATCAACGCGAAATCCATCCGCGGCATTTTGTAGAATGCGCAACTGATCAGACTCAGGCGAGGCCCGCCAGTACGTGACTGATCTGGTGAACGTGGGACGCTCGACGCTCTGGCTGGCGATTAGCGAGCGTTAGTTCATTGCCAGCACAGCGAGAATGTTGTATGTCTCCGAGTCCATTTTTTTGCCGTCGATGCTCACGGACATTTCAGCTTCGCCTTGTTGCCATTAAACTCCGCTTGAACCTCGTCCACTAGCGGGATACGGCAGCTTCGGCGATGCGGAGGCGGTAGTGGCGGGTTCCCACCTGCTCCAGCAAGCACGCTTTAGACGCCAACCTGACCATCGTGAACGCAGCGCGGCTGGATATCCGTCCTCATTTGGGCAACCATAACTTCTGGATCGTGGCAATTCTTTCGCCTGAACACGACATTGCGTGGCATCACAAAATTGCCGGACATAACGTCCCTTTGTTCGGCGCTCCGAGCCTGCTACGCGACGCTTCCCGATTGGCCCTTGTACATAGTCGAACGCGAAGCGACCAACCGACTTATTTTCAATTGCTTGCGCCGAAATTTCGGAGAAATTCGGGATGACCGTTCAGTGAGTTCAGGATTTCAATAAATTTTTACCGCGCCTTTTCAATACCTTACAGGTCCCCTCGCGCCGGATCCCCATTTTCGCCAGCTATGCTGATGCCAGGAAAACGATATTCATATGTCCACAGAAGCACAAATCGCAGCCAACCGCCGCAACGCGGAGGCCTCCACCGGACCCCGTACCGCCGAAGGCAAAGCGCGCGTATCCCGCAACTCGACCACGTTCGGGCTCTATTCCGCAGGCGACGTCGTTCGCCCCGAGGAAGAATCTCTCTACCAGGCCTTCTGCGAGGACTTCCAGCAGCAGCTCGGCGCCGCAAGGCGCGATGGAAACCACTCTCGCCGCCGAAATCGTTCATGCCGCCTGGCGTCTTCGCCGCTGCGCCGCGGCCGAATCCACTCTCGAAGCGCCAACCGGTCTCGATCCGATGCTCGACCCGGCCACCGCCGCCGCCTGGAATTCCATCGACCGCGCCCGAACTCAGGCCCTCCGCCACTTCCAGCGCGCCAGTGCCGAACTGCGCCGCCTTCAGACCGAACGCCATGCCCGAAACGACCACGCCCGAAACGACAAAGACCTCAAACCGAGCGTCATCCCGGACGTGCGGCCCAACCTGACAAAACAAACCCAATCCGAACCGCCTCAGTCGGAGTCCATCCCCCGAGGCGCACCCTGCCCCTGCGGTTCCGGAGCGAAATACAAACGCTGCTGCGGCACGAACGCCCCGGCTGTGCTTTCGCCCGCGGCCTGACGTAGTGGGGCGGACGCCCTGCGTCCCGCGCCGGACCCCCGGTCCGGCTTCAACTTCCACGTTCTGACAATGCCCCGCCTCGCTGAAAGGGGTTGTAGACAGATCCACAGATCTTTGAAAATTTAACCGTACGCCCGCGCTCCGCGGGGGTGAATCCGGCTGACCGTGGCGTCCAACAACCGAACTTACAGCCGTCGTAACCGTACAATTGAATTATGATCCGGTACATCGCGAAGGGCGATCGCAGGATTATGCTCCGTGTAAACCGCTGGCAGGCGCCCACCTGGATCCAGAGGTGGATGTTATTCGCCTCGCGCGGAGGAGACGGCTGGCTTTGGAGCGCGGTGGGCTTCGTTCTGCTCCTCTTCGGCGGACCGAAGCGTTTTGAAGCGCTCCGGACGGGGTTCATCGCGACCGGCGTGTCGCAACTCGCGTTCTTCGTAATGAAGAGGTTGTTCGGCAGAGAGCGCCCGTGCGCCACGGAATCTCACTGCTGGGCAACGCTGCTTCCGCCCGATCGCTTTTCCTTTCCTTCAGGCCACACGATGACGGCGTTTGCAATCACGTTTTCTCTTGGTTCGTACTATCCGGACTTGCTCGCCGGCTTGATCTTCTGCGCGATCAGCGTGGCGGCCTCGCGCGTGATGTTGGGACTGCACTACCTGAGCGATGTGGTTGCGGGAATGGTCGTCGGGTCGCTGATCGGGGTCGCCTCGGCTCTCTTGCTGTCCGCATGATGTGGCAGGTCTATAATTTGCGCATGAGGTATGGCGCATGTGACGCAGGAAAAACGTGTCGGGCGTTTTTCTGCCTCGCGGCAATAGCCCTTTTGACGGTTAACCTGAGCGGTAACGCCCAGGCGAAGGAAAAGAAGGATCCGCAAGGGAGCGTGGAGGACGAGAGCGTTGCGATAACCGCGACGATCCTCAGCCTGGAAGAAATTAAAGACGCATTCGGGACCGATTTCGACAACAACTTCACGGTACTCAGCGTGAACGTCGCCCCGAAAGGCGGAAAAACTTACGAGGTCCGCCTTGACGATTTCATCCTGCGATCGGAATCGAGCGGCGAGCACAGCGGTCCGCTGGAGGCCGGTGAAATTGCGGGACAGGGCGCGATCGTGGTGCAGCGCCTCTATGGAAACAGGCCCAACGCGGATTCCGCGCGTCCCATCGAAGGGACAAAAGTGCAGGTGAAAGAGGACGCTAAGGCGAATCCCGCGCTGGCCGCTTTGAAACAAAAGATCCTGGCCGAAAAGAGCACAGACCAGCCGGAATCGGGTTTGTTATTCTTCGCGCTGTCGAAGGCAAAACCGAGGAACCTGATTCTGAGCTGTAAAACTCCCCAGAGCAAGCTCCGCATGAGTTTTAAATGATGAGCTTCAAATGAAAATCGAAGGGCGGAGCGCCATGTCGCATGTGCCCCGTCCTTCGGATCCGGTCGAAAGAATGGCTTCGTTATTTCCCCGGGCTGGTGCTCGAACTGCTGAACGCACCCGTTGCCGCCGCAATTCCCAGGCCCAACCCCGCCGCGCCGATTGCTGAAACTGTGACAATGGCCGGAGTGCTCCACCCGACTCCGCCCGTCGATCCCCCCGCGGCCGTCGCGCTGCCGGCAACCGGCGCCGGAGTGTTCTTTCCACCGGCCGCGCAGGCGCCGCCGATTTCCTTCACGCCGGTCACGCTGACCACCTGGGTCGCAGCACCCGATGGAGTTGCGTTCGGTACCAGAGAACCCGTGATCTGAATCCGCTGACCCGGAGTAATTTTTCCACCGCGGAGTTGCGCAGTCACGTTCGAGATCTCGTCCGTCAGAAGCAGGTCGTTCCCCGATTTAACCGCGCAGCCGGTAAAGGACGACGGCGAACTGGCGCCCGCATCCTGAGGCGTGAGGTTCAGGGCGCGGCCAGGCAGCAGATTAGCCACGTTCAGTCCCGTAGCGTTGAACACATGGACATTGCCCGTGAGAGCCGCAACTTCAATAACTTTGCCATTCATCGTCACATTCGCCGAGGATCCGCCCTCCGCCTTTATGCTCAGCCCGTTCGCTTTTGCGGCGTAGTCCGAGATCTTCACGCTACCGCGCTGAAGGTCGACATGGTCGCTGTAGAGTCTGGCGCGCGAATCCGCGTCGACACGCAATTGAGCGCCGTCTTTAAAGTGAACCTGCGAAGCGGAACTTTCCGTCTGCAGGACGCTGCCATCAACGATCGTGGCATTGCCGGGTGTTCGGGCGTCGTTCACGAGGATAGAACCCTCGGACATTGCAACGCCGATCACCTGGGTGGCCGCGAGTCCCGCCGGAACGCCGATCGAGAGCCCCGCGATCAGTATGGTCAGCGCCGGGGTCCGTGCCGTATGTCGATACATACTACCTCCAGGACAACTTGAATTAAGATGAGTCGCGCGAGCCGATGGGGACAAAAGCCCCCTTCCATTCCGCGCTTAATCATAAAGATACCAGAAATAGATCGCGCAAATGCAACAGATTATTGGAAAATGCCAGGGATTTCCCGCATTAAAATGCGCATTCCCTCGCGCTCCCGGCGCGGCGGGTTAATTTGAGGCCGGAACCGGGCGGGGAACGTGGAGAGTCATCAGAACGACCGTGCCGTCGATCGCGCTGAACCAGTGGGGAGTGTTCTCCGGAACGATAATATAATCGCCTTTCGCGACTTTTCGCGACATTCCTCCCTCAATCGCCGTTCCGGTCAGATTTGCGGCGTTCGTGCGCTTTTCGTCGACCAGCTTCCCGCCGGTCATCATGGTAGCGGATCCCTCGATGACGTAAAAAATTTCGGCTTCTTTTTCGTGAACGGCCGCGGGGCCGACGGATGCGCGGTATTCGAGATTCGCGCTGTACGGCGCCAGTTGCAGGATGTTTTCCGAGACCAGCGGTTGATCCTTTCGCTGGCTCTTCGCCTTCGCGAGAAGCGCTTCGACGTCCGCGGCTGAGGCGAAGGTCTTTTCGGGGCGGGCTCCCTGTCTTCCGCCGGGTTGCTGAGCGGTCGCGGATAGCGCGGTCAGCGCCAAAGTAACGGTTATGATTGCGGTGCGCATATGGTTTCTCCAGTTCGTTTTTTCGGTTGGGAAAATGCTACCACGTTTCGGGTCAGCGCTTCCGCGTTACCCGGACTCCGCTTACTGCCGTGGCTGCTCAGAAGGGGTATTCCGAGCCGCGACCGGAAGGGAGCGTTTGCCACTGTTATTTCGTGACGAACCCTAGCCAAAGATATTTGAAATTTTGAAACCACCGGTCGTCTGTCCGATGATCTTGTTGTCAAGCGAGATCTGAGGAGGACGACCGATGGAGACGTTCACAAAGCTGTTTGGCAGCCTGCTGATTTTTGTACACCACTGTTTCGACCGGGTGGTCATTCACGGATATCTGAGCGGCCTGTCGCGACCCGGGCAGGTGGTTCACTTTTTTCGGGACGTAGTGGGCGAGAAGGTGATCGACAAGGCGGTGCTCTCGCGGCGGACTAACGAGTATCAGCATTGGGTGGAGGCGTATGCCCGAAACCACCGCATCCCGATCGAATGGGCGGAGCCGAAGGCGCGCAAGGAAGATTATGTGCGTCCCGCCGGGGACCGCATGAAGCGAGCCGGTCGTCACGGAGTGTTCTTCATCCTGAAGAGCATGGAACAGGGTCAGACGTTCCGCTCCACCGCTCCAAAGTATCCGACGGACGACCCGAACTACCGTGTCCTGGGGCGGCAGCGCAGCCGCTTCACCCACTACTACTTCTATATCGACGACGAAGTGCTGGGGCCGATGTCGATGCGGGTCGCCTCGTTCTTTCCGTTTCAGGCTACGTACTACCTGAACGGCCACAACTTCATCGAGCGGGAACTGAACCGGGAGAAAGTCACGTACCGCAAGAACGACAACGCGTTCCGGGCAGTCTCCGATGTAAGCGCGTTACAGGCGGCGGCTGACCGTTTTACTTCGCGGGTGATTCAAAAGCGTCTCGACCACTGGACGCTGCGGCTCGGCCCCAGCTTCTCCAAACGGGAGCGGGCGGCCATGAACCTGGGTCGGTTCTACGCCGTCAACCAGATCGAGTACTGCCGGAATTTCATTTTCAAACGGCACTTTCCCATCCACAAAATCTTCGAACGTTCCTGTGAGATGGGTCTGTGGAAAATGACGGCTGACAAGATTTCGGAGATCTTCGGCAGCCGGATCACGAAGAAGCTGAAGGGGAAGCTGAACAGCACGATCGAGCAGATCGAACACGGCCATCACATTTTCCGGGCGTACTGGAAGAACGCCTTCATCAAGCAGTACGAGAAGTTCTCCACCTTCCTGCGCAATGAGGTTTGCTCGAACAACCTCTCCGACTTCGGCCTGAAAAAAGGGCTGAGCCATCTGGAAGCGGTGCGGCAAAGGTTCCTCCAGGTCACCGACCGCTTCGCCGCCTTTCAAGCCTCGTGCCTCAACGTTCACGTAGACTTCCCGCTGCTGCAGCGGCTGGCCTTACCCATCACCGCCGGAACCGCGAAGTTCCCCGGTATCCGGATCCACGACACTCGCATGATTCGGTTGATGGAGGTGCTCCTGCACGGCGGCACAACGATGGGTGGCTGGCGCGCCAAAGACATCCATGCCGCCGTGCTCACGACCTTCGGCATCACCGCCGACCGCTACGCACTGAATCAGCTTCGCTACGACCTGCGCAAAATGAAGGGACACGGACTGCTCGAAACGCGACGGCAGCCGTTACGCCTACCGGCTCTCAGATAAAGGAACCAAAGTCGCGCTCCTCTTCCTGCTGTTTCACCAAAAACTCTGCGGCCCTCTCGCCAACAGCCTCTTTCATCATCAGCCCGAGGCCGCTTCACGCCCGAAAAGCAAACTCGAAAACGCTTTCCACAACGCCGACCGTTCCATTCAGAACATCATTCAACTGCTGGAGGCTGCCTGAAAGTGTTGAACTCCTTTTGTTAAAGATTCAGAACGTAAGAAGCTAAGCATCAAGCCGTTTGCATCCACGAGATCGGCCACCGGCGAGACCGGATAACAAAGGGCTGCCCGTTGGATTTTCCGCAGCACCGCGCCGCTATTGGCGTCGAGAACCAGAACCACGCCATCGATCACCGCGGGCACAAGAATGAAGCGCCCGTCCGGTGAAGCCGCCGGATAGAAAATCTGATGCACCCCGAGATGGGAGAAGCGCTTACGCAACTTCAGATTCGCGGGATCCAGCAACGCCAGTTCTCCCTGGCCCGAGACAATCAGGCTCGATTTGTCCGCCGTCCAGGCCAGGCCGCGCGGCGACGCGGCATCGGTTTTTGCCTCCACACGGCCGTCTTCCGAATTGAGGCGAAAAACCTGGCCGTTTGTCGAGAAGGCGAAGAGGGAGGCGCCGTTCGCCGAAAAGATGAAGTTGTGCACTCCCGCCGGAAGGGAAAAGTCGCGCTTTACCTTTCCGCTGGCGGCATCGAAAACCACCATCGCGTCGCCCGACTCGGCGTTAGTAAATAGCTCGGCATCCGCCGGCGGCCTGAGCTTCAACCCGTGCGGCGCGGCGAGAAGAGAGGGACTAATCCTGAACCGCCGCAGTTCCATCGCGCGGGCGACGTCGATCACGGAAATGGTATTCCCCGGGGTTCCGACTTTGTGATCCGCCTCGAGCAGCCCGAAATTACTTACATATGCGGTGCGCCCGTCGGCCGAGAGGGCGATCTCATGAGGCTTCGAGCCGACGGGGATTTCCGCTCTTTCGAGAGGGTTTGGCGGCGTCGAATTCAACCACCTTGCCCAAACCCTCCTGAACGACCAGAACAGTCTGATCCGCGGCTGCGAGTCCGGTAGCGGCCAGTGCGGCGAACACCACCAGACGCGAGCAAAGCTTTGAATCGAATGTCAGTCATCTGTTCCATTGTGCAGGGACTCCGCATGCCGTGTCAGGATAGGGATTACTCATGCAGGCGTTGAAGCCGGTTCTCGTCACCGGGGCCTCCGGGTTCGTGGGCTGGCAAGTCGCCCGATTGCTGCTGGAACGCGGTTATCGCGTACGCGCTCTGGCGCGACCTTCGAGCAGTATCCCGGAACTCGACATCGAGCGCGCGACCGGCGATCTGCGCGATCCCGGCCTCGCTCGAAAGGGCGGTGGCCGGTTGTGGACTGGTCTTCCACGTTGCGGCAGACTATCGCCTGTGGTCGAAAGATCCCGCGGAAATGTACCGCTCGAACGTCGATGGCACGCGCAACATCCTGTCTGCGGCGAAGGCCGCCGGCGTCGAGCGGTTCGTTTATACGAGCACCGTGGGTTGCATCGGCGTTCCTCCGGGAGGGATCGGCGACGAACGAGCAACCGGTTTCGCTTGCAGGAGATGGCGGGTCCTTATAAGCGCTCCAAATATCTGGCGGAGCAAGTCGCCCTGGAATTTGCGGCGGACGGATTTCCCGTGGTGATCGTCAACCCCACAGCGCCGATGGGCGATCACGATTTCAAACCAACTCCAACCGGGCAGATTGTGCTCGACTTCCTGAGCGGCGCCATGCCGGCCTACATCGACACCGGCCTGAATGTCGTAAACGTCAGAGATGTGGCCATGGGCCATCTGCTGGCGTGCGAGAAAGGCAAGGTGGGTGAGCGGTACATCCTGGGATCCGAGAATCTGACCCTCGGTCAGATTCTGGAAGAACTGGCGCGGATCACCGGGATGAGGGCGCCGACTCTGAAGCTGCCTTACTTCGCCGCTTACACCGCGGGCATGATTACGACGGCCTGGGCGCACCTCACCGGGCATACCGCCGCGCGTGCCGCTTGAAGCGGTGCGGATGGCGAAGACCAAAATGTGGGTCTCGCACGAAAAAGCTGCGCGCGAACTGGGATATTCGCCGTCTCCCGCCGAGTGCGCTCTGAAGGATGCCGCCGCGTGGTTCGAAAACCGGCGTGCCAGACGAGCTGCCTGAGAGTCATTCATCGAAGTCGCGAATCATTTCGACCCGGCCCATCAGCGAAAATCCCGCGATAAGCGCGATCGGCATCAGGAGGCTGAGCCCGATGAAGACCGGCGTGTAATTGTGAGTCCGGTCGAGCGTGCGGCCGACCGCCCAGGTCGCGATCGCGGAGCCGATGGTCGAACCCGTGCCTGCGATGCCATATACCGATGCCACTGCTCGGGCGGGAAAGTAGTCGCCCGAGAGACTGTGTACCGCGATTGACCAGAATATCCAGAAGAAAATCGCGATCGAAATCGGGGACGATGGTCCAGAACAGCGAGTGCGCGTAAACCGCGAAAATGCCTACGGGTGAGAGGATCGCCGCAATTGCCATCAGGGTCTTGCGGGTGCGGTTCACGCTCCAACCGCCGCGCTCAAGGCGAAGGGTCAGATAGCCTCCCGCAACGTTTCCGATTGCGGCTGCGAGAAACGGAATCCACGCCACATCGCCGATACCCGCGAGCGTCAGACCGCGCTGGCGCGTCAGAAATTCCGGTATCCAGAAAATGAAGAAGTACCAGATCGGGTCGGCGAGGAATCGGCAGGTGAACACGGCCCAGGTCTGGCGGTAGCGGAGGAGCGTTCTTCCACGGAACGGTCGGTGGAAGATGTCTCGTGCACGGCTTCCGAACGGGCCATTTCCGGGTGGAGGTAACGGAAAACCTGGAATGCCACGACCCACAAGAGCCCCAACGCGCCGGTTATCAGGAATGCCGCGCGCCAGCCAAATCGGAGAGTAATAGCGACAACGAGCGGCGGCGCGAGAACGGATCCCACGCTGGAGCCGCTGTTACAGATTCCGATGACCAGGGTCCGCGCTTCGGGCGGCGCCCATTTCGCGGCCGCTTTCGCGAAGGCCGGCCACGACCCGCCTTCTCCGATGCCGAGAATGCCGCGGAAGAATGCGAGGCTGAACGGGCCTTGCGACAAGGCCGCCAGCATGTCCGCGATGGACCACCAGAGGATGGAGAGCGTCAGGCCTCGCCCAACGCCGAGTCGATCGAGAGCCCAGCCTGCCGCGGTGTAGGAAACCGCGTAGACAACGAGAAAGGCGTTGACGATGGCAGCGTATTGTCCGTTGCTCAGATCGAATTCGGCGCGCAGCGTGGGCGCGAGCACCGAGACTACCTGGCGATCGATATAGTTGATCGTCGTCTCGGCGAGCAGGAGTCCAACGAGAACTGCGAGCGCGGTTCTGCGAGAAAACCGCCTCGAAGACCGCCGTCGATCGTAATTTCAGTTGCGCCATATCAGCGGCCGCAGCGCCGGATACAGGGCCTGATATGTTTCGTATCCGCTTGCGTAAATCGCGGATTCCGTCGGGCGGGGAAGCAGCCGTTCGGCCTCGCGAATCGTCGCAGCGCAGGCCTCGGGAACAGTCGCAAACTCGCCGGTCCCGACCATAGCCAGTAACGCGGCGCCATAGGCGGAACCTTCCTGGGTTGTAAGCCGAGCCACTGGTTTCGAGAAGACGTCGGCCAGAATCTGCCGCCAGAACGGGCTGCGCGCGCCGCCTCCGGACGCGCGAACCACCGAGACATCAACGCCGAGCTTTCGGATAATTTCGAGGCAATCCTCTCTGGCTGTACGAGACCCCTTCGATCAGGGCTCGAACGAGATCGGCCCGGGCATGCTTTGCAGTAAGGCCGATCCAGCCGCCGCGTGCTCGCGGATCGAGGTGCGGGGTTCGCTCGCCCATCAGGTAAGGCAGCCAGAAAAGGCCCTGCGAGCCTGCCGGCGCGGCGGCAGGCCTCGTCCATGAGTTCGTCGTAAGTGCTGCCGGGAGCCAGCTGGTTGCGGAACCATTGCAGACTCAGCCCCGCGCCCTGAGTGACACCCATCACGTGCCATTTGTTGCGGACCGCGTGACAGAAGGTGTGCACGCGTCCCTGAGAATCCCAGGAGGGGGTGTCGGTATGGGCGAATACGACGCCCGAAGTGCCCGAGAGTGCAGGAGGCGATTCCCGGTTCCACGATGCCGTTGCCGACCGCGCCGGCCGCCTGGTCCCCTGCCCCGCCCACGACCGGAGTGCCTGCGGCCAGACCGGTGAGTTCGGCTGCACGCGCCGAGATCGTTCCGGTAGTGTCGCTGGATTCGTACAGGGCCGGGAGGATTTCGCGATCGAGGCCGAGTCCGTCCACCATCTCAAATGACCAGCATCTGCGGACGACATCGAGAAGGGCCGTTCCGGACGCATCCGATACCTCAGTGGCGAACTCACCCGTCAGCCAGAAGCGGACGTAATCCTTGGGGAGCAGCAACCGGCGGACACGTTCGAAATGATGCGGTTCGTTGTCGCGCACCCAGAGGAGTTTCGGCAGCGTGAAGCCCGTCAGGACGGGATTGGCGATCGCTTTGAGTATTTTTTCGGCGCCGAGCTTTCGATTGACGTGGTCGACCTGCGCCTGGCTTCGCTGATCGCACCAGATCAGCGAAGGGCGAATCACCGCGTTGGAGGAATCGAGGATTACCAGGCCATGCATTTGTCCGGAGAGTCCGACAGCGCGGATGTCCTGCCCGCGGACACCGGACTTCGCGAGGGCGGCGCGTATCGCAATGCCTGCGGCATCAACCCAGTTTTCCGGGCGCTGCTCGGCCCACAGAGGATGTTCCATGCGCATTTCTTCGTGAGGAGCGGTTACGGCCGCGACCTCGCGACCCGCCCCGTCGATCAGCAGAGCGCGGGTTCCGCCAGTGCCGATATCGATTCCGAGCCAGTACATGTTCACATCAATCATCTACCAGGCTGCCTCTACCGGACGGCGCAAGTTGACTTCGATGCCGTGTCAAAGCGACAATAAAAGTCTGCCCCTCCTCGTGCGGATGTGGCGGAATTGGCAGACGCGCTAGATTCAGGTTCTAGTGGGGGAAACTTCGTGGAGGTTCAAGTCCTCTCATCCGCACCAAAAGAAAACAAAGCAATTACGTCACGGCCACTCAGGGTCAGGTGGCCATATTTTTGGCCGAGTGTAGTGGTTTTTGTAGTGGTCTTGCTGAAGGCCGACCTTTTTAACTCAGATCAGAGCTTCAAAATCACAGCGCCCACGGAGCCTTGAGACGGCTCTCAGCCGGACACCTTCCAGACGGCCGCAGATATGACGGTCGCGCGCCTCCGTCGTTGGTTGAACAGTCACGGAATACAGGCGTCACTCCGCTGTGTCAACCAAGACGTTTGACGAGAGCGGCGACCTCGCTGCGTATGCGCTGATTCGATTCCTCATAAACACGGCGTCCCAGTATCGGTTCATTCCCGTTGATGTAGAGATCCTCGATCGCGTCGATCAGGTCCTGAAGGAAGTCGACGATCCCACCGACCTCCTGGCGGTTGGTAGCACCGAAGAACTGCGCTGCCGATTGATCATCGCTCATGAGTCGGTGAGCGAAAATCGCGTGACGAATCGGCCGGTAAATCTCTTCAAATCGTCTTGCGATCGGCGCAAGGGTCTTCTTCAGATGACGGAGTGCGCTCGGGTCCGGAGGAACCCAGACAGATTTCATATAGTTATCAAGCCACGACGGTCGTGGTCCGCCGAGCATCTTTCTGGCCTCGATGCTTTCGGCCGAAAAGAATCCCACGTTCGCAAGGGTGGCCCGGATAAGGGTGTGAATGGTATGAGCGTTCGGGTGCTTGTCGAAGATACGACTCAGCGTCATGAAAAGAGTCGTCTGCAGGCAATGCATGTGCGTTTTCCAGAACTGAGCATCGCGATTCAGGGTTTGGAATGCCGTCGCGTCTTGTAGTGCGAGTCGATTGATTTCCTCGTAGGTGTGATAGATGATGCGACCCGCTTCAATTTCTCGCGAAAGAAGCTGAACCTCATCCCAGTAGTTCTGATCTGTCAGCGCGGCCTCCGAGATTCAGTATCCGAGAAACGGCCTCAAATGCGAATCGAGGACCGGCCAGAGTGTCACAAGGGAGGCAACACCATTGATAGTGCGCTCGATGGCGACTGCGATAGATCGGAGCACACTCGGAGCCTGTTTTTCCTTGGCAACAGTCTGCTGGGACAGGAATGCGAGTTGTGAAATCACATCGTTTTTCTGCTCTTGTCCGAGTTCGGCTGACTGCAGGACAGCCTCGGTGAAGTGCTTGAGAGCGGCCGCCAATTCTTCTTTGCCACCCTGCTTCGCGCTAGTTACAACTGAATCAATTGACTTCACATCGCCGGTGTTGATTACGCCCACCGTGCTGTTTTCGACGTGGATGTTGTTATAGACCATAGGGCCGCTCTGGACGATTCGCGGCGGCGGCGGAATTCGCATGCGCCCGAATCCGGCCGAGACCCCGGTAATAGCATCGGCAGTATCGAGCGCGGCGTTGTATCGCGCCGCAAGCTGCGCGGAATGCATCCATTCAGTGACTTGAAGTTTATATTGGCAATCAACGAACAACGGATGGCCGTGTACCTCGACAATCGCCAGTCTGCTGCACTGGGAACAGTGAACCACGCAGTTTCAATGATATGGGTTCCGGTTGAGTGGATCACAGCTCGAACGCGGTCCCCCCCTTTGCGCTGATGTGAAGGACAGGCCCGCAACGGAGAGCCTGTCATAGGCCGGAGCAAAGCGAAGCCCGAAGGGTTCAGTATTTGTTTTTCTCGATCCATGCATCGAGATCCCTCCGGTCGAGGTGAACCCTACGTCCAACGCGGACGACGGGAAGTTCTTTTTCGAATATCAGATGCTGGATTGATTGTTCCGATCGCCCAAGGTAGATAGCGGCGTCCTTCACGTTCAGGAGGGTCGGTTGAACCCACACAGCGATGTTTTGAACGTGTGCAGACATCTCGGACTTCACCCTTGAGGCGACTTCCTCCGCAATTGCCGCCACGAGAGTGTGCAGGGTCGAGTCGCGGACCAAAGCCCCATGCGGCCCGGATTCGAATGCACTGGCGGCTGCAGCGCGGGTCAGCACCGGCCACCGCCCATGCGCAAACTCTGATCCGCTGACCCAGCTGAGGACCCGTGACCGTCCGTTCCATTGTGCAGCCGAGTCGCCAAATGCGCGCCTAATCGCGAGCGCTCCTGAAACCGGTGATCAAGCGACTCCAGTCGCTGGAGTGCGTCGAGCAGCTGCAAACCGGCTTCCCGCATCAGGTTCGGTTGCGCGGGCAAGCTCTCGGTTTGTCGTATCGCGAATCGTATCCGATCTATTGCGATCCGCGCCTGATAGGCCATCTCGAATTCGAGAGCCGACGGTCTCGAGTTTGCCGCGGCCTCGATCGCTTCGGCAATTTGTCGTCTGATTTCGGAGTTCATAAATTTGCTGCGAGTACTGCTCTTCAAGCCTGACCGTTCACGGATGCGCCGAACCGAGCCCGCCTGGAAGCGCTGTCCGCGGATGAAGTTGATCCGCTGGTCCTGCAGGCACAGGACTCGCCTGAACTGGCGCGTATGGCGCTTCGAACAGAATGTCGCGATTCACTCGAACCGTAAACTTGTACCCCGCCGGAACGTTGATCGTCGGTTGAACATTGAGATTGCGCCGCGTAATCGTAGCCCCGGTTTCGCTCAGGGCACGTCCAACCGAGGCCCCTGCCGTGGCCCCGACACTTGGATACGCCAAGGCACTCTGCGTATTTCGTTGCGAGAGATCGAACGCGGCGGAGAAAGCGCTCGTCAGTGCGGTGAAGCCCAGCAGACGTTTGTAATGATGATCAACGTCAAATCGCAGACCGGAGTTTCCGTGGGAGTCGAGTCCGGCCATACCGTCGATATCGACCGATGAAGCGTCCGGGAAAATTATCCGGTTCCATACGACCTGTACACCATCCTGACCGTACGAGATGCGCGAGTCGTATTTGCCGATCAACCGCGCACCCTGGGGAATGAGAAGGTACAGGCCCGTGGCCGTGTCGAACACATTTGAGGTGATCAGCGCCTTGATCTCGTCAGGCAGATCGGAATTGAGGCTTTGCTCCAGGACAGCCGGGATCTCCCAGCCTGCCTTAATTTCGAATGCGCTGAGCAGCGGCGTGCGCGTTGATTTCAGATAGTCATCTGATTTCTGCTGGGATGAAACGAAGAATGCGGCCTTCGCGGTTTGGTTATTCTGCGCATCGTAATCCGGGTCACCAGGCGAAGCGCCAGAGAGCGGCGGAGCAGGCCGGCTCGAAGCGTTTGGTGTTGTAGGGGCTGAATCGCGGCCAGCAATTGTTTGAGTGAGCGCGGCGATGCGGGCGAGGTCGTCAGTTTGAGGCGACTGACCACCAGGGAATGAACTGAACGAACCGGTAGCCGCACTCGAGCGGATAACTGTGGGGGCGATCATCGCGTCATGTTCGCGCTGATAAGCGGCGGCGATTCTGCGTTCTTCGGGAGTCGGCTCCGTGGTCACAGGAGGGGCTTGGACATTCGAGTATGTCGGTTGGCGAACGGCAACCCGATCCTGCGAGTATCCCGAGCATGGTTGTCCCGTCTCAGGATTAAACCGGTACAGCTGACCACTTCGCGGGTCATAACCGCAGCCGGGATTCGGCGCCTGTTGGCCCGGGGCGGAACCGATCGAATGACCATCCACTGGCGGCTGAAGTTGGTTCGGATAGTTGTGAACCAAGGGAGCGTTACCTACGGGAATATCTTTTTCAACTTCTTTTGCCGAGGCAGTTGCCGGCGTAACAGCTTTCGGCGCCCCAGCGTCGTGCGCCCGAGCTTGATTTCGCATCTCACGCCGGTAGGCGCCATAAGCGAGCACAAGAAGAATTCCGATGATCACAGTGCCGATCGCGGCGGCAACCCGCTTGCTGATATGGATCGATATCCGAGGGCTCGGGTGGATATTATGGCGACGGTTCGCCAATTTCTCGCACGCGTAATCAGATCCCCATAACGTTCGTCCCACTCGCGCCGGGCAGCAAGATAGGTATTGTGTAGTTCGACCGTCCTTGACGGCGCCGACTCGCGATTTCGTCTGAAGGCCATGGGCATAAAAGTCTCAATGTCCTGCTATATTTATTCCTCGCGATCGACCGGTATCCGCGGCGGCTCCATGTGCGGGGCCGCGTCGCTCGGCAGAATGCTGAAACGTCGAGGCCGGCGCGTTAAACTCCCGTGGGTCCCTGCAAAGCTACTTTCTCGGCGCTCTGGCGGCGGTAGGGTCGGCGCATGGGTTGGAGCGTTGTCGCGGAGCTACTTCCGGCGTTCCCAGGTTGTTCGCCAACTGGCTCGACACACGATCAACAGCGGCTCATCAAGTACCGATTCGAGGGTTGTCAGACAGGGGAATCGTGACAACTGGATTTGTCCGAAAGATCAATCGCAACGGACTAAGTGGCACCACCTTCAAGTCTCATCGACTCGGGCGGGTATCTTCGGGAATCGTTCAGACGCCGGTGCCCTGCAGCAGCCCGTGCTTTTGCATCTTGTAACGCAGCGCGTCCCTTCCGAGCCGCAAAGCTCGCGCCGCCTGCGACTGATTCCCGTTCGCCCGCGCAAGCGCCTCGACGATTAGACGCCTTTTATGGTCCGCGAATGTGCCCTCGTCCGGTGCCGCAACCGGTCCCGCACTTTCGTTACCGCGCTCCGCTGACAGCAAGTACTCCACGGGGCGATGCGGGAAGGTCCCCAACGTCGATCGTCCCCCCCATCGCCATCATCGCCCCATGGCCCAGCACATTCTCCAGTTCCCGAACGTTGCCTGGTCAATTGTGGCGCGCGATGACAACCTGCGCCCTCTGCGTCAGCTTTCAACCCAGACATTTCCCCCTTCGGGAGTGAACTTCGTTGCATTGCTGAGTAAGTTGTTCAGAATCTCGCGAAAGCGCACGCGGTCGGCACGCACAATCGCCTCGCTGGCAACCCGGGTTTCAACCGCTATTCCCCTCACAACCGCCATAGGCCGGATTCCGTTCACGGCCTCCGCAATCACCGTTCGGGCATCGAAAGATTCGGTGTGCAACTCCATCTGGCCGGCCTCGATCTTGCTCAGATCGAGGATGTCGTTAATCAGTTCCAGAAGGTGCCTGGAATCGTGGTGTACCTGTCCAAGAAAGCGCTTTTGTTTTTCATTGAGCGGCCCTTCGAGTTCCTCGCCCAGCAACTCGGTGAAGCCGATGATGGTATGGAGAGGCGTGCGCAACTCGTGGCTCATGCTGGCCAGAAACTCGCTCTTGAGCCGATTCACCCGATCCAGTTCCCGATTTTGAAGTTCGAGTTGCCGATTGGCGGTCCGTATGGCCTCTTCCGCTTTCTGCTTTGCCGAGACGTCGCGTACGATCGCCGTCACCCGAAACCCGTCGTCGATCCTGACCGGGCTCAGGCTGATCTCAACGGGAAACTCGGAGCCATCGCGACGACGGGCAAGAAGCACCATTCCAAAGCCCATCGGCCGTGTCAACGGGTTCGCCCAGTAGCCTGCGCGATGGGCTCCGTGGCGCCCGCGCACGCCCTCAGGAATCAGCCGCCATTACGGGCGGGGCCGGCTCGT
>CAWHSB010000043.1:0-167940 GCA_963831795.1 Terriglobia bacterium | reverse complement strand
TTTGTCTCTGGACCCGTACGTATTGCTAAATACCACGCTCGTACGGGCCGCGTGGCGGTCTTTAGCTTCGCGCGCGGCGTCCGATCTCCCAATCCCAAAAAAACGCGAGCGTTCGGCTGTTTGGCTCCGAACACACGCAACGTGCGGGATTTCTGCCCTCGTCGGCAACGAATCGTGCACTCCTGCACCTGTAACGCAAATTGCAGAGAAACGTGTTAGCCTGCCGCCCGTTCGTGCCGAGTCCTCTTCCCCACGGGGCGGAGGATCGGGGGACCCAATGCAGCCGAGGCTGCGGGGGCGAATCGCCACAAGTGTGGCGTAGCGTAGATCTCTACGCGAGCCCGACAGCTAACCCCGTAGGCGCAAATCGGAGATGGAGAAAGGACGCCTCGCATGTCGGGATGCCCGCGTGATCTTGCAGATCTCGAGCCCTGGACGAATTCACTTGAACGATCGATCGCCCGCCGCGAACGCGCCGGGCGCCGCCGCTCTGAGAAGGGCGGCCGCGCCTTCGCGAGCGCAGGAGGAGGGATCGCGCTGCTCGACCGGGCACGCGCCGCCCGCCTGCGCGATCTCGCCGACGATGAGCCCTGGCAGCTCTCGCTGGGGCGCTCGCGCGCTCGGCGCCGCGCCGCCGAGCTGCAGTTCGTGCCGGCCGGCTCCCGCGCCAAGCGCGTCTCGCTGGGCGCGCTCGCGGCGCTGACCGTCGGACCGACTGCGAGCATCGCCGCCGGCGGTGCCAGCGCAGCCGCGGCCACCAGCCCCGAACCGACCACCACGACCGAAAACACGGTGGTCCTGACCGAAGGCGCCGAAGGCCGCCAGGTGCAACTGCTCCAGGATGCCCTCGGCATCGGCGCCGACGGCGTCTTCGGCCCGGAAACGGAAGCCGCGGTCAAGCAGTTCCAGGAACGCAACGGACTCTCGGTCGACGGCATCGTCGGGCCGCAGACGTGGAGCGCGCTGCGCGGCTCCAGCGGCGTGAGCGCCTCGATCGCGAGCGTCTCTCCCGGCGAAGAAGGCACGACGCACGACGCCGTGAACGAAACCGAAGGCTCCTCGAGCCATGAATCGAAGGGCAACGCCGTCGAACGCCTGCAGAGCGCGCTGAAGCTGCCGGTGGACGGCAACTTCGGACCCGAAACCGAGGCCGCCGTCAGGCGTCTGCAGGCCCGCCACGGCCTCACGGTCGACGGCGTCGTGGGTCCGGAGACCTGGGGCCTGATCGGGATCACGGGCCAGGAAGAACTGACCCCTCCCCCCTCCGCGCTGCCGGTGCACCACAGCCATCACCCCTCCGCCGTGGCCGCGTCGGCCGACTCGGGAGGAGGCGGCGAAGTCAGCGGCAACGCCGTCGAACGCCTTCAGAAAGCGCTCAAGATCAGCCCCGACGGCGAATTCGGCCCTGCGACAGAGGCCGCCGTCCGGCGGCTGCAGGCCCGCCACGGCCTCACCGTCGACGGCGTTGTCGGCGCGGAAACCTGGGCGGTGCTGGGCATCAACAGCGAGGGCGAACTGAAGCCTTCCGACGCGGTGCTGCACTCCGCCGAAGGCAGTGGCGGGGCGGCGGCGAAGCCGGCGGCGGCGAAAGCAGTTCGTCCGGCGGATCGTCGATAGTCAGCGAGGTGATCGCCGCAGGCGATGAAATCGCGACCCGTCCCTACGTCTGGGGCGGCGGCCACGGCTCGTTCACGTCCGAAGGCTACGACTGCTCGGGTTCGGTCTCCTACGCCCTGCACGGCGGCGGTCTGCTCAGCTCGCCCGAGGACTCGACCGGTCTGGAGTCCTACGGCGAACCCGGACCCGGCCAGTTCATTACGATCTACGCGAACTCCGAACACGCGTTCATGGTTGTCGACGGCAAACGCTTCGACACTGTTGCGCTCGCAGAAACCGGCACCCGCTGGTCGGGCAGCATGACCTCGACGGCGGGCTTCGTCGCACGCCACCCCGCCGGTCTCTGACAGGTTTGCCAAGGATGGCCGCACGGCCCGGGCCGCTCCCTCCGGCCCGGGCCGGCCACCCCTGACGGCGCCGCCCGCGAGTCCCGTCGCAGCCGCCTGAGAGGCTCCGCCGTCCGCCGCGCCCCGCGCGGCTTGAGATGGTCGCCAAGGCTCACACGTTCACGCTCGAGGGTCCGAACGCCCGCCACGTCGTGGTGGAGCTCGACGTGCGCTCCGGCCTGCCGGCGTTCACGATCGTCGGGCTCGCCGACGCCGCGGTGCGCGAGGCGCGCGAGCGGATACAGACGGCGGTCCGCAACAGCGGCTTCGAGTGGCCGCGCCGCCGCATCACTGCGAACCTCGCGCCGGGCGATCTGCGCAAGGCCGGGCCGGGGCTCGACCTGGCGCTCGCGTGCGCGATCCTCGCCGCGACCGGGCAGGTGCCGGCGGAGCGCCTCGCGCGGATCGGCATGTTCGGCGAGCTGGGGCTGGACGGCAGCGTCCGCCCCGCGCACGGCACCCTCGCCGTCGCGGACGAGGCGCGCCGCCGCGGCCTCGGCACCCTGGCGCTCGCCGCGCCCGCCGGCCACGCGGCGGCGCTCGTCGACGGCATCGGGGTCGCGCCGCTGAGATCGCTGCACAGCGCTGCGCGGCTGCTGCGCGGCGGCCCGGCCGACCCCCTCCCGCCACGCTTCGAGGACGGGCGCGCGGCGCGGCGGAGCGCGACGGGCCAGAGCTCGGCGATGTGCGCGGCGCGGCGGAGGCGGTCCGGGCGCTGCTGATCGCCGCCGCCGGCGGGCACAGCCTGCTGCTCAGCGGTCCGCCCGGCGTCGGCAAGACGATGCTCGCGCATCGCCTGCCCGGGATCCTGCCGCCGCTGCGACGGCGAGGAGGCGATCGAGGTCGCGCGGCATCCACGGCTTCGCGGACATCCTCGCCGCGCGCTCCTGGACCGGCGCCCGCCCGTTCCGCGCCCCGCATCACGCGACGACGGCCGCGGGGCTGCTCGGGCGGCGCGGGCAACGGCTGGGTCGGCGAGCTCGCGCTGGCGCACCGCGGCGTGCTGTTCCTCGACGAGGTGAGCGAGTTCTCCCGCAGCGCGCTCGAGGCGCTGCGCCAGCCGCTCGAGGAGGGCCGCGTGAGGATCGCGCGCGCCCGCCGCTGCCACGAGCTTCCGGCCAGGTTCCTGCTGGTGTGCGCGACGAACGCGTGTGCCTGCGGCGGACGTTCGGTGCCGCTGCTCGCCACGCGAGCTGGAGCGGCACGCGCCGACGGCTCTCCGGCCCCCTGCTCGACCGCATCGACCTGCGGGTCGCGATCGAGCCCGCCGGCAGAGCGCTCGCGCTCGAACCGTCGGCGCTCACGAGCGCACAGGCGCGCGCCGCGGTCGACGGAGGCGCGCGAGCGCCAGCGGGCGCGGCTCGCCGGCGAGGCGTCGCCGCTCAACGCCGAGCTCGGCACCGCGCGCGCTCGCGAGGCACGTGCGCCTGGACGCGCGCGGCGAGCGGGTTCTCCGCGAGGCGCGGCAGCAGGGGGAGCTGACAGGACGCGGCGAGCACCGAACGCTCGCGGTCGCTCGCACGATCGCCGACCTCGCCGGGCGAGCGCGCGTGCGAGAGGTCGACCTTGCGGGCGCGCTCGCGCTCCGCGGCGCCGCGCCGGCGAGCCGTGGGGCCGCGGAGATCCGCGGCTGAGCAGCCGGCAGGCGCAGTGCGCGTGGCCGCTCGGCCCGCTATGGGCTTCGAGGGCACGCGTCGACCCATCGCTCCACCGCGTCCCAGCGCTGCTCGTGAGTAGGATCGATCCTCGGATGTAGGCGTCGAGGTCTGGGGGAACCAGGATGAGCGCAGCCAGAAGTCGGAACTCCCGTCTGCCGGGTCTCACGAGAGCTTCAACGGCGGGGGTGTCGAGGAGAGCAAGATCGTCGCTCTGCCACGCCTGCTTGCGACCAGCTGGGAGCGCCCGTGCTGCCGAGCCTGATCGGTGGCGAACTGATGGAAGTGCATCCAGGCGTGTTCGTGTCGAGCGCGGCGACGGACGAGTGGGAGTACGACCCCGAGGTGGGCGGCGAGATGCATCTCCTCTGCCACGAGTCCGGCGTCGAAGCCGGACTGTCGCGATTCACGCATGCCGCTGAGCCCGTCCAAGTGGATCGATCCCCGACCGTGAGACGTTCCTCGTGCTCGAAGGCGAGGCGAGGATCGAGATCGCCGGCGGCCCCACCTCGAGCTGCGAGCCGGGGACATCGCGTCGCTGCCTGCGGGCGCTGAGACCACGTGGAGCCTGACCACCCCCTTCACGGAGTTCTGGACGATCCAACGCTGAGGCGGGCCGCCCGGGCGAGCGAGCGAGAAACTGCCTGGAGCGACCTGTTCCCCGACCGACAGCCGAGATGGCGTCGCTGGCCTGCGGGATACTCGCTGCCATGTCTGAGGAGTCAACGACCCCCGACCTGGTCGAGCTCATGGGCAGGGCGTTCGAGGCTGCGAATCGCCGTGATCTCGACGCGGTGGCCGGCAGCTTCGCCGAAGATGCCACCTTCGACGGGAGAGGCGTGCCGGAACACTACGAGGGGCGGGCGGCGATTCGCGGCATGCTCGAGGAGTGGTTTGGCTCCTACGAGGAGTTGGAGTTCGGGCTCGAGGAAGTCCGCGACCTCGGCGACGGGGTTGTGTTTGCCGTGGTCGTTCAGAACGGTCGTCCGGGCGGCAGCGCCGGTCACCTTCGGCAACGCGAGGGATGGGTCTTCGTGTGGGCAGGAGGTTTGATCGCACGCCTTGCGACCTCCGAGGTCGACGAGGGCCGTGCTGCAGCCGAACGCCTTGCGCAGGATCGGGGGTAGGCGCGATGTCGCAGGAGAACGTGGAGCTGGTCCGCTCCATCTACGCAGGCTGGGGACGTGGGGACTTCAGCTCCGCCGTCTGGGCCGATCCCGAGATCGAGTTCGCCTTCGTGGACGGACCGGAACCCGGCAGCTGGTCGGGCCGATCGGCGATGGCTGAACGCTACGGCGAATGGCTGAGCGGCTGGAAGGACTTTCGGGCCGAGCTGGAAGAGCTGGTCGTCGTCGACTCGACACGGATACTCGCTTTCGTGCACAACAGTGCGCGCGGGCGGGTCAGCGACGTGGAGATGGATCAGCGCTCCGTCGCAAATCTCTTCGAGATCAACAGCGGCAGGGTGACGCGGGTCGCTCTCTACTGGGACCGCAATCGCGCCTTGAAGGACGCTGGGCTTGACGAGTAGGCGACGTCGCTGAACAGCGCCACAGGGCGCTTCGTCGTGAACTACGAGATCCGCGCGCTGTTCGAGGCTCGGCTAGGGCGTGATAAGTCCGCGTAGCTCGAAACCGACGGTCGGAGCGTTTCCCGGCGGCGGCTGTCCGGTGACCGCTTCGATCGCGGGCACCAAGCGCTCGCTATCGAAGCGCTGCGCGAAATCCTCGGACTCCCAGACCTCCACTATGTGCCACGACCCGTCTGCTTCGCCGGCTGCGTGCGAGATCAGACCCAGCGGATGGTCGCTCTGGAGATCTAGCTCCCTGCTCACGGCGTCGTATACATCTGCCGTCAGCGACTGCGGTTGTTGGATACGGATGAACGGCACGGGGGGTCCTGACGTTCTTTGGTTTGCCCGCCGTACCATAACGGGGCCGTCCACCCTGACGCGACACTGGCCATTTCGGTGCCGCCGAGCGCCTCAGCGAATCACGACTCATGGGAGGGCACAGCACCCGTGCGCTGAGACCGGAGCCGAGACACCGCGCCACGCCCGACTCAAAAGCGAGCGCCGTCTCGAACCGTCGTACGAGGCGAGGACTCCAGGACTCAAGTGCGGTTCGGCTTTGGCCGACGTTTGCAGGGAGATGATGGATCAGCTCAGCGTGGTGCGGGGGATGTGAGAGCCGTGCCCGCTTTCGAAAACGACGAGAGAGAGCAGGTCGAGCAGGAGGTCCGGCTGATCGGTTCCACGCTGCGCGAAGGCGCGGGGCGGGTTCTCGAGCTGGTCGTCGTGCGCTCTGCCGATGCGCACAGCGAGCTCGACCCGCAGGTGGAGGAGAGCCTCCAGCGGATCTGCACGATCGCGACCGTGACGGTCGCGGAATGGATGTCCGGCGGGCGCCCGGAGGACGGGATGGGCCCGGCCCAGGAAGCTTTCGAGCTGTTCGGCCAGCTGGCCGCCCACCGCGCGGCACCGCTGCACGAGGTGACCAAGCGCTGCCTGCGCTGGCGCGACAGCGTCAACGACGTGCTGCGCGAGGCCTCGGCGCACCACGGCGCCTCCGACCACGCCCGGCGGCGCGCCCTGGCGATGGCGCAGGCGACGCTCGACGTGACGCTCGTGCGCATGTGCGAGGTCTTCGAGCAGGAGCGTATCCGCGTCGAGGAGGAGCTCGACAGCCGCGGCGAGCAGCTCGCCTACCTCTCCACGCACGACCAGCTCACGGGCCTGCCCAACCGCACGCTGATCCTCGACCGCACCGAGCAGATGCTGAGCCGTGCGCGGCGCAACGGCGGACCCGTCGCCGCCCTGCACGTGAACCTCGACAACTTCACGATCGTCAACGACACACTCGGCCACAGCGTCGCCGACGAGCTGCTGCGCGGCGTCGCCGCCCGCCTCGACGGCCTGGTCCGCGACACGGACGCGCTCGGCCGTCTCGGCGGGGACGACTTCGTGGTCGTCGCCGAGGAGGCCTCGCTCGACGCGGGCGCCGAGCTGATCGCCGAGCGGCTCCTGGAAGCGCTCAGGACGCCCTTCTCGATCGGCAGCGCAGAGCTCGCGGTCACCGCGAGCATCGGCGTCGCCACGGGGGCGCGCGCCAACGCCGAAGAGCTTCTTGGCGACGCCGAGATCGCCGCGCACCGGGCGAAGGTCGAAGGCAAGGACCGCTGCATGACCTTCGAGTCCGGGATGCAGGACGTGGTCCAGCGCCAGGCGGCCCTGGAGCAGGATCTGCGCGCCGCGATCGACCGCGAGGAGTTCTTCCTCGTCTACCAGCCGACGTTCGACCTGCGCGGCATGGTCCCGACGGGCGTCGAGGCGCTGATCCGCTGGCGCAGCCCGCGCCGCGGGCTCGTGCAGCCCAACGACTTCATCCCCCAGCTCGAGCAGAGCGGCCTGATCGTCCCCGTCGGGCGCTGGGTGCTCGAACGGGCGTGCGCGCAGGGCGCGCAGTGGCGTGAGGCCGGCCACCCGGTCGGCGTCGCGGTCAACGTCTCGGCCCGCCAGCTCGACGGCGACGAGTTTGTCGCCGTGGTCGAGCGGGCGCTCGAGACCAGCGGCATCGACCCTCACGCGCTCACGCTCGAGATCACCGAGACGGCGCTGATGCGCAACGCGCTCCAGACGGCGGACCGCCTGCGCGCGATCAAGGCGCTCGGCGTGCGGATCGCGATCGACGACTTCGGACGATCCAGGGTGTGCCGGGGTCTGAAATCAAGAGCGTGACCATCCTCAGCAGCAAAAGAGGAGTACGGTTCAAATTGCAGCACAGCGCTGGCGCCGTTCTCATTCCGATACCAGCGATCCGACCTGAAAGCGCGCCACCATCAATTGCCCACCGCAGCCCGACGGTGGACACGAAATATCCAGAGACATTTCCCCGAAATATGACCGTAGCTGAATCTGATACTCAGTCAGATCAATCGTTGAGGGCTGGGAGCGTAAGGCGCGCGCAAAGCTCCGTCGGAGAACATAGCCACGAGCATCAGAAGAAGTCCCCGATGCGAGACAGGAACGGCTGATCGCGCGCGTGTGCCACTTCGCCACCGTGGTCAGAAAGCGTTCATCGGTTGCCTTCGGCGCTCGCAGGAGGCGGTTCGTCTGGCTCCGCTACACCGTGCTCAGTCTGGCCGCTCCGCCTGTTCCCGCCGGCCCGCTCCAGCCCACTTCGCTCTCTCTGGAAGCCTCCGGAGTCATCACCGGGGCGATGACGGGATTCAAACCGACCTCTTCCAGGCTGATTTGCTATTTCGACTCAGTCCCCGCATCGCGTTTGACCGTTTTCCATAAACCTCGATCCACGCCACGTCGGAGTAACCGCCGAAGCATGACCGCTTCCGGGGCTCAGATCGGCAAAACCGACCGCGTCGACCTTGCTGAGATCCACCTTGTCGAGCAGTGTCCCTTTGGTCACCACTTTGGGCATATCAGGTTTGAGCCAGCGCACCCTTGGGATGGATAGAATTCGCTTTCGAGGCTAGTCGAACGTGTTCGCATCTACATGGTCGCGAATGAGCACCTTCCGTCCGCAAGTTCAACGGCGACCTCGTGAAAACCCGAAGTCTTGGTGATACCAGCGGATTTTTGCCTTGCCGGTCAAATCCACATAGCTGTCCTTCTGGCTCAGCGCGAGCGCGCACGATGTGGCGCACAGTCCCGTCCAGATGTGAGGCACATCGCCCTCGCTGGTGATGCCGAAATCCTGTTTGCCGGTGCCGTAAAGAGTCAACTGCAGGTCGGGGTTCACGACAAAATCCTGAGTCACCGGTACATTGCCAGGGGCTTGCTTCCACGTTTCCTTAAAGAACAAGGGTGGCGGTGTGAGCTGCCGGCCCCCTCCCGCCGCGCCCCGCTGGTTGCTGGGCAAACGCGCCGGCCGTCGTCGCCGAACAGGAACAAAGTGAAAATCTGTCGTTTCATAGAACCTCCCTGTCAATGTACACAAAATTGACGCCGATCAGTGCGGCCGGAATTCGTCGATAGGGATCTCCCATAGTTCTCTTGCCTGTTGCCGCATGAACCGAATCTTCCTCGCCGAGTCGTCTTTGCGGCCTGCGCGACTGGCGTGAGACCGGTTTTTGCCTTTCCGGACATGAGCCGCTTAACGATCACAGCCTCGGCACCAGTTTCACTGGTGGGAACGGATCATGGGAGGCAACGCGAAAACAAAGATCAACCCGGCGAGCCGAAAAATCGACGCCTCCGCCCCAATTGCATCTTCCAAAACATATCGCCGCCAGTTCCGCGCCCTAATAGGTGCGAAGCCAGTACCCCCGCGGTAACTTCTTGCCGACGCTAAAAATTGCCGAGACGTGGACATAAAAGACGAAAACGCTGTAATGTGTTCGAACCAACACATGAGGTATCAGGGGTTTCTGAGAACTAGCCTTTTCGAGTCATTCAACATTACATCGAGTAAGAGGGAATATGCGCGCCGTCACCCTGGACACCAGGACGCTTCTGAACACGCTAGTAGCTTTTCAAAAGGGAGACTTCTCGGCTCGGCTGCCCGTCGATCAGACCGGCGTAACCGGCAACATTGCGGACACGATAAACCAGATCTTCGAAATGAACTCCCGCATCGCGACGAGCTTGCCCGCTTGAGTAAGACCGTCGGCAAAGAAAGGCGCACTTCCGAGCGCGCCGCTCTTTCCGAAGCCAGCGGCGACTGGACCGTCTGCGTCAACTCCCTTAACGACCTCATCGGCGACCTTGTGCGCCCGTCTACCGAGGTCGCGCGGGTTATTGGCGCTGTCGCCAAAGGCGATCTCTCTCAAACGATGGCTGTCGAAGTCGAGGACCGCCCGCTGAAAGGCGAATTCCTCCACACGGCCCGCATCGTAAACACGATGGTCGATCAACTCAACAGCTTCGCCAATGAGGTGACGCGAGTTGCGCGCGAGGTGGGAACGGAAGGCAAATTGGGCGGGCAGGCGGACGTGCAAGGCGTCGCCGGCGTCTGGAAGGATCTGACGGTCTCGGTGAATTCCATGGCGGGCAATCTGACCTCACAGGTCCGCAACATAGCTGACGTGACAACGGCTGTTGCGAGGGGCGATCTCAGCCGCAAAATCACGGTGGAAGTTCGCGGCGAAATTCTGGAGCTGAAGAACACGATCAACACGATGGTCGATCAGCTCAGCTCATTTGCGTCCGAAGTAACCCGCGTCGCGAAGGAAGTCGGCACCGAAGGCAAACTGGGCGGTCAGGCCGACGTAAAGGGTGTCGCGGGTGTCTGGAAAGACCTCACGGATTCCGTTAACTCGATGGCGGGAAACCTTACCGATCAGGTTCGCAACATTGCCGGCGTGACGACAGCGGTTGCCAACGGAGACCTCTCACGCAAGATCACGGTCGATGTTCGTGGAGAGATTCTGGAGCTCAAAGACACCATTAACACCATGGTGGATCAGCTTAATGCATTCGCCAGCGAAGTGACGCGAGTGGCCCGTGAGGTAGGTACTGAGGGCAAACTTGGCGGCAACGCGGACGTAAAAGGTGTAGGCGGCGTCTGGAAGGACCTGACCGATTCCGTCAACAGCATGACTGGCAACCTGACGGCTCAGGTGCGCAACATCGCGGAAGTGACCACCGCCGTGGCGAAGGGAGACCTGTCCCGCAAAATCACGGTCGATGTTCGCGGCGAAATTCTGGAGCTCAAAGACACCATCAACACCATGGTCGATCAGCTCAGCGCGTTTGCGAGCGAAGTAACTCGTATGGCCAAAGAAGTGGGCACCGAGGGTAAGTTAGGCGGTCAGGCCGATGTCAAAGGTGTCGCAGGCGTCTGGAAAGACCTTACGGAGTCGGTCAACTCGATGGCCGGCAACCTCACCAATCAGGTGCGCAACATCGCCGATGTGGCGACGGCTGTGGCTCGCGGCGATCTCTCGACCAGGATCACGGTGGCCGCGCGCGGCGAGATTCTCGAACTCAAGAACACCATCAATACGATGGTCGATCAGCTCAATTCGTTCGCCTCGGAAGTGACGCGTGTCGCGCGCGAAGTAGGCACCGAAGGCAAACTCGGCGGCCAGGCTGACGTGCAAGGCGTAGCGGGCACCTGGAGGGATCTTACCGAAAGCGTCAACTCGATGGCATCGAACCTGACCAACCAGGTGCGCAACATCGCCGACGTCACAACAGCCGTAGCCCGGGGCGATCTCAGCCGCAAGATCACGGTCGATGTTCGCGGCGAAATTCTCGAGCTGAAGAACACGATCAACGTGATGGTGGATCAGCTCAACGCGTTTGCGTCGGAAGTCACCCGCGTTGCCCGCGAAGTAGGAACCGAGGGGAAGTTGGGTGGTCAGGCGGAAGTGTCGGGCGTAGCCGGCGTCTGGAAGGATCTGACGGACTCGGTCAACAGCATGACCGGCAACCTTACCAATCAGGTGCGCAACATCGCAAACGTAGCGACAGCTGTCGCCAAAGGTGACCTCTCCACCCGGATCACCGTAGACGCGCGCGGCGAAATTCTGGAGCTCAAGAGCACGATCAACATCATGGTCGATCAGCTCAACGGCTTTGCGTCCGAAGTAACGAGAGTTGCGCGTGAAGTGGGAACTGAAGGCAAGCTGGGTGGCCAGGCCGACGTGCGGGGCGTGGCCGGAACCTGGAAGGATCTGACGGAAAGCGTCAACTCGATGGCGTCCAACCTCACTTCCCAGGTGCGCAATATAGCCGAGGTAACAACCGCGGTTGCGCGGGGAGACCTTTCGCGCAAAATTACGGTCGACGTGCGCGGCGAGATCTTGTCGCTCAAAGACACCATCAACACGATGGTGGATCAGCTCAACGGATTCGCTTCGGAAGTGACTCGCGTTGCGAAAGAGGTCGGAACCGAAGGTAAGCTCGGCGGTCAGGCGGATGTAAAAGGCGTAGGAGGTGTTTGGAAGGATCTTACTGAGTCGGTTAACTCCATGGCCGGAAATCTTACCGCCCAGGTTCGAAACATAGCTGACGTTACGACCGCCGTGGCGCGAGGCGACCTGTCGCGCAAGATCACGGTCGATGTGCGCGGCGAGATTCTGGCGCTGAAAGAAACCATTAACACGATGGTGGATCAGCTTGGCTCCTTTGCCTCTGAAGTCACCCGCGTGGCGCGCGAGGTGGGAACGGAAGGCAAGCTTGGCGGCCAGGCAAACGTTTCGGGTGTGGCCGGAACCTGGAAGGATCTCACCGATTCTGTGAACTCCATGGCCTCCAACCTGACCAATCAGGTTCGCAACATTGCCGAAGTAACTACCGCTGTGGCGCGTGGCGATCTTTCGCGTAAAATCACAGTCGACGTACGTGGTGAAATTCTGTCCCTCAAGGACACAATCAACACTATGGTCGACCAGCTCAGTTCGTTCGCTTCCGAAGTAACGCGCGTCGCCAAAGAAGTAGGAACTGAAGGCAAGCTGGGCGGTCAGGCTGATGTAAAAGGTGTCGCCGGCGTATGGAAAGATCTGACCGAATCGGTTAACTCGATGGCCGGTAACCTCACGGCTCAGGTTCGAAACATCGCCGATGTCACGACTGCCGTAGCGCGTGGCGACCTCTCGCGCAAGATTACTGTAGATGTGCGCGGCGAGATCCTGGCTCTGAAGGAAACCATCAACACGATGGTGGACCAGCTCAGCTCCTTTGCCTCGGAAGTGACCCGTGTCGCGAAAGAAGTAGGTACCGAAGGCAAACTCGGAGGCCAGGCGAACGTGCCAGGCGTAGCCGGGACCTGGAAAGATCTCACCGATTCCGTAAATTCGATGGCATCGAATCTTACCAATCAGGTTCGCAATATCGCCGAGGTGACTACTGCCGTGGCCCGTGGCGACCTCTCACGCAAGATCACTGTGGACGTGCGCGGCGAAATCCTGTCCCTCAAAGACACCATCAACATCATGGTGGACCAGCTCAGCTCCTTCGCTTCCGAAGTAACCCGTGTTGCGAAAGAAGTAGGAACGGACGGCAAACTCGGAGGACAGGCAAACGTCTCCGGCGTAGCGGGCGTCTGGAAAGATCTGACCGAGTCCGTGAACTCGATGGCGTCGAATCTCACTGCCCAGGTCCGCAATATCGCTGAAGTAACAACAGCCGTAGCCAAAGGCGATCTTTCGCGCAAGATCACGGTCGATGTGCGCGGTGAAATCCTCGAGCTCAAAAACACCATCAACATCATGGTGGACCAGCTCAATGCATTCGCTGCCGAAGTAACCCGCGTAGCCAAGGAAGTTGGTACTGAAGGCAAGCTCGGCGGCCAGGCCGACGTCTACGGAGTCGCGGGAACATGGAAAGACCTGACCGAGTCCGTAAATTCCATGGCTTCGAACCTCACCAACCAGGTGCGCAATATCGCCCAGGTAACCACCGCTGTCGCTAACGGCGATCTTTCCCGCAAGATTACCGTCGACGTTCGCGGCGAGATTCTCGAGCTGAAAAACACCATCAACACGATGGTCGATCAACTCAACTCTTTCGCCTCCGAAGTAACGCGCGTGGCCCGGGAGGTAGGAACCGAGGGCATCCTTGGAGGTCAAGCCGAAGTTCGCGGCGTAGCCGGCACCTGGAAGGATCTTACCGAGAGCGTCAACCTGATGGCCGCGAATCTTACGACTCAGGTTCGGGGTATCGCCAAGGTTGTTACCGCTGTCGCGAACGGAGATCTCAAGCGCAAACTGGTGCTCGAAACCAAAGGTGAAATCGCCGAACTCGCGGACACCATTAATGCGATGATCGATACCCTTGCCACCTTCGCCGACCAGGTCACGACGGTCGCGCGTGAAGTTGGCATCGAGGGTGCGCTGGGCGGCCAGGCGCGCGTACCGGGCGCCGCTGGCATCTGGCGCGACCTCACGGACAATGTCAATCAGCTCGCGGCGAATCTGACAAGTCAGGTGCGCGCGATCGCCGACGTAGCTAATGCCGTGACCAGCGGCGATCTCACGCGATCCATCGCGGTCGAGGCGCAAGGCGAAGTTGCCGCGCTTAAGGACACGATCAATCAGATGATCGTGAATCTCGCCGAAACCACCCGCAAGAATACCGACCAGGACTGGCTGAAAACAAACATCGCAAAGTTCACCGGCATGATGCAGGGACAGCGCGATCTCCTGACTGTCTCCCGCTTTCTGCTCTCGGAATTGACTCCGCTTGTAGGAGCGCACGTCGCAACCTTCTACATGGCGGAATCCTCTGACGACCAGACGGTGCTGAAGCTGCTCGCGGGCTATGGCTATGAATCGGACAGCGCCGTTCCCTCTTCTTTCAAACTCGGCCAGAGCCTGGTCGGCCAGTGCGCCCGCGAAAAACAAAGAATACTGGTCACTGATATCCCCGATGGGTACCTGCGCATTAATTCAAGTCTGGGAAGCGCATCTCCGGCGTGTGTGGTCGCGCTGCCGGTTCTCTTTGAAGGTGAAGCCCGGGCCGTTATCGAACTAGCCTCATTCCGCCAGTTCAACGAAGTCCATGTGGCCTTCCTCGATCAGCTTACTCAATCGATCGGCATCGTACTGAATACCATCGGCGCAACGATGCGCACCGAGGAACTTCTGAAGCAGTCGCAGGCGCTCGCCGAAGAACTTCAGAACACCAACGCCGAACTCGAAGTAAAGGCCCACCTCCTGGCCGAGCAGAAAACCGAAGTGGAAACAAAGAATCGCGAGGTGGAGCAGGCGAAGGCAGCCCTTGAAGAAAAGGCCGAGCAACTCGCTCTTACTTCAAAGTACAAATCCGAATTTCTGGCTAACATGAGCCACGAACTGAGGACGCCCCTCAACAACCTTCTGATTCTGGCGCGAATGCTCGCGGAGAACTCGGAGAAGAACCTTTCACCCAAGCAGGTCAAATACGCCGAAACGATTCACTCTTCGGGCACCGATCTGCTCGCGCTGATTAACGACATCCTTGATCTGAGTAAGATCGAGTCCGGCAAGATGGATGTTGAAGTCGGAGCAGTCCGGTTCACCGAGCTGGAAGACTACTGCTCGCGAACCTTCCGCCACGTAGCTGACGGCAAAGGCCTTGAATTCAATATCTCGTCGGCCGAGATGCCCTCGGAAACGATTCTTACCGACGTAAAGCGGCTGCAGCAGGTGCTGAAGAACCTGCTCAGCAATGCTCTCAAGTTCACGACCCGGGGTTCCGTAAAACTGGAAATGCGGACCGCTCAGGGAGGATGGAGCGCCGGCCATCCCGTGCTCTCCCGCGCCAGAACGGTTGTAGCCTTCGCCGTGACGGACACCGGCATTGGTATCCCGCTCGACAAACAGAAGATTATCTTCGAGGCGTTTCAGCAAGCCGATGGTACAACCAGCCGCAAGTACGGCGGAACCGGTCTGGGGTTATCAATCAGCCGCGAACTGGCGCGGCTGCTTGGTGGTGAGATTCGCCTGCAGAGTCAGCCGGGAATGGGCAGCACCTTCACGCTCTACTTGCCGCAGACCTACTTCTCAGCGGTGACGATCTCGAAAACGGAACTCCCGGATAGTCAGGTCAAAGCTCTTGAAGAGCCTGTCTTACACCCTTCCCAGGTACTCTTTCCCGCGGCCATTACCAAATCGGCTGCCGCTGCTGCCCTCGCCGAGGAGACTTCAATAGAGGACGACCGGAACAGTATTCACCAGAACGACCCCGTTCTGCTCATTGTTGAGGATGATCCCGCGTTCGCCAGAATTCTGATTGATATGGCGCATGAACAGGGACTCAAGGCTCTTGTGGCGCTCCGTGGAAACACGGCGCTCGCCCTCGCGACTGAGTTTCAGCCGTCGGCGATTACGCTGGATATAGGACTGCCCGACATGATGGGCTGGACCATCGTTGACCGGCTCAAACATGACTCGCGCACCCGGCAGATCCCGGTTCATATTATTACCGGAGACGATGACCGCCGGCGGGGCCTTGCTTTGGGCGCCATGACCTTCGCGCAAAAGGCGATGCAGAAGTCCGACCTTGCGGAAACCTTTGGTGTTATCCGGTTGTCGGCTGAGTCGCGCGTCAGGAAACTCATCGTGGTGAGCGCCGAGGCCGCTTTCCGGGACAGTGTGCGCGCGGCAGTTGCCGCTCCCGACATACAGGTGATCGAATACCACAGCGGCGAAACGTTTCTCGATATTCTCGGAAACGATTACTTTGACGCGGCTGTGATTGATTTCTCGCTTCGCGATCTTCCCCCGGCGAAAGTCATTCAGGAGGTGCGGAGACGCATCTCTCCGCACACGCCTCCTCTGATTGTGCTGGGCACTCCTGGTCTGGATCCCGGCCTCCTGTCCGGGATTGCGCGCGTCGCGGCCGATACGGTCGTTCGCTATGTAACTTCGCTTGACTCGCTTCTCGAAGAGACTGTGATTCTGATGCACAGGAAAGAATCGGATCTTACGGAGGCCCAGCAGGCGATCATTCAGAAATCGCGCGAACACGATCCGATTCTCGAGGGCAAGACAGTCCTTGTTGTCGATGACGACCTGAGAAATATCTTTGCTCTGACAAGCCTTCTGGAGCATCACAACATCAACGTGATGCACGCGGAGAACGGTCGCCGCGGAATTGAACTCCTCGAAGAGAATCCCTGGATCGATGCGGTCCTGATGGACATCATGATGCCGGAGATGGACGGCTATGAAACCATGCGGACGGTCCGCGGCAAGGCGCAATTCCATACTTTGCCGATCATCGCGCTCACAGCCAAGGCCATGAAGGGCGACCGGGAAAAGTGCATTGAAGCCGGCGCCTCCGATTACGTCACAAAGCCCGTCGACCTGGAGCAGCTCTTTTCCGTTCTTCGCGTCCTCATATCGAGCCGTTCGAATACCGCCGCGAACAGACTGGAGGCCGCAATTGAAGGAATCGGACCTTTGGATCGGCCGCCTCAGGTCGCGGTTGAAGACGACCGCAACAACATCCAGCCGGGCGACGCAATTCTGCTCGTCGTCGAAGACGACCCGGTTTTTGCTCGGATTCTGGTGGATCTTGCCCACGGGAAAGGACTCAAAGCGCTGGTTGCGATGCAGGGCAGAACCGCGATCGCTCTCGCCCGTGAGTTCAATCCGGCAGCTATTACGCTGGACATCACACTTCCCGATATGGCGGGATGGAGTTTGCTGGACCGCTTTAAACACGATCCCACCACCCGGCACACCCCCGTTCACGTCATCTCCGGAGACGACAACCGGCGCCGGGGTCTCGCGTTGGGCGCCATGACATATATCCAGAAGGCGTCGGACCAGGAGAAGCTTGGCAAAACTTTTGGTTTGATTGGCGCCGCGGCGCAGGTTCGCCGCAAGAAGGTGCTTCTGGTGAGTTCTGGAGATGATCCGGTCAGGGGGGCGATCGATGCTCAGGATGTTCAGATCACAACGGTGTCCTCTGAGCAGGAGGCGCTCTCGACCGTGAGCGGCCAGTATCTGGATGGCATCGTTATCGACGCTCCCGTTGCGGGAATCACGGTTCCGCAATTAATCGCGGAAGTGCAGGCGATGGTCATGCCCTACACGCCTCCGATCCTCGTCTACAGCGCCGATTCAACGGAAACTGCTCCTAACTTCCGCAATTTCATCGATAAGAGCCCGGTGCGCTTCGCTCCCACTCTGGGCCGGCTCCTGGATGAAACGGTGGTTTTACTGCATCGTCATGAAGGCGACTTATCGGACGAACAGCGCGATACCCTCGCGGAGGTTCGTAAGGCCGATTCCAGTCTTATGGGCAGGAAGGTGCTGGTAGTCGATGACGATGTCCGTAATATTTTTGCCCTGACGAGCGCGCTGCAGCAGCACAATGTCCAGGTCGTCGATGCCGGGAACGGCCGCGCCTGCATCGAAATGCTGGAACGTAATCCGGATGTTGATATCGTCCTGATGGATATCATGATGCCGGAGATGGATGGCTACGAAACCATGCGGACGATCCGGCGGATGCGCCGGTTCCATTCGCTTCCGATTGTCGCTCTTACCGCGAAAGCGATGAAAGGAGACCGCGAGAAGTGCCTCGAAGCCGGCGCCACCGACTACGTCCCGAAACCTGTGGATCTCGACCAGCTGTTTTCGGTGCTGAGGGTCTGTCTCGACGTGGCCGATCAGTCTCGCTCCGCTTTTCCCGAGATCAAAACGAACGATGAGGTGGCGGGGAACTGATATGGCGCCTGTGCCGCAACAAATTCCATCAACCAACAGCGGAGATCTCGCGGAACCGCCGCAGGCCTGGAAGACGCGGCTCCTGCTGGTCGACGACGATGAGGGCAACCTGCTCTCCCTCCAGGCGACCCTTGAGGATCTGGTCGATGAACTTGTGCTGGCGCAATCCGGCGAAGATGCCCTTCGCCACCTTCTGGATACGGATTTCGCGGCTATATTGCTCGATGTGAAAATGCCCGGCATGGACGGGTTCGAAACCGCCGGCCTGATCCGCAATCGCAAGAAATCGCAGACCACGCCGATTCTCTTTCTCACCGGCTTCCGCAGCGACGATCACCTGTTTCGCGGATACGATCTCGGCGCCGTCGATTTTCTCTTCAAACCCATCAGCCCGGAGGTCCTTCGGTCGAAGGTCGCCGTTTTTGTCGAACTGGCTCGTAACACTACTCTGCTCCGTCAGAATGCCGAGGTCCTTGCCCGCGCGGAACGGCGATTCCGGTCTCTGCTGGAAGCTGCTCCCGACGCGATTCTGATCACTAACGAATCCGGACAAATCAACCTGGCGAACACGCGTGCCGAGGAACTGTTCGGCAGGCCTCGTGAACTCCTGCACGGAGTCAGTCTGAAAACGCTGGTCCCGGACTGGACCGAGATGGCGCAAATTCATTCGATCGAGCTCACGGGTATCCGGCGCGACGGCTCGGAATTTCCCTGTGAACTCACCTGCAGCCCGCTCCAGACCGACGAAGGATTGCTGATCACCACCGCGGTTCGCGATATAACGGAGCGCCGCAAAGCCGAAGAGAATATCCGCCGCCTCAATGCGGAACTCGAGCAGCGCGTCGCCACCCGCACTCTTGAACTCACGCGATCGAACGAAGCGCTTCGGCAATTCGCCTGGGCCGCGAGCCACGACTTGCAGGAGCCCCTTCGAATCGTAGTCTCTTATGCGCAACTGCTCACGCGGCGCGCGGAAAATCTGGACGATCAGTCGCGCGATTTTCTGGAAACTATAATAAGCGGCGCCCTTCGCATGGAAAGGCTGCTCGCGTCGCTTCGCGAATATGTTTTCGCAAGCGATGCCGGTTCCGAGCAGACCGAGATCGTCGAAGTCGGCAACCTCCTGGCAAAGGTCCTGAAAGATCTGGATTTATCGCTGAAAGGCAGTGGCGCCGAGGTCGAATGCACAGCGCTGCCGACTCTTAGAAGTGTCCCGGCGCTGTTATCTCAGATCTTTCAGAACCTGATTGCGAATGCCGTGAAATATCGCGCGCCGGACCCCTTGCGAATTCAAATCTCCGCTGAACGGAGAAATCAGGACTGGCTCTTCGCCATCGCCGACAACGGCATAGGGATCAGTCCCGAATATCATGAGCTGATCTTTGGTGTCTTTAAGCGGTTGCATCCTCATAGCATTCCCGGTACCGGCATTGGCCTTTCTATCTGTAAGGTTGCTGTCGAAAGACTGGGCGGTCAGATCTGGGTGGAATCGGAACTGGGTACTGGGTCTGTTTTCAAGTTCACCTTGCCGTTGAACGAAATCCCGGGAGACAATGTCTGAATCGGAAGGAGCCAGCAGGCTTGGCAGCAGAAGAAAAACCCGGGCATCGCATCGCGCTGGTTGAGGACAGCGATGAGGATGTCTATCTGATTCAGGAGGCCAGCCGGAAATTCCCGAGCGAGATACATTTCGTTCGTTTCACGACGGCGGAATCGGCTATTGCCGGTTTGACCGGGCCCGGCTCTCTTCCGCTCGACGGCATCATGCTCGACCTGAACCTTCCGCGGGGCAGCGGACTTGAGGTCCTTGACGCCATTCGTCATTCCGAGGGGCTACGAAGTTCGCGCGTCGTCGTGCTGACGTCGTCTGGTTCAGCCCGAGATCGGGCGGCCGCCGAGGCGCTCGGTATCAGGGCGTATATCGAAAAACCGACGGGGCTTGACGATTTCGAGCGTGCCGTCGGCCAGGCACTCGACAAATTGCTGACCGCCTGACCGCGGCCGCTATTCCCAGCCGTCATATCAGTCGATGTGATACTATTCCTCCCGTCTGCACGTTTTTCGGAATGACGGCCTCAAGACCGATGCCCCGGGGCGCGCTGGGCGTTTTGCGCGCGTCGTCGGACCGGTCACGAGAACAAGGGAACAGGATGGAGTGAAACCAGTGAAGCGAATTCTCAAGAATGGGATAACAATTCGAGCCGTGGCTGCTCTGGGACTGGCAGCGTTCTGGGCTGTCTCCGGTCAGGCTGCCGATGCTGAAAACGGCGGTATCGTTGCCGTTCAGATTCGGCCGAATTTCTACATGATCGCCGGAGCTGGGGGCAACATCGGCGTACAGATTGGCTCGGACGGTATCGTCCTGGTGAATGCCGGAACGGCCGCCGCCGCGGACCAGGTTTCGGCGGAACTCAAGAAACTCACCCCTTTGCCGATCCGGTACATCATCAACACCAATGCCGAGGCGGATTTTGTCGGCGGTAATGGCAAACTCTCCAAAACGGGAAAGACGATTTTCATCAACCTGCTCGGCGGCGGAGGGCTCGCCGAGGCGACTTCCAATAACGGCGCCGCGGCGATTCTCGCCCACGACAGCATCCTGCAAAGAATGAGCGCGCCCACGGGAAAGGCGGCTCCGTTTCCCGAGGACGACTGGCCGACCGAAGCCTTCTACCCGAAGCGTCAGACCCTCCGCATGAACGGCGAGGGAATCGAAGTGATGCACCAGCCCGCTGCCCACAGCGACGCCGACAGCTTCGTGTTCTTCCGCGGCTCCGACGTGGTTGCCGCCGGCGACATTCTGGACACCACCCGGTTTCCCGTAATCGATCTTGAGCATGGCGGCAGCATCCAGGGCGAAATCGACGCGCTGAACAAGCTGATTGAACTGACTGTCGCGCCTACGCCTTTCATCTATAGCGGCCCCGGTACCTACGTAATCCCGGGTCATGGGCACGTCTGCGAACAGATGGAGGTTGTGGACTACCGCGACATGATAGTTACCATTCGGGACGTCATCGCGGACATGATCAAACAGGGTAAGACGCTGGGCCAGATCAAGGAAGCGTCTCCCGTCAAAGCCTATCAAACGCAGTACGGTTCGAACACGGGTCCATGGACGACCGACATGTTTATCGAGGCCGTGTACAAGAGCCTCACCACCGCGAAGAAATAATAGGAACAAGGCAAAGTCATGAGTTATCGAATTTTCAAAAGGACATTGACGCAGCTCATCCTGTTCGCACTTGCTTTGGCGGTCGCGCAAACGGGTCTTTACGCGCAGGGCCGCGGCGGCAGAGGTGGCGGACGCGGCGGGCCGCCGCCAGTCCCCAAAGCGGCCGCGCCCATCGATCTGACGGGCTACTGGGTTTCCATTGTGACGGAAGACTGGCGCTATCGGATGGTCACCCCCGCGCAGGGCGATTACGAGGGCGTTCCCATGACACCGGCAGCCATCAAGGTCGCCGACGACATGGGATCCGAAGAAAGCGGCGTCCTCACCCGATCAGTGCAAGTTCGTATGGAGCGCCGGCGCTTCTCCGCGTTCCGGAACGCCTTCACATCACCTGGCAGGACGATCAACACTTTGAAAATGGAAACCGACGCCGGCAAGCAGACGCGTACCTTTCACTTTGGCGACTGGAAGTCTCCCGAAAGCGCGCCCTCGCTGCAGGGAAATTCCGTCGCGGACTGGGAGATGCAGCGCGCAGGTGGCAAGGTCGTGGGCGGATCGCTGAAGGTTGACACCACCAATCTGAAGGCCGGTCTTTTGCGGAAGAACGGCGTTCCTTACAGCGACAACACGCGTCTGACCGAGTACTACGACCTGGTGAAAGAACGCAACGGCGACCGATCTGATGGTAGTCACGATTGTCGTGACCGACCCCATGTATCTGCGCGAACCGTTCATCATCACTTCGCATTTCAAGAAGCAGACCAGCGATGCGGGCTGGAACCCGACTGCGTGCTCGGCAATATGGTAAGACAGGGAATCCAAAGAGGGAGATGAAACATGACGCTCAATAAAATTGCGCTTAGCCTCGCGCTGGTACTTTCCGTGAGCCTCCCCGCGCTGGCGGAGATCGATCTATCCGGATCCTGGGCCTCCAAGAATCATGAGGACGCGCTGGAGCGCGGCGGCGGTCCGCACCCTGACGACTGGGCGGGGCTTCCCTTCAACGAATCCGGCCGCGCCAAAGCTCTGAGCTTCTCGCAATCCACCATCTCCATGCCGGAGCGCATCTGCTGGTTCCAGACGCAGTGGCATATCGCGGCGGGACCGTTCAGCCTCAAGATCTGGAGCCAGGACGATCCGATTACGGGCAAGATTGTGGCGTGGGTAATCGGCGGATGGGAAACTCGCGCGCCGATGACCATCTGGATGGACGGCCGCCCGCATCCTTCGAAGAACGCTCCCGCACGATCAGACCGGCTTCACCACCGGCACCTGGAATGGTAACGTGCTGACCGCCTACACGACGCACATCAAGACCGGATACATGCGCCGGAATGGCGCCGCGAGCAGCGACCAGGCCACCATCACAACCACCTTCTTCCGTCACGGAGACATGCTGACGCTGGCACTGGTCATGGAAGACCCTAACTATCTGACCGAGCCCTATATTCTGACGCGCTCGTACATGTTGTCCGCCAACTCCTGTCGCCGTCGCGGGCCCGCCGTGCCTCGTCGGCTACGAGGGCGTCGAGGAAGGCCGCGTCCCGCATTACCTTCCCGGCAAGAATCCGTTCGTCGACGAGATGGACAAGACCTATCACATCCCGGAAATCGCCGCGATGGGCGGAGCGGAAACCATGTATCCGGAATTTCGCGAGAAGATCAAGGACAAGTTCACGATGCCGCCGCCGTGCAAGCAGAACTGCGGCGTGCCCGGCCGAAACTAACCAGCCTTGTGGGGCAGGCCTTCGGGCCTGTCCAGATGGACCTGCGCTCCACGAGCAACCACGAAAATCCTCGTGGGGCAGGCCCCCAGGCCTGCCGCCGAGCCCCAGCTCGGCGCGGAGTTTCCGGTCACCTGGGGTGGTTTTTCAATGGTGCCGCCGTGCTTCCGCACGGCGCGGAACTTTATCAACCCGGTGGGACCGGCGATCTTGTCGCCGGTGATTTCCGAAGCCCAATAACCAATGCCATTGCCAGACCCAGGCCGGTGAGAAACGCTCCCCAGTAAACGGACGCCGGGCGGTATCGGATCTCGATCCGGTGCCGTCCGGCATCAATAACCACCCCAGGAAGAACCCCGTAAGCGTTGTAGATCTTTCCTCTGCGACCGTCGACCACTACCTGCCATCCGGGATACATAGTCTGGCTAAGTACCAACATCCCTTTGCAAGCCATCTGCGCTTCCAGCACGATGCGAGTGTCCTCGCGCTCGAGCATCCGCACATCGTCGGCCCCACCGCACTGATCGAGCGAGGGAGCGGGTCCCATAACCACAACCCGCTGCCGTAAATCCTCACTCTTGAGACGCGAAACCAGATCTGCTGCTCCCACAGACTCAGCCTGATGCACCGTCCAGAATCGGGGAAAGGCAGCCGGGTCGCGATAGATATTCAAACCTCCCACGCCCTGAAACACTTCCTCCTGACCCGCGCGAAACGGCTTGCGTCCCGCGGCATAGTTCAAAGCAAAGAGCTTTGTCGCAAGCGAACCGCCGGCCAGACGATCGATCTCGAACGGCACAACATTGGATGTCATGCCGCCGAGATAAGAGCGGAATTGATCGACTCCATTCCAGTCGCCGATGTTATAGGGCAGGGCATCGGTATCCACCTCCAGCCGGACGAAATCGGGTTGCCGGCGAAGAAAACTTACGACGTCGTCGTGCTTATCGAGTTCCTGCAGAAATCCGCCCGGCGTTTCGCGATGGCGGAAGTTCTGTCCCGTAACCGTTCCCAACTCAAAGAGCGCGGTGATGAAGATCAAAACAATCGCCGAGCGCTCCGAGATACGCTTCGCCCGCCATCCGTACAGCACCGCCGCGAGTGCCAGCGACACCAGACCCGCCACGGCATGGCCCTGATGTTCATAGCCGAGCCATCCCAAAATCCCGATTGCAACCAGGCCCGCAATCCACCAGCGCCCGGCCGCGCGCATGCGCAGCGCGTCCAGACCATAAGCCGCCAGTACCACAGCCCCGAATTGCACGATGACAATCGCAATCTGGGGAGTGCGCGCTTTTTCGACGAGCGGAATCAGCAGGTATGCAACACCATGGAAAACCGAGAAACTTCCCATCGCGAAAAGAACTCCCCCGACGCAAATTCCGCCCAGAATCCGTACAACCCGGTCGTCGAAGGTCATCGCGAATCCCGCCAGCGCGAGGAAAATGACCGCAACGCCCACGAAGGTATTCTCAACTCCGCCGGATACGACCAGACCGAGTAATCCCCCGGGAGGCAGCGAGTATTGCTGGTGAACCGTATAAGGAACGTATTGACCCCAGCCCACCGGGTTCGCCGAGCCCACCCACCGGATCGATCGCAAGCCATACTCCAGGCCCGGAAGCACCTGAAACGCGCTGACGAACGCGGCGAAAATGGCAAATACCGCGATCGGCCGCAACGCCGCCATTCGGGACCGCCAAAGCTCCAGCAGCCACAGCCCGGCCATCATCAGGCTTGTGAACGTAGGGATCTGGTGGTGGCCGCTGAGAAAGGAGATGCCGAGCATCGTCCCTGCCATCGCCGCATTTTTCAGCGGCTGACGGCCGCGAACGGCACGCAGGTAGAGCAGCAGGACGAGCGGAATCCAGATCGCGCCGTTCAACATTTGTGGCCACGCGATCGACCCGACCACGCCTCCGAGCGCAAAGGCGAAACCCGCGAAGACAGAAGCCGCGAACGAGCGGCCGAGGTCGCGGCACAGCCAGAAACAGAAAAGCGCGGCGAAGAAATGGGTCAGGATGTAATAGACGTGAAGCCACACCAGTTGAATGTGGCCGTTCCGCAAAGGCATCAGGAACAAAGGCCAGTTCAGCGGATAAGCCGCACCCGGCTGGAGCTGCCCTACCAGCGGCTGTCCGCCGAACACATGCGGATCCCACAGCGGAAACTCACCGTGCTGAAACGATTCCGCTTCGAACTGATACCAGGGCATGACTTGATAAGCCATGTCGGGATGGTCGGCCCATGTGTACTGTTTGGTGAGGAGCTTCCAGAAGGAGCCAGTAATGATGAGGAGGAGAAGAATCGGACCGGCCACGGCCGGCGAGCGCAGCATTAACCTTACTTTAGATCGTCGACTCCGCTCTAATAGTCATGGCAGATCAGGCAGGCTCCGTGAAACTCCCTGGCGCCGGCGAATGCAATCGTATAGACCTCGTTCCCCATATCCCAGGACAGCGCGCGACCACCACCCTGCGTGCTGATTTGCGAAAACAGATGCTGCGACGGCTCCGTACTCCAACCCAACCGCGGCCTCTTGCCCGACACGAGAAGCGTCGCAAACCGGTCGCCAACGCGATAGTCGATCGCCGCAACGCGCGATCCGCGAAATCGAATCAACCGCGCCCCGATCAGCCTGACGGGACGCGCGCCGCCCACAGACTGTCCCGGAGGCAGGTCGATGTCGATGTTCGTCTGCGCGCTCACCCAGGCCCGGATCGCCCTGAAGTCGTTCGAGCGGAAATCGGGATTCCTGGAGCCCGCACTGATTTCCGTCAGTTCGCTCTGTGTCAGCCGGTTCATCCCGGTGAGTTCGCGGAGCAATCCGACGCAGGAGACGAGCGTCAGCGCCGCAAACGCGGGCCAGACGGTCCAGCGAAAGGAAAAACTGCGCCGCGGCGCGCCGCGGGCTTCCTGAATACCCGCCCACAGGCCGTCCGGGGCAGCCACCGGCGCCAACTGACGGCTCAGTTCCTGCGCCAACCACGGACTATCTGCCACGTTTCCTCCCCGCCAGAAGCGACAAGCGTCGCGCGATTACCTTGTGGACGCGGTTCAGCCGTGAGCCGATGGTCCCGCTGGAGCACCCGAGAATCCCGGCAATCTCATCATAAGAGAGGCCTTGCGTGTAGCGCAGAACGATTACCATCCGCTGCGCGGGCGCCAGACTCCCTACCACCGACTGCACCTGCTCGCTCATCTCGGATCGCAGAACCTCGTCGAGAATGCTCGGGTCGGGCGCGCGGAGCACCGAAAGCAGTTCGTTCACGATCGGAACGACCCGCCGCGCCTTACGCTTATGGTCGAAGCAACAGTTCACCACCAGCCGGTACAACCAGGACTCGAAAGTGGACTCGCCCCGAAAGCTGCCGATCGTCGAATACAGTTTCAGGAAGGTTTCCTGCGTAATATCCTGCGCAATCGCCGCATCTCCGGCGTAGCGCAGAGCCACGGAATAGACCTTGTCCTTGTACCTTTCGAAAAGCTCGCGAAAGGCTTCGGGCTCGCCCCGCTGGCACGATTCTACGAGTTCGTTGCCTCTCTCTTCGAGCACCATTTGCCAGGTATGCTGTCTTTGTTCAGACGTCCGGGCGCCGGAATTCTTCCCGGTTTTTTCGTCCCGCAGTAAGCTTAATGGTATGCCGCAGCTCGACTCCATCGACCACATTGCGATTCCCGTCCAGGACGTCGCGTCGTCCGTGGATTGGTACACGCGCACGTTCCACTGCGAGGTCAAGTATCAGGACGACACCTGGGCCTTCCTGAAGTTCGGCAATATCCACCTGGCGCTCGTGATTCCGAGCCAGCACCCGGCGCATATCGGCTTCGTCAGCCCGGAGGCGGAAAAGTTCGGCGCGCTAAAGCTCCATCGCGACGGCACGCGATCCTGCTATGTTACCGATCCGGCGGGGAATTCAGTCGAAATCCTTGCGGCGGATTCCATGCCGGTCGGAAAATAAGTTCTCCGCGCGTACTCGGAGACCAGCCGGTGTGGGGCCAGGGCTTCGGCCCTGCCGCCGAGCTTCCGCTCGGCGCGGAGCTTTACGTCAGAGCCGGTAGCGTCGGCGATCTTGTCGCCGTGGACGTTGATTGGCCTTTCACCGGAGACCCCGAGGCAGGGTCTCAGTTAACAGCCGCCGCCGTTGGTTCGGCGGATTCCAGCACGCTGTGTCTACGGCCGAACAGGAAATAGATCACAAGCCCGATCGCCAGCCAGATGACAAAACGAAGCCATGTCTCAAGCGGCAGGGCCATCATTAAAACCAGACAGAACACAATCGAAAGACCCGGCAGCACCGGACACCACGGCACGCGGAATCCGCGTTTCCGCTCAGGTTGCGTCCTCCGCAGCACAATCACACCAGCCGAAACGACAATAAACGCAAACAGCGTCCCGATATTCGATAAATCGGCGAATGTCCCGATATCCCAGATCCCGGCCGGAATTCCGACCACCAGGCCCGCGATCCACGTGCTGACATGCGGCGTGCGGAAGCGCTTATGCACTTTCGCGAAAGCCTTCGGCAGCAGTCCGTCGCGCGACATGGCAAACCAGATGCGCGCCTGCCCGTACTGAAACACCATCAGCGACGAAATCATCCCGACCAGCGCGCCGACGTTAACCCATCCGCGGATGCGATTCATGCCAAGCGCTTTGAGGGCATCGGCCACCGGCGCGGCGGTGTTCAGCGTCTTCCAGTTGGCAATTCCTGTCAACACCAGCGCGACCGAGATGTAAAGCGCGGCGCAAACGATCAGCGTCGCGATGATCCCCACCGGCAGATCGCGCTGCGGTGTCCTGCACTCCTCCGCGGCGGTCGAAACCGAATCGAATCCGATATACGTGAAGAACACGATCGCCGCGCCGGTCAGCATTCCGGAAAAACCGTTCGGCAGAAACGGATGCCAGTTCGCCGTATTGACGGCATGCGCGGCGCCGATGACGAAGATCAGGATCGCCGCGATCTTGATCAGCACCATAATGTTGTTGGTCTGCGCGCTCTCCCGGACTCCGCGCACCAGCACCCAGGTCAGCACGAGCAGAATCACGAGGGCGGTCAGATTGAATATGCTGCCGGAATAAGCACCATTTACGATGGCTGGATTGGCGATGATTTTGGGTAAATGGACGTGAAATACGCCATCGAGCAGGTCGTTGAAATACGCGGAAAAGCCCACCGCAACGGCCATGTTGGAGACCGCGTACTCGAGAATCAGATCCCAGCCGATGATCCAGGCGAAAATCTCACCCAGCGTCGCGTAAGCGTAGGTGTACGCGCTGCCGGCGATGGGGATCATCGACGCCAGTTCCGCGTAGCACAGAGCGGCGAAGCTGCAGACGAATGCAGTAACAAAGAAGGACAGCGAAATCCCCGGACCCGCGCCCTGCCGCCCGATGGTCGAAACCGCATTGCCGCCGTTCAGGATCAAATCCAGAATGGGTGCGTTAAGAATCGATTTGAATTGAAGGGTCTGCCCGGCCGCCGCAGTGCCGGTCAAAATGAAAATGCCGGAGCCGATAACGGCTCCGACACCGAACGCAGCCAGACTCCATGGGCCAAGCGTCTTGCGCAGCCGCCTTTCCGGTTCTTCAGAGGCGGCAATCAGCGCGTCGATGCTGTGAGTCCGGAGTAGACTGCCCAAATCGGGAATCCGTAAGAATTAGCGCTTACGCTGGCCCTGCACCAGTCTCCGGATCTTCTTTTTCTCCGAACCTCGGGCCACGCCTGCGGCCCGCTTGGCCTTCGGGGCCGCTTTCTTTCGCGCCGCGCGCTTCAGCTTTTTACGCTCTTCAGGTGCTTCAACCGTCTTTGTATTCATTTTTTCTAATTTCAGGACCTCTTAAGGCCCGCGTATTTCTCCACCAGTTTTTTCATTCCATGGCGCTGGAAAACAACCACGATCTTCGCGTCGTCGCCATCGCCCTCACGCCGCACGATAGTTCCAGTGCCGTATTTGGGATGTTCTACTACTGTACCTGTTCGCGCGGGGCTTTTGGCGGGAGGCGGCGTTTTGGGAAGCGGGGGCCTGGCCTTAGCCGGTGGAATCGCGTTGCCGAAAAGACCCCCCTGGGCCGCCGGACGAGGCGGTGCAACCGGAGCCGACGTCGCAGGACGCGTTACCGGCGCAGGCGGCGCGGCAGGCCGAGTTATCGGTGCAGCGGCGGGTCGCATCGGAACATTCACGCCGCGCTCTTTGAAAAACTGCGCGACATTTTCGACCGAATTGTAGGTCTTACCGGTATAAAGATTCTTCCGCGATTCCTGACGCACATGCCAGCGTTCGGCAGTCAAGTCTACCTGCGGCACGTCGTCTTCTTCCACTCCCAGACTGATCACCAGATTCGACGGAATCTCTTTCAGGAATCGCGAAGCCATCGTGCGTTCCTGCTCCCCGCCGCCGAAACGCCGCCGGTACCTCGCCCAGGTCAGCACGAGCCGTTTCTCCGCCCGGGTCATGCCCACGTAGCAAAGTCTGCGCTCTTCTTCCATCGCCGCTTCGCTCAACAGGGAACGGCTGTGCGGAAAGAGGCCGTCTTCCATCCCTGCCATGAATACAACCGGAAACTCCAGACCCTTCGCATTGTGGATCGTCATCAGAGTAATCTGCGAGGCTTCGTCGATCGCATCGGTCTGCGCGACAAGCGCCGCGTGGTCGAGGAAGTCCCGCACGGTTTCGCCGCGCTCTACCGCCTCTGCGGCCGCATTCATGAGTTCGTTCAGGTTTTCGATGCGCGCCTGCGACTCGGGGGTATTTTCCCGCTCCAGCATGTTGCGGTATCCGGTGCGATCCTCGATAAACCGCAGCGCGTCGTTCAGCGGCTTCGTGGCGACCGCATCCGAGAGTTCCTGGATCATGTCGCGGAATGCCAGCATCGCGGCGTGGGCGCGCGTGCCGAACTGATTCTCCTCAAGCATTCGCCCGATCGCGTCCCACAAGCCGAGGCCATTTTCGGCCGCGAACTTCTCGGCCTGTTCCACGGTCGTGCGTCCAATCCCGCGGGCGGGGACGTTGATAATTCGTTCGAGGCTGATCGAATCCTCCTGCGCCTGCGCAAGTTTCAGGTACGCGATGATGTCTTTGACTTCAGCCCGCTGGTAGTAGCTGATCCCGCCGACAACGTTGTACTTGCGGTTGTAGCGGCGCAGCGCCTCTTCGATCTGCCGTGACTGGGAGTTCGTACGATACAGAATGGCCACGCGCCGGTCCGGATGCTGCTTCAGGATCTTATTGATCGTGTCGGCAATAAACAGCGCTTCGTTCTCGGCGTCATGCGCGGGATAGACGCTGAGCATGTCGCCTTCATCCGACTCGGTCCAGAGCCACTTGCCCTTGCGCTCCTTGTTATTCGCGACGACAACGCTCGACGCTTCGAGAATATTCTTCGTCGAGCGGTAATTCTGTTCGAGGCGAATGATCTTCGCGTTCGGATAATCCTTCTCGAAATCGAGAATATTGCGGATGTCGGCGCCGCGCCAGCTGTAGATCGACTGATCCTCGTCGCCCACCACGCAGACGTTGTCGTGACGCTGCGTCAGCAGCCGCATCAGTTCATACTGGCTGCGGTTCGTGTCCTGGTATTCGTCGATCATGATGTAGCTCAACCGGCGATTCCAGGCCTCCCGCGTTGCCTCGTCGTGATAAAGCAGCCGAACACTTTCAAGCAACAGATCGTCGAAGTCGAGCGCATTTGCCTGGCGCAGAGTCTTCTCGTACTCTTCGTAGACAGCCGCAACTTTGGTCACGCGCGGATCGGTGGATTTGCTGTACATCTCCTGCGGCGTTTCTTTAACGCTCTTCGCCTGGCTGATTTGCGAGAGCGTCGCCCGATAAGGCATGGCTTTCTCATCAAGCCCCATGCGCTTGTATGCGGCCTTGACGATCGCAAGCTGATCCTCGTCGTCGTAGATCGAAAAGGTTCGGGTGAACCCGGGGCGAATCGATGCGAGACCGTCGCCGTCGCGGCGCAGAAGCCTCACGCAAAAAGAGTGGAATGTCGAAATGAGCGGCGATGAAGGAAGCGCCAGTTCTTCCAGCAGCGACGTCACTCGCGCACGCATTTCCCCTGCGGCTTTGTTCGTGAACGTAACCGCAAGAACTGCGGAAGGGGGCACATGAAGCGCGCTGATCAGATGCGAAATCCGATGTGTAATGACGCGCGTCTTCCCGCTGCCCGCGCCGGCCAGAATCAGTACCGGGCCTTCGGTAGTCGCTACAGCTTCACGTTGTTGGGGATTGAGACCCGCGAGGAAATCCACTACCAACCATTTTACCGAAGAGGTGGCTTTACCCTGTTGAAGAGGTGGCTTTACCCTGTTAAAGAGTCGTGCAACAAAGTCTGTCACCTCAGATCGTCAGCCATTTAAAGCGATTCTGGTCGAACTCCCTCGCCGGAGTCTCGCAGGGCAATCCGCACTGGGTGTCTGATAACACCCTGCTTTGCGGACTTCGAGTCGGCCTGCGGGAGACGTTCGATTATCTTTTCCAGCAAAGGCCCTCGTTTGCGGAATTCGAGTCGTGGATTCTCGAGAAGAACGCGGGCTTCATCAGCCCGGCCAGAATCGAGAGCCTGAATGCGGGCCTCTCCGAACCCGGCATCCTCGGCCGCCCCGCGGACCCGAACGCCGAACCGGCGCTGACCACCGCCGACCTGGACTTCTGGGATCGGAATGGCTATGTAATCCTTCACGACGCCGTGACGCCGGAAAACCGCCGGGCCGCCGTAGCCGCAATCTGCGAGTTCCTCGGTGTGCGTCTCAGCGATCCTGAAACCTGGTATCGCGGCCCGCAGGGTCACAGCATCTGGATCCCGCTTTTGCACCATCCCGCGCTGTGGGCGAATCGGGATTCGCCTCGAATACACCGAGCATTCGCTCAATTATGGGGGCGCGAGAATCTCTGGAGCAGCGTGGACCAGGCGGGCTTCAACCCGCCCGAACGGTCCGGGTGGAAGTTTCCCGGTCCTCATCTGCATTGGGACGTAAGCCTCGCCCGGCCGATTCCCTTCGGCGTGCAGGGGATTCTCTATCTCACTGACACCGCCGCCGATCAGGGAGCGTTTACCTGCGTGCCCGGATTCCACCGAAGAATCGAATCGTGGCTGGAAAACCTGCCCGACGGCGCCGATCCACGACAGCAGGATCTTTCAAGCCTTGCCTTTCCGATTCCCGGTCGTGCGGGCGACCTGGTGATCTGGCGTCACGAACTGCCCCATGGCAGCAGCCCCAATCGAGCAAGCCTTCCGCGCGTAGTCCAGTACATCAGGAGGTACCCGTGTCACTGGGAGTACAATCCCGTCTGGCTCTGAAATCGGCGCTGGATTCAGCGAATAAATCGGCCCGTCGCGTCTCTTAATTCAAATGACGCGGGGCCTTTATTCCAGGAATTTTCGTGTCCCCGGAAGTGACATTGGATGACCCGCCGAAAGGCGGCCTGCTTTTTGCGGGATCGCCCGCTGCCGCCGCGGGATTTTTAATACGGCGCGTTCTGAATTCGTACTTGTCGATCCGCATCGCCGCCTGTCCGTTTATGTTGCGGACGATCCTGCCTTCCGCCACCAGCTTCAGCGGGACCTGATTGTCGAGCATCGCCGGCCAGTCGACGGAAACCTGCAGCAGTTGTCCGGGCTGAAGCTGCTTCTTCCGTCGTAAAGAGCAGGCCCTTGCTGCTGATGTTCAGGGTCTCGCTGGTCGCAACGCCTGACAGAAACGGATGTTCCAGCGCCTGATAGCTGACCGCCAGGCGGCAAGGGAAGCGCGCATTTGTCCGGCGGTCCGCTCCATGGGGTTGATTCGCATGCTCCTCGTCTCCGCTCCTCAGCGCCCCGGCAACGGCGCGGCGCAGATTTTCCAGATCGCGAAGATCTTCGTAGCAAAGGAAATCGTGAGCGCCTTTTCGCACGGCGGTCACCGCCATGGCCCGATCCTTAAAATCGCAGAGGACGATTACCGGGGTCCCGGGAGCCTGCTGTTTCAGGTGGCGGACCGTGGCCACACCTGTGCTGTCCGGCAGAACCAGGTCCGAAATGATAAGGTCGAAAGAGCGCTCCTGCAAAAGCCGCAGGCCGTCGAACAACGCATCGACGGCCACGCATTCGATTTTGCCGTCGAAACCTTCCTGTAATGCCGTCTCGATCTTTTTTTTCGCGTGCTCTTCGGTCCGGACGAAGAGCATTGAATATTCCCGCATTAGAAATCCACCAGTCCTGGTAGACAAATACCTTCATAAATATACAGCACAATTCGACAGAGGAATCTCGGTCCCCCGAAAAATAAGTTATATATCGGCAATCGTTTCTCAACCTTTAACATCGAAAAATCCGGAATTTTACCCGCACAGCCCCGCCGGACCGGGGATCGGAAGCGCTCCCGCGGTCTTCCGCGCGCAATCCAGACGAGAACATCGCACTACAATAAGGCGATTATGCTTCGTGCCGCCGCCGTTTGTTTTGCGCTGATATCCGCCTTGCCGGCAGCCGCGGCCAGAAAACCGGTCACCGTGGAAGCCGTCCTTGCGCACCCGGCGTCCCACCCCCCTCAAATCACATGGTCGCCCGATGGAGAACGGTTTATTATAAACGATCACGGCGTGCTTTCCGTTTACGATATCCACTCCGGGAAAGGACCATCGTGTAATCGCGGTCGAAGAACTGGACCGCGCGGCCGTCCCGTCCCGCCATCCCCGGTTTACGACTGGACCGACCGGCGCGTCAGCGAGCACGACGTACAGTGGTTCGCCGACGGCAAGCGGGTTCTCGTCGCCGCCTCAGGCGATCTCTTCATCGTCGATGTCGACAAAGGCCATTTCGAGGCATTAACTCAGACCCCGGAAATCGAGCGCGATCCCAAGCTTTCCCCGGACAACCGCTACGTATCGTTCCTGCGCGGCTCCGATCTCTTCACCATCGAAGTAGCTACGAAATCCGTCACTCGCCTCACGACCGACGGTTCCGCCACCCTCCTCAACGGACAACTCGATTGGGTTTACCCGGAAGAACTCGACCTCGGCACCGCTCACTGGTGGTCTCCCGACAGCCAGTCCATCGCTTATCTGCAGTTCGATGTTTCGCGTGAACCGGTCTTTCCCCAGGTCTCCCTCCTCAACTCCCGAGGCGTGCTGGAACCCGAGCGTTACCCCAAAGCGGGCGATCCGAATGCCGAAGTGCGCCTGGGCATCGTCTCGCCCGCGGGAGGCGAAACGAAATGGATGAATCTGGGAGATCCGCGCGGCTTCCTTCTTTCGCGAGTCGTCTGGTCTCCGTCCAGCCGGGAAATCCTGGCCGAGCGTCTGAACCGCGTTCAGAACAAACTCGATCTGTTGCTCGTCGATACCGCAACGGGAGCTTCAAAATCTGTCCTGCACGAAGAAGATCCTTACTGGATCAACATTCAGGGCGAGCCGATCTTCCTCGGCCACGGCGACCGCTTTCTCTGGACGAGCGAACGTTCGGGCTTTCGGCACCTGTACGTCTATACGACCCAGGGCAGCCTTCAGACGCAGTTGACCAAAGGGGATTGGGAAGTCGATACCGTTGGCGGGAGTTGACGAGGTCCATCAGCGCGTGTTTTTCATCTCAACCGAAGACGGTCCCACTCAGCGCCAGGTATATTCGGTCTCGCTCGATGGAACAAACAAGCAAAAACTCTCCAAAGATCCGGGCGTTCATGCGATCTCGCTCGCCCCGAAAACCGGCGCCTTACATGGACGATTCGAGCAGCCTGAGCCATCCGGTCCGGCGAACGCTGCACCAGATTCGACGGATCTGAGATACGACAGTACAAGCAGGCCGACGCCAGCCGCCGCCGAAGAGTTCCAGATCCTCCCGACCGAGATCGTGAACGTCAAAGCTTCCGACGGAACCTCGCTTTACGCCCGTCTGATCAAACCCGCCGGTTTCGAGGCGGGGAAGAAATATCCGGCGGTCGTGGTGGTCTACGGCGGCCCCGGCGTGCAGGCGGTCCAGGACTCCTGGCCGGGAATGACGTGGGAACAGGTGCTCGCGAATCGGGGATTCGTCATCTGGCAGCTCGACAACCGCGGGTCCAGCGGGCGCGGTCACCGGTTCGAATCCGTCATCTGGCACGACATGGGCGAGCACGAACTGAACGATCAGAAGGAAGGGATTCAATACCTCATTTCGCAGGGCTTCGTCGATCCGCAGCGGATCGGACTCTACGGCTGGAGCTACGGCGGATACATGACTCTCTACACCGTGACGCACGCTCCCGGCCTGATCAAAGCCGCCGTTTCCGGGGATCCCGTCACCAGCTGGCGCAACTACGACAGCATCTACACCGAGCGCTACATGGGGCTTCCCGAAGACGACGAGGACGGATACCGGAAGAGTTCGCCGCAGACGAGCGCCGCCGACATGCAGGGCACCCGACTGCTGATGGTCCACAACATCGAAGACGACAACGTACACTTCCAGAACTCCGTGCAGATGGCCGCGGCGCTGGAGAAGGCGGACAAGCAGTTCTTCATGGTCGTCTATCCGCAAAAAACGCACCACGTCGCGGGTCCGGAATACAAGCAATTGCTGGATGAGGTAACCGGCTTCTTCGAAGAGAACCTGAAGTGAAAATTCTCCCCTGGGTGCGCCGTAATCAGCCGGAATTAATCGGCCTGATTCAGGAATTCGTCGAGTGCGAATCTCCCAGCGACGCCCCGGCCGAGATCAGACGGTTTCAGGATCTTCTCGCCGAGTCGGTCTCGGAAATGGCAACCGTTCGCCGAACACGGGAAGGCGCGCTGGTCTGCAAATTCCATGTGGCGGGCTCGAAAAAACGAACCCAAATTCTGGCGCTGGGCCACGCCGACACCGTCTGGCCGCTGGGAACTTTGAAAACGATGCCGTTTCGCCACGCGCGCGGCCGGCTCTGGGGACCCGGGGTGCTCGACATGAAGGCGGGGCTCGTCTTCTTCATCTTCGCCATGCGCGCACTTGCGCGAACTCGAAATCCCGGTGGCCGCACGAAGTGGTGCTGCTTGTGAATCCCGACGAAGAGACCGGCAGCAAAACCTCGCGCGCCGGCACCGAGGCGCTGGCGATGAAAAGCAAAGCCGTGCTGGTCCTCGAGCCCGGGACCGGCCTCGCGGGCAAAGTCAAAACCGCTCGTAAAGGAATCGGCGGATATTTGCTGAAGGTACGCGGCGTAGCCGCTCATTCGGGCGTGGATTTCGAAAACGGCGCCAGCGCGGTAGTCGAACTGGCGCGCCAGATCGACCGCATCGCCGCTTTTACCGACCTCAAGCGTGGAGTAACCGTGAATCCAGGCGTCATCTCCGGCGGAACGAGGTCGAACGTGATCGCGGCCGAGGCCTCCGCCGAAATCGACATCCGGGTGCCGAGCATAAGCGAAGCCAAATCGCTCGACCGCAAATTCCGCTCGCTCAAGCCTTTCGACAAACGCTGCTCGCTCGAACTCACCGGTGGTCTCAATCGCCCGCCGATGGAGCGGACGAAAGCTATCGCCGCCCTGTTCACAATGGCCCGCAAGCTGGCTGCGGATCTGGGTGTCGACCTCGAGGAATCCGCCACCGGCGGCGGCTCCGACGGCAACTTCACCGCCGCCCTCGGAATCCCGACGCTGGATGGTCTTGGCGCGGTCGGCGAAGGCGCGCACGCTTCGCACGAGAGCATCCTGATCGACCGCATTCCCGACCGGGTCGCCCTGCTCGCGAGCCTGGTAACCGCGATATCGTAAATGCGATGAAACCTGTCTACGAAATGCGGATGTATACCGCGGGACCCGGCAAGATGGACGCCCTGCTCTCCCGGTTTGCCCAACATGCCGACGCGCTGCTCGAGCGCCACCACATGAAGCCCATCACTTACTGGAGGCCGCGCGAGAACACGAACAACATTCTGATCTACATGATCGAGCACGAAAGCGTTGAGGCGGCGGAGAGGAACTGGGCAGAGTTCCGCAAAGATCCGGAGTGGCAGAGAATCAAAGCGGAAACAGACGTAAATGGCCCTCTGGCCGCGAACATCGACCGGTATTTCATGGACAAGGTCGATCTCTCTCAATTCAAATCAGCCGCGGTTTAACAGGGTGATGGCCGCCCGCGGTGTGCGGCGATTGTGAACGGCCGGGAGGGAGCGTTCCATGGCCCGCGGCGGGCCGCCAAAGGCGATGAAGACGCTGCGCAGCCGGTGTGGGGCAGGCCTTCGGGCCTGCCGCTGGGCTTCCGCCCGGCGCGGAACTTTACGTCAGCTTGTAACGCCGGCGATCTTGTCGCCGGCCCTCACACGAACCGCGTCTTCGACAGAGTCCCCATGGCCCTGCGGGCCCCCGAAATGGATGAAGACGCCGGAGCGGGAAAGCACGAAACCGGTGGCGCCGGCGATCTCGTCGCCGGTGTTCTTAAGCAACCCGAATCGGTTCTTCAGGGGAGCGTTTGTCCGAATGCGTTAGCGAACTACTGAAATTGGAGCACTGAGGTATCCTGCAAATCATGGCGGGATCGCACGTTTTTGAACTTCGCACCTATCACGCCGCGCCGGGCAAGATCGATGCGCTGACGGCGCGCTTCCGCGATCATGTCGATGCGATTTTGAAGAAGCACAACATGAACGCCATCGGCTACTGGACTCCTCAGGACAACCCCGAAAACATCCTCATCTACATCCTCGAACACAAGAGCAAGGTGGACGCCGAAAAGAACTGGGCCGCGCTGCTGGCAGATGAGGAATGGAAAAAGGTGAGAGCCGAATCGGAGACGGCCGGTCCTTTGGCGTTAAAGATCGACAGCGTCTTTATGAACCCCACCGATTTTTCGAAACTCAAATGAAACGCACTAACCTGTTGGGAAGAACGTCGACTCTGATCCTGCTCATAACCCTCGCCTTGCCGGCAACCACCGACATCGCAAAGTGGCGCGCCGACTACGAAGCCTCCCTCAAAGCGCCCGACGGATGGCTCTCGGTTGCCGGACTCGTATGGCTGCACGAGGGATCAAACAATGTCGGCCCGGCTATCTTTAACCTTCACGGCAACAAGGTCACGTATCAGGGCCGCCCGCTGCAGTCGGACATCTCGGAACATCCGGACGTCGTAAAGGTCGGCAGCATCTCGATTACGGTTATCGACCGCGGGGGCAAGCTCGGCGCGCGCCTGCGCGACCCAAACGCTCTGACCCGCCGCGAATTCACCGGCTGCAACTGGTTTCGCGCCAGCGCATCCTGGGATATCAAAGCGAAGTGGGTGGCATATCTTCAGCCGAAGAAGATTGCGATTACGAATATCCTCGGGATGACCGATCAGGAGCCCTCGCCGGGCTATGCGGAGTTCACCGTCAGCGGCGCAACCGTGCGCCTGGAACCGGTAACCGAGGATGGGGAGCTCTTCTTCATGTTCCGCGATGCGACGAGTGGGAAGACCACCTACGGCGCTGGCCGATTCCTTTATGCCGCCATGCCGAAGGCGGGAACGGTCGATCTGGATTTCAACAAAGCGCACAACCCGCCGTGTGCGTTCACCGCGTTCGCCACCTGTCCTCTGCCGCCCAGACAGAACGTCCTCAAGGTAGCGATCGACGCCGGCGAGAAGACCTACGGCAACCATTGATGCTGATTCTTGCTTCGCGCTCGCCGCGCCGCGCCGAGTTGCTGCGCGCGGCCGGTCTGGACTTTATAGTGCGGGCCGCGGACATCGATGAAACGCCGCTGAAGAACGAAGCGCCCGTCGATTACGTTCTGCGTCTGGCGGAAGAGAAGGCCGCAGCCGTCCCAGCCGCGCCAGACGACATCGTGCTCGCGGCCGATACCTGTGTGGTGCTCGGCTCCGAGATCATGAACAAGCCGAAGGACGCTCACGATGCCTCCCGTATGCTGACGGCTCTCCAGGGGCGCCGGCATGAGGTGATCACAGGCATCTGCATCAGGCGGGGACACAGCAGCGTTCGCGAGTGCGCTTCCACATCCGTGTGGTTTTCCCCGCTCCGTGAGGATGAGATCAACGATTACGTAGCTTCCGGCGAACCCATGGACAAAGCGGGCGCATACGGAATTCAGGGCCTGGCGTCCCGCTTTATCGACCGCATCGAAGGTTCATACACCAACGTCGTCGGGCTGCCGGTTTCACTCGTCTATCGTCTTCTTACCCGCCTGTAGCGAGGGAGTTTGTGGGGTCAGGGCTTCGGCCCTGTCCAGATGGACCTGCGGTCCACAAGCAACCACGAAAAACCTTGTGGGGCAGGCCCCCAGGCCTGCCGCCGAGCCCCAGCTCGGCGCGGAGTTTCCGGTCACCCGGGGCGGTTTTTCAATGGTGCCGCCGGGCTTCCGCTCGGCGCGGAGCTTTACGTCAGTGCCGGTAGCGCCCGGCGATCTTGTCGCCGGCCCTCGTAAAACCGCGTCTTCGACAGAGTGGTGTTCGTTATCCGCCTTGTCTTCGGCCTGGCAAGTAATCTGTCAGTTCGAGGTGATCGCAAGATCCGAAACAAGAGGCTTGTCGAATAACGCGGTCTCCTCTGATGTCGGCACTTCGAACATCTCGACCCATCTGTAGACTGCATCCCGCTCTATCGCTGGATTCTCTCCTCGACGTTCAAGCCTGCCAGGAAGCACGTCTATCGGCGCGGAAAGGTAATGCAACTCGACAGCCGCACCAGGCGCTCGTGCTCCGAGCCGCAGTACATCCCGCTCGGACCTTGCCCAGGTACCCCATTCAATAATCACCGTTGAGCCGAGCGCGAGGAGACTCTGAGTTAGCCTCCACTGCAACGTTTCGACTTTCTCGCGCGTATCGTCACGACGAAGGTTTATCGAAAGAGCATCCAACCAGTCGTCGGGACAGAACCGAACCGCCTGAAGCTTGCGTTCAAGCATCTTCGACATTGTGGTCTTGCCCGAGCCCGGCAAGCCGCACACAATGATCAATCTCGGGCCAGAATCGCCTCTTCCCATAAGTGGATTATCCGTGATGTGTCCGCGATTGCACTTCTATTTCCGTCTGGTTTTCTCCGCTCAGCGAGGATGAGATCGGCGATTACGTGGGTTCCGGCGAACCCATGGACAAAGCGGGCGCTTACGGAATTCAAGGCATGGCGTCCCGGTTTTTCGACCGGATCGAAGGCTCACACACGAACGTAGTCGGTCTTGCCGGTGTCACTCGCCTGGCGTCTTCTGCGCGAATATGCTGCTCACGCTATTTCTCTCTCCGGCGGAAACGAGACCCTTCCCGATCGTAATAGCTGAAGCTGAACTTCGCTTATTCCGTTGAGGCCACCGCAAGATCTGTCACGAGAGGCAGTTCGGCCGCAGCTTCGGGCGACTGCCGGTGATCCAGGTGCTTACGGCGCCGACGAAAAGCCGGAAACTGGTGATACCTTTGTGACCTTGAGACAATGTCACGGTTAAACGGACAATGAAGCGGCGCATAATTAGCGTTCTTACGGTATGTTGCTTTCTGGCCGTCTCCGCCCGAGCGCAGCAACAACAGAAGCCGGAGGATCCCGAAGACGAAAAGCGGATAGGTCTCTGGCTCGATCAGGGGCTTTCCACCCGCCTTTCGGCAAACAGATCTCTCGATATGGAATTCCACGAGCGGTTCGACGAGGGAGTGTCCAACGTGCTCGAGTACTTCGTTCAAAGCGGCGTCTCCTTTCGTTTGCGGAGGTGGTTAACGCTGATACCGATCTACCGCTACCAGCGTTTTCCTTCAAACCCGAATATTACTTATGAAAACCGGCTGCAGCTCAATCTCACGTTGAGCGCCTCACGAGGCCCATGGCGGCCGATCCTCCGCACGCTCATCGAGGGACGCTTTCCCGATACCCGGTCCGCATCCGCTCGCCTTCGATTTCGCCCGGGCATCGAGTACACCCTGCCGATCCGCAGCGCGCGGCGGCCGGTGCTCGTCATAAATAATGAGTTCTTCATCGTCCCCTGGTACAACCCGTTCGCAAATGGTGGAAGCAGCTTCACCCAGAACCGTTTCCAGGCAGGGGTTCGGTTTCCCATCGGCGACTCAGTCTCTATTCGGCCGTACTATATGTTGCAGTCGGTTAACCTGCCGGCGGGATGGGACACAAACGAAATCTTCGGAATCTCGCTCGCCGTCAGGCTCCAGCGGCGCTAAAACCAAATTGAGCGCCTCCCGGTCGTGGCCCTTACGGAATGCAACTTCTACGCGAAAACGCCGGCCGCCCTACTTCTCCCTCTGCCAGGAAACCAGACCCTTCTTAATCGCAACAACTGAACCTATGCCTCCGTGTTGCTCCAGCCAGGAGGTACTCAGCATACATGGCGTTCTGGCGAACACCGCCCGTTCCGTGCCGTATGACGTGCGGTGATTCTTATCGTCAACATAAAATCGAACATACCCGCTCTGCCCCTTCGTTATTCCTTCGTCGAGGAGTTTGTTGATCTCTTTTATGTTTTTGATGTCCGGAGCGGAACAGCTTCCAGGAATCTCCCGTGGGAAAGACTACTTCCACCGGTTTGTCTTCTTCGGCGTCGTCGGGCAGAGCCTTAATGAGATCGGCGAGGGGAACGCTATTGATCGGGCAAGTAATTCGCCCTGGCATCGTCAGGAGTCAGCGGAAAAGCGCTTCGCGCCAGAAAAAGCGCCGCGATGAGGGTCTTTCCGCGCATGCTCTACTTTAATTCGGTCATGACAGCACTCCCAGTCCCCCTGACGAGAAGCTCCGTATGCGTGCGGTCGCGGAGATTGAACTTCGTTTGTCCCGACTTATATTCGTTAAGCGTAACCTTACCGTCGGGAGTCGTAGACTTAAGCGCAGTATCTTCCTCGTACACGACGACGACGTCCTTGTCATGGAAGTGCATCGGCGTTGCTTCCCCCGGTTTCCACGCATAACTCCAGACAATCACCCGATCGTTCTCAAGCAACTTCTTCACACGCGGCCGCGGAAACGCATTCGGGTAACCGGACTTATTCGCAAGCGGCGCAACTGGATGGTCCTTGAGCGCAATCACGATGGTACGAGACCCCGCCTGGCCAGGCGTGTCGCCTTTATGCCCGAACACCGCTGTGCCCTTTCGCGACAACGGTACGGCAATGAAATCAAGCGCAGCGGGGGCCATAGTACCCGTCACGTCCCACACGGTCACCCGTTCGTTGTCGATAATCGGTTGAGGACTTTCACCCGCTGCGGCAAAGCACAGCGCAAAAGCAAAAAGCGCAAAGGGCACTGTCCCGCGCCGCCAGGAAACGGAAGGAACACGCATTGCGGCGGCGGCGAGGACGCGACCCGTTTGGCGCATGTTTCCGAAAAGACCTGCTTTCAACACGTCGTTGATTGTACAGTAACCTGAGGCTTGATGACGGAACCCGAACTTCGCATTGCCGCCGGAGACCGAGGCTTCGAAGAGCGCATTCAAAAGCTCGCCGACCAGGTCCAATCGCGTTTCCGTTATCATTCGATCGACCTTCCCGACGGCAGCGTGTTGCCCGGACTCCAAACCGTCGAACACCTGCGCTGGCGCCTCGAACTCTTCAAACTCCCGCACGACCTTCGCGGCAAGCGCGTTCTCGATATCGGCGCCTGGGACGGGTGGTTCAGCTTCGAATGCGAGCGCCGTGGCGCCGATGTCGTCGCGGTCGACTGCGTCCCCCTCGATACCTTTATCGAAGCGAAGCAGTTGATCGGTTCGAAAGTCGAATACCTCACGCTTGATGTCAGCGAACTCTCAGCGCGAACGCTCGGGCGTTTCGACATTGTCCTCTTTTTCGGCGTGCTCTATCACTTGAGGCACCCTTTGCTCGGCCTCGAGAAAGTCGTCGAGCTGTCCACCGATCTCGCGCTCATCGAATCGTTCGTCATCCAGCCCGAACACCGGCAGATTCCCGCCGTGATGGAGTTCTACGAACGGACCGAGCTCGGCGGGCAGATCGACAACTGGTGCGGTCCCTCGCCCGAATGTCTTGCCGGCATGTGCCGCTCCGCCGGATTCGCGCAGGTCGAGACGATGGATATCACCAATCAGCGCGCATCGGTGGTCTGCCGGCGCCGCTGGCCTGAGCCCGATGCCGACGCCGCGATCACCGCGCCGCACCTGCACGCGGTCATTAACAACCGGACCTATATCGCGACCTTTCATCCCCTGAAAGACGAGTATCTTTGCTGTTACTTCAAGACCGCGGAGAAGGGCCTGACAGTCGATTCCCTCTTCGTCGAAGTGGATGGGTACGGCGCCCACGCGCTCGTTGTCAGCGAAAACGAAGGCGGATATCAGGCGAACTGCCTTCGTCCGCCCGGCCTCGAACCCGGGCGTCACGAGGTTCGCATCCGAACCTCTCACAGCGGCCGCAGCAACGCGGCTATTTTCACGATGCTCGACGAATCGGGCCGGGAACCCACCGCTTCCGTCACACCCGTGACCTTCTCTGACGCGGCCTTTCCCGATGCACCCCCGGATCTTTGCAGCGTGGAGTACCGGACTTCCGGCGATCTTCGTTACACGGTGGATCGGGGCGGATCGCTGGTCTGTTATTTTCGTTCTCCCGCCGAAGTGGTAGCCGCGGATGACGTTATGATCGAACTGAACGGACAAATCCGGCGGGCACACACCGTCAGTTCCCTGGAGGAGGGGGTCTGGCAGGCGAATGCTCTCCTGGAGCAACGCCTTACGGGAGAGAGCCGGGTTCGTCTGCGATTGCGGGAGGGGCAATGGAGCAGAGCACTGGACGCTCGCAGTTGACTGAGCGGCAACAAAACTTGCAGGTCACCGAGCGGCAGCAGAAATGGATGGTATCGGTCCAGACGGGCCTGGCCGAAGCCACCGGGAAATCCCTGGAAGAATGGGTCGAAATCGCGAAAACCTGCCCGGAAACCGGGCATCGCGCAAGGTTGAAGTGGTTTAAGGACAAGCATGGCCTCATGCAGAACCGTGCGTCGTGGGTTCTTTCCGTTGCGTTCCCGCAGGCCATCAGCTGGAACGATTCAGGCGCTTTGCGTGACGCGCTCTGGAAAGACGCGAGTTCGCGGGCCATCTTTGAGGCGGTGAAAGCCGCGGTCGAAGAGCTTCCCGAGGTCGTGGCCGGCCAGCGCAAAGGTTATTCCGCATGGTCGCGAAAGGTCCAGTTTGCCGCGGTGCGTCCGCTGAAGGGAGGAACGGCCATGCTCGGTCTCGCCCTCCCGCCCGAGACAGACAAACGATTACACCCTCCCCGGAATGAAGGTTGGTCGGAGCGGCTGAAAAGCCGCCTCGCGCTGACCACGCCTCATGAGGTCGATGCGTCGCTTCGCGCCCTGCTGAAGAAAGCCTGGACGCTGAGCTGACAAGCTCTGTATGTATTGATACAATCCGTTCAGAATCCTATCGGGTCTGAATGAATTTATTCAAATTCCTGCTTGGCGCTGCGCTCGTCTGCGTCTTGTCATTTCCGGCCGCTGCGCAGCTAACCATAAGTGGTTTCAGTGGTTTAACCGCAACGCTCTCGGCCTCCGGAGCGTTTGCGATAAATATCCCGGGTCCCCACTGGCAATTCCTCGGGAGTCTCGGCAACCAGCCATTCAATTCGAGGATCGGTACCGGTACTGACACGCTCGGCACGTATCAGGAACTGGCGTTCAACTACTCGACCGGCGCCAGCAATCGATCCGGCTCCATTCGAGCGTATGCGGGCCGCCCGCTGGTGATGTTCGCCGTCACATATATCAACGCTTCGGCGAATTCCAGCCCTTTCCCGCTCTTCAACTCGCAGCCTGGAAATCTCTTCGAGATGTCGTTCAACGGAGTGTTCGCCTTTCGCCAGTTTGGAAGTCTGTTGCCCGACAGCCCCTCTATTTACTTCGACGCTGCGGCCAACACGTTTATCGTTTCGGCCGCGTCGGACTACATGGTGGCGTCGGGTACCGGAATCTCAAGCCAGATCGCAACCCTTCCGGCGGGCTTGACGCATCGAACCGCTCTGGCGTTCGGCCAGGGAATCAACGAAACCTTTGAATCGTGGGGATCGGCGCTGACAGATTTGGCCGGCAAGCATCGCCCCGCGAACGATGCGGATGCGCTTCTGAAGTCGATCAGTTATTGGACCGACAATGGAGCGACGTATTATTACAATCCCGGCGGACCCTCTTACACGGACACTCTGAAAGCGATTAAAGCCGAATTCGATGCGAAAGGGATCGCCCTCGGTTCCATGCAGCTTGATAGCTGGTGGTATCCGAAAGGTCCCGACGACGCATGGTCGAGCCATGGCGGGATCTGGACCTACACAGCGGCGACTCCGATTTTCCAACCCGATCTCGCCTCGTTCCGAGCCTCCCTCGGAGTCCCCCTCATCGCTCATGCGCGCTGGATCGATGCGGCAAGCCCCTACAGAAGCCAGTACGTGATGTCCGGGAATGTAGCGACGGACCCGAAATACTGGGAAGACACCGCGGCGTATCTGGCCGCGTCGGGAGTCTCGACCTATGAACAGGACTGGCTCGCGGCTAATGCTCAAGCCGCCTTCAATCTGACCGATACCGCGGCCTTTCTCGACCATATGGCGGCCTCCATGCAGAAACGCGGAATCACGATTCAATACTGCATGGCGACGCCCCGCCATTTCCTGCAAAGCACAAACTACGGCAACCTTACGACCATCCGGACGAGCCAGGACGGCTTCGGCCCGGCGCGCTGGACCGAATTTCTCTACAGCTCCCGCTTCGCAAGCGCGGTCGGTATCTGGCCGTTTTCCGATGTTTTCATGAGTAAGGATCGGAACAACCTGATTCTGGCCACGCTCTCCGCCGGACCGGTTGGAATCGGTGACGCTCTCGGCTCAATCTCTCAGGGGAATCTGCTCAAGGCCGTGCGCAGCGATGGCGTCATCGTCAAGCCGGATGTCCCCGCGACGCCGGTAGACAGCGTTTTTGTGAACGATGCCCAGGGCATCGACACGCCGATGATCGCTTCGACCTACTCCAGCTTTGGCGGCGCCCGGACCGATTACATCTTTGCCTACAGCCGCGGGGCGAATACCTCGATCGCCATCCGGCCTTCGGCCTGGGGAATCACCGGGGCCGCTTATCTCTACGATTATCTGGACGGCGTCGGTTATTCCGATCGACGCGAACTCGGAGAAGACCCTGATGCTGAACGGAGGCGTGGGTTACTTCATCCTCGCGGCCGTGGGCAAAACGGGGATTGCCTTCCTCGGAGATATGGGCGATTTCGTCACGATGGGCAAAAACCGGATTCCCTTCTTTGCCGACACGGGACGTATCGATGTCTCGGTTGCCTGTGCGTCCGGTGAAAAGACCAGGACGCTGTTCGGCCACTCATCGAAAGCGATCAGTGTGACGGCGATCAACGGCTCGGCGGACAGCTTTTCCTGGAATCCATCGACGCAGTTGTTTACGGTCAACGTACACCCGTCCAGCGCCGGAATCGCGCACGTGCGCCTTACCCAGGCCGCCGCCGCCCGGCGGCAGCCCACGGCTACTGCGGCATCGCTCGAAAGGCCGTAGGGCAGGCACCCTTGCCTGCGGACAGGCTCCCCAGCCTGTCCTGCCGCCTGCAAGGCGGCTGCGCTCACAATTGGCCAACCCCATGAGCTGTAGAAAATACTGCCGAACCTTCAAGGCCGAACTCGATACCCGTCTATAGCAATTGTTATCATCAGGAGGGCCTGAACGATGGCGTCGTTATACGAGACAGTATTGCGGGAAGTGGAAGCGCTCAGCGAGGCGGAACAATTGCGATTGATCGCCCAGGTGAGTGCGAGACTCCACAGGCGTGCACCATTGGAATCATCTGCCAGCATTCTCGATTTGCAGGGCCTCGGAAGAGATATCTGGCGTGGACAGGATGCGCAGGACTACGTAAACCATGAACGCTCGTCATGGAATGGGTAGACGCGCTCCGCGGTTCGGTCGTAGCTGTCGCTACCGCTCCCCTGATTTACTTCATCGAAGAGCATCCTCGTTATCTTCCCCATCTCCGTGCGTTCTTCGGCGCTGTTGATAAGGGCGACGTCCGTGTCGTCACGTCGATGCTGACGCTTACCGAGGTTCTGATACATCCGCTGCGTCAGGGAAACTCGCGGCTCGCCCACGAGTATCGGCGAATTCTGCTCCAGGCCGAAAATGTTGAAACACTGCCGGTATCGGCGCCCGTCGCAGAGGAAGCCGCCCGCCTCCGCGCCCGGCACAACTTGCGCACTCCCGATTCGATTCAGATCGCCACGGCGATCAATGCGGGAGCGACGACTTTTCTGACAAATGACACGCAATTGGCAGGGCAGTGGATTCCCAACATTCTGGTTTTGGACCACCTGCTCGTTATTCCGTAGTGTAAATACCGTGCTTGCGCGTCTTACGACTTAGTCTCAAGGACAGAGGCCTGCCAAAGGGCGGCCACGACTCGCGCGTGTCCCTTAAAACAGCTGGGGCCCACCGCCTCCTGCCCGTCCCCTCCGCCACAGGTCGAAGGATGCGGGCTGAGCTGTTGGCACAAACGTAAGGGCTTCGTCCTTCTCCTCGTTGATCGGCGTCCCTTGGTATTCCACCCAGGCGTGCCCCTCGATCTTCCCGGCTCTTTTTCGAAATCCGACGCGCAAATCCACCGCGATTCCTCGGCGCCGCAGCATCGTCCACAAGGTCATCGACCGCACAAGGCACGGTCCCTCAATGCCCGTGGCGCGCGTGACTCTTCTCTGTGCGGCGCACGCCTGTTCGAGGAAACCGGTAGCGCCGGCGATCTTGTCGCCGGTGAATTTGGCCCACCGCCGCAGCCACGCTTGCGTTCGCGCGACGCCGAAAACGCGAAAACTCAAAGAAACCCCGATCGGAAGCAGCAGCGCCTCAATCGTGAGCCGTCTCCCCGTGGAGCCCAGCGACCGGAAGCGGCGGGTCTTTCGTATCAGGTCTCTCAGCTGCTCGAATTATATCCGGAATTGCCATTCCAGCCGCAAAACAGATAATGTAAATTCGACTCTTATGGCTGATGATTTAACCGCAAATATCAGGATCGGCGACTCCGTTCTTTTCCAGGAGCTCGAAGACGAAGTCGTGCTGCTGAACATGGAAAATCAGGAGTATTACGGCCTCAACGACGTCGGGGCCCGCATGTGGAAGTCGCTGATGGAAACCGGAAATGTAGCCGCCTCGGCGGACCGCTTGAGCGGGCTATACCAGGCCGACGAAACGGTGATCCGTGCGGATCTCGAGTCGCTGGTCCGCGATCTCACCGCCGCCGGCCTGCTGCAGCGCCTCTGATCAGTTCTCCACATCCTTTTCTACCCAGCGAACCACGTCCGGCAAGTGCGTCGAGCGATTTCGGGCGAAGCAGACGATAGAGCGGAACCGAGCGCGCGACCTGACTACAGTCGCGAAGGTGCGCCGCCAGCGCAACCTCGTCCATCCGCCAGTGCTTCACGAACGAATGGGCGCTCAGCGCCGCGACCGCTGCCATCGGCTGAATGCGCTCACGCCCGATCTCCTCGCCGTATTCCAGCACATAAATCCGGCGAATCCCGATCAATTGCCGCCGTTCGCCGTCGCTCAGATCGAAAAGGCGTTTGCGCCATTGCGCCACGCCTGCCGGCTCCACCGCGCCGAACACGGCTCGCGAATCGTCCAGCAGCCTGATTCGCGGGCCCGCCGGACTCAACATGCATTCGCCATCGGCGGCCACACGCACTGCGGCCACGTCGTCGGTAACCACCTTGCGGCCGCCCGAATGGAATGCCGCCGCGGTCGTCGACTTTCCCGAACCTGAAGCTCCGAGAAAAAGTACTGCCTCACCGCCCACTTCGATTCCGCTTGCATGGAGCGGCAGCCAGCCCCGCTGGCGCAGCAGAAAGGCCATCATCCTGCCCGCCAGCAGAACTCTCAGGAGCGCCGGATCAGCGTCAGGCGGGGGATCCAGCACAATCTCACGGCCGTCTCTGATGTGAAACGCGCCGCCTCGCGCGTGAAAGGCGATCTCTTCCCGCATCGTCGCTTTCCGCGGCGTCCGGGGGACGCTTCCCAGCCGTATAACAACATCCGGATCGCCCGCTCCCGGCGGTAATTCCGGCAATTCCACTTCTGAATGGATCGCCAGCCCGAAGAATGAGTAGAGAAACATGGCGGTCAGGGCCGAAATTCGGAGAATTGCCTGAGAAAGTTAATCAAATATAACGTCACCGGTACTTCGTCCCGCGCGGCCGTCGGCCCCGCCGCCGCGTCGACGGGTACCAGCAATTTCCCGAGTCCTTCAACATTCACAACCGTCCGGATCGGGTCTTTTGGCCCGATGGCCTGCACAAACTCGCGCGCTATCCCGAGTTGCGCGTTGTAGCGCACAAAATAATCCGGCGAAAAAGGCGCTTTGGTCGTTCGCCACTGGATTCGCGGGGGAAGTATGCCATCGAGAGCTGCCCGAATCCGATATCGCGGGTAGCCTTCGCCCACATCCATGCTTTCGGGCATCGCGAGACAGAATTCCAGGATTCGCTTGTCGAGCAGCGGCGAACAGGGAGGGATAAGCGAAATCGACTGACCGCGTTCCATGGCGTGTTTGCTGAGCCAGAATCGGATCTCCGAAACCTGATGACGACGCAGATACGGCGATCGGCCTTGCAGGGCCGGGCGGGCGTTCACTTCACGTCGGAAATCGCTCGCGAGCAGCACTGCCGGCCTCCATCCGCGAACGGGAGACAGGATGTTCAGGATCTGGCGTCCCAGCATCCGGGCCGGCGAGGCGCTCCGGGATGCGCGGCATCGCTTGAGTTCCCGAGCCAGAGAGCGCCAGTGGCCGCGAATCGCCAGTTCGAGATAATATCGCTCACTCCACGAACTTACGCCGAACTCGCCGCCAAAACCCCAGAGCAGTTTTCGGGCTCCGCCGGCGAGCGCCGTCTTTTCGCATTCTTCGTTCAGATAGAAACGCGAACTCCGTAGCGGGAAGGCGGCAAATCGGCCCGGATCGCTTAAAGAATCGAACGGCCCCCTCCCCCGCGCCGTCACGTATTCGATTTTGATATTGGGCCACGACCGGAATTCGTCGATATAATCTCGCTCGTCGGCAAAACGCGCGCGGCTTTCTTCGGGTAGTACCGCGGATATCGCGGTTAATTGCCGATTCCGCTTTTCGAGAGAGCGCGCTGCGATCGCCACGATGCTTGACGAATCCAGCCCGCCGCTGAGCAGCGACGCCACCGGATAATCCCTGTCCAGCCTGCATTCAACAGCCTTGAAAAGGAGACCGCGAAGCGCTTCGATAGCCTCTTCCGCGCGTTTCGGAACCGTCTGCCCTCCGGCGGCCCCGGGTTCCCAGTAGCGGCGTTGCCGGGGGCCGTAGCGGTCAACGGTCATCGAGGTTCCAGGCGGAAGCGACAGGATGCCGGAATGGAAAGTCTCTTCGTGCCTGACGTGATGTCCCGTTGGAACTGCCAGGGCCGCAAGCTTGGCGCGATTTACTTCACGCGGGACGCCCGGAAAAGCGAGGATGGGCTCAATATCGCCGGCGAAAATAAAACGCGTCCCCTTGCGCCAGTAGAGGAACGCCCGGAAGCCGATGTGGTCGCGGCAGCAGAAGAGGCATTTCCGCCGTTCATCCCGGATAACGAAGGCAAACTCGCCGAGCAGGAACTTTGGACATTCCTCGCCCCACTTTGCATAAGCTGCCAGAATTAACTGGCAGTCGTTCAGGCTTGTTTGCAGCCCGAGTGCGCGAAGCAGATCGGCGCGGTTGTGAAGCTCGACATCGGCTGAAATATCCAGTTGAGATCCCGCGGGATCACTGAAATCGAACGCGCCCCCGAGACGATTGAACGACACCGGGCTGGACTGTCAGGATGCGCAGGTGGTTCCTATGCCGGCTTCCGGCCCGGGAGCGCTTCCCGGCGCGAATTATGGCCTGGATCTGTCCCAGATTGACCAGTTCAGGCGCATGATATGGCAATCGCGCTTGTTTGTTTTCGCTGAAATTGTCGAGTTCCGTGCCTTTATCTTCCATATCGTTTCCTCGCGACTCGAAATCAGCGTAACATAAACCGACCATATTGCCGAAATCTCATTTGAATTTTGGCCGCTCGGGGGAAGTTCGAAACCAGCCGACGCCCACCGTTCGGCGGCCCGACTCGACGCGGGTCAGCCGGTGCTGCCAGTCGGCGTCGATCCGAAAGAGGAAGCCGTCGCCTGGGGCGCCGCGCCCGACCTCGGCGCGCAGCCGGCGGCTGGCATCGCGTATCTGAAGGACGCCGCCGGTATAATCTTCCGTACTGAGATTGACGCAAATGCCGAGGGTTCGAGCTTCGACCGCATCGTGATGCCAGTCGATGTGCTGATGGGAAGCGGCGGTGGTGCGATGCAGCCTGCCGATAAAACTGGCGATCTTCGGGCATCCGGTTATGCGGCAGGCAAGATCGAAGAGCGCCGGTTTATTCATGATGAATTGCAGAAGGAACCACGACGGGTCGGTTTCGGGAACGAATAAGGTGGTTCCGAAAATCTCTCCGTGCCCCACCTCGTTCCGCTCCTCGAATTGGGCCTCTTCCAGCCAGGCGAGCAGGTATTTCAAGATCGGTGGCGCCAGAAAATCGGGAAGCCGCGCGCAGCCTGTAGCGGCGAATTCCGCATTAAGTCTTGGAATATCCTCGGGATCGCTTAAAATTGCCGTCTGGGTAAGCTGAATCATGCCTCTGCAGGCAGCATACACCGCCTTCGGATTATCGATTCGATCTGATTTTTTATTACCGGAATTCACCGCGGGCGACGCCGTCTATCCGGCCGATGTCACGATTCGGGCCGGGAAAGTCGACAAGGTTCTGCTCGATATGGAAGGTATCGCCCGTTATCAGGTTTCAGCGGGGACCGAGATCACTGTCGAAGCGTATCCGGAGGCGGACGGAGACTCGATTCGCCTGTTCCTCATGGGTTCGGTTTTCGGCGCTCTGCTCCACCAGCGCGGATTGCTGCCCCTGCACGCGAGCGCGATTGAGACACCCAAAGGCGCCGTTCTCTTCGCGGGAGGCTCGGGCAAAGGGAAGTCGGCGCTCGCAGCCGCCTTTTACACCCGGGGATACCGGGTCATCGCCGATGAGATCAGCCTGATCGATCCCCATTGCTCCCGGGCCTTTCCCCGCCTGATGCTGTGGCCCGACATTCTCGATCAAACCGGCTTGTGGAGCCCGAACGTCCGTCCCGCCAGGCCGAACCTCAAGAAATTCCACGTACCTCTTGAGAAGGGGTTCGCCTCCGGCCCATCGCCCGTTTATGCGGTCTATCTGCTGAGAGCGAATAACGCGGCCGAATCCTCGTTAGCGCCGGTTTCCGGCTTTAATAAGGTAGCGGACCTGGTCGAGGTCGTTTACCGGCGGCGGTTCTGCGCCGGAACGAACTATTTCGATCGCCTGACGAGCCTGGCGCGAAATCGGATCATGCGGATCGACCGATCTTCCAGGGCATCGCTCCGGGAGACCGCGGATTTGATCGAGAGAGATTTCAGCCGGTGAGCGGCATCGTCTGGCTCGCTTCATACCCGAAATCCGGAAATACGTGGCTGCGAGCGTTCATAGCGAATCTGAGACTCGGCGATCGCGGACCGGCGAATATTAACGATCTTCAGATACCGACTGCCGCCAACAGGCATCTCTTCGACGAAGTGACAGGGATTGAAGCGTCGGATCTGATGCCGGAGGAGATCGCTCGTCTCCGGCCTCGTGTATACCGGCAGCTCGCGGAGGATTCGGCGGAGACCGTTTTTCTGAAGATCCACGACGCCTGCGGGCCGATCGTTCCAGCGGACGCGACCGCCGGTGCGATCTATATTATTCGCAACCCGCTGGACGTAGCGGTTTCCTTCGCCCATCACATGAGCAAGCCGATCGACTGGAGTATCGAAGAAATGGCTTCGACGGCGGCAGGCTACTATTCCGATCTGCCGATACGGAATCTGGACCAGCAACTCGGCTCGTGGAGCGGGCACGTCTCAAGCTGGGTCGATCAGCGGGCCTTCCCGGTCCACGTCGTCAGATACGAAGACCTTCACGACCGGCCCGTGGAGGCCTTTACCGCCGTGGCGACGTGCTGTGGTTTGCAAAACAAACCCAATTCGGTCCAGCGAGCTATCGAGCGTTCGGCTTTCGATGTGTTGCAAAAACAGGAACTTAACACCGGTTTCCGCGAGCGCCCGGAGAAATTGGCTTTGTTTTTCCGGCAGGGCAGGGCGGGGATCTGGCGGGAGGCGCTCTTGCCGGCTCAGGTCGCTCGCATCATCGACGACCACGGACCGGTGATGGAGCGGTTCGGCTACCTGCCGCTGTAATCGCCAACGCCGTCAGCAGCATCAGCGTGGGGTCGATCGGATGACGGTAACGAGGTAACGCCAGCGTCAGGTAATACGCGAACGGGAACACCACCGGTCCCACTGCCAGGGGGAACGCATAAATACTGTGTTGCCGGAAAAGAACCACGATCCCCGCGAGCGCCCCCACCGCCACGCAGAGATTGAAAAGCAACACGTAGCGGAACCAGGTCGAATGGCTGTGGATGAAGTCGTCGAGCGGTTGGGCCGTGCCGCCGGCCCAGAGCATAACGAAACGCCCGCCGATCAACTCGGCCTCGTGAGCCGGGATGACCGGCCATATAGCCGACGGCGTTCTTCAACTTCTCTCCCATGTAGGCAATCTCGCCCAGCTCGACGTAGCGATTGCGCTCGGCCGTGTCGTGGATCGGGTGGTGCTCGCCCAGCCAGACCACCTTCGCGTCCGGATTATTGCCGACCCACAACTGAAGGCCAAGCGTAGATCGCAGAGGGACGAGGCTGTGCATGACGACCTCATTCCGGACCGTCCAGGGCAGGCAGCATAAAACCACAACCCCAATCGCGATCGCCGCATTGCGCCGCCAGGGAATGCCGGTCTTGCCGTTTCTGTATGCCGCCCATCCCAGGAGGAACGGAAACAGAGACAAAACGGCCGCGTTCGCCATCAGGATAAAGCCCCAAAGGAATCCGTAAAGGCCCCAGTCGCGAGATCGGGCGGAGCCCGCGAGCCGTAGTGTCGCCCAGATAGCCGTCGCCCCCAGAAGCGCGGAAAGGGAGGCGTCCCACAAACTCTCAACGCTCAGGAGAATCGCGTTCGGGAATATGGCCCAAAGCCAGGCGGCGCCGCTGGCCACCCAAATTCCGCCAATCCGTTTCCCGGCGTAGTAGAGAGGAAAACAGGCGAGGGCCGAGAAGCCGGCATTCATCAGGACCGCGGCCACCCACGACTTGAAAGTGTAGATACCGAACACGCGCATGATCGAGGCGAGAAGCATGGGATAGAGCGGCGTCATCCACGCGGTCGGTCCCGTGTTTACGCGGAACGGCGATCCAAAACCGTGACCGCTGGCCAGCGAATAAGCGATATTGCCGGATTCGAACAGGAACGGAAGAGCGCGAAGCGCTTGATGTGGCGTTTGGGCCTGATAATCCCAGACGAAGGCGAGCCGGATCAGAAGCGCGACGGCCGTTATTAAAAACGGGGAGGTTGCGACAGAGCGCGCGGGCACGGAAGAACCCTCAATGTAGCATTTCGAACGGCTACACCGACCCGGCGTTTATGATGGTGCAGTTTATGATAGTGGAGATGCTTCGGAAAATGATCGTGGCGGTTGCATTGACGGCGGCGGCTTTACTCGCGGGATGCGGGACGAGCACTACGGGTCCCGACGGCGGGAGCTGGCACCAGACCAACACGGGGGTTTCCTCGTCCGGATATCCCGCCGGAGATCCAAAAGATAAAAACTCGCCCGCCCTTGCGAGCTCCACCGAGGAGCAGTACTCGAAAAACCAGATGAAAGAGCCCGGGGTCAAATAGCCCAGGGTTAAATCGCCCATGCCGGCGGGTCTGGCAGGGCTGGTATTTCCATTACTCCCGTTATCATGAAGGTCATGTCCCGGTATGAGGTCGTTACCCCTCTGTGTACTTACCTTGCCACCGTTGAACGTGGGGTAATCGACCGGCTTTCCGAGTTTCTTCCGACAACTTGCGGCCGAATTTTTGCGATTTCGACGCGGGACGTCTGGGAACTTTACGGAGACCGGGTCCGCGCCGGACTCGGGACTCGCAGCTGCGACGTTCTCTTTTTCGATGGCGGCGAGGACAACAAACGCCTCTCGCATATCGAAAAAATCGCCGAGCAGATGGTGGAACAGGGGGCGGACCGGTCGAGCCTGATTCTTGCGGTCGGGGGCGGCATCGTCACCGATATGGCGGGTTTTCTCGCGGCCATCTTCATGCGCGGAATCCCTGTGATCCAGGTGCCCACGACGCTTCTTGCCCAGGTGGATGCCGCGGTTGGAGGGAAGACCGGCGTAAATCTCGTGGCCGGCAAGAACCTGATCGGCAGCTTCCATCAGCCGCTGGCGGTGCTGATCGATCCCTCGGTTCTGAAGTCCCTTCCCGAGCGGGAGTACCGGGCGGGGTTGTACGAAATCATCAAATCGGGCGTGATCATGAGCGCGCCGCTGTTTCGGCTGCTATCCGGACGCCGCGATGCGGTGCTGGCTCAGTCGCCGGACGTGGTGGACGAGATGATCGCCGAATCCGTGCGGATCAAGGCCGAAGTGGTTTCCGCCGACGAACGCGAATCGGGTCTGCGGCGAATTCTGAATTTCGGACATACCTTCGGCCACGCGCTCGAGGCGCAGACGAGCTACACGAAATTCCTCCATGGCGAGGCGGTTTCCTGGGGAATGCGCGCCGCCACTTATCTGGCGCAGGGTCTGGATATGATCTCCCGTGACGATTCCGCGGCGATTCTGCATGTGCTGGGCGAGTATGGCCCGATTCCGGACTGCGACGGCATCAGCCGCACGGAGTTGCAGGTCCGCCTTCTGCGCGATAAGAAGACGATCCAGAGCCGCATTCATTTTGTGCTTCCCGTGGCGATCGGGAAGGTCGAGGTGCGCTCGGACGTGCCCATAGCCGCGGTTCAACAGGCGATTGATCGCGCGCTCGTGGATTGCCGCACGGCATGAAGGCTGTCGGAACCACCCCGGAAGGCGCCCGGTCGGAGCAGGAGGCCTCGCGGTGGGTGCGTTCGATGTTCGGGCGCGTGGCGCACCGCTACGATCTTGCGAACCATCTGCTTTCGGCGAACGTCGACCGATACTGGCGCAGCCACACGGTCGAGAAGGTCGCGGATATTCTCAAACGGCCTGGGGCGCGCGTGCTCGATCTGGCATGCGGTACCGGCGACCTGCTGATCGCGCTCGAACGCTCGGCGGGGCGGAGTCTGATTGGAAGCGACTTCTGCCATCCGATGCTGACGGGAGCGCGGGCGAAGCTGCGGCGCGACCGGCTGGGATCGGTGCTGGTCGAGTCGGACGCGCTCGCGATGCCGTTTCCGGATGCAAGTCTCGACCTGATCACGATCGCCTTTGGATATCGCAATCTTGCGAATTACCGCGCCGGGCTGGTAGAGATGCGCCGGGTCCTTCGGAGCGGCGGCGCGCTGGCGATTCTGGAATTCACGCAGCCGCCGAACAAGAGCTTCGCCGCGCTTTACAACTGGTATTCGCGCAACGTGCTGCCGCTGATCGGCGGAGCGATTTCAGGAGCGCCCGAGGCCTATCGTTATCTGCCGGAATCGGTGCGAAAATTCCCGGATGCGCCGGAACTGGCCCGGATGATGAAAGACGCCGGCTTTGTGGTGGAGTGGGAATACCTGACCTTCGGGATCGCCGCGCTCCATGTGGGGCGGCTTACCGGCGACAATATCGGCGGCGCTACCCTGCCCGGAACAGGGTTTCCGGCGAATCCGGATCGCGCAATGCCCGCGCGGTCCGATCGACAGGCCTGAGAACCGGAATCTCTTCTGTCGACGGCAGACCCAGATCCTTGAACCTGCGCGCGGTCACCATAACCCGCGATTCGAGCGAACCCATCGCCTCGTTATACGAGCCCACAGTCTTATCCAGGTTGCGGCCGAGTTTTGCGAAGAATTCGTTGACGGTCGAGAGCCGAACATAGAGCTCCTTGCCGAGTTCGCCGATCTTCCTGGCGTTGTCAGCGAGCGCCTCCTGATGCCAGCCGTAGGCGACGGCCTTTAGCAGAGCGATCAGAGTTGTCGGTGTGGCAATAATCACCCCGCGTTCGGGGCCGTTTTCGAGGAGACCTGGATCCTGTTCGAGAGCGGCGTAGAGCAGCGACTCCGCCGGCAGAAACATCACCACATACTCCGGCGTCGGCCGAAAATGCGCCCAGTAGTTTTTGCCGGAGAGCTGCTCCATGTGCGTGCGTACTTGCGCCGCGTGCTCCTTCATTTTGAGGGCGCGCGTGATGTCGTCGGTCGCCTCAAGCGCTTCCAGATATCCCTTTAACGGCACTTTCGAATCGACGACGATTCTCTTGCCGAGAGGCAGATGAACAACCAGGTCGGGACGGAGCCTGCCCTCTTCGGTGTCGGCGTGCCGCTGCTGATGGAAATCGCAGCGCTCGACCATGCCCGCGAGTTCGACGACCCGTTTCAGCTGGATCTCGCCCCAGCGGCCGCGGCCTTGCGGAGTGCGCAGCGCATTCACCAGCTTTCGGGTTTCCGCGCGAAGTCCGTCCTGCACTTCCGCCATTGCCTTGACCTGCTCGGAAAGGCCCGCGTAAGCGCCAGTGCGCGATTTTTCCAGCTCCTGAATCTGACGGTCGACGTTGCCGAGCGACTCGCGCAGCGGCTTCACCAGCTGCTCGATCGCGGTCTGGCGGCCCTCGAGATCGCCTTTCGCTTCCGATTGATGCTTTTCGAGAGTCTGCTTTGCCAGATCGAGAAATGCGGTGTTGTTGCTTTTCAGAGCCTCAGCGGAGAGAGCGCCAAAGGTTACCCGCGCCTCTTCAACAAATTGGCGCTTTTCCTGATACGCGCGGCGTTCGGATGCGAGCGTGGCGTTCAGCGCAGCAGATTCCTTAGCGAGCGAGTCGGCCTGGTTTTCGGCCTTCTGAGCCCGCGCTTCCAGTTCCTGAATTTGACGATCGCGGCCGCCGATGCGTTCGCCGAGCACGGATGTTATCGACCGGTAGTAGAGCCAGGCGGCAACCGCGCCTGCAGTGAGACCGACAAGGAAGAGCAATGGACCGTACATGGATGAACCGATACCTTCACCCATTAAAACATTTCCACGGTTTTTTGTGTTGGGTTACGATTGTGATACGATCCTCCTCGTAAACGGAGGGATCCGTGAGAACTTACCAGACGAAGGACATCAGAAACGTCGGCATTGTAGGCCACGGCCACAGCGGGAAGACCTCTGTCGTGGCCGGGCTGTTATACGCGGCGGGCGCGACAAGCCGCCTGACGCGAGTGGATGAAGGCAACACCATTACCGATTTCGATGATGAGGAAATTCAGCGCAAGCTGACCATTTCCACCGCGATCGCCGCCATCGAATGGAACAAGACCAAGATTAATATCCTGGACACCCCCGGGTTCAACATGTTCGTGAACGACGCCCGTGCGACGCTGGTCGCCGCGGATGCCGCGATCGTCGTGATCGACGCGACGTCGGGAGTCGAACCGCACGCCGAAAAGATGTGGGGAATCGCCGAGGAATTCGAACTTCCCCGCGCCATCGTGATTAACAAGCTTGACCGCGACCGCGCCAGTTTCGAACGCGCGATGGAAAGCGTGCACGCAAGATTCGGACGGAACGCCGTTCCCATTCAGCTCCCGCTCGGTCACGATAAGGATTTCCATGGGGTCATCGATCTGATCCGCATGAAGGCGTATCTTTACACGCCGGATGGCGACGGCAAGTCGCGCGAGGCCGAAATTCCCGCCGAGTACGCCGAAGCCGCCAAAAACGCGCATGAGGAGCTCGTGGAGCTGGTCGCGGAAGGCAAAGACGACCTGATGGAGGAGTTTTTCGAGAAAGGCACGCTTCCCGAAGAGCACATCATCGCGGGTCTCGATGAGGAGATGCGCGAGAACCGCGTTTTCCCGATCGTCTGCATGTCAGGGCCGCACAACATCGGTTCGGATATGCTGCTGAACCTGATCGAGGAGGCTTTTCCGTCGCCGCTGCGACCGGCCGGCGGTCAAGCTGACGCTGAATGGCGCGCCTGTCGAGCGCAAGTATCTCCGGCGCCGATCCGACCGCGGCTTATGTCTTCAAGACGACGGCGGACCCGTTTGCGGGGCGGATCACCTTTTTCAAGGTTCTCTCGGGGTGCGTGAAGAACGACGCCAACCTGCAGAATTCCGCTCGAAACGTGACCGAGCGACTGGCCCACATCGGCGTTCCCCTGGGCAAGACGATCACGCCCGTGAACGAACTGCACGCCGGAGACATCGGCGCGGTGGCCAAGCTGCGCGAGACGCTGACCGGCGATACGCTGACAGACAAGTCGTCACCTGTTCAGTTTCCCGCAGTGAAGCTGGCGGAGCCGTCCATCGCTTTCGCGGTGGAAGCGAAGAGCCGGAACGACGAAGACCGCATGGGCAACGCTCTGCACAAGTTGCTGGAAGAGGATCTGTCGCTGCGGTTCTACCGGGATCCGCAGACGAAGGAGTTTCTGATCGCCGGGACGGGTCAGCAGCATGTCGAGATCGCGGTCAGCCGACTGAAGAAGCGGTACGGCGTGGACGTTACGCTGAAGGCGCCCAAGATCCCTTATCGGGAGACGATTCGCGGAACCGCGGATGTTCAGGGAAGGCACAAGAAGCAAACCGGAGGACATGGTCAGTTCGGCGACTGCTGGATCCGCATGGAGCCTTTAGCCCGCGGCGAGAAGTTCGAATTCGTGAACGATATCTTCGGTGGCTCGATTCCTAAAAACTATATCCCGGCTGTGGAAAAAGGAATAATCGAAACGGCGGAACGGGGGTATCTCGCCGGTTTCCCGATGGTCGATTTCAAAGTCACGGTTTACGACGGTTCTTATCACGACGTCGATTCCTCGGAGCTGGCATTCAAACTCGCGGCAAGGAAAGCGTTCCGGAATGCGATGCAGACGGCGAAGCCGACGCTGCTGGAACCGGTGATGAATGTCGAAGTCCAGGCGCCGGTCGAATATGCGGGCGACCTGATGGGCGACCTGAACGGGCGCCGCGGCCGCATTTCAGGCATGGATACCCAAGGGGGAACGCAAATCATTCGCGCCCAGGTTCCCATGGCGGAAATGCTGAGCTACCAGAGTGATCTTACTTCGATAACCCAAGGCAGAGCTTCATTTTCGATGGAATTCGATCACTACGATTACGTGCCGCAACTCCAGGCGGAGAAGATCATCGCGGCGGCTAAAGCGGCTCGGACGGGAGAGGAAGACATCGAGGAAGAATAAAGAAAAGCAGGGTATAATCGTTCTTGCTGTAGCTTTTTTCGACACCCGGCAGTGTCAAAGTCCGACGAATTGCGCAGGTGTGGTTTCGCACACCTGTTGACGCACTTATTACAACCAGGTTAGGCTAAGGGAATTAACTTGGGTTCAACGCCCGAGTTAGAATCGCGAACCCGGATTCTAGTCTGTTTCAAGGAGAGTGAATGACCCGGTTTTCGAAGAATTTTCGTTATGTCTTTTTAACAGTTTTTCTCTTAATATCCTCTAGTCTTCTTTTTTCTCAGCAATCCAGTCTCCAAACTTCATTTCTGGCTCCGGCGGCGATCCGCTTCACCAATAATGTGATTTCGGGCAGCGGAATCGTTGCAAGCATCAGCCGGGCCGAGCATCTGCCCTATCTCAAGGAGGTGGCCGAGGAATCCCGGTTTTCGGCCGCTACGTTCCAGCCGAGCGCTTCCGACCTTTTGATACAACAGGCGGAAGAAAGATTCCGAAATGGCAAGCATGCCTATCAGAATCGCGATTTCGCCAGCGCCCGCACGGAATTCGATGCGGCGATCGGAGCGATGCTTCAGGCATCCGATAACCCGACTGATCGCACTCTGTTCGAATCGAAGCTCGAGGATATGGTGGACACGATTCACCGCGATGACCTCGCGGGCATGGGCGCCGCGCAGGAGGACGTTGCGGGTTTCGACAAGGCTCCGCTCGACGACATCGTAACGATGACGTTCCCGGTGGACCCCCAGATTAAGGACAAAGTTCAAGGCGAGGTCAAGTCGACGGCATCAGCCTTGCCGCTGGTCGTGAACGACACCGTATTGAGCTATATCAATTACTTCAACGGACGCGGTCACAAAACCCTTGAGGTCGGCCTGGAGCGCGCAGGAAAATACAGCGCGATGATTTCGCGCATTCTCGGGGAAGAAGGCGTTCCGCAGGAGCTGATTCATCTGGCGCAGGCGGAATCGGGTTTTCTGCCGCGGGCTGTTTCGCGAGCAGCCGCGGAAGGGATGTGGCAGTTCGTGAAGTTTCGGGGAAACCAGTATGGTCTGATGCAAACCCCTTATTCCGATGACCGCCTCGATCCTGAGAAGGCCACCCGCGCCGCCGCCCGCCATCTGCATGATCTGTATAACGAGTTCGGCAACTGGTATCTCGCCATGGCCGCCTACAATTGCGGTCCGGGCGCGATCGAAAAAGCAGTTGAGAGGACAGGCTACGCCGACTTCTGGGAGCTGAGGTCGCGCGGAGCTCTTCCCAAAGAAACCGAAAACTACGTTCCGATCATTCTTGCCATGACGATCATGGCGAAAAATGCGCCCGAGTACGGGCTTGACCACATCACGCCGGATGCGCCGATCGAGTACGACACCATAAGAACCACGTCTCCAACGAACATGGCCCTGATCGGCGATATCGCGGACGTGCCTGTAGGGCAGCTCCTGCAGTTGAATCCCTCCCTGTTGCGGAGTATCGCCCCGGCGGATTTTGAAATTCGGGTACCAAAGGGATCCGGCCAGCAGGTGACCGCCGCCCTGGATCTGATCCCGGCGGAGCGGCGCGCCTCCTGGCGGATGCATGTGGTGGAACCCGGCGAGAGCCTCGCATCAATTGCCCGGCTCTACAATGCGTCAGCCGGCGAGATCGCCTCCGCCAACGAGATCAAGGACGAACCCGTACCGGGTGATCGTCTGGTGATTCCCGCGAGCTACCACGAGGCGATGCCCGCATCTCACACTTCGCGGACGAGTTCGCACGGAACGAGATCGACCGCAGCGCGTAAGGCGCCGGTCAAGGCTCACACGGTCGCCGTATCGAGCGGACATACCTTGCACCCGGCGGCAGGCACGCTGGCGCAGTTGAAGAATCACTCTTCGCTGAACCGCTGAGTCGAAGAAGTCAGGAGCCAGAAGTCAGGAGCCAGGAGCCAGAATGGCCTTCCGCGGGGGTCACCGGCGACAAGATCGCTGGTGCTCCTGGCTGACCCGAAGCCTGGCGGCACGCGGATTGCGGAGCGTCTTCGCAGCTTTCCGGTCTTCCTGACCCTCCTTGCCGATTACCTGTTTGCCGGTTACTTCTCTTTTGTACGGGATTGAGCGATTTTGCGTGCATCCGATAGTCACTAAGAAAACAAAAAGGGGTATGCTAATGGAGACCGTGCGGAAACAGGAGGCTGTTTGAATGTTCGATCATCTGAAGTGCTCTCCAAAAGACGAAGACGAAATGGAAGATTTTCGCGACTACGACGATGAGAGCGACGACGTCGACTCGAAGCTCGACGACTACGAAGACGACGGGGAAGATGACGACGAAGACGAAGAGGATTTGATCGCGATTCCAGTCGTGATTCCCGCGATCGCGCCTCAACCTGGGCCGGGTGAGCCAGTGACGGTCGAAATTCTTGTCGTCGAGGAAGAACTTGAGCCCGAACCGGTTCCGGAACGAAAGCCCGCGCAGGTAGCTAAAAAGGCTTCGCCCAAGCCCGCTGCGAAAAAGGCCCCGCCGCCTCCGGCGAAGAAGGCTGCTCCGAAGACAGTTGCGGTAAAGAAGGCTGCAGCGAAGAAGGCCGCGCCTCCGCCAGCTGCAAAGAAAGCAGCGGCGAAGGCCGTGGTAAAGAAGGCAGTCGCAAAGAAGGCGGCGGTTAAGAAAGCCGTGGTGAAAAGGGCTCTGGTCAAAAGGGCTGTGAAAAAGGCCGTGGTGAAAAGGGCTCTGGTAAAAAGGGCTCTCGTGAAAAGGGCCGTGAAAAAGGCTGTGGTGAAAAGGGCTCTCGTGAATAGGGCCGTGAAAAAGGCTGTGGTGAAAAGGGCTCTTGTGAACAGGGCCGTGAAAAAGGCTGTGGTGAAAAGGGCTCTCGTGAAAAGGGCCGTGAAAAAGGCTGTGGTGAAGAAGGTGATCGCGAAGAAGGCTGTCGCGAAGAAAATGCCCGCCAAAAAATCGGGGCGTCGTTAGTTCGGAGGGCCGGTCTTCGAGCGTTCTTGCCACGAAGACCGGCCTTTTGTTTTCGGGTTCTGTGGTGCCCTACTTTTGATCGGGAACCGGTTTGGCCACGACGGCTCTACACCTCTCGAACAACTGGATCAGAGCGTCGGCATACTCTTCCGAGGATTTCGACGGCTTCCCCGAAAAACCAGCCGCGGCCGAGCTTCCTTTCCCATACCCGGTAGTTACCGCGATGAACTTCATCAGTTCCAGCGCGACCTCGTCGCGCTGTTTCGCCGCGTCTTTGGATCCGTCGCTCGCCCCGTCTTTGGCGGCGTTACCCGTGGACTTCGTTTCGTCTGGCATCAATCGATGTTCTCCCTGGTCGTGGATTTGCCCTTCCGGCAAACTTTATGCCTGTAAATGCGCGCCGGTTCATCCGCAAGATGCGGGGTGGCGCGCAGGCGCATTTGCTTGAAGGAGACGACGGCGACTATTACATCGTCAAGTTTCAGAATAACCCGCAGCACCGCCGGATTCTGGTCAACGAGTTTGTGGCGGGGGAGATTCTGGCGCACTTGCAGATAGCCTGCCCCGCGCAGCAGATCGTGCAGCTTTCGCCGGAATTCATCGCTGCGAACCCCGAAGTCCATCTTCAGAGCGGAACGCGGCGCCTGGACGTCGAGCCCGGCTGGCACTTCGGTTCCCGTCATCCCGGCAATCCCGATGTAACGGCGGTCTACGATTTCATCCCGGATTCTCTCCTGGCCCAGGTGGCAAACGCGGAGCAGTTTCTCGCAGTGCTGGCGTTTGATCGCTGGGTCGGCAACGCGGATGGCCGGCAGACCATTTTTTTTCGCGCTCAATTGAACGACTGGCTGGCGCGTCCCGGAATTCCACCGCGCAAACTGGGATTCGTCGCGCTGATGATCGATCACGGGTTCGCCTTCAACGGGCCGCACTGGAACTTCACCGACTCCGCCATCACCGGACTCTATCCGCGCCGAATCGTCTATGAAGGCGTCCGGACGACCCGGGACTTCGAGCCGTGGATCGATCGGATTTTGCACTTTCCGGAGGCGGTCTTCGATAAGGCTCTCCGGCAGATCCCGCCGCCCTGGATCGAAGGCGATGAGATTCAACTGGAAGCGCTTCTCGAATCGTTGCTGCGGCGGCGGCAGAGAATTCCCGAGTTGCTCGAAGAGTGCCGAAAAGCGCCGGGAAACCCGTTCCCCCATTGGGTCTCGGCGCGATAAGATCTCAGGCAACCGAAAGCACCGATTCCGCGATGATTCGAGCAGTCTCCGGAGCCAGCAGAATCCCGTTCCGGTAGTGTCCAAAGGCCGTCCAGATCGACGTTCCTTCAATGTGTCCGACAACCGGCATCCCGCCTTCGACTCCGGGGCGAAGGCCATTCCACCGTTCCACCGGCACCAGCGAACTCAACTCGGGCAACAGGGTCGATGCGCGGCAGTGTATTTCGTTCACGACGTGCTCGTCGATGGTGCGGTCGAAACCGACGCATTCAGTGGAAGACCCTGCGATCAGACTTCCGTTCGATCGTTGAACGAGATAAGTCTGACCGTGACGAAGAATCGGTCCGAGCAACTCACGATCCGGCCGATACGCGATCAGGTGGCCGCGTACAGGCATCGTTGCCGGAAGACCGCTCCACAGACTGGAACTCCATGCTCCCGCGGCGATCAGAACTCCATCGCCGCGATACTCGCGGTGTGGGGTCCGCACGCCGGCCCCCTCGTCCAGTATTTCGATGACCGGTTCATACTCGCGAATGGAAACCCCGGAGCGCAGGCACGCCGCCCGCAGGGCCGAGGTAACGTCGCGCGGCGATACAAGTTGATCGTCCGGAAAAAACCGCGCGGAAAGGCTTCCCTCATAATGATGGGATTCCGAACGAATGCCGATCGCCAATTGCGCAGCCGCGCGGCGCTCCAAAGCCTCGGCTTCCTCCTCATTTAACGCAATTTCCAGTGAGCCGCGGCGCTGGTAGTCGATTGAAAGGCCCGAGATGTCTCTCAATTCGGCAATGAAATCGGGATAAAGTGCAAGACTCTCAAGCGCCATTCGGGCGAGTGGAGAAGGATTTTCGACTTCGCCGCCCGGCGCGAGCATACCGGCGCCTGCCCAACTTGCTTCACTGGCGGCGTTTCGAGTATCGAAAACCGTTACCCGCGCGCCTTGCTGAGAAAGCCGCCAGGCGCAAGAAAGACCGATAATTCCTGCACCTGCAACGATCATTCCTGCATTATGACAAATGTGGATCTGTGTGTTTTTGTTCAAACGGCAATGCTTAAGTTGCAGGGATTGAGCTAAACTGTCGTCTTTGGCACAACTTATGTGCGAAACTTTAAGATACTTCGTGCGTTGTTCGAGCGTCAAAGGTTTGGTTCAGGTCATGGGTTGGTTCAGGTCGGGTGAGATCAGGTGCGTAAAAGACGAATGAATAAAACGCCCGCGTCAGGTTCCAGGCTTCTCGTCATGGGTTGTGTCTGTCTGACGGCGCTTCTTTCAAGTCCTTTCACGACAGGCACCGCATATGCCGAGTGGGAGAGCAGTGGACCATTCGGCGGAGAAGCCGAAGTGATTCGAGTTGTGCCCAAGGCGCCGGGTTTCGTCATCGCCGCCACTCATAACGGTCTCTTGTTCACCTCCACCAACGGGGGGGCGTATTGGACGAACCTTCCTTTTGAAGCTCAATTTTCGGGAACGCTGCATGCGCTCGAGATCGATCCGCGATTCACCGGCACATGGTACGCGGGCATGGATAGCGAGCACGCCTGGTTGTCCGGGGTATACAAGACCGTAGACGCAGGCCGATCGTGGACTCTTCTGCCAGGCACAAAAGGCAAAGCTGTCTGGTCGCTGGCGCTGTGGTCGTCGAATCCGGACGTGGTAGTGGCCGGAACCGCGGACGGCGTCTATCGGAGTTCCGATGCCGGAAAGAACTGGGCCCACATTTCGCCGCCGGGAGATCCGGAGCTCCGCCCTGTGGTTTCACTCGCTTTCGATCCCGAAAGTCAGGATATAATTTACGCTGGCACGACGCATCTCCCCTGGCGGACGGCCAACGCCGGGCGGACGTGGGAATCGATTCATACCGGAATGCTCGACGACTCCGACGTTTTCAGCATCCAGGTCGACCGCCACAATCGCGAACAGGTTTATGCCAGCGCCTGCAGCGGTCTGTACCACAGTTCCGACGAAGCGACGCACTGGAACAAGATCGATACGCCCAAGGGAGCGTTCCGCACGTGGTTCGTAGCGCTCGATCCGGATACTTCGAGTACGATTTTCGCAGGCACCACAGCCGGACTGATGAGATCGGAAGACTCCGGCCGCGTCTGGCATCCGGTGACGTCGCAGGCGGTGAGGTCGATGGCATTCGACAGTTCGGTTCCCGGCCGTATCTTTTTCGCTTCCGCGACCGCCGGCCTGATGGTCAGTAACGACGACGGACGAACGCTCCGGGAAATCAACGTCGGCTTCACAAACAGAAGTTTCACGGTTCTGACGGGCGCGCGCGGCGTGATCTACACCAATAGCGTGTTCGAGCCAGGTTCGGGAGGCCTTTACCGGACGGACAATTATGGAATCCGCTGGCAACGCTCCGCCGACCATGAGAACGCGGATATACGATTTCTGACGGCGGATCCGGACCGGCCACAGGAGCTGGTTGCCGCCGGTTATCACGGACTCCTGAAGTCGGCCGACAGTGGAAAAACCTGGACGGAGAGGTCCAGTCCTCCTGAGAGTGGCGGCAGTGTGACGGCGCTGCTTGCTCTTCCGGAAAAAGTCCTTCTCGCGGGAACCGGGCAGGGCCTTTTCCGGAGTACGAATGGAGGGGCCTGGGAGGCTGTCTCGGGCGTAACGGGAGGCGTGAACTCTCTTGCGCGGTCGGGGAAAAACATGGTATCTGTTTTAGGTCCAGGCGGGGCGTTCGCCAGCGCGGATTCCGGTGAAACCTGGAGAGCCTGCGGCCAACCGATGGCATCCACAGTGTGGTATGGTCTTGCGTTCGACCTGCCTGCATCCGGCACGCCAGTGGCTCTGGCGGCGACAGCGGGCGGCTTGTTTCGCTCTACGGATGGATGCCGCTCGTGGGGAAGGGCCCCTGGATTGCCCGCCGAAACCGTCAGTATTGTTTTATTCCACCCAACACGGGCGGGCGAAGCTTTTGCCACTCTGGGAGGCAGAGTCCTCCACTCCCATGACAGCGGCGAGCATTGGCTCGCCATGGCCGATGAGGGCCGCGGCCGGTCATGGCCCTCTGAACTGCTCATTCTTCCCGAAGCTCCGGATCGGTTATTTGCTCTTTTTCCGCGGCGAGGGGTTCTGTCCAACACCATCCTGTCCAACGCCATTGCAGTGGAAGCCGGATCGGCGCCGGAGCGTCGCGAGCTTTCGGTCCGAGGTTCCAGATGAGTCATTGGTCAATCTTGCAATCGTCACCAACCTTCTGAAAGAGGAATGAACTATGACAACGAGCTCGAAGTCTAAACAGTTCCAATCGAGTACCATGCTCGGGGTCCTGGCTTTGCTCGCGGCGGCCGGGCCGGCACTACCCCAGACTCCTGCTGCCGCGAACGCAGTCAAGAACCCGGAGGGCGGGTATTCCCTTGTGGACCTCAGCGGCTTCTTCGGCGAACAGTGGTATCAGATCTATCAGGGCAGCGGAGGGAACGGCAATCAGCAGTATTTCCTCGCGCGGCCCGTTTTCGGCGAAAGGCTGACTGAGAACTTCAGCCGCTATGTCAGCCTTGAAGAAGGCTACACTGTTGGATTCAACAAGTATGCCATCCGGCCCGCGGGCAGCGGGGGTTATCTCGGCATCAACTCGACTAATGGCCTCGCGTCGCTGGTCGGCATATTTAACTTTACGCCGCGCGATTCGAGATTCCGTCCCTACCTGCTTGTCGGTCCGGGTGCCATAACCTATCGCGCCAATGGACAGTACCAGACGCCGACCGACGTTCCGGTCATCTACCCCACAGCCTGGAAAACCCAGACTTATGCGGCGCTCGTCTATGGGTTGGGCGCGAAGATCAACCTGACGAAGAAGTTCGCGATCGGGTACGATCTCCGCGGCGTCTATACGTCGAAGACAGCGGGTTTCGGTCTGCCGAGCTTACCGAGCGGAAGGGGCTCTTTGTTTGTCGACCACAGTCACGGGGAGAGCTCGCTGCAATTCGAAGTAAGCGCCATATTCCGCTTCGGATGGCGCGAACCACCACCGCCACCCGCGCCGCCGCCGCCTCCTCCGCCTCCCGCGCCGGAACCGGTCAGGCTGGGAATCTCGATTCAGGGAGCTCCGGCCAACGCTTGCCCTGGGGATAACGTTCGCCTTCAGGCGAGTGCCACCGGAATACCGGCAGGCCAGACCGCTACCTACACGTGGAGCGTAAACGGCACACCGGCTGCCGGTGCGACCGGCGATACGTTCAATCTGCCGACGGCGAATGCTTCCGGAACCCAGTCGGTTACTGTAACCGTGGCGGCCGCCGGAGCAATGGCGACGTCAAGTCCGGCAAGCATTCCGATCGGAGCCCTGGCGCCTCCGACCATCTCGTTTACCGTTTCGCCTTCAACAATCACATACGGCGACAAGCTTCCGCTGAACGCGATGGCGAATGCTTCATCCTGCGGAATGCCGGTTTCGATCGCCTATGCGGCGAGCGAAGGCAGCATCGCAGGAAACACGTTCGATTCGACAGGCGTTTCCTTCGATCTCAACAACCGCCTGAAACAACAGTCGAAGACCGTGACGTTAACGGCTACCGCTACCGACTCGAAGAACCAGATGGCGAGCGCTACCGCTCCGGTAACCATCAACCTGATACCTGAAGCCCGGCGCCTGGACGACATCGTCTTCCAGCCCCGGAGTTCCCGTGTAAACAATTGCGGCAAGCGTTTGCTGATCGACGTATTGACGCCGATCCTTCGCAACGACCCGGATGCGAAGGTCATTCTCATCGGACATCGCGATATGAATGAACCAGCGGCATCAAGGGTGGATGAGCAGCGCACACTGAATGCCGCCGCCGTACTCAGCGCGGGGACGGGAATCTGCCCGTCGCTCGATCTGAGCCGCGTGCTGGTGAAATGGGTCGGAGACGACCAGGCTTCCATGACCAGACCGGCGCTTTGCGGTTCTTCCACGGATGTGAAGGAACGCAGAGGTCAGGCTGTCTCGGAATCCGACACGCGGGCGCAATTCCGCAGGGTAGAGGTGTGGGTTGTTCCGGGTGGCGCGGCAATGCCCGCGGACATCACCGGTCTCATGCCGGCGCCTGAGAAAGACGTCAAGGCGAAGGGCTGCCCGAGATAGTAAGACAGTAGTTACTTGTCGGTTAAAGGCCGGCCGGGTGAAAGCCCGGCCGGCCTTTTTTGCTGCGTGGCGGTGTTATCGATAAGAGTTCGGCAGGCGAGAACTATAAGCCGGTTTTTGTACCCTTGCGGGCGATAGCCATTCGTCTGGGCCGGGCATTACTGCACGGCTCGTCGCTCAGACGCTTTCGCGCCCGAACCTTAGCGACCTACCCGGAAGTTTAACGGAGCGGGCCGCTCCTTCTCCCCTATTTGGTCTTGCTCCGCGTGGGGTTTACCCTGCCGGCCGGATTACTCCGTCCGCGGTGCGCTCTTACCGCACCATTTCACCCTTACCGGATTCGCAAAAACGAACCCGGCGGTATATTTTCTGTGGCACTTTCCGTAAAGACCCCTTTGAGAGATCCCCCCCGGCCGTTAGCCGGCACGTTGCCCTGTGGAGACCGGACTTTCCTCCCGCTTGCGCGAGCGGCTATCCGTTCGACGCCTGCCAGATTCAGTCTCTCATGAAGTACGATGTGGTCATGGGTACCCGGACGCTGATGACGGTGGCGGAGTTCGAGCGATTGCCCGAAGACGACAATCAACACGAACTCGACGAAGGAGAATTGATCGTCATGCCGCCACCAATGCCTCGGCGCGGAATGGCGCAGGTTGCGGTGGCGGCTGCGCTGAATCGCGCCGCCGAATCCGGTATTGTACTGATCGAGTGCGGATTTCGCTTAGCTCCAGCCGTGATACGCGCTTGCGACGTCGCTTTCATCCGAGAGAATCGTCGCGCGGAAATTACGTGGGACCGTTATTGCGAGTTCGGTCCCGACCTCGCGGTCGAGATTCTGTCGCCGGAGGACAACGCGGCCAGACTCCAGAAAAAAATCTCCCAATACTTCGCCGCTGGTACCAGCATCGTCTGGGTCCTGGACCCCGATTCAGTCACGATTACCGCCTATCAGAAGGAGGGTATGTTCCGGACCTATGGCCCCGAGGACCGGATCGATGCCCCGGAACTACTGCCGGGGTTTTCGGTCCAGGTAGAAACGCTCTTCGAATAGCCGGATGTTAAAATCGTAATCTGAGTCGGGCGGGGTAGCTCAGCTGGCTAGAGCGACGGTCTCATAATCCGTAGGTCGGGAGTTCGAGTCTCCCCCCCGCCACCAGCAAGCCATCAGATAACAAGCAGCTTACAGGCGGGTTTTCATTTGTGCCCAAAACGGGCCCCCGCGCTCACCGAATTTGAGTGATATCCGGGACGACCGCAGGCACTCCGAAACACACCCGTTCCATCAATTCATCGATCCGCTTCTGCCTACCCATAGACAACGCGCGGAGGCTGATCTACGCCGGGGAGCATGGCCGCAATGAGCTATCAATCTCCGCTTGCGCCTGGGTGCTGACGATGACCGGCTTCACAGCGGAGCGGGATGTTTGAGTTTTGCCCTGATCTCAGCCATGACTTCGCGCCACGGCCGCGCTGATTTTCGCGTCCTCATCGATGGTTTTCAGGCGTTCGTCCAGAATCGCCATGGTTTCCTCATCGACCGGCTCGTCATCGGGACGGATCGGGGTTACCGTGCTCATGACCTCATGCTGCCATATTCCGGGCTTGCGCTCAAAGCTCTTGCCAGATGCCCCGCTTTTGATCAGCATTTGGATAAATCCGCAATGCCCGGCGCCCTCCTCTCGCCGACGCGGGATGATTTTCCTGAAACCTGGGTGCAGTCGAAGGCGTTCACGGCAGACAGACGCTGATGCGATTGGCAGAATGGAGAAGGTGTAAAGTTACGGTGCAAGGGGTGTGAAAGAACGAGTCTCCTCCCGCCACCAGTCTCAACCTCTTCCTGTCACGCTTGTTCCCACAAGACCGGCTAATGGGCTGCTGGCGCTTGCGTAAAGCTTTTTCTCCATTCGTCCCGCTTCATACGCCAGCCTGCCGGCCTCGACGCCCAGCTTCATCGCGACGGCCATCTTTTCGGCATCGTCCGCGGCGGCGATCGCGGTGTTCATGAGAATCCCGTCCGCGCCCATCTCCATGGCGATCGCGGCATCCGAGGCCGTGCCGACGCCCGCATCGACAATCAGAGGAACTTCGGTGATCATCTCGCGCATGATGCGCAAATTGGTCAGGTTCTGAATACCCAGACCTGATCCGATCGGGGCCGCTAAAGGCATTACCGCCGCCGCGCCGGCATCGATCAGGCGGCGCGCATTCACGATGTCATCGTTCGTATACGGCAGCACGACGAACCCTTCCCGCGCCAGCACTCGGGTGGCTTCGACCAGGCCCGCGTTATCCGGAAAGAGCGTCTTCTCGTCGCCGATCACTTCAAGCTTCACCCAGTTCGATAGCCCCACCTCGCGCCCCAGACGCGCCGTGCGAATCGCGTCGTCGGCTGTATAACAACCGGCGGTATTGGGCAGAATAAACATCTGGTCGCGATCGATGTAATCGAGCATCGATTCCTTCGACCGGTCCGTCAGGTTCACTCGCCGCACCGCGACCGTGACCACTTCCGCGCCGGATGCCTTGTGGCACCGCGCCATTTCGGGAAAGCTCCGGTACTTACCGGTGCCGATCATCAGGCGGGAGCGGAATGTCCGCCCGGATATCGTCAGGGACATGATTTCAGTTTACGTGAGCCCGGCGCGTGTTCTGCGCGTGTGTTCTGATAGTGTGATGTCGGTTCCTATCGTCCAGGTAGACGCTTTCACCGCTGTTCCCTTTGCCGGAAACCCGGCGGCGGTATGTATTCTTTCCGGGCCGCGCGACGACCAATGGATGCGAAACGTCGCCGCCGAGATGAATCTGTCGGAGACCGCTTTTCTGCATCCCGAACAGGACGGCTACCGTCTCCGGTGGCTTACTCCAGCGATTGAAGTCGATCTTTGCGGCCATGCAACGCTCGCCAGCGCTCACGTTCTTTGGGAAGACGGCCACCTCCAGCCGGATGCCGAGGCACGGTTTTATACGCGCAGCGGATTGCTCACCTGCCGCCGCAACGATGGGTGGATCGAGATGAATTTTCCGATCAAGCTGGCCGAACCGGCTGAGGCGCCGGCGGAGCTCGCCGACGCGATTGGCGCCGACCTGACTTATGTCGGACGGAATCAGTTCGACTATCTCGTCGAGGTTGCGGACGAAGCCACTCTTCGCTCTCTCCGCCCGAACCACCTTCTGCTGCGCCAACTTCCGGTAAGGGGCGTAATCGTTACGGCACGGGGACAGGAATACGACTTCGTGTCGCGCTTCTTCGCGCCGGGAGCGGGTGTCGACGAAGACCCTGTTACGGGTTCCGCCCATAGCGCGCTTGCTCCTTATTGGGCTGCCCGTTTGCAGAAAGATTGTATGACCGGCTTCCAGGCTTCCACCAGAGGCGGTGTGGTGAAGGTACGCGTGGAAGGGGACCGAGTCCGTATGTCGGGTCAGGCCGTTACGGTCCTGCGCGGCAGCCTGCTCGCATGAAGAGGCAGCCCGCCACACCGAACAAGTTCGTTTTCAAGCGCCGTGAGCCGCAAATCCCGGATGAGTTGGAGTCGGCGGGCGATGAGGCGGCCCTGGTCGAACCGCAGGATATTACGATAGCCGATCGTTCGATCAGGGGCATAAAGATCGAAGAGCGCAAAGCCGGTACGCTGCGCATTGAAGCATCCCTGCTGGAAGGGGTTAGCCTGTCCGGCAGCAGGTTCGGTTCGATCGTCTGGAAAGACGTTCGCCTGATCCGTTGCGATCTGGCGAACCTCGAAACGCATGGGCTGAATCTGATCCGTGCGGAACTCATCGATTGCCGCATGACCGGCCTGCGCGCCGGCATCGCCGATTGCCAGGACGTTCTCTTCTCGGGCGGTGACCAGCGATACTCCCAGTTTCGCTTTTCCCGATTTCAATCGGCCGAGTTCGATTCCTGCAACTTCGCGGACGCCGATTTTCAGGGAACCGACCTGTCCGGTTCGATATTCCGCCGGTGCAACCTTGAGAACGCGGAGATGAGCAAAGTGAAACTCGTGAATGCCGATCTGCGCGGCTCTCGCGTTGAAGGTATGCAAATGAATGCCGCCGATATTCGCGGCGCTGTGGTCGATGCGTCTCAAGCGATGATTTTCGCCGCGCTGCTGGGAATTCGAATCGAGTAGATAACGGTAAAGGGACCTGTGGCTTAAGCTTGTCTTTAATGAAGTTCAGACTGCCGCCGGAAGCATACGACAGCGAACCGCCGCCCATACTCGGGAGCTGGCTCAACGTCTATATCGTCGTCCTGGGCTGGTTGTGGCTGCTCATTATTGTTTTCTATCTGTTTACGCGATATTTCGCATGATCCCCTCATATGACGCCGCTTGACTGGATCGTGATGGTCGCGACCATAATCGCGATCCCGAGTTTCGGGCTCTGGCGGGGGCGCGGCGGCACGACCACCAGCCACTATCTTCTTGCGGGCAAGACGATGCCGTGGTACGCGATGGGCCTTTCGATCATGGCGACCCAGGCCAGCGCGATCACGTTTATCGCCACTACGGGGCAGGCTTACGTCGACGGCATGCGCTTCGTGCAGTTTTACTTCGGGTTGCCGATCGCGATGGTCATCCTCTGCGTGACGGCGGTTCCGATCTTCCATAAGGCCGGCGTATATACGGCATACGAATATCTCGAGCGGCGGTTCGATGCAAAGACGCGGGCGCTTGCGGGAATCGTCTTTCTCATCCAGCGTGGCGCGGCCGTGGGGCTGGCGCTCTATGCGCCGGCCATCGTGATGAGCGTCATCTTCGGGTGGAACGATCGCCTTACGACGCTTCTGATCGGAATCGTCTGCGTGCTCTACACGACCATGGGCGGAATCCCTGCCGTCACGTGGACGGACGTCTTACAGATGACGATCATCTTCGCGGGCCTGATTCTGGCGCTTTTCACCGTAATCTCGCTGATGCCGCACGGTGTAAGCTTCGCCGATGCGGTTTATCTCGCCGGGGCGGTCGGCAAACTCAACGCCATCGATACGAAGCTCGACTGGAATAACCGCTACAACCTCTGGAGCGGGCTGCTGGGCGGTACGTTTCTCATGCTGGGCTATTTCGGATGCGATCAGTCGCAGGTTCAGCGGTATCTGAGCGGCAAGTCGGTGGCGCAGAGCAAGCTGAGCATGCTGTTCAACGCGATCGCGAAGGTGCCGATGCAGTTTTTCATTCTCTTCGTCGGCGCCATGGTTTTCGTGTTCTATCTTTTCGCGCAGCCGCCGATGCTGTTTGAGAAGACGGCCATGAAAGCGATTCAGTCGCAGAATGGATTCGCCCGTGTCGAGGGCCAGTATGAAAATGCGTGGAACCGGCGCGAGAAGGCGGCGGAAGCGCTGAACGCTGCGCGCAAACAGGACGACGCCGCCAGGCTGGCGGCCTCGACCGCGGCCTACCGGGCGGCTCAGCGCGAAATCGAGGGGGCGCGCCAGTCGGGCGTCAAGCTCTACGAGAAGTCGCAGGGGCAAAGCGGGTACAACGACACAAACTACATCTTCCTGTCGTTTGTAACCACCTATTTTCCGGCGGGAGTGATCGGACTGGTAATCGCCGTGATCCTGAACGCGGCAATGTCGTCCAGTTCCGGCGAATTGAATTCGCTGGCCGCGGTCAGCGTGATGGACCTGTACCGGCGCATGCTGCGCCCCGATGAGACCGACCGGCACTACCTCGTCGTTTCCCGCGTGTGTACAGCGATCTGGGGCGCGTGGGCCGTGGTCTTTGCGCAATACGCGAAAAATCTTGGATCGCTGGTGGAAGCGGTGAATCAGGTGGGGTCTTACTTTTATCCGGTGCTGCTGGGCGTCTTCGTGCTGGCGTTCTTTTTCAAACGGCGTGCGGGGCTCGGCCGCCTTCTGGGCGATGTTGACCGGCGAGGCGGTGATCGTGGCGTGTTCGCTTTTCACCAGCATTGCGTTCCTGTGGTTCAACGTAATCGGGACGCTGGCGGTGGTGATCGCAGGGATCATTTTTTCGCTGTGGTTCAAAGAGCCGCCGTCGTCGTGGCATGCTCCGCAACACGACTCAGGCGCTGCGCTGGTCCCGGGCGAACATTAGAGTTGTCGACCGGAGCTTCGATCCTTCGGCGGGATAATCAAGCTGCGGTCCCCGGGGTCGAATCTCAAGAAACGAATCGAGTCGATTCATGAGCAATCGGAGCGGGCAAAGATTGAATTGCGCCAGGAGGGTTGCTCGGGGAACCACTGTCATAGCGGCTATTGTGATACCCGTGTTGGTTAGAATCGTTCATCCGCCGATTATCCGCGCGCAAACTCAGACATCCCCCGCCTGGCAAACCGCAGCCGGGGGCCAAATGGCATTCGAAGTCGCTTCCGTCAAGCCGGACAACGGACCGTATCGGGAGCCCAACGTTCCCCTGGATAACGGGAATGCAATGTATAAGCCGACTACCCGATTCTCCGCCGATTTGGCCTGATCACATACATCGAATTCGCCTACAAGACCCGCTTTGCCCAGCAGCAACTTCAGACCATGCGCGCTCACCTGCCCAAGTGGATTTTCACGCGATGGTACGATGATGCCCCCGGCAGATACGCCATTGAGGCCAGGGCCAGTACGACTCCCACCAAGGACCAGATTCGGCTGATGATGCAATCGCTGCTGGCGGACCGCTTCCAGTTGAAGGTTCATTTCGAAAATCAGGAGACGGAGGTGCTAGCCCTCACTCCAGTGAAGCCGGGTAAAATGGGGCCGAAACTACGCCCCCACAGCGAAGGCCCACCCTGCACCCGTTTTTACGGACCGCAAACGCAGGGCGGCAAGCCTCTCGACGCCAGTGTTTACCCGCCAATGTGCGAATTTACGATGGGGACGGAGAGGCCAGGGGGCTGTTCAGGATTGGTTCGCGGAACATCCCCATGGCCCAGCTCCTGGAGGCGCTTTACGGAATGTTCGACCGGCCGTTGATCGATCAACCCGGGATCACCGGCACGATCGATTACCAGGTGGAGTTCCCCTTCCAGCCCGGTTTAGCGGCCTCACCCGACGCAAACGAGCCACCACCCGATTTGGGAACCGCATTGATGGAAGCGTTACGAGAGCAGCTTGGGCTGAAACTGGTCCCGGCGAAGGCGGAACTCCGAGTGTTGGTGATCGATCACGTGGAGCGGCCCTCGGAGAATTGAAGGTAGTCGAGCGGATCGGTGTGCGGCTCGTTCGCGGGCCCCCAAGTCATGCTGAGTTGTGCAATTCGTGACCAGCACGGGGTTCGCTACCATCGGAATTGTTCGCAGCTATCGATAGATACGCTATAGGCAATGACTCTACTTGATTATTCCCGAGTAGAATGCTACATAGGAGTTATGGCGGAGGATCGCGGTGTCTCGCAACCCAGGTTCATGCGCCTCGTTTGGGCCGGACCGCTCACAATACTGGTTTCCGTCACCGCAGTGTGGCTGATCCGTCTGGCAGCGGTGTCGATCCTGCGCCCAAATGGAGAATTTATGCCGCTCACGCCAGGGCCGCCGGTCTTCGACACGGTCGTTGCCGTTGCTATCGCGATCGTCGTGTTTGCCAGGATCTGGAGCGACAGTCTGGAGCCAGCGCGCGAATACCGCTCTCTCGCAACCAAAGTTCTCATCGTCTCATTTGCGCCGGATGTCGCGCTCGCCGTCATGCATGGATTTGGCGGAGGCTGGCCCGAGGCTCTCGCGCTGATGACGATGCACATTGCAGTCTGGGCGGTCTGCGTCACGATGTTGCCAGCCTTGTGTTGGGTACACAGATAGCCATTCTCGAACTTCGGGATGTCTCGAGGAGGTTCTCACTGAACCGGCATTAAGCCGCGAATGGCCGTGGCTCCAGCGAACTCTTCCACTCCACCAGGTCCGGCGGCAACGGAGATTCCACGGTGAGCCGCTGGCCTGTTGCCGGACTCCGGAAGCCCAGACGCCACGCGTGCAGAAAATAGCGGTTCCACGGCGACGCCTTTCCGCCATACAAGCGGTCTCCCGCGACGGGGCGCCCCAGCGACGCCATATGAGCCCGGATCTGGTGGGTCCTTCCGGTCCCGATGCGAATTTCGACGAAGGTAAAACCCCGAAAGTGTTCCACCGCTTTCCAGTCGGTCAAAGCGCTGCGCCCGATGCTCAGGCGGGCGGTCATCCTCGCCCTGTTGCCGGGGTCGCGCGCGATCGGCTTCCGGATCCGTCCCGTCCCGGTGAGTTCGCCTTCCACCAGCGCAAGGTAAGTCTTTTCCACCTCGCGCGAAGAAAACTGCAGAGCAAGATTCTGATGGGCCGCGTCCGTCTTCGCCACAAGAAGCACGCCGGTGGTGAAGCGGTCCAGTCGGTGCACGATCCCGGGCCGTATCTCGCCCGCGACCGACGACAGAGACTTAAAACGGTGCAGCAATGCGTTCACGACCGTGCCATTATGGACGCCTGCGCCCGCATGGACCACCATGCCCGCGGGCTTATCGATTGCCACGACAGCGTCGTCTTCATAGAGCACGGAAAGCGGAATGTCTTCGGCTTCCGCCTTTAGAGCCGGCATGGGGACCGGATTGACGTCGATATCCTCGGAGCCCCGGATCGTCGAGGAGGGCTTCCCCGGAACGCCATTCACCTGAACCCGGCCTTCGCGAATCCACGTCTGCAGGCGCGACCGGCTGTATTCCGGAAGCCGTTCATGCAGCAGGGCGTCCAGACGTTTGCCGCGATCCGTCTCGCCGGCCTTCAGAAGCATCTGGTCCGGATCATGTCCGGCTCAGGCCTCCCGGCGCCGGGATGAAGAGGCGGCGGGATCCAGCCGGCGCCAGTCCCGGAATTGAAACCGGCAGAAGGTACAGTGGTAGAGGGGAAATCCAAACATTCGAAGCATCGCCCGCAGCGGATTGGAACTCACGCGGTCGACCGGATCCGGGCTCTCCATTACCGTCAGCTGCGAAGTCTGACACACCGGACAATGGCTATAGAGCCGGAACGCAGCGAGGAAGGACCGGTCGTAATACCATCGCGCGCCGCAATCGTCGCATCGAAAGGCGGCGTTCCAGAAGAGCTTTCGGAAGGTGTTCCGCGGACGTCGTGAGAGATTGCCGCCGCATGTGGCGCAGTTTGGCATTTCTTAGTATTTGAGTTCGAGTCGCTTAATGTTGGAACAAATCACTGTCTCAGGCGCCCGTCAGCACAACTTGAAGAATATCAGCGTTCATATACCCCGTAACTCCCTCACGGTAATAACGGGACTAAGCGGGTCAGGTAAGTCGTCTCTTGCCTTCGACACGATCTACGCTGAGGGCCAGCGGCGCTATGTCGAAACTTTATCGACTTTCGCCCGCCAGTTCCTGGATCAGATGGAGCGTCCCGACGTCGATTCCATCGACGGCTTGAGTCCGTCGATTTCCATCGACCAGAAGACCACCGGCCGCAGTCCCAGAAGTACCGTGGGTACTATTACGGAGATCTACGATTACCTGAGGTTACTTTACTCCTCAATTGGCGTCCCCCATTGTCCTGTTTGCGGCAGCGAAATCTCCCGTCAGACTACAGAGCAGATTCTGAAGCACGTCCTCACGCTCCGGCCCGACGATCGAATTCTTGTCATGGCCCCGATTGTACGCGGACGTAAGGGCGAATTCAAGAAGGAACTTGAGAAGCTGGCGCGGCAAGGCTTCGTCAAAGCCCGTATCGACGGCGTCATCCGGTCGCTGGAAGATGATATTCCGCTCGACAGACGCCGCAATCACACCATCGAAGTCATTGTGGATCGTCTGCTTGTCAAACCGGGAATCGACAAGCGTCTTGAGGCTTCCATCGAGACCTCTACGAAGCTTGCGAATGGGCTTGTTCTTATTTCGGTTGTGAACGGCGAGGAACGGCTGTATTCGCAGAAACTGGCGTGTGTGGAATGCGGGACGAGCGTGCCTGAACTGGAGCCCCGGTCGTTTTCGTTCAACAGCCCCTATGGGGCATGCGAAGAGTGCTCCGGCATCGGCAGCACCTGGGCGTTCGACCCCGATAAAATCATTGCGGACGCCACGAAACCGCTGCTGGAAGGCGGGCTTGGTCCGGGTGCGGGATCCAGCCGTGTCACGACTCGTGTGCAGGAGGTGGCGAAGTCCCTGCGGGCGCGGTTGAAGACTCCTTTCGAGAAGCTGCAGGTCGCCACGCGGGAAGCGTTACTCGCCGCGGTTGTCGAGATTCTTGGCGAAATTTACCGGGACGCGCCGTCGGAATATCAGGACTGGCTCAACGACTACATGTCGCCGGTTCCCTGCGCGTCATGCGGCGGAAAGCGGCTGCGCCCCTCCAGCCTGGCGGTGCGAGTCAACAATATCTCGATCGCCGAATTCACCGCCATGCCTCTGTCGCGCGCTCTCATCACGGCGCGCTCGTGGCAATTGACCGATCGTGAGACTCAGATCGCCGGGCGCGTAGTCGATGAGATTCGCCGCCGGCTGGAGTTTCTGGAATCCGTCGGATTGCACTATCTCAGCCTCGAACGCGCCGCCTCAACCTTATCGGGCGGCGAAGCGCAGCGCATACGTCTCGCCACTCAGATTGGCTCGAAGCTGCGCGGAGTGCTCTATGTGCTGGATGAGCCGTCGATCGGTCTCCATCCGCGCGACAACAACCGCCTCCTCGACACCCTGACGGCCCTGCGCGACATGGGCAACACTGTCCTCGTTGTCGAACACGATGCGGAGACCATCGAGCGGGCGGATTATGTGATCGATCTCGGGCCCGGCGCCGGCCGCCTGGGCGGCGAACTCGTGGCCAGCGGAACGCCCGATGATATACGGGAGGACGCGAGGTCTCTTACCGGCCGATATTTGGCTGGCACGCTCTCCATCCCAATTCCGCCCGTGCGCAGGGAGGGCAATGGCGAATCGATTCTCATCCGCGGCGCCCGCGAGCACAATCTCAAAGGCATCGACGTGGAATTTCCCCTGGGACGGCTGATTGTTGTTACGGGAGTCTCCGGCAGCGGGAAATCCACGCTGGTGAACGATATTCTTTATCGGGCCCTCGCCCATGAGATCTACGGGTCGCATGAAGCGCCCGGTGTGCATGGAGAGATCTCCGGAATCACCAGCGTGGATAAAGTAATCCGCATTGACCAGTCCGCGATTGGGCGGACCCCGCGCTCGAACCCGGCCACCTATACCGGGCTTTTCTCGCCGATCCGTGATTTTTACGCCATGCTGCCGGAATCGCGCGAGCGCGGCTACAAGCCGGGCCGATTCAGCTTCAACGTAAAGGGCGGCCGCTGCGAAGCGTGCCAGGGCGACGGCCTGAAGCGGATCGAGATGAACTTCCTGCCGGATGTTTACGTCACCTGCGATGTCTGTCGCGGTAAGCGCTACAACCATGAAACTCTCCAGGTGAAGTACAAAGGCTACTCGATTGCGGACCTTCTAGGGCTCACGATTGAAGAGGCGCTGCCGGTACTCGAAACCAACCCGCAGATCCGGCCGAAGCTGCAAACTCTGCTTGACGTCGGGCTTGGCTATATTCATCTGGGGCAATCGTCCACTACGCTTTCGGGTGGAGAAGCGCAGCGCATCAAGCTGGCGAAGGAACTCAGCAAGCGGCAGACGGGGCGGACGTTTTATGTTCTGGACGAACCGACTACAGGTCTCCACTTTGAGGACGTGCGCAAGCTGCTCGAAGTCCTCCAGCGCCTGGTCGATCTCGGTAATACGGTCCTGGTGATTGAGCATAATCTCGACGTGATAAAGTCCGCCGATTGGGTGATTGATCTGGGGCCGGACGGCGGCGAGGACGGCGGACGTCTGGTCGCCGCGGGCACCCCGGAGCAGGTGATGCGGTCGCGCCGGAGCTTTACCGGTGAGGCGCTGCGCAAGCTCCTGCAGCCCGGGAGAGCCGCCTGAACGCTGAAGTAACATAAAGACGTGAACATTGAAGAGCGTCTGGATAAGCTGACCGAGCGCCACGAAGCGCTTACTCAGACAGTGGAAATTATCGTCGCGATGCAGAAGGACAACGAGCGGCGATTCGCGGAGACCGATAGACGCCTCGTGCAGGTGCTTGAAGCGATCGTTCAACTGGGCAACATTGCGGAATCTCACGATCACAGACTCGACCGTCTGGAAGACCCGAGTTAGCCCACTTGATGCCAACTGGTCAATATTTCTGACCAGTCCGAAAAATTGGTTATAATCATCTTATGGAACAGCTGAATGCCTCGAAGTTCAAGGAGCAGTGTCTTTCTCTGCTGGACCACCTCGATCCCGATGGCGTCGTTATTACAAAACACGGGAAACCGGTTGCGCGACTGATTCCCATCGAATCCGGCTGTGCCGCCCTGATCGGAAGCATGAAGGGCAAAGTAAAAATTACGGGCGACGTCTTCTCGACTGGAATCGACTGGGATGCTGAATCTTGACACTCATATTCTCCTGTTCGCGCTGAATGATTCGCTGACGGCTTCCGAGCGCAAATTGCTCGCGGGAAACCCATGGGGCATCTCGGCGATTGTGCTCTGGGAGGTTGCGAAGCTCGCGCAATTAGGCCGTGTTGCGATAGATGTGGAATCCTCCGAATTCAGCCGCATTTTCGCGAGAGTTCACGTCTGGCCGCTGGATCTTGCGGTTTGCCGGAAATCCATGGAACTCGATTTCCGGAGCGATCCCGCGGACGAATTGATCGGTGCGACGAGTGTTGTACACCGTGTCCCACTCCTGACACGCGACCGGAAACTCCGGAAGTCGAAGATCGTACCGATTGCCCGCGCCTGATGAGTTTTAGCGGATCTGGTTGTGAATAATCGCTACAGAGTGACGCCAATCGATCTTTCCGGCCTGACGACCATCCCGCTCGCCGAGCGCGGCGGCAAGGTCAAACAGACGGATTTCGCGAAGTTATACGAACCAGGCGCAGGTTTGAATGGCCTTCTCGCGAGCTTGCCACACATCCTTGCCGCCGACACGTTGCGTTCCGTTGTCGAAGCCATCGCCGCGGCCCGCGCGAAGCAAAAGCCGGTGATCTGGGGAATGGGCGGCCATGTGATCAAGTGCGGCCTCGCGCCCGTCCTCATCGACCTCATGCGCCGCGGTTTTGCGACCGCCTTCGCGATGAACGGTTCAGCCTCCATTCACGACTTCGAAATTGCGCTTGTGGGCCAGACCAGCGAAGACGTCGAGGCGGTCCTTCCCGACGGACGCTTCGGATCTGCCGAAGAAACGGGCCGTGAATGGAACCAGGCGCTGGAACCCGGCGCGGGCGCCGGCGAGGCCCTCGGCCGTGCTCTCGATCGCCTTGCGTCCGACGCGCATGCTCCTGCAAGCCTCCTGCTTCAGGCCTGGCGCGCCCGCGTGCCTGTGACGGTTCACGTCGCCATCGGAACCGACACGCCCCACACGCATCCGGCGGCCGACGGCGCCATACTGGGAAGCGCCACGCACCACGATTTCCGCCTGTTCTGTAGTCTGGTTTCCGCAATGAACGACGGCGGCGTTTATATCAACGCGGGTTCAGCCGTTGTGATGCCAGAGGTCTTTCTCAAGGCGGTTTCCTGCGTGCGAAACCTGGGGCACCCTCTGGCCGCATTCACCACAATCAATCTCGACTTCCTGCAGCAGTACCGGCCTCGCGTTAACGTGGTTGAGCGGCCCCACGCGCAGTCCGGCGGTCACGGATACGCGTTGACAGGGCATCATGAGATCATGATTCCGCTTCTGGCGGCGGCCCTGATTGAGACAACTTCTTGAGCCCCGAACTGTCCCAACCCGTACACCTCGCAGATCCCGACCGTCCGTTCTGGGGTTTCGCCGAACTTCTGCTTATTGCGGCTCTGTTCATCCCGGCGGTGGGCATTGGAGGACTGGCAGTACGCGCAGGCAGCCCTTACCTGCATTTCGACGCGGGCGCCGGTCTGGCGCTACTCGCAGCGGAGTTCATCGGCTACGCCATCGTCTTTCTTGCGCTCAGATTGCTTTTCGCGCGTTATGGCAAGCCGCTGCTGGAGTCGCTCGCCTGGGTTCCGCAACCGTTCAGCGTTCTGCATCTTGTTATCCTGGGCGTCTTGTTGGGAGTCGCAATGATTCTGCTGGGCAGCCTCATGAATTTCCCCAACGTTGAGACGCCTTTCGATAATCTGCTCAAGGACACCGCCAGTCGCATTGGTATTGCACTATTCGGTGTCACGCTTGGCCCCGTAGTCGAGGAACTCCTGTTCCGTGGTTTTCTCCAGCCTGTGCTGGTGGATGTCATGGGCGTGCTGCCCGGCATTCTGGTGACCTCGATGCTGTTTGGCGCGCTTCATCTGAGTCAAAACGCATTCATCTGGCAGAGCGGTGTCCTGATTACGCTGGTTGGTTTCGTGCTCGGCGTCGTCCGGCATGTTTCCGGATCGACCCGCGCCTCCGCGATTACCCACATTTCCTACAACTCGCTTCCGTTCCTGACACTAGTGCTGTCGGGAGCGCACGGCAGCCCGAAATAATTCATGATTGAAACGATTCAGTGGAACGCTAATGGCGTGGTCATGATCGACCAGACCCGCCTTCCCGCCGAAGAGAAGTACGTCACTTGCCGCACTTACGGTGAAGTTGCCGACGCCATCCGAACCATGATTATCCGGGGTGCGCCGGCAATCGGAGTCGCGGCGGCGATGGGTGTTGCGATCGGAGTGGCTCAGGCCGATCCCGCCGATCTCGACGCGCAATTCGAAACGATCTGCGCCGAATTGGCATCGACACGGCCCACTGCCGTGAACCTGTTTTGGGGTATTGAGCGGATGAGACAGCTTTATGCGTCGGTCCGCGATCTCCCGGTCGAGCAGATTCGCGAACGCCTGATTGCCGAGGCGCAACTGGTGCGCGAGGAGGATATCGAAATCAACCGCGCGATCGGCCGCCATGGAGCGTCGCTGGTACCCGACGGACACACCGTCCTGACGCACTGCAATGCAGGCGCACTGGCGACCGCGGGTTACGGAACGGCGCTGGGTGTTGTGCGAGCCGCGGTCGAGGCCGGCAAGCACATCGACGTCTATGCCGATGAGACCCGCCCGTTTCTCCAGGGAGCCCGGCTGACCGTTTGGGAACTACAGCACGATGGAATTCCGGCCACCCTCATAACCGACAACATGGCCGGATATTTCCTGCATGCAGGCAAGATCGGCTGCGTCATCGTAGGGGCGGACCGTATCGCCGCGAACGGCGATGTCGCCAACAAAATCGGCACCTATGGCGTCGCGGTGCTCGCAAAAGAGAACAATGTGCCGTTCTATGTGGCCGCGCCGATTTCGACGCTCGACCTTACCCTGCCGGACGGCACTCACATTCCGATCGAAGAGCGCGGCCCGGCGGAGGTCACGCATTTGCAGGGCGTCCGCGTCGCCCCCGAAGGAACGGCCGTGCGTAACCCGGCTTTCGATGTCACGCCCAATCGCTACGTGACAGCGATCATCACCGAACTGGGAGTCGCGCGCGCCCCGTATCTCGAATCGCTGCGCGAACTCACGGGACGAGACCGGCTCGACGAACCAATCCTGGCGGGTCTGTAGCCTGCTATTCGGCCCGCAGAGCGGACGCCGAACATCGGGGGTCTTGAGCGCCATCAGCGCGCTACTGTGCCATGCGCAGGGAACCCGGGGGTGCGCGAATGGAGTCTTCACCAGGGAAGCCCAAAAGGAGCTTCGATATGCGGCTTTCCAAGACGCTTCTCGGAGTGTTAGCCGTCGCCACCGGCGCCGACGCGCAGGTATTCTCACTGCACATCGAAACCGCGCCTGGCCAGTCTCAATTTCGCGTTGGTGAGGCGATCGGTCTGGAACTGATCGTGGGGCAGGCCCACAAGCCTGCCGCCGAGCCCCAGCTCGGCGCGGAGCTTTACGTCAGCCGGTAGCGCCGGCGATCTGGTCGCCGGTGTCCGTACGAACCGCGTCTTCGACAGAGCGGCCTGCGTCTATTGCTCTAAGCTTCCCTAACGGATCGCCCCGAATCGCGATAAGCCCACTCATAAACAACCGGCAGAAGAAACAGCGTCAGCATAGTCGAACTGAACAATCCTCCGATGACGACCGTTGCCAGAGGCCGCTGAACCTCAGCGCCGGTCGAAGTAGATAACGCCATGGGAATGAAGCCCAGGCTCGCCACCGATGCGGTCATAAGCACCGGCCTGAGCCTGCGCCGGGCGCCCGCGAGCATCGCCTCCCGAACGGGCGCGCCGGCCGCCAGCATTTGCCGGATCGAACTCACCAGGACAACTCCATTCAGCATCGCGACGCCGAACAAAGCCAGAAACCCGATCGACGCCGAGAGGTTGAGATTCATGCCTCGTATCCAGAGCGCCGCCACGCCGCCTACCAGGGCGAATGGGACGTTTCCGACAACCAGAAGCGCCAGCCATCCCGAAGTGAACGTAAAATACAGCAGTACAAACACCAATCCGATCGCGACAGGCACGATCAGCATGAGTCTGCGCATCGCGCGCTCCTGGTTCTCGAACTGACCACCGTATTCGATGAAATAGCCGGGCGGCAAGGCGATTTGCCGGTCGATTTTCGAACGTACCTCGGCAACGAAACTGCCCAGATCGCGGCCGCGGACATTGGACATCACGACAATGCGCCGCTGGCCCTCCTCGCGATTGATAATTTCCGGCCCCCGTTTCACGCGGATATCGGCGACGTGATCGAGCGTAACCTGCTCTCCGCCGGAAGCGCGAAGCACGATGCGCCGCATGGCGTCGGGATCCGTGCGATATCGCTCCGGCAGACGCAAAGCGACGGTGTACCGTCGGGGGCCGTCAAGCACCTCCGAAATCACGTCGCCGGAACCGCCGCTCGAAACTGCTTCTTCGACGTCGGTGACGTTGAGACCATAGCGGGCCAGAGCGGCGCGATCGACCGCGATCGACAAATCCGCCACGCCGGACGTGATTTCCATCTGGGGATCGGCCGCGCCGCGAACGGAAGAGACGGAACGCAGGATCTGCTGGGCGATCGAGTTCGAGGGTGCGGAAATCCTCGCCGAACACCTTGACCGCGAGATCGGCCTTGACACCCGAAATCGTTTCGTCGATGCGCATGGCCATGGGCTGCGTGAAGTTCCAGGCAATGCCGGGAATGGTCCCCATTTCCTTATCCACCGCGTCGATAAGCGCCTCCTTACTGTGAAACCTCGTCCACGTGTTCATGGGCTTCAGCGAAAGGTACGTATCGCCTTCATTGATTCCCATCGCTTCAGTGGCGAAATCGGGCCGCCCGATCTTGACGACCACATCCGCAATCTCGGGAAAAGACCTCAAGCGGCTCTCGATTCGTTTGCTGATTTCAACCGAATCGGTGAGCGAAATGCCCGGCAATTTGCGCGTCTCCATCAGGATCGAACCTTCGTCCAGCTTCGGCATGAACTCGGTACCGATGAAGAAAAGCGATCCCAGCGCAACTCCGAGCACGATCGCGGAAAACGCGACCGTAATCAGGCGATGGTTCATCGTCCAGGTGAGAGTCTTTGTATAAGCACGGTCGAGAGTTTTCATCAAAGCGTGCTCCCGTTTCTGCCCGCGCTTGAATTTCCGGAAGGCGAAGGAGGTCAGCAGCGGCACCAGAGTCAGCGCCAGAAAGAGCGAGCCGACGAGAGCCATGCAAACCGTAATCGCCATGGGCCGGAACATTCGACCTTCGAGGCCCTGCAGAAAGAGGATCGGCAGATACACGGCGATGATGATGGCAACCGCGAAAGTCATCGGTCGCGCCACTTCATGCGCGGCGCGGCGCACCGATTCCAGAATCGAGCGGATCCTGGCCGCTCCTGCTCCGATTCCAGACGATGCACCGAATTTTCCATCATCACCACGGCGCCGTCCACGATCATTCCGAAATCGATCGCGCCCAGGCTCATAAGATTTGCGCTGATGCCGAAGAGCCGCATTCCCAGGAAACTGATCAGCATGGAAAACGGAATCACGGCAGCGGTAATCAGAGCCGCGCGAAGATTTCCGAGAAACAAGAGCAGCACGACGGTGACCAGGACGAAGCCTTCAAAGAGGTTGTTCTCCACCGTATGGATCGTGCCGTCGATAACGAACGACTGATCGTAAAAAGGAAGGATCTTCACTCCCGGAGGCAGGCGCAGGCTGGCGATCTTCTCTTTAACTGTTTCGATCAGCCGTTTCCCGTTCTCGCCCTTCAGCATGATCACCATGCCGGAAACCGTTTCGCCGTTTCGCAGCGTCGCCCCTTCCGCGGGAGCCGCGCCGATCCGGACCGTCGCGACATCGCGCAGGAGCACCGGCGTGCCCTTGTGCGCCATCAGAACGATGTTGCCGAGATCGCTGGTCGTGGTCGCGCGTCCGGAACCGATCAGCGTGTATTGTTCCGAAGCATGTTCGATGTAACCGCCGCCGAAGTTCGTGTTGTTCGCCTCGACGCGCGAGGCAACATCATGCAAGGTCAGCCCATACTGCTCCAGGAGCGCCGGGTCGGCGACGATCTGAAACTGCTTTGTCTGACCGCCCCAGGCGTTTACTTCACTTACCCCGGGGATGGTTCGCAACTGAGGCTTGATCACCCATTCATGCAGATCCTTCAGATCCATAGCGCTCATAGGACCGGAGAGAGTGTATTGAAACAGCTCGCCGAAGGCCGTGGAGGGAAGCCCGAGGACAGGCTGGACGCCCACTGGCAACGATGAGGAGACCTGCTGCAGCCTTTCGCTCACCAGCTGGCGCGCGAAATACATGGCCACCGAGTCGTCGAAGACAATGGTGACCATCGAAAGGCCGAGCTTGGACAAAGAACGAACCTCTTCTTTATCAGGCAGCCCGAGCATGGCGCGTTCAATGGGATAAGTCACCAGTTGCTCAACCTCCGTGGGAGGCAAAGACGGAGCGTTCGTAACCACAACCACCTGGTTATTCGTCAGGTCGGGAAAGGCTTCCACCGGGAGCGTGTAAAGCGCATATCCGCCCGCGGCCAGCAAGACCGCAATGCCCGTCAACACGAGCCACCGCCAGCGAAGCGTAACATCGATGATGCGATTCAGCATGGCGGTTACTCTTCCTCCATCGTCGATTTCAGAAGCTGCGACTTGAGCAGGAAGCTGCCGCGAGTGACGATCTGTTCTCCCGGTTTAAGTCCCTCCAGAACAGTGGTCTTCCCCGCGTCCGCCGGACCAACGCGAATCGGGCGAATCAGGAAGTGCCCCGGCCCGGTCATCACGAACACGACATCGGCATCATCGACCTGTTGAATGGAATCCGACGAAATCAGCATCGCCGGTTTACCGGTTCCGCGAGGAATTTCCGCGCTGACCAGCATCTCCGGCCGCAGCAGATTGCGGGGGTTATCGAGGGCGATACGCACCTCGATCATGCGCGTTTCCGGATCGAATTGCTGCCCGAGGCTGGTAATGCGGCCGGGAAAACGCTGCGGAGGGTCGCCCGGCGCGACTACAGTAGCCGCGGTCCCGACTCGTAATCCGGAGAGATCTTCCTGACTCACGGAAGCCAGCATCCAGACCTTCGACAGATCGCCGATCACGAATGTTTCGGACGTCAGATCCACCGTCTTACCCGGCGTGATGTTCTTCGCGATGACGTATCCCGATTCGGGAGCGAAGATCGGAACATCGTCCGCGAATTCACCAGCGCTTGCAGGCGGGGGTTCGACCTTGACTTTAAGGTCGTCCTCCAGCAGATCTTCTCCCCGGTCCACTTCGATCTGCGCTCTCTTAATGGCGGACTGCGCGGCCACCAGATCCTGCTGCGCCTGTTCCAATTGCTGGATGGAACCGGCTTTCAAATCCAGCAGCTTTTGCGCGCGGTCGCGATTCCGCTGCGCTTGAGCGGCCACCGTCTCAGCGAGACGCAATTCCGCCACAGACACGCGATACTTGGCCCGCTCTTCACGAACTTCGTCGGCGTGATACCGCGCGAGAACCTGGCCCTTCCTGACGTAATCTCCGAGCCCGGCATAAACCACCATCACAAGACCCTGCGAGCGAACACCCACTCGCCAGACGCGATCGTCCGCCAATACGATGCGTCCTTTTGCCTGCAGGATCGCCGGAGTGGAGCTCAGTGCAGTGGTTTGCGTTTCGATTGTCGCGGCCTGCATCTGTGCAGGCGAGAGTACGATCTCCGATTTGGCGGACCTGGCTTCCGGCGCGGCCTTCTCCGGCGCCGGCGGGGTTTTGCCGCAGCCACACGCCATCAGGGCGAAGCAAACGAATGAGATTGAGCTGAAAGTTTTCACCGGCCGACTCCTTCCGCGGCTTCGAGCCGCACGATGCTTTGGTGATAGTCGCTCATGCCTCGCGCCCAGGCGAGATCCGCGTCGATGCGGGCGCGCTCGGCATCCAGCAGTCGCAGCAGATCCGTGCCGCCCTCGACATAAGCGTTGTTGGCAATCTGCGCCACGTTGCTGGCTTCCTGCCGGAGCAGTTGAAGCGTATCGGTAGCCTCATCGCGCCTCGTCCGGTATTCCTGAACAGCGCTTTCATATTCCGCCCGGACATCGGCCTCTGCCGCCGCCAGTAATTGCTGCCTGCGGCGCACTTCCGCCTCCGCGGCTTCACGGTTGCCCTGATTCCTGTTGATCACCGGGAGCGTGATCTGAAAACCGGCGATGATCGTGTTGACACCGTAAGTGGTGTCGGGCAATTGGGTTCGTTTATAACCCGCAAAGACGCTCATATCGGGACGCGCCAGAACGGCCTCCAGACTTTCCTTCGCCGTCGATTCGGCGAGACCGGCGCGCGCCAGTCTGACGTCGCTGCGTTGCGCAAGCACCTCGTCGAGCGTTGCTTCGTGGAAGGTATCGGCAAGCTCAAGCGGCTCCGTCAGGACGACATCGCGAACCGCCGGTCTGCCCATCTCTTTGAACAAAGCCATCGTCGCCCGATCGGCGTCAACGACCGCGAGATTCGCCGAAATCTTCAGCCGTTCGCTCTCGAGCCGAACGCGCAGCAGATCCTGCTCGGCGATCGCGCCCACGCTGAACCGCGCGGCGTGGTAATCGACCGTCTTCTGAAAATTGGCGACCGATGCCCGGAGCACCTCGCGGACTTCCTGCGCGCCGCGGGCGGTCCAATAAGCCAGCTTGACGTGGTCGATCAGCTGGATTCTCGCCAGATCGTATTCAGCCTGCGTGCGAACGACTCCCTCTCGCGTTGCCTCCATCCTGTGGGTTCTCTTGCCCATGAAATCGAGGGGTTGATTGATATAGGCAACGGTATCGACGTCGCGCGTATACGTCTGACCCGGGCGCAGATTTTCGTTCTGAAAAAGAAACTCGGGATTTGGCTCGCAGACTCGCCTGTCTCTCAAGACCACGCGCAACCGCGATACGCTCGTTTTCCGCTTTGAGCGAAGCCCGTGACTCGATCGCCTGCTTGATTGCGTCGTCGAGGCTGAGCGTGGTCTGCGCGCTTGAGATTCCGGCAAAAACCAGGCCTATGGCCAACAGCAGAGCCGGGTTGCCCGCTCTGCATCTGATACTTCCGTTTCGTCTGTTCACAAAGATCCTTCCCTGGGCAGATAAGTGGAGACGCGCGCGGGCGCGTCGGGACACACTACGGGCGTTTGAAGGGGAAAGATCAGGCGGGAGGGGCTCTGGGCGGACGAATCGGCGAGGCGAGGCGGATCGTGCCCGCGTTCTTCGATGAGCGCGAAGCTGACTCGCGTCTCTGCAGGTTCGGGAATAGCGCCCGGCGCGCGCGTGGGAATGAACGGCGAAAAGTCCGGCGTTAATACGACGATGAAGGTGTCAATCGGCGACGCCTGATCTTCATCGGAATTCTCGATCTCGTGCTCGCCCGGCTTATCGACGTGATCGTGATGGTGAGCGTGGTTGTGATCGGAAAGATGCGCGTGAATGAAGGGGGAATGAGCGTGACCCTCATCACGATGCACGTGCTGAAGCGGCGCCAGAACAAATCCGATGACGAGCGCCAGACAGCACTCGATGGCCATCGCCCGACGCATCAAGATGAGGCCCGCCGCATGAACCAATAGTCTATCTGGAGCGCTATTACTCACGGCAAGCCGATGCGTGTGGAATGTGGCTCATCGCCCTCTCAGTCAAGTGCGCAGATCGTCAGAGCCGGATTCACGCCCAGGTTGGCCGCTAATACGGAACCATCGCAGACATACATATTTTGATACCCGAACACGCGATGTCTGTGATCCACGACGCCGTGTTCCGGCGAATCGCCAATCGGGCTCCCTCCCAAAATATGCGCCGTCCCCGGAATGTTGAAGAGGATTTCGGTAATCATGCTCAGGGCGATTCCACCGGTCAAATCGGCAATCCGGTTTGCGAATTCATTCGCCCGCGGAATGAAAGTCTGGATCTTCGTCCCCCGGCTCACGAGAATCTTTCGAAACGGCCAGAACCAGCGGCGGCGCAGGCGCATATCGATATGGCCGTCCAGAGTCTGCATGCAGAGCAGAATCAGCGTTTCTTTCGCCCATCCCGAAGGCCTCAGACTTCTTAAAGTCCCGCGGGGATGGCGGAGCAGTGCAACGGTCATAGTCGCGAGCCAAAGCAGAATGCGGCGCCAGCCGGGTCTCCCTCCGATGAGTAGTGTCGATAAGAGGCTCATCGCGTCCGAACCCTCCGGATAGCGCACCACCTCGATATGCGTTTGATCGTCAAGATAAACGCCCGATCCGATGGCGATGCCTTTCGAGAGATCCTGAAGGGTGCCCGGAACCCGTACCCCAATCAGAGACTCGGCATTCGTGCGGACCCGATTCCCGAGTTGGTCGCCGATCGCCGGCAAAGAGCCCCTTTGTTTGAGCCGGAAAAGCAAATCCATCGTGCCGAGCGCCGATGCTGCGAATACCACCGCGCGGCAGGTGAAGCGCCGCTTCCCGGCGCCGAACAGGGCTGTCGATTTCACAGTCCGCACCTCGTAACCGTCGCTGCCGTCCGCGGTCCCGTTCAGACAAACCACGTCGACGACTTTGGTCTCAGGCAACACGCGGCAACCATGCTTCTCAGCCAGGTAAAGGTAGTTCTTATCAAGGGTGTTCTTGGCGTTGTGGCGGCATCCCATCATGCATCCGCCACAACCAATACAGGTTGCGCGATCGGGACCCTCACCGCCGAAGTAAGGGTCGGGGTAAGACTCGCCTCCATCTTCTCCGTCCGGAGTTTGAAAGACGGCCACGCTGCTGGGGTAAAAGGTGTGCCCAACACCAGCCGCGTCCGCCGCGCGCTGCAGGATGCGGTCCGCCGGTCCCAAAATCCGATTCTCGATCACGCCGAGCATCCGACTGGCTTCCTGGTAGTGCGGCGGCATCTCGGTCTTCCAGTCCGCCAGTCCTGCCCACGATCCGCTTTCCCAGATCGAGTCTCGCGGAACGAGCATCGTGTTCGCGTATGTGATCGATCCTCCGCCAACCGCGCAGCCGTGCAGAATCATCACGTGGCGAAAAGCCGAGATATTGAAAAATCCTCGCAGGGCTAACCGCGGTCGCCAGATCCATCGGGAAAGCTCCCAATTCGATTTCGGCAGACTTTCCGGTGTCCAACGGCGGCCCATCTCGATCACCGCGACTCGATAACCCTTCTCAGTCAGACGGTGAGCGCTCACACTGCCTCCGAACCCGGAGCCAACCACAATAAAATCGAAATCCCAGGACGAATTGGGCACGTGCTAACCATGTTTGCAAACACTCACCCTGTGTCTGTCGGGTCCAGGGGCTTCAGCCCTGTCTGGATGGGCCAGCGGCCCACGAGCAATATCGTCGGGGCATACCTTCGGGTCTGTCCTGATGGCGCTGCGCGATGAAAAACCTCGTGGGGCAGGCCCCGGCAGGCCCGGCCTGCCGCCGAGCCCCAGCTCGGCGCGGAACTTGACGACACGGCCGGTATCGCCGGCGATCTTGTCGCCGGCACTCCTGAAACTCGCGTCTTTAAGGGAGATCAAAACGCCAGCAGCTGATCGATGGTTTTCACCAGATCTTCCGTCTGGGGCAGGATCTTCGCCTCCAGTTGCGGATGATAGCCGACCCACGTATCCATCGCCGCAACGCGCTTCACCGGAGCATCCAGAAACGTAAAGAGTTCGTCGGCAATTCGCGCCGCAATCTCCGCCCCATATCCGAAGCTGAGCGTATCTTCATGAGCCACGATCACCCGGCTGGTCTTCCGCACGCTGGTCGCGATCGCCTCCCAGTCATACGGAGACAACGTCCGAAGGTCGATCACCTCCACGCTTCCACCGCCCCGGCGCTCCACTTCCTGCGCCGCCAGCACCGATTTCTGCACCAGCGCGCCATAAGTGACAATCGTCAGCGATTCCCCCGGCCGAACCACTTTCGCCTTGCCGAACGGGATCGTAAAATCCGCGCCCGGATGCGGCGCGCGATTGTACATCTCGCGATAAAGCTTCTTGTGCTCCAGAAACAGCACCGGATCGTCGCACCGGATAGCCGTCCGCAGCAATCCGCAGGCATCCTCCGCGGTCGACGGAAAAACCACGCGTATTCCGGGGAGATGAGTAAAAGTCACCTCGCCGCACTGGCTGTGATAAATCGCGCCTCCGGCGAGATACCCGCCGATCGGCACCCGCAGAACCAGAGGAGCCGCGAACTGTCCGTTGGACCTCCAGCGCAAAGACGCCAGCTCATCCCGGATCTGCATCATTGCCGGCCAGATGTAATCGAAAAACTGAATCTCCGCTACCGGTTTCAGACCCAGCGTAGCCATCCCGATTGCCCGCCCCACAATCGAAGCCTCGGCGATGGGAGAGTTATAGCACCGCTTGCTCCCGAACTCGGTCTGCAGTCCCGCGGTTACGCCAAAGACTCCGCCTTTTCCCTTGACCTCGCAGAGGTTCCCTTCGTGGCTGCAATCGGCCACGTCTTCCCCGAACACGATCACCCGTTCGTCGCGCCGCATCTCTTCCCGCAGCGTCGCGTTAATCAGGTCGACCATCGTCTTCGGCTCGCCGCTCGGTTGCGCCGCAACTTCAAAGACCGCCGACGTCGGATCGACGGTTTCCGAATAGAGGTGAACCATTGCGCTATCGGGTTCCGGAGGCGTCGCTTTCAGAGCCTGGTGCGTGTCCTGCAGGATCTCGTGGTCGATCTGCCGTGCGATCTCCTCAAGACCCTCCGGACTGATAACGCCTTCCTCGATCAGGAACTTCGGGAACGTAACCAGAGGATCGCGAAGAGCCTCTTCCTCCCGCTCATGCTTTGTCTTGTACGACCGTTCGTCCTCGCTCAACGAATGCGAATACGGCCGGATGCAATGCGCATGCACCAGTGCGGGCCCATGGCGTTCGCGGCACCACGCGGCGGCTGCCCGCATAGCGCGGTAAGACGAAATCAGATCCGTCCCGTCCACCTCGATCGTCAGCAGGTCGGGAAAGCCCGCCATCAGTTTCGAGATCGATCCGCCCGGAGTCTGAAACTCCGCCGGTACCGAAATCGCATAACCGTTGTCTTCAATCAGAAACAAAACCGGCAGCCGGTTCAGGCACGCCTGATTGATGGATTCCCAGAACTCGCCCTCGCTGGTCGCCCCCTCGCCGGAACTCGCCAGCACCAGGTTGTCCCCCCCGGGATCAAGCACCCGGCAGGCCTCCGCGCATCCGACCGCCTGCACATATTGAGTACCCGTCGCCGACGAACTGCTTACGATATGCTTCGCCGCGCTCGCCCAGTGCGAGGGCATCTGACGTCCCCCGGACGAAGGGTCGTCGGCGGCTCCCACCGCCTGGAGAAGCATATCGAGCGGCGTCATCCCCAATGTCAGACAAAGAGCGCGATCGCGGTAATAGGGATAAAACCAGTCCGAGCCGGCGCGCGTCGCAAGGCCCGCCGCCACCTGAATCGCTTCATGCCCTGCGCCGCTGATTTGAAAGAAGATACGCTGCTGGCGTTTCAGCATGATCTCCCGGTCATCCAGCCGCCGCGAAGTATGCATCAGGCGGAAAGCTTCGATCAGAAGATCTTCGCCAAGCCCCGCATCCCGCGCCGCTTTCAGCCTCTCCGTACTGCTGGGCGTGGCAAACGACGTCGTCATAATTAATAGACCTTAATCAATATAGCAACTCACGCGCACTCAGGATCATAGCGCGCTCAGGCCCTCATTGAGCCTCCGCAAAAACAAACCCGGAATCCGGCTGCGGTACCATGATAAACGTGAAAGTTTTTGCAGCCTTTGTGGCTTTATCTATAATCCCAGCCGTCTTCGCGCAGGCTCCGGCCCCGCCGAGGATTGTGACGCCACCGCCTGCCGCGCCGTCGGCCGCCCCTGTGGACCCCGCTAAAGTCGTCCTGACCATCGGGGATCAAAAAATTACCGCATCTCAGTATGACGAACTGGTTAACTCCCTTCCGGCTCAGTATCAAAGCATGGCCCGCGGCCCTGGAAAACGCCAATTTGCGGAACAACTCGTCCAGGTTAAACTGCTCGCGGAGGAAGCCGAAAAGACCAAAGTCGCCGATGAACCCAAAATTAAGGACGAATTGGCGTTTCAACGCGAAAACCTGCTCGCCGGCGCCATGTTTCAGCACCTGCAGGACACCCTTAAGGTCACCGATGCCGATGTTCAGAAGTATTATGACCAGCACAAGAGCGAATTCGAGGTGCTCAAGGCCCGCCATATTCTGATCCGGGTCAAAGGCGCCCCCATGGCGGCGACCCCCGGCAAACCCGAACTTACGGACGACGAAGCCAAAGCCAAAGCGGAAGCGATCCGGAAACGGCTCCTGGCCGGCGAAGACTTCGCCACGGTTGCGAAGGCCGAGTCTGACGACAAAGGCTCCGGCGCCAATGGTGGCGACCTCGGCGATTTCCATAAGGGCATGATGGTTCCGCAGTTCGAACAGGCCGCCTTCGCCGCCAAAATCGGTGAAGTCACGGAACCCGTCAAAACCCCTTTCGGTTATCACCTGATCAAAGTGGAAGCCCATACCACCAAACCTCTGGCGGAAGTGAAACCCGAGATCGAGAAGAAGTTGCGTCCGGAACTCGCCCGGCAGGAAATCGACAGCATGCGCAAGACAGCGACCGTCCAGCTCGACGATTCCTTCTTCGGCCCCGTTCCGCAGCCGCGGCCCGCGCCGTCTCTTGGTGGTGCTCCTTCGGCGCCTCCGCCTCCCCCGCCGCCGGCGAAATAATCACGAGCTCGCGAATGGCGCAGCTCTTCGCAGGCACCTCCGGCTTCTCCTATCCCGCGTGGAAGCCCGATTTTTATCCGAAGGAAGTTCCTTCGAAGAAGTTTCTCGAATACTACGGCACGCGGCTGAATAGTGTGGAAGCCAACTACACGTTCCGCCGCCTCGCCGGAGCCGGCGTTTTCGAAGGATGGCTCAATGCGACGCCGCCTGGCTTTGCCTTCGCCTGCAAAGCGCACATGACGCTCACCCACGTCATGAAAATGAAGGAAGCGGAGAGCTTCACCGGCGTCTTCCTGAAATCGCTCGAACCCTTGCGCGCAGCCCGCCGCCTCGGCCCCGTGCTCTATCAGCTTCCGCCGACATTCAAATGCGACACGGCGCGTCTGGACGACTATCTCCCCCTGCTTCCCGCCGACATCCGTTTCGCCTTTGAATTCCGCCACGCCTCATGGCTGACGGACGCGGTTTATGAACGCCTCGCTGCCAGAAACATCGCTTTGTGTCTGGCAGAATCGGACAAGCTCGAAATTCCCGAGGTCCTCACCGCCGACTTCTGTTATTTCCGCCTGCGCAAGGGCGACTACTCAGACACCGGCCGCGCCGAAATCGCCGCGCGCATCGGCGAACTGCTCGCCGGCGGCCGCGACGCGTACGTCTACTTTAAGCACGAAGAAGATCCCCGTGGAGCCCTTTGGGCCGAGGACCTCTTGAAATCGACCCGCCGTTAAATGGCCTATAATTCAGGAGGCCTGCTCGCCACGTCCCGAGTTGACGATTCAGATTTGAGGGGAATATCTATGCGACGGTTCTGCTTCGCGCCGGTCATTTTAACTATTCTGTCGGGAAGTCTCGCACCCGCGCAGCAGTCCACTGGCCCGTACAAAGTCCTGAAAACGATCCAGCTCGGCGGGGCCGGCACGTTCGATACTGCCTTCGCGGATGTTCCCTCGCGCCGCTTGTACATCCCTCGCAAGAATCCGGGACGAATTACGGTCTTCGATCTCGACACACTCCAACCTGCCGGAGAGATTCCGGATGCGGCGGCCAACGGTGTCGTGATCGACCCGAAGTCGGGCCGTGGCTTCGCCGGCAGCAAGCCCGTGGTGATGTGGGACGCCAAAGCCCTCAAGGTGATCAAAACAATCGACGTGCAGGGCGGCCCCGACGCTATGCTCTTCGATCCGTTCAATGAACGCGTCTACGTTTTCAGCCATGTCGCTCCGAATGCAACCATCATCGACGCGGCTGCGGGCGCGGTGCTTGGGACGATCGATCTCGGCGGAATGCCGGAGCAGGCCGCTACCGACGGCAAGGGGCATGTTTACGTCGATATCAGAGACCGAAATGATATTGCGGTTATCGACGCTAAAACGATGCAGGTATCAGGCCGGTTTGCGCTCGAAGGCAAGGGCGGCAGGTGTTCCGGATTAGCTATCGATCTGAAGAACGGCATCCTTTTCGCGGGCTGCCGTGAGCCCCAGACTATGGTGATCCTCCGGGCGGCGGACGGGAAAATTCTCGAGACTCTGCCCATCGGTGCCGGTGTCGATTCGGCGGTCTTCAACCCCAGGACAATGGAGACATACAGCGCGCAGGTTGACGGAACACTCACGATCGTAAAGGAGGCCAGCCCAACCTCTTTCGCCATTGAACAAACCCTGCAAACCAAGCCGAGCGCGAAGCAAATGGTCTGGGACAGCAAGACGGACCGAATTCTGCTGGTCGCTGCGGACGCCGTACAGCCACCTCCGCTGGCCGGCGCCCCCGCCGGAAGTCAATGGGTCCCGGGCTCGTTCTCCGTGGTGATCGTCGGCAAGTAATTTCGGCAGCAGTTTCGGAACAGGATAATCGGTCTTATATATAGCCATGTACTATGAGCCCGGCATAACAAGCCACAGCCTGCCCTGGGACCCGTTTAAATCGTGCGTTGTGCCGCGCCCCATCGGCTGGATCTCCACCACGAGTGCCGACGGAATCGATAATCTCGCGCCTTTCAGCCAGTTCCAGAACGTCAACTTCGATCCGCCGACGGTAATGTTCTCGGCGAATCAGAACACCCGGGGAGAGCGCAAAGATACCGTGGTCAACGCTGAGGCCATGAAAGAGTTCGTCTGGAACATGGCGACATACGATCTTCGCGAGGCGGTCAACCGCTCTTCGGCGGAGCTCCCGCCCGAGGTTGACGAGTTTGCCTGGGCCGGGCTTACCAAAGCGCCTTCGCGGATCGTTCATCCGCCGAGAGTGGCGGAATCGCCCGTCCACTTTGAATGCACGTATCTCCAGACCGTGCGGCTTCCGGGAAACGGGAAAATGGGCATGGTGGACGTCGTATTCGGCAGAGTCGTCGCCATTCACATAGCCGATGAGGTTCTCACCGATGGACGCATCGACATCGCCCGCATCCGCCCCCTCGCCCGCCTTGGCTACTACGAATACACGTTCGTCGAGCAAGTCTTCAGCATGAAGCCCCCCGGAAACGAGGGGCTCGCAGCAGGAATGGAAGGCTCGGCCGACAAGGTCGCCCGGCTCGGCTTGCGCTGAAAATTCCTGGTCGTCAGACGCGTGCTGCGCTGAGTGCGGCAAGTACGCGCGCGTATCCCGGAACGGAACTCTGCGAATGCGAACGCCGGTCGCATCGTGGATCGCGTTCGCCACCGCCGCCAGCATCGGCTTGCACGCCGCCTCGCCCCCTCCATAGGGAGGCAGATCGGGCCGGTTCGGATTGGGATCTCCGTTCAACAGCACCACGTCGATCCTCTCCGGCGCGTCGGCATGCCGAAGGCTCGGATGAGAGATCCAGTCCACGCTTGTGACCTTCTCCGTATTGAACTGCACTTCCTCATGGAGCGCCCGGCTCAGCGAATGCAGCATCGCGCACTCGCACGGTGTGGCGCAGCGCCTCCGGGTTAATCACCAGTCCGCATCGTGCGCGCACACCAGCCGCTTCACCCACACGTGGCCGGTGTGGCGGTTCACCTCGACCTCGGCGATCTGCGCCGCAATGGTCTCCCCGCGGAATGAATACGCGAAACCGCGCCCGGTGAGTATGTCTCCCGACGCCGACCGGCTTCGGCGAAGGACGAGTATCCCACCGATAAGCGTCCGCCGCCGCCTTTACAGCCGCGATCGAACGCGCCCGCCGGAACCCGGCATCGTCCTTCGTGCTTGCCGTGAGGAGCTTCATGCGAAACTCCACCGGGTCGGCTTTCGCCGCCACCGCCAGTTCGTCGATGAACGATTCGGCGGCGAAGGTCGACTGCGGGCCGTTGGGATCGCGCAAATTTCCCGTGCGAACCGGCGTCTCCCAGATAAGCGGCAGGCTCACCACGTCCCTGCGACATACGGCGATTCGGGATGGCGTACATCTCCGACGGCACTTCGGAACTGCCCGCCGCCGGCTTCTGGCGCGCCTTGATCCCATGAGCTGAGCGATCAGCACGGTATCGGGCTCGTTATATCCGACATGATTGTGGTCGGCGGCCCGGGCATGGTAGTCGTATGCCACCAGATTCCCCGAGGCATCCAGTCCCCCGCGAATCTTAACGGCGAAGGCCGGGCGCCTTGGTGTCCCAGGCCGTCTCTTCGTCCCGCATCCACTGCATGCGAACCGGGCGGCCGATCTCCTTCGCCATATAAGCCGCCTCGAATCCCGCATCGTCGGCGGCCGTGCGCCCGAACCCCTGCGGGCCTTCCATCCAGACGACGCGCACTTTGTCACGGGGCATGCCCAGAAAAGTGGCGACGCCCCTCCGCATGCCGTAGGACTTCATATCGTTCGAATAGATCGTCATCTGGCCGTTCGACGGATCCGCCATCGCGTGGGCCGGGCTGAATGCCGTGTGTCCCTGGAACGGGACGTCGTAATCGGCTTCGATGACCTTCGCCGCGCCCGCGAACGCCGCGTCCGGATCTCCCACCAGGATCGGTTTGGCAACGCTGGTCGTGGCGTCGCGGCGCGCATGTAATGTGAACAAATCTTCCGATGACGGGAAAGGCGCCGTGGCCGGCTTCTCCCAGTTCGCCTTGAGCTGTCTCGACGCGTTGATCGCCTGCTCTTCCCGTTCGCAGACCACCGCGACATAGTTGCCCTTGCTCACCACCTTGACGAACCCCGGCATGTTTCGCACGGACGATTCGTCGATGCTGATCAGCTTCGCGCCCGCGAACGGCGGCTTCACATTGCGCGCGTGAACCATGCCCGGCAGCTTGACGTCCACCGCCCACTTCAGCGAACCATCCACCTTGGCGGGAATGTCGTAGCGCTGCGGAGACTGGCCGACGTTTTTGAGCTCCTGTACCGGTTTGACCGCGGCCACGCCGGTAATCGCGTTGATATTGTTGCCCTTGTCAGCGCGACGTTGAATCGTCTTCCCGCCGATCAGTTGTCCGTAGGTGACGCGCTTCGAAGGATCGCCCTTCACTGTAATCACGCCCTCGCTCACGCTCAGCTGATCGACAGGCGCGCCCAGCCTGGTCGATGCCATCTCAAGCAATACCCTGCGAGCCTCGGCCGCAACGCGTCGCATCGGCCAGCTATCGCGTTCCATGGCGGTCGAGCCGCCGGAACCGCCCTGGTCGACCGTGATATCCGTGCTGCCCATGATGCAGGTGGTCTTGTCGAAGGCGATGTCCAGTTCGTCGGACATGATCTGCCGGAAGCCCGTTCCCGTGCCCTGGCCGCAATCCGTTTTGCCGACATAGAAGGTCGCGGTATCGTCCTGATGAATCACGATCCACGAATCGACCTGGTGGAAGTCGGGGTCGGGATACGGACCGGCGCTCGCGCCACCCGCGGCAGCGGCCGTTTGAGCCTTCGCCTCAGGCGCGAGCGTACCCACTGCGCCCGCCGCGCTGAAGGTCACGGCGAACATGCCTGCGTTCCGGAGAAATTCCCTGCGCGAGGGACTGACGTTCGACCTTTCCAGTTCCTGTTCGACTTCCCGCGGAATACCCTTAAGCGTTTTCATGCCGTCACCCCCGTTTTCGCTGAATGCCGCGCATCCGCGATCGCCTTCGCGCCGCGCTTGATGGCCGCCTGAACGCGGTAAAACGTCATGCAGCGGCACAGCACCCCATTCATTCCCTCGCGAATCTGCGCATCACGTCGGATTGGGAATCTTGTCCAGCAGCGCCTTGGCGGTCATGATCTGCCCGTTCTGGCAAAAGCCGCACTGCGGAACCTGTTCGTCGATCCAGGCCTGCTGCAGCGGGTGAAGTTTCCCTCCCTTGGCGAGTCCTTCGAGCGTGGTGATTTCGGCCTTCACGGAAGAGGTCGGAGTAATGCACGACCGAATCGCCACGCCGTTTATGATCACCGTGCACGCCCCGCACTGGCCCAGTCCGCAACCAAATCGCGGCCCCTGCAAGCCGAGGTCGTTGCGAAGAATGTAGAGCAGAGGCGTCGCGGGATCGACATCCAGGGTGTGCGTACTTCCGTTCACCTTAAGGGTGACTTTGCTCATTCTCGGTGCTCCTTGCGCATCGGCGAATGCGTCGATGTGATGCGTACTATTCTATCGGGTTGCCGCTCCCCGGGGTTGCGCAATTTGACCGTCCTTCCGAGTTACCATCGAGGCATGTCCGCCAAGGGTTCGTCACGAAATAACATGTCCAGCTCCCGGACTACGCTTACTGCCGCGCGCTGCTCAGAAGGGATATTCCGAGCCGCGACCAGGAGGGAGTCCCCATGGCCCTCCGGGCAGCCAAAGCGGATGAAGACACTGCGCAGGGTATGTGGGGCCAGCGCTTCGGCGCTGCCGCCGAGCTTCCGCTCGGCGCGGAGCGATACGTCAGTGCCGGTAGCGCCGGCGATCTCGTCGCCGGTGTTCTTACGAACCGCGTCTTCGACAGAGCGTTTGCCACTGTTATTTCGTGATCAACCCTAAGGACACCGTCGTGGCGAAACACGACCATTCACCCGCGATGCCCCCTGAAACTGAAGGAATTCTCGAATCCTCCCTGTATGTGACCGACGTCACCTGCTCCGCCCGGTTCTACGAGAGGATCTTCGGGTTCCACATCATCAGCGACTTCGGAGACCGCGGCTGCGCCATGAAGGCTGGCGCGCGCCATGTACTGTTGCTGTTCACGAAAGGTGGCTCACGCGACATAACGTCGCCCCACGATGGCGACGGCGAGCTCCACATCGCATTTGCCATAGATGCCGCCAACCTTGCGGCCTGGGAAGCATGGCTCGCCGAAAACGGAATCGCGATCGAAGAGAAGCGCGTCTGGGATCGTGGCGGCTGCAGTCTTTACTTCCGCGATCCGGACCGGCATCTTCTCGAAGTAGTAACCCCCGGCGTCTGGTCGATTTACTGAAGCGCGCCATGGTTCACGTTGTGAATGACGCCGAGAACGTAGTCGTCCGTTGTGAACACGCCGATGACCAAACCGCCATTCGCGCCGTCAATCGGTCCGCATTTGGACGCATCGACGAAGCCAATCTCGTCGAAAACCTGCGGAACGGAGCCGCCGTGCTTCTCTCCCTCGTAGCCGAAATAAATGGCGACGCGATAAAAAATCAAATCGTCGGGCACATTGTCTTCAGCAGGATGTGGATCGACACCGCGGTCGGCGCGGTCTCCGCTGTCGCCCTTGCGCCAATCGCGGTGTTGCCCGAACATCAGCGCAAAGGCATTGGAGGAAACCTGATTCGCACCGGCCTGAATCGCCTGCGCGAACGAGGCGAGCAAATCGTTTTCGTCCTGGGTCACCCGGAATACTACTCGCGGTTCGGCTTCTCAACCGGGAATGCGCGAACACTGGCAAACCCTTTCCCTCCCGAAGCCTTCATGGCGATCGAACTAAGCCCCAAAGCTCTCGACGGGATCTGTGGAACGGTCAGATATCCGGGGGCGTTCGGCCTCACGGACTCTATAATTGTCTCTGCGCGAGGCATCGCATGAACCAGTGTTTCGTTTCGAATGCCTTATTGATTCTGACGGCCTCATGCAAGCTGCCTGCTCAAACGAAGCCATCCTCTTTAGCCGGGCTTGCGCTTTCCGAACTATCCGCGCTTGACTCAACTCCGGATCTCGGCTCCTGGCGCAATCTCCATCCTGGCGAACGCCTGAAAAACGCGGCCTGGGACACCGAATATGAAACTCAGGGCCTGTGGTGCGCAGCCAGCGTCGCAGACGCCACGCTCCCCGGCGGCGTCCACGTCACTCGGCAGGCATTCTTCTACATTCCGCCGGCAACGCCCACCGATCCGCTACCAGTCCGTCAGGATGCAAGCCTGTTCCTCAAGTGCCGGCTATTTGCCCTCTGGTACGAAGTGAACAGCCCCGCAAATCCCGACGAGCTCGTCCGGTCCATCTCCGCGGACCTCACCGCGTCACTCGGACCAGCCGACGACCCTCCTCGTTTCAAACGAACCGACGGAGACTGGGGATCGGGTAGTTGGAGCCCCTATCGGGTCTGGGAACACGCGAATCGACGCATCGTACTGGCCGTCGATCCGGGGACTCCCGTACCGGGCGCGTTCGGTCACCGGCGCCTTCTGGTCATCGCTCGTTCTTCGCTTGCTCCACGCGGATTGTCATTCGGGTGGTCCGGCGACGCCCCCAGGGGTCAACCGCCGCTCAAGCAAGCTGCCGAGAGCGGCGGCGTCGCCCGGGTGGAGAATCCCTGCTCCTTTGACGATGGTCACAACAACTGGCAAGCCGGCCTCGTCAGTTTTGGAGAGAAGCTGCTGCGCGATTTTCCGGCGAGTCCGTGGAAATCGTACGTCCATCTGACTCTTGCCCGCGCACTCGCCGCCCAGCTGTTTCTCGTTTATCCCGAAGTTGACCTGAATGGCGCAAACAGGCCGACCAATCCCGGCGCCTTGCGCCGCGATGCCATCGCTCATTTCCGCGAATTTCTCAACGAGAATCCGGACTCGGCCGAAGCGGCTTCCGCATGGCGCGAAGCATGGCGATTACTGGCGGGCCTTCCCCCCTCGCCGATACATTTTGCCTGCACCGACTGAGATATGCCGACAACGTCACTTCCCGGAGAGATCGTGATGAAATAACATGTCCCACTCCCGGACTCCGCTTTCTGCCCCGCGCGGCTCAGAACGGGTTCCGAGCCGCGACCGGAAGGGAGTCCCCATGGCCCGCGGCGGGCCGCCAAAAGGCGATGAAGACGCTGCGCAAGGTCTGTGGGGTCAGCGCTTCGGCGCTGCCGCCGAGCTTCCGCTCGGCGCGGAGCGTTACGTCGGTGCCGGTGGCGCCGGCGATCTCGTCGCCGGTGTTCTTACGAACCGCGTCTTCGACAGAGCGTCCATGGCCCGCAGCGGCCGCCAAAGCGAATGAAGACACTGCGCAGCCGGTGTGGGGCAGGCCTTCGGGCCTGTCGCCGGTGCTACCGCGTCTTCGACAGAGCGTTTGCCACCGTTATTTCGCACGAGCCCTGAGGCCGTTCACTTCTCCACACCAGTAGCCGGGGCCCATATTTATTCGTGCCCTTCATGCCGCAGCAAGTTGAGCCGGTCGTCGCGCGTAAACAGCGCGCCGACGGTGCTGGCCGCTGTCTCGGAATTCGCGCCGGCCCGCTCTCCTGAACTGCTCGCATAGATCGCCGCCAGTGCGCTTTTGGAACTCACCGCCAGCGGAAGGCTGGTCGATCGCGGACCATCCACCGGGAGCTTAAGGGGCGCACTCCAGCTGCCCGCTGCTCCGGCCGTGACCGCGGCTGCAGAACAAAAGGCGTCCTCACCACCTGCCGGAGTTCAACAGCGGTCAGGTGCCTGCCCAAAACGACTTCGCACTAACGGACTCCATAAAAAGGTCGGACATACATACAATTGCGACTGGCATAAAACTCCGCCATCGAGCTCGAGCTGCCTGAAGACGAGGCGTTACCTCACAATTGAGGCGGCATGGGGCCTTGGGGAGGTTGGGATCAGGCACCTCACCGAGAGGCCAGGGTACGGAGTCACGTTCTCCCTGATTTCGAGATCATGGAGCCCGTCGTTATCAGGCCGCAGATCGAAAGCGAACACGGCGAGCAGTTCCACCAGCCGTGGTCGGCGATCGAAACGCTCCTGATAAGCGGCCTCGACCTCACGAATGGCGGCGGCGAGAGATTCGACGACGTTCTCGCGCGCTGTGCCCGGCTCAATCTCGCCGTTTGCAGTTACTGCTACCACACGCGCGCCTTTTTGCGGCGGATCCTCGAGTGCGCTCGCGGCATCTGCGATGGCTCCGCCGATGGCGCCTAGAATCCCGGAAAGCTGCATGGGCCCTCCCCCCGCCTTATCGTGCTCCGTGGCCGCACGGCGAAGCGCAGCCCCGATGAGGTCCGCCGGTCGATCGCCGATCACATCATCCTGTCGTCCTGGTAAATTCCACCAACTCATGAGTCCTCACTTTGGACAGTAAAGCTCAGTCACGCGCTTCACCACATCCGGCCAGTTCTTCTCGGCGACGATTTCGATGCGGTTCATGACCTTGTCGTCCCCGCGGACCAACGCCTCCCAGTTCTTGTTGACCTGCTCGAAGTAATCGGCGGTTAGCTCGTTGAGACCGGTCAGCCGCGGGCGTAGCTTCATGCCTGACTTGAACTCGAAGAAGAGCCTCTCCTCATCGGTGAGAAACTTCCTCTTCAAGCCGTCCCGCCCTTCGGCCTGGTGATCCCGCTCGCGCACCTTCAGATCGTTGGTCTGACCTATATAGATGAGGTCCGGGAAGGCCTCGTTGTAACCCTCGTAAATAATAATATTGCCGAGATTGAACGTTCCGGCGTTATGCACCAGGAAGCCGGGTCCGACAAAGTACGTGGGGCACGGAGCGATAGAGAGGTTCCAGGTCGGCGTCTCGCGTTCGACGAGACTTACACTCTCGATCGCGGGCGAGCCCTCGGCCGCTCGCAGCCGCATACCGGCGCGCAGGTCGCGCGCTGCGGTCCACCCCGCGTCTTCTGCGAAGAACCGATGATCGCCGGTCGCATCGACCGAGCCCGCCGTTGTCACGATGCGGTAGAGCCAGCGCGTGCGATGCCGATGCACATGGGTAATCTCGCCGGCGCACACCCGTCCCTTCTCCTCGTCCCAGGAAGTCACGGCAGTACCCACGGGCAGGTCCTCTATCGGCCGCGGGCCATCTGTGGTCCACACCAGCGTCTCCGGCGGAAAGCACGGGAGGGTGTCGGTCTCTCGCCCGTCGATCATCCGCTGCGCCATGTCTTTCAGCTCGTTCAAGCGCGAGAGCTCGCCGCCGATCTCTGCCGCGCGGGCCTCGAGATCATAGAGGGTGGCAGCAAACTTCCGGATCCGTTCGTTGATCCGCTCCACCTCGGCATCCATCTGCTTCGTGGTCTTTGTCTTCCCGGGAACCTCCTTTCGCGCCTCATCGATCTCGGCCTGGCGGCGGGCGATCTTGCGCCGTTCCCGCGCGATCCTCTCTTTGATCAGGTCGGCCTCGGCCTTCTTCGCTGCGTACTCGCGATTTGCCGCATCCAGCAGCTTTTGTCCGTTGCGCTTGATCAAGGCGCGCCGCTGCTCCGGCGGCACATCGGTGCTCGCACGCGCGAGCTGATCGGCCTGTGCCCGCCCGGCGTCACGGGCGGCCTCGGCGGCGCGTGCCTGTGGAACCTGGATTTCCGGAGCCGCCTCCGCGGCGCGCGCCTTGACTGCATCCGGCTTGGGCGCTGCTTCGGCGGCATGCCCCTTCCCGCCCTCCGCATGAGCTTCGCCCCCCGCGTGCGGAGGTGGCTCGGCCGGACGAGTCACACGGTCTGCGCCCGGCGCGCGTTCCATCACCTCGAATGGATGACCGTCTTTAAAATCGACGAGAATGCTGCGGGACCCATCCGCGTTGTACTCCGGCCCGGTGATTTCAGCGCCGGCAACCGCGAAGCGCTTCGCATAATCGATAATGTCTTTACCCGGATCGGTGAGGAAAACATCCGGCCCGGCCGGTTCCAGTTCGACCAGGGTGCGCGCCCGCGCCACGCCGGCCTCCTCCGTCACCGCCGCCGCGATCGGCGATGGCTTACCGCCCTTGCTCTCGGTGAGTTCGGCGACGACCGCCTTCTGATCGTCCGAGAGGGCGTGCCCGTCCTTATCTTTTGCTCCCACGCCGTCGCGTCCCAGCTTCTTGAGGACCTCACCCTCGAGCTCAGACTGTTTGGCGTCCGCTTCGGCGAGCGTTTTGGCGAGCGCAAAGCTTTTCGTCTCCTTGACCGCCTCGGCAAGGGCCAGGTTTTGCGCCCGCATCGCGTTGATGGCATCGATCTCGGCGCGGAAGGATTGCCCGCGTGTGCGCAGCTCCGTCAGGAAAGGCCGCGCGGAGCGCGTCGCCAGGATGGTGGCGAACGTAACGGCGGTGCTCTCGCCGACGATCCACTTGACCTCGCCTGTCGAGAGCGATCGGCCCTGGCGCGCGAAGCTCTCGATCTCCGCCTGCATGATCATGGTGGTGGTGGCGGTCGCGAAGCCCACCAGCTGGCCGACGCCCTTGCCGAGTAATGTTTTGGCGAACTTCGGACCGACGGCCGCCTCGTAGAGCGCACTGGCCCCTTTGACAATGCCGAAAGTAACCCAGTTCTCGAAAAAATGGAGGAAGAAACCTTCCACGCTCGGCTTCTCTTCGAAGGGCAGCGTCAGGGTGGTGAAGGTCAGTGCTTCGAGCCCGGCTGTAGTCCAGAGACCGAGACCGGCCCCCTCGGCGATCGCGCCGACGCCACCCGTCACCAGCGCGATCGCGACGAGCGCCGCGATTCTGGCCCCGAAGTTGATCCAGGCCTCGCGTTGTTTGAGGTCCTGGAGGCGAGTGAGCACGCTTACGAAAAGCGTCTTCCACTTGGGATTCTCGCCGAGCTCCTTCAATTCCTGCTTGAAATCCGCGGTTCCCGACTCTCCCTTGCGATAACGCTCCCACAGCCGGCTCCAGCGCTTGCCCCAGAGGAGGATATTGGCTATTTCGACCTTGTACTCCCCGCTGGTAACGATGGCGCCAAGACCGCTCGATTCCCTCATTCCGGTATCGACCGTAGCGATCAACCCGACCAGGTGCTCGATGATGCCGCCCAGCTCAGTGCCGAGTTGGACCTTGTTGAGCTCGGGCCCGATTTTGTTGAACTGGGCCATCGCCGCATCGGGGTTGGTCGTGAAGCTTTCCCGGGCGGCAGCGAGTTGGTGCCGCAGACGTGCCTCGCCGCGGATCAGGTCCGCGTAGCCCATCTTCTCCAGCTCTGCCTGACTGTAGCCCTGCCCCGGGCGGAGCTTGCTGCTTGCCATGTAAGCGAGCGTTTGTCGCATGATGCGCAGCCGCGCCTCCGCAAAGTCGAGCGGCAGCCGCTTGGCCCGGTCGTCCGCTTCAGCGAGCTTCTGCCTCGCGGTAACCAGCAGCTCTGAGACCCGCGCCGCTTCGACGTACGCCTTGCCGAGTTCCATCACCGGCGTGATGAGCAGCGTGTACGGCGATGGCGCACCGACCGGCTCATGCTCCGGCTTCCCCTTTTCCATCGCCGCATGATTGGTGGCCGCAACTCGCAGACCGGCCATCGCGCGTTGCAGGATTTCGAGCTGTCCAATCGACTGGCCATCCCATCGGTAGGCGAGACGCGGATTGACCAGCGCCTGGATGGCTGCGCGGCGCTTCTCAAGCCGCATTCGCGCCGGCTCGAAGTCAAGATTGAAGCGTTTGGCGTCCGCAGCCGAGCGATCGAGCAGCTTGACACACAGGACCAGGCGGCTCACGATGTCGGCGCGAGTCGCTCCCGTCGGCTGGGCATCGCGAGCCTGGATTCCCGTAATCTCATCCGCCTGGGCGGAGTACAGCAGTTCCGCCGCCGCGTCGCGCTCCACGTCGTAACCATGCTGGAGCGTGGTTTCGCGCTGGCCCGGCTTCGGCCGCGGCACATCCTTGAGGACGCGAAACTGGACATCGTCCTCATCCTTGCCCGCGAGAGCCTCCCACCGTTGGAGCATAGGGCCGCTGAGTCTGTCCGGATTGAAGCCAAAGAACGGCGGCGCCGGCACGATCAGGTTTGACCGGGTCTCGTCTCCATAAAGAAGCCAGGCGACTTCTTCGACGGTCGCGTCCGCCGGTCGCTGTACACGGATCCACGACCACAGGCCCTGCACCGCCTCGAAGCGCCAGTCACCTTCCGCAATGTGGCGCAGCCGCTGGAGTTCATGGGCGCGCCGTTGCTCGGGGTTGGCAGCACGGTATTTGGTGAGGTCGACAGTGACGCCGCCGGCAACCAGCGCCGGGATCACAAGCCGATCGATCGGAGCCGATGCGATGATGGATGCCGGATCCGGCTCAGGTGCTACCGCGACAGGCTGCTTCGTGCGGGCCTCGAGGGCGAGCGCGGCCTGGTTGCGCGCCGCGAGATACTGTGGCGCAATCCGCTCCAGAGAAGCCGCGAGCTGTTGCGCCAGCACAGAGCGCAGTTCGAGCGCCACTGCGGGAAAGTAGTTCTTGCCGCCGAACCACTTCGTGTCGATATCGCCGATCTCGCGCCCGCGGTCGACCGCCCTGAAGACGGCCGCCGGTGTGAGATAACGATTCAACTCCGCCGTGAGATCTTTACCGGTGCGCGCCAGCAGGATGTTGAGAGCGGCTTCAATGAAGCGTTGCCCGCTGCCCCCCACCCAGGAGATGAAGGGCGACCCGGTAGTCAGCGTCACCACGCGCATCTCGGCCCGGAGGTCGCGCTTGATCTCTTCCGCGAAGTGCTCGATGTATTCATGGTTCTGGTAAGGGAAGAATGGCTCAAGTTTCCTGAGGTCGCGGTCCGGCTGCCGAAAGACCGTGGATGCGTCCGTGCCGGTTTGCTGGACGACGTGGGTGATCTCGTGCGCCATCAGCTTACGGTCATCGGCGGAGTTTCGGGAGCCGATCCAGATGTTGCTGCCGTGGGTGAAGGCTTTGGCGTTGAGGCGGTCGGCGTCGGCTCGGTGTGCGGCGCCGTCATGCACGCGAACGTGGGAGAGGTCGGTGTCGAGAGCGGTCTCCATGTCGCGCCGTATGGCCGGGGCGAGCGGCTCGCCGCCGGATGGCGATTGGATACGGGCTTCCAGCGAAGGATCCACCGGGCCAGGAGCCGGCGCCGGGAACTCGGAGGACCGGCGGTGAATCGGGGGTGCGCCTCCCACCGGAACCCGGGTGATGCCGGTTATCGGAAGAACGGGCGCTTCCCCATTCTGCGAGATCCTTTCTGCCACCCTATCGGCTTCGCGCTCGAAGATGTCGCCGGGCGCGTTGACGGCGAGCTTGGCCTGAATGTTTCTCAAGGGTGCGGCGGCGGAGATTCTGTCGCGCTGATTTCCGGGATCTTCGGGTTCGATCGGATCGTCTGCGGCTCCCACCGCGGCCTTCGGCTGAACATGGAGGGCCAGCGCGTCCCAGACCGGATTCGCGGGCGCCGGAACTGGCTTCTCCGGCGCGGCTTTATTTCCGTCGGCCCCCTTCTTATGTTCGGGACCTTTTGTTTTGCCTTCCCACATCAGACTTTTCGCACAACGCGTTCTTCTCGATGCCGCTGTCAAAACGGGCCGCGCGACAACACATCGGAGGGGTCTCGCGCGCAGCGTGTCCGAGTAACAACCTTTGGACTACCGGGCGTGACGCATCTCGCACAGGATGGCCCTCCCAACGGCGGAAGTGTTCAGAGTTTTTTGAGGCGTTCGGATCGTACCAATGGAAAATCGATGCCGACAGTCGCAGTAGATGCACGGTCCTGCCTTCCCGGAGCCTCGGTAAGGGTAACATAATCGGGAGCAAGCGATCGCCGTTCGGGTGGCGCGGCCTGCCCATGATGAGCGACCCATCGGGCGTCGATGTGATGCTCTCGGGAAACGGCTTATCGTCGTGAATCGTTACTTCGCCCGGACCCGCGGCCATCAGGCTTGCGGCGGTCGCTCCCAAAATCAGCCAATATTTGTTTATGGATTTTTTACTTTCCGACGCGATAGATCACGCGCCAGATCTTGCCTTTCGGACTATCGCTGATATACAGGGAACCGTCGGGCGCCTGGGCAACCCCGTCGGCGCGAGCCCGCCATGGCCGGGCTCATCAGCGGGTCGGCGCCCGCGATGCCATTGGCGAAAATCTCAGACTGGCCCGATGGCTCATCGCCCTTGGAGGGCTGGAAGGTGACGTCGTAGCCATCCATCGGCATGGGCGCCCGATTCCACGATCCGTGAAGAGCGATAAACGCCCCGCCTTTGTATTTCGCCGGGAACTGCGACCCGTATAGAACATCAGGTCGACCGGCGCCGAGTGCGCTGGGGAAAGCGACAATGGGCAAATCGAACCTATTACAGCGGCCGGCGATTTTTCCGTCTCCGCCATATTCCGGATTCAACAGCAGCTTCTTCATGCCGTAGTCGTAGAAGCAGCAGGGGCCGCCGAAGTTCTTTCCCTGCGTCGCGCGATACATGGGTTCGGCGGGCCGCTCGGCATTTTCCTTCGCGGTGAACAGGTCGCCCCACAGGGTATCGAGCTGGTCGCGGTTGTTCATCTATGATCACCAGTCGTTTCGCCCTTCGCGTTCGAGCGGGCACGCCACTCGAAGGTCGCAGAAATGATCATAACGATGACGGCTGGATAGAAGAACGTCGCAATCGAAAAGGAAAACGGCATGAATAAAAAACAAAAAAGCAGCGCTGCCGCCACATCCCTTCGCACTGACCATCGAAGAGGAGCGGCCGCAATGCAGACCGGAAGGCAGAACCAGACGTAGCCAAATACCTTCAACGCCATTCCGTTGGTCAAGGCAAAGCAGCCAATAGTTGCGCAGACGGCTAAGCCAAGCGCGATCCAATTCAATATTCGGCTCACGAATTACTTAGATATTCTCACTGATTGGTAATTGGGCGTAAGGAGATCGATACACTACGGTCCCCCGATTCCCAAGGCAAACATGCCTCGTAAAATCCCATCCCAATAATCCCGTGCGGCGTGGAGATTATAGTTAACCACCACACTCCCCGAGGCATGCGGGGAAACCCATTGGGCGACAGAATCGGCAGTTATGTATTTGTAACCCGCGTGTTAACGCACCGAAACATTGAACTGAGAACATTACTCATCGGGGGTGAAGTCTAATTCGATGAAACGATTATTTATAATCCGTTTATTTTTCTTTTTTACAGCTTCTCTATTACTGGCGACGTCGCTGTTCGGCCAGTTCGAAACGGCCGAAGTTCTCGGTTCGATCGACGATCCGAGCGGCAAGGGTGTGCCGAACGCATCCGTCACGCTTACGAATCAGAATACCGGCATTGAAGCAAAGACGACAGCCGGCGCGGACGGAGAGTATGGTTTCTCCAACGTAAAGATCGGGAGATATACAGTCAGCGCCGAAGCGCCGGGGTTCTCAAAGGTCGAAGCGCGGGATATCGATGTCGCCGTGGGGGCGCGCCAGCGGGTGAACCTCGCGTTGCAGGTCGGCGCGGTTTCTCAGTCGGTTAACGTAACGGGCGCGGCAGCGGTTCTCGACACGGATTCGAGCGAGCACGGCCAGGTGGTCAACACGCAGCAGGTGGTTGGACTGCCGCTCAACGGCCGCAGCTATTCCGATCTTGCGCTGCTCTCGACGAACGTGACAAGGTCACCGATGGGCGCGGCTTTTTCGCCGAGCGCCACACCGCGGGATTCCGCCTTCAACATCAATGGAATGCGGAGCACCTACAATAACTTCCTGCTGGACGGTCTGGATAACAACGCTTACTCGCCGAGTAATCAAGGTTACTCAAGTCAGCTGGTGCAGCCGTCGCCGGACGCCATCGCCGAGTTCAAGGTGGTTACCAGCGGATTCAGCGCCGAATATGGACGGGTCGGGGGCGGCGTCGTCAACGCGGCCCTGCGCTCCGGCACAAATCAGTTTCACGGGACAGCTTACGACTTCCTGCGCAACACGGCGCTCAACGCCACTGGCTTCCTCTTCAGCCCTACGGTCTTCCAGAAACCGACCCTCCAGCGCAACCAGTTCGGCGCCACGATTGGCGGCCCGATCGTCAGGAACAAGCTTTTCTTCTTCGGCGATTATGAAGGTCAGCGGCAGTTGCAGCGGTATCTCAACTTCGATTCCATTCCGGACATCAACGACCGCAACGGGCTCCTGATCAACCCTGCGAACAACCAGGGCGTGAGCGTATTCAATCCGCTGACCAAAACGCTCTATCCCGCGGGAACCGCGATTCCGATATCTCAGATCAACCCCTTCGCCGCGACGGTTCTCAGCCAGCTTCCCGGGCCGACCGGCGCCCTGCGCTCCAATAACCTCGAAGACCTTCTGCTGATTCGGGATTACTACGACAAATACGACGCGAAAATCGATTATCAGATGAACAGCAAAATGAGCGCATTCGTCCGGTTCAGCCAGCGCAAGGACCTGCAGTATTACCAGCCCGATATTTCAGGCCCGTCGGGCGGAGGCGGCAACGGCTACATCCACGCGATCTCGCAGCAGGCTGCCGCTGGATATACCTGGGCGCTCACTCCCACCTCGCTCCTTGAGGCACGCTTTGCGTTCGATCACATTGTCGCCGGAAAAACCCCGCCCTACCTGGGCGGTGCGAGCATGCAGGACCTTTACGGCATTCCCGGTCTCCCGACCAGTTCGAACCTGACTGGCGGTCTCAATACCCAAAACGTCAGCGGTTTCAACGGATTCGGCCGGCAGGCGACAAACCCTCAGTTCCAGAACCCGACCTCGTTTAATCCCAAAGTAAATTACACCTGGATCAAGGGGCGGCACTCTTTGAAGGCGGGTTATGAGTTCGTCGCGATCAGAACTGAAGTGCTGGACGTGAATCCGTTGTACGGCTCCGATACGTACTCGGGCCAGTTCAGCAAACCGACGTGCGCACTATTGGGGCTGGCGTCAGGCTGCACCGTTCCGGGCGACTCCACCAGCTTCAATCTCGCGGATTTCATCTTTGGTCTGCCCAACAGTATCGGGCTCGGAAACAATGTCGTCACCAACCAGCATCAGCACGTCAATTCGGCTTACGCGCAGGACGATTATCGCGTGACACCGAAGCTTACGCTGAATCTCGGGCTCAGGTGGGATTTCGCCACACCGCTCTGGGAGCGCGACAATAACTGGACTAACTATAATCCGGCCACCAATTCCCTCATTCCAGCCACCAACGGCAGCCTCTACAGTCGCTCTCTCGTCCATCCGAATTACAAGGACTTCGGCCCGCGCATTGGCATCGCCTGGAACGTCGACCCCAAAACGGTGATTCGCGCCGGTTACGGAATCAGCTATTCGTTCTTTAACCGGGTCGGCAGCGCGCTCGAAAACATCAACGCGCCGCAGATTATCTTTGGAACTTTGTCGCAGTCGATTCCAAACGGAGGCGCTGTCCCCGCCGGTTTTCTGACCACTCAGAACAGCTTTACCACCGGAATTGCCAACCCCGCGAACTTCAACCCGATCACTTCGAACGTCGATTACGTCGACGCCCACTCGCCCTGGCCGATGATTCAGAACTGGCTGTTCTCGGTCCAGCGCCAGCTGACATCAAGCACCGTGCTGGAACTGGCGTATAACGGCAATATCGCCACGCATTTGCCGATCATCGCCGATTACAATCAGGCGAACCCGAATGCCCCCGGTGGCGCCCTGGGAGTGCAGGCGCGGGTTCCGATTCCCCAGTTCGGGCCGATCACGTGGGTCGACCCGGCCGGAACCAATAATTACAATGGCTTCTCGGCGCGCTTCGAGCACCAGATGGGCGCCGGGCTGTACCTGCTCAATTCATTTACCTGGTCGAAGACCCTCGGGGATTCCGAGCAGGCACTCGAGGCTTATCCGGGGTATACGGTGGCGAATCCGCAAAACATCCACTCTCTTTCGTCGGAATACGGTCCCTCCAGCTTCGATCTGGCCGTCATCAATGTCACAAGCATGGTGTATCAGGTCCCCTTCGGAAAGGGCCGGAAGTTCGCACAGAATCTGAATCCGGTCGCCGAGGCGATCCTCGGCGGTTGGGAGATTAATGCGATCAACACGGCGCATACTGGCACGGCGATCAATGTGAACTACACGCCGTCCGCGGCCAACGATGTTTCGGGATCGATTGCGGATTACCGCGGTCTGGCTGTTCTTCGTCCTAATGTGTCGGGCGCCGGAATCAGCCAGGACACCAACGACATGGTGAACCATTACTTCGCGGGATACACGTTCACCACTCCGCCGGCGAACGATCCGTTCGGCAATTTGAGCCGGAACGCCTTCCGCGCGCCCGGTTTCTGGCAGCTCGACACCGGTGTCAACAAGAATTTCGTGATACACGAAAGCATCAGGCTGCAGTTCCGAAGCGAATTCTTCAATCTGTTAAACAAGACCAATTTTTCGCCGCCCACCGCGACGACGACCAGTTCGGCGTTCGGTACGATCCGGAGTACATACGCGCCGCGGCAGATTCAGTTTGCGCTCAAGCTGATTTTCTGACTTGAGCGACTCTGTCAGGAACTGCTACGAACGCGACTGGGAGGGAGCGATGCTAATCGAGTCTCTGAAATCGTTTTACCGAGCCGTCCTCATCGTAGAGGATTAACCCGGGACGGCGCCCCTGGCGAAGCTGATCGAACGTGACCTCGGAGTCTTGTCCAAGGAAGAAAAAGTCGCGCCCACCCTTTGGGAGGATCTCCATCTTCGTGTAGCCCTTGTTCAGGTTCGCTTCGTCCTGCATGAACAGCCGCGTCCCTTCATGCCTCACGGCCCAGGTTTCGCTGGCGCCCTTATAAACGCCCGCATATGCGTCCAGCAGTTTCGGATCGATGGAAATCGCCGTCCGGCGTTCGGCATCCTTCCGTCTCCGCGAAAGTTCGAGCTGCCTCGGATGGGAAACCGGGAATTCAGCACGTGTAGTCCGATATCCGCGACTTCATAGTGTGAGGCATTCGAAAGCACCACGACTCCAACTCGCGATTTGGGATCAAAGCCGAGAAACGAGGCGTAGCCAAAAGATCCTCCAGCGTGGATCACAAACTCCATACCCATCGGCTCACAACCTGACCGGCCGCAGCGATTCGGAGTTTGTATGTGCCAGGCAAGAGCGATTTCGGTACCCAGTTCGCCCGTGGGTTGGCGCGTCTCAAGCATCCCGGCCATCGCGCCGGCAAGCGTCGTTTTGGTATAGCCCAGGCAAGCCGAGAGAAAGTTGAGTAAATCGTTCGCGGTGGACCGGACGCCACCGGCGCCGGCAAGCGCTCCGTAGCTCCAGGCGGATGTCGGCGCCAGCCGATAGTAGCCGTGCCCGATCGCGAACCTCTCGTTCATTTCCGGAGTCGGCGAAATCCGCGTGTCCGCCATGCGAAGTGGACCAGTAATGCGCGCTTCGAGCAACTGCTGAAAATCCACTCCGGCACGGCGGGCGAGAGCTTGTCCGAGCAGCCCAAATCCGACGTTCGAATAGAAGTATTGCGCGCCGGGGTCGCTGTCAAGGTGATAGGCGGCGAGCATCGAATACAGTTGGTCTGTTGTGTAGTTGCCAAGCGGGTCCTGTTCGTAAAGGGGAGCATTCAGCGGCAGATCCGGCAGACCAGAGTGATGGGTAACGAGATCGAACAACGTGATCTGAAGCCCACCTCGCTCGGGGACCCTTACGTGGCTCGGCAGGTATTTCGCAACGGGATCGGTCAGCGCGACCTCTCCCCGCGCCACCATATCTGTCAGCAAGAGCCCCGTGAACACTTTCGTGATCGAGTCGATTTCAAAGACCGTATCGCCGTTGAGCGGTCTGGGATCGCCCTGATTCAGATGTCCGTATGCGACGGTCCGCTGCCCCCGCGGTTCGATGATGCCGACGACGATTCCAACACTTTGGTGGTACTTATCGATTCGATCGGAAACGATCCTGCGAATCTCGGAATCCGTGGGAATCGCCGATGGCGCCTGAGGCTGGCTCACGGCAAGGCGCCCGGTGGTTAACATCGCCACAAAGAGCCCGACTGTTCTCGAATTCATTCGAAGCATGGACGTTCCACGGAAAGGGCGTTTCCAAACTCGGCTGATTATAGCGAGAAAGCCGCTGGTGAGAAATGGTGGACCCTTCAGTAGACGGCGCCGAAGCCGACCTCACGCCCACCCGCGTACGCGCGGCGGCAGATTCAGTTTGCGCTTAAGCTGAGGTTCCGATTTGGCCCCCCAAGAAGTTCGCTGACAGATTACAAGAGCCGGCGAGTAGATTGCCGGCGCTGCCGGCACTGTGACGGAATGAGGTTTGTGCCGGGAGATCAGATTCTTGGGGGGTACTTCGCCAGTTTTCTCTGCAGCGAGCGGCGGTGCAGGCCCAGCAGTTTCGCGGCCTGGGAGACGTTTCCGTCGCAATCGGACAATACGCGCTGAATGTGCTCCCACTCGACGCGCGCCAGACTGGGGACGGAGTGCGCGTCGTGGGTTCCGGGAGAATCGTCCGCGCTTTGGTTGATTTTGTGAAAAGCGCTCAGGATCTGATCGGCGTCGGCGGGTTTTCCGAGATAGTGATTCGCTCCCAAACGCGTGGCGGTGATCGCGGTTGCGATGCTGCCGTATCCGGTCAGCATGACGATGCAGGTGGTTTCATCGAGTGCGCGGAGTCCCTGGACGATTTCGAGTCCGCTCATGCCGGGCAGGCGGAGATCCACGACTGCAAGATCGGGGCTGGATTGCGAGGCGAGTTCGAGCGCGCTCGCGCCGTCGGCCGCGCCAATCGCTTCCCAGCCGCGCGCGGCGAAGGCGCGGCACAGACGATTGCGAAAGATATCGTCATCGTCCACAATGAGCGCGGCCTTATTGTCAACGGGAACCGGGGCCTCAGCGGGCATGCGCAGGCTCCGGCTCGGTTGAGAACGGCAGTTCGAGCGTGGCGGAGGTGCCCATCTGGCTGTCGGATTCGAATCGGAGACGGCCGCCGAGTTGTTCCGCCAGCGTTCGCACCAGGAACGTGCCGAGTCCCATTCCCCTGCCCGGCTCTTTGGTCGTAAAGAACGGCTCGCCGATACGCCGCAGTGTTGTGGGAGACATGCCTTTCCCGCGGTCCGTTACGACAAACTGGAAGTAGTCGCCGGCGGGCCGGGCAAGGACGCGCACCGGCGAATCGGGGGAACTGGCTTCGAGGGCGTTGCGGGTGAGCGCGATCAAAGCCTGGGCTACCGCCCGCCGGGGAATGGTGAGTATTGCGGGACGGCCGGAGTCCGAAAGCCGGACTTCCAGGCGTTCGGGCTGTTGGATCTCGCGAGACAGATCCGACAGTAGTTCTGCCGCCTCGACCGGTTCCGCGGCCTGCGCGGCGGGTTGCGCGCCCTGTACGCTCATGCGCCAGAGGATCTCGCGGCAACGGTCGACTTCGGTGCGGATCAGACGGGTGTCCTCGGCGACGGCCTCGTTGCGCACGGTGTTGGTGGCGAATAATTCGAGTTCGCGTGCGACGACGGCGATGGTGGCAAGCGGAGTATTCAGCTCGTGGGCCGCGCCGGCGGCGAGGGTCGCAAGCGAGGCCAGGCGGTCTCGCTTCGCGAGTTCTTCCTGCATCAGGAGCAGAGAATTTTCGTGCTGGCGCAGCAGCTCGGAAATCTTGCCGGAGAAGAGCGCTACCAGAACGGCTGCTACGCCGAAGCCGATCCACATTCCGATGAGATGTAGATTTGTTCCGCCCTCAGGGTGGTGCATCTCGAGCACGGGAATCGGGCGGTAGATGCGGAAGAGAAGCCCGAAGCATAGCGTCGAGAGCCCGCCCAGCGCCCACGTCCACGGCTTGGTGAGGATGATCGCCGATAAGGTGATGTGGACAAGATAAAGCAGACTGAAAGGATTGGTCGGGCCTCCGCTCAGCATCAGCAGGAAAGTCAGACAGAGGGTATCGAGTACGAAGGCCCAGGCAACCAGTGTGGCGGTTGCGATGCGCCGCGAGATGCCCGGTTGAGCGACGCGCGCCGCCAGTAGCAGATTGCTGGCGGCGACAAGGGCGGGCGCAATCGCGATCGCAAGCAGTGGTATTTCGATGCCTAACGCATACCGCACGAACAGCGCGGTCGCAATCTGGCCGATAGCCATGCCGTACCGCAAGCGCACGATCCAGGGGAGCGCAATTTGCGGGGCCGCTTCCGGAACTGGCTGACTGGCGCTCACTGATATCACCTTACTATCATCGAAAAAAGCTGCCCGTCAGGGCCGGGAAGCCTCGGCAGGACCTTGAAAGACGGCAGGCCTGGCCTTACAACCAGCGGAACGCCAGAATGACCGGCGACAAAGATCGCCGGTCCCACAGCAGGATCGGCTGGAGACTCAAAAAGCGCAAGGGCGGCCGAACGCGGCGGCAAAGATCTCCGGACCCCACAGACTTAAAAGTGAAAGTTGTACCGGACTTCGCCGTAAATCTGCCGGGGATTGACGTAGTGGGTTCCGCCAAACGTGTTGCTGGTGTCCAGCAGATAGCGCGTGTTGGCGATGTTCACGGCGTTGGCGGAAATCGTCACGTTTTCACCGAAGGTCTTGCCGATGGAAAGATCGAAGGTGGAGTGCGGCGGCAGGTGTGCGGGACCGTCGCCGTTCAGAAAGCCGGAACCGAACTGGTAAGCCGGCGTCGCCCACGCGTGTACGCGGCAAAGTCGAAGCGACAGGACCGAAGAGACCGTGTTGCGCTGATCGTGATCGAGCAGGAAATTGCCCGAGGGCGCGTCTTCCAGCAGTCCGCCGGTGATCGGGCCGATTCCCTGGGCGATCTGATTCGAGTACGCGACGCGCCACTGCATCACGATGGAAGAGCTGCGGCGAGCGGATCGTGACTTCCGTGCCGCTGATGATCGCGCCGAGATCGGTCAGCGGGATAAAGATGCCCGAGTCGCCGATCACGTCGTGATCCAGAAAATTGCGCGCGCTGGTGTGGAAGTTGTCCACGTCGATCGACCAGCCGCGCAGAGGGAATGCTTAGCCCGATATCGTGCTGGATATCGCGTTCGCCCGGCAAGCGGAATGAAGCCGAAACCCTGCGTCACCGCGAACTCGAGCGACGGACCCGTGAGGCTGTCGAGCGGCGGGCGGCTGATAGTAATACGCGTAGTATCCGTGCAATCGTCCAGTTGAGATGCGGAATGCGGATGCCGCCGCCGACCCGCGGATCGGCGGCGTTCTCGTTCACCAGACCCGCGTAGTGCGTGAGACGGACGCCAAGGTCCAACGTGAGCCATGATGTCGGCTTGTACTGATCTTCGAGGAACAGCGCGTTCGGAATTCGCCCAATGCGTCTGCTGCTGGTTCAGCGCGTTGCCGCCGGGATTGTTTGTGAGTCCGAAAAAGGTGTTGTCGTGCTGGCCCCATACCTCGAGGCCGGCTGACAGCGTTGTTTCGCTTCTTCGGACAGCTGCACAACAGAACGGACGCCGACATAGTTCGAGCGGTTGTTGTCGTCGAGAATGAATGGGCGTGTCCTGCGGCCCGCCGATGTACTGCGCCTGGTTGTAGTGGTAGTAGGGCGAGACCGTGAGCGAAACGCTGTCGGAGAACCTGTGCATCCAGTGGAAGCCCACCAGATAGTCCTTTTCGAGATCGAGATCGCGGATGCCGGCGGCCTGATCGTCCGGGGTCGTTGGGGATCTGATAGTGATCGTCGCGTAGCGAGGCGATCCAGCGGAGCTGATCGTTTGCGTTGGGATTGTAAAGCAGAGAAAGCAAATCCGCCCACGCCGCTGGTCTGATCGTGGATCACCTGCGAGACCGGCGGATCGAGGCCGAGTTCCGAGCGGCTTCCGTCGACGCTCGCGTAGTATGCAAACCGCTGGGTATGGCTGCCGATGTTGAACTGATCGTCGGTGGAGTAGAAATTTCCCGCGGAGAGAATCAGTTCGGCTTCGTTATTTCGCTCGAAGCCCGAAGGCGTGACGACGTTGAAGAATCCATAAGTGCGGTCGCCGTATTCGCTGGAGTATCCGCCACGCTCGATCTCAAGCTCTTCCACGTTCTTGGGATTGATGAGCGGCGCAACGTTGGCGGCGATGTTGGTATTCACCACCGGAATGCCGTCGAAGAACCAGTTCACCTGATGGCCGCCGCGCATGTGGAGCATATCGTGAACCATGTAAGCGCCAGGCGTGAAATTGGTGATCATGGCCAGGCTGTTGGCCTGGTCGGCGCCGGCGGTCTGCTGGATTTCCTGCGGGGAGACCAGAGTCCGAACAGTCGAAGTCTGGGGATTCAGCCGGCTGGTCGCGTCGGAGACTTGCACGCTGGAATTGACGGCGGCCAGTTCGAGTTGGAAATGCAGGACGGGTGATTTGCCTGCAGCGACGGTCACCTGTTGTTCCAGCATCTGGAAGCCGGGAGCGGAAATTGCTATGGAATAAGCGCCCTCCGGGAGGTTATCGATTTGAAATTCACCGTTAGCGTCCGACTGAACGCTCCGAGTGGCCGCTCCTCCCGTGGAATTCGCAACCACCTGGGCGGCCGGGAGTGGGCGGTGCTGCGGATCGTGAACGATGCCGCGAAGATCGCCGGTTGCGGCGCTCAGCGCGGAAACCAGCGGCAAACACAGCATCAGGTAACGGATGACGCCGGGGATACTCATCGACTGCAGTTTACGGGCACGCGCGACCTGCGACAACGCGGCAAATTGACGCAGGAACGGAGAAATGAGATCGATGCGACATCTTGCCGCGGAGATACTCCGCGCGCGTTTCCTATACTGTCTATGGAGAAAGACCGAGATCATGAGAAAACATTTGCGACGTCTGGCCGGCGCTTTCGGGCTGGCGCTGCTGGTTGCGGCAGCGTGTCTGGGACAGGCCGCTCCCGCGAAGAAAGCGTTTACATTCCACGGCAAAGTGCAAGCGGTCTCGGCTGACGGCCTCACCGTCGACGGCGAGAAGGTCGACGGGTGGATGGATGCGATGACGATGAAGTATAAGGTCGACGATCCGAAGGTTCTGAAGACGGTGAAACCGGGCGATAAGATCAAGGCGACTGTGTACGAAGGCGACATGTCGCTGCATAAGGTTGAGGTGGACGGAAAGTCCGGAAAGTAAGATCCGGTGTATTCAAGGCGCCGCCGATGGCTGATGATCGCTACCGCGCTTTCGAGCGTTGCGATCGCGGTTTATCTGGTCTGGCCCCTGATCCTGCACAAAGCGGCGCAAGCGATCGTAGCGTCCCAGGAAATCGGGGCCGCGAAGGCCGCCCCCGATTTCACTCTTGCCGATGCGAAGGGCAAGCGCCTGCGGCTCGCAGATTACAAGGGCAAGGTAGTGCTGCTGAATTTCTGGGCGACGTGGTGCGGTCCATGCAAGGCGGAGATCCCCTGGTTTATCGAGTTCCAGAAGCAGTATCAGGCAAAGGGCTTCACTGTGCTTGGCGTTTCGCTGGATGAGGACGGCTGGAAGGTGATTAATCCCTATGTCGCCGAACAGAAGATCAATTACCCGATCGTGCTGGGGAATGAAGAGGTGAATCAGCGTTACGGCGGAATTGAAGCGCTGCCGACGACGCTGCTGATCGGGCGCGATGGAAAGGTTGCTTACCTTCACGCCGGGCTTGTCAGCAAGAGTGAATACGAGAAAGAGATTCTGCAGTTACTGGGAATTTCTGTGGCGGGGAAACCCCTGAATTCCGATTAAGACGCCGCGGGAGGATTTCGCACTGGTCGGGATTCAGCCTGGCGCTGAGGGCGGCGACAAGATCGCTGACGCTACCGGCTGTGAGATAAAGCTCCAGGCCGAGAGGAAGCTCGGCGGCAGAGCCGAAGCCCTGACCCCGCATCGGCTTCGCTTGAACCTCGAGTATCTGTTCTGCGCTGTCGGCGGCCAGGTATCGGTCTCTGAACAGGCAGACAAAAATGCGGCAATGCGGCTCCCGGTTTTGAGATATGCTGCGTCTGGACCATCGTGCGCACGCCGGCGGTAAGACGGCCGGCTGGCGATTGCGCTTGTCCGTATAGAGGGCATTTGCATGAAGCCATTAGCTCCGGAAGTAGTTGGACCGCTGAGTGTCTGCAGCACCTCAGTCGAAGTGCGAGGCAACATTGCGGGCGCCACGATCGAGATTGTCATCGCGGGTAACGTCGTTTCGTCACACGCGAGCACGACGCCGGATCACGTGTATTCGATCGGCGCGACCCCCATCGAAAACCAGCAGGTGACCGCGCGCCAGAAGATCGGAGGACAGACCAGCGGCGACAGTCCGCCAATAACAGTACAGGCGGCTCCTGCTCAACTGAGCGCCCTTACGGTCAGGACGCATCTGCATACGTGCGGCCGGGCGGTTCGCGTAACCGGCGCAGTGCCCGGAGGCAAAATCGATGTCATGATCGGCGGCCAGCAGGTGGGCGCCGCCGTGGCCGCGAGAGGATGGGCGGGGGTTGTCTATGATCCGGGCGCCGGGGCCAGCGATCCGCTGACTCTGCAGCAGATCACCTGCAACAATCTGACGGCGACACAGTCCACGGCAGCGCCGGTTGCATTTACGCCGCCTCTTCCCACGCCGGTCATCGAAACACCGCTATTCGAGTGCCAGACCCGGATCACGATCGCGGGTGTCGCCGACGGCGCTTACGTTGAGCTGTATCGAAACAACAACACGAATCCCGAGGACCGATTTGTCTTCGGCGTGCCGAAAGAATTTCGCTGGATCAAGCCTCTGGTGAAGAACGACGTAATCCGGGTCCGCCAGGGATTCAGTTGCAAGCAGCCCGCTCCGCCGCTTGAAATCGTGTCTGCTTTCGCAACCGCCACGGTGCAACCGGTGACGGCGTTGCATGCGCCGAAGTTCATCGGCGTCCCCTGCCCGGGGAGCACGTTCGTGACATTGACGCATCTTGTACCGGGCGCGCGCGTCATTATTTCCCAAAATGGCGTTGAACTCGGTGAGACCGACGCTCCTGGCACAACGCACACTTTCGCAGTGCCCGCTCTGAAGGCCGGCGCTACGGTGACGGCTCATATGGCGATGTGCAACGGGAAGGGGCCCGCGGGCACAGTTCAGGTCGGAACGGGAGCAGTTACTCCGGGCATCGCGGTCAGCCCGCCTTACGCCTGCGCATCATTCGTGGGACTCGGCCTCAACGGGACCGAAGGCAACTACCTCGTGTACATCACGAACAAGAATGGGCAGCAGGTCAGTCCCTATCACAATCTGATTGGCGACTCGACTCTTGTTCCGGTGTTTCCCAGTCTCGTAGCCGGAGACCAGATCACTGTTCACGTGCAGGCGTGCGGCGGAGCGTGGAAAACTTACGGCCCCACAACGGTGCTGAGCGGACCGCCTCAACCGGTGATCCAGCAGCCTGTGTGGGCGGGCTACAATTCCGTCAAGGTCGCGGCGGTGGCTGGATTCGTGCTGGACCTGTATGTCAACAATGACTGGCGCGAGTCGGAAATTTCGGTGGGCGTCGATTCCCGGAACACTTTCACGCTCCCGGCGGCGTTCCATGCGGGCGATCAGATTTCATGCGTGATGACGGTTTGCGGGGTCGTGGGCAAGCCGACTCCACCGGTGACGGTCGCCCTGGAACCGCCGCAACAACCGATTCTGATGGAACCGCCGACTGGGGCCGATGACGTATTTTTGCAGCCGGCATTGATCTGGAAGGACCCGGGCGCGGGAACTCCCGGGGCCGCGACTTCCTTCCACGTTGTGGTGACCACCGAAGGCAATACCGTCATCGATACGACGGCTACGAGCAGTCCTTACACGCCCTCGGCGCCACTGGCCAACGACACGAGCTATCAATGGACTGTGACGTCGATCAACGCCGGCGGACAACAGACCGCGGCGAGCCCGTTCGAGTTTTCGACGGAGCCGCCGCCGGCCGCTTCCCTGAAATTCCAGCCGCCGATGACCACCGATGTGCCGGGCAATGAGTTTGTCCGAGATAACAACTTTAACGTGTTCATCAAGGTGATCAATCAGGGTAACTCGGAGTCGGCAGCCTATGCGGTGCGGTTCACCGTATCGGCCGCGGAGATCGGTCAGTTTGCAGATTCAGGCCCGCTGCCAATGCCCCCCCTGGCCGCAGGCGCGACGGCGACCGCGACAACCCCGGTGTACATAGACTCGACGGCTACCCACGGAAATACAGTGGAGATCGACGCGTTTCTGCTTGTGAATAACCAGCAGGCGGATCACGCCTTCCTGGACGGCTGACCGCGCAGCCTCGCTACGCATCGCGGCCCCGGCCGTTTATTCGGTATTCAGCCGGGCGCGCTGCGTAGAGATTCTTTCTTCCCGGGCATTCGCGAACCGTTTTACCCCGGCGAAGATCGACTCCGGATCGAGATGCGCTTCGGCGATCACCTCCGCTTCCAGACCGCCCGTGAGCCACTGGTTGATCCCAGTCCGACGTCAGCGAATACTCATCGGTCAGCGGCCCCAGTTCGCGCACCGGCCACACGCGCCGCGTGCCCGTGCTCACCACCATCGCGTCGTAGTACGCCTCGGGCGGCAGCACCGAATGGCGATACGCCTCGGGCTGGAGGTCGAACAGATCTTCGCTGATCGCGGAGATCACCTTCACGTTGATGCCCGCCTCTTCGAGGCGCGGCAGTGTCTTGACCAGATTCACCGTCGAACTGGACCCCTGCGCGATCACATACCCGTGCCTCGGCTTGCCCGGCGCAAAATCGCGAATCACGTAAAAGCCTTTCGCCGCGGCCTTGAGATCGGTGTCGGCGAACTTGCTGCGGTCGGCCACCGGGAAATCCGGGCGCGCCACTTCGATGCTGATGATGCCGACCTTGGGATCGCGCGCCGCGATCTCCGCGGCGGCGAAATAGCCCGGCGGCCACATCGTTGTAATCCCAGAAATTCAGGTGAATCGTCTGGCCGCGCGGGAACAGCTTCCACACCTGCGTCGCGAAGATGCCGAAGTGCGTGCGCCCGTCCGCCGCGGTCTCCGGTCCCGGAGTGCCCGGCCAGAATGTGCAGCACGCCCATGCGGAACTTGCTGTCCTGATTCTGCTGGCTCCAGACGCGCGCGGGCGTGTACATCAGCGGCGTGAAGGCGCCATAGGTGCCGCTCAGCGCCCACACGCCGGCGAACTTCTCCGGATCGACGCTCGCGCTCTGGCCCACCAGTCCGATCGCGGTCGACACGTTGCCCGCTTCCTGAATCGCGGCCTTGATGCGCGTCCCGAGCGGATTGGTCTCGGGATCGTAATGGCCCCACAGGCTGCCGTGCTCCACGTTGATCGATTCCGAAAGATCGGCCGCCAGCGTGAAGAAGCGGTTGTCCGTGACGTAGTTCATCCATTTGATGATTTCCGAGATCGCGCGCCGCGCGCCGGCAACTTCGCCCGGTTTGCGGAACAGCGTGACGGCGACCTGCTTCTCGGCGCCGGAAAGCCGATTCGTGGCGGTCACGGTCTGCGGCTCGACCGGCAGATTCGCCACGCGCAGGCGCTCGTCCTGGAACGGATCGCTCTTCACATCGAAGTGCAGCGGCACGTCGTCCTTCACGGTGTCGCCGATTTCCACCAGCCGGTCCGCCAGCCAGTCGCCCAAGCCGTTGCGGTCGAGCAGCGACATCACGACGTCGATGTTGGTCTTGAACTGAATCAGCCGCTCGCGCGGATTCGTGACCGGCCCTTTGCGAATGCCTTCGAACTCCACTCCGTAATGCTCTTCGAAGGTCCTTGCCAGCGCCACGAAGTAATCGGAATTCATCTTCATCCCGTACGGATGGCTCTGATAGCTCACCAGCTGATCGCCGTGGCCCGGAATCTTGCCGTCGACCGCCCGCGGCCAATAGCCCTTGGTGGTTTTGGCGATGACGATCATGGGACGGCGATCGCTCGGGTCCCAGTCTTCCATCGTCTTGAACACGGAGACGATCTGGGCATAGTCGCTTCCGTCGTCGATCGTGAAAACGTTCCAGCCGTAGGACGTCCACTGCTCCACGAGGTTGTAGCCGGTGAACTTGCCGGGAACCACGCCGCCGATCAGCACATCGTCGATTCCGGCGTTGTTGTCGGAAAGAACGATGCGGAGGCGCTTGCCCACCTGCATCGCGAGCGCCTGCGTCTTCAGTTCCTGCGCGTGGCCTTCGGTCATCGCGAACTCGCCTTCGAGCGCGATGACTTTCGGAGAACTCGGCGCGCCGACCACATCCCAGAACGCGGCCTTGCCTGCGGCCGTCGCGATGCCGACGCCCGAGGGTCCGCCGTTGACGTCGTTCGTGACGTCCACCGTCTCCGCATGTCCTGCAAGCGCCTTGATCCCGCGCAGTTTCGCCTGCGCGAATAGCGGATGATCGGCGAGTCCCTGGTCCGAGAGCAGGGTCTTCAGCGCGCCGGCGCCGCGGCGGAATCCCAGAGCGTCGATCGGCAGAATGGCGACGTGCGGATCGACGTAATAGCGCTTGTCGCCGGTGAGCTTGTACTTGCGTTCCATGGCCTGGCCCATGATCATCCAGAGGGCGTAGCCGGTGGGAACATTATGGCCGCCGGCCAGCATGAACTTGTCGCCGAAGGGATGTTTGGGACGGCGGTAATCGTAACGCAAACCGCCGAGCTCCGGTCCGGCCAGATGGGCTGCCACGTTGAACGGCGTATAGGCCAGCGGACCGCCGAAATGGCCGGTCTGCGCATAGTTTCCGAGAAGCACCAGGGTCATGCAGGTCATGTACCCGACGTCTTCCAGACCCTCCCGCCCGAATGGCGCGTCAAGTGGTTCAACAGGCGATAATAATGTCTCGGTATTCATTGCAACTTCCCAGCCTCCGCCGTTAATTTGTTTACTCTTTCAAGTAAACCAGACGGCTCGCCGCGCAAACTGATATATCGCACTGCCGTTATCGAGCTGCGATGACCTGAATCAGCAAACCGCCAGGATCGCGAAATTCGGGCGCGCCGGCCAGTTCGGGCTTCTCTACCTTCACATTCGCCCCCTCAAGTTTCCTCGTAACGGCGGCATAATCAAACGGCGCCGCGGAGACGCAGAAGTGATTTACCCCGGCCTTCTGACCTTCGGGCGTCTTGAGCAGGCCGACCCGCGATCTCCCGGTCTGAAACCAGATGCGGCCATTATTCCGCTGGGTGACCGGGCCGAAAATCTTCGAGTAGAACGCTGCGGACGCCTCCGGATCCGGCACGTTCAGCAGAATGTGATCGAGGCCCAACGGGTGGAAAATTGCTTCTCCGTGGTCCGTGCCGGGAACGGGAGAAGCCGTGGCGCCTTTCAACTGGCTCCAGGTGTTATCAGCGGACAACTGAACGTGAATTCCGTTCGGATCGGTGACGTTCAGGTCGCGTCCGCTGGGATAGTCGCGGTAAGCGACGCCCTGCTGCTTCAAATAAGCGTGCAGCGCATTGATGTCGAACGCATCGATTCCAACCGAAAAATGATCGACGCCCATGGGCTGGCGCCCCCGCTCGATCGCGATGTAACAAGACCCGAGCATCACGTACCGCCGCTCAGTCTGATTGTTCTTCCACACCGAACCGCCGAAAATCGCGGAATAGAACGCCGCTGATTTCGCGGAATCCGGGACGGATATCTCCACATGATCGAGCGCGGTGAAGCGGAACGCCGGATCCGATGCCGCGGCCGCGCGTACGAATCCCGACAATCCGGCAGTCAGAACCATAAGGGCTTCGCGCCTGTTGGCGGCTGCGGATTGTTCGCGTCTCCACATCGGTCGCTTTACTGGCCAGCCAGTATATATCAAACTGAAGCTGCCGATGCCGATTGAAACTCTCGAAACAACGTGCTGCATTGCAGGCGGCGGGCCGGCCGGGATGGTTCTCGGGTACCTGCTGGCGCGCGCGGGCGTCGCGGTTACCGTTCTCGAAAAACACAAAGACTTCTTCCGCGATTTCCGCGGCGATACGGTGCATCCTTCGACGCTCGAGGTGATGCGGGAACTTGGCCTTCTGGAAGATTTCCTGAAGCTGCCTCATCAGGAACTGACCGCAGTCAGAGGCAGGGTCGGCGGTTTCAAGTTCACGGCTGCGAATTTCAGCCGCGTTCCGGCGCATTGCAAGTTCGTCGCGCTGATGCCGCAATGGGATTTCCTGAACTTCGTCGCTGAGAAGGCTCGAAGCTTTCGGACGTTCGACCTTCGGATGCAGCACGAAGTGGTGGGCTTGATTCACAACGGCGGGCGCGTCACGGGAGTCGAGGTGCGCACCCCGTCCGGGAGTTTACAGGTTCGCGCAGATCTTGTGGTGGGTTGCGACGGCCGGCAAGCCGCGACGCGTAACGCCGCACGCCTGGATGTGATCGAGTCCGGAGTACCGATTGACGTCCTCTGGTTCCGGATCAGCCGCTCAGGCAACGAGCCGGACGAGTTGTTCGGGAACGTGAATTACGGTAAGGCTCTGATTCTGATCAACCGCGAGGATTATTTTCAATCCGGGCTGATTGTTCGCAAGGGCTCCTTTGACCAGATAAAACGTGAAGGCATGGAGGCTTTTCGCAAAACGGTGCGGCAAATCGCTCCCTGGCTGGGTGATCGCGTCGAGGAACTGCGCGATTGGGCGCAGATTAAATTGTTGACGGTACAAATCAACCGTCTGCGGCAATGGTACGCGCCGGGTCTCCTGTGCATCGGGGACGCGGCGCATGCGATGTCTCCCGCGGGAGGGGTCGGCATCAACCTGGCGATTCAGGACGCGATTGCCACGGCTAATATTCTGTCTGCTCCGCTGCGGGAACGTTGCGTGAGCGAGGCAATTCTGGCCCGCGTCCAGGAACGCCGTGAGTTCCCGACCCGCGTCACTCAATTCATCCAGGTCAACGCTCACAAAGGATTCGAATACGTTTTCCAGCACCCCGGGCCAATCAAAGCGCCATGGCAACTCAAGGCAGTCACGCGTATAGCGGGGTTGCCGCATGTTCTCGGCAGGGTGATTGGGATGGGAGTACGCCCGGAACACGTCGGCAGCACGCAAACCGGGTTGAACCGTTTTGCCACCCGCGTTGGCCGGGCGGCGGCGGTTTCCGTCAATGCGTTACGCAGGATGAGGAGCTTGCGCGCTACCTACCCAGCGGAGGTTTGAGCAAGCGTCAGATTGAGTACGATCTCCCGATCTGCTCTTATTCGAGAGCCGCGAGTTCGTGCTCCACCACATCCCGTAATGGCGACAGGGCGAGTTGAACCGTGTCCCAGACGAGCTTCGCAGCCACATCTTCATAATCATGCCGGTAGATATTGCCCGCACCCGCGATGTCTTTCCATGCGATTGACGGGTATCGCTTCTTCAACTCGGTGGGAATGCGGCGAGACGCTTCGGAAATAATTTCGAGACAGCGCGTCACAGCATAGAGGGTTCGGGTATCGTCGCCGGAAGGTATCAAAAGACAGTCCCGCGACGAACCCGGTTGCGAGATTAATGTGATGCTGGATGTCGCGTAACGCCGCCCTCTCTGAGTCAGAAGGCATAGATCGCGTCAACATTCGCCGTCGGTTTTATATAAGGCTTCAATGCATCCCGGTTCACCACGTCAACGCGTCCGTCGAACAACCCGGCGATGTATTCTTTAAGGCCGGCATAGTCGAAAACCGTGATTCTCGCCGCCGGGTCGAATTCGATCATGATATCGGTATCGCTCTCGGGCACCTCATCCCCGCGCGCCCGCGAGCCGAACAACGCTGCATGCGCCACTCCGCGCGCGCGCAAGTTCGCCTCGCTTTCCCGCAGGCGGGTGATGATTTCCTCACGGTTCATGACGCGACCTCACAATCACGCTTTCGCCTTACCCGAACCAATTGTAGCGATTTAGCCCTTGCCGTTGAGACGACGGACTCTCGTGAAAGCCGTTTCAAAATGCTCGTCCGAGGACAATCAATACTGCGCAGTGGTCAATCTTCCGCGATCCTCGCCGCGCAGCCATACATAGAGCGGCGCGTGGGGCGAGGGCGCCGGCCACGGCATTGCCACCCGCAGGCTCTCCTTGTTCCCCGCTCCCGAAATCGGCGCTGGAATTGCCTCGACATTCGCGCCGGTCTGCGCGTCCCAGCCGACCTTCGCGATCGTTTCCAGATTGCGGCCTTCGATCACCGCGTAGTAGGAAGCGTCCCCGGCCTTGTCGCTGGTGAGCTGGAACGACTCGATCTTCGGGAGCAGGACGATGGAACCCAGCTTGCGCTTCTCGGACGGCCCATCCCGCGGCGTCAGCAGAGCCGCCTGAACCACACATCCCGGCCGTCCCGCTTCCTCCGGACGGAAGGAAAGAAACAACGCATCCGGCGATTCCTGAACCAACTTCCTGTCGTCCTTCGCGTCGCCCATGCTTATCTTGAGAGCCGGACTGCCTTCCGGAGCGTTCTCACACGACAGCGCAACGCCGGAGACCGCCGGTGCATTCGCCACACTGATTTCGAAGCTGACCATCGAACCTGTCGCCATCTCGCCAGGATTCAGCGCGATTCCGAAACTATCCTGAGGCGATTCGCGCGCAGATGTGATTGCGGGACGCGGGCCCGCCACGACCAACGCGCCATCCACCGTCACGGGCTCTTCGAAATCCCTGACCTTTAAGTGCAACGTCAGAAGCTCGCCTGTTTTCACTCCGGAATCAAGTGTGACTGTGGCCCTCCGTTCATCGCCGCTTCCCTCCCCGAGCGTAATCCGAGCGTGGTCGGCGGAAACCTCTTCCACTCGATCGAGGCCCGTACCATGGAGTACCAGCGGTTGCGGTTCCGTTCCAGTATTCAGCACGATTGGCGTTCCGGACACGGTCGGCGCGGGCGGAAGCACTTTGAAAGGCGCCTCATGCTCTTTTCCGTCCGCCTGCGCGATCAGAAACAGGTAATTCCCCGTCGCGAGCGGCTTCGCATCCAGGCGTATTTTGACCGAATTCTCGGGACCTTTGGGCGGGTCCTGCGGCAGGCGAAACGGCACTGCCTCGGGTTGGGCGAAAGGATCTCCCTGTTTTTTAAATTCGATCTTTTTGACGAACTCGAAGTTATCGCCGGTAAGCTCCAGATCCACCGTTCCCCCACCGGCTGAAAGCTTGTCCTGCGAGCTTGGCGTCAGGTGCGCCGAGCTGAAGCTGGGGAATGCGTGCAAGACGAGATCTCCCGAAATCGTGATGGGGCTCCAGTCCCAGTTCGCCGCCAGCTTCCATTGGCCCGGTTTGAGTTTGCCGCTTGTCAGGTCGAGTTCGATGGTCTTCGCGGTCGTGTTCACCTTCGCAGGCACGGGAACGGAAATCGCGTTGTCCGACGACACCAGTTTCCAGTCCTGCACTCGCGCCGCCAGTTTCCAGCCATTCCCCTTTGCGCCCCCTTTCACATCGAGCGGGATGCTCGACTTCACGCCAATCGGCAGATGTTCGGTTGTATGCAGTGAGATTTCCGGCGCGGGCGCGTCCGGTATGCGCAGCGCCCAGAGGTAAGCAAGCTCGGTGCGCGGCGGTGTAGCCGCTTTACTGCCGCAAAGACCGGTCACATCATGTTCGTCGTCCTCCGAAACCGGTGCGGACGCGCCGCTTTGCGCGAGCGCCGAGAGAAACTGCATGTTCGGGAAAAGAACACTGTGCAGGTTAACAAGGACTGCGCCGCCCGTGGCCGCAAGTCCCACTCCGTTTCCGAAAAACAGACCAGCCACCGCGGCGGCGAGGCCAGCCGTCTGAGCCGCCTGCTGCTGGGGATTCTGCGCCAGCGGATCGTACGCCGAAAGCGACGGATTTACCCCGCGAAGGAGGGTTCCCAATTGTGCACTGGTGGATTGAGTGGGATCGATTCGGGCGGAGGGATACTGTTGGGCAAAGGCCGCCACCGCGGTATCCACGTTCTGCCCCGTATCAAGGGTCTGCTGTTGCGTGATCGCCTGGATCAGCGCCTGAGTCTCTTCCGTCTTTGTGGCATAGTCGGCCAGCTGGCCGATCAACTCGTTGTTCTTCGCAACGAGACTTGCGACTTTAGCCTTGTTGAGGCCCTGCGGACCCCAGACCAGGCTCACGAGCTGGGTCTGGAACGGCACGGTCCACGATGCCGGTTCCGCCGCGGACTTCGGATCGAACACGAGAATTTTGGACCCATCCGACGGAACCAGCAGGAGGGCGACACGAACCTTTTTTTTCGCCGGCGCCATGATGTCGATGGGCCAATATGAAATTGTGTCGCCGGCCTCAAGCTGATTCACCGTTGAGATATCCAGTGCGGCGCCACTATTCCGTGGAGCCACCTCCAGCGCAAAACGACCCAGCGGAGCGCCGCCCGGGCACATCAGAGGCGCCATTGCATCAACGCATTGCAGCGACAAGAAGAGGGTCAGGACAGCTCTCAGCGGGGTTGAATGCATCGGTCTCTTTCTTTGAGACGCCTCCCGCCCAACGAAAGTTTGGATAAAATGAGGGTCCTGAAACTGACGGTTGCGGGGACCGCTCATCCAGGCTTTCGCCCTCTAGCCCGCGATCTGGATCGTGCGGGCGATGTCGCCCGAAGCCGTTGGTACGAATCTCACCGAAACGGAATCGTTCTTATCCTGAGTAAGGTCCTGGACCGTCAGCGTTTTGTCGCCCATCCGGATACGGGTTGAACGATCGACGTGCATATCGAACGGAACCTTGTCCGGACCCTGGACAACCACGAGGTTGAGGTTGGGGTCGACCATCATGATCGTGCCCGAGAGATTCTCCGCCGGCCAGGCGGCGCGCGCGCTCTCATTCGTGGCCGCGGACATCATGAACAGTGAACCGAAGAACGCGGCGCAAAGAGAGAGTTGAGTAAGTCGTCTCATTGTCTTTCTGCCTTCCATTTATTGAGACGCCTGACGGTCATTCACGTAACAGCGGGCCGCTGCGTAATTCGTGTCGCGCGGCACGTTGACTCTACTGTCTCGACAGGATTGCGCGGGATCCTGTTCACGATGACTATGGGATCGGAAGGGGAGAGACGATGAACCAGAAGAATGTGGGGATCGGTTTCTGCGTTTTGGTGTTTCTGGCGGGCGCGAGCATGGCGCAGGCCAAAACGACCAGCCATACGAGTAAACAACAGGACGAACAATTTGTCAGAACGGTGGCAATCGACGATATGACCGAGGCGCACCTGGGACAAATGGCGCACGACAACGCGGCGAAAGAGCCGGTCAAGGATTTCGGCCAGACCGTTGCCAGCGATGAGACGAAGGACTACGAACAATTGAACGTACTCGCGAACAAAACCGGCGAAAGTATTCCCAAAGGTATCGATTCGCGAAAGTCTCCCGCTATCCGGACTCTCGCCGTGGCGAAGGGCGATAAGTTCGACCATCGAATTCCTGCAGGACGAAATTGCGAACGAGCGGAAGATCATCGCGCTGCTGCAGCACGAGGCAACACATGGGACCAATCCCGAGATGAAGGAGTGGGCGGGCAAAATGGTCGCGACTCGCCAGGAGGAACTGCAGAAGGCTGAAGCGCTGATGAAATAGCCGAACGTAATCGTCCGGTTACCATCGGAGTCTGTGTCCTGGGTCATCGCGGCGATTGCGCTCCTGCTTATTCTGATCAGACCGTGGCGGATCGCCGAAGCGGTATGGGCGTGCTCGGGCGCGATCCTGCTCGTTGTCCTGCGCGTTCTGTCTCCCGCGGACGCGCTCGCGGCGGTGGGCCGGGGAACAGATGTCTATCTGTTCCTTACAGGCATGATGGTGCTCGCAGAACTGGGGCGCCGCGAGGGCTTCTTCGACTGGATCGCCGCGGAGGCAGTGCATCTGGCGCGAGGCTCCCGCAAACGGCTGTTCGCCATTGTCTATGCCGCCGGAACGCTGGTCACGATCTTTCTTTCGAACGACGCGACGGCCGTCGTGCTGACACCCGCGGTGCTGGCCGCCGTAAAGAAAGCGCGCGCCACGCCCCTGCCTTACATGCTGATCTGCGCGCTGATCGCAAATGCGGCAAGCTTTGTTCTGCCGATTTCGAATCCGGCGAATCTGGTAGTTTACGACTCGAAAATGCCTCCCCTGCTTGTCTGGTTGAGGTCGTTCGGGTTGCCTTCGTTGCTTGCCATTGCAGTCACCTTCCTGGTCCTTTGGTTCGCAACCCGCAAATACATGAATGGGGCCATGGAGACCGAGGTCGAGCGGCCGCATTTGTCTCGCCCTGGCAAGTACACGGCCTGGGGTATCGGCGCGACTGCCGTCGTGCTCATCCTCGCTTCCGCTTTCGATCTCAATCTGGGATTGCCGACGTTCGTGGCGGCGATTGCGGTCGCCACGGTTATAGCGTTCGAGGATCGCGATGCGCCGCTCAGCGTCCTGAAGCACATCTCGTGGAGCGTGCTTCCTCTGGTTGCTGGCCTGTTCGTTCTCGTTGAGGCAGTCGATCAGGCCGGCGCGCTCGAACTCAGCCGGAGCTTCCTGCAGCGCGCTGAAGGTGCAAGCCCTCTTGCGGGTGGGTTGTTATCGGCCTTCGGCGTGGCAGGTCTGTCGAATCTCGTGAACAACCTGCCCGTCGGCCTCATCGCCGGTAACGCGCTTCGCGGCGCGAAAGCCCCTGAGTTGATTCGGAACGCGGTGCTAATCGGCGTGGATCTCGGGCCGAATCTCGCGGTATCCGGCTCGCTCGCCACAATCCTGTGGCTCACGGCGCTGCGGCGCGAGGGCGAGAACGTCGGGTTCTTCCAGTTTCTTCGCTTCGGTCTGCTCGTGATGCCGCCCGCTCTGGCGGTTTCGGTAATTAGTCTGCTTCTGTTCTCGCAGCGTTAACAGCTACCGGCACGTCGCAGCGACAACCGAGTTCTGCATATTGGCAGAAGACACGCTCTGTCTCCCGCGCCTTCGCAGGGTTCTCACTGTGAATCCGCGCCATGATCGGTTCTAGAAAACGCTCGTGACGGGCAAACGTGGCCAGATCGTTCGACGGCAATCGCCGACTCCACTGACCGGATCGTCTCCGGCGTGATCAGTTCGATCCTGCCGACGAACACGCGGGTTCTTTTCAGAGGAGCAGGGTCTATCTGCAGCGGCAAAATCGCGTCCACCGACGAAGTGGGAAGGACATAGATCGAGGCGCGAACCCTCCTCAAACCAGGAATCGCGCCAGGTCTCGACCATCGCGTGGGCCTCTTTCGGAAAGAGTCCCTTCGCGAACAAGCACGTTCTCCAGGTTGCGACGCAATTCCGGCAGCGAGCCATCGAGTGACGGGGAAGCGAGGGTCATCGTGCTCTGTAAAGACCCGGCAAGCCGATAGCCCAGCTTCCCTCCGCGATTCTCGAACAGGATTACCTCGGGGACCGGCCCGCGGCCGCTCATTTTCCACTACAACTCGGCCGTCTTCCGACACGCGCGCCAGGAGAGGAACGGGAAAGCGTCCCACGCCCCGATAAAACAGGAACTTCTCGTGCTGATCTCCGATGGTGAGCGGAGCGCTGTCCGTTTCCCGCGCGGCATAGTAGCGGTTGCCGCCGTTGTCGACAGGCAAAGCAGGAGAAGTGTTGGGCTCAACCCTGACATTTCTCCATTCGATGGTTCCGGTGAGGGTCCTTAAGGACGTATCGATGTCGTTCAGGTTCGCCGGCAGTTGTTCCTCCACTCCACCGACTGTGCTTTTGTGAAACACCTTGTAGTCAGCCTTTGGATACCACTCTGTGATGAGTCCCTGGGGAAAGGAGACCTTTACATTCGCGTTCAGCTCACGCTGGCTGTAGAAATAGAGAACGGGCGTCTCCATCCGCACAGTGCCGCGCAGTGCAAACTTGAAGCCGCGGTAGCCATAGTCGTTAACGAACGTGGGCAGGTCACTCTTGCAACCGAGTGCGTACCAATCGGCCGGAGCGCCGTTCGCCCCCGCAACGGATGTGAGGGTTCCCCACTCATGGACGGTCAGACTGTTGGACGGCTGGTAACCGATGTTCGCCGCCATAAGTAACGCCGCAGCCGGGAATACAAGCAGCGGTAAGAAGCGAGTTGCGGATTTCATTGCTTTTCTCCTTGTGTGCGCGTCAGTGCCCTCAATGACGCATCGATCTCCGCATTTGTCGGCGAATGTGGCAGGAATTTCGATGAGTCCCGGATAAAGCCACCGGGGCCGATCGGGATAATCGCGCCGGCAACTGCGTTACCGCACGTACCGCTGAGACTCACGACCCATGTGCCATCCGCGGTCCAGGTCTTATTTACGCTGTAGACGCCCGGCTGGGACAGCTTTGCCAGATTGAGGGAAACCGACTGCCGCACGCCCTTGATCAGACCTTCGGCAGTGCCCCTGATTTGAGATTTCGCGGGATCGGCGCATCCTTCCGTGCGAAATACGAACAAGGCAGTCTTCGATCGGTAATCCCCGGAGGCCACGGGATTTCCGATGTTGAAGGTGAACCCGTCCGCAAGCGCCAGCGCCGCGAGAACGAAACCCGACAACGGCAGATCGAACCATCGCAAACTCCTTTCGGAACCGTTAGACGGAAGTGAGCGGTTTTTCTTCCCGGTTCTCGCTTTTTACCAGGTCCATGCCAGTTCTTCCCTCCAGTGATCGAGGGTTGGGCGGTCGAGTTGGAGCGCTTTTTCGCGGGTGACTCCGGAAGGGAGGGGCGTCAGAGCCGTTATTCGGTCGAAGACGCGAGCTCTGTCGCCCGCGTCCACACGTGAGAGCAGGTGCCAGAGCGTCAGCGTATCGCGCTTACGCGATTCGGCGAGGATAATGGTGAGATTTCCGTTCGTTTCGAGCGCTCGCTTCAGGGCGTCGGGCGCATCATCGAAGTACGGAATACCCGGGCCGGTCTTCGGCCGAGTGCGACAACTCGCGCCAGCCGGCACGAGAGATTCCAAACCTTTCCATTCAAACGACACCCACCCTCTGGTGACGCGCAGCAGGTCGGATCCGTCCTCTTCGGTCGTCAGAGAGTACGCACAGCCGAGGTCGACCGCGGTTCCGGAAGGCGTATCTACGAAGAAGAGCTTCGGCGGCGCGGAAATCGTTGCCCGAATTTCTCCGCGTGCCAGCGTGAGCCTGTGTTCGTCAGGCTGGTCTTTCACGATTCGCACCCGGGTGTTCGGCTCCACTTCCACGGTTCCGATGTTGCCGATACTTATGGTCGTGCGAGAGGTCGAACTCGTTTCGATCCAACTGCTGGCGGAGTGCCACCAGACGATACCGGCGAGAATCAGTACGACGGTCGGCGCCACAACCCACTGCCACCGCCGCGGCTTCGAAGCAGGCTGAAACCCCGCTTCGATGGCAGACCAGATTTCGTCGGGTGCCGCGACGGATTCGAGGCTCTTCATGATCGTCATGCCCGACCCGACCTGCTCAGACTCCTCCCTGCACCGCAGGCAGGTCCGGAGGTGCTCTTCTGCTTCGCGCAGTTCCGCGGCGGTGAGTTGCCCGTCGAGGTGAGCCGCCAGTTGCTTCGAAATGTGTCTCGTGAACATCACGCCTTCAACAGCTCCGCCAGCATCTTATGTCCCCGGCTCAACCGCGAGGCTACGGTTCCCATCGAACAGCCCAGGGCGTTTGCCATCTCCTCATACGAAAGCTCATCGAAATACCTTAATAGGACCGCAATGCGGAACTTCGGAGGCAGCGCCGAGATCGCAGTGCGCACCGAACTCACCATCTGTGTGCGCGCATAGTCTTCCTCCTGTGAACCCGGCACGGCGAACGCTTCCATGCGTGCGCGATCCGACGTGACGACCTTCGACTTGCGGCCTCGTGCCGCGTCCATACATTCGTTGACGACCAGCCGGTAGAGCCATGTAGAGAATCCGGCATCGCCGCGAAATTGGCCGATTGAAGTGATGAGTTTGAGAAACACCTGCTGCGTAACATCGGCTGCTACTGTCAGGTCGCCGTGAAAGAAATAGAGCGCCACCGAATAGACGCGGTCCTTGTATAGAAGATAGAGCGCACGAAAGGCGTCCCGGTCACCCAGACGGCAGGATTCGACGACATCTGCATTCACTTCGCGACCGGTCAGATCGGCCACCGGCGAATGGGACGGACCATGGAAGAATTTTCTTCCATTTCCGGGTAGTTATTTTTTGGCTGGGGCGGGTAGCGGCGGCAAAGGTGCGGGATCCTGATAACCGCGGGTTCCGTCAGGACGGATCGGACCGGGCCCGAAGCCGAGATGGTCGCGGTCGACGTTGTTCTCCGAGCACGAGTATTCCTCGAGCTTTTGATCGGGCTTGCCGAGTACCCAGGTCCGCGAGTAAGTGAATGGGTGGGTGTAATACTTCGGGTCGTCGATCAGGGTCTCGACGTGGATGTGGTCGTGATCGGGCCGCGTCCAACGCTCGACGACGTGCAGCGCGTCGCTGTGGGGATCGCCGTTCTCATCGGCCCACACCTGGGTGTCTTTGAACCCGATTGAGTCGACCACCAGGGTATTGCCTTCCCAATGACCGACTTCGTCGCCGAAGAATGACGGGTCGGGATCGGGATCGTGTTTACGGCCGTCCGTCGGAATCAGACGATAGTAGGAATAGAAGTAAAGAAAGGCGACGTACTGGGGGCTTTGCACGATCTGGAACGGCAGGCCGCTGGCGTTGTGCCTCGGAATGCCACCTATGATACAGATGCTTTCCGGGTCGATGGTCGCGGTGACGTTGTGCTTCCATGCGGCTTCACCGGCTGGTGTGAAGGGCAGCTTCAGGCCGGGCAGGTCCTTCGCGATGTTGCCGCCGGGGATCGTGTCTTTGGTACCGATCCAGTAGCCGTTAAAATCGGGGTGGTCCGCTGCCAGAACGGGCGCCGACATCAGCAACGCGAGAACAACGTAGTTTCTCATGCGTCTCCTACTCTACCGGATTAGTATAGTATGATTCCCGTGAGGAGCTTTTCCATGCTGAAAGCGAAACTCGCCGGATTCCTCGGAATCTTTGGCCTTGCCGTCGCTGCCCCGCTGTTCGCTCACCATTCTTTCGCCGCTGAATACGACGGGAGTAAGTCGTATCGCCTGGTCGGCACCATCACCAGGATCGATTGGAGCAATCCGCACTCTTACTTCTTCATCGACGTTAAGGACGAAAAGGGCAACGTCGTGAACTGGGGCTGCGAAGGCGCAGGCCCTGGAGCGCTGACACGCCGCGGCTGGAAGAAGGGCGACGTGAAGATCGGCGATACTCTGATCGTCGATGGTTATTTTGCCAAAGACGGGTCTCATCTCATCGATGCGCGCCGCGTCACGCTGCCAGACGGCCGGGTTGTGTCGGGTGGCTCGCAGGGCGACGGCGGCCCGGCATCAGAGCTGTCAGTTGAGGACTCTTCCAAACCGAAGAAGTAACGTTTTCAGCAGTTTTTCAGGTCATAATGCTCCACTGGACGCAGGCATGGCATGTTTGCGTCCCCTGGTGTTCTTCTGCGTCGTGTTCGGCGTAGCGGCACAAACTCCTCTCGTAATTACCCTGCCTGACGCGCTCAAGCGTGCGCAGCAATACGGAACACAAATCGAGAGCGCGAATCTGAATGCCCAGCTGGCGAAGGAGGACCGGGTTCAGGCGAAGGCCGCTACGCTGCCGTCGCTGAATGCGTTCAACCAGTTCATCTATACCGAGGGCAACGGCACGCCTTCCGGCGTGTTCGTGGCGAATGACGGGGTCCATATCTATAACGAGCAGGCGGTGGTTCACCAGGAGCTTCTTGCGTTGTTTCGCCACGGCGAGATCCGCCGCGCGCTGGCCGCAGAGGCGGTGGCAAAGGCGAAAATCGAAGTCGCCCGACGCGGCCTGACAGCGACCGTGGTACAGGATTACTACGCGATCCTCGCGGCGCAGCGCAAGCTCGTGAACGCGCAGACCAGTCTCAGCGACGCTCAGCAATTCCTCGACATTACACAGAAGCTGGAAAAGGGCGGCGAAGTGGCGCATGCCGATGTGATCAAGGCGCAGATCACCGTGCAGCAGCGGCAGCGCGATCTGCAGGACGGGGAGCTCAATGTGGAGAAGGCGCGGATCGCGCTGGGCGTTCTGATCTTTCCCGACTTCCGTTCGGATTTCTCGGTCGTGGACGATTTGCAGGAGCCTGCTTTGCTGCCTCCGATGCCGGAGGCGCTGGCGAAGGCGACCGCCACTAATCCCGATGTCGAAGCGGCGAAGGCCGGTGTGCAGGCGGCGCAATACGATGTCAGCGTGGCGAGATACGGCTATCTCCCGTCGCTGGGACTCGACTTTTTCTACGGAATCGATGCGAACCAGTTCGCGGCGAACAGCGCGATGGCGCAGGACTCTGGCCGCAGCACGCTGCCGAACTATGAGGTGTCGAACCGGCAGAATCTGGGGTACTCGGGCCAGGTGACGTTGAACATTCCGGTGTGGAACTGGGGCGCAACACACAGCAAAGTGAAGCAGGCGGAGTTGAAGCAGCAGCAGGCGCAACTCGATCTGACGCTGGCGCAGCGGACGCTGCAGGCGAATCTCGCGAGCGCCTACAGCGAAGCCCAGGCGGCACAGGCGCAACTCGATTCGCTGCGCAGCTCGGTCGAGCTTTCCGCGGAGAGTCTGCGCCTGACGCTGCTGCGCTATCAGGCGGGCGAGGCCGTCGCGCTCGAAGTGGTGGACGCGCAAACCACGGTTGCGCAGGCGCGCAACGCATATGACGATGGGCTGGCGCGCTATCGCGTAGCGCTCGCGAACCTGCAGACCCTGACGGGAACGCTCTGAATTATGACGGAAGTGGACATTTGCGCTCGGCCCTGCTGTTCTGCGGCGGATGCGGCAAGGCACCGGACAAAGCGGCCGATGCGGAAGCACCGACGCCGGTCGAAGTAGACGATGTAACGCGCGGTCCGATCGATGTGATCGTGACCGCGGACGCGGTTCTTTATCCGATCAACCAGGCCAACGTGACGTCGAAGATCAGCGCGCCGGTGAAGCGCGTGCTGGTCAACCGCGGCGATCACGTGCGCGCGGGCCAGTTGCTGGCGGAGCTTGAGAGCCGCGATCTGAGCGCCGCTGCGGAGGAGAGCAAGAGCCAGCTCGCTCAGGCGCAGTCCGCGTATCAGACCGTTTCCGGCGCGACGGTTCCGGAGGACCGAACCAAGGCGCAGGCCGATGTTCAGGCCGGGCGCAGTCGCTCGACGCCGCGCAGAAGCTCTACGAGAACCGCGTCGATCTGCAGAAGCAGGGCGCGCTGGCGCAGAAGCTCGTGGACGACGCCAAGGTCGCGATGGTGCAGGCGCAGAGCCAGCTCGAAACGGCCCAGCGGCATCTCGAGGCGGTTCAACAGGTCACTGGCGCGAGCAGGTCAAGGCGCTCAGGCGCAGGTGAACGCGGCGAAAGCGCACTACGACGGCGCAACGGTGCAGGTCTCCTACGCCGAGGTTCGCAGCCCGATCAGCGGCGTTGTTTCCGATCGACCGGTCTATCCCGGGGATATGGCTCAAGCGGGCACCCCGATCGTTTCGATCGTCGATATCTCGCAGGTTGTGGCGCGCGCCAATATTCCGGTCAAGGATGCGTCTCCCGTTCGCGTCGGGCGTCCGGCGACGATCACGGGTCCAGACGGAGAGCTTGCGGGCAAGGTCACGGTAGTGAGTCCCGCGGTGGATCCGAACACGACCACGGTCGAGGTGTGGGTGCAAGCGGATAACCCCGGCGAGAAGCTGAAGCCGGGCGGGACCGTGCGCGTGGCGATACGCGCGGACCTGATCCAGAACACGCTGGTGGTTCCCGCTGCGGCGCTGCTGAATTCCGACGAGGGCGGCCAGAAGGTGATGATCGTGGATAAGAATTCGGTCGCGCACGAGCGCAAGGTGACCGTCGGGGTGCGCGAGGGGCGCGCGTGCAGATCCTGAGCGGCGTCAGGAGGGCGAGCAGGTGGTGACCTCCGGCGGCCTGGGCCTGGAGGACAAAGCGAAGGTCAAAGTCAAGCGCGGGCGACGAAGACGACGATGACAGCACGATGAGGACAAGCAGTGAACGAACCGGCGCACTGGACCGCGCGCTTCTCGCGGCCCGTCATCTTCGTCATCCTCACGCTGATCGCGATCGGCGTGTATCTGGCCTTCACGATTCCGGTCGCGGTGTTTCCGTCCACCGACTTTCCCCGCATCGTCGTCGGCGTCGACAACGGCGTCGCGCCCATCAACCAGATGCAGGTCACGGTGACGCGGCCGATCGAAGAGGCCATGAACAGCGTGCCGGGTCTGGAGACGGTGCGCTCCACCACCAGCCGCGGTTCGGCGGAGATCAATCTGTTCTTCAACTGGAACGTCGACATGTTCCAGACGCTGCAGTATGTGAACGCGGCGCTGGCGCGGGTGCAGCCGCGCTTCCGCCCACCGCCAAGCTGACTGCGAATCGGCTGACGTTCGCCGCGTTCCCGATTCTGGGCTACAGCCTGACGTCCGACACCATGCCGCAGACGAAGCTGTGGGAACTGGCGAACTACACGATCAAGCCGCGGCTGAACCGCGTGAATCGGCGTTTCGATGGTGGTGCTGCAGGGCGGGCAGGTGCCCGAGTTTCAGATCGAGCCGGATCCCGGCGAAGCTGCTGCAGGCGCAGGTGACGGTGCCGGGGATTCTGGACGCGGTGGCCGAAGAGCAACATGATCGATTCGCCGGGGCTGATCGAGAACAACCACGAGCTGTCGCTGACGCTGGTCAGCGGCCAGACGCACACGCCGGAGGAGATCGCGAACATCGTGGTGAAGACCACGAACGGCGGCGTGCCGATCCGGATCGGCGACGTCGCGAGCGTTGCGCCTTCGGTGATGCCCGTGTATACGATCGTCACGGCGAACGGGAAGCCCGCCGTGCTGCTCAATATTTTCCGGCAGCCGGACAGCAACACGGTCGCGGTGGCCGATGCAGTGGAGCAGGAGCTGACGCAGATTCGCAAGACTCTGCCCGCGGGCGTGAAGCTGCAGACGTTCTACGACCAGTCCACGCTGGTGCGCGATTCGATCGCCAGCGTGCGCGACGCGATCCTGATCGGCCTGATTCTGGCCGCGATCATTCTGGTCCTGTTCCTGCGCGACTGGGGCAGTTCGCTGGTGGCCGGGCTGGTGATTCCGGCGACCATCGCGATCACGCTGATCGCTCTGTGGGCTCTGGGGCAGAGCTTCAACCTGATGACGCTGGGCGGGCTGGCGGCGGCGGTCGGGCTGGTCATCGACGACGCGATCGTGGTGGTCGAGAATATCGTGCTGCATCGCGATTCCGGACAGAGTCGCGGGCGAGGCGATTCGCAGCGCGCTGCGCGAGATCCGCGTTCCGCTGGTGGGATCGACGATCACTCCGATTGTGGTCTTTCTGCCGCTGATCACGATCACCGGCGTTGACGGGCACTTTCTTTCGCGCGCTTGGCGCTCACGGTGGGTACCGCTCTGCTCACGTCGCTGGCGCTGGCCCTGACCTGGACGCCGACGCTCAGTCATTACCTGTTGCGGCAAGACCGGCGAAAACGCATACCGGCGGGCGCGAGCCGGTTGACACGGGTGTACGAGCGGGCTTTGCGATTTACGCTTGCGTATCCTTTGGCTCTCGGGGGCGCGTGCGCGCTTCTGGTGGTTGCGTCGTACTTCTGCTACAACGCTCTCGGCAGCGACCTTTTGCCCGCGATGGACGAAGGCGGATTCATTCTCGACTACCTGATGCCCGCCGGATCGTCGCTGGACGATACCAATCAGGTGCTGCTGGGGGTGGAGAAGATTCTCAAGGAGACTCCGGAGGTGGAGAGCACGTCGCGCCGCACCGGGCTGCAGCTCGGCCTGGCCGCCGTGACCGAAGCGAACACCGGCGATTTCTCGGTGAAGCTGAAGGCGAAGCGCAGCCGCGGCATCGAAGAGGTGATCGCGAGTATTCGCGACAAGGTCAACGACGAGTATCCGCAACTCGATGTCGAATTTCCGCAGGTGCTGCAGGACATGATCGGCGACCTGACCAGTTCGCCGGAGCCGATCGAGATCAAGCTGTTCTCGCAGGATCCGAAGCTGCTGAAGGACTGGGCGCCGAAGGTCGCGGACCGGATCAAGAAGATCGACACCGTGGAGGACGTGAAGAACGGCATCGAGAACACGATCAGCGGACCGGCGATTGTGATGAATGTGGATCCGGTGGTGGCCGCGCGCGCCGGCTTTTCGCCGCAGGAGATCGAACTGGATGCGAGCGCGATTCTGCAGGGCGAGCCGGCGCCGCCGCCGGTGGTCGTGAACGACCGCGCGTACACGATCCGCGTGCGCTTTCCCGAGAGTACGCGCGCGTCGCTCGATCCGATCCGGAACACGCTGATCACCAGCTCGACGGGAAAGACCGCGACCCTCGGGTCGCTGGCGGACTTCGAGGACCAGGCCGGGCAGACCGAGATCCTGCGCGAGAATCTGCAGCGCCTGGTCGCGGTGACCGGCCGGTTCGAAGGCGTCAGCCTGGGCAAGGGTATGGAGACGGTGCAGCAGGCGGTGGCCGACCTGCATCTGCCGTCGACGATTCGCGTGGTTTATGGCGGGCTCTACAAGCAACAGCAGAAATCGTTCAAGATCCTGCTCGTCGTGCTGGTGCTGGCGGTGGTGCTGGTGTTTACCGTGCTGCTGTTCGAGTTCGGCAACTTCGCGGCGCCCGCGGCGATCCTGGCGTCGGCGCTGCTCTCGACCTCCGGCGTGTTCCTGGCGCTGCTGGTCACGAAGACCACGTTCAACATCTCGTCGTTCATGGGACTGATCATGGTGATCGGCATCGTGGCGAAGAACGGCATTCTGCTGCTGGATGCGGATCAGCGGTTCCGAGCCGAGGGGGCGTCGGCGAAGGACGCGATGATCGAGGCCGGGGAACGCCGGCTGCGTCCGATTCTGATGACCGCGCTGGCGACGATGGCGGGGATGATTCCGCTGTCGCTCGCGATCGGCGCGGGCTCGCAGATGCTGCAGCCGCTGGCGATCGCGGTGATCGGCGGTATTCTGGCGTCGATGGTTCTCTCGCTGATCGTGACGCCGGCGGTTCATTATTACCTCGATCGGGAGTCCTGAAGCAGGTCGGAACGGTCTACGTTTTCTCCTTTGAACATCACGAGCGAGATGGCTTCGGTGGCTTTGATGTCCTGGAGCGGGTTGCCATCGACGATCAGCAGGGTGGCGTCTTTGCCCGGTTCGATGGAGCCGATGCGCGTGGCGGCGTGGAGGGCCTTCGCGGCATTGAGGGTCGCGGCGCGCAGGGCTACCTGCGGCGGGATTCCGGCTTCGACCCAGAGCTGCATCTCGTGCTGCACGGTGGGTCCGTGGAATACGAGCGGGATGCCTGCGTCGCTGCCGGTTACCAGGGGGACGCCGGCTCGATATGCGCGTAGCAGGTTGTCGCGGGCGATGTCGAGATTGGCCGTGCCGTCGGTATGGATCGAGTTGCGGGCTGCGGTTAGCGTCGCGGGCAGAACTACCTGCTGGACCAAAGAGCGGTTGAGGAGATTCACGTTGCCTTTGGCGGCTTCGGCGGCGCTTAGGGATGGGTCATAGGTGATGCCGAGCTTTGCCATGTCGGCGAAGTTGTCGTCGGTGATGTGGTCTTGCATGGAACCGTGGTCGATGCCATCGGCGTGCACTCGCAGCGCGTCGATTACGTCTCGTGCGGTGATGGTGTGGATTATGAGCGGGACGCGATCGGCGTGGGCCTGCTTCGAGATTGCGTTCAGGGTGCCGGTGTCGAAGCCACTACGGATTTCGATCGAGGTGACGCCGGTCTGCGCGAGGGCGTCGACCTGGTGTCTCGCTTCGGCCGGGGAGTGTGCCACGAGGACCTGGCCGGCGGTGAAGAATTCGGCTCCGGGTTTCTCGCCTCCGTTTACGAGGGTCTTCATTTCGCGGGCGTGATCGGGGTCATCGCCTACGCTCTGGATGGCGGTGACTCCACTGTAGAGGTAGGCGGCGAGGTTCCGCTGCGCGGCGGCTGCGGCATATACGTGCATGTCGATGAGTCCGGGGAGGACGGTCTTTGCCGGCGGCTTCGATGGGTTCGGCGTTAAGGGACTTGGGGTCCGGGATGGAGCCTTCGTAGACGTTTGCGATTTTGCCGGCTTTGATCAGGATGGCTCCGTTTTCGATGACTCGTCCGTCGCCGATGAAGATGCGGGCGTTGCGGATGAGCGAGGTGCGGGAGCGGGCCAGTTCGCGGGAGAGGACTCGGGTCTTGGCTACGTTTTCTTTTGTGCGCGCCTGCCAGGTTCCGAGGAGTACGAAGGGGAGGAGGACCGCGACTAGCCAGAGTTTGGCGGCTGGTCGCATTTTTTCTTCTTTTTCCCAGCGGAAGAGTTTGACGCAGAGGAGGAGGCCTACGGCGGCGGTCAGGAGCATTGCTCCCGCGGCTTGCCAGTTCTGGAGGAGGGTTTCGTGGCGGAGCATGATGCCCTGGAGGCCGGTCATTAGCCATGTCGCGGGGATGAACTGGGTTACTACGAGGAGCCAGTTCGGGAAGATTTGTACGGGGAGGGTGGCTCCGCTCAGGAAGAGCATTGCCATGTAGATGATCTGGACGATTATGGCGTTTTCCTGGGTGGAGTTGACTACGGAGGCTACGAGGAGGCCTATCGAGCGCAGGGCGACTACTCCGAGGACTACGAAGATCAGCATTGAGGCGAGGTTCGGGATTGGGGCCATTCCGTAGCGCCAGGTTGCCAAGGCGAGGATTCCGAGGACGCACGGCAGGTAGACGACGAGGCCCGTTACTGTGGACGCTACCAGCAACGGCAGCGGTGAGATGGGCGCTACTTTGTAGCGGCGGAGGATGTTGGCTTCTCGCTCCTGTGCGGCTCTTATGCCGGCTCCGATCAGGCCGTTGCCCAGGATGCCTATTACTATGACCATTGCTACTACCTGGAGGATTGCTCCTCCCTGGGCTGCTCGGAAGGTTTGGGCGAAGACGAAGAAGAAGAGCAGCGGCATCAGGTAGTTTGAGAAGATTACGATTCGCTGGCGGAAGGCCAGGCGGATGTCGATTTTGATCAGGGTGAGGTAGGCGTTCATTGGAACGCTCCCTTCCGGTCGCGGCTCTGAATGGTGGATGCTGGGTCGCGGTTCGGAAACCCGGCGGCAGGGCCGAAGCCCTGCCCCACAATTGAGAGGTTGGGATAGAATATCTTTAGTCCCGCAGCCTCTTTCCGGTTAGTTCTATGAAGACGTCTTCCAGGGTGGGTCGCGCTAAGTGTACGTCTTGTAGTTCTACGCCTTCGGCGTCTACCCATTTCACTATGTCCACTAAGGTTCTGGCGGGGCGGGTCGATGAGACTGTCAGGCGGTGTCCGTCTTCGCTCAGGTTGGTCTGGGTTGCTTCGGGCCAGTCGGGGATCGTGAGGCCGTTCAGCGTCTGCTCGCACTGGATCTCGATGGTAGAGCGGCTGGCGCTGCGGTCCTGCAGCTGGCGGGGCGTGCCGATGGCGATGATTTTGCCGGAATCGACGATGGCCACGCGGTCGCAGAGGGCTTCGGCTTCCTGAATGTAGTGGGTGGTGAGGAGGATGGTGCGCTTTTCGTTTCGCAATTCATTGAGCAGGGCGTGGATTTCGAGGCGAACCTGGGGGTCGAGGCCGGTGGTGGGTTCGTCGAGAAAGAGCAGGGACGGGTCATTGATGAGGCCGAGGGCGATGGCGAGCCGCTGCTTTTGTCCGCCGGAAAGGGTGGAGTAGAAGGCCTCGCGCTTGTCTTCGAGCTGGAGGCGCTTGAGCAGGTCGTCGGGCTGCAGCATGCGGCTGTAGAGGGCGCCGAAGAGCTGGAGGGCTTCGATGACCTTGATTTTGTCGGGGAGATTGGTGGCCTGGAGGCAGACGCCGATGCGGTCCTTGAGCTGGTTTTTCTGCTTGTCGGGATCGTAGTCGAGGACGCGGACGTCTCCGGCGGTGCGCTGGCGGATGCCTTCGAGGATTTCGACGGTGGTGGTTTTGCCGGCGCCGTTGGGTCCGAGAAGGCCGAAGACTTCACCTGTGGCGACCTCGAAATCGATGCCGCGCACGGCTTCGAAGGTTCCGTAGTTCTTCGTGAGACCGGCTACCGAGATGGCCAGAGGTTGGGTCATAAGTGGGTTCGTTTCGGGATTTCTTTGCGCTTTTCAGAGTAACGGAGGGGCGGATCAGAATGTTCCTTCTTCGGACAAATGGTTGATTTCCGAGAGCGGGCCGTCGGGAAATTGGGTTCGTTTGGAAAAATCGCTGTTTTTGCGCATTTTCTCCAGACGGTCGAGCGCGCGGAGGTATTGGCGTTCGAAACGGGTTTCGTAGCGATTGAGGACGTCGAGGGAACGGGAGTTGTCGCAGAGGGTGCGGAAGGCCAGGGCGGAGCGGGCGGGGGCGTCGTGCGGCCGGGTGGGGTTTGGGTTGGCGTGGGCGGGGGCGTTGGGTTCGTTGCCGGCGGTGGATGGGCTGTGGGCGTTGGCCGGATTGTTGGCGGCGATGCCGTGTGCGCCGGCGGGGTTGCCGCTATTGGGAGCGGCTTCGCGGAGGGCCTGTTTTTCCATTTCTTCGGCCATGCCGGCGCGCTCCATGCCCCAGAGACGCAGCTGGCGCCAGCGGGCTACGGCCATGTTTTCGACCAGGGCGGTTTCGACGCAGTTGCGGGGCTCGAAGAGGGTTTTGAGGGAGTCGAGGAGGGCGGTGAAGCGGTCGAGGACTTCGCCTTCGAGGACGACCGAGCGCGCCAGGAGGCCGTGCCGGGTTGCGTTGCGGGCGGATCGATGTTTTCCCTCCGGGGTTTTGGGGCCGGTGGATTTCAGGGCGTTTTCGCGGTTGGTTTTGGTTTGGAGTTCGGTGGCCATGGCGATTTGGGTGTTTTCTTGTTTTTTAGTTCGTCGGTTTTTCGCTCTTTTTCGTCGCTGCGTTTTTTCGTTTCGCTTCTTGGGCTCGGTTTTGGAACAAATGCCGTCTTCAGCCGGGATTGAGCCGGCGTTGGGTGCTCTGGGCAGGCGATTTCCTCCCTGCTTATTCGACAGTTTGCACCCAGCGGCGCGACTCGTGCGCATTTTTGGGCTTAAGTCCTTTGTTTCTAGTACAAAATATTTGTGAACGGGATTTTGGAGGTGGGGGAAACTCCGCTGTTCGTGGAAACGAGGGAGGTGTGAAAACAAGTTAGGTCAGCCGTTGTTTCGTAAGCTGGGACCGGAGTCGCTCCTCCTCGAGGAGCCCCTTATAAAATCGTCATTACGTTCTGATCTCACAACTCTACATGGCGACTCTCATCCGAGCCTCCGGAGGACCTGCTCCGCGGTCTGAACCCGTTGCGGACATAATATTCGTTCACGGGCTCGGAGGCGATGCGTTTAAGACGTGGAAGAACGCAGGTTTTGATTGGCCCGAGTGCTTCGCCCACGAATTCCCCAACCGTGCAGTTTGGCGGGTAAGCTATGTGACGAGCGCTATCTGGAACAAGGGTATGACCTACCAGGATCAGGCGAAAGGTATATTGGACTGTTTGCTCAACGAGGACCTCGGCCAACGTCCAATTACATTTATTTGCCACAGCCTGGGAGGAATAATCGTCAAACAACTTCTTCGGAAGGCGCAAGGCGATCCAAAATTTAGCCGTTTCTACAAAGGAACGCGTTCGGTTGCGTTTGTCGCGACGCCTCACACTGGTTCTTTGCTTGCGACCCTGTTGGACGGGATGCGGTTAAGCTCCCGAGAAGCACGCGGGCTACGGGCGGATGACTCGGCGCTCGGCGATTTAAATGAATGGTTTCGCGCAGCCGCCGAGACAAAACCAATTCTGACGGTTGCCTATGCTGAGACGCAGCGTGTTTGGCGGTTAGCATCGGTCGTGAGTCCCAGCTACGCGGACCCCGGACTTCGTGATTGGGTAAACCCGATCGCCGCTGACCACATCGGCATTTCAAAACCGGAAGGGACCTTAAGCCAGATCTACAAGTCCATCGCTCGATTGGTCCGAGACACTCCACTCGCGACTGATGACTGGTCGAGCCAAGACGATCACAATCCACGCAAAGGGTTCGCCACGCGTGGAGAGTACTTCGCGCCATCTGAAGGTACATCTTACACGCCAAGGCTCTTTGACTATAAACAGACTCTAGTCGGCCGTGCCGCGGAACTTGAATCGCTCCACTCTTTCCTCCTAAGCCAAAACCATACGATCGCGATAATCGCCGGACGGGGAGGGATCGGCAAAACAAAGCTGCTCTACACTTGGACAGACAATATAAGTGGGTTTTCGGTTCGCTTCGTGCTGCCCGAACCAACCTGGAGCAGGGAGAGCTACAAAGAGCTCCCGACTGGGAATCTGTTGATAATAGCTGATGACGCACACCGGCTTGCGTTCTTAGCGCCGCTTCTCATTCTGATCCAGAATATTTCTCAAGAATCAGCGCGTAGGGTGAAGCTCCTGCTGAGTTGCCGCCCAAGTGGACTCGGGGCGCTCCGTTCAGTGCTGTCGCAATTCTTCGACGCGACGGCCATTATCGAACTTCCGAGAATCGAGAAACTCGCGCGCGCCGATGTCAGCGCCCTCGCTAAAGAGCAACTCGGACCGGAGAAAGCCTACTTGAGCGATTCCCTGGTCAGCATTTCTGCTGATACGCCTCTGGTTACGGTCGTTGGAGCTCGTTTAGTCAGAATGGGCAAACTAAGCAATGGCGCGTTTACTAACGAAGACTCCTTCAGGCACGCCGTTTTTGATCGATTCCTTGACGAATACACAACAGCTCTCCCTTGCAATGGTTTTCCCTGGCGGAAACTAATTCATCTGATGTCAGCGTTAAGTCCTGCGGGGACGCGATCCGAGAGCTTTCTTGTGGCCGTTGAGGCTTTCCTTAGCCTCCCCCGGCACGAAGTCAGTCAGGCTCTGGGCCGACTCGAGGATCACGGCCTCCTGGTAGCTCAAGACAACAACTTAAGGATTGCCCCGGACACCTTGGCAGACTACCTGCTCGAAGGCGCCTGCATCGATATCCACGGAAATAGTACGGGCTACGCTGACGCCGTCTTTCAAGCGTTTCGTTCTTACGATTTGGCCAGCCTCTTGAGTAATCTCGCCGAACTGGAATGGCGGCTAGGAATGGGAGGGGGCGGGGACAAGATCTTGACGTCTATCTGGCGAACTATTGAAACTGATTTCCGCGTCGGGAACGCCCCTCAACGTTGCGATCTTCTCAGGTCACTTAAGGGGGCGGCTATATTCCAACCACTTCAAACGATTCGGATTGTTAGGATCGCCATGGGAGCTGAGGCTAAACCCGGTCTTGCCTATGGATTCAGGGAGCGGACTCAACGTGATGTCCTCGCGATGCTCCCCGACCTGCTCACCCCACTCGCGCACCACGAGGCGCACACGGAGGAATCCGTGAAGCGATTGTTTCAACTCACTGCAGATCTCCCCGCTTTCCCTGCGGTATACCCGTTCCATGCTGACGCCCGCGGTACCCTTCTGGAACTCGCTGCCTACCGTGAGCACAAACCTATTAATTTTCTTTCGAAGCTGGCGGAAGTCGTCGGCCAGATAGCGCGCGATCCGGGCGCGTTTGCGAAACCGTTCACGCCTTTGAACGTTCTAGACCAGCTACTCAAGAGGGAGGCTAAACATGAAAACGTCAACGAGTGGGTCGTTCATATTCGGTCCGCTGAATTGAACGCAGCTGTAGTCTTGCCGCTCCGGAGAAAGGTTTTAGCGATCATCGAAGAGAGTCTAGGGCGGGCTGATCCTCGGCAGTCCGCGCTTGCGACGATGTCGCTCTCCCATGTCCTCGCGCCCTTTCAGCCACTCGTCGGGCGAGTAGTTGGCGAATCCGAGCGCCGATGGCAGGACGGCGAGAGGTTGGTCGTTCTCGATATCTTCGAACGGCGTATCGAACGCCGAGATGCTCCCGTTCCGCTTCTGAGACAACTGAAGCATGCGCTCAGGTTGTGTCGGCCCGACCTCCAATCGGAGGCAGTTAATCTGCGTGTTCAGGACGTCCTTCGTGCGATTCCTGACTCTGAGGCGCTCTCGGCATTCGATGCTTTCTGCACTTCTGATCACGAGTTCCGCATATATCCAATAGACTTCGACGAACAGGTCCGCTTGGCCGAAGAGTGGCGCAGATTGGCAGTGAAGGTCTTTTTGGAAACACACCCGGATGTCGTCGAGCAGATTTCCGAACTGGGGCGAATGGCCCGCTGGTCGGACGAATACGAAATTGCGATTAATGACTCGGCCCTACGCTTTATCGAATTGCTGTGCTCCGATTCGCACTTCATCGTCGCGTTGATCGAATCCCTGCTCGGCAATCCACATCCGAGGCTAGGCTTTAACGGAGCCCGTGTCGTTTTGCCCTTGATACGAGGTCTGGACTCGGGACAGTACGAACGGGTTGGGATCGAGTTCGCGAGAAGCCAGCGGGGAGATGTCGCTTGGGGCGCGGCGCACGGCGTTTGTTCCGCGCCCATCCTCCAAAAGCCAATCCAAGCTGATCTCGCAATCATTGATGCGCTAGCTCGGCATTCGGATCCGAACGTTCGGAATCGCGCGATCTTTGGAGCCGGTCGCGTAGGGCGGCACGCATTATTTCAGGAGCCGGCCGCCGCGATCGTCGCTACAACCGACGTCGCGGGAGATTTGGGGTTAGCAGAATCCGTCTGTGATGCGTTTGGTGAAGACGGTATTCCCGTCAGTGTCCTAACCCATGCCCAAATACAATCGATTCTAGCGGCATTCATCGCAGTGAATCGATTCACCGGGGTGGACTGCAATTTCTTTTTCTCTGAAATTGCGGCACAAGCACCCGATCTCCTGTTCAACTTCTTCTTCGAGCGTTTGCGACGATACAGCGAGCTGAGGCACTCTAGCAGTGCTGGCTACGCCCCATGGAGTGGCGCGGAAGTTCAAAGCTTTTTCGAAGGTGTGCCTCCTCCAAGCGGATTTGCCCACCAGCTCCGAACTTTGCTTGGTTTTATGGTGGAAGACCCGTTGCCTCAACATCTCGCGGCCGAGCTATTTTGGGCGGTTACTAGTGCCGCGAGTACTGCTCGTAACATCGTGAGCGAATGGCGCAACTCGGGCGAGCCCGTCAAGCTCAGGTGCGCAGAGTACTTGGACAGGCATCAACCGGAGATTGTAGTCGCCGTCGAGGCCAACAACGAGGACCAGGATGGACATTTGTCGCCAAGACGAAGCGAATGATCAACGGCGAGATCGAAGAGAATTTAGCGATGGTTGAGCACGCCGATACCTCCGGCCGATATGAACGGGTGGTCAGGCAGCTCGGCCGCCCGGTCGGTCTTGGGCGGCGTTTGGTTCGCGAGTCTCCGAAATCCTGCGTGGCTGCAGGGTGACCAGAGGCAGGCCCGACTCTCTTTCACTTTTCCTGAAATCTTCGAAAATCGCGTCGATGTCATAGTTGAAACGCGCTGCGTGTTCCTCGCGGATTTTTCGGATTTCTTCCACAATCGGGTCAAGCATGGTATCCAGTCTCCCATCAATTGCGCCAAGCTGGGTGCAAATCTGGTGCAAAGCACTGGCAGGGGATAATTCATTCCGTTTGCAATTTCCGCCAGTTTCCTGATGATTTCCGCGTTAACGATATGACGGCAGTTCCAGGTCGACAGATAGTCCATACCGTGGATCGTGGCGATGGCGACGTGAAGGCATCCTCCAGCGCTTTGGCCGGGATCACTCCTCTGGCGACGAACCGCCTGACAAGTTCGTCCGTTTCGTCGGTGATCTTCAGGACTGGAATGCCCTGCAATTCGGTTTAATCGCCTGCTTGCAGCGTGGGCGTCACCAGCCGCTGCCTCATTCAGTACGCGCTGAGAGGTGAACAGGTCGAATCGGAGCCGTTGCCCGCTCCACCATTCAGCCGTCAATTCCTGATGCGCTGCGACTACAAGGTCGCGGCTGGTGCGCGCCGTCAGGTAGCTGGGGATCGTGGTTTCGATGTAGACCCTGGGCTTCAGGTAAACGCCTCCGTCTGTTTCGATATAACACAGGTCCTGGCAATGTGTTGCCGGCGAGGGCTGTCAAGTCGACGGTGATGGGTCCGCCGGCGACTCACCGGTCGTATTTGGGATGATGCCGCATGGCCTTGTGGATCACTTTCCACTTGCGCTTCTCTTCGGACGCCGCACGCTGGTCCACGGAGCGCTCGTGGTAGCGGGCTTCGGCCCGCAACTTCTGCCAGGCGGCGAAGCGCGCCGGATCGAGTTCGCCGGTTTCGAGCGCCGCGGAGACCGCGCAGCCCGGCTCGCCCGCATGCGCGCAGTCGTGAAAGCGGCACTGACGCGCGAGCGCGGTGATGTTGTCGAACACTTCGTCGACCGAGTCCTCGCCCGCCCATAGCGCCAGTTCACGCAGGCCCGGCGTGTCGATCAGGGCGCCGCCGCCGGGAAAGTCGATGAGCATGCGGCGGGTCGTTGTGTGGCGGCCGCGCGAGTCGGACTCTCTTACGGGTTGGGTGGTCTGGCGAGTCTGGCCGAGAAGCGCGTTGGCGATGGTCGACTTGCCTGCGCCTGAGGAGCCGAGCAGCACTACGGTACGTCCGCGAACGGCTTCGGCGATGGGCGCTACGGATTCGTGCGCCGAGAGCGCGATCGAGTGGGCCGTCAGCGCTTGTACTTCGGCGAGGCGCGCCGGCCATTCCGGGCAGACGTCCCGCTTGTTCAAGGCCACCATCGTCGCCGCGCCGGATGCGGCGGCCAGGACGAGGTAGCGTTCGAGGCGGCGGAGGTTGTAGTCGCCGTCGAGGCCCATCACGATGAGGGTCAGATCGACGTTTGCCGCTAATACCTGTTCGCCACCTCCTCCGGGTCGCCGGCGCGAGATGCAGGTGGTGCGCGGTTCGACACTTTCGATCAGCGCCAGAGTGGCGTCGATGCGACGGGCTCGGACCCAGTCGCCCACGGCGGGGAGGTCGGCGTTCCAGCGCAGGGCGCCCGCGGGTACGGCGTCGCATTCGGCGCCGGTTTCTTCAGGCAACGCGCAAGTTATGGCCGCCAGGCCCGGCGGCCCTTGCGCTTCTCTTAGATAACGCGCAAGTTATGGCCGCCAGACCCGGCGGCCCTTGCGCTTCTTTAGATAACGCGCAAGTTATGGCCGCCAGACCCGGCGGCCCTTGCGCTTCGAATCGTAGAGTGTAGTGTTCCTGGGATGCCGCGCATACGCGTGCGCGGACCAGAGAATCGGAAGAATAGATCGCTGTTTGATCGCTCCCTGAAGGGTTGCTCATTACTGTTCGCTCCGTTGAAAAGGCGGTTGGCAGGAGTGCCGGCGACGAGATCGCCGGCGCTACCGGGCTGACGTAAAGCTCCGCGCCGAGCGGAAGCTCGGCGGCAGCGCCGAAGCGCTGGCCCCACACGGGTTCCTCAGCTTCTCCGTGTCTGGGCAGGCGCGGGCCGGTTAGCGAACAATGGTTGGTTGCAAATTACAGGATAGCGCCGAAAGCGAGTGGTGAAACAATCCGGGGAGGTGCTCAAGGCCGCTTATACTTGAGGAGAGTATACCCGTGACCGCAGTGTTCGCTACTCAGATTGAAATTGACGGACAGGGTGTGGCGTGGATCGCCGGAACGAAGGTGAAAGTCACCGAGGTCGTTCTGGATAAGCTTGCCCACGGCTGGAGTCCGGAGGAAATTCACTTTCAACATCCTCATTTGTCGCTGGCGCAAATCCATGCGGCTTTGACGTGGTATTACGAAAATCAGGCCGGTCTCGACGCTTCGATTGTGCGTGAGCTGGAAGAAGCGGAGCGGCTGGCGGCCGACGCTTCCGACCCGGTGCTTCGGCGGAAGTTGATCGATCTGAAGCGGTCCCTTCCTCATCTGCCTTTATCCGCTTGAGCATCGCATTGTAGATGGATGTGCACGTGCCGCGCGCCGTCACGACAGCGTTACGTCTTCGTGCCGTCGACGTATATTACCGCTCAGGAAGACGGCACGGCTCAATTGGATGACCTTCAGCTCCTGAAGCGGGCAACCGAACTCGGCGGGATTCTTGTCTCGCAGGATGCGGATCTGCTGCGCGAGGGAATGTGTCTGGTGAGGGAGAACGAGGATTTCTCCGGTGTCATCTATGCCCATCAACTTCGGATCACTATCGGGCAAATGGTGGCAGATCTCGAACTTGTGGCCAAGGTGACCAGTCGCGGCGAATGGGTGAGACGGATCGAATTCCTGCCGATCGTCGATTCGGACATCCTGATTGAAGTTTCTCGCGGCGCGAACGCGGATATTGTCGCGAGATGGATGGAACTGAGTAACTCCGATGACACGGTGCTTTACTCGCCTGTCAGCGTTGCTGAACTACGGGCGGGCGCGCGGCCGAAAGAATATGAGGCTCTGCGGAAGCTCTTTCTTGCGCTGACGTGCGCTCCGATCGATGAGGCCGTGGGACATCAGGCTGGTGTTTACCTTCATCAGTACCGGCGTAGTCATACCGTCGAGGTGGCTGATGCCTTGATTGCCGCGGGCGCGGCGGCGAATGGCGCCGAGTTGTGGACTCGGAATCGTAAGCATTACCCGATGAAGGAAATCGCTTTCTTTGAAAGAGAGCCCGGCCGGCCGCGCTCGTAGTCCGCTTGCTTGCGCGCTCGTAGTCCGCTTGCTTGCGCGCGCGGTTCGGAATTCCAGTCACACGGTTGGGCTGTTTTTTTCGTTTTTCTTTAAATCCTTTGTTTGCAGCGCCGATTTGGGTTTCGCGCGCGCCATTGCCGGCTTTTTCGGGGCTGGATTTTTGGTTCTGCGTGGTATTTAGAATCGTGCCTATCTGGTATGAAGAGACGAGTGTACGACGGCCGCGTGCGGCGATTGTGCGCCCGCCGGAGGACTGCGTCGATTTTATCCGGAGGCGGCTTGGGATTGAACCGGATGCGAAGCAGGCGGAGGTGCTGCTGTCGACGTCGAAGCGCGGGATTTTGAATTGTTCGCGGCAGTGGGGGAAGTCGACTGTGTCGGCGGCGAAGGCCGTTCATCGGGCTTATACGCGGGGGGATGCGCTGGTGCTGGTGGCGAGTCCTTGCCGCCGGCAGAGCGGGGAGTTTTTACGGAAGGCCGCGGGGATGCTGCGGCGGCTGGGGATCAAGCCGGAGGGGGACGGGGATAACGAGAATTCACTGGCGCTGCCGAACGGGTCGCGGATTGTGGGGCTGCCGGGGCGCGAGGGAACGGTGCGCGGGTTTTCGGCGGTGTCGCTGTTATCGAAAGCTTTCGATAACTGATCTTATGCGGAGCAGCGATTTATGATGAGCAAGACGCTGTACGCCATGCCAGCGGCGCATTTTCAACCGATTTGCTGCGCATAAATGCGAATCCGGTTTCGCGCTTCCGCAATCTCAGAAGTGAACCCTCAGGAGACCCGGCATTCCCCAACAGCACGTCAGCGATCACCCGCTTGTCGCATTGCGTGAGCACATGCGGCAAAGAGATCTCAGCCCTCCCGTCATTGCGCGATACACGAACAGGGCGCGAGATTTCCTCAACTACATAAGCGAACGTGGGATCGACCTCGAAGCCGTCCATCCCGACCACGTTGAGTCTTACCTCCATGCGCGACGGCAACAGTACCGGCGACGACATGGTCACGCACCTGTAAACGATGTCGATTGGCGCGGTGGCTACACAGCCCCTGTTCGCATTCTGCTGCGTCTGATCCATGGCTCGTGGCCGCCTGTGGCTTCGCGCCTTGAAGCCTTGAAGGCGAGGCTGGAGCGCGAGCAACTCAGCGGCGAAACGATCAGCCTGTACCTGTACCATGCCCGGCAGTTTCTGGCCTACCTCGATCAGCAGCAGATTCCGCTTGAACGCGTGTCGCTGCAGGACCTCGATACGTTCATCGCTCAGCGTCTGAGGAGCTACCGGAAGCGATATGGCGGGTCACCTCGCCGGCTGGTGCACTGGCGGTGCAATCACACCGCGGCGATTCATCGTCTTCTGCAGGACGCGCAGGGCCAGTGGCCGCCGCCGTCGCCTGGCGATGCGGACCTTCAGCGGTTTGAGTCGCATCTTGTCGAACAAGGGCGGGAACGTAAGTACATCGGCGTTTGGCGTGGGCATGCCCGGCAGTTTCTCGATTATCTGAATCAACGCGGTATTAGCGTGGCGACGGTCAACACAGCCGATGTCGAAACATACTTCCGGTTGGCGCCGGCTATTTGCAAAAGGCGAAATCCGAATCGTTCGATCAGCCCGCAATACCATCGCACTATCACGCGGCGCGCCGTGTGCGGCTTCCTGCGTTTTATGCGGGGCAAATGGCCTCCTGACGAGAGGTCTCGACCGTTGCTTGCGGACTTCCGTACCCACCTGGAGCGGTATCGCTACAGGCCCATGGTGATAACGAACTATGTTTCGGCTGCCGGTCAGTTCTTACTCTGGCTGGAGCAGCAAAGTGTTCCGGTAGAGGAAGCCGGGCCGCAACACATCGATGGCTTCATACAGATGAAGCTGGAGGCGAGGCAGCGGCGCGCCGCTTTGCCGAGGAACCCTTCACGAGTGCGGCGAAGGTATGAGGGTCCGATCCGTCGTTTGTTGCGGATGTTGAACCCGAACTGGCCGCCGCCGGAACCGCCGGCCACCGACCGTGAGCGGTTTCAGCGCGAGGTACTCGATGGCTACAGGCGGTGGCTGACGGATGTCCGCGGTCTCTCTGTGGGCATACTCCGCAGAAACGGTCAGGCCGCCCGCATGTTTCTTCAATGGCTGGGAAACAAAGCGGACCGGGGTTCGCTTCATCTTGTGGGCGTTGTCGAGATCGACGGATATTTCGATTGGCGAATGGGTAAACTGCGCCGCACCACACGAAGCGGTGTGGCCTCCTGTTTACGCAGCTTCCTGAAATATCTGCACGCAGACGGATTCGTCCCGGGAGATCTGTCCCCACTCGTCTCCGGACCTGTGCTGTATAAGTTCGAAGATATCCCGCGGGCCTTTACCGAGGAACAGGTAAAGACGATGCTGGAGATAACAAAGCGGGACAAGACGCCGGTCGGGTTGCGCGATTACGCCATTCTGACGCTGCTTGCAACCTATGGGCTCCGGGCAGGCGAAGTCGCTCAACTCCGGCTCGACGATATCGACTGGCGTGCGGAAAAACTCTATGTGCGGCAGACGAAGACCGGAAACGAGTTGTTTCTGCCGCTGGTGCGCGCCGTTGGCGACGCGCTGCTGAACTATCTGCGCCGCGGACGACCACAGACTGAACTGCGCGAGGTCTTCCTGCATGCGCGCGCGCCGCTCGGCCCGTTTCGCGGAGGCTCCTCCCTGCACGGTGTCGTCGCGCATCGGCTCAAAGAGGCCGGCATCCAGGTTGAGGGACGGCATGGTCCGCACGCCTTCCGGTTCGCGAGAGCCGGCAGTTTGCTGCGCGGAACTGTACCCGTGAAAATTATCGGAGATCTGCTGGGCCATCGGTCGGCTGAATCCACCGAAGTCTATCTCCGCCTCGCAACCGACGATCTTCGCGCCGTCAGTATCGACTTGCCCGCAAAGGAGGAGCATGACGGTCTGGCCCGATAAAGACGGGGCACTGGCCATCGAGTTTGTGAACCAGCTCAAACTGTTCCGCTTCGCCGGGAGCCATCGCGCATATCGATCGCTGCTGCAGCGGTTCCAAAGCTTTGTGACCCGCCGCGCTCGTAAGCGGCAATGCAATGAGACGGTTTTCCGCGCATGGCTGAAAGAAGAACTGAAGACACTGCCGCTTCCCCTCGCCGTTCACTACGGCCGCGTGGTGAGCCGGTTCCTCGATTGGCTGGTTAAAAAAGGAGCGATAGCGGACAATCCGATAGCGGAACTGCGACGCAAGTATGAATGCAGTTCGACGGCGCCTATACTGCGCGCTTTGGCGGGCCCTCGGCCAAAGCAGATTCTGGAGTCGCTTCGTCCATTGCCCCGCTACGGCAGTCACATGGGTTCGATCATTCGCGAGCATGTGAACCGGATGCGCACGCTGGGTCTTCGATATCGGCAGGAGAATCGTTTCCTTCACTTCGACCGGTTCCTCCAGCAGCGACAAGGTGCAGACCGGGAACCTTTGGACAAACTGATTCGGGAATACATCGCAGACGCCGGTTCTGCAGCCAACAGAACACAGCGCATCGACGTCTGCCGCGCCATCGCCAAAGAACTCCATCGGCGCGGGGAAGCTGTGATGCCGCCAAAACGCGACCGGATGGTGGTGCAGGAAATGCTCAGGAGCCGCCGTCGGCCCCACATTTACACGCGCGAAGAAATAGGTCGTCTTCTTGAAACAGCGCGCCAGGATCCGGCGCCGCATGCGCCTCTGCGCCCTCTCACGCTCTACACCATGCTGGTTCTCGCATACTGTGCAGGATTACGGCTGGCAGAGTTCGTCGGTCTTAAATTGCGCGATCTTGATCTGACTGCGGACTGCATCGAAATCCACGACACGAAGTTCTTCAAGTCCCGACGGCTGCCGTTATCGGACACGGCAATGGCCGCACTGCGCGATTACCTTCAGGCCCGTTCGAAGGCAGGCGCGCCTGTTGATCCGGATGCGCCGCTGTTCTGGCATGAGCAGGGCGCATACAGCTACGTCACCGCAGGCGCTCATCTCCGGCGGCTGATTCGAGTTGCCGGGCTCAGGAAAACCACCGGTCGAAAAGGTCCGCGCATCCACGATCTTCGCCATACCTTTGTCGTCCATCGGATGACCATGTGGTACGAGCAGGGCATCAATCCTCAGAGTCGCTTGCCTTATCTGGCAGCCTATCTCGGTCATCGCAATATTCATTCCACGCTGGTATATCTCACTATTACGCAGGACCTGCTTCAGCATGCCAACCAGCGTTTCCGAGCCGCTGAATCCGAAGTCCTGCAGGTCATCCAGGGAAAGCATTGACGAAACACGATCTCCCCGCGCTGCCTAAGCTGCTGCATTCCTTCTTTCATGAGTGGCTGGTGGAACAGCGCAACGCTTCTCACCGAACAGTGCTGGCATATCGCGATGCGTGGCGTCTGTTCCTGCGATTCGTCGCGCGGCGGCGAAACAAGCCTGTGGCCGCTCTTGGTCTGGAGCACCTCACGAGTGTTGAGGTGTTGGCCTTTCTGCAACATATCGAGCAGGAGCGGCGAGCCACTGTCGCAACGCGTAACTGCCGACTCGCAGCGCTTCGAAGTTTCTTCTCGTTTGTCGCGGAGCATGAACCACGCGCCGCAGAGCTATGCTCCGAAGTGCTTCGCGTGCCTTTCAAGAAAACAACCCGCCGAGCAACCCGGTACCTGGATTCGGCTGAAGTTGCGGCCATTCTGTCGCAGCCGGACCGGAATACTGTAGAAGGGCAACGTGACCACGCGCTGATGTCGCTGCTTTATAACACGGGAGCCCGTATTCAGGAGGCGCTCGATCTGCGGCCGCAGGATGTTTATTTCAAATCTCCGGCGCATGTTCGGATCATGGGCAAAGGCCGAAAGGAACGCATCTCGCCTATCTGGCCGGAAACGGCAGATCTGATGACGGCGCTGATCAAGCGGCAACCACGACAGCCTGACGAGCCGATTTTTGTGAATCGATACCGCTCTCCACTGACCGCCTCGGGATTCCGCTTTCGGCTGCGCCAGTATGTCAAAACAGCAGCGGTCAGCGTCCCGACGCTTGCGCGGAAGCATGTTACGCCGCATGTATTCAGGCATTCGACCGCCGTCCACCTGGTTGCCGCCGGTGTCGATGTGACCGTGATTCGAAGCTGGCTCGGGCACGCCCATCTGGATACGACCAATCACTACGCTCAAGCGAATCTGGAAACGAAGCGGAAGGCACTCGAACAGGTCGATCCGAAGCTGCGCCCGGGAAAACCGCCAAGATGGAAGCGCGATGCCGATCTTCTCGCGTGGCTGGATTCGCTGTAGCGCCCGAACCGCCCCCAATTATAGAAAGCAGAATCTCATCGAAGTAGCCACTGGCAAGCATTCCGGATGATTTACTCCGCATAAATCGCTGCTCCGCATAATCGCTGCTGCTGGTGGATGAGGCGTCGCGGGTGGAGGATGCGGTTTATAAGGCACTGCGGCCGTCGCTGGCGGTGGGGGGAGGGGATCTGTGGCTGATGAGCACGCCGCAGGGCAAGCGCGGGTTCTTCTGGGAGGCGTGGGAGTTCGGCGGGCCGAGCTGGCATCGGGTGAGCGTGCCGGCGACGGAGTGCGCGCGGATTCCGGCGGAGTTTCTGGAGGAGGAGCGGGCCAATCTGGGGATGCAGTGGTTCCGGCAGGAGTATCTGTGCGAGTTCGTGGATGGGAACGCGGGCGTGTTCAGCCGGGAGATGGTGGAAGAGGCGCTCGACTCGGGTGTCGAGCGGCTGGACTTCTCCATGACCTGGAAGTGAGTCGGCCGTGACGACGTTTTATCTGGGACTCGACTTGGGGCAGAGGCAGGATCCGTCGGCGGTGGCGGTGGTGGAGAAGGAGGGCGAGAGTCTGCTGCTGCGCCATGTGGAGCGGGCGCCGCTGGGGACGCCTTATCCGAGGGTGGTGGAACGGATGCGGCGGATGGTGGAGCATCGGGAGTTGCGGCGGCAATGCGCGCTGGTGGTGGATGCGACGGGTGTGGGCGCGCCGGTGGTGGAGATGCTGCGCGGGGCGGGGCTCGGGTGCGAGATCTGTGCGGTGACGATTACGAGCGGGGAGCGGGAGAACGAGACGCCGTCGGGATGGAATGTGCCGAAGCAGGATTTGATTGCGGCGATGCAGGTGCCGCTGGAGCGGGGGGCGCTGCGGATTGCGCGCGAGATGCGGGAGGTGGGCCCGCTGGTGAAGGAGTTGATGGATATGAAGTCGGTGCGGGGCCGTTCGGGTCGGGTGCGGCTGGGGGCGGACGGGTGCGCGGAGCACGACGATCTGGTGATTGCGGTGGCGCTGGCGTGCTGGCGGGCGGGAAGGAAAGAGAAGCAGAAGAACGTTTGGGGGACGCAGAGGCTGCTTTAGGGATCGTCAATAAAGACGGCAGCGTGACGAAGAGTGAGGTGTTCCGCGCCGCAAAAGGCGCAGCTACCGCGAGCCCTGGATCAAACCCGGAACGAATGGCTTGTCATCAGGGCCGCTGGCAACCGGCGGCCTTACTGCACAGTATTCTCGCCGCCCTTGCCGCTCTTCTTCTGCTTTGCCGCGCCTTCGGACTTCCTGACTTCCGCAAAATACTGCTGCACATACGACTGCACGCCTACTGGAATCTCGTCGCGCGTCACATCGCCGTCGGTCTCCACGTGCGCCGCTTTCGTATTCGTGTAGTCGGTGTGCAGCTTCTGATTCCCCGACTGAACCTCAACCGTAGTCTCGCCCGACACCGTCGCTGCGCGCTGGCCGATGATCTCGCTGATCTTGCCCATCGCCTTCAATTGCGCCGCTTCGCGGATCTCTTTCGAACCGTCCTGGCTCCCAATCCCGCTGCCACCCTGCCCCGGCTGCTTGTCCCCGGTCGAGCTCATCTTTCCCTGCGATTGCTGGCCGTTCTGGCCGTTCGCATCAGGCTGACCGGCCTGCGCGTCGGACTGACTGTTCCCCTTCTGCTGGTCGCCCTTACTTTGCTGCTGCTTTGAGCCCTGCGGCGAATCGTTCTTAGCCGATTGCTGATTATCCTGCTGCGGCGCGTTCTCATCCTGATCCGACTTGGAGAAGATGTTCGAAACCGCATCCTTCAAACGCGAAAGAAGGCCCTGCTTGCTGCCCGCACTGGCGTTCTTTCCGGAACTCTGTTTCGCTCCCTGCTCTCCCTTCGGGTCCGACGATTGCGACCCGTTCTGGTCCGAACTCGCCTGATCGGAGTTGTCGATGGGATCGCCAGTCTTCTGCTGATCGGAGGCCGCGCCTTCTTTCGACTCTCCGGCCTTGCCCGATCCCGCGCCCTTTTCCCCTTTCCCGTCGGGATCGCGGGGACTCTGCAGGGCCTGCTCAATCGCTTTATCCAGGGTGTCCGGATCGCCCGGCGTGGGGACATCGGGAGTCTGTGCTCCGGCCATCTTCGAGAGAAGGGATTGCGCCTCCTCCATCCACGGCTTCTGCGACTTCGGGAAGGGGGCGGTGTTCTTCTTCGCCTCGTGGATCGCCTGATCTTCCAGAAGGAACTGCGTAATGGGAGCGTGCAGGTCGAGCCCATGGCTCAGGCCGTAACGCAGAACGATCAGGCCGGACGCGAGCAGACACAACGCCGCCATCGCATAGACGGAACGGGGAAACACGAATGGCGCCGCCTGCTCCAGATGCACCGTACCGGCGGCGGCGTCTGCCTGCTCACGCTGACCCCGTTGAAATTCGGCCGACTGCGCCGTGTGCTCCGAGAAATAAAGGGCCGTTGAGAGCGCATCGCGGAGACCCGCATTCTGATCGAGCCGCACCGCGGTTGCATACGAGTCCGGTGTTTGCCGCCACACCCGCTGAATGCCAATACCGAAGCCAATCGCGGCGAACAGAGCGAGCGTCCACCACTCCATATAGCGGGTGCCGACGATCAGCAGCAGCGCGAATCCGCCGGCAATGACCGCCGCTGCGAACGCCAGTTGCCCGAGCGTCTCGTTAAGGATGAACCGCCGCCGCGCCCGGCGTATGAGGTCTTCGACCATTTGTCCGGAATAACTCAACTTGATTATCCACCACGGCCTCGCAATCGTTCGATAATTGAAAAAAGGCAGCACGCATCCATGCGTTACGTAAGCGTCGGTAGCACCGGCGATGTTGTCGCCGGTCCTGGTATTCATCGCGTCGTCAATGAAGCTCTAAGTTTCCCTGGCAGGCTGCCGAAAAACGCTCTTTCGTTGACGCTTGCTGACGCGCGCGGCTCTGTGACCTCTTCGGATTCAGCGCTCACACTTCCGAGCGACGGACCCGGCAGGGCCGGGTCAAAAAGCCAAGCAACTCGAGAGTTGCTTGGGAGCCGCGACCGGAAGGGAGTGTTCCATGGCCCGCAGCGGGCCGCCAAAGCGGATGAAGACACGTTGCCGGTGTGGGGCCAGGGCTTAGGCCCTGCCGCCGAGGTTCCGCTCGGCGCGGAGCTTTATGTCAGCGCCGGTAGCTCCGGCGATCTTGTCGCCGGTAACCCTGCCAACCGCGTCTTCGACAGAGCGCCGCCCGCGTTCTTTCAGCAACCTGTGGTAAGCCTCCTGCTCCGAGCACTCGCCTTACTGGCTGCTCTCTCCGGCCAATCGGTATTCGCCGCGGAACAACAGTGGATCAAGGCCCGTCTCGGATCCTTCGAAGCGATCAGCGATGGCGGCCGCAAGTCGGCCACTCAAGCCCTGAGCCAGTTCGAGCAATTCAGCTTTGCGCTCGGGACGGCGATGGGCCAACCGGACCTCCGGCTCGACCCGGCCCTGCGCATCATCGTCTTCAAGAGCGCTCAGGATATGGCCGCCCAATGTCCGCCGGGCATCATTAACGGACGCGACCGCCTGATGGCCTGCACCACCTCCGAGGGTCAACTCCCCCAAAGCCTGCTTCGGCAATTGACAAGAACGCTTCTCGGGAACAATTTCTCGTTAATGCCCGTGCCGGTGGAAAAAGCGATCGAAACGTTCTTCAGCACGGTGCAGTCGCAAGCCGTGCGCGTGACCTGGGGCGCGCCACCCCCGGAAGCCGCCGAGCGAACGCGCGAATGGGCACTGCTGCACCGAATCATCACCCAGCCTGACGACGCCGGCAGGGCCAGCATTTACCTGCACAATATAGCCTCGGGAATGAGTGAAAACAGCGCCAGCCGCAACGCTTTTGGCGAAGACGGCCCACAGTTCCAGGCCGAGATCGATAAGTATTTCGCGGCGGGCGTATTCAACACCTCGTCCGCGCCGAATCGCGCACTCAATCCGGACCGCGACTTCAACACCACCGTACTGACTTCCGACGAAGGCGAACTCATGCGCGCCGATCTTCTCACGCCCGCATCGCGCGACATCTACGAAAAGCTGCTTCAGGCAGGCAAACACATTGCCGAAGCGAACGAGGGTCTTGCCGTCCTCGCCATGAGAGCGGATGACCCGTTGAGAGCGCGGACTTACATCGAGGCGGCGCGCAAAGCGGGCACGCGTAATTTCGTCGCTCTCACCGCGTATGCGGAACGCCTGAAGAATCAGGATCAGGCGATCGAGATCCTCAAAGAGGCGCTCACGATCGATCCGAAGTACGCCCAGGCGCACTGGGTCTTCGGACAGAAGCTGACCGACCCGGCCCGACGTGCGGCCGAGTGGAAGCAGGCCGTGAATCTCGCCCCGCGGAACTACGACTGGTGGGCGCAATATGCTCAACTCTGCCTCGATCAGCAGCAGTACGCCGAAGCGGGTCGGGCGTGGGTCGCGGCGGCGCAGGCCGCCCCCGACCCCGAGCTTCGCGAACAATATCTGACCGCGCGCGGCAAGATCGAGCAGCAGCGCCTGGCGGCGGAAGACGAAGAGCGGCGCAAAGATCAGGAGGCGAAGGCCCGCGAGATCAATGACCTGAAAGCGAAGGCGCGCCAGGAGATCGCGGAACTGGAAGCGCGCGCCAATGTCCAGGCTCCTTCGGCCCGCGACGCCTCGGCAAAGACCGTGGAATGGTTCGACGATACGAAGTCTCCCAAAATCACGGGCGCGCTGGTGCGAGTCGATTGCGTCGGCAAACAGTTCCGGCTGAGCGTGAAAGACGACGCGGGCAAAACGGTGGTCCTCGCGGTTCCGGATCCGCAGCAGTTCGAAATCAAAGACGGGGCAACGTTGACCTGCGGGACTCAGAAGCCTCGCCGCGTAACGGTCTCATACAAACCCGCGGCAGCGCCGTCGCCCAAACCAGGCGCCCCAACAGCACCTGCGAAAGTCGAACCCAGTGAAGCGACGTCCATGGAATTCCTGCGCTGAATCTATCGCGGAATGAGAACGGGTCGAATTTTGCCGTGGAGGCGGTAAACCTCAAAGTCTTTTCTATCGATCGTGAAGAAATGGCGGATACCTTCCCGCTCCGCAACCCTTATCAAAGCAGCGCCGGCAAGGTCCATGCCGCGGTCCGAGTATTTCCGCATCAGTTCGCGAATGCGGGGCACGTCGCTGGCATCGAGGGAGAGCAGTTGAACCGCCCCTCG
>CAWHSB010000042.1:0-53328 GCA_963831795.1 Terriglobia bacterium | reverse complement strand
AGAGCCGCGTGTATAGCGCCGATCGAGTCATTATCGTCCTGCGGACCCCACGCCATGGGCATCCCGCCCCCGCCCATGGCCCACGCGCCAACGCCGAGAGGCGTAATCTCCAAATCGCTGTTTCCCAATTTCCGGCTCTGCATGAATGCAGAATACATGAGCCACGTGGCAGTCTCGTGGGGCAGACCTCCAGGTCGACCGTATTTCCAGACCTGATTGGCTCGCGGCGGAAACCTGGTGGGCGCCAGTATCCGTAAAGGTACCGACCATCTTGTCGCCGCGCAGTTCGTAAGCGGGAATCGGTCCCATATAAGACTCGATTGGAAACACAAATGCCAGCCACATAGCCAGGTATGAAACGTTCAAACATTTTGCTCCGTCCTGATTGTCGGAAGGCAACTCCATGAAGGTCACAGGCTGCCTCAGTTTGATAATTGCCGCGACCGTCATGATGCTCGGCTGCGGGCCAGAGCGTGTAGTGGTGGGTGTCGGCGGCCCGCCGATCTGTCCCTACGGCTATTACGAGGCGCCACCTTATGCCTGCGCCCCGGACGGCTACTACGGCCCGGATTGGTTTTCAGGTGGTGTTTTCATCGGAGCGGGACCCCTGGTATCACGGGCCGAATCGCTTTTACGGTCACGTCGATCACGCCTACGACTTCCGCAAGGGCTATCATGGGCCGATACCCCCGCGCGGCGCCCCTCCCGTGCGAAATCGCATACCTTTTCGCGGTCAGGCAATGCATGACCCGCACGGCCACGAAGCCCCGGCTGGCCGCAGATAGGCTGCCTGGGTAGGGCGGACGCCTCGTCCTGCAGCGCGCGCGGCGCGAAGAAGCCGACTAACTCAGCGCACTCGCCGTCTCCGACTGCTGCAATCTGTCGCGCTCGGCCCTGCTCACCACGAAAATGAAGTGGAGCTTTGCCACCACTGATTGCGGCACAGTGAAGGGATAGAAGTCCGGCAAGCCCATGCCTCGTGACATCTCGTTCATTACAGCGGTGAGTCCGATCCACGAGTTGAAGAAGTTCAGGAAACGCGCCGCCTCGGGCTCGTCCGGTTGGTAGAGAGCCTCGCGAGGAAACCCCTCGATCTCCACGTCCAGTTGCCGCGGATCGATGCCGAAGCTCATGGCGGTACTCAGGGTATCGGCCATATGCAGGAAGTGCGCCCAGGTTTCCGCCCAGTCTTCCCAGGGATGGCTGCTTGCATACGAGCTCACAAACCGCGTCGGCCAGTCCGCCGGCGGCCCTTCCGCGTAGTGGCGCTTGAGAGCCTCGCCATAGTCGGCGCGCTCATCTCCGAACAGACGTCGAAACTCGCCGGTCCAGGGCGTGTCTGAAATGAGGCGGTCCCAATAGTAGTGACCGGTTTCGTGCCGCAGGTGGCCTAACACCGTGCGATAGGGTTCGTTCAGATTTTCGCGAATCCGCTCTCTTGTCGATGCGTGCGCCTCTTCGATATCCAGCGTGATGAGCCCGCGGGAGTGTCCCGTTATCACACGGGGGCCATTGGCGGGGCTTCGCAGGAAATCGAACGCCAGACCCCGCTCCGGATCCTGGTCCCTTGAAGCCAGCGGTATTTCCAACGCCAGAAGCAGCGAAACCAGCCGCCGCTTCGCCGTTTCGATTCGTCCCCATAAGACGCAGTTCTCAGGCGCCGACAGGTCGGGAATGGTGCGATTCAATCGGCAGGCAATGCACAACCCCTCCGTGAGCTCAACTCGTTCGACATCCGGGACCAGCCAGTTACACGCTGCTGGCGTGTCCCTGTTGGCGCAGCATCGGTACTCGGCACAGGCGCCCGGCTCATTTCCCGCGAGGCGCCATCCTTTGCCGTCGCGTATTGGCTCGATGGAAAATACTTTCGACAGAAGCGGTTCGTAGCCCAGCACCGCATTGCACGCGGCGCACGAACTGTTTTCAAAGAACACCGCTCGTCCGCAACGGCACTGGTATGAGCGTCCGCTGCGAAGCATTCCCGGCGTGGGGCGCGGAAGAAACAATTCGAAAAACCGCCGCATTCACATCCTTCCGAAGACATCGCACTCGCCCGATTGGCCCCGAAACCGCAACAGGCGAACTCGATGTTACATCACAACATCTTTCCGCCGCATTCCCTCGGACGGGTCGCTTGTCTGCGCCCGCAATTCGCCGTATCCCCGCCATTCCTTGACATTCGAAGCTGTTGTCGAATGTGGAGAGGACTTCGGCGTCGCCGACCTTCACGCAGCCATTTACCGCCTTCCTCAGCGCGTCACACATCCTTGTCGGTGAAGAAATCGTTCCCTGTGAACTGCATCTGAAAAAGCCGCTGGCGTCGAAAAAGAAGGATCGCTGCGCCAACGGGAGAACAAAACATGTCCCTTCGCTGAGGCTGCGCAAGGTAAGGCGAGACTGTGAGTGGTCTGCGGACCAGCTTGGTCCGCTCCGTTTGCGGTCAGTTGTTGCTTTACATCCGGCTACGCGTCGGAAAACCGATTCTTTGCGGGTGCGCCAGTGCCGGTTCGACTTCCCGGTTCACACGGCAGTCGCGACCGTTGCGCGCCATGCTATCCCGCCTGCCGAAAACGATCAAACCGCAGCCCCCACAGGTTAGATCGATTCATCGAGAATCCCTCAACATCCCCACGTGTTCCTCGCAGGAACCGCAGCACGCCGAATCCGTCGCACCCGAACATGTCCTGCCCAAGCGGCCGCAACCGTACTTCGGCCCCTCCAGGAGCCTGAATCGCCAGGTCCGAATCTCTCAGAACGATGTCATAGGAGGCTAGGATTTCCGCGCTCCGATAGTCCCCCACAAATGCGCGCAGATCCGCGGCCGTCGGCTTGAAAGTCACCTGCTGTTGCAGCACTCCGCGAAGACTCCCGAGTTCGCCTGTCAGGCGCCACTCCGGTCGATGCCCCAACGCTGCCGGCACGAACTCCAACCTAGTTGGGCCCGGTGCGCGGACGTGTGTTGCATCCGTTGGAATCAGATCGAAATCCACACCGTCGTCGTAAAAGCTATGCCCGATCAGCTTGCCGTCACGAACGGAAACCTGCAAGTCGGCCAGTCCCGGATCCGAAATAACGTGATAAGACCCGGCCCTTCCCGCCAGTTCGCTTTCCTTGAGAGTCACCTTGGCTGCTGCCTGGCTGACGTCGGAAGGCGCTCCCAGGACGTCGCCGAGGTACAGGTCTGTCAGTTTGTGCGTCAGTATGATCGGGTTGATCTCTTCTGCGTTGCACAGGAGCGCGATTGCCAGTTTCTGATCCGGATACCAGACAAGGTTCGACGAGATTCCGTTATCCCCTCCGGAATGCTCCACTGTTCGCAGGCCGCGGTACTTTCCGATGAACAGTCCGAATCTGTAGTTGGTAGTCTTGCCGCTCGTGAGCACCGCGGGCTTCCGCATTGCAGCCACAATCTCCGGAGTGCCGACTCGGACGTTCTCGAAGTTCTGTGCCCAGAGCAGCAGGTCCCTCGGCGTCGTGTACAAACCGTCATTTCCAACCACCCCGGCCGTCCCGGAACCCGGATGGACCCCTGTTCCGTCGATCGAGTAGCCGGATGCGACGTGCGGGATGATGAGCCCGCGACTGTCCCGAAACTGCGAGTTCTTCATCCCGAGCGGCCTGAAGATATGGGCTTCTGCGAAATCGCGAAGCGACTGGCCGCTGACCCGCTTGACGATGCTGCCGAGCAGGTTGTACCCGCCGTTGTTGTATTGCCATTCCGCACCCGGCGCGAAGTTCACGCCCCTTTGGCGGGCGAGCACTCGAACCATGGCTTCGTTCACATTCTCTTCGAAGTTCTGTTGCGCCAACCCCAGAAGCAGGAAACCTTCGCGGAGCCCGCTCGTGTGCGTAAGCAGGCGCCGGATAGTCACGTGGCTCTCGTGATTCATCCATTCGGGGACATACCTGGTCACTTCGTCGTCGATCGACAACCGGCCGCGCTGCGCCAGCAGCAGAATGCTCATTGCCGTGAACTGCTTCGAAATCGACGCGGCGGCAAGAATCGTATCGGTCGCAATCGGCACACCCAATTCGACGTTCGCCATGCCATAGCCGTGCTCGTACAACACCGTCCCGTTCCGGCTGACCGCCACGCTGCACCCTGGTGAACCCGCTTTATTCCACTGCGCAAATAATGCGTCTACCCTTGCCGGCGACGGGTCTCGGCCGTGACCGCAAACCGCTAAGCTCATAACCCCGATCGACGTCAAAGTGAATGTCAGCACTCGCCCGATCGTTCGATACACGGTGATTTAAGCCCGTCAACGACCATAACATCGTCGTTTTACCGGCCGGCCGGTTTACAGGATCTCCATGCCACCAGTCAGCTTCGGCGTGTTGCGCGACAGCGCGTCGCACATCTGAATGGGCGAAGCCAGCGCTGCCGCCGCGTCGGAACATCGGCCAGATTCTCGCCCGCATGCCGACCCGTAAAGTAGAGTGCAATCGTCCGCCCTGATGCCGTCGAAGCCATGCCGATGGTGACACGCCAGTGCGTTCATCGGATGGTTCGCGCTGCTCCGCCTGACGGATTGGGAGCCCAATTCCACGAGCGCAGGGCACGATTCCCTCCGGTTTTCGAGAAATGGAGATCGGGCTTCAACCGTCTGGCGGCATCCGGCCCGCCCGCTGTTGATCACCATCTGGTCCGGGTCACAACCAGAGCCGCGATTTTGGGTCTGGCTCGGATCCAAACGGGTCGGACGGACGCGCTGTTTCTACCGGGACCTTTCTCGTGGCCAGATCGATGGCCTTCAGCACGAGCCTCGTACTTCGGCTCACATGGCTCCACAGTAGCGCCAGGCCAATCACCATTGGCGTATAAGTGGAAACAACCGACCAGAAGATGAGTACGTGCACGCGATTGGAAAAATCCGCCAGTTGCACAAATCCCCAGAGAAAGAGCATCTCAAGTGCGAATAGCAGGAAAAACATTACCTGGAAGGTTCGTTCAGAACCGTAGCGGTCAAACCGGTCCAAAGCGTTCCGACGAGCGTTAATCGATGGCAATTCTCTCATGTGTGAGTTCCTCCTCCAGCATTCATTTGCGTACCGGCCGTACGCCTGCGCAACCGCGCGAGACCATAGGCCAACCGGGACTTCACCGTTCCCGGCAAAATCTCGAGTACGGCCGCGACTTCATGCAGACTCATCTCCTCCAGGTAGTGCAGCACGATGACGGCGCGACTCGCTGGCGGCAGGTCGTCCACCCAATCCAGGAGACGGGGCTCCCATTCCAGTGCGATGCTCTCGCTGGCGCCCGTTTCCAGAGTGTCCAGGTCCAGTATTTCCTCGCCGCGACGTTTTTCTGAGCGCAACTGCCGGAAACATTCCCGGCTCGCAATGCGAAATGCCCAGGGACGGAGAAGTTCGGGATCCCGTAGCCAGACAATCTTCTTGCAGATTCGAAATAGCACCTCTTGCAGTGCGTCTTCCGCCGCCTCACGCGTCAGCAGCCTCGAAATGTATCGGTACAGCGGACGTTCCAGTGCAGCAAGGATACCGTCCAGGACGTCGCGGTCTCCTGCGATCGCACGCGCCACCACCAGGCCGTCTACGTTCCAGGGCTCTGTCATCTACCCACACCTGATAAGAGCGTCACACTCGGAGAACTGTTCGCACCGTGGTGAGAAATATCTTGCCCGTCAGTGCCGGTGAATGCCGGATAAGGAGGGGAAACCGTGCACGGTCGCTTTTCACACGGTTCCGGCGGCGGCCGGACACTGTTGCTTTCGGTCATACACGCAGGCAACACGCGGGCTCCGGGCGGAGAGTTTAGCCACGCCGAAGCGGGATTATTGAACTTGCATGCGCATAGCATCAAAATCCAATCGGAATCCGCTCCACAAGGCGTCCATGCCGATGACTCCGTCGCGGTAGCGGCCGTTGCCCCGCGGCGTCTCAGACAGCAGGCTCAGGTTCTTCAAAATAAGTCGTTGTCCGAGCACCTCAATCTCAAGTGCCGGAACGAGTTGCGTTTTCCTCGTGACAATCCCGCCCGCCCCGCCCACCTTTTCGCGCGTGGTCCGGAGTTTCAAGCGCTCCTCCCCACCGATCGCGTTGAGCGCAGAACGATACAGAACCGAGGCATTTGCTCCCGTGTCCAGAAACATCTGCAGGTGATGCCGACTGTGATCCACTTCCATGATCGGAGATCCCTCATCGAAAAAAAGGTTGGGCGCCCCCTCCGGTGTCTCTTCGCCCGCCTGTATCCTCATCACTCCAGCATTCGAAATCGCTACTCGCCGCAGCGCACGTAGAGCGGGTAACCCCAGAATCCCCGTGATCTGGTAATGCAGCGGCTCAACATGGAGCGCCTCATCGGCAAGGACCAGAAAGACCACATTGTGGATGTGCGCCGCTCCTACGCGCACATCGCTCGCGACCGCCAGTTGAAGCGCATTTCTTTTCCGGGTCGACCCGGTCACGTAGACGCTGGTTTCCCGGAGCGAGAGACCCATCCGTTTCGCCTCTGCTTCCGTCAGCGTCGAATGGTTCGCGCCGGTATCAAAAATCCACTGGCTGTTTACGCCGTTGACATCCACTGGAACATTCCACGAACCGACCAGGTTGCGGCTGGCCTGCACCGGCGAATCTTCTCCCAACTCCACGCTTTCTGGCGGGATCCCGGTCAAAGCATCCATCAAGGCGCGCGTATTTTCGTTGCCCTCACGCTCCGGGTCGTGAGCGGGCGTCAGCAGAAGAGCCTGGTACCACGCTTGAGCGGCATCTCCGTAGCGGTCGATCCGCGCAAAGGCGGACGCCATTTCCTCATACGCTCTCCGCGCCAGCTCCGGCGCCGGCCTGGCCGCTAAAGCCTGCTTGAGGAGCCCGATGCCCTCTGTTTCACGCGCAAACCGGCAGGCGACTAAAGCTCGATAGAAGAGAACCTCCGCAGCATTCCAGCCCGGCTGGCCGAGCTCCCGGCGCAGTTCGAAGAATCGCTGCTGATCGGTGAGCTGCTGTAGCGTTCCTAGATCGCCCGCTACCAGGATCGAGCACCATAGAAGCGCAAGGGTCGCCGGACGCGGCGCCAAATAATGGAGGAACCCGCCCGTCCAGCCGCGATTCGGCGGCCATAACTTGCGCGTGTTCCTCAAAGGCGCCAATGCTTTGTGCATTTACCGCGATTGTCCCGCACTTTAGGGCAGGTCGATAAAAAAGCCCCGGCGTCGATCCGGCACGGCGGTTCGCCGGAGCGCAAGCCTGAGCTTCCAGCCGCGAGTCGAAGGTACGAGGCACTCACAGATTCCTCTGATGAGGCTAAAAAAGGGGAGTTCCAGGCGAACCGAACAGGCCATCTATTACCGAAATGCCGCGAAATGCCGGGAAAAAGCTCTGGTATGCGACCCGTTTCGGTGGTAAAATCCAACCCAGATTTGATTTTAAGGCCGTGAAAGGACTTCGATGGCTACAAAAAAGACGGGTGACGGCAAAACGACGAAAGTTTCGGGAACGAGCCTGATGATTACCGGGGAAGCAATCATGATCTCGCTCGATGCAGTCACGAAGCGAAAGATGGCTCGGTGCATCCAGAAGACCGGGAGGGTCACATTCTCGGTCAGTGAGCATGTGGCGACAAAACTCCCGCAGCTCCTCGACAACGGAACGAAGATCGACTAAGGGAGGAATCGGTTGCTGAACGCGAATCCGAGCCGGTCAGGCGCGGCTCCGATGCTGGGTCTCGCGTACAGTTCGGCAATCCCGAATTTTGTCCGACAATATCCTGACTCGGTGGATTTCACAGAAGTTCCGTTCGAACTGCTGAATCACGATCCTCGAGTCATCGAAGTCAGGGAGTATATACCCGTCGTACTGCACTGCGCGAGTCTCTCTATCGCCGGCACGGTCCCCTGTCCGGCAGAGACAATTGAGCGGATTGACCACTGGCTCAAAGAAACGTCATCCCCCTGGTTGGGCGAACACCTCGCGTTTGTTACGGCCGACCGGGTTGAAGCGGGAAAGTGCGCGGAAAGCTATGCGCCGGGTGAACCATACAACATCGGATACACCGTAAGCCCGCCGATGAATGACGACGTGGTGAATCGGGTGAGCCAGAGTCTTGCCGCTTACCAGAAGCATTTTCCCGTGCGCTTACTGATTGAAAATTCTCCGCTGTATTTCAGGACGCCCGGCAGCACGATGTCGCAAGTGGATTTTATCCGATCCATCAGCGAAAGGACCGACGCGGGCTTGCTGCTGGACCTGGCGCATTTCTATATCAGCTCGCAAACAATGGGCTTCGATGCTATTGAGGAAATCGCTCGGCTTCCGCTTCACAAGGTCGTGGAAGTCCACATTTCAGGAGTAAGCGCTGATCTGGATGCGACGTGGGACGATCACGCACAGCCCGCGCCCGCCGCTGTGTACGATTTGCTTCGCGTGGTGATGTGGCACTGCAATCCACGGGCGATCACACTCGAGTACAACTGGTCGTCACGCGTCTCGGACTCGTTTCTGCACCGGCAATTGGAGGCGACACGCGCGGCGGCCGGTTTATGAGCCCACGGAGATGAATACGGGAACTGTCGAAGGCCTTTTGGCGCGCCTGATTCTGGAACCATCGTTCCTTGAGAGAGTGCGTGCAGACCGGCAGTCGGCTCTGGCCGGGTATGCCCCTGAGGCGGGGATCGCAGAGGCGTTCGATAGCGAAAATCTCGAAAAGATCCAGCGGTTCGCCGGTTTCATCGGCAAGGTGCAACATAACCATTTGTGGGACTGGTTTCCCGCGACGCGGTCGCTGCTTATCTATTACAAGATCGAGCTGGACCTGTTTACCCGCTACAGAGCGGTCCAGGCAACGCCGGAATGGCAACGCGCTTCGCGTGGCGAGCGGATCGGGAAGTTGCTGGATTTCATCGCGGATTATGCAGCCGGGAATTATCCCGGACTCGGCGATGTTGTGCGGCATGAGCGAGCCATCTGGCAGACGGCATCGCAAACTCGTTCCGTGAAAGAGCCGGTGGCCACACCTGTCCACGACCAATTTCGTAACGTGCCATGGAGCGTGTTCCAGAGGATGAGACCGGCGCTCGAAGGAATCCACATCCTCTCGTTCCGCTTCGATCCGACCCGTCTGACAGCCCACATTCTGGCCGGAGAATTCGCGGGTAAGACTCCGAAAGGCCCGCGGACAACACTGGCCTATCTGCGTGGGCGTTCCGGCGAGGTACGCACCCTCCGCACAGACGACATGACCGTATACATTCTCGGTCAGGTAAACGGTTTGCGCTCGGTACGGTCCGTGATCGAGAGAGTTCGCCGCGACGCTTTTGCGGGGCCTCGTCCCAGCGCATTCCGGGAATTTTTCGAGGGTGCCGCGGAAGCGGGGTTTATTCGGATTAACCCGGCCGGAGAAAAGGCGGCATGAGAGTTGTCTTCGTCGATAATCTGCTTTTCGAAGACGCCGAAGGCGTGCGCCGGTACGTGCTCCAGCCTCACCTCGGACTCATTTCGCTGATCGCAGTGCTGGAATCCGCTGGGCACGAGGGGATTCTGTTCGATCCGAAAGTGGAAGTAGCGCTCGGCAGGCTGAAGTTCGAAGAGGGAATCTATGAAGAGATCGCGAGGCGAGTGTTGTTGCTTGAGCCGGACGCGGTCGGCTTCACGTCGCTGGGGTGCAACTTTATCTGTACGGCCAGGGCTGCGGGCTACATCAAACTCCTGGGCGGGGACATTCCGGTATTGCTGGGGGGGCCTCATGCGACAGTTCTCGATCAGGTGATCCTGCGGAACTTTCCGCAGTTCGACGTCATTGTTCGCAATGAGGCGGAATTCACGATCCTGGCTCTCCTGGAATCGTTGCGCGGCAGGAAGTTTGCGAATGTTCCGGGAGTCTCATTCCGCGTTGCCGGAACAGTCTGGCAGAACGCGGGACAGCCCTCAATCGCCGACCTGGATACTCTCCCCATTCCGGCCTATCACCAGTATCCGGTGAGGGAACTTGGACTGACGACACTTCGGGTGGATGCGGGGCGAGGCTGTCCTTTTCAATGTACTTTCTGTTCCACCGCGAGTTTCTTCGGTCGCAAGTATCGACTGAAGTCATCGGCGCGCCTTGTCCACGAACTTGACGATTTAAACCGGCAATATGGCATCACCGATTTCGCGCTGACCCACGACCTTTTTACCGTAAGCAAAAAGAAGGTTCTCGAGTTCTGCGACGCCGTCGACGGCCGCGGATACACGTGGAAGTGCTCGGCGCGCATGGACTGCGTTGACGACGAGCTTCTGGAGCGGATGAGTAGCGCGGGATGCTCATCGATCTACTACGGAATCGAATCGGGTTCCGAGCGGATGCAGAAAATCTCCAAAAAACATCTGGACCTTGGCCTCTTCGATTCGACGTCTGAAGACGACCCAGCATCTGGGGATGTCCGCCACCGTCTCATTGATTACGGGCTATCCGGAGGAAACCAAAGAAGACCAGGACGCCACGCTGAATCTGATCGGATCCTGTTTCTCCTATACCGAGGCGCCGCTGAACGTTCAACTGCATCTGCTGACACCGGAGCCCGGCACGGAGTTGATCGAGGCACAGCGAGGAAAGATTCTTTACGACGGACACATCTCGGATTTCAACTTTCCCATGCTTGAGGCCGAGGATGCCGGAATCGTCAAGCGGTATCCGGAGGTATTCGTTAATCATCACTATTTCCCTTCAGTCCTGCCGAGAAGCCGCCATATTTTTGTCACCACGGCTTACGAAACGCTTTATGCGCTTGGTTTCGCGGTTCTTCGGTATGTGTTGCGTCATTACAACCAGAGTTGAGCGAGTTGATCGACTCAATACAGAAATGGGCCGAGGCTTCGGGCGACGCGCAGATCTGCGACGACGTGATGGTGGAGAGCTATCTCAAGAGCCGGTTCGGCGCCGGGAACCATCTCCCGGGTCTGGTCCGCTATATGTTGCGGGCCTCCGAACTGCGCCGCAGGGCCGTTAACGAGCCTGCTCGAGATGCGGCTGTCTGGGAACGCGGAGAAGGCGTATATCGGTTGAGCCGGCGATCTTCGGTACTCGACCGAGTGCCGGATTGCCCGCGCATACTGGAACGTCTCACCGCGGGAGACGACGCTCCCGAAGCAGAGGCTGCTGAGAAAGCGATACACTTTTCTCCTGCATTTGCCCAAGCCGGAAACGGACCTGATTCGCAACTATCGGCTGAACAGAGGGAGCACGGCGTTGCTCAGCTATTTCGATACCCCAAGAACCTGGCCGGACGACGGGAGCTTCCAAGCGGAGACCGGCTACCCGGCGCCGCCTGCGGGCTTTGTTGAAGGGTTCATCGAGCGAGGCGTCCTCGAACCGGCGAGGCATGGCACTTAGAAGCGCAAAGGGCGCTGTCCCGCGCCGCCAGGAAACGGAAGGAACACACAATTCGGCGGCGGAGCGGACGCGACCCGTTTTGCGCGTGTTCCCCAAAAGGGGAGAAGCGCAGAGCATTCCGGTTCGGACCGATCTAACTGGCGCGCTGCAAGGATATTACGCGATCGAAGTCCTGGTCCAGCTGCATCGCTGTGGCGTGCTGACCGCGCTTGGCCAGCCAGGCTCAGTAGAACACCTGGCGCAATCTCTCAAACTGCAATCGGGTCATCTGGCCGCCCTCCTTGACTTTCTTGCACGCACGACTGACATAGTGAAGCGAGACAGGCAAGGCCGATACGGCATTGATGCCCCGAAGATTCCAGAGATTGTTTTTCAGATCGAGAAATTTGCCGCAGCATATGGGCCGGCGGTGCGGCAACTGAGTGACACGCTGTTTTCAGGGGCCCGTGGCGTGGGGGTTCATGGCGCGATTGATGAGAGGGCGCTGAGCAGAGCGTTTGCCGAAGTTGGAGCGGATCGCGTAATGAAAGAGATCGCGACGCAAACGGGCCTTAAGTGTCTGTTGGATCTGGGATGTGGATCGGCGCAATTACTGATCGAACTCGCGGCCGAAGATCGCGAATTCCGCGGCATTGGTTTCGATACGAGCGGCGAGATGTGCAGGCTGGCGCGCAAACGGTCGCGTATGGCGGGGGTCGATGCGCGCATTAAGATCTACAAGGGTGATGGGCGGAGCTTCGGATCGAAACTTTCACAACGGAGCCTTCGGTCGATCGACGCCGTTCATGGCAGAAGTTTCCTGAATGCGCTTTTCGGGAACGGCAACGGCGAGGCGGTCGCGGTGCTGCGCGAACTGGGAAACCTTTTGCCAGGGCGAACGGCGTGGTTTATCGATTATTACGGCGAATTGGGGAAATCATCGCGTCCGCTGGAGGAGTGCCGTCTGGCACTCCTCCAGGATGTGGCGCAGATTGCCTCTGGCCAGGGCGTTCCGCCGGCCGATGCAAAAGACTGGATGCGCATCTACGCCGCAGCAGGATGCGAGTTCAGCGATGCCGTGCAGATACAGAACCCAGGAATCCGCACGTTCATACACCAGGTGCGTTTCCGCCGTTCAGACCGGTGAACCGGCCGGCCTGAACGGCAAGGGTCGTGATCATGAAGGAATGTCTCGACGCAATCCAGGCCTCACTTGCCCCCATCCTTCCGAAACGCATGAAAGTCTGGAAGACCAGAAAGCCGGTGACAAGAATTTTCAACGAAATTTCGCCCGCAAATGACTGAAATCATTACCCAGCCGCCCTGCGCAGCACCGCAACCTCCACTAGGCAGGTGCACAATAAGGCCGTATGACAGCCAGACGCATCGTCTCCGAATGCCGCGCCGCCGCTTCCACAGCTAACGGCGCCAAATTCCGCGGTAGCTCATCGCTCAAGTTAAAGCCAACTCGTCGCAAAGCAGTATTCGCCACCTGCCCGCCGTTGCCTTCGTTCTCGACCCAGCATCCGGAAACGAACTGACCGCGATGATCGACTCTCACAAAAGCGACCTCAAACCGTGGGCCACCGCCGAGCACGACACGGTCAAACGTCTGGTAACATCCCACTCCCGAACTTGGATGGCCAAGTTGGAAAAGAAATCTCTCCCAACGGAAGCGGATCCGGTCAGTCTGTCGGCGCTCGCATTCCGCGCTCTCGACCTGAACCATCCTCTCGAGTGCCGATTCGCTCGACAGCATGACCGCGCCTTCGATCGGTTGCAGGAACTCCAGGCGTGGTCTGAGTTGGAAGCGGAATTGGCTGAAAAACTAAATATTAACGAACGAACCCGAGAAGTCATTGAAAATACACGGCTGCTCCACGGTGTTCTTGCAAAAGTGGGCGGAAGGGAAGGGAAGTCGGCCGAAAACCCCAGGCGCGCAAAACAAATATTAACGAACGAACCCCAGAACTCATTGAAAACAGGACCACGGATTTCGCGCACCCACCAAAAGCGCACTCACGGAAGCCACCGCAATCCACTCCTGAGGCGAAATGGGGCTTTACAAATCATAATCTTTCCGCAAACGCATCCGGCATCAGAAAGAGATAAAATTACGATCGTGCTACCGTCGCCCCGCCGTCGCGACTTCCTGAATCGGCTCGCCTTGGGAGCGGCTGGTCTTTCGCTCGCGCGACTCGCCAAAGGTGCGCCCGCCACCCAACTCAAGGCCACAAAGCTTGCCGACAATTTCCTCGAAATCACCGGCGCGGGCACAAACATCCTCCTCTTCACGGGCCCGGACGGATCGCTGATGGTCGATGGCGGCCTCGCCGAACGCTCCCCCGAACTCCTGAAACTAGTCGCGGATGACTCGAAAGGAACGCCAGTCCGGGTTCTCTTCAACACCCACTGGCACGGCGAGTGCACCGGATCGAACGAAGCCCTCGCAAAGACCGGCACGAAGATCGTCTCCCACGAAAACACGAAACTCTGGGAAAGCACCGACGTCATCGTCGAATGGCAGAAGCGGACGTATCAGCCTTTGCCCAAATCCGCGCTCCCGAACGACACCTTCTACGCCCTGACCAACACCACTCGCAAAATGACTTTCGGAGACCAGCCCGTCGAATACGGCTATCTCCCGCAGGCGCACACAGACGGCGACATCTACGTCTACTTCCCCGGCCCGAACATTCTGATGGCGGGTGACGTAGTCTCGGCCGGCGCCTATCCGATACTCGATTACTCAAGCGGCGGGTGGATCGGCGGTATGTCCCAGGCATCGAAGACCCTGCTGAAAGTAGCGAATGCCGATACCCGCATCATTCCCGGAAACGGTCCGGTGCTCACCCGTGCCGATCTCGAAGCCCAGTCGGAAATGCTTGCCACCGTAATGACCACGCTCGTGAAGATGCTGAAGGAAGGCATGGGCGCGAAAGACATGCTCGCCGCCGGCGCCACGAAACAATTCGACGCAAAGTGGGGAGATCCCGAATTATTCATAACCAACGCCTATCCTGGTCTCTGGGGCCACGTGCGTGAATTGGGCGGGATTGTATAAATGCGCAGCACGATTGTAAGCTTCGCCCTCATGTTCACCGGCGCCGGATGCCTTACGGCCCAGACTTCCCCGCCGCGCGCATTGCTCGACCAATATTGCGTCACGTGCCACAACCAGCGCCTCAAAACCGGTGGCGTGATGTTCGACAAACTGGACATCGCCAACGTCGGTCCGGACGCCAAAATCTGGGAAGAGGCCGTGCGCAAAGTACAGGGTGGACTGATGCCGCCTCCCGGAGCTCCCCAGCCCAATCCCGCCGCGAAGAAAGCGTTCGTCTCATCGCTCGAAACCTCGCTGGACGAAGCTGCAGCGAAGAATCCCGATCCTGGACATGTCGCCATGCACCGGCTCAATCGCACCGAGTACGCCAACGCGATCAACGAAATCCTCGGCCTGAAAGTGGACGCCACCACGCTGCTCCCGGTCGATGACATCAGCGACGGCTTCGACAACATCGCGAACGTCCTCAAAGTCTCGCCTTCCTTCCTCGACCAGTACATATCCGCCGCGCGCATGGTCACGACAACGGCAATAGGAAGCCCTTCGCCCACCCCGCTTACCACTTCTCTTCGTCCTCCCGTGGGTGTGGACCAGAACGGTTACGTCGAAGGACTCCCCTTAGGCACCCGGGGCGGCTTCCTCGCTGAACACGTCTTTCCCGCGGACGGCGAATACCTCTTCAGCATCAGCGGGCTCGCCGCGGGCGGCTATGGCGGCATGGAATATCGCAATAGGGTCGTTATGACCATCGACGGGGTCAAGGTCTTCGAAAAGGAAGTAGGCGGCGAACAAGACCAGAAGTACGTCGACCAGAAGCAGGCCCCGGCCGTCGCCGACGTGCGCCAGCGCTTCGAAAAAATTAGCATTCCGGTGAAGGCCGGCCCGCACAAAGTCGGAGTGGCCTTTGTCGAACGTGGGATGGCCGAGTCCGACAGCACTCTCCAGTCCTTCGTTCCGGGGACCGGTCTCGACCGCATGGCGCGCATCGGGGGCCTGCAGGTCGCCGGACCTTATAAAGTGACCGGCATCGGCGACACGCCCACCCGCAAAAAAATCTTCATCTGCCATCCTCCGGATAAGAGCGAAGAACCATCCTGCGCCAATCGCATCTTCTCCAACATCGCGCGCCAGGCTTACCGTCGGCCCGTCACCGATCGCGACCTCGCCGCCCCTATGGCCTTCTTCAAACAAGCCCGCGAGACCGGGACCTTCGAGAGCGGAATCCAGAACGGTCTGATGGCAATCCTCGCTAGCCCGAAATTTCTCTATCGCACTGAAACGGTTCCCGCTAATCTCAAGCCGGGCGCCATCTATCGCATCAGCGATCTGGAACTCGCATCCCGCCTGTCCTTCTTCCTCTGGAGCGAGAACCCCGACGACGAGCTGATCAACCTTGCGGCCGACGGGAAGCTAAGCGATCCTGCCGTCTTGCAGCATCAGGTAAAGCGAATGCTGGCCGACCCGCGTTCGAAGTCGCTCGTCAACAACTTCGCCTTCGAGTGGCTCAACCTCAAAGGCATCGACGACATCAATCCGGATCCTGTCCAGTTCCCAGCCTTCGACCGCAACCTGAAAACGGCCTTCACCACCGAACTGGAACTGTTCATCCGCAGCATCATTACTGAGGACCGCAGCGTAGTCGACCTGCTGTCCGGCAATTACACCTTCGTCAACGAGCGCCTCGCCCTTCACTATGGAATCCCCAACATTCGAGGCAGCGAGTTCCGCCGCGTGACGCTGACCGATCCGAATCGCTGGGGCTTGCTCGGCAAGGGCGGAGTGCTTATGGTGACCGCCTACCCGAATCGCACCTCGCCGGTGCTGCGCGGTTCATGGATTCTGGAACGGATACTGGGCACGCCGCCGACGGCGCCGCCGCCCAACGTACCGGCATTCCCCGAAACAAAGGAAGGCGCAAAGGTCCTGACCGTGCGCGAACGCATGGAGGAGCACCGCAAGATTCCGTCCTGCAACGCCTGCCACGGAATCATGGACCCGCTCGGTTTTTCGCTCGAGAACTTCGATGCGGTCGGCGAGTGGCGCACCATGGACCGTTGGGCGCGAACGCCGATCGATTCCTCCGGAAAGCTCGTTGACGGAACGCCGGTCAACGGCCCGGCCGATCTGCGCAAGGCGCTGACGAAAGATCCCCATCAGTTCGTCGAAACAATGACGGAAAAGCTGATGATGTATGCGCTTGCCCGCGAGCTGGAGCCGAAGGATATGCCGCTCGTTCGCAAGATCGTAGCCACCACCGCCCCCGATCAATATCGCTTCTCATCGATCGTAATGGCAATCGTAAAGAGCGCGCCATTCCAGATGAAGAAGGTGGAAAGCGACCCGCCCGGCGTGAAGGTCGCCTCGCTTAAGTAGTGGTTTGAAGAGAATCAGGGAGAGCGAAGAATGTTCATCACCAAAAAGCATCTGGACCGCCGAACCGTACTGCGGGGAATGGGCGCGGCGATCGGTCTGCCGCTGCTCGACGCAATGATTCCCGCGCGTACCGCTCTCGCGCAAACAGCCGCCGCCCCGAAGCCGCACCTCGGCTTTATCTACTTTCCGCACGGCGCGGTAATTGACAAATGGACCCCGTCCGCTACCGGCAAAGACTTCGACTTCCCGCAGATCATCAAGCCGCTCGAACCGCACCGCAAGTACGTCACCATCGTCAGCGGACTGGAGAATAAGCCCGCCATCAGCCCGGCCGTACACGCCATCATGCCCGGAACCTGGCTGAGCTGCGTTCACCCGCGCGCCAGCAACGACCCGTGGGGCGGCGTGACCGTCGATCAGATCGCGGCACAGCACATCGGCCAGGACACGCCGTTGCCGTCGCTTGAAATCGGAACCGAATCGCGCGGAGGAGGCGGCACCTGCGATCGCGACTTCGGCTGCAGTTACGCGGGCACCATCTCCTTCAGCACCCCTTCGACGCCGCTGCCGATGGAAGTAAATCCGCGAACGCTCTTCCAGCGCCTGTTCGGCCAGGGCGACACGCCGGAAGAACGGAAAGCGATCTCCAGCCAGTACTCCAGCATTCTCGACCTGGTGCAGACGGAAGCGAATGATCTGCAGCGGGACCTGGGTCCGTCTGACCGCGCCATGCTGGGCGACTATCTCGAAACCGTGCGCGAGATCGAACGCCGCATTCAGAAGATGGAAGCGCGCGACCTGTCCACCCTGCACTTGCCGGCACGCCCGCCGGAGTGCCCGAGCGCCTCGATGAGCACCTCAATCTGATGTTCGATCTGACTGCCCTGGCCTATCAGGCCAACATGACGCGTGTCTTTTCCATGATGATGGCGGCCGAAGTCAGCGGTCAGACCTACAACCACATCGGCGTATCCGATGCGTTCCATCCGCTGTCGCATCACCAGAACGACCAGGCCAAGATGGAAAGGCTGGTGAAAATCCAGACCTATCACAGCACCGTTTTCGCGAAGTTCCTGGCCAAGCTGCCGACACGCCGGATGGCGACGGCACGCTGCTCGATCACTCCATCCTGCTCTACGGCAGCAACATGAGCAACAGCAACATGCACAACCACTATCCGCTGCCCTCCGCGATCGTCGGCGGCTATGGAAAGATCAAGGGCGACCAGCATCTGAAGTACGACAACCGCGAGCCGCTCGCTAACCTGCTGCTTACCGTGCTCGACCGCGCCGGAATCCCGCAGGACAAGGTCGGCGACAGCAGCGGCGAGTTCATGGAAATCTGAGGCCTCCTATGCGTGCTCTTCCACTTGTCCTGCTCGCCGCACTCGCGCCGCTGGCGTTCGCGCAAACACCCCTGATCGACGCGGCCCAGACGGGCGACCGCGCAACCGCCCTTCAGCTGATTCAGCAGAAGACGGACGTCAATGCTCGCAAGGCCGACGGCACAACCGCCCTCCAGTGGGCCGCGCATCGCGGTGACGCCGAGCTGGTCTCGGCATTGCTTAAAGCCGGAGCCACTGCGAAGGTCACAAACGATTACGGCTCCAGCCCGCTGTCGGAAGCAGCTGCAATCGATAACGCCCAGGTCATCGGCCTGTTGTTGAAGGCCGGAGCCGATCCCGATTCCCCGAATCCCGATGGCGAAACGGCCCTGATGGTAGTGGCGCGCAACAGCAATGTGGAAGCGGCACGCCTGCTGATCGAACACGGCGCGCACGTGAACGCGATCGAGCACTTCCGCGACGAGACCGCGCTGATGCGAGCGGCAGCCCAGAGCCAGCCCGCAATGATGAAGGAGTTGATCGCACACGGAGCCGATGTGAACGCGCGTTCGATGGTCAATCACTGGGAACGCCAGGTCACCGGTGAACCTCGCGCGATCCACCGCCCGTCCGGAGGATTGACTCCCCTGCTTTACGCCGCGCGCGAAGGCTGCCTCTCCTGCGTGAAGATGCTGGCGGAAGCGAACGCGAACGTGAACCTGGCCGATCCTGACGGAATCACTCCGCTGATCATGGCCGTTACAAATACCCACTTCGACTCTGCCGCGTACCTCCTTGAAAAAGGCGCGAACCCCAACAAGTGGGACTGGTGGGGCCGCACCGCACTCTACGAGGCGGTTGATCAGAATACGATTCCACACGGCGGACGGCCCGATCGTCCTTCGCTCGATCAAACGACCAGTCTGAAAATGATCGAACTGCTCCTCAATGCCGGCGTGAACCCCAATCCGCTGCTGAAACTGCTTCCGCCCTTCCGTTCCGTAGGAGCCGACCGCGGCGTAGATTCCATGCTGACCATCGGCACATCGCCCTTACTGCGCGCCGCCAAAGCCGCCGACGCGCCCGCAATCGCCCTGCTCCTCAAAGCCGGCGCGCTTCCGAATCTGCCGAACATCCAGGGCATCACCCCGGTGATGGCCGCGGCGGGAGTCGGTTCCGTTGATGCCGACACAAGAGGCTGGTACACGACCGACGACGTACAGCAGAGGTCGATCGCCTCACTGAAGCTCTTACTCGATGCCGGGGGAAACATAAACGAAGCAGGCGGACGCCGTCAGCAAACTGCACTCCACGGTGCGGCCTTCTGGGGATGGAACGACGTCGTGAAGTTCCTCATCGATCACGGCGCGGATATGAATGTAAAGGACGCCCAGGGCAAGACCGTCATCGACGCGGCCATGGGCCGCGCCGGCGGCAACAGCCGCGGCGGCCAGCGCATCGATATCCACAAAGACACCGCCGACTTACTCGCCAAACTCGGAGCGCCAGTAGCCACAAAATAGGAGATCACAATCTGCTCGGAAACACATCCGCATATTTGCAGACACTTACCGAGCCACGACCGGGAGGGAGTGACGCTAGAAGCCCACTCTCAGGCCGAACTGAATGGCGCGGGGAACATTCACCTGAGTGAGTGAAATCCTTCCGAACGCACTCGATGTGATCGAGGTTTGCGGACCGGCGAAGTTTACCGAATTGGTTGCGTTAAACAGCTCCGTGCGGAAATCCACTTTGTATCTTTCGCGGATCGACCACTGCTTCTCTATCAAAGCGTTGAATCCGAAGTAGGGCGGGTTCCGCACGTCGCCCAGGTACCGGCTGACATTGCCAAATTGAAATTGGGGAGTCCTCACGAACGCCGCCGGGTTGAAGTACAGGCCGTTATCGGCGATCTGCGGTCCGCCAGGTAGCGCCGCCGGTATGCCCGTGGCATTGGGACGGAACGGCCCGATATCGAACGAGTTCGAGTTATCCGGGGATGAGACAGCCACCGGGAACCCGGTCCAATGCGAGTAGATGCCGGCCACCGCCCAATTACCGAGCAATACGGCGGCAACGCCGTGATTCAGCATCCTCTTCCCGATACCGAACGGTAGTTCGTAACGCCCGCTCAGGTTCACCACGTTGGGGTTGTCGAAATAGGAAATGGATCGGTCGCACGAGAAACAATAGGCGTTCCCGATGGCCGAAGTGTCGCCGACATTGTCCATGCTCTTCGAATGCGTCCAGTTGAACAGGAGCGCCAGACCCTGCGCGAAACGGCGCTCCACCTTTACCTCCAGCGCGTTGTAGCTGGAGAAGCCGACTGGCGCCACCGCCTGATTCACGCCCGTGAATTGCGGGTAAGGGCGAAGCAACTGAGCGTATTGAACAGTGTTCTGGCTCAGTGTGGAGGACGGGCTGGTGATGTAACCGTAGAAGGGGTTCGCCACGGTCTGCAGCAACTGCGTGCCCAGGGCTAACTGGGACGGCGAAAGCTGATCCAAAGCGACCGTCGCGGGCAGCGCGACACTGTGGCTGCCGGAGTAGCCGACGTCAAGCAGGATCGACCACGGCAACTGCTGCTGAACATCGAACGACCAGACCTCCTGATAGGGAGTGTGACGGTGATGCGCGGGAGCAGTTATGGAGAGTCCCAGATTCGTCGCCAAACCCAGGGAACTGCCGGTAGGGGCGATCAGACCCTGTGGGAATGGATTGGAAAGATTATACGTCGGGGTGACGCCGTCCGCTTGTGCTACGAGGTTGGAAGTGACGACTGCTGAAGCCCTGAGTGATGTCCCGATCCGGCGAGATCAGAGGGTTGTGGAAGATTCCGAAGCCCCCGCGCAACACCGTTCTTTCGGCGATTCGGTAGGCGAAACCGGCGCGGGGATCCCAGTTATCCAGGTCGGCCTGCTCGGCGCGCCGGGGATGCCCGTCCACTCCCGTGAAGGCAAGACCGCCCACCAGGTTATATCCGGGCACGCTCAAGGGCGACGGGACTCGTAGTGTCGAGATAGACATAATGGTTCGACTCCTCGATACTGCCAAGTTCGAGGTTGTATCGCAGTCCCAGTGTCACAGTGAGCTTTCTGGTGGGGCGCCATTCATCCTGGACGTAGCCGGCGTAGTAGGGGTGGCTGTTTGAGCTTCCCGGATTGAAGTTATAGGAGACGGCGGCGACTCCCAACAACAAATCCGAAATCCCGGAACCGGTGCTGCTGCTGATGGCCTGGGGGTTTGGTCCGCCTGTGAAATTGCCGGTAGCATTGATAGTCAGTGGCTGCGGGTTGAATCCATAGATCGTGTAATAGCGGAAGTCGAAACCGGCCTTAAGAGAATGTGCGCCCTTCAGAATGTTGAGCGCCGCAGCGTACTCATAAGTTCGGGAAATAACTACGTTGAATATGGTTCCCACCGCGCCCACGCCGGAAGTTCCGCCGATCGAAACCTGCGGGAAGAATGGAGCGAGTTGGCCTTCGGTCACGGTGGACGGAAAGCCGAGGCCACTCTGGTCGAATCCCAGGGTCAGCGGTATGCGGTTGGTCTGGCTATCGGCCATTGAGAAGTGCTGTACGAGTATCCTGGACGGGCTAATGGTCCATGTATGACCGACCATGAATGCCCAGCCGGGGATCAGATTGGGCGTATTGACGGGCGACGTCGGATTGCCATAGACATTCGGCGAAGAGTTGAGGTTGGCAAAGTAGTCTCCTCGCGCGAATACGAAGTGCCTGCTCGAGAACGTGTGATCGATGCGAGCGTCGATGCGGTCGTCGTCAAGCGTACTCGGGGCGGGGCTGAAGTAGTTGTTGGTATCGCTCAGACCAATACCCTTCTGATTGGGAGCGGGAAAGTACTGGAGCAGGTTTGTGGCGATCGAGTTGATCTCGTTGGCCGGAATTTTGTTGTCCGGAAACGGACTGCGGATATAGCGTGTGGTCCCGGCGGGCGCTGTCGGATCCGGACGAGTGGTGGTGGGATCGTAGATGACCTGGAGCGCACCGTTGCTGTTAAAGGTGTGCGAGAAGTCGCCTTGCTTTTCGGCAGTGGTGGGTACCGTCCCGGTGAAGGACGAGAAGCTGTTCTGCCGCAGCCCTTCATAGGCGAAAAAGTAGAAAGTACGATTCTTGCCGTGGTACAGCCTGGGAATAATAAGGGGCCCGCCCAGGGCGAAACCGAACTGGTTCTTCTGCAACTGGCCCCTGGGCGTGCCTGCCTTATTGGCGTTGAAGCCGTTAGCGTCCAGAACGGCGTTTTGCAGGAATTCGTGCAGGCTGCCGTGGAAATCGTTGGTGCCGGACTTGATGGTGAAGCTGATGATGCCGCCGCCGGTGTGACCCAATTCGGCATCGTAGGGGTTGGTGTAGATCTTGAACTCCTGCACCGCGTCAACTTGCGGGATCGCGGAGGCCTGATTATTGTAAGCGCCGGTATCGGCGGCGCCGTCGATCAGGATTTCGTTCGATCGGGTGCGGCCTCCATTGATACGGAAAGAGTTGGTGTTGTTCTCGCTCACCGTGTTATCACCCGATGGGACGGCGCTGCCGGGCGGGGAGGACCCGATCGCTCCCGCCGTTATCGTGACCAGCAGCAGGGGATTGCGTGTGAGCAAAGGAAGGCTGGTGACGAACTGGTTCTCAACGACCGTTCCCCGATCGGCGCGGTCCATGGTGAGGAGAGGAGCCCTGTCGGTGACCGTCACCGATTCCGCGCACACTGCCTGGCATCAGCGTGATATTCAGGGTCTTTGCCTGTCCGACTTCCATCGTCACCGAATCGATCCGGGTGGTGGCGAATCCCGCGATGCTGGCGCTGACGTCGTAGTCGCCTGGCGGTACCGACGGAAAAAGGAAGATTCCGTCGGCATTTGTGACCGTCGGTGACTGTAACCTGGGTCTCTCGATTCGTTAATTCGACAGTCACATTCGGAACGACGCTCTGGGATGTGTCGGTGACAAGTCCCGAAACCACCGCATTCTGCCCGCGGAGCGGCGAGCGGGTAACGAGCAATGCCACCAACGCAGCCAGCGGGACAAAAACAACGCGCAGCCTGGAACGAACCACACTAGCCTTTCCGTCCCGGCTTACACTCCCTGCCGGAACCCTCAACCCTATCAGAATTAGAGATGAGACCCGTTCCGTCAGGATAGCCATAACGTGTTTCAATCACGTTAGCAAACGCCCGGAGAAAGCGAGCAAATTCCAGGTAAGTGATGCTTCCTGTCAGGCGCTGAAAGCGCGACAGTGCGACCTCCGTGGGAATATAAACGGAAGACCGGCGTTTGTCCTTGCTCCGCTGTTCGGGGCATGATATGAAGCTTACGTAAAGGTGGATGTGACGCGTCGTTTTCCCAGCCTCGCCGCTTTGCCGTTGCTGGGTCTGTTTGCGTTGGGGCTGGCAAGCCGGACATCCCGCCGTGTCCGCAACAAGCGACGGGTCGTGGCCGAAAGACGATCTGAGTGTGGCTGTTAGCGCGCCGGGGAATCCTCAAGCCAGACTGAGGTTCGAACACCTGACGAGCGCCGAAGGCCTGTCGAACGATTCGGTTTTCGCCATCCTGCAGGACCGCCATGGTTTCATGTGGTTCGCCACTCAGGGTGGACTGAACCGGTACGACGGATACCGAATCACTCAGTATCGCCACGATCCCCAGGATCCGAATTCTCTCGGAGAAGACTTTGTGGTGTTCCTGTTCGAAGACAGCCGAGGCGGGATCTGGGTGGGCAGCGCGGATGGTATTCTGAACCGCCTCGATCCGGATACGGGCAACTTTAGCCACTACCATCTCCCTAACGGAATCTGGGCCGGCGCCGAGGACAGCCACGGCGTTGTGTGGGTTGGCGGCAAGACTTCGCTGCATCGCCTGGACCCCGGTGCGGCGGCATTCCGTGATTACGACATCGGCAAGAACATATTTCAGGGCGCGGGAGGGATCCGGGCCATACATGCAGATTCCGGGGGCACACTCTGGCTCGGAACCGATTTCGGCTTGATTCAATTTGATCCTGCAACTGGCGCCGGCTTGCGCTACGTACGGAATTCTCCGGATACAGCGCAATACGCTACCAGGGCGGTAATCGCTTCGGGCAAATCGGGAAAGCCCCCGCTCAGGATGGGTCAAGACGGACGGAAGCCCTTTGATAGCGCAACCGAGCGGTTCATCCGGGGCTGGGGCACGACCCGGGATCCCTCCGCGGTCGAGTCGGTCTTCTCGGCTCCCGGCGGATCGGTATGGATGGGAACAATTGTCGATGGAGTCCATGTACTCGATTCAAGCCAGGGTGCGCCACGAATTCTCCGGAACAACCCGGCGGATAGTCACAGTCTCAGCGGGAACGAAGTCTGGTCCCTTGCGGAAGACCGGCAGGGGAATCTGTGGGTGGGGGTTAAAGGGGGAGGAGTCAACCGGCTCTCGGAGCGCGCCACCAGGTTCGGCGCCTGGCGCCACGATCCGGGGGACCCAAACAGCCTGGCTGCTGACAACGTGCGAGCGATCGCCGGGGATGGCAATGGAAGCGTATGGCTCGGAACTTATACCGCAGGTGTGGACCGTTTTGAACCGAGGTCCGGAAAATTCGTTCACTATCGTCACGATCCAAAGGATTCAGGAACCCTGGATCATGATCGGGTGTATTCGGTCTACGAAGACCGGTCGGGAACACTATGGGTCGGCACAGCCTCGGGAATCAATCGGTTTGACACTGAGAGCGGCGCTTTTAAACACTTCCCCATCCCAGCCGCAGGTGCAGGGGCCGCTCTATTACTTCCTTGAGGATCGCGCGGGGAGATTCTGGTTCGGGGGCTGGGGAGGTTTCTTACTCGACAGAGGTACTGGGGCCATGACTGTAGTGGGGAATGGATCCAACCTCTCCATGTACGAGGATCGTCACGCGAACTTGTGGTTGGATTCGGGAACGGGTGTAAGCAGGATGGATCCCAACGGGAAGATTCGCCAGATGCCGGTGTCACCAGTGTCAGTCGACGGCAAGCGGGAACCCGTTCAGATCAATTTCTTCCACGAGGATTCGGAGGGGCTCCTTTGGATTGCTACGGAAACCGGTCTGGTGAGTCTCGATCCGCGAACCGAGCGGTTTACCACTTATACGAGCCGCGAGGGCCTCCCGGACAATGTGGTCCAGTGTATCCTTTCCGATCGCTCCGGCAACCTCTGGCTCAGCACGAACAATGGCCTTTCAGTTTTCGATCCCCGAAAAAACACTTTTCAGAACTACCACGAGTTGGACGGCCTGCAGGGCGAACAGTTCAACCGAAAAGCCTGCTATGAGGACAGTTCCGGCCGCATGTATTTCGGTGGGCTCCATGGTTTTAACGCTTTCGACCCTCGCGAGATTCTTGCCAACCCGCCGGCGACACCCGCAGCTGTCCTCACTGAATTCCAGATCGATGGAAAGGCGGTGCCGGTTCGGCCCGGCTCCCTTCTGCCCGTTCCGATCTGGGAAATGGATACGGTCAAATTGTCATACAAGCAGAACGGGTTATCGTTCGAGTTTGCCGCCTTGAATTACCGCGATCCGATCCGAACCCGTTACCGCTTTCGACTCGAGGGTCTGGAGACGAATTGGACCGAGGTGGACAGCTTTCACCGGTTAGCCCGATACACCGATCTGCCGCCCGGAAGTTACACATTTGATGTTCAGGCGTCCAATGACGGCCGGACGTGGGGCGAAAAAGGAACTACTCTCGGACTGTCGATCGCACCGCCGTGGTGGATGACTCCCTGGAGCGAGGGCGGCGCGATCGCGGCCCTGATTGGATTGCTGTTGAGTTTCCACCAATGGCGGGTGAGAGCGGTGGAGAAGCGGGAGCACGACCTCCAGATTCTGGTCGACCAGCGGACCGCCGAAGTCCGCGCCGCAAATCAGGCCAAGAGCGCCTTCCTGGCTAATATGAGCCACGAGTTACGAACACCGTTGAACGCCATTCTCGGCTTTTCCACCCTCGTACGAAACGCGCCGGACCTCGCCGAGGCGCATCGCAAAGACCTGGATACAGTCAACCGAAGCGGCGAGCACCTGCTGAGCCTCATCGATGACGTGCTGGACTTGTCCAAAATCGAGGCAGGCCGCATCGTGGTGGCGAGTGCGCCATTCGACGTGAACAGCCTGGTAGCCGATGTAGCGGAAATGATGCGCGCTCGGGCCAGGGCTAAGAACCTCGCACTGATTGTGAACACGACCTCGATCGTTCCCGCCTTTGTTCGCTCCGATGCCGCGAAAGTTCGTCAGGTGCTCATTAATTTAATCGGCAATGCCGTGAAGTTTACCAGTCAGGGCAGCGTAACCCTGAAGGTGGATGCGAGACCCTTCGAAGGCCAGCTTATTTTGCTGATTCTGGAAGTTCAGGATACTGGTGTCGGGATCGCCCCGGACGATCAGGCCCGCATCTTTGAGGCCTTCGTCCAGGCAGGCCAGACTTCCACCCAGAAAGGCACTGGCCTGGGACTAAGCATCACCCGCCAATTTGTGCAAATGATGGGCGGGAAGATCGAGGTTGAGAGTATACCAGGGGAGGGATCGCTTTTCAGGGTCGAGTTGCCGGTGGAACAAAGTTCTAAACCCGAAACCGCCGAAGCGCGTTCAACTGAAAGATATGTCGCAGGTCTTGCGCCAGGACAACCCGAATATCGCATCCTGATCGTGGAAGACAAGAAAGAGAACTGGATGCTGTTGCAACGGCTCTTGACAGACGCCGGATTCCTTGTGCGGGTGGCGGAAGATGGCGCTCAAGGAGTCGAGATATTTCGAACCTGGCAGCCGCACCTGATCTGGATGGATATAAGTCTTCCGGTCATGGGAGGAATGGATGCGGCAGCACGAATCCGAGCGCTGGAGGGCGGCGCTCAGGTCAGGATTGTGGCATTGAGCGCTTCGGTATTCGCTCACCAGCGGGACGAAGCACTGACCACGGGACTGGACGATTTTCTGGCAAAACCATACCGCCGGGAAGACATATTCGAATGCATGGCCCGGCAACTCGGCGTGCGTTACCTCTACAAGGAGATCGCGCGGGAGCACCCGGACCGATCCGATCGCCGCACTACAGCCGCAGGATCTGGCCAGACTTCCGCGGCATCTGCGGGACGAACTCGCACACGCGCTGGTCCGCCTGGATGCGGAACCCATTTATGAAGTAATTGGCACGCGTTTCGGCGCAAGATGCTCAGCTGGGCGCTTTGCTCGCGAGCTGTGCGAAACGATTTGCCTACACCGAAATGCTCGATGCGATCGAGGAATGCGATAGCCCTTTGCGAGCAGGAGCCAATGATGGATAGTCAAAACATCCTAGTCGTTGATGACGAGCCCGAATCTCTTTCGCTGTTAACGAGTATCCTGACCTCCGAGGGTTACCAGGTCCGCTCCGCCAACAGCGGGAAACTGGCGCTGACATCGGTAACGGCCTGGGTTCCGCAATTGATCCTCCTCGATCGCCGCATGCCGGACATGGACGGATTCGAAGTCTGCCGGCGCATCAAGGCCTCCGAAAAAAACCGGAACGTTCCGCTGATCTTCCTGAGCGCTGCGAACGACCTGGATGAGCAAGTGGCTGGGTTGGAGCTCGGCGCTGTGGATTATATCGTCAAGCCATTTAAGCGGGAGGAACTGCTGGCTCGGGTCGGGACGCATCTCGAGCTCGGCCTGCTGCGCACCCGGCTTGAAGAACAGGTTTCGCAAAGGACGCGCGAGCTGAGCACCACCGTCGAACAGTTGCGCGAGAGCGAAGAACGGTTCCGGAATATGGCCGACACGGCGCCGGTAATGATCTGGGTTGCCGGCCCCGACAAGAACTGCACGTTTTTCAATGAAGGCTGGCTGGCCTTCACCGGCCGCACCATGGAACAGGATCTCGGCAGGGGTTGGGCCGACAACGTACATCCCGACGATCTGGAAGGCTGCTGGAACACATATTCATCTTCTTTTGACGGACGCCGTAACTTCCAGATCGAATACAGGCTGCGACGCGCGGATGGCGAGTACCGGTGGCTGATGGACAACGGCGTTCCGCGTTTCGAGCCGGGCGGCGCCTTTGCGGGTTACATCGGTTCCTGCGTTGATATGACGGACATCAAACTCGCTCATCAAGAGGATCTGAACAGGCAGAAACTGGAGGCCGTAGGACTACTGGCTAGTGGAATCGCACACGATTTCAATAATCTGCTTGGTGTGGTGCTGGCTAACTCGGAACTGGCGCTGGCCCAATTGGCTAAAGATTCGACGTCCGAGCGTGAGCTGACGAGCATCCGTGACGCGGCTATTCGCGGCGCCGAAATCGTACGCCAGTTGTTGGCTTACGCCGGGAAGGAAGACGAGACTCCGGAACTGGTCGACGTTTCGTGGATTGTGGAAGACATGCTGGAATTGCTTAAGGCGTCCGTACCGACACGCGTGACCGTGGAAACAGATCTGGGCACGAAGCTTCGGCCGGTGCGGGCGAATCCCGCTCAAATCCGCCAGATTGTCATGAACCTGTTCTACAACGCGTCCGAGGCGATCGGCGACGGGGTCGGAGTGATTCATGTGACCGCGAAACAGGTGAAGGGTGCGATCTCAGAGGGCATTACGGCGGGTGACTACGTCCAGCTCGATGTCTCCGACACAGGAAACGGCATGACGCCGGAGGTTCAGGCCAGGGTTTTCGATGCTTTCTTTACGACCAAGTCAGGCAGCGGCCACGGTCTCGGGCTTGCCGCGGTCCACGGGATCGTTGAGAGCCTCCGGGGGACGATACGGGTTTCGAGCGCGCTGGGAAAGGGTACGAAATTTGAGATCTCACTGCCTTGTGAGAAATGTATGGCGGCGCCGGCGGGCTAACCTGCGACTCGACTAAGGAGCGAAGTAGCCATTCGTGTCGACGATCGTGGTGTCCGTTACAAAATACGTTGATCCCATCGCCCGCGCTAGCCGGAACAATCGCCGCATTCGCCACAACCTGCCCTTTAATCGCATTGAGAGTAGAAACCAGAGGCTGTGGGCCCCCCGCCGGCCGGATGGATAAATAACCACTGCTGTCCGGGAGATGAATGTTGAAATCCCGCCAAGGGTTTGATAGTGGGATGGTTAACCGGGGTTTGAAGATTTTTCCATTTGAACTTTTTCTGGCCGAAAACAGCTCCCGACATGTGTCGGAGTTCCGCGCCCGACAATGAGGGGTGAGCAGTGGTCAGACAGTTTTTTCTCAACTCATGGAACACCTCCCGCGATACGAGTTCCAAAAGTGTGTAGCACGTTATCGAGGTGACTATCAGCAAAAGAGTTTCTCTTGTTGGGATCAGTTTCTGGCGATGGGTTTCGCCCAGTTAACTTATCGCGAGAGCCTTCGCGATATCGAAGCTTGCCTGCGCTCGGTAGGCGGCAAGCTTTATAACATGGGATTTCGCGGCAAGGTGGCGCGCTCGACTATTGCCGATGCCAACGAGGCGCGCGACTGGCGGATGTTCGCGGATTTCGCCCAAGTCCTGATCGCTGTCGCCCGGCCTATGTACGCCGATGATCCGATCGGCGTCGACCTGAATGCCAGCCTGTATGCGCTGGACTCGACGACCATCGACCTCTGCCTTTCGCTGTTCTCGTGGGCTCGCTTTCGCCGGCACAAGGCAGCCATCAAGTTACACACGCTGCTTGACCTGCATGGCAATATCCCAACGTTTATCGGCATTACAGACGGCAAAACGGCCGATGTCAAAATGCTTGACGAGATCATTCCGGAGCCTGGCGCCTTCTATGTGATGGATCGCGGCTACATCGATTTCGAGCGCCTGTACGGGTTCACTCTCAGCGCCGCATTCTTCGTGGTGCGCACGAAGAAGAACATCCTGCTCGAACGGCGTTATTCTCACGAGGTCGACAAGAGCACCGGCGTCCGCTCCGATCAGACGGTGATTCTGACGGCCATCGCTTCCATCAAAGTCTATCCGGAAGCGCTACGCCGCGTCAGCTACATTGACCCGGAAACGAACAAGCGGTTCGCATTCCTTACGAACAACTTCGTCTTACCCGCACTTACTATCGCGCGGATTTACAAGTCGCGCTGGCAAGTGGAACTCTTCTTCAAATGGATCAAACAGCATCTGCGAATCAAGGCGTTCTACGGTCAGAGCGAGAACGCCGTGAAGACCCAGATCTGGATCGCGGTATCGATATACGTACTCGTCGCCATCGTCAGGAAGCGTCTCGGGATGAAAGCCAGCCTCTACCAGATTCTACAGATTCTCAGCCTCTCACTTTTTGAAAAAATGCCCATTTTACAGGCACTTCAGCCGTCCGATTCCGAACTCGATTTGTCCGATCCCGGCAATCAACTGATTCTGTTCAACTTATAACCGGACAGCAGTGATAAATAACCGAGAGTGGCGGCTTGAGGCACGACTGTCATATTCAGCGAATGTACCTGGGCCGTTCCCGATAATCCGCAGTCGCCGTCTGTGAGAGGAAAGTTCCTCGTCGCCTGTCCCGTCATGAGCGGTCCGCCAAAAGTACTTGCGCGAAAGCATAAAGGAGACCAGCGAAGGCTGGAATTACCAAAGTAAACGCGCCGCCACTCGGCCACCTTACGACCTTGAGCATTACTGCCGGTATTTAAACAGCTGGCAGCGCTCGTGGATGGGAGAGAAACAAGACATCCCGCCGGGCGAGAAGCTGGTGGTTTTCTTCCCCGCCTTTCCTGGACGCATTAGCCGCTTCGGACCTGTCGCCCAAGACCATTCAGAAACGCGTCGATAACCTGTGGGCTCTGGGCGGGGAAATCATTCGCAACCTGAATGAAACCCCTTCTCTAAGAAGGAAGAGCATCGAGCAAATTCTGGACGACCGGATCGACGATGAAGGTGGCCCGCTCGTCTACGCCCTCGAATCAGAAGAACTGCGGCAGCGCTCACTTGATTCCACTAACAGGAAACTCTACCTCTTTCTGCGCCAACACCCGCACTGAACCGGCCATCTTACCCACAAATTCCGCCGACGAGGCAAAAGACAAAATGGTTGATGAATTCTACCTCCGGGGAGGAGATGAAAAAGTTTGAGAGAAACACTGCGCTCTCACCGAAATACGCCCGCCTGAAACCGTTGCGGTTTCGGATCGCAAATGTGACATTTCTCCGCAAAGCCCGGTTACCGGGAGTTGCAGGCTAACTCTTCTATTTCTAAACTCTGTCGTCAGCCATTGCACGCAGACCCCGATTACGCTACCATCGTTCGCTAAGAATGATCCGATCGGTACACTTTTCAAGAGACTCGACTCCACGTGCGGCGCTATCCGGGCCGCGACGCTCCACACGGAAAGACACATAGCATCATTTCATCGCGTTTTCAAAAGCTTATGCCAAACGATATTGGAGCCCTCTCATTAAGTCTCAGCCTGCAGACAGACAACCTTTTTTCTGCGCCGCTGCCTGCAAGGTCGTCCTTTCTTTTCACAACAAAGGAAGTAGTACATCGGCCCCTTGCAGGCTTCAAAAGGGCCGGATGGCGCTATCTTCTATGCGCGACGGTCCCTTTGATTGCCGCGCTCGGCGCCGCGGACAGGGCGCAAGCGCAAATTATTTCCGCAGCCGATGCACAGGTTATGGCAGTCTTCGGTGTTCCTCCTTGGGATCCCATTGATGACACACTGGCGCCCACCTATTGGCTTAGCAATGAGGGTACCGCTGATTGTATAGTGGCTGCTCTTAGGAGAGGCCCAAAAACAACTTCACATTTGCGGCGAGATTGTGTAGTTCCATTTTGGCAGAACACGTTTCTGTCGAATGGAGAGTTGGCTGAGTTCGGCCTTTGAGGGCTTGACGCCAGTTGGGTAGAAGGTGGTATCGAGCTGTGCAGTCACTTTCAATCCGGTAGTGGTTGTGGTGGTGCGGATGAACTTGAGGGCCTTTTCGTAACTGTCCAGAGGTTCGGCTGCCCAGTTCCGGCTGATCTGGCTGAACAAACGATGCTCGATGGGATTCCATTTGGAGGCCCCCGAAGGGTAGTGAGAAAGAGTAACGCACAGGCCCAGACCATCGCACGGTTGACGTTGAATCTCTTGCTTCCAGGCGCCACGCTGTGCGCCATTGCTGCCGCCGGTGTCGGCCAGGATGAGGATGTGGCTGGATTGCGGGTAGCGCTTGCGGCCTTCCTGGAGCCACCATTTGCGGAGACAGGAGACGGCGAAGGCGGATGTTTCGTGGGAAGTTCCCAGGAAAACCGAGCCGCGGTTGGCCTGCGTATCGTAGATGCCATAAGGAATGGCGATGCCTTTGGCGGCCGAGCGGAAGTCATGATCGTTGACCGGGGTCGAGGTTCGCTCCCATTTGGCGCCGGGGTTCTTGAAGTTGCCGATCAACTCCCTCTTTTTGGCGTCCACGCTCAGAACCGGATCACCGCGTTTCTCGAACTGATCCCGTTGCCTGCAGAGATAGCGGAACTGACGGTCGCGATCGGAAGTGGAACCGGCGGAGATCGTCTTACGATTGGTACGCAGGGAATACTTCATCTGCCGCAGCAGCCGTCCCACGGTGTTGCGGCTGACCGCGATCCCGAGCCGTTTAAGCTGCCAGGCGATCTTTTCTGTGGTTTTTCTGGTCCACTTCAGTCCGCTTATGGGGTCTCCGGCGGTCTCCCTTTCCATCAGTTTTTGGATCGCATCGATCACCGCAGGCGTTTTTTTTCCACCGGCTTGCGCCCCCCGCCTGCAGCCTGCACCCGATCCGCCTCCACATCCCGGGCCAGTAGCTGCCGTCGTCCTTTAGCAACCGTGTGCGGGTCCAGACCGAGCAGTTCCGCGATCTGGCGATCGCTACCCAACTGGAGCGATTCCAGACCGGCGTACAAACGCCGCTGTTGTTCGTCAAGCAAGCTGGCAAACAGAATGATCGCTGCTCGAAGCTCGTCGGGAACATTGCCGGGCGGGATGCCCGCAGACGCAGCGCCGGTCTCACCCGGCAGCGTTTGCCGTGCCCGCAACTGCTGTTGCCGGGTTGAAGGATCGCCGGCGCAGTACAGATATAAGCCGGAGACCGACTGCCGGGCGATCCGGCCCTGGGCGACCAGTTGCAACAGGGGTTCTTTGACTGGCACGTGGAGAACATCTTCCAGTTCGGCGGCGAAATAGCCAGCCCTGGAGTGAGTGACGCAATCCTCCGCGGTGGCCACCAGAGTGCCGTGACTGGAGAACCAGACCGAGTCGAACGACCACAAGCCCCGCTCATCGAAAGCGGCGATCTCGTCGAGCGTGTAGTAGGAACCCCGATGAGAGTAGCTGGTACGGTACGAAAGCTCCTTCAGCTTGCGGAAAACAGTGATATCGGCCTCCGTACCCAACAACCGCTTCAATTGCGGCAACGTGGCGATGCGGTTTCTGCGCAGGAACTGGCGCAGTACGTCGGCGGAAAAGACAGTCGGGCGCATAATGCTGTAATTCCTCCTTGCCAATCAACATACAGGAAGAACTATAGCATAATAGGAAGGCTTTGCCCGTGGTGGGCCGCGCGGCCCCGTTTCCATCCGCTTTTCAATATTTACGGACCTTCTGCGGATTTCCATCACACGCCTTGCACGGAATCATTATGATTCCACTCTGCCTCTAGGTTGTTATCTTATTGTTGGGCGGTCGCTAAGCAGCCAACTGGATGCCGCAAACGAATGCCTGACCAATGAATTCGGCCTGGGTGGCGGGCAATGGTTTCGAACCGATCTGGGACTTGACAGCACGGGCAGCCTGCCGCCGACGGGCAAGTATAAACTCGGCAGTGGCTCCTACTACTATTACCAGTCGCCGGAAATCCCACGTTGCAGCAGTTTGTTTTCTCAAAATAATCGAACTATGATTCATTGTGACTTATGGGGCATACCGTACATTCAGTACGATCCGCCAACCTGGCAGCTGACCACGGCCGTTTCTCCACCCGGTACAGGAACAATCACAGCAAATCCTTCCTCGCAAACCGGACTTTATGTGTTCGGCTCAACCGTCTGCCTGACGGCGAGTCCCGCCGCCGGCTACATCTTCACCGGCTGGTCTGGCCTCGATCCGAACCTGAATGGGTGTCTTTCCCTTGTCACCGGCGGCGGTGATGTTACGGCGAACTTTGCGCCCGAACCCATGCCATCGCCATTGCGTTTCGTTCCCGTCACCCCATGCCGGATTGTCGATACTCGCGGCCCTTCCGGCCCCCTGGGAGGCCCGCTCGTCACTTCCGGGGTTACGCGCAGCTTCACGCTTACCGGTACTTGCAATGTCCCCTCGAGCGCAGCTGCCTATTCGCTCAATCTGACGGTGGTACCGCAAGCAACACTCGGATACATAACGTTGTGGCCTGCCGGTCAAGCTCCGCCTGTAACTTCCACGCTGAACTCGCCTGATGGCCGGATCAAGTCCAATGCAGCCGTCATACCTGCCGGTCCTGGCGGCGCAGTGAGCGTTTTCGCGACCGACGAAACGGACGTGATTCTCGACATTACTGGCTATTTCGAGGGCATCACCAATGCCGCCGCCCTGGCATTTTATCCGCTGGCCTCCTGCCGCATTGCGGACACCCGCAACGAAACCGGAGCGCTGGGTGGGCCTTCGCTTGCCGGCGGGCAGGTTCGTATTTTCCCCGTGGAGAACAGCGTCTGTGACATCCCTGCCAACGCAGTGGCGTATTCGCTGAACTTCACCGCGGTACCTCAGGTTCCTTTGGGCTATCTCACCGTCTGGCCTGCCGGGCAAAGCCAGCCAGTCGTTTCGACCCTGAATGCGCCGACCGCGGCAGTTACTGCAAACGCGGCCATCGTTCCGGCGGGCAATGCCGGGGCAATCGAATTGTTTGTCACCGATAACACGGACATGGTCATCGACATTGACGGTTATTTCGCGGCTCCGGGCACCGGCGGGTACTCACTTTATAACCTTGCGCCTTGCCGCATCCAGGATTCGCGCCAACCCCCTGCATCTCCTCTCTTTTCAGGGACTCTGGCGGTGGCGGCGACGGGAGCGCCCTGCGGCGTGCCGCCGGAAGCGCAGGCTCTGGTGTTAAATGCAACGGTGATTCCCTACGGGCCGCTGGACTATCTGACTCTGTGGGCGAATGGGGATTCGCAGCCGCTGGCGTCGACACTCAACTCGTGGGATGGGTGGATCGCTTCAAACATGGCTCTCGTGCCGACCACAAACGGGTTAGTCAATGCCTATGCGGCAGGTCCGGACTCGACCGACCTGATTCTCGACGTTACCGGTTACTTCGCCCCGTAACCTGGCTTGGGCGGCGCTCGCGCGTTATCACGGATTCGGCCCGACGTTCGCGAAACGATTCGAACAGGCGATTTCGTGGTGTTGGCCTTTTACCTCAACGAGCCACACTGGCTGTCCACGATCGCTCCAGGCAATCAAGTCGATGCCTCTATCAATTGAAGCCCTATCAAAAGCCATCTTCAGTTTGGCACGTTCGCTGAATTCGTGTGTAGAACGCAGGTGCGGAGCGGTTTACCGTGGGCGGCGGCACCCTCTCTCTTCATTCTTACCCCTGAACCTGGAGCTCCACCCAGCCCGGCAGCGTAGCGGGCTGATTCTTCAGAAACACCACGCGTCGCGTCTTCGGGAAGGGCAGTCCCGATTTGATCGCGCGCTCGTAATACGGCAGCGTTGCGAGCACTTTCCGTTGCTCTTCTTCTTCGGCGCCGATCGCCGCCGATTTGCTGAGGAAACCGGAGCCCCAGCCGATGGCGAGCAGACATCCACCCGACTGCTGCGCGGATTCCAGCTTCCGCCGCAGCTCGCCGATTGATGCGTTCAGGCTTTCGAGCCCGGTCCATGCCGCGTACCGCGCGTGCAGTTCGATCTGCTTCGCCGCATAGCGGTTGGCCGCTTCGAACAAACGTTCGCGCGTAACCGGAGCGTTCCAGCGCAGCATCTGACGAACCTCTTCGCGATTGAGAAACTCGTTCTCGCGCCAGATCCCTTCGAAAGAGACCCCCGGCGCGGCCATTTCGGCGAACGTCGGCGTTCCCTCCTCGGGACGTTTGCCATCGGCGGCGCCGCGGCCGGCCTGTTTCCATCCGAGCGAGTATTGTTGCGGTCCGCGCGGTACCAGCGTCGCGAGGCGCAACATGTAAATGCGATAAGCGTCGCGCGCGCCCGCATCGGAATCCGTGACCGAAATGACCCGCATCCGGTCCGACCCGCCGGATCCCGCGGCCTGGCGTTCCATCTGCTCGGCGGGATGCCGGAGCGGACGGTCACCAGTCAGCTTTCCGGCGACTTCACCCAGCGCCGAGGGTTTGGCGTTCGCAAAAACGAAAGCGGTCCGCAGCGGGCCTTTTATCGCCGCGCCCGGAAGAAACGGCGCGTCATCACCCGTGGTCGCAAACAACGGAATGCTCAGGCTCTCCGCCTGCGCGCGTTCCCAGTAGCGGGCGTATGCGGCGTCTTCAAACGGGATGCGGCGCCCCGCGTAATTCTGGGCGAAACCTCCCCACGAAGCGAAGTCGAGCTTGGTCGCTTTGCGCAATTGCGTCAGGTAGCCCTCGAGACGCGGGCCCTTCGCCAGCAGCTTAAAGATGCGCGTCTGGTCGAGAACGTTTACCTGATCGCGCCAGACCATGTAATCGATGGGCGATAGCTTGTCTCCGTTGCCCACGAGCGTCGGAGTCAGCACCGTGACGCGATACTTCACACTTCCACCTCAAGAGGCACAGGCACGGCGAGCGCAAACCCGGCGCGCCAGGCGGGATGCGGAAAGCCGTCGGGCGCCACGTCCACCGCACGTCCGCGGGGTTTTGAGGCCGGAGCCATAAGGACCGAGCCTTCTTCAATCATGCGGACCTGTTTCTTTCTGGCGGAGCCCGCGGCACTCTCGACCCAGCCGCCACGCGTGGTTGCCGCATAATCGCCACGCACCCAGTCGACCTCGTCATCCGCATGAGGCGAGTAGAGCGAGAGCATCCACCACGCGCCGGCGTGGCCCTCGGCCGCAAAGAGGCTTGAGGCATCGGAGAACGCCGGCTCGGCGGAGCGGCCCCACCCCCGGGAGCGTTCGCCGCCAAAACCGGAATCGGCCAGGAGACGAAGGGCTGACTTCACGCGGGCTTCCCAGACATCCGCGGCGTCTTGCGCGATTTCGATCAGCCCCCACCAGCCGGCGTTCGGCGCGAATTCGAGACAGGCGGTGCGATGCGGTTCGGTGTTGCCGGTGATGCGGTCAACGGCGGCGGCTGAGTGCATGGCGACTTCGAAGGGCGGTTCCATGCCCACGGGCAGAAGGCATTCGGTCGCTCCGTCTACGGACCATCGCGACTCATTCATGACTCCCTGGCGCGCAACCTCGAGAGGTACGAGCTTCGCGGCCTGTACGTATAACTTTCCCGCCCCGGAGGGTGGCCATGAGGTGCGCGGGGGTGCGATCAGGCGAGTGTCGCCGATGAAGGGGAAGAGTGAGCTGAAGCGAATGACGGCTCCTTCGGGCGCCCGCGCCGTTGCGTCCAGCCAATCCTCCAGCCAGCCCAGCGAACCCATCGCGTGCGTGACGGCGGAATAGAGCGCGTCGCTGTGATAAATGGAGTCCACTCTTTCGCGATCGCCCGTGCGATGTCCGGCGCGCCACGGACCGGTGGGCCGCAGCCTGATCTCAATAAATGCCATTCGTTTAGCCAGCCACTACGTGGCGTAACGCTCCGCGCCGGGCGGAAGCCCGGCGGCACCCTCGAAAACACATGGCGAAGTTATGTGTTTTCATCGCTATCCCTGGCAGCGGGCTGGCCAGCAAACACCATTGAAAAAACGCCCCGAAGTGACCGAAAAACTCCGCGCCGAGCTGGGGCTCGGCGGCAGGCCTGGGGGCCTGCCCCACGACGAAATTGCGCACGGAGAGAACGGTTTTTCGTGGTCGCTCATGGACCGCAGATCCATCTGGACAGGGCCGAAGCCCTGGCCCCACAAGATTCCGACTGGTTTTCATGATTGTTCGCCGAGCGAATCGCCCAGTTCCTGCACTTTGGATTGCAGGGTGGCGAGATCCACGCCCGCCGCGATTTCGCGTTCGGCCGCGCCCGATGCATAGTAATCCTTGCCGCGCCAGGTCAGCTTGAGCGCGTCGAAACGCACGCGTCCGCTACCGCGCGATCCGCCGCCACCCAGGGCATCGTCCTCGAGAAGGCGCAAACCCTGGACCAGCAGCGCGGGCAATGCCGAATCTTCCGGGCAAAGAAGGTCGAGCACCAGGCGAACGCGGAAACGCGCGCCCGCGGGGACGCGCTCCAGAGTGCGCGGATTTGCCTGCGAGGTGATGCGGTCGATGGCGTTCTCGCTCTTCACTTCGGTCAGTTCGTCGTCCAGCGTTTCGCGCATCTGAGGAGTGATGCTCTCCGGTACGAGAGGCGCATCGAATACGCTGAGGCGCGCCGGCGTGGCAAAGTTGCTTTCGATGTCCCCGCCGCCTACCTTTTCCATGCGGCCGGGGCTGCGACCGAAGAGAATGCAGATCTCGTCGTCGGGACGGTCGCTCTGGTGGATGCGCACTTCCTGGCCTTTGCGCTTCGAGATGAAAACCAGCTCCGAAGGAACGGCGAGACCGGTCGCCTGCTCGAGCAGCGCGCGAATACGTCCGCGCAAAGTGCTGCCGGGCACGTAAGGCCGGCCATGCGCATCTTTCACGACGGGATTATCGGCGCCGCCGATTTCGAGCGAGCCTTTGCCCGCGCCGACGTGCAGGCCGGTCTCGCAGTGCATCTCGCCTTCGAGGATCAGCTTGCCGATCAGCTTCAGTTCCGTTTGTGCAGTGTGAGCGCTCATTGAATCCTTATTCGTTATAAGCGACTATCGCTTCGAAGAGATCGCGGAAGCGTTCGTATCCGCGCGCTTCGTTTTTTCTGGTGACCTGCAGCAGCAGCCGTTCGAGCTGGTCCAGGCTGCGCAGTCCGTGCCGCGCAATGGTGTACGCCAGACGTGCCCGCAGCATGACGAAAGCATGCTGGCGTTCGTTCTCGGGCGTGCGCGTGGCGCGGCGCACCGCGTTGTAGAGGCGCCGCAACTGGCTGCGGGTGCCGGAATCGAGATCGCGCATGCGGCTTACGACCACATGCGCCTGGTTATCCAGATAGAGGCTGTCGCCGATGAGTTTGTCGAGGTCGATTTCGGGCGGACCATCGGGCCGCCGGTCACCGCCTCGATCGCCGCCGGGCCGCCGGTCGGCGCCGCCTCGATCACCGCCGCCTCGATCACCGCCGCCTCGTTCGCCCCGGTCTCCAGGACCGCGCGGCCCCCGGTCTCCGCCCGGGCGAGGCGGACGATTCCCACGATTTATCTGCTGTGTCTCTTCAGCCATGTTTTTTCAATCTCTTATCCGCCTGCACTCTCAAAGCAGCAATCTCAACCGGCCATTCTCTCAGAAAAGCCGTCGCTAATCTTCCGCGAGGCGCGCCCATTCCAGCGCGATCAGGCCTTCGGGGCGAAGCTTCAATCGTCCGCGGCGGCTCTGTCCCGAGAGATTGCGTCCCGCCATTTCCTTCATCAGATGGGCGCGAAGCTTCTGGAACTCCCGCTCCCGGCGCGTCGCAGCCCTGGCGAAACGCCTTTGAAACCGCAGCGCGCGGGCCATCAGACGCTGTTCGTCGCCTTCCGGCGATTCCACCTTCTTATAGAGGTTGCGGAGCTGGGCCAGAAACTGGCGGGCGCCGCGAAACTCTTCGTTCAAGTGAACGATCGCATCCTTCAGATCCGCCGCGTCGTTCAACTGCTTCCATTCGAGCACACGACCGAGAATGTGAAGGCAGTCCTTATCCGTAGCCCTGGCAATTTCGAGATCGCGGCCGCAATCTTCGTACGTGCGCGCCAGCGAGGCGCCCGGCTCCGCGATCGTCAGCGCCATGGTTACGGTCTTCGCCTCGGCCCCTGGCAAATCCTTCAGGTTCTCCTGGGAAAATCGCGAAAATACCCGCTCAAGCTCGCGCGCAAATCCCGCCAGGGCGTCCCAGGAACCGTAAAGTGAAAAGTCCGCTTCACCGGCCTGTAACACGGTCACACGCTGGAAATATTCGCCCTGAGAACACAACAGTTCGATCTCGCCCGTGAGGAATTGTTTGTAAAGCATGGAGATGTGGACGTGTTCCTCCACACTCTGCAGCCTTCGCATGCGCGTGCCAAAATCGTCGATTTCACCACGCAGAACGCCCCAGAGCCTCTGCCCGCGAGCGCGCCGCGCCAGTTCCCGGGTGGAAGCGAACGTTTCGCCGTTGCGGGCGCCGTGCCGCGTGACGGGGATCGTTCCCTGGCTGCTCACATCCCAGCGGTAATCGCCGGCGTCGGAATCCGAAGCGGGCGCAATCAGGGCGGGAAAATTGAAGCTCCATGCGATTGCCGGCGCTTCGCGCAAATCGCGCGGAATCCGGTCCGGGCCGGCGCCGGGCGCCGGGAACGGATCGAAGTATCCGGGTTCCGCGGCCTTCGGTTGCGCGCCTCCTCCAATGCCGGCCCGCATGCCTTCCTGGAGGCGTTTGCGAACGATTGTCCAGTCGCCAAGATTCTCGGTCGCACTCCAGACAATGCTCAGCTTGCCGGCGCTTAATTCGCCCAGGGCCTGTGAAACGCGCCTGAGAAACTCGCCCGCGGCATCCGCTGTGCCGCGATCGGGCAGGATGACAAAAAAGCGATCGCCGCCCGAGGAGCCCAGCATCAGGGGAGGCAACCGGAGTTCCGCAAGGAGGGCGCGGGGAATCGCTTCGCCCACAAGGACCAGCCATGTGGAACGAGCCTCGAAGGCGCGATTGTCCCGATCCGCGGGAATCGCCAGAAGAAACTGTTCGGTGCCCTGTAATCTTCCCTGCAAAAGGATCTGCGCTGGCATTCGGAACTCTGAGTTTAGCCTGGCGGTCGGATAACGCCGGAAAAGGGCGCACTAAAACAAAAAATACGCTTGCGCCTGCGCAAAATCTTCGCGGCTGTCAGCCGACATATGCAGCGTGGCGATTTCTCAATCGAATTACGGCGATCACTTGGCACATCGACTCCTGGCGGCGTAAGCTGGGGACAATAAGCTCCGTTGCGGAACGCGGATGGGTAATTGCGGCGGGAAGGTTTGGATAAGAACGTTAATTATTGCATCGAGAACGGCTTAATATCGCGACTAACGATTTCTTCGAGGGTTTTCCACGCTGTGGAGACGTTATTCGATTTGCAGGATTGGTTATAGAGAATACATAGGCATCTCCATTGCAACTTGAAGGGCCTTATTCCCTGCTCAAGGATCGGACCATGAACTTTTCACAACAACGGGTTCTGTTTGAGCCCCTCGAGTTGTCTGGAACGTCCTGGACTCGATGGGCCGGAAGTATCGTTATTCATGCCCTTGCAATAGCCGTTATCATTGCGATTCCGGCGACGATTCATCAGGCCGTCGAGGTTCATCAGCAGTCTGTCGTGAGCCTGGTCGACCCCACACCACCCTTGATCCCGGCACCCCGCCGGATTGTCCTTCACGTCGTTCCGACTCCCCGTGTGAACCCTCCGATGCCCGCGAAAGTGAAATTCAAGGCTCCGGAGGCGCCTCCGGTGGTGCAAAAGATCGTCGCAATCAAAGCGGCGCCTTCCATTGAATTTCCCAGGGCCCCTGCGCTTGCGAATCTGGAAACACCCAGGCTGGATGTTCCGGCGCCGAGGCCGGTTGTGAAGGAGAATGTCTTCCCGGCGAATACCCCGGCTCCCGCGGGCCCGACCGCCTCGGCTCGAGTCGTGAAGACCGGGGGGTTCGGAAATCCCGATGGGGCCATACCGTCGGCCTCCTCGACGGGTACGACGGCGCCAAAGGTGGGGGCGTTTGATCTCAGCGCGGGATCTTCGCATGGAGCAGGCAATGAGAGCGGGGGCGCCAGGGGCGGAAACGGGAAACGCGTGGCCATGGCCGGTTTCGGCGGTTTGGTGTCCGGCGCGGGCACGGGATCAGGGAGATCCGCACGGCCAGGTACGCAGCGCCGGCTTCGGTCAGTATCCGGTCGCTTCCACGACTCAGCATCAAACCGCAGTTCCTGCCGCGCCGACCGATACCGCGGTCGAAATCACATTTAAACCAAAACCCGCGTATACGCCCGAGGCCAGGGAGAAAAGGATCGAAGGTGAAGTTTTGCTCGAAGTTCTGTTTTCCTCAACGGGCCAGGTCCGCGTGCTGGGTCTCGACCGCGGTCTCGGTTACGGCCTGGATGAGAAGGCACGCGAGGCCGCCAGTCAGATCCGGTTTCGCCCAGGCACGCGGGGCGGCAACCCGATTGATGTAAAGGGTGTCGTGCATATCGTGTTCGAACTTTCCTGAAAGGTTTTCATGAGACAGAAACTTGCAATCCTTTGTTCTCTCGGCCTTACTCTTACCGGCCAGATTTTTGGCCAGACAGCAGCGTCCGCACCAGCCAATGACCTGACGTTCGACCATGTCGTGGACTATGCCATCTTTCAGGAAAATACGCTGCTCAAAATTCTGCGGGGCGAACATCCCCTGGTTGAGACCTACATTCAGGACATGGGTCCCGATGCGGACTTCGGCGCGGCTCCCAAAACCGATCACTATTTTCTGGGAAAGCTGGACTTGTCGAAGGGCGTAAGCACTGATTCTTTTGTGTTGAAATCCAAAAAGAGCCGGTCCACGAGTGTGTTCGGCCATCTCTTCTCGATTGATTATGTGCCGCGTGGATTTGCGCAAACCATGCTGATCGACGGCGGACAGTTCGACCGGAACCATTACACCTTCGAGTTTGTACGGCGCGAGTTTCTGGGGGATGTCAGGACTTATGTGATTAACGTGGCGCCGAAGAAAGAGGCGGGCTCTGGCCGATTTGTGGGCCGGATCTGGGTGGAGGATAAGAAGTTCAACATCGTCCGCTTTAACGGCACTTATTCAAAGGCGTCCGCGGGGCAGTTTTATATGCACTTCGATAGCTGGCGCGTAAACTGCGGCCCGGACTTGTGGGTGCCCTATGAGAGCTACAGCGAAGAGTCGGCGCTGCCTTACGCATTCGGGCTGGCAAAACGCCGATTCAAAGCCGTGTCGCATGTCTGGGGCTACACGACAGCCGCGAACCGGCGCGCGGGAGAACTCACTAACATTACTGTCGACGTTCCCGGCGGGCGCGACAAGGTTGGACAGGACGTGGATACGTCTCCGGTCGAGAACCTCCGCGCATGGGAGCGCGAAGGAGAAGACAACGTACTCGACCGTCTGGAAAGCGCCAACCTGCTGGCGCCGAAAGGCGAGGTCGAAAAGATTCTCGACACGGTGGTAAATAATCTGATCGTTACGAACAACCTGACTATCGTGCCGGATGTGCGGACGCGGGTTATTCTCACTACTCCGCTTGAAACATTTACAGTGGGGCACACGATTGTGATCAGCCGCGGTCTGCTCGACACCCTTCCCGATGAGGCTTCGCTGGCCGCAATCCTCGCCCATGAACTCGCGCACATCGCGCTGGGGCAGCAGATCGACACGAGGTTCGCCTTCAGCGATCGGGTGATCTTCGACGACGATGCGATTCTGAGCCGCTTCCGCTTCGCGCGCCCCCAGGCCGAAGAGGATGCCGCCAATGCCGAAGCGTTGAAGCTTCTTCAGAAATCTCCTTACAACGACAAGCTCGGTCAGGCCGGTCTGTTCCTCAAGGCGCTCGCCGCCGAAGCACCGCGGCTGCCGAATCTGATCAAGCCGTTGTTTGGCAGCAGGATGGCGGAGAACAATAACGTCGAGCGAATGGCCGGACTACTTCAGAGGGCGCCGCAGTTGCAGCGCACCCGTGTCGAGCAGATCGCGGCGCTGCCTCTCGGCGCGAGGACAAGCCTCGATCCGTGGAGCGACCGTTTGCGAATGACTGTGACGCACGCGGTTCCACTCCTGTCGGCTCGCGAAAAGATGCCGTTTGAAATCACGCCGATTTTCCTCAATCTGAAATACGAGTCTGCTGCCAAAGAGCAGCTTGCCGAAGACTCGCCGGCCGGCGAACCGGCGCCGGCTCCGTCGTCGTCCGTTCCCGTTGCAGCCGTGGCGGGCGGACCGAAATAGCGACTGCCGAATTGATCCGAAGCGTCATTTCGGGTATCGTCCGTCTGTTATTCTGATTCATTACTTCTCAAGAAGGAGAACTGCCGGACATGTCCGTCAAAGTCGGTATCAATGGTTTCGGCCGCATCGGCCGGAACGTAGTTCGGGCGGCGCTGGATAATGCCGAGATCGAATTCGTCGCCGTAAATGATCTGACCGACACAAAAACCCTGGCTCATCTCACGAAGTACGACTCCGTTCTGGGGACTCTGCCCGAGAAGGTCGAAGTCGAGGATGATTACATCGTTATCGGCGAGCGCAGGATTAAGGTTTTCGCGGTAAAGGATCCGGCGGAACTTGACTGGAGTTCTCTCGGCGTCGGAATCGTGATCGAATCGACGGGACGGTTTACCGACGCCAAAGACGCGAAGAAACATCTTCGCGGCACTGTCAAGAAGGTTATTATTTCCGCGCCGGCAAAGAACGAAGATGTAACGATCGTGCTCGGCGTCAATGAGGCCGCGTACGATCCGTCAAGACACAATATCATTTCGAATGCATCCTGCACCACGAATTGCCTGGGACCGTTCGTTAAAGTGCTGCATGAAAAGTTCGGCATCGTGAAGGGATCGATGACGACGATCCACAGCTATACGAATGACCAGAACGTACTTGATTTTCCGCATAAGGACTTGCGGCGGGCGCGCGCTGCCGCACTCAACATGATTCCCACTACCACCGGCGCCGCCAAGGCGATCGGGCTGGTGATGCCGGAGCTGAGAGGAAAACTGGATGGCTACGCGATGCGAGTGCCTACGCCGGATGTTTCTGTCGTGGATCTGGTCGCTGTAACGGCTACAAAGACGACCGATGCGGAAGTCAACGCGGCACTGAAAGCGGCAGCCGAGTGTCAGTTAAAAGGTATCCTCGCATACACCGAAGATCCGGTTGTGTCCACGGACATGCTGCATAATTCCCACAGTTCGATCGTCGACGGTCAGTTGACTAAAGTTATCGATGGAGACCTCGTTAAGGTCGTGTCCTGGTATGACAACGAGTGGGGTTACTCCTGCAGAGTAAATGACTTGACTCTGTTTCTTGCGAATAAGGGTCTTTAGTTCCGCACAGGTCTTTAGGTTTCCTGTATATACTCGGGCGGTAAACGTTTGTAAAACGGGCGGTTAGCTCGGGCTGCTTCCGTAACCGGAGTTGCACAGCCCTCATCTTCCAAACCATGAGAACAACTCTTCTGGCCGTATTGGCCCTCGTGTGTTTTACGTTTGTTGCTTTCGCCGCGGATGCGACCGGTAAATGGACCGCAGAAGTTCCGGGCCGCAACGGCAACCAGACCATGACCTTTAACCTGAAAGCGGAGGGCGCCGCCCTCACCGGCAGCGTTACCACGGCTCGCGGCGATGCTCCTATTTCCGATGGTAAAGTCGACGGCGACACCATCACTTTTGTCCAGATGGTTCCCGGACGCGACGGCGGCGCAGGAATCAAAATTACTTATACGGGAAAAGTAAGTGGCGACAGCATCGAGTTCTCTCGCGATGCCGGCCGCGGCGCTCCCACGACCTTTACCGCAAAAAAAGACAAGTAAGTTCCTTCGGTAAAGCTGCGTAAAGTCGGGGAACTTTCGTCAGCTGGCCGTCATATAGTTTTAAGGGACTGATTCGCGGAAAGAGTTGCAACACCTCTGTGTTGTGCGAATTGAGTTGGCGAATTTGGATAAAGGATTCGTGGAATGATTCGCATAGCGGTGTTGGCTTTAATCCTGGGTGGGCTGGCCTTCGGAGCGACCGAGAGCGGAGTTGTTCGGTCCGGAGGCCAGCCGATTCCCGGAGCTACGGTTACGGCGATCTGCGGGACAGCTAAGATCGACACCGTGACCGACGACGCGGGCCGGTTCACGATGGGCGGTTTGCCCGAAACTCCGTGTAGTTTTTCCGTTTCGATGTTCGGGTTCGAGCCGGCGCAACGGCAGTTGACGGCCTCGGACGCTCCCCTCAATTTCGACCTTAAGCTGCAGGCCCGGGCGACTCTTGCCCAGACACCGGCGGCTCCGTCGGCCACACATAGTCCCGCGACAGCCCCTCCTCCGCAGCAGGCCGCAGCTACCTCAACCCCTTCTCAGTCACCAACTCCGAGCCAGGCGGCGCGCAGGGGCGGCCCCGGCCGCGGCGGGTTTAATGGTGGTCCGGGGCGCGGGGGTTTCGGCGGCGCCGCCGGACGAGGCGGTCCGAATAACGCCGCCGCAAATGGCAGGGGCGGCAATGCAGGGTTCCAGAATCTTAGTCTCGTGCAGAATGGCGAAGCCGCACTCGACAGCGGCGATATCGCCGGCGGTACTCCAGAGGATGCGAGCGGCTCGAACGAAGCGTTCCTGGTCAACGGCAGTCTCAGTCAGGGCGTGCAGGCGCAGCCGGGAGATAACTTCGGTTTGGGCGGGCCCGCGGCATTCGGCCCGGGAGGACCGGGCGGTCCTGCTGGAGGCGCGAATCCGTTTGGCGACGGCGCCGATGGCGCGCCGAGTCTTGCGGCGGCGCCAACCCGGCGGCGGTCCGGGCGGTGGCGGCGGGGGACCGGGTGGAGGCGGCGGTGGACGTGGTGGTTTTGGCGGCGGCGGTGGCGGCCGGGGCGGTGGCGGCGGTTTTGGCGGCCGGGGTGGAGGAAGAGGCGGACGCGGCGCGGCGCCGAATCGGAACTTCCAGTTCGGAAACCGGATCAACCGCGGGCGGGGTCGGCAATTTCAGGGCAGCGCTTACTATACGGTCGGCAACTCGGTTCTCAACGCGCGGCCTTATTCGTTCACCTCGCCCACCACACTGACCGGAGAGGAAGTGCCGAAGGCCGCGTACGCCGCGAACCGGTTCGGCTTCTCGGCCGGCGGTCCGCTCATCATTCCGCACCTCATCAGCGGCGACAAGACGTTCTTGTTCGTGAACTATACGGGCAACCGCTCGAAGAACGGTTTCGACGACATCTCGACGGTTCCGACGATGGCCGAGCGGATGGGCAATTTCTCGGCGCTCGGTACGACGATTAACTATTCCGAACACGACCACGCCGTTTCCCGAACAATACGATTCCCACGAGCATGCTCAATTCGGCGGCGCTGGGACTTCTTCAATACATTCCGCTGCCGAACGCGCCCGGGATCAAGAACAACTATCAACTGGTCGGCGCGAACCCGTCGAATAACGACAACCTGCAGGTGCGCGTCAATCAGACGCTCACGGCGAAAGACGGGTTGGACGTCAATTTCAACTACCAGCACCGGGATTCGGATACGGTTCAGCCATTCGGATTTGTCGATCCGACCAGCGGGTACGGCGTGGGCGGTTCGCTGACATACCGGCGGACGATCAGCCGGACGCTTGATCAACAGCCTGGTCGTGGAACTTCAGCCGCAATCTGAGCAAGACGCTCTCGGCGTTCTCTTACGGACCGAATATCACGGGCGATCTGGGGATCACCGGTGTTTACCCGACACCCGCGCAGTACGGGCCGCCGACGATCCAGTTCACGCAACTTCTCTTCGTTGAGCGATGCGACGCCTTCTTCGACGCGGTCCCAAACTTCGACGGTCAACGAGTCGCTGATCCAGATTCACGGCAAGCAGACCATCACGTACGGGTTTGGTTTCCAGCGGCGGCAGAACAACACAACGTCGAACTCAAACGCGCGCGGCACGTTCAACTTCAACGGTATCGGCACCGGTTACGATTTCTCCGATTTCCTGTTGAGCCTTCCGTATCAGACATCCGCGGTAACTTATGTCAACAATAACGACGCCGCTATCTGCGTGAGACCACGCTGAACGCTTTCGCGACGGACGATTACCGGGTGCGATCCAACCTCACCATCAATGCGGGCCTGCGCTGGGAATACTTTTCGCCGTATACCGAAAAGTACAACCAGATGTCGAACCTGGATTTCGCGCCGGGCTTTACGGCTGTGGCGGTGGTGCTGCCGGGACAGACAGGACCTTACTCGGGAGCGTTCCCGGACGGCTTTATCAAGCCCGATTACAAACTCTTTTCGCCGCGCATCGGCATTGCGTGGAAGCCCTGGAAATCGAAGCAGATTGTGGTTCGCAGCGGATATGGGATCTATTTCAACGGCAGCGTCTACGGTACGCTCGCGTCGCGACTGATCGGGCAGCCGCCGTTTGCCTCGACGACGCAGCTCTTTCAGAGCACGGCGATCCCGCTGTCGCTCGAAAACGGCTTTCCGCCGACGCAATCCGACGTGATCGCCAACACGTTCGTCGTGGACAAGAATTATCATCCCGGCTACGCGCAGAACTGGACGACGTCGATTCAGGAGACGTTCGGCAGATCGTATGTTGTCCAGATCGCTTACAACGGCATCAAGGGAACGGATCTCGACGTTCTGCAACTGCCGAATCGCTCGCCGCTCGGCACTCCGCAGCTTCAGGTGCAGAGCAGCCTGCTGATTCCGTACGCGACTCAGTTCACTTACGACAACTCGCTGGGGAACTCGACCTATAACGCGCTTCAGCTTGCAACTGTCGCGGCGGTTCGCGCGCGGCACGTCGTTTTCGCTTCTCTACACGTACTCGAAAGCCATCGACGATTCGTCCACTTTGGGTGGAGGGCCGGTGCTGATTCCGAACGACATCAGCGCGGAGCGAGCGCTTTCGCCGACCGATCAGCGGCACACGCTGCGCGTGAACTACAACTTCCAGTCGCCGATCAGCAACATGCGGACGGGAACCGTTGCCAACCTGCTGCGGGGATGGACGTTGGCGGGAACCTGAACGTGACGTCGGGACGTCCGTTCACGGCGACGTAAATGGCGACACGTCGGGCACGGGCTACACAGGGAGCCGCGCGCGCGGAGGCGACGGGCCTTCCTGTCTCTTCGGGCTCCGGCTTCTTCAATACCGCCGCGTTCGTTGTTCCAGCTATCGGCACGTTCGGAAACGCGGGCCGCGACACGATTCCGGGTATTCCGAATTTCTCGCTGACCGCGTCGTTCTTCCGCTCGTTCCGACTCGACGACAAGCGGCGCATCGAGTTCCGGATCGACAGCACAAACCCGATCAATCACGTCAATATCACCGGGATCAACACGACCGTCGAGTCCATACAATACGGATTGCCGATCCAGGCCGGCGGCATGCGGTCGATGACCGCCACGGTGAGACTGAGGTTCTGATGAAACGATTGCTCTTAATCCCGGCATTGTTGGCCCTGCTTTGCGAGCGTGGAGGCGCAGGAGCCGACTTTCACCTCGAACACGAGCCTCGTGATCATCGACGCGAATGTGCGGGATCGATCCGGCAAGGTGATTCCCGATCTGAAGAAGAGCGACTTCACGCTGCTTGAAGACGGCAAGCCGCAGACGATTTCGGTCTTCGAATTTCAGAAGCTGGAGGGCGATGCGCTGCTGGCGCCGGTACCGGCGATCAAGCCGGTAGCTGAGGCTCCAGCCGCACGCCCGCTACCGCGGCCCGAAAAGCCGCGCCCGCCGCCCCGACTGCGACGACCGCCGCAGCCGGTGATTCGTTATCAGGACCGCCGCCTGGTCGCGATGCTGTTCGACTACAGCACCATGCAGATCCCGGAACAGAACCGCGTTCAGGAAGCGGCGCTGAAGTTCATTCGGGAGCAGATGAAGCCGGCCGATGTGGTCGCGATCCTGTACGAGAGCACCGGGCCGCTGAAGATCGTGCAGGATTTCACGACCGATAAGGACCGTCTGGAAGAGGTGGTGAAGGGCTTCCAGATCGGCGCGGCGAGCGAACTGGCGGGCGCTGCGGGCAACGGCGGCGACGACACGACCGGCGAAGACACCGGCACGGCGTTCAACGCCGACGAAACCGAGTTCAATATCTTCAATACCGATAAGCAGCTGGCGACGCTCGAATCCGCCGCGAAGATGCTGGCGGCGTTCCCGGAGAAGAAGGCGCTGCTCTATTTTTCGAGCGGCATTTCGAAGTCGGGCTTCGATAACCAGGCTTCGCTCGAAAAGGCCGTGAATGCGGCCAAGCGGTCGAACGTCGCGATCTATCCGATCGATGCGCGCGGTCTGGTGGCGTCGGCGCCCGCCGGCGATGCCAGTGCCGCGGCTTCGCGCGGAACCAGCGCGTTGACCGGGTCGCAGATGCAGAGCCAGCGCGACAGCTTCGCGGATTCGCAGGAGACTCTTTCCACGCTCGCGGTCGATACCGGCGGCAAGCTGTTCGTCGACGACAACGACCTCGCGCTCGGGATGGAGAAAGCGCGCGACGATATCGCGAGCTACTACATCATTGGCTACTACAGCACCAACGTCAAGATGGACGGCAAGTATCGCCGCGTGCGAGGTCAAGCTCAACAACGACATTCAGGCGAAGCTCGACTACCGCAGCGGCTACTTCGGCGAGAAGGAATTCAAGAAGTTCACCTCGACCGACAAAGAAGATCAGCTGTCGCAGGCATTGATGCTGGGCGATCCGTTGACCGACCTTTCGCTCACCGCCGAGCTCGACTACTTCCGGCTGGCGCGCGATCGTTACTTCGTTCCGTTCTCGGTGAAGATTCCCGGTGCCGAGATCGCGCTGGCGAAGAGCAAGGGCAATGCGCAGACCGAGTTCGATTTCATCGGCCAGGTTCGCGATGAGCACACGCAAGCTGGTGGCCGTGGTGCGCGACGGCATCAAGATCAAGCTGAGCGGAGAAGACCGCGGCGCAGCTTGGCTTCGGCGCCGATCGCCTACGACACCGGCTTCACGCTGCCGCCGGGCAAGTACACGTTCAAGTTCCTCGCGCGTGAGAACGAAACCGGCAAGATGGGGACCTACGAGACGAAGTTCACCGATCCCCGATCTGGCGCCGGACCGGCCTGCGCTGAAGACCAGTTCCGTGATCTGGAGCAATCAGCGGCAGGCGCTCAACGAGTCGCTGGCGTTCGGCCGACAACAAGAAGAAGCTGGTCGAGTCCGATCCGCTGGTGCAGGAAGGCCAGAAGCTGATCCCGAGCATCACGCACGTGTTCCGCAAGGACCAGAACCTTTACGTCTATCTCGAGGTCTACGATCCCGGGGTGAACGCGACGAGAGCAAGCCGAGCGTGGCGGCGACGCTGTCGTTCTATCGCGGGAAGACGAAGAGCTTCGAATCGCAGCCGGTCCGGCTCGATGCTTTCGCGCCGAAGCGGGCGCAGACGCTGCCGATCAAATTCCAGGCTCCGCTGGCGCAGCTGGCGGCGGGCCGCTATACGTGCCAGGTCAATATCGTGGACGAGAACGGCCGCAAGTTCGGCTTCGCGCGGACTGAGATCGTCGTGTTGCCGAATCAGAAGCCCGCGGTCTAGAGACGCGACTCAGAGTCGCGGTACCTGGCCGTGAATCTCCTGGAGGCTCCAGACGCGGATGGGGTCGCGCTGCGTCGATGCGATCGCTTCCACTGCCGCGCGCGCTCCGCTCATCGTCGTGATGCAGGGCACGCGATAGGTGATGGCGGCGCGCCGGATGGATTTCTCGTCTTCGAACGATAGCGCGCCGGTCGTGGTGTAGACCACGAGCTGGATCGCACCGGCCTTCAGCAGATCGACCGCGTTGGGGCGTCCTTCGTTGACCTTGAAGACGACCCGGCACTTGAGGCCGGCGGCTTGCAGGATGGCGGCGGTTCCTCGTGTGCCACCAGTTCGAAGCCCAGCTCAGCGAACCGCTTGCCGATCGGGACTGACTTCCGGTTTGTAGCGTTCATTGACGCTGATGAAGACCGTGCCTTTTTCGGGCAGGGGCGTGCCGGCGCTCAATTGCGCTTTCGAAACGCTTCGCCGAAATTGTGCGCCGACGCCCATGACTTCGCCGGTCGATCGCATCTCGGGACCGAGCGCGGGATCGACGCCGGGGAATTTGTTGAACGGGAATACCGGCGATTTCACGAAAACCAGCGGCACCGGCAGACGGCCGCGATGCTCGGTCACGTCGTGCAGTTTCTTGCCCAGCATCAACTGCACGGCTAGTTTCGGCAGCGGCACGCCTGTCGCCTTACTTACATAAGGCACGGTGCGCGAGGCGCGGGGGTTGACTTCGAGCACGTACACCGCGCCGTCCTTGATCGCGTATTGCACGTTCATCAGGCCGATTACGTTCAAGGCGCGCGCCAGCTTGATGGTGTATTCTTCGATGGTTTTGATTTCGGATTCCGGGATCCGACTGGCGGGAGCACGCAGGAACTATCGCCCGAGTGCATGCCGGCTTCTTCGATATGCTCCATGATGCCGGCGATCAGGACGTTCTCGCCATCGCAGAGCGCGTCGACATCGACCTCGAGTGCGTCTTCGAGGAAACGGTCGACCAGCACGGGCCGATCCTGCGAGAATGAGACGGCTTCGCGCATGTAGCGGCGCACGCTGTCTTCGTCGTAAACGATCACCATGGCGCGTCCGCCGAGCACGTAGCTGGGGCGGACCAGCACCGGATAGCCGATGCGCTTCGCGATCTCGACGGCCTGATCGGCGCTGGTGGCCGTGCCGTTTGCGGGCGACGGGATGGCGAGTTCGTCGAGAAGTTTGCCGAACAGCTTGCGATCTTCGGCGAGGTCGATGTTTTCGGGATCGGTGCCGATGATCGGCACGCCGAGCTTCTTGAGCGGCAGCGCGAGAGTGAGCGGAGTCTGCCCGCCGAACTGGACGATGACGCCGTCGGGCTTTTCGACATCAACAATATTGAGCACGTTTTCGAGCGTGAGCGGCTCGAAGTAGAGACGGTCGCTGGTGTCGTAATCGGTCGACACGGTCTCGGGATTGCAGTTGACCATGATCGATTCGACATTTTCGTCCTGCAGCGCGAAAGGAGGCGTGGCAACAGCAGTAATCGAATTCGATTCCCTGCCCTATACGATTCGGGCCGCTGCCAGGTCATGACCTTTTGCGAGGTGGGTCGGCTTCGCAGGAGGTTTCGTAGGTGGAATAGAGATAGGGGGTGAAGCTTTCGAATTCCGCCGAGCAGGTGTCGACTCGATTGAAGACCGCGGGTATACCTACTTCCTTACGGCGATCGCGAACTTCGATTTCGGTCGTGTTCCAGGCGGCGGCGATTTGGAGGTCGGACAGGCCCAGGTGTTTGGCTTGGGCGGCTCATGTCGCTCCCTCGCGGTCGCGGTTCGGAACGGGAACGCCGGGTGGAAGGGTGTCGTCGTTGGTGGGATCAGCGTGACGGTCCGCGCCGGGCGGTAAGCCCCGGCGGCAGGGCCGTGAAGCCCTGGCCCCACTTCTGCAAGGATTGTTCGAAGGCTTCGGTTTGACGGAGTTGCTCT
>CAWHSB010000041.1:0-273941 GCA_963831795.1 Terriglobia bacterium | reverse complement strand
AACCGAAAGATGCGGAAGCCGCGCTCGAACGCCTCAATTACATCTATCCGGAAGATCAGGAACTGCACCAGCGCCTGGGCAATCTGTTGCTCGAAACCGGCGACGCCTCTGGCGCCGTGCTCGAATTTCAGGCGCTGGTACGACCTCCACCCCATCGACAGGCGGGCAGCCATTACAATCTTGCAAGGGCCTATAAGGCCGCCGGCCAGAACGATCAGGCCAGAGAGGAAGCCGTTTCCGCACTGGAGGTCGCGCCGGATTTCCGGCCGGCCCAGAAGCTGCTGCTTGAAGTATGCGGCGACGCTGGCGAAGACCTGAGAAGTAAAGACCAGCGAAGGCGAAAACAGAAAAGAGACCATGTCCACAACCGTGACCCCTCAGCTTGAACCGGACGTTTTGAAATCCCGGATTGCGCGTTTCCGCGAAGTCGATGCCGAGATCGTCCGGCAGGTGGGCCGCGTGATTGTCGGCCAGGACGAAGTGGTCGAACAGGTCCGCATCGGCCTGTTCGTCGGCGGCCACTGCCTGATCACCGGTCTTCCGGCACCGCGAAAACCCTGCTGGTGCGAACGATGGCCCAGGTGCTTGGCCTGATCTTCAAGCGCATCCAGTTCACGCCCGACCTGATGCCTACCGACATCACGGGAACCGACATCATCGAAGAAGATCCGGTCTCAGGGCATCGCACATGGACTTTCGTGCAGGGGCCGATCTTCGCCAACGTCCTGCTGGCCGACGAAATCAACCGCACGCCGCCGAAGACGCAGTCCGCGCTGCTCGAAGCGATGCAGGAGCGTGCCTGCACGGTGCGCGGCACATCATTACAAACTGCCCGCGCCGTTCTTCGTGCTCGCCACGCAGAATCCGATCGAACTCGAAGGCACCTATCCGCTGCCGGAAGCGCAGCTCGACCGCTTCCTGTTTAATATTCTGCTCGATTATCTGACGGCGGATCAGGAATTGCAGGTCGTCGATCTGACGACCACGACGCACATCGCCGAGGCCGATTCGATTACGTCTGCGGAAGAGATCCTGGATTTCCAGCAGCTCGTGCGCATGACGCCGATCGCCGAAACGGTGTCGAGATACGCCATCGATCTCGTGCGTGCGACGCGTATGAAGGATCCCAACGCGCCGGAGATCGTGAAGAAGTACGTCAACTACGGCGGAAGCGTACGCGCGGCGCAGTTCCTGGTGCTTGCGGCCAAGGCCCGGGCGCTGATGAAAGGCCGGTATCACGTGAGTTTCGAAGATATCCGCGAGTTGTTCATTCCGATCCTGCGGCATCGCATTCTGATGAACTTCCATGCGGAATCGGATCGCTTGACGCAGGACGACATCCTCCGCCAGGTGCTGGACCAGAAGCCCGCCCCCAGAGAGTGATATGCGGGGCTTTTCGTTACCGCTCGCCAACATCGGTGGGACCGGCGATCTTGTCCCCGGTTATCGCGCCCACCAGCGAACCCGCGCCCAACGCGCAACCATTCTGAGCCGCGACCGTAAGGGAGCGACCTAACCCCCATGCTCCAACAATTCCTCGATCCCGCCGTACTAGCCTCCCTCTCCTCCCTCGATCTCGTGGCGAAGACGGTGGTAGATGGCTTCGTCGCGGGTCTGCATCGCTCCCCGAAATTCGGTTTCAGCCAGGAATTCGCGGAATACCAGCAATACGTCCAGGGAGACGACCTCCGCCACATCGACTGGAACGTCTTCGCCCGCAGCGAGCGCCTCTACCTGAAGCGCTTCAAAGGCGAAACCAACATGCAACTCCTGATCCTGCTCGACGCCAGCGCGTCGATGACTTATGGATCGGGGAAAATCCGAAAGCTGGATTACGCGCGATACGTAGCCGCTTCGCTGGCCTATCTCTCCTCGCAGCAGCGTGACGCCACAGGGCTCATCGTCTTCGACCAGGATGTCTCCAACTACATTCCGCCCTCCACACGGCAGGGACAGTTAATGCGCATCCTGCATGCGATCGAAAAGGCGGAAGGAGGCTCGCGCACGGATTTCACCAAACCGTTCATCCATTTCCAGGAATTCCTGAAGCGGCGAGGCATCGTTGTAGTGCTGTCGGATTTCTACGAACAACCTGAGCAGATCGTGAAAACGATCGAGCCCCTCCGTTATCGCGGCAACGAAGTCGTCCTGTTCCATATCCTCGATCCAAACGAACTGGCGCCGAAATTTCGTGACCCGGTGCTGCTCCAGGACGTCGAAGACGACACGGCAATGGAAGTTTCGCCCGATTACGCGCGGACCGAATACAAAGCTAAGATCGACGAGCACCTGCGGGTGCTGTCTGAAAAGGCCCGCGCCGCGGGTCTGGATTACGTGTTCATGAACACCGCCAAGCCTCTCGATGAGGCTTTGCGCAATTTTCTGGCAATCCGCCAGAGGAGGATGTAGTTGGGTTTCCTCGCGCCATGGTTCTTCGCCGGACTGGCTATTCTCGGCCTGCCGGTATACGTTCATCTGCTCAAACAGTACAAGCAGAAACCGGTACCGTTCAGCTCGCTCATGTTCTTCGAGCGGCGTACGCAGAGTTCGATCAAGCACCGAAGGCTGAAGTACCTGCTGCTGTTTTCGCTGCGGTGTCTTTTCGTGGCACTCCTCGTGCTCGCCTTCACCCGTCCTTACATACACTCGACGACGGTTGCCCGCGCGAATGGCGGGCGCACTATGGTTTTTGCAGTCGACAATTCGTTCAGTATGCGTCAGGGCGGCCGTTTCGACGCCGCGAAGAAAGCCGCGCTCGCGGACATCAACGCCATGCATGAGGACGATCGCGGCCAGGTGATCTCCTTCGGCGGCCCGTCGAAGCTCCTCACCGATATGACGCAGGACAAACAGGCGCTGCGCACCACTCTCGCGGCCCTTCAGCCCGGCGACGACACCAGTTCTTACGCGGAACTTTCGCGCGTCCTCCGGTCGACGGCTCCGAGAGCATGAAAAGCGACATCGACGCATTTGTGTATACGGACGTCCAGAAGTCATCGCTTCCGGCAGCCTTTTCCGACCTCAAACTGGACGATGGCACGAAACTGAATGTACATCCGGTGGCTTCGGCCCCGCTACCGAACTGGACCGTTGAAAACGTGGAAGCCCCGCGTCGCGTGTTCGACACGAAGAAGGTCCGGACCGTCGCCACAGTTGCCGGTTTCGATACGCCCGACGCCACCCGCAAAGTGACTCTTCTCTCCAACGGGAAACAGGTTGAGACCAAAGACGTTAAAATCGGCGCCAACGGCCGGGCCACTGTCGAATTCCTCACCCTTGACGTTCCTTACGGCCTGACCCGCTGCGAAGTGCGGATCGACGGCGCCGATTCCTTCCCGCGAGGACGATCACTGGCTCTTTTCCGTGGAACGCGCCGATCCGAAACCTGCGTTGCTCGTCCATTCCGATGGTCCGAACCAAAGTCCGTTGTTCATCAAGACGGCGCTCGCTTCATCCAACGAGCCCGCATTTAACCTCGAGTCCGTCGTTGCCAATCAGATCGGCAGTCTGAACCTGACCAAATATGCATTCGTAATTCTGTCCGATCCCGGGCCGATGCCTGCCGGCTTTACTGACGCGCTGACCAAATACGTGCAGAACGGAGGCTCGGTATTGATGGCGTTGGGCAAGAATACGACTCCGGGGCGCCATCTGCCTGTGGCGGATCTGCAGGTAATGCAGGTGCATACGGTCCATCCGGATAGTGAGCCGCTGTTGACGGTCGCATCCGTCGATACCTCATACCCGTCGTTTTCGCGGGCGCAAAACTGGGGCGGGGTGGATTTCTACCAGGTAGTGAAGCTGCAACTGCCGCAATCGGCGTCTGACATTCGTGTGGCCGCGAAGTTGTCCGACGGGTCGCCGCTGTTGATCGACCGCCAGATCGGAGCCGGTCACGCGCTGGTTTTCACCTCGGCGCTCGACAACATATCGAGCAACCTGCCCGTTCAGGGAGTCTGGTTGCCCTTCCTCGATCAGACCACGGCGGCCATGGGCGGCGTCGGCTCAGCGCCGGGCAACTACAAGGTTGGATCTTTCATCGACTTGCGCACCGCGAAGGAAAAAGGTGTTCCCGTCGAAATCCGTGGCCCCGATGACAAACGGCTGCTTTCGCTGGCGGAATCGACCAATGCGACGACATTCCAGTTCCCCTCGCAGGGCTTTTTCGACGTTCGCCGCGCCAACGGCCGGGAAGAGCTGGCGGCGGTGAATCCGGACCGCCGGGAATCGGATTTCGCGATTGTTCCCACGGAGACCCTCCAATTGTGGAAAAATACGGGGATAGCCTCAAAGCAGGCTCCAGGCGAGAATTCCGCCACGAATAACCGCGATCAGCAGGCGGAACTCTGGTGGTGGGTGCTGGCGATGTTGGCTGTACTGGCAATAGCGGAATCGGTGTTGGGGAATCGGCAAATGACCGCCGCCCGAACGGGCGACTAAGGAAATGGCATGAATCCACTCGAAGGCCTTGCTCATTATCTGGACCGGCTGGAGCGTCGTCTCCGCTTTTTTGCCTGGACTCGGGGCGCGGCCGCAGTGGCCGCCGCCGCGCTGATTCTGACGGTGGTGATCGTCGGGGTGCTCATGATGAGCGCCTTCCCGTCCTACGGCCTGATCCTGGGGCGCTTCGTCTTGTTCCTGGGCATCGGCGGCGCGATCGCTGCGGCGCTTGGTGATCCCGCTGATGCGCATGAACCGCCGGCGCGCGGCGCAGGAGGTGGAGCAGCGGCATCCCGGATTCGATCAGCGTCTGCTGACGTTTACCGAGCGCTCACGCGATAACGCCGCCGATCCGTTTCTTGCCTCTGCTTGCCGAAGACGCGCTTGTAATCGCGCGCGACGCCGAGCCGGAGCACGTGATTGCCAAAAGCAGGTTCATCCGTTTTGCCTCGATCGCCGCGGCTGCCGCGAGCGTGCTCGTGTACCTGATGTTCTGGGGCCCCGGCGTGTTCGGCTATGGCACCTCGCTGCTTTGGGGAAGTTACTCGAAGGATCAGCCGCTCAAGCCGTTTTACAGCATCAGCGTGAAGCCGGGTTCGAAGACGATCCGCCGAAATTCGGATCAGGCCATCAGCGCGACCGTGAGCGGTTTCTCAACCTCGCGCGCGAGCGTGTGGGTGCAGTATGCCAGCGCGAGCAAGTGGGAAGAAGCGCCGATGGAGCCGCAGAGCGGTACCTCGAGTTTCGGATTCCTTCTGGTACGGGTGCCGGAAGACGTCCAGTATTACGTGGAAGCGGGCGGCGTCAAGTCGTCTACCTTCAAGCTCCATACCATCGATCTGCCGGCCGTGAAGAATATCCGCGTTACCTACAACTACCCCTCCTGGACCGGAGAGGCGGCGGTGACGGAAGATCCGGGCGGCGACTTGCGCGCGGTCCAGGGCACTGTCGCGAAGGTCGAAATCCAGACCGATAAAGCTCTGAGCAACGCCCAGCTTGTTTTCGACGATGGGAAGCCGATCAACCTCGACCCCACACAGAACAACCGGACCACCGCGACCGTGCCCATCGAAAAGGACGGCATGTATCACATCGCCGTCATGGATCATGGCGAACTGGTTCGGCTGACCGACGATTACTTTATCGAGGCGAGGAAACCGGGCACCCCGAGCGTCAAGATCACGAAGCCGGGCAAGGACGCCAAGGTGAGCCCGATCGAAGAAGTGGGAATCGAAGTCAACGCCGAAGACGACTATCCGCTGCAGGAAGTGAGCCTGCATTACTCGGTCAATGGCGCGCCGGAAAAGGTCACCTCGATGCTCAAGGATAAGGGCTCGAAGAAGGTGGATGGGTCGATGCTGATGTCGCTCGAAGACTTCAAACTCGTTCCCGGCGATATCGTCAGCCTGTATGCCACGGCCAAAGACGGCAAGAATTCGGCCAAGACCGACATGTTCTTCATTCAGGCTGTGCCCTTCGAATTTGAGTACTCGCAGGGCTCGGGTGGCGGCGGCGGTGGAGGTGGCGGCGGAGCCGACCAGGAGCAGCAGATCTCCGAGCGCGAAAAGGAAATCATTGCGGCCACGTTTAACCAGGTGAACGGCGACGCGAAAGCGAAGGCTGCGGCCGCCGATAACGGGAAGTATCTTTCGGAAGTTCAATCGAAACTTCGGGATCAGGCGCAGTCTCTTGCCAATCGGACCAAAGCCCGGCAGCTCGATGGCAGCGGCGCCGGGTTCGCGCAGTTCGTCAAGGAAATGGAACAGGCTGTGGCGTCGATGACGCCAGCCTCGGATAAGCTGAAGGGCTTGTCGTTCCAGGATGCCCTGGCTCCCGAGCAGCAGGCGTTACAGCATCTGCTCCGCGCTGAATCGACCTTCCGGCAGATTCAGGTTCAAGTGAGCCGAAACGGCGGGGGCGGTGGTGGTGGCGGCGGGGGCGCGGGACGCGACCTCGCGAACCTGTTCGACCTCGAACTCGACAAGGACAAGAATCAGTACGAGACGAACGCCAGTTCCTCAGCTGAGCAAAAGCAGCAGCAGGTGGATGAGACGCTCAAGAAACTTGCGGACCTGGCGCGCAGGCAGCAGCAGCTCGCCGAACAGCAGCAAAATAATCCCCAGCAACTCGCCCAGCAGCGATACCAGCAGGAAATGCTCCGCCGCGAAGCGGAAGAGTTGAAGCGGCAGATGGAATCACTCCAGCGCGGCGACCAGGGTCAGCAACAGCAGGGCCAGCAGCAGGGCCAGCAAAGCCAGGGACAGAGCAGCGGCCAGGGCGGTCAGCAATCGGCGTCTTCGAGCGGCGGACAGCAGCAACAAGGTCAGCAACAGAGCCAGAGCCAGCAGCAAGCGGGCCTGAGCCGCCAGATGAAGAACCAGCTGGATCAGGCGATCAAAGACCTGGCTCAGGCCGAAAAGGACATGAGCAACTCCGCTTCGGCTAAGCAACCCGGCCAGCAGAGTGGCGCTCAGGGACAGTCCGACGCGCAGCGGGCGGCCGAAGGCCTCAAGCGCGCCCAGCAGAATCTGCAATCCGGGCTGAAACAGCAGAACGGCTCGGAGATCGGTGCGATCGCGAATAAGGCCGAACAGCTGGCAACCCAGCAGCAGGACTTCGAACAGCGGCTCCGGCGCAACTTCGGCCAGGGTGAGGGCAACCAGCAGACAGCCCAGCAGATGGCCGACGAGAAGCGCCGCATGATCGACCAGTACAACCAGATGCAGAAGGATATGCAGCAGGCCGCGCGCAACATCGCGGGCACTCAGCCTGGCGTTTCCAAGGACCTGCGCGACGCCACCGGCCGGATGCAGCAGGAAGAGATCGGCACCCGGATGGAAGTGACCGAAGAGGCGCTGCGCCGCGGCTACGGACAACTCGCCGTGATGCGCGAAGCTCCGGTTACTCAGTACCTGAACGAGCTCAAGGACCAGATGAAAAAGCTCGAAGCCGAGTCAGCCGCCCAGGGAACGGCGGGCGGCAATGAGGATAAGGGCCAGATCGCAACCCAGCAGGCGCTGAACCAGGCCGAGAAGATCCGGCAGGAAATGCAGCAGCTTGACGCGCGCGCGCCAAGAGCAGCAGGGCCAGCAAAACGGTCAGGGTCAGCAGCAAGGCAACAAGGGCTCGCAACCAGGTCAGGGTCAGCAACAGGTCAGAGCCCAACAGGGACAAGGCCAGCAACAGGGCCAGGGCCAACAAGGTCAGCAAGGCCAGGGCCAACAGGGTCAGGGACAGAGTCCCGGACAAGGCAACAGCCAGCAAGCAGGCTCGCAATCTCCCAACGGCGGAGGCTACGGGGTGAATAACAGCCCGCGCGGCGCATACGGTGGCAATTACGGCGGCTACAACGACCGGCCGTACGGCGCGACCTACGGTGATCCCCGGATGGGCGCGCTTGCCTCCGAACTACTCGCCCGAAGCGGCGTATAACGACATCATGCGCGACATCGGCCGGTTACGCGCCCAGGTCGGCGACGACAAGGACCTGGCGCGAGAGATCCAGGATCTCGTCCAAAAGGCCCAGCAGCTCGATCCGCGGCACATGACCAACGAGGGCCAGTTGGCGGCGATCGTCGGCGCACAGGCGATGTCCGAGGTCGACGAGGTCGAGCTCGTCCTCCGCCGCAAACTGCAGGCGACCGATGGAAGCGTGCGCAGCACGAATCCTCGTAACACGCCTCCGGGTTACGCGGATTCGGTCGCCGAATACTATAAGCGGCTCAGCCAGCAGTAAGTTTCTCGGCCGAACGTGGCGCTGACTCCGGAATGAGCTCGGCTCCGGCAGTCACAAACCGGGAAGATAAATTTTCTCGCATCGCGGCATTGGGGCGCCCCAAAATTTGTCGGTAGCGCCGGCGGTCGCAGCCGCCGGTGTTCTGGCATCACAGATTCGCGCCTTGCGTTTCTCGCCCGTTACAGCCGGGCGGATTCTTCCCGAATCAGGCGCGGATAAGTGTTCATCAAGCCGGTCTTCCTCTCAATCCACGCTTGTGTTTCGGTGATGTGGCTCGCGGCTTCCTCAATGGCGGCTTGCAACGCTTCTGGGGCGGGACCTCCGGGGATGCGGCGGATGTCGATGAAGTGGCGGGGATCGAGGGCTTCGAGAAGTTCCGCGCGTGAGGCTTTCAGGGACGGCGCGAGCGATACAACGGCTTCGACCATCGCTTCGGGAGAATAGCGGCCGTGCAGAGCTTTCACGGCCGCCGACACCAGATGGTGCGCTTCGCGGAAGGTCATGCCTTCGCTCCTGACCAGAGTGTCGGCGAGTTCGGTCACCGTCAGGAAGTCCTCCGCGGCGCGTTCGGCCATGCGCGCGGTGCGGACTTCGCATCCGCCCAGGATTCCGGTGAAGAGCGCGATGGCCCGGATGGCATCGGCGGTGGTGGAAAAGACGAGGGGCTGCAGATCGTCCTCAGCGTCGTTGATGTCGCCGAAGGGCGTGTTGTGCAGGCACGTGAAGACACCCTGGGCCTGCGCGAGGGTCTTGCTGGCGAGGATCCGGACGTGCTCGAACGGCACCGGATTACGCTTCTGGGGCATGATGCTGCTGATCTGAACCCATGCGTCGGAGAGGCGCAGGAATCCGAATTCGGCGGTGCACCAGAGCAGGAAATCCTGCGTGACCCTGCCCAGATTGAGCATCGCGGTCGCCACTGCCCCGGCCGTTTCGGTGAGGTAATCGGTGGCGGCAATGGCTCCGTAAGAGTTGAGCTGCAGGCCTTCGAAGCCGAGCAGGGCGGCGGTGAACTCGCGGTCGATCGGAAAGCCCGTCGTTGAGATGGCGCAAGCACCCATGGGCGAGCGATTCACGGTGGCCCATGCGGCTTGCAGGCGGCGTTCGTCGCGACCCATCATTTCAATCACGGCCAGCAGGTAGTGTCCGAAGGTGATCGGCTGCGCCGGTTGCGTGTGGGTATACGCGGGCATCAGCGTAGCGGCGTGCTCGCGCGCGAGACCGAGGATTACCTTGCGGGCGGAATTCAGGTTGCGGACGATCTCCAGTATCTCCGCGCGCAGGCACATGCGGTACTGCGTGATCGCGATATCGTTCCGGCTCCGGGCGGTATGCATCGCGCCTGCGACCGATTTGAGCGCGGCTTTTTCGAGCGCGTGCTCTACGAAGAAGAACAGATCTTCGTGCCGGCCGTCGTAAGTGGCAGCCGATAGCTGGGCGCGATCCAACTGGTTCAGCGCGCGGATGCACGCCTGGGCGGTCGGCTGCGGGATGATGCCCTGGCGCGCCAGCATCAGCGTATGGGCGTAGTGGATCTCGATCAGAGGGTCGAGAAAAAATCGCTGCGCGTCGCGAAAGTTGATCGAGAGAACCGTCTCGGCGTAGACCGGGGCGGGGAAAGCCTCCACAGCTACCAATCCACTTTCACCGCCAGCTGTACGATGCGGCCTTCGAGAAGCGTCGACACCGGCGCGAAGGTCGGGTTTGACGTGATGAGACCCGTAGTCGCGTTCACGGTCGCGGTGGTGTTGAGGGTCGTGATGTTCGGGTGATTGAAAACATTGTTCGCTTCGATGAAGAACTGCGGCTTCAGCCTCTCCCAGAGCGTGAAGAAGCTCCGCGTATAGCGGATATCGAACTGATAAACGTTGGGCGTGCGGGCGGTGTTGCGGCCCACGTAGAGCGGGCGGGAAGTCGCGAGGCTGTCGCCGTTCAGGACCGTGTTCGCTGTGATGGTCTGCTCGTCGCCGGAGGAGACATTGCCGAGAACGGTGAACTGGTTGCGGTTGAGGCAGATAGTTCCACACCCGATTGTCGAGTTTTACGACAGGCGTCCACACGGTGCTCAGCGTGAACGCATTGGGCCGGTTGATCGAGCTGTTGCCGCGGTCGCGATTCCGGTTGGTCGGATCGGTGATGAATACTGAGCCCTGGTCGTAGGTGTTGGCTTCGGGCGCGTCGTCGATCGAATGCGACCACGTATAAGAAGCGTTGACAAGCAGGCCGCGAGCTGCGATACGGTGCTGATAATTCACGATCAGCGCGTTATACGAACTGTTATTGCCGATGTCCTGGAGCGCAATGTTGTTGTACAGCGGATTGGCTCGCGTGGCGGGGCCCGCGGCCCGTAAACGGGACGGCCGTCGGCGAGGTAGCGAATCGGGTTGATCAGGTTGATGTTGCGAAGAAACTCGAGGTTGCGGCCGCCGGTGTTGGCGTAACCCACGGTAAGCGCGTCGTCATTCGACAACTGCCTCGTGATCTGAATGCTGGAATTGATGGCGTATCCGTCTTTGAAGTTCGGCGTGATGGTGTAGAGCGTCTGGGACGCGCGCGGAAGGGTTCCGTTCACGACCGCGGTGGGGAAGAGCGGCGCGCCCGGGTTCTGGGAAGAAATGGAAGCTATGTAAGAGCTGGATCCGCCATCGTTATAAAGCGCGTTGTACCAGAGGTTGGTCGGCGGGGCCTCATAGAAGATTCCGGAGTTGACGCGCAGAACGGTCTTCGGGTTGATCGACCAGGCGATGCCGAGGCGCGGCGCGAAATTCGCGCTGGGCGAGCGAAAGGTCTTCGAATAAGGAAGCTGATAATTCGGATCGCCCGACGGTCCGGAGAATTTGTCGTAGCGAACGCCGCCAATGATGATCACGTTTCGGAGTGATCTGCCAGCTGTCCTGCGCGAAGAGATCCCAGAAGAAGGAGTGGTACCAGGCGCCGGGCTGGCCCACGCTCGCGTTGAAGGTGGTGTAGGCCAGCGGGTTTGCGCCGGATTCGGCAGCCTGATAGGCCGCGATGCTGGGGAATATGTATTGCGTATAGATGTCGGCGGCCTGGACGTCGAGATTCTGCTGGAAGCCGAAGCCGGCTTTGAAGGTATGCGGCCCTTTGACTACCGTGAAGTTGTCGTTGAGGTTCGGCACCTTCTCCTGAAAGCGGTCGCCCACGGCGATGCTGCCGCCGAAATTCGCGATGCCGGTGATGGTGATCTGCGGCCCCGTTCCGGTGAGCGGATCGGCCACATGCTGCTCGTTCCGATAAGGCCAGCCGAAGCGGAGTTCGTTCAGAATGGTGGGCGAGAAGGTGGAAAGAAGCTGCGCGCCGAGAACGTGGGCGCGATCGCGGAAGTCCGCGGCGACGCTGAGCGCGTTGAGGCCGCCGACGTTGGAGTTAAACGGATACTGATTGCGGAAGTAGTTGTAGCGAACGAAGAACTGATGCTTCGGCGTGATCACCCAGTCGAGCCGGGTGTCGACCCACTGCGCGTGCTCGATCGCGGGAGGATTGGTGAGCAGATTGGAGGGAATTCCGATCAGGGCCGCGTTGGCCGGGGTGATCGTGATGGGCGCGGGCACGCTTCGTTTGACGTGTTCGTAAGAGGCGAAGAAGAACAGCTTGTTTTTGATGATCGGGAAACCGGCGTTCGCGGCGAAGTCGTTGGCGATCGGGAGCAGCGTTGTCGGCGTGGCGAGGATCGGGCGCGCGACCAGATCGAGAGGGCGCCCGATATAGGTGACGTTGCCGTGAAACTGATTGCTGCCCGAGCCGGTGATGACGTTGAAGATGTTGCCGGCGATTTTGCCGAACTCCGGCGCGAAGCTGTTGGAGACGGTCTGCACTTCGCTGACGTAACTGTTGGCGATGGCGAACAGGCGCAGCCCGTAGCGGTCCGTTTCCGTGTCGACCGCGCCATCGAGTTGATAGTTGACGCGATCCGGAATGCCGTTGGTGTTGAGAAGGCGCGGGATGCCCAGTTCGGGATTCGGATGTCCGCTGACGCCGGGTTGAAAAAGGATGAAGTTGTAGGGATTGCGCGAGGTGAGCGGCAGATTGTCCGTCTCCTCGTGGCCGATGGTTCGGCCGGTGCTGACGCGCGAGGCGTCGACGATGGGCGCGCCGCCGGAGACTTCGACCGAGGTCGTGACTGAGCCGACGGGAAGCTGGGCGTCGATTACCGCTTCAAAGCCGGCGTCGAGAACCACGCCGGGATGCACCTGGGTCTCGAAGCCGGTTTTCTGGATGGTGACCGTATAAGAGCCGAGCGGAAGATTCGGGAAAACATAATAACCGTCTTCCGTTGTCTGGGCGGATTTCTCGAAGGCCGGTACCGGTGTTTTCGATTTTGACGTCGGCCTGCGGCGATGGGAGAACCGACGGGGTCGGTCACTCGCCCGCGAATGGAGCCGTTGATGGCCTGGGCCTGAGCCCAGATCAGGCCAGGGGAGAGCGCCGCGAGGGCAACAACCGCCGCAAGAGCAAATTTGGCGGGCAAGGCGCAGGATTTCATAAGACCACGCTTTCTTGTAGTAGTTCTGCTTGTCATCATTCTGAAGCAGTTTCTTTATGTTTGATCGAGTATAGGAAGGTCAGTACCTGAACGTCAACCGTCCTGGGGCAAAGGTCGGGCGTGCCTGGGCGGCGCACTTCGACGAATCGGCGATTTTTGGCCGTCACGCAGCCGTCACATTGACCACTTCGGCGCGAATCGGCGGTAGTTTTCGAAGTCGTAGTGGTGTCTTTGGGCGGTTGCGATGTCTGCGAGACGGAACTGGCGGCGTGCTTCGGCTTCAATTTCGGCGGTCGAAAAAACGAACTGTCTGGTGATCGGTTCGGTCTCTGCCTGGAGGTGATGGTGGCCGTGTTTCACCTTCATCTTCAGGAGATTGCGCTCGGCTACGGCGGCGTCGAGTTCGGCTTGCCTTTGGGCTTTGCGCTCGGACTGAAGGGCTTTGAGTTCACGCATGGTCTTATCGAGCGTGCGGTGCAGGCGCTGTTCATACAGGGTCAGGTTGGCGAAGGATTTGTTATCGTCGCGGAAGACTCGCGCGGCGGTGAGCGCCGCGTGGACCTGGGGGTGTTCGGTTTCGATTTCGCCGGCGGCTTCGGAGTGGCCGAGGGCGAGCATGGCGTCTTCGAGCGAGCGGGCTCGGTTCAGACGCCATTGGGTGTCGCAGAAGGTCTGGGCGTATTGCTCTTCGAACGGGGTCTCGGGGGCGAGGGTCTGGAAGAGACGTTTGCAGAAGATGTGGTATTGGTCCATGTCCTCGTAAGGCATGACGATCGTGCGGCCGGTCAGGCCGTGGCGCAGGGCGTTCAGAGCGGAACGCTGTTTGCCTTCTTCAGTGCGGGGTCCGGTGGACTGGTTCGGGTTTGGGGATGCGGCGTTGCTTGATGCCGATTCGGTTGCCGGGGACATGGTCTTTTGTTTTCTCCTGGTTATTCTTTAGCATGCGTTTTGGCGATGGTCACTCCAATTCGCATTAAACTGTTGATTTTTCAGAGAAAAAAGTGTGGCCGAATGTGTGATCGCGAAAGCGGCCACTCCCAATTTTGGCGTTGAGACTTGTCCGGGTCCCATGCCATTGATCGGTTCGAACGGAAGAGTCCTGGCAGTTAATCCAATGCCGTTCATTCCAGGGAGGGCGTGGGAAATGTTCAGATCACCGATGCGATAACCGTTGGACGCGGGCCAGTTTCCACCGTTTGCCGACTTTCAAACCGTCGGGCAGGCTGGCGAATGCAAGCGCGTTTAACATTCCTGATAACGGGATGTCAACGAATCCGGGGAGCCTGGAGTCGTTGATGAGGTAAATCCAGCCTCTCGACGAACCAGGACTGCCCGTCCAGAATGGTACGATCAAATCGCGTGGAAATAGCGATTCAGGTACAAGTGGAGCAGTTGCCGGAAGGAGTCTTCCTCGCGACCTCGGAAGAAGTTCCGGGCCTGATCGCCCAGGGGCGGACCGTTGCCGAGGCGCTCGACATCGCACGCGATGTTGCGAGGAAGCTGATCGATGCCCGGCGCGAGCGAGACGACGCTCAGAATTTTCCGGGCGCAAGTGAGCGGCGGGATTACACGATCGTAGTCGCAGCCTGAAATGGGTCGGATCGAGGGATTCCGCTATCGGGAAATAGTTCGCAAGTTGAAGACCCGCGGCTTCGAGTTCGATCGGCAGGCCGCCGGTAGTCACGAAATCTGGTTCAACCGTTCAACCCACTACCAACCGATACACAACGATTCCCAACCATTCGGGTGAGATGCCCGAAGGAACGCTTCGGGCCATTTTGAAACAGGCTGGCATAGATCCTGACATTTTCATCGCGGATTGACGGCAGGTAAGCGCGTTTAACGGGACCTAATCCGGGGAAACGAACTGCGTGCTTACTGGCGCAGTCTCCTCTGCGCTTTTGAGGGCGCAGAAGGCATCCGGCGCCCACTAGCGTCGGAAGGGCAGGCGCGCGTAGCCGCTCCCATTGCTTCCCTCGACAATCCTTAAGTTTACGGCCATTGTCTTTGAAGCCGAGGAATCCACCGATGACGCTCCCGAGCGCGATTGCGGCGGCAACTCGCCGTTTATTATGGTTGACGAGGATCGTCCTTTAAAAACAAATACGAAGCGGATTGTTTTCCGCGAGGCTGCGGTGTAATGTGATCCAAAGGCAAATGCTCGGTGTGAAAGGAGGATAGAACCTTGTGGATTCGCTGTCTCAGGAAGGCCGGTCGGAAATCATGGCGCGCGTCCGCTCGAAGAATTCACGTCCGGAGATGCTCGTCCGCAAACTTGTTTTCGGGATGGGATACCGCTATCGCCTTCACGGGAAATACCTCCCGGGCTGTCCTGATCTGGTATTCGGCCCGCGGAAAAAGGTTATTTTCGTCCATGGCTGTTTCTGGCACCGTCACGAGAAGTGCGCATTGGCGCGGATGCCCAAATCGCGACTGGATTTCTGGGGACCAAAACTGGAGGGAAACCGCGAACGCGACGATAGGAATAAAAGAGCGCTCGCCAAAGAGGGATGGAAGATGTTAACCATCTGGGAGTGCCAACTGAAGAATGTTGAGCGCGTAAGCGCGCGCATAGCGAGATTTCTTGATGCGGAGCGTTGAACTTTTCGCCGGTGCCGGAGGACTGGCTATTGGCATGTCGAACGCCGGATTCCATCATGCCGCAGTGATCGAATGGAATCCCGACGCCTGCGAAACTTTCCGCGAGAATCAGCGCCTCCACGCGCACCATGTCGAGGAATGGCCGCTGCACGAGGCCGACGTGCGCACGTTCGACTACGGGAAGCTGTGCGGTGAGGTGATCGTCGTCTCGGGGGGGCCCCCGTGCCAGCCTTTTTCCATGGGGGGCAAGCACAAGGGATACATGGATGAGCGCGATATGTTCCCCGAGGCGGTCCGGGCCGTGCGCGAATTGCGGCCGAAGGCGTTTATCTTTGAAAATGTCAAGGGCCTAAAGCGCGAGACGTTCGCAACCTATTTTGAATATATTCGCCTGCAGTTGACCCATCCCAGCTTCACTCGCCGCAAGGCCGAGCCTTGGCGCGATCATTGCCGCCGCCTGGAAAAGCACTCCACCTCCGGCGCCCCGCGCGAGTACAATGTCGTCGCCGAATTGCTCAACGCCGCAGATTATGGCGTCCCGCAAAAGCGGGAGCGCGTGTTCATCGTGGGCTTCCGAGAAGACCTCGGCGTCAAATGGAGCTTTCCCGAGGAAACCCACTCCGAGGAGGAGCTCCTTCGCGCCAAATGGATCAGCGGCGACTATTGGGAGCGGCATGAGGTCCCTAAGAAACACCGCCAGCGGCTCGGGGATCTCCAGATCCCCAGGATCGAAAAGCTTAAGCGCGGCTCGTTGTTCGGGGAAGGGATTTTACCCTGGCTCACCGTGCGCGATGCCATCAACGACTTGCCCGACCCGGAGAGATTCCTGGCCAACAGGGTTCCGAACCATCGGTTCAATCCCGGCGCTCGCAGCTACACTGGTCATACCGGCAGCCCTCTTGACGAGCCCGCCAAGACGCTGAAAGCCGGAGATCACGGCGTGCCGGGCGGTGAGAATATGCTGGCGCGCGCCGATGGCACAATCCGGTACTTCACCGTGCGCGAGGCGGCGCGGCTGCAAACCTTCCCCGATGACTACATTTTCCGGGGTGTCTGGAGCGAGGCCATGCGCCAGCTGGGCAACGCCGTCCCCGTGCGCCTAGCGCAAGTCGTTGCCGATTCCGTCGCCAAGACCCTGCTTTCCCTCAAGGCAGAAACCTGAGGCATGGCCAGTCCGTATAATCCTCTCGCCAAGGTTAATCTCGGCCGCAGCGTTGCTGAGGCGCTTCTGCTCAGTCCCGTCGCGCCGCTCGCGCAGGTCACGGATCTAGCGGGCGCGGGCGTCTACGCGATTTATTACACGGGCGGATTTGAAGCCTACGCGCCTGTGGCCGCGAAAAACGAGAACGGTGTCTTCGAGCAGCCGATCTATGTCGGCAAGGCGGTGCCCAAGGGCGCGCGGAAAGGCGGTCTTTCCTTCGACGCCGCAAAGGGCAGGGCGCTCCGCGACCGCCTGCGCCAGCACGCCTCTTCGATTGACGAGGTTAACAACCTCGATTTGGCGGACTTTCATTTTCGATCGCTTGTGGTCGATGACATCTGGATACCTCTAGGTGAAAACATGATGATCGAGCAGTTCAAACCCATCTGGAACCTGGTCATCGACGGATTTGGCAACAAGGACCCCGGCAAGCGTCGTGCATCGCAATATCGCTCCCCTTGGGATGTCCTGCACCCCGGCAGGCAGTTCGCCGCGAAGCTCGCCGACGGGGACACGACGTCGGCAATGCTGACTACGCGGTTGCGTGAATACTTCGCCGGGCAAGTGGTTCCGCTTGTGCCCACAGAGGAAGCGGGCGATATTGGAACCACCGAGGACGAGGAAGAGTAGCCTTTTCTCAGACGATGCAACGATTCGTTTGAAACCGTGAATCTTGTTCGTTCCGGGCTGGCGAAGAGCTGTTGTCATCCACGATGTCGATGGCGAGCGTCGCGTCCGCAAATGCTCAGCGACGGTGTTCTTCGAGGTTAGGAACGTTAAGTCGGCATCGCAACTGGAATCGGGGATGCCTCCGGCTGCGGCCGGTTCCAAAATGCTGGCGCGTTCGAAGTGATCCGGCGGTCTCGACTCCGCCACACTCCAGCTCTCGCGCGCCGGATCACTCCGGATAGAATCATCGCGTTTGTCGTTCCTGATTCGCAAGATATATTGACCGGCGACGCACGAGGATGGAGGCCGTTGCGACGAAAACCGCGGGATTTGCTCTATTTTCTATCGATTACTTCGTGATCAACGCGAGTTTGCCCAGGTAGTGATCATTGAGCGCGCGTTGAGCGTCGGCGGCTTGATCCAGAGTGAATGTTCGGGCGACTTTGACTTCGAACGGACCGGCGTCGATAAGGCGGTTGACCTTGTCCAGGGGTGGCGGGTTATAGTCGCCGTCGTAGCTTTGGAGTTTAATGCCAGCACGTTCCCTGGGAACGGGTTGGACACCGTTGGGCCAGGCGACGCGTCCACCCGTTCGTAGAGCGGCTAAAGATTTTTCAGCTGCTTCACCACCCGTCGTCAGGAGCACGGCATCAAGACCTTCGGGTGCGAACTGGCGCGCGGCAGCCAGCACGTCGTCTTTATATCCATCCACAACCTTGTCCGCGCCAAGACCGCGCACAAAGGCCACACCATCATCGCCCGAGGCCACGGCCAATACGCGCGCGCCCATGCGTTTGGCGAATTGCACGGCCAGGTGGCCAATGCCGCCGCTGGCGCCAAAGATCAATAAAGACTCCCCACTTTTTAAGGCCAGCGTCGTATCAAGACCTGCAAGAGCCGTGACAGCATCAACGGCCATGGCAGCGGCTTGCGGCATGGTGAGTTTTCCCGGGATGATCGCTAAACTGGTTTCTTTCACAACAGCATACTGCGCATAAAATCCGCCCTTCGGATTCAGAAAGGAAATTCCGTAAACGCGATCCCCTTTTTTAAACCGCTTCACTTCGGGTCCCACGGCTTCAACGGCGCCGGCGCCATCGGATCCCAATACAATCGGAAACACGGGCTTGATATTGAACTCTTTCGCAAATCCGCCTTCCCGCTCCACGGGATCCCAAACGCCGACGCCAGCGGCTTCCACATGAACCAACACTTCATCGGGGCCCACGGCCGGGATGGGAAGCTCCTGAGTTTCCAACGTTTCAATTCCACCAAACCGATCAATCGCCACAGCCCTCATTGTTTTAACTGGTGTTTGAGTCATCGAAGTCCTTCTTATCCAATAACAGGACCGATTTCAACAGGTCCTCCCTGTTGGGTCTTTCAACCGATGGGCACAGACAACAGCGGTTCAAGTCCACCTGTCCATAAACTCATTCACTATCGACACTGCGAACATCATCGCCGTTGTGGCAATCCAACGCACAAACCATGCGACGGTCCTGGCCTCTTCGCCTTTCGCCCGTTTGTCCGCATGGACCAATGCTAACGCAGAACGCCCGGATTCGTCGTGCCGTACCGCCGTTCGGCGAAACATGCGCGCGGAAAACGTACATCGCATTTTGAAGTCGCGAGCGGCTCGTGAAGGCATGAGCATTTCCGACTTCCTCAAGAGGGAACTGGCGCGTGTGGCGGAGCGACCGACGATGCAGGAGTGGCTGGAGAGCACGCGACAGATGAAGCCTGTTCGAGGCGAGCGGAGCGCTTCGCAGGTGATACGAGATCTGCGCGACTCGCGATGATCGTTTTGGACGCGTCGGGGGTTGTCGAGCTCCTCACGAACGGTCCACTCGCCGATTCGATCAGAATCGATCTTGCGGGAGTGGATGAGCCGATTATCGTTCCTCATTTGATTGATATCGAAGTGGTGAGCGTATTTCGACGGCAGGCAGGGCGTGCGGCGCTGTCGGCGGAACGTTATGCGCACACGCCTCTGATTGATCGTAATTTGGGAATTGCGGCATAACTTCACGGCATATGACGCGAACTATATCGCTTTGGCCGAAGCGATGAAGGTAGATCTCTACACCTGCGATGAGAAATTGTCTAAAGGACACCGGGCCCGAGTTGTGCTGTTCGGCTGATGATCGAGTCTGCGCAATTCGAGGCCACCGGTTCGTTAGGGCTTCGGCCAGGCGACTTCGGTGAGCGTCCTTCCCCGCGCGAGCATTCAAATCGGAATGAAGCCGAGCCGGCCAACCCATTCGTCGGCGTCCGTGGCCGCCCAGATCAGCAACAGATCCTCGATCGCCACTCCGATGTCGAGGTTTTGCGACACGATGATGAGTCCTGGACTTGATACCGTCTCTCGAAATCGCGCGAAGTGACCTGGCATCGTTTCCTGTCATGTGAAATCAGAATTCGACCCGATTCGGCGGCGATGCGAAGGACCTCAGCGTCGGGCAAGCCGACAACTCCGCCGTCGTGGGCGGCCAGAAAACTAACAGATGGCTCCCTACGTCGGAGGCCAGTGATGATTTTGTGGTTGAAATCGGCGTCAGCCAGGAATCGGGGTCTCATGCCGGGGCGTATGAGTTCCCTGTCGTATTCCCGCAAGTTTCTTATACAGCGCCGGATTGCTTTGGCGAGCTTGTTTGCGGAGTGCTTCAAACTCAGCCCGGCCTTCGCTGAGGTAGCGGTCGACAAGCTCCCGATTTGCCATGTAGTAAGCGAGAGCTCCAAAGATCTGCTCAAGGTCAAGCGAAGGAAAAGACTCGGAGATTCCCTCCGGCGATTCTCCCCTCAGGAATGGGTAAACTACGGAGTCCAAAGAAATGCGCGTACCGTTGATGAAGTAACCTCCGGCCCGTGACTCGACGTATTCTTTCGGCATAACGAATCGTTTTCAGTATACGTAAGGTTGGGCAAACGTTTGAACTGGCGGGCCGACTGCGTCCCGTGGTTTCGAACCGAGGATATGCGCGACGTCGCCGAGTGAGTGTCAACCCGCTCCGGATACGATTAAAACCGGACAGTCAAAGCAGCATGAACAGGAATTTTCTTCTCTCGCTTATTGCCGGGCTTGCCGGGGACTGATCGTCCACTATGCTGCGCCTCGGGCGGCATTCGCTCAAAATCACGCCCCAGCTGCGAAAGAAATTCGAGCGCAGAGCTTCACGCTTACCGACGCTTCGGATCACATGGTGGGGACGTTTTCGGTCGAGCTTGTGTTGGGCAGGTCTTCGGCGATCATACGAAATCCGGGGCTTCCCGACCAGAGCATCGAGCGGTTCAGGGCCGATGCGGATCGTGTTGCGGGATGCGAGGGGCCGCGAGATCTGCACCGCGGGTTACAGCGGAGTGCGGCCGATCATCGAGAGATAGTTTTCGTAATGCTCCGCGCCGGGCGGAAGCCCGGCGGCAGGCCCGAAGGCCTGGCCCCACGAAAGGCTCCAGTAAGCAAAGTCACCGGCGACAAGATCGCCGGCGCTACCGCTTGCGGCTCGGAATGGTTAGCGTTCGTCTCTCAGGGCTTCTACTGGCGTCAGCGAGGCTGCTCGCCAGGCGGGGAACAGCGCCGAGGCTATGGCGATCACTCCTAATACGGTGAACGCTACCGCGGTTGTCTCGCCGCTTACCGGAAGACCGGGGAACATGTCGGGCATCTTGACCAGCTTCAGGGCGCTCGACAGGCCGAAGGCCACGCTCCATCCGATCATTCCGCTGACGAATGCGAGGATGCAGCCTTCGACCAGGAAGTCGATCATGATGCGCAGGCGCGTCGCTCCCAGAGCCTTGCGCAAGCCGATCTCGCGCGTCCGTTCGGAGACCGTGACCAGCATGATGTTCATGACGCCTATTCCGCCCAGCGAGAGCGTTACCAGACCGATAAAGGCGAGGAACACGGTCATCGAATCGAAGATACCCGCGGTGCGCCGCTGATCCTCCACGGTGTCCCAGACTCCAAGCGCGCTTTGATCGGCGGGATTGAAATCGTGGGCGCGGCCGATGATCCGCTTCACCTGGGAGCGCGCCTCTTCGTACTGGTCGAGCGACTTCGGCTGGTAAATGATGTCGTCGAGATAACCGGGAACGTAGTTTTTAACCGGCGGAACGTCGCGGATCATGGTCCGGTAAGGGAGCCAGATCTTCTTCTCGTCGAGACCGGAGTAACTGCTGTTCTGTTCCTTTTCCGACATCACGCCGATGACGCGGTAGGGCAGGGTATTGATGGCGATCTCACGACCTACGACATCCTGGCGGGCGCCGAATAACTGCTTCTTCACATCGACGCCGATCACGCAGACGCGGCGGGCGTTCTTTTCGTCATCGTCGTTGAAGAAGCGCCCGTCGCCGATCGGAATCGAGCGAAGTTCGGGGAAGATCGCCTCTACTCCGCTGACGTCGAAAGATCCGCTGTTGTAAGTGCTGGTCGCGCGGACATTCCCTTCGAGTTCGGCTGCGACGACGTTGACCAGGTAGGCTTCGCGGCGGATGTTTTCCACGTCCGAGTAATTCAGGCGAATGCGGCGGCCGGCGCGCTGGCCGCCGGCCTGCAGCTCGGTCTGGCCGCCGAAGAGGATCACGATATTCTCTCCGAGCCCCTTCATGTTGTTGCGCTGGCCTTCCTTGAAACCGTCTCCCATGGCGACGATCAGAACGATCGAAGCAATGCCCCAGGCAATTCCCGCCATGGTGAGGAATGTACGCAGCTTGTTACGAAGGAGGCTGCCCGTCACCTGCCCCAGAAGCTCGGACAAGTAAGTCATGACTTACTGAATGATGACCTGCTGGCCTTCGCTGAGGCCCTTGAGGACTTCGGTTCGCGCGCCATTGCTGATGCCGATAGTGATGGGTATCTTGCGGAACCCCTTCTCGTTCGTGGGATCGGGGATCTGAACCGCGGTCGATTTGTCCTTGTTATAGGTCACCGCGCCTTCCGGGATGGTCAGCACGTGTTTGTGCTCATCAAGAATAATTTCCGCATTGGCGGTCATCTGGGCTTTGAGAAGGTGCTTTTCGTTGGAGATGGAAACGCGCACTTCAAAGGTTGTGACGTTGTCTTTTTCGTCGCCGGTGGGCGCGATTCTGGTGACAGAACCCTGAAACTTCTGATCCTTGAACGACTCGACGGTGATGCGCGCAGGCTGACCGAGATAGACCTTGCCGACATCGCTTTCGTCGACCTTGCCTTTGATATAAACCTGGTTCAGATCTCCGATCTTCATGATATTGGTGGCGCTCGAACCCAGGACCAGGATGGAGCTTACCGCGTCGCCCACTTCGCTGTCGCGCGACAGAACCATGCCTCCGATAGGAGAGACAATCGTTGCGTTCTTCAGATTTTCTTCGGCGATGCTGACGGCGGCCCGCTGTTGCTCGAGACTTGCCTGAGCCTTCGCGACGGCCGCCACGGAGCTTTCCAGATTCGCCTGGGCCGATTGCTGCTTCTGTACGGCGAGGTCGTAGTTTTTCTCCGCCTCGTCGCGGCTGTTCTGGGCAATCAGCCCCTGGTCAAACATCTTTTTGGCTCGTTCCATGTCGCGTCTGAGGAACGGAACATCGGGGCCCGCGGCGTCGACCTTATAGCGTTGATAATCGGCCTGCGCCGTGCGAAGAACGGCTTCGGCGACATGGAGCGCGGCCTGCTGTTGTTTGAGCGCGGGCATGAGATCGTTCTGATCCAGTTCACAAAGCACCTGGCCCTCGACTACCGGGTCGCCGACGTTGACGGGCAGTTTCTCGATAATTCCGCTGGCTTTCGATTTGATGTCCACTTCGGTGACCGGCTGAACTTTTCCCGTTGCGACGACGGATCGTGCGATGTCCATGCGCTCGACTTTCGCGATCTTTTCGGGATCGATTTTAGCCGGTTTGGTGCCTATCGCTTTCAGCGAAAAAAACGCGGCGCTTGCCAGCGCGACCAGCGTCAGGCTGATCCAGAGCACACGTCTTCTTTTCTTTGCCGCCATCGTTTAGTCTCAGAGAGTTATACGCGAAAGACGTGAAAAAGTTCGCATGAAAACGATCACGCGGGAGTGCGAAAAGTGTGCACCAGTTCGCAGGCGCGGCGAACGCCGAGATCGGGGAGAAGCTCCCTCAATTCTATCGCGATTTTGAGAGGCGCGGAGGGGTTCCAGAAGGTTGCGGTACCAACCTCGACGAGCGATGCGCCCGCGATCATGAATTCCGCCGCATCTTCACCATTCGCGATGCCCCCGATGCCGATGACGGGTATCTTCACCACGCTCGCGGCCTGCTGCACCATCCGGAGCGCAATTGGCTTGATGGCGGGGCCGGAGAGGCCGCCGTAGCCGGCTCCTATGCGGGGTTGTCTGGTCTTCGCGTCGATGGCGAGTGAGATGAAGGTGTTGATGAGGGAAATGGCGTCGGCTCCGCTTTGTTCGCAGATGCGGGCGAACGGCTCGATGGCGGCGACGTTGGGCGAGAGTTTTACGATCAGGGGCCTTTGCGCGGTGGATTTGACTCTGGATGTGAGGTCGGCAAGGGCGGATTCATCGACACCGAAGGCGAGGCCGCCGTGTTTTGTGTTGGGGCAGGAGACGTTGAGTTCATAGGCGGCGATTCCTTCGGCATCGTTGAGAGCGTGGACGACTTCGATGTAGTCTTCGGGAGCGTAACCGAAGACGTTTGCGATTACGGGCGTGGAGTAGCGGCGCAGCGCGGGAAGTTTCTTTGCGATGAACTCGCGGACGCCTACGTTCTGCAGGCCGACCGAGTTGATCATTCCGGCGCGCGCCTCCCAGAGACGTGGCGCAGGGTTGCCCTGGATGGGTTCGCGGGAGAGGCCCTTCACCACGATGCCGCCCAACTGGTTCAGATCGACGAGACTTTCAAATTCGATGCCGTAGCCGAAGGCGCCCGATGCGGTGAGGACCGGGTTTCGGAAATGGATGCCGCAGACGGACATCTCGAGATTGTTCGTTTCGAGATTCGATGGCGGATCGTTCATCGGGAGGTAGGTCCGGACAATGCAAATAGCATGTCGAGTGGAGTTTAGCAGAGCCCTTCAGGTGGTAGACTATTCGGTTTAGTACCTGGTACCGGATATGTCGGCTGTCAAATTGAGTGATGGGGGCGGTGACGAATAACGCGGGAATTCTTGGCGTGAGGACCTGGCGGCAGCAAAAAGGCATCAGCCTGGAGGCCATCGCTGCATCGACCAAACTCAGCGTGAGACAACTTGAGGCGATTGAGGCGGGGGATTTCAGCCGGTTACCCGGCGGTATCTACAACACCAGTTATATTCGGCAGTACGCGCGCGCGATCCAGTTTGAAGAGGCCGAGCTGCTGGATTTCTATCGCGACGCGTGCAAAAGCGGCAATACTCAGCGGAATGGAACCGGCGGGCCGCAGATTTCCGGGGCTTTGTTTCAGATTTAGGATAAGACGGACACCGGCGACAAGATCGCCGGCGCTACCGGATGGCGTAAAGTTCCGCAGCGGGCATCGTTGAAGGACTCGCGAGCTTCGCGGCGGGTGCACACCGGCGGCAAGATCGCGGCGCTACCCGGTATGTTGACCTATTCTCCTGCTTTCAGGTAGTCGCCTACCGATTGCCCCAGATCGGGCATAGGCGCGACGTGATACTGCCTCATTCTTGCGTTCTCAAGGGCGGAGTATGGCGGCCTCGCCGCGGCCGTGCGGTACTCGGCCGCATTGGTCGGGCTCAGATTCGCTGTTACGCCGGCCTTTTCGAAGATCATTCGGGCGAACTCGAACCATGAGATGGGCTGCCCGCCTCCAATGTGGAAGACTCCTTCGAGATCCCTTTCAAGCAGGTCGATCGAACGGCTTGCGAGCATGGGCGCGTATGTGGGGGAGGCGACATAGTCCTCAACCACGCGGATCGGTTTTCCTTCGCGCGCGAGGCGCAGCATCAGTTCGAGGAAATTGCCGCGGGCGGTGCGCCGTCCGGCGGGGCCGAATACCCCTGAGGTGCGCACAACAATCGGCCGGTCGAGATAGGCCTGGCAGTAGAGCTCTCCCGCAAGTTTGGAAACGGCATAGGCGCCGAGCGGGTGGGTGGCGTCGGTTTCGACGTAAGGCCTGCCGAGTGCGCCGTCGAAAACGTAGTCGGTTGAGAAATGAATCAGGCGGGCGCCGTTCTGTTTGCATGCGACCGCCAGGTTGCGCACTCCGAGCGCGTTTGCCTGGAAGGCAGCTGAAGGTTCCCGTTCGGCGAGATCCACCTGGTTGTATGCCGCCGCGTTGAAGACCGCGAACGGCTTGAAATCAGCGATGGCTTCGTCCACTTTTGCGGGGTCGCAAATGTCGAGCGCGGCGCGTTCGAATGCGCGCACTTCGTAATCGCGCCGCGCCAGTTCGGCGGAAAGTTCGACACCCAGTTGTCCGAGAGAGCCGAAAACGGCGACTTTTTTGGGCAAACGCTTTTACCAGTGGAGCTCGAAAAACAGCGCGAAGATCACGGCGAGCACCAGGACCAGAGCCATACCGGCCCATGCCAGCCACGCGACTCGATGAGCGGGTATCGGAACCGCTTCGACTTCCGCTTCGACCGCCGGCGGCAGGGGATCCGGCTCGGAATTGGCTTCGCGGCGGGCCAGCACCTGTGTGATCTGTTCCTTACCGGCGCGATCCGCGATCACGATCGTTCCGGAATTGTGGCTCGTGGTGGTTTCGAGCAGTTGCTTGCGGAGTGGTTCGGGAACGTCCTGCACGGAGCGGTAAAAGCCGCGCTCACCGCCCGCAGAAATCATGACGACGGAGGTCTTCATTACGCCGGAAACGTTGCGCAACAAACTCACTCCGCACTCCGGGCACATGCCCGCGTCGCCGTTGAATTCGGAATGGCACTTCGGACATGTCATGCTTGTGCGCCCCGCCAGATCATCCGTTGACCGCAAGCGGCAGACGCGGTTCCCGCGCCGTCGGGTTCTGAGCGCCGAACTGGCCGAGGATCACCTGAATGAATCCCAGAGCGGCCTTGGGGAGCGCCTTGTCTCTGCGATAAATCAGACCCAGCTTTCGCAGCATCGGCTCCGGCGCCAGCGGGATGGTTGCGAGAGCGCCGGCGTTCACTTCTTCGACGCAATTGGAGGCGGCCAGGAAAGTGATGCCGAGGCCCGCTATGGCGAAGCGCTTCATGGTCTCCGACGAGTCGAGTTCCATGGAAACGCGGAGTTCGTCTTCCACGTTTTCGAACCAGGTATTCAGGCGGCTTCGCGTCATTCCGGTCTGGGGGAGAAGGAGGGGATACGCGATCACGTCCTCGCATCGCACCTTTTCCATTCTCGCAAGCGGGTGATCGGCGGGCACCACCGCGCGAACCTCATCGTGATAAATATCCACAACCTGAACACGTTTTTCGAGCACCGGAAGCTGCGTCAATCCGAAATCCGCAACGTTCTCCATGACAGCTTCGACGACGCGCGATCCGTAGGAGCGGTTCACCTGCAACTGAACGCCGGGGAACTGAATTTTGTATTCGGCGAAGACCTTCGGCAGAACGTAAATGCAGGTCGCCTCATTGGCGGCGATCACAAGTTCGCCGCGCGGCGACGTTTCGAGCTCATTCAGGGAGTTCTGCGCCTGGCGGCGGATGTCGAGCAACTGCTCGGCGTACTCCGCGAAGATCCTCCCGGCCGTCGTCAGCGAAATGCGGCTGCCAAACCGTTCAAAAAGCTCGGCTTTCAGTTCATGTTCGAGCTGGCGGATCTGAGCGCTGATGGCGGGCTGGGTTCGATAGCACGTCTGAGCGGCCTTGGAGAAACTCTTCAGCCGGACGATTTCCAGAAAGGTGTGGAGCTGATCAAAATCCATTCAGTGCCATCCTCAGCCGGCTGGGGACGATGTCAATACAAGGAGTCCGATGTGATTTTAATGGCATTTTACCATTGACTGTAGATGGTATCAGGCTTCCGTTATTTTTCCGAACCGGAAAGAGGACGTAAAGTGAAGTTTGACTACGCGAATTCTGGTTTTCGGGCTGCTCGGCATGGCCCTGCAAGCTCAGACGGTCAGTCAGGTGCTCGTCGTCGTCAACCGGCAATCGCGCGATTCCCGGGAGATCGGTGAATATTATCTGAAAAAGCGCGGCGTTCCGCTTGCGAACCTGTGCGCGATCGACACTGCGCCTGTTGAACAGATCACCCGCGACGTTTACGACCGTGAAGTGCGGGCCCCTGTGGCCCGATTTCTGAAACAACGAGGTCTCACCGAGAAGATTCTTTACATCGTCACGACAGCGGGTGTTCCGCTGAAGGTGGCCGGCGACGGAGTGGGACCGCGGAATACGGAGGCCGCGGTGGATTCCGAATTGACCCTGCTCTACGCGCAATTGCACGGAGCGGCGGTGTCGTTGCCCGGCGCGGCGGTAAATCCATTCTTCGGGCGGCGCGATGTGCCGTTCGAGCATCCGCGCTTTGCGATGTATCTCGTCACGCGTCTCGCCGCGTATGACATGGCGGAGATGAAAGGCCTTGTCGACCGCGCCCTGCTTGCCCGGAATACCGGCAACTTCGTGATTGATGCGCGCGCGGACAACAGCACGCCGGGAAACCAGTGGCTGCGCGAGGCGGCGCGCCTTTTGCCGAAAGACCGCGTGGTTCTGGACGACTCGGCGGCGATCGTGGTGGACCAGAAAGATGTGATCGGGTACGCCTCGTGGGGATCGAACGACCCGGACCGGAAGCAACGGTTCCTGCATTTTCAATGGCTGCCGGGCGCGATTGCGACTGAGTTTGTCTCGACCGACGGACGGACCTTCAAACGTCCTCCCGATACATGGCGGCTGGGGACGTGGAAGGACCCTTCGACGTGGTTCGAAGGCGCGCCGCAAACGCTGGCGGCGGATTACATCCATGAGGGCGTCACGGGCGCGTCGGGGCAGGTGAACGAACCGTATCTGATCTTTTGTCCGCGCCCCGATTATGTGCTGCCCGCCTATTTCGGGGGGCGAAATCTGGCGGAAAGCTACTATTTGGGAATTCCGGGGCTCAGCTGGATGAATATTGTTATCGGCGACCCGCTTACTCGTCTGCGGCCGTGACTACTTCGCGGCTTTGATTACTTCGCGTCCTGAATGGTGAGTTCTTCGGCCGGGCCGCCCGCCATCATTTTCGCCGAGTCGTAGAAACCGGCGGTCGTCAGGTGAATCTGCACTTCCTTCTTGCCTTTGTTTACCCAAAACCAGCCGTGAATGCCCGTGGTCGGGGCGGTGAAGGAGCCGTAGGCGTGATCCTGCCCGATCTTGTCGTCGAGCTGGTAGCTTTCGAAGTAATCGGGACGGGGCTTTTTGTCGGGTTCGCCGTGGAATTCGAACTGAACTTTGCCGTCGGCCTTCCATGAGTAAACCATTCCGGCGCCCTTCTGCATGTGGTACTTGATCTCGACGCCCTCGCCTGGGCCGAGGGCGAGGTCTTCGCTGTCGGTCTTGTAAATGGCGGGCTGTGCGGTGTAGATGCCGGTTTGGGCGGGAGTTGCGCGGCCTCCGGAATTCGCGGGCTCGGCGGCTTTGGAGAGATCGGTGAGACCGAGGAGCCGGCCGGTTTTCAACGGGTCGATTCCGTACTCGGCGGGAAGGACCGCGACAAACAGAATGACTATCGCCGCGGCGAGCGCGATGGCCGAAGCTTTCAGAATTACTTTTCCCGGCGGCACGAGAGCGGCGGGTAATGTGTCCTGGTCAACCATAATTTGTCTCTGTTACGAAGCCACCAGATATCCGGTCACCTGATATCCGACGAGCACGAAGCCAACGACCATCAGGGCCGTGTTGGTGGCGAAGGCGTAATGGCGGAAACCTTTGTGGCTGCGCCAGAAGCTCAGGAGAATTACGATCGCGGTGAGCGCGAGTCACCTGTCCGATCTCGACGCCGATGTTGAAGCTGACTATGTTCGTAATCAGCCCGTTTTTTGAGAGGTCGAGTTCCTGGAGTTTCGTCGCCAGACCAAAGCCGTGGAAGAGACCGAAGATGAGAACGGCAATTTTCGTGTTGGGTTCGAAGCCGAAAAGGCGCTGGAATCCTCCCATGTTGTCGAACGCTTTGTAGACCACCGAAAAGCCGATGATGGCGTCGATCAGGTACGCGTTCGCGTGGATATTGCCGAACACGCCCGCGAGCAGCGTAATGCTGTGGCCGATCGTGAACAGGCTGACGTACAGTACGACATCCTTGAGCTTGTAGAGGAAGAAGACCACACCGACGAGGAACGCCAGATGATCGTAACCGGTCACCATGTGTTTCGCTCCGAGGTACATGAAGGCGGGTATCGCCGTACCCTGGTTCGACTGCACGAAACTTGCATCGCGCTTCGAGACGTTGTGGGCGCTTGCCGAGACCGGGAACATCAGCCCGAAGACGATCAGAAGGATGGCGACGATAGCCGCGGAACGGTGGAACTGGTTCATATGCTTGCAGACAAGGCTATCACCCCGCGACCGGGATTCGACAGGCACGAGCGGTCACGTGCGGGTCAATGACGCGCGTATCTGATTGATTTCACTGCTGGCGATGATCGCCGATGATTTGTTCGCTTACTGAGTTCGGAGCAGGCGAGCATGATAATGCGAGTACACTGTAGCTACAATGAACTTTGGATGCGGATCTCGCTTTTGAGTGGGACGATGCTAATCGCGATCACCTCGCGCGTCACCGAGTCTTACCGGAGGAGGCGAGCAGGCGATTAACAATGACCCGCTCGACATTGAAGCCGAAACCGTCGATGGAGAGCAACGCTGGACCAGCATTGGGCACACAGATCAAGGTAGATTTCTGCTCGTTGTCGCCACGTTCCGCCAGTCTCGCGTTCGTGTTGTGACGGCTTTCCCTTCGCCCAGGAGGCTGATAGACCTCTACCTGACGCAGAAAGGAGCAAACAATGGCTGATAAAGTGAGGCTTCCGAAATTCACCAGCGAAGCCGAAGAAGCTCAGTGGTGGTTTGATCACCGCGACGATAAAGTCACCAAAGCCTTCGAAGACGCGGCCGCTGAAGGAAAGCTGCAATCCGGTTCTGTTGCCAGTCTCGCCCGGAAGGAAAATACCGCGGCTGGTGTCACTCCGACCACAACCATCCGTCTCGATCCGGACGACATTTCCCGAGCGAGAACACTCGCCGCCCACCGTGGATTACGCTATCAGACCTATCTGAAAATGCTGGTCCACGAAGCTCTCGCGGCTGAAGAGAAAAAGCTGGTTCGCTGAAGCCGCCGCAGCGTCCTCCGTGACCGGATCGGTCCGATGAACGATGCCACAGGATGGCTGGTTATATGAGCAAGTACCTCGTGCCGTATCAATCTGAAGCTGCGTTGGGCAGAATTGGCGTTTCTGAAACGTTTGCGAATTCGACGCCGGAACAGTTGGCTGCCGGAATGGCCGCGTGGCAAGCGTGGCGCATATTAAAGGAACGGTCCGCCGTCCTGGTTCTCGGCGCGCCACTCGACCACTCGACGACCATATGGGGAGGCAGCGCGTCGCCCGAAAAACCCACTATTACCCGATAAAGCTTCCTCGAGGCGACATCACCAGGCGGCATGAATCGATGAAAACGATTGTGATCAGGCGCGGTTCGTCGGTCCAGATTCTTGAGTGCATTCCCATGCCCGGGATGTGAGCGCGGGGATCGTCAGTTAAAGCGCGTCAACCGCGGCTTTCATATCCCGAAGCATTTTATCGACGGCATCGTGCGTGCGTTTGGCGCCCCACCAGCCGAAGCCGGCGGGAATGGGACGGGAAAGCGTCATGCTGTCCAGTTCGACATCGACCCCGCCGTCACGCTCGCGCACGAACCAGAAGGTGTTGGTGCGCCACAGAAATCCGTGGTCTTCACCCTCGGGATAGTAACCCCGACTCGCATCCTTCGAGTCAAGCCACTCGCGCACACTCGTGGTATTCGAAGCCGACTCCCACCGGTGCGGGTCGAGAAGCCGATAATGCGTGTCGTAAATGCAGTCATAGGCGACACCAATCCAGAGCGTAGCTTGAGTCAGCGAAATATGCGAAGTGTAATGCTCATCCGCCGGCGTACTGTCGGGATTGCGGACACCGCTGCCTTTCAGAACCTCGGGCTTGAAGTACTTCGGATAATTGGGATAGTCCCGCATGATCCTGGCGACTTTCTCGATACTTCCGCCTTGTACGTACACCGTCCCGGAGAAGTGATGAATGCTCCCGCCGGAGATGTCTCTGTTCTCGCGGGATTCGACGACCGGCTTACCAGCCAGGAAAGAGCCGTTCCGGACGCAGCAGGAAGAGCTGTCGATCCACATCTTTCCCGATTGTGCCCAGGGCGTTGCGACATCCCGTTCGAACTGCGCCACGTAGTTCTGGAAAGCCTGAAGGGTGGCGGAATCCAGGTGAAAGACAGGAATTACAGAGGCGTGCAACGCTGCACAGCAAACGGCGGACCCCAGGCACGCCGCCGCCAGAGGAAATCTCATTCCTTTTAACTATAACTGTCGCATCCGCACAGACGGCGCGATCTGCCGGTTAGCGGGGGCGGATCAGAGACAGGAATTCGTCCCGCGTTTCTTTGTTCTTCCGGAAGGCCCCCAGCATGGCGCTGGTTACGGTTCCCGAGTGCTGCTTTTCCACACCGCGCATCATCATGCAGAAGTGCTGAGCTTCGGCGATCACGCCGACGCCGAGCGGATCGAGGAGATCCTGTATGCACTGCGCGACCTCCTGAGTGAGGCGCTCCTGAATCTGCAGGCGGCGAGCATAGACGTCGACGATCCGCGGCAGTTTGCTCAAGGCCGATCACCTTGTTGCGGGCGATGTACGCCACATGCATTTTGCCGTGGAACGGCAGCATGTGGTGTTCGCACATGCTGAAGAACTCGATGTCCTTCACGATCACCATTTCGTCGTATTTCACTTCGTAAATGGCGCCGTTTACGATCTTGCCGATGTCCGCCGTGTAGCCGCTGGTCAGAAAGCGGAGCGCCTTCTCGACCCGCTCCGGCGTCCGCACCAGGCCCTCGCGTCGGGGATCTTCGCCGATCGATTCAATCACCTGCTCGATCAGAGGTGCGATGGGCTTTCCCGGGCGTGGGGGAAATGAGTTTGACGACTGCCGGCTTCTTATTCATACAAATCGTTCATACAAGTCCGCGTAATTTCACAGATGTTTCGCTCCGTCTCGCGGATGCGGACCGCATCGAGACTCGGTTCGCCGTCCGGGAAGACCTCCGGCCATGCCTCCCGCAGTCTTCGTTCCACTTCAAGCGTCAGATTCTCGGTTGTGGGAACGGCGTTCCGAAACGCCGCCACCTCCTCATTCAGGTTGCGAAGACGGAGAGGGGCGACGATCTGTTTTTCCGCCAGTCCGTCGAGAGCCGGGATGTCCACAACGCGTCCCGTATCGGGATCGACCTCCCCGCGAACGGTTACTTCGACCTCATAGTTATGCCCGTGTCCCCACGGATTGTTGCATTTTCCGTAGACGTCGCGGTTTTGCTCGTTCGCTCAGGGCGGGCGAATGCAGGCGGTGAGATGCCGAAAACGCGTATTTGCGGGTAAGCCTCACGATCATTGCGGACCCCGGTATTCGACGGACAGTTCGCTCGTTTCATGAACGCGCACCGAAGACAGATGAGCGGGCGCCGGGATGGCGGAGACGAGGCGATTCCAGATATCGATCGAGATATTTTCGACCGTGGGCACGATGCGGTCGAACGGCTCGACTTCACGGTTCAGAAGTCTGTGGTCGTAGATGTTTATTACCTTGTCTTCAAGAATTTCCTTGAGCTGTTTCAGATCGAGGATCATGCCGGTGACCGGATCGGGATCGCCTTCGATGGCGACTTCGATCACATAATTGTGTCCATGGCCGAGCGGATTCGCGGCCGCGCCGTACACGCGATCGTTCTCGGCGGCGGAGAGCCGGGGCGAACGGCAGATGTGCGACGCGGAGAATTCGACTTTCTTCGAGATCACCATGTCATGTGGGACGCGCGATATCTGGTTCAATAGAATTATAGGAAACCAGCCATGAAGCTTGATCGCAACCAGCTTGATCGGATCATTCAGACCGGCATCTGCGTGATGCTCTTTGCCTTTGTGGGCGTGCTCTATCAGTCGCTGCACGACAATGTCGTCAAAGCCGGCGACAGAGCTCCGGCCTTCAGCCTGCAGGCCGACAACGGAAAAACCATCACGGCGCGCGATTTCGGCGGCAAGCTCCTGCTGCTCAACTTCTGGGCCTCCTGGTGCGCCCCCTGCGTGGACGAGGTGCCGGCCATGAACCAGATGGAGCGGGAACTGGGTCCGAAGGGCCTTGTCGTACTCGCAATCAGTCAGGACGAGGACCCGAGCGCTTATAAACAGTTTCTGGACCGCAATCCGGTTTCTTTTATGACCGTGCGGGATCCGAGCAAGAAAGTTCAGCTGCGCTACGGAACCACGCTGATCCCGGAAAGTTATCTGATCGATCGCGACGGCAAGGTGATCGAGAAGTTCGTCTCGTCGCAGAACTGGGCGTCGCCTCGAATGATTCAGCATGTCCAGTCCCTCCTTTGATGAACGCCGGCTTCCGGCGGCGGCGAAGAAGAAAATTGTCGATCTCGTCGGTCCTCGCGGATATCTCGATCAGCCCGCCGATCTGACGCTTTACGAATACGACGGAAGCGTCGACAAGGCGCGGCCCGAACTCGTTGTTTTCCCTCGTACGACGGAAGAAGTCGCGGCGATTGTCAGGATCGCGGCGGAACATGGCGTGCCGATCACCGGGCGCGGCGCCGGTACCGGTTTAAGCGGCGGGGCGATTCCGCGCGAAGGCGGTATTACGATCGGCTTCTCGCGCATGAACCGTATTCTCGAGATCGATATCGAGAATGAGCGCGCGGTTCTGCAGCCCGGCGTCGTGAATCTGGACATTACGCTCGCGGTGCAATCGTCAGGATATTTTTACGCGCCGGACCCTTCCAGCCAGCGCGCCTGCACGATCGGCGGAAACGTGGCGGAGAACTCGGGAGGGCCGCACACGCTGGCTTATGGCGTAACGACGAACCATGTTCTGGGCCTCGAGTTTGTCATGCCCGACGGCACAATTCACATGACCGGGGGCAAGGAACAGGATCTTCCGGGCTACGACCTGACCGGGCTTCTTACGGGGTCCGAAGGCACCATGGCGCTGGTGACAAAGATTATTGTGCGGCTGATGCGGCAGCCGGAGAAGGTGAAAACGCTGCTCGCGGTCTACAATTCTCCTTCCGATGCGGCCGACACGGTGGCTGAGATCACCGCGTGCGCGATCACGCCGGTTGCGGTCGAGATGCTCGACGGCGAAATGCTTCGGATGGTGGAAGTGGCGACCCACGCGGGCTATCCGATGGACGCGGCCGCGGTGCTTCTGATCGAACTGGAAGGGCTTGTCGAAGCGGTGGAAGAGCAGACGGACCAGATTCGCGCGGTTTGCGAGCGCTGCGGCGCGCGTGAGTTCCGGGTCGCGAAATCGGCGGAAGAGCGCGAGTTGCTCTGGAAGGGGCGCAAGAACGCTTTCGGCGCGGTTGGCCGGGTCAGTCCGTCGTATTATGTGCAGGACGGTGTCGTCCCGCGGACACAGGTGGCGCCCACGCTCCGGTACATTGCGGAGGTTGCGAAGCGCCACGACGTTCGCATCAGCAACATTTTTCATGCGGGAGACGGCAATCTGCACCCCATCATTCTTTTCAACTCGCATCTGCCGGGTGAACTGGATCGGGCGCGCGCGGCTGGGGAAGATATCCTCAGCTATTGCATTTCGGTGGGGGGATCGATCACCGGCGAACACGGGGTGGGCATGGAAAAAAATGAACTGATGGATAAGCTCTTTCCGGCGGCCTCCCTCGATTACATGAAAAAGTTCAAGACCTTGTTCGATCCGCAGGACGGGCTCAATCCCGGGAAAGTTTTGCCAACCGGGCGCGGATGTCTTGAGATCCGGCAGGCGCCGCTTACCCGCCGGACCGCGGTGTAGGTTGTTCGTTCGGAATGGGGAGTTCGAATCACTTATGACCGGCCGGGAACACTGCGCAGCCCTTGTGGGGCCAGGGCTTCAGCCCTGTCTCGATGGCCCTGCGGGCCACGCACAGTGATGAAAAAGGCGTTGAATCCCTGCCGCATCAAAAGAAGTGGACCGGAGTTGGTCGAGGTCGAGGCGGCAATGGGTAAGTTGAGACCGATGCCCTGTCTGATCTGGAGCGTGCTTTTGTACGGACGAGTGCGGGTCCTGTCACCGGGGTGGCGGGAGAACGCGAAACGGTGCTTAATATTTTTGCCCAGTACGCTCTCCTTCGCTGGTCCAGGGAGAAGAGAAATGGAAAGCTACAGGGTCGCCGGGATCGATGTGCATAAGAAGATGCTGGCGGTGGTGATCACGGCCGTGGAAGTGGGAGAGATTTGTTTTGAACGGCGGAAGTTCGCTGCGGGCGCGGCGGATCTGAAACAGATGGAGAAATGGCTGGCGGAGCGGCAGGTGCGCGAGGTAGTCATGGAGTCCACCGCGCAGTACTGGAAGCCTGTCTGGCAGCAGTTGGAAGGGCGATTTGAACTGCATTTGGCACAGGCGCATTCCAACAAAGCCCCGAAAGGACGGAAGCGCGATTTCACCGACGCGGAGCGGCTGGTGCGGCGGCACCTGGCCGGGGAACTGATTCTCAGCTTTGTACCTGATGAGGAGCAGCGCCTGTGGCGCATGATCACGCGGAGTAAGAAGCAACTGACTCGGGACCGCGTCCGGTTGCAGAATCAGATGGAGGGTTTTCTGGAGGAGATCCGGATTAAGCTTTCCAGCCATGTGAGCGATCTGCTGGGTTTGAGCGCGCGACGCATGCTGCATGCGCTGGCGGAAGGTCAGAGCGATCCGGCCCGAATCGCCGAACTGGCTGTTCGGGGGCTGAAGGCAAATCCTGAGGAACTGCGGGACGCACTGAGTGCGGCTGGTCGTATCGGTCCGATGCAGCGAAGAGTGCTGAAGCTGTTTCTGGATCGACTGAGTCTGCTCGACAATCAGATCGAGACTCTGGAGAAGACTGCGGCCGAGGCCCTGCGGCAGCATGCGGATGCCGTGCGGCGGCTGGCGGAGGTGCCGGGAATGGGTGCCGACTCGGCGCAGCAAATTATCGCGGAAGTGGGTCCGACGGCAGCCACGTTCCCGTCGGCGGAACAATTGGCTTCGTGGGTCGGCTGCTGTCCGGGAAGAGAAGAAAGCGCGGAGGTGTCCACCAGCGACCGGTCTCCGAAGGGCAACCGGCAAATGCGGCAGGTTCTGGCGCAGGCGGCCAACGCCGCGGTGAAAGCAAAGGGCAGCACATTTGAACTTCTCTATCGGCGGCTCACTGCGAAGAAGGGCCATGCGAAGGCAATCTGGGCTGTGGCTCACAAGCTATGCCGGATCGCATGGAAGATCCTGCACGAGGGAGTCACATACGAAGAGCGCGGGGTGCGGTTGAACCCCCGCGCAGCTCGTCACCGCGCCAACCGGCTCGTGAGGACTCTCTTCCGCCTTGGTTACCACGTCCAGCTCACACCGCGAACCGCAGAGGAGGGCGCCTGACCCGTTTTTACCGGCAAGCCCGGAGCTTTACGGCGCTCGCAGGGGTGGTTTTCAACGGTGCCGCCGAGCTTCCGCTCGGCGCGGAGCTTTACGCCCTGCCGGTAGCGCCGGCGATCTCGTCGCCGGGGTTCTTAGGAGCCGCGTCTTCAACGGAGTCCCCATGGCCCTGCGGGCCACCGGTAGCGCCGGCGATCTTGTCGCCGGTGTTCTTCAGGGGAGCGACTTGATAATCTTTCACAGCCGCGCGTCAGCGAGCGGTGGACTTGGTTAAATGCGAAAATGCCCTGGCTGACCTCGCCTGTGCGGCGTTCAATCCCGGACTCGCTCTTCTGGCTTGCGGGAGAAACGAAGAAGCCGCGAGAGCGTTTCCCCAGGTGGTCGGCGCCTGGCACTCCCGCCTCACGCGATCACCGCTGGAATACACCGGCACCTGAACCCGGCCGAAGCGCGGCCGAAAACCTGCAGCCCCCGCTATTCCCACCTGTGACCTTCGCCAGTTCAACGAATCCACATTTTTTTAATCAATCATTTCAACACCTTACCCCCGCCACCCCGCCGCATCCCCAAAATCGCCAGCTATGCTGAACGCGGAGACAGATCAAACCCTATGGCCACAGAAGCCCAGATCGCCGCCAACCGGCGCAACGCCCAGTCCTCAACGGGTCCCAGGACCGTCGAAGGCAAAGCGCGCGTGTCCCGCAACGCCGCCATCTTCGGCATCTATTCCGCCGGCGACGTCGTTCGCCCCGGCGAAGAACCCATCTATCACCTCTTCTGCGAAGGCTTCGAGCAGGACCTCGCCCCCGAAGGCGCCATGGAAACCACCCTCGCCGCCGAGATCGTTCACGCCGCCTGGCGCTTGCGCCGCTGTACGGAAGCCGAATCCACGATCGAATTTCCAAGTGAAGGTAAAGCTGACGCGCACAACTCGATCGACCGTGCACGCACCCAAGCCCTGCGCCACTTTCAGCGAGCCACCGCCGAACTCCGCCGCATCCAGACCGAGCGCCAGATCCGCAACGAGACCGTCCCGGAAGACTTCGACGCCTCGACGCTCGGCCTCGCCAGTTGCAAGGACATGGCGCCAATCCTCAAGAGCGACGTGCGCCGTCAGTTACTCCTCCATAAACTCAAAGACGCTGAAATGAGCACCGCCGTAGCCGAAGCAATCTGCGCGCCCCTGCCGGCGGCAACACAAACCTTACCCGTAGTGGCCGAATCCGCGCCCATCCCGCGCGGCGCGCCGTGTCCCTGCGGATCCGGAGCCAAATACAAACGCTGTTGCGGCACGAACGCTCCCGCCGTCCTCTCCCCCGCGGCATAACGTAGCGCCGGCGGTCTTGCTGCAGGTTTATTGATCAAAACAACGGAACAGTCCGCCTCGCCGAAAGGGGTTGCGGATTAGATCGGATTAGATCCACAGATATTTGCCTCGAAAATACTTTCGGGTGCACAAAAGCTGATCTTCCTCGCCGCAAGGTGTTCGGAGAGCAAGCTTTACCGTTCTTTGACATCTTTGAATAACGGGTTCGCGGCCCGTAGCACCAACCGCAGCGCGCGGGTCACCATTTTCATCCGCACGGTGGCCCGCCGGGCCAAAGCAGGTTGAAAATTCAAAAACTCAGGCGGTCGATTGCCGAGAGGTACGCCATTTTGGGTTTGATTTGCAAACTGAGGCCCGGGGTCGGCTCATTCGCATGCAACGTCACGCGAAAATCGTGCCTCGCGGGGCGCTCTGCGAATGATGGCGTTGCTATCCGTGAGAGCTTTGACCGCATAGCGAACGTTTGAGCATTTTCAACGCCGGTTTCCCCCTCCTGGTATCCAATTGCGGGGTCTCGCATCCGCCGGCCGAGATCGGATTCCGAACCGCGGCCGGGAAAATGCCCTGGGACGTCTCACCGGCGACAAGATCGCCGGCGCTTAGCTCGCAGTCAGATCAGGGCGAACGGTGGCGTGTTGTGGACGTTACTGGCGGCGCGGTTAATGTTACCCTCGGCGATTCGCGTCAAGGTTTGATCGGAAGTCTTTTCCTCGCCGAGAATCTCGTCGAGCAGGCTTGCCACTTCCTCAAGCCCCAGCGTCCGGGCGAACGATACCAGCGAGCCGTACAAGCCGATCTCATAATGCTCGATCTGATTCGCGGAAAAAATCAGCGAGGCGTCCATCAACGGCGAGCGATCGAGATGGGCGATCATTTTTTCGCTCTCTTCCACCAGAATTCGGATGGGCTCGCTCTTCTCGGCGGCCGGCGCGCGATCGAGCCGGGTGAATACCTGTTCGAGACGATAAACGTGCCCTTTGGTCTCGACGGTGTGGACGTCCAGAGCATGTTTCAGCTCTTGAGAGGAAGCGGATTCGCTCATCTTCGGCAAATGTTTCAGCAGAAGATGTTCGCAGTCCCAGGCGTATTCCAGCCCGCGCTGAAACAGGTCTGACAGATTGTCGAGCAACATGGGGAATTCTCTCCTGTTGTGGTGAAGGTTAGCACGTCACGGGCCAAATGTGCCAGCTTATTCCGCTTGTTTGAAGGGCCAAAGCTTAAAGAACTCCGCGTGAAATACAAGCAGGGGAAACGTGACTCCCAGCAGAGCAGACGCGATCCACAGTTCGAAGTCGTAAGAGGGAGGCCCGGCTTTCAAAGGTCCGGTTACCCGGCTGGACAGGGCGTTATAGACCTCGAAGAGGAGCGTTCCGGCCGCAACAACAGTGGCGAAGTTGCACAAGCCCTTCAGCGGCTGTTTCAGCCTCGAGTACAAAGAACCCTGCAGCATGTTCAAAACTATGATCGTGCCGAAGATGAATGCCACCGGGACGTGCACCATGAAAGAAACGACGTCCATCTTCAGGATTCCGACCCCGATGTAATAAGCCGCGAATCCCGCAACCAGGCAGACCAGACTCCACACAATACCGAGAACCGGCTGCTTCATGATTCGGGGAAACTTTGTCAGGGGCCACAGGTCGAAGCTGAGCATCAGGAACATGACGGCGATCACGGTCACGTAGTAGACGACAGCGCTCCATGCGTTGAACAGACCTTGTGGATCGAGTGACGCCACATAGACGGGCGCCCCACGCATGAATGCGTAATTGAAAAATATGCGGAAGATGACATACGCGACCAGATAGCATGACGCGAGCATCGCAAGCCCCGCAGGGACCGGTCTTGCGATCATACTCATGAACGGCCAGCCGCCCCACATGATCGAAGCCGCGAAGGTAGTGAGCACAACAATAATGATGAACATCAGAAGGAACGGCGTGGGCGGGTTGATGCCGCCGTTCACCGTATAGAAGAAAAGGGCGCCGGTGACGACGCCGGCGACCAGTGTGAGCAGGGCCAGCAACACGCCTCTCGCAGGCTGGCTGCGCGATGCGGCGAATCGCGGATGCTTCGTAGCCCATGTGATGCCGATAACGATCTGCATGGGAATCACGCATTCAATGCAGTAGGCTACCCACCCGGTAAACGTGGAAAGCTCGAAGAGCGAAATAAAAGCGAGTGAGACGGTGACGATCACGGCTGTGGCGATCAGGCCGGCCGCTGGCTGGTGAGGCGAAACAGGCCTGGTTTCAGGTTTTGGGTTTTCTGGCATTCGATCTCCGATTTTCGGTGCGCTGGTAGCGTATCATGGTTTTCCCACGACAGGGTTTCCCTGGAGGGGTTTGAGATAACGGGAACGCTATGCGCGCAATCGACGAAAACACCATTACAGACGCTGCGATCGAGCAGATGTCTTCCACGCCGGATCCACGTTTCCGGGAGATCATGGCCGCGGCCGTACGCCATCTTCACGCCTTTGCGCGCGAGGTGGATTTAACACCCGAGGAGTGGCTGGAAGGAATCAAGTTCCTCACCGCGACGGGCCAGATGTGCACGGCCTTCCGCCAGGAGTTCATCCTGCTGTCAGACACGCTGGGCCTGAGCAGTCTGATTAATTCGCTGCACGACAAGCGGGCGACGGAGTCCAGTACGAAATCGAGTTTGCTGGGTCCGTTCTATCGTCAGGATTCGCCGACTTTCGAGTTAGGGCAATCGATCGCCGTGAAGGCCAAGGGGCCCGAGATCGGTATCTACGGGCGCATCACAGACGCGGCCGGGCGGGGCGTTCCGAACGCATCCATTGAGATCTGGCAGCCTGACGAAGACGGGGACTACGATCTGCAGAAGCACGATCCGAAGGAGATGGATCTGCGCGGGCGCTTTTATCACGAACGCCGAAGGCGGCTATTACCTGCGCACGATTCGCCCGCTCGGTTACATGATTCCGATGGATGGCCCGGTGGGCGATATGATCCGCGCTCAGAAACGTCACGGTTTTCGTCCCGCGCATATTCATTTCCTGATCGGCGCGCCGGGATACAGGGAGGTGGTGACGGCGCTTTACATTTCCGGCGACGACCACATCGATTCGGACACCGTATTCGGCGTGACCGACTCCCTGGTGGCGGAAGTCAGGCCCGACGACAAAGCCTCTCCTCTCGGAAGCCTTCCGGCTATTCGATTCGACTTCACGCTGGCAGCGGCAGGCGATGCCCACTCTGGACGCGTCGGAGCCGACCCCTCTCAGATAACGGCTAACGCGTAGCAGGGCTGCTGACGAGAATCACTTACCGCTCGCTGAACGCGCGCGGCTCATCGACCCAGTCAGTGACCACTCCTTCCAGGTGGGTGTGTACTGATTCATCCAATGCGTAAAGTAGCGCGATGTTCAGTACTCAGGCGATGACAGTAGTGTGTAAAAAAATGTCATCGCTGAAATATTGAGGCTAGAATAAGTAACTTCAGGGCAAGCCCGGTTAGCATGGCTGTTTCAGTGTTTCAGAAGAGAATGTCTGACGATCCGGACATACCGATATCTACGCCGATGAGTGTAGGAGAGCCGCCAGTCAACGCCGAAATGGACCATCCAGGCGGCCGACCGCCTCTCCGGATTCTACTCGTGGAAGATAACCGCGCCGACGTATTCCTGGTTGAGGAAGCCATCAAGGCCCACGGTGTTCCGGCGGAAATTCACGCGGTTGAGGACGGCGCGGAAGCGGTTGCGGTTATCGAGCGGGCTGAGAGCGATCCGGATGCATTCTTTCCGGGCATCGTGGTGCTCGACCTCAATCTTCCCAAAAAGAGCGGCGCCGAAGTACTGCGCCTCATGAGGCAAAGTCCGCGTTTCAAGACGTTGCCCGTGATCGTACTGACGTCGTCGGATTCGATCCGGGACCGCACCGGAGGTCGCGCGCCTGGGCGCGGACAGATACTTCCGAAAGCCAGCTACTTATGACGAATTTCTCGAGGTGGGCGCCGTCCTGAACGAGATGCTGGCCGAGATGGAAGGCAAAAAAGGACCAAACTGAACGGGAGTTTACTCCGTTCACTGCGCGATCAACTTCAGAATCATGCCCGTGTCGGTCGCGAGCCAGACATGATTTTCGTCCGGTCCGGCGATGATGGCGCTGTGCGCAACGGCGCGATAATCCACAGGCATCTCCGTCCAGTGTTCGAGATCATCGCTCGTCAGAACCTTTAGCTTTCCGGGAATCGGGCTGCGGTAGATCGTGCCCGTCGTCTCATACCCGGCGATGATCGCCCGATCCGAACCCGCAAAAGCGCGGACGTCGGTAATCGCGCGGTTCTTCTCGCGAAAGGCGCTTTCGCTTTTTCCGGTGTGCAGATTAATGCGGTAAACCTCGCTGGGATATTCGAATTGGTCTCTGTATTCGGTCAATGCGAGCGCAGTGCCTTGCGGTGTCATGCTGACGCGAGTGACCTGGCCGAAACACGGAGGCTTCACTCTTGATCCACGATTTTCCCGAATTATTGGTCTCGATCAGAACTCCGTAAGTCGGCAACTGCCGGCGCTTCGCCGCCTGCTCCGGTTCCATCCACGTCGGGCCGCCCGGGCGCGGCGGAATATTCCAGCCCGTGATGATGCCGTTGTTTCCGGAAAACTCGATGGCCCCGAAGGTGGTAAACGTCGGGTCGCCCTGCACTTCTTTGACGATGGGCAGAAGCGTCCAGGTCTGGCCGCCATCCGTTGTCTCGAATATTCGTTTCTCAAGCCCGGCGGCGAAACCGTGGTTCTTGTCCAGAAACCAGACTCGCAGCATTCCCGACGGCGCTTTGGGAAGCTTTGTCCAGCTGCGCCCGGATTCCTCGGTATGCCAGATGCCCTTTTCGGTCACCATCCAGCCGATGGAATCGTCAAGGAAGAACATCGCGAGGCCGGCCTCTTTGACCGGCGTTTCGCTCCAGCGCTGACCGCCGTCGCTGGTGACGAGAACGACGGGGCGGTCTTTGTCGTGACGGTCGGTGGTGAAACCGCACGCGATGCCTCGCGTTGCCGAAGGAAACTTCAGGTCGTTGATGGTGAGCGCACTATCGATCTGCCGGTATTGATATTGAATATCCCAATGAGGATCATCGCCGAACGCAATAGCTGTGACCGTCAGTAATCCCAATAAAATGCGTAACATTGGTCCGTAAACTCGGGGTGCGTAAACTCCAGCGTCTCATACGCGCGGCCGCGCCGGGCCGGACGCGAGGACCAGTTCGGCGTGATTGATGGATTCCACGGTTGAAGGGGACATCCGCGCCAGCGCGAGCGCGCAGCCGACCTGTTCGCCGAGCGTGGTGAGCACTTCCATTTCGCCGCCCGTGTGCTGGTGCGCTTGCCGGTGCTGTACGTTAATTACCCCGACGACCTTATTTCGCGCAATCACCGGAGCGGAGAGAAACGCCTCGAAGGTGTCTTCGGGAAGTTCGCCGAAATACTTGAACCGCGGATCGCGGTAAGCCTCGCGCGAAATCGCGAGCAAACGCCGTTCTCGCGCCACCCATCCCGTCAGGCCTTCGTTCAGTTTCAGGCGGATCCGGCCGATTTCCGCGTCATGGTGCGTATTGGAAGCGCAGAGCACCAGGTTGTCGGCGTCACACAGATAAACGAGGCACGAATCGCACTCCGTATACTCGACTACCAGCGAAACAATCCCCTGCAGAACCTCCTGCAGAGTCATGTCTCGAACCATGAAACGGCTGACCTTCTGGAACAGCCGCAGCTGTTGCTCGATCCGCTGGAAGCGGCTTTCGAGGTCCTTTGCCTTCGACACGGCTTTCATTATAGTGTAAAGTTTGCCCGAAACCGCCCAGCTCTCCGCGCCCAGCAATACGCTGCGGATCGAGTACTCAAGGACAGAAATGGAGAAGATTCGGCAGAAGGCGTGTGATGGGCTGCTTGCTCTGCCACGCGTCGGCATCGGGGTCGGCGGGCTGCTGATCGGCGAGAGCGTAGTGAGCGAAGGCAAGGAGGGAGAAGAGCAGTGCCTCAGCGTCCGAGTAGTGGGTTCGATCGATATACCGTGCTCGCACGCCGCCGGTCCGGCTTTCCGGTTGACGGCCGACGAAATCCAGCGGAGCAGGGAACTTGATGGCCCTTTCGCCGGGTCGCGTAATCGGATGGTATTGCTCCAAAACGCGTGGCGCCGCGACACTCGGCGAGACGGAACTTGCGCTGCATCGCGGCTTGTTCCCGGAACCCGGTCGAATCGCTTTGATCGTTCGTCCGAGCACCGTCGAACCCACGCATGCGGCTTTCTTTTATAGCGATCAGAACGGCAAGGTGGTTAAAGGAATCGAATCCGATCTGGACGAATGGTCTGCGGAGGACGACTCGGAAGAGCGATGCCTCGGAATTCGAGCCGCCCCCGTTGGTCCGGAAGCCGCAACCGGCTCCGCCGGTTGAACTGGAGCCTGCGCCGGCCGCGACTCCAGAGGTGAGATCGCCCGCGCCGGCCGCGACTTCGGAAGTGCGCCACCCGCGCCGGCGGCAGCGGCCAGGAATCCGGTAACCGCCCCTTCGTTCGGGTATTCGGACACACCTCCCGGCCAACGGCGCCGGTTTCGATTGATCGCAGCTGATCGCGCTCGTGGTTGCGGGAGTACTGGCCTTCCTGACGCAGAATTTCTGGCTTCCCCGGCCGCCTTTGAAGCTGGCCGTCGGCGAGACGAATGGAGTTCTCACGATCCGGTGGAACGCTCCGGCCGTTCGTGGAATCGATTCCGCTTCGTTGTTTGTGAACGACGGCGGAAAGCTCAGGACGTTGCCTCTCGACCGCTTCGTGTTGAAGCGGGGTTTTCTCACCTACGAGCCTCGTATCGGTGCGAGTCACCGCGACACTTTCCGCCGGCGACTCCAGGGCGATGATCGCCTGGTTTGCGCCGGCGCCGCAACCGGAGCCGGATTCGGCGCCGTCACCGCAGCCTGCTCCTCAACCCCCGGCGCCGGCAGCGCAGATCGACGGCGTCGGCCGCTGATACGCTCTGCGAACAACCGCCGGTGTCATAATCGAAAATCTACTTCATGCCCATTCGCAGCATGACCGGCTTTGCCCGGGTCTCCCGCTCTACCCCGTCAGGCGAACTCGTCCTTTCAATCAAGACGGTCAATCACCGCGGACTGGACATGCATTTCCACATGCCGCTCGATTTCGATGCGGTGGAAAATGCCTTGCGCGCAGCCGTCAGGAAGCGTGTTGCGCGCGGCCACGTACAGGTGCAGGTGAACCTGAGACGCGCAGGACGGCGCGGCGGTGGCTACCATCATCAACGAACCTTTACTGCGGGCGTGGCTCGACAACTTTCGCGATATTGCCGGCCGGTTCGGAATCGAGTCTCAGCCGGATCTGAATCAGGCCCTGCGTCTGCCCGGCATGATGGAATCACGCCCCGAGCATTCGGCGACCGGATCGCCAGCAGGCGAATCCGTGGAAAATGACGCTCTTGCCGCAGCGGCGGAAGCGCTCGATGAGCTCGATGCGTTCCGGGCGCGCGAGGGCGCAGCCATCGAAGACGAAATCCGCACGCGGTCGGCGTCGATTCGCGAAATTGTGCAGCGCATGGAGGAGATCCGCAGCCGCGCTCTTCCGTTTTTTCAGCAGAGGCTCCGCGATCGTCTCGGTGAAATGCTCGGAGGCGCTCAGATCGATCCCGACACGAATCGCACAGGAGGCGGCCATTCTCGCGGAACGAAGCGACATCAGCGAGGAACTGGTTCGTCTGAAAACCCATGCGGACCAGGCTGACGCCCTGCTTTCGGCCGAAGGCGAAACCGGCAAAAAGCTGGACTTTCTTCTGCAGGAGATGAACCGGGAAACCAACACGATCCTTTCCAAGACGGGCGGTCTCGGTGAAACGGGGCTGTGTTTGACGGACCTCGGGCTCGCCGCCAAAGCCGAAATCGACAGGATTCGGGAGCAGGCTCTGAATATCGAATGACCTGCGTTTTTATTATTTCGGCGCCATCCGGCTCGGGCAAATCGACCCTTGTTTCACGCCTGATGCAGGAAGTCGACCGGCTCACCTTCTCTGTTTCGTACACCACGAGAAAGCCGCGCGGGGACGAAATCCCGGGCCAGGCGTATCATTTCATCGAGCGGACGGAATTCGACCGGCGCCTTGCCGCCGACGAGTTTCTGGAATCGGCCGAGGTTTTCGGTAACTGTTACGGGACGCATCTGGACGCCTTGACCATCGCCGAAAAGGAGAACAAAGACCTTGTACTCGACATTGACGTACAGGGTGCGGCACAATTGAAGAAGCGGATCCCGGACGCCGTCAGTATTTTTATTTTGCCGCCCTCGCGGGAAATCCTGGAGCAACGCCTTCGCGCACGCAGTCAGGACAACGAAGAAGTGATTCGCCGCCGGCTGGCCGATGCGGCGCTGGAGATTCGCAATTACAGCCTGTACGATTACGTGCTAGTGAATGACGATCTGAACCCCGCCGCTGAAACGTTGAAGGCGATCGTCAGGGCAGAACGCGCCCGGCGCGTGCGGGTCGAAGACAAGATCCGCCCGATTCTGGCTACTTTCGGTCAGGCGTTGGGAGTATAGACAGGCATTAGGAGTATAGAAAAGATGACCGAAACACCGCCCCGCAACAATTCGCATTGCTCGATTCCGGACGATCCGGACCAGAGCACCTACCGCTTTATCATCGTAGCCGCTAAACGCGCCCGGCAGCTCCAGGGTGGCCAGCGGCCCGTACTGCCTACGTCCTCAAAGAAGTCCACCGTGATTGCGATGGAAGAAGCCCGCCGCGGACTCGTAAAGTACGAGATCCAGAGTGACGTGATTCTGGTAGAAGATCTGCCGGAACTCGAACAGGTCTGATTTTTACGAGGACGGGCTTTGCGCGTTATCCTGGGCGTGAGCGGCGGAATCGCGGCCTACAAGGCGGCTGAACTCGCTCGTGCGCTAATTCGTGATGGCCATGAAGTCCAGGCAATTCTGACACATGGAGCGGAAGAGTTCATCCGTCCCCTTACCTTTGCTTCCCTGACTGGCCGACAGGTCATCACAGATCTCTTTTCCGGCAGCAGCCCGGAGGCCACCCTCTCCAGCGCGGTCGAGCACATCGGCGTAGCTCGCGAAAACGACCTGCTTCTTGTGGCGCCCGCGACCGCCAATGTGCTGGCGAAATTCGCGCTGGGCCTGGCCGATGATTTCCTGTCGACCCTCTATCTTGCGTTTCGCGGGCCGGTAGTTATCGCTCCGGCGATGAACGAAGATATGTGGGCTCATCAGGCTGTCCACACAAACATCGAGACGCTTCGCCGGCGGGGAACATCGTCGTCGATCCCGACGACGGTTACCTGGCTTGCGGCACATATGGTCGAGGCCGGCTTGCGGAGTTGCCGAAGATTCTTGAAGCCGTTGAAAGCGCTTTACGGCCTCCCGTCCGGGATCTGGAGGGCGAAACCATTCTGATTACCGCCGGACCGACGCAGGAGCCGCTTGACCCGGTTCGTTATCTCTCCAACCGTTCGAGCGGGAAAATGGGTTATGCGCTCGCCCAGGGGGCGATCAACCGCGGCGCACACGTCATTCTGGTTACGGGGCCGGTAAGTCTTACACCGCCGGCGGGAGCCGAAGTCGTCCATGTTCATACCGCAGCAGAAATGCGTGAGGCCGTCTTCGCGAACCTGGAGCCGGCAACGGTTGTCATCAAGTGCGCCGCAGTGGCCGATTTCCGGCCGTCTGTGGAATCGAAGCAAAAGATCAAGAAGACATCCGCGCGCGTGTCGCTCGAACTCGACCCCACGCCCGACATTCTCGCCGAACTTGGACATAAGAGAGGGGACCGGCTGCTGATCGGTTTTGCAGCTGAAACAGCGGATCTGGAAGCCGAAGCCCGACGGAAGCTTGAAACCAAGAATTGCGACATGATCGTCGGGAACCTCGTCGGCCAATCCGATACGGGGTTCGAGTCGGATTCGAATGAGGTGGTGCTCGCCCTGCGCAAAGGCGAGATGATTCCGCTGCCGCGGGCCTCGAAACGCGAAATTGCGGACCAGATCCTGAGTCAGATTCTCAAGCTCCGACGCGCCGCAACCGCCGTGCGTTGAGATTAACGGCAAATGAGTCCCGAAGACCTTCGCCGCCGGCTGGAATTTTACCGCGATCTCGGCATCAAACAAATCTATCGGCGCGCGCCGGCGGTTACAAGCGAGATGTCTGCGGCCACGCCCGCAACCGCTGTTCCGGAAAAAATGCCCATCGATATTGCTCTTCCCGGTCTCGTGCCGGTTGGCGACACCCTCGATAAAATTCTTGCGGACATCGGCGACTGCACCCGCTGCCGCCTGCACAAGGACAGGAACAAGATTGTCTTTGGTACGGGCGATCCCGGAGCGAAGCTCGTGTTCGTGGGCGAAGGACCGGGAGCCGACGAAGACGCGCAGGGGCTTCCGTTCGTCGGCAGGGCGGGCCAGCTTCTGACACAGATGATCGAGGGTACGTCCGCGAAAGAGGGCATCCCGCTCAAGCGGGCCGATGTCTACATCTGCAATGTGGTCAAATGCCGGCCGCCTGAAAACCGTACGCCCGAACCGGATGAGATGGAAATCTGCGGCCAGTTCCTTTTTCGGCAGCTTCTGACGATCAAGCCGCGGGCGATCTGCGCCCTGGGCTCAACGGCTGCGAAAGCGCTGCTGGGCGGCCGGGATGGTGTAACGAAACTCAGGGGCAAGTGGCATAAGTGGCACGACATCCCACTTATGGTGACCTTTCACCCGTCTTACCTGCTTAGACCTTACAACCAGAACGCGAAGCGCGAGGCCTGGGAAGACCTGAAGAAGGTCCTTCATTTCGTTTACGACTGATTATCGCGGGCTTCACGCCGGCCCGGGGGCGCACGAGACAAGACGCTGGTTATGAATGCGCATGGACGGCGCTCCCGGACAGACGGTTTTTTCTGCGCAGGAAAGGCTCCTCGAAATAGACCCGGGAGAGCCACGCAATTCCAATGCTGATGGCGACTACTATTAAGTCTCGCAGGACTATGGCTCCAAATCCATGAATCGGCGGACCGGCGAGTCCGTCGTAGAGTCCGAATATTAATTGATGGACAAGATAGAGGCCATAACTGATGTAGCCGAGGAAGTACAAAGGCTGCATCGCGGGTTTGGGGACGCCGTCATTGCCAGCGACAACATACACGAGCATTGCAACGAATACCAGGATGAAAGGCAGCCGGCCAAGGGCGCTCCAAAGAGCGTCCGACGGCGACGAACTCAAATCCGCCGGGTGCAGCCAGATTACGGCGGCTGTAAACGCAAGACCAACCGCGAACAGAGTCCGGTAGACAGGCCTGGCGTTTCGATCACTCAGGGACCGCGTGCGCAACAGGAGCGCAACAAGCGCTCCATACATCAGATAGTCGGCGTTATCCCAGAGCTTGTAGTAAGCGTCGCTTGAGTGGGCCGCCGCGGCGTAGCGGATCAACGGGCAAGCGACGCAGACGAGCACGATAAAGCGGAATACGTTGCGCGGCTGGAAGCGTCGGATAACGACGGGCCACGCCAGGTAGAACTGCTCCTCCACAGCCAGAGACCAGAAGACGCCGTACTCTCCCGTTCTCGCTCCGACGATTCCAGCCATGTTGGCGACATACAAGAGGCAGGCCAGAACAAATCGCCATGAAACGACACGCAAGCTGATCAACACGGTAAGAATCAGCAGGTATGCAGGCAGGATACGAAGCGCGCGGCGAAAATAGAAGCGCTTGAAATAGTCGGGCTTTTCTCGTGCGTCCAGAAGAATCCCCGAGATCAGAAATCCGGACAGCACGTAAAACAAGTGAACTCCAGTGCCGCCGAACGAAGCCAGATAAAAGATAACCCGGCTGACCCCGTGCCACGGTCTGTAATCAACCGACGAATGGCAAACCAGAACCAGAAGGATCGCGAAGCCCCGCAAGGCATCGAGTCCAGGGATCGTGCCTCGATATGCAATCCCGGAGCTGGTTTTCAGGGCGGGTGCTATTCCGGAAGTTTACCACGATACCTCGCTGTGCCTTCCCAGGATCAGGCCTAACCTGGCCGGGCCCCTGCACTCGAGTTGTGCTTGTCAGGTTCTGCAAAGACAGGCGGCAATTAAGGGCTCGTCACAAAATAACAGTGGCAAACGCTCTCGCGGTCGCCGCTCGGAATCCGCGTTCTGAGCCGCGCTATGCAGCAATCGGGGGGCGGGATGTTGCTTCGCCGCGATCTCTGACCGACTATCGCGGGCAGTCCTGAGGTCGGCCTCGGACTCGGCCAGGTTCTTTGTGGGTACTGTCTTATCCGGGTCGATTCGGAACATCAAGCAGGTAATGTGGTCGGGGATTTCGGTGAACAAGTGACCGGTACCCGCGGGAATGATCAGACTGGACGGTCTTTTCGTTATTGTTACGGTTGACTGGATTCACCAGGTCGGGACCGGTCAATAGAGTCGCGGCGCCGTCGAGCACGTGATACACCTCGCTTCACTGCTGTCCGGTTATAAGTTGAACAGAATCAGTTGATTGCCGGGATCGGACAAATCGAGTTCGGAATCGGGCGGCTGAAGTGCCTGTAAAATGGGCATTTTTTCAAAAAGTGAGAGGCTGAGAATCTGTAGAATCTGGTAGAGGCTGGCTTTCATCCCGAGACGCTTCCTGACGATGGCGACGAGTACGTATATCGATACCGCGATCCGGATCTGGGTCTTCACGGCGTTCTCGCTCTGACCGTAGAACGCCTTGATTCGCAGATGCTGTTTGATCCATTTGAAGAAGAGTTCCACTTGCCAGCGCGACTTGTAAATCCGCGCGATAGTAAGTGCGGGTAAAGACGAAGTTGTTCGTAAGGAATGCGAACCGCTTGTTCGTTTCCGGGTCAATGTAGCTGACGCGGCGTAGCGCTTCCGGATAGACTTTGATGGAAGCGATGGCCGTCAGAATCACCGTCTGATCGGAGCGGACGCCGGTGCTCTTGTCGACCTCGTGAGAATAACGCCGTTCGAGCAGGATGTTCTTCTTCGTGCGCACCACGAAGAATGCGGCGCTGAGAGTGAACCCGTACAGGCGCTCGAAATCGATGTAGCCGCGATCCATCACATAGAAGGCGCCAGGCTCCGGAATGATCTCGTCAAGCATTTTGACATCGGCCGTTTTGCCGTCTGTAATGCCGATAAACGTTGGGATATTGCCATGCAGGTCAAGCAGCGTGTGTAACTTGATGGCTGCCTTGTGCCGGCGAAAGCGAGCCCACGAGAACAGCGAAAGGCAGAGGTCGATGGTCGTCGAGTCCAGCGCATACAGGCTGGCATTCAGGTCGACGCCGATCGGATCATCGGCGTACATAGGCCGGGCGACAGCGATCAGGACTTGGGCGAAATCCGCGAAGATCCGCCAGTCGCGCGCCTCGTTGGCATCGGCAATAGTCGAGCGCGCCACCTTGCCGCGAAATCCCATGTTATAAAGCTTGCCGCCTACCGAGCGCAGGCAAGCTTCGATATCGCGAAGGCTCTCGCGATAAGTTAACTGGGCGAAACCCATCGCCAGAAACTGATCCCAACAAGAGAAACTCTTTTGCTGATAGTCACCTCGATAACGTGCTACACACTTTTGGAACTCGTATCGCGGGAGGTGTTCCATGAGTTGAGAAAAAACTGTCTGACCACTGTTCACCCCTCATTGTCGGGCGCGGAACTCCGACACATGTCGGGAGCTGTTTTCGGCCAGAAAAAGTTCAAATGGAAAAATCTTCAAACCCCGGTTAACCATCCCACTATCAAACCCTTGGCGGGATTTCAACATTCATCTCCCGGACAGCAGTGACCTCGCTTAACCTGATCGTGCTCGGCAAAAGCTCCCTTTCGGGCGGCTTCCGGGAGCAGCTTCCTGCCAGTGATCATGCCGATGCCCACCTGAGATTTAGATTTACTGATGTCGACGGACCGCACCTGCTGATCGGTGATGCTTTACTTGATGGCCTTCGCGGTATAGGCATCCAATTCACTTACGGGAATGTAAGTCGCCTCGCAGCGATGGCAGGTCGCTTGCGGTGTTTGCACGAGCAAGGTCGCGACGGTCACGCCACCAATTATCAATAGCTTCAAGAGAATCCTCCAGTCAGGCGCCTGGTTTCTTCCAATAAATCGTGGTGTCAGTCCAACGACCGTCCGGAAACAGGGCGAAGTCCGGTATGACTCCGGCCTTGATCCAATTCAGGCGCTCGTAGAGGCGCTGAGCCTCGGCGCTCGCCGTATCGAGCACCAGAAGCGTCTTTCCCGCGGCCGTCGCCTGTCGTTCGGCCTCTTCCATCAGACTCTTTCCCACGCCCGCGCCGCGCATGGAGCGGTGCACGAGAAGCTTCGCGATTTCGGCTCGGTGCGGTTGATTGGGCGGCAGCGCCAGGACGATCTGAACCGTCCCTGCTATTCTCGAACCGGCGAATGCCGCCAGCAGAATTCTTTCGCCGGCCTCCGCGCCGTCAGCGATCTTTAAAAAGTACGCTTCCCCATCGGCTCGCGAGAAAGGCAGCATAAAGCTGACCGATGCGCCTCCCTCGACGCAATCCACCAGCACCTCCGCAAGTTCGCCCGCACATTGCCGGATTTCGGCCGCGCTCAAACGGCGGATCTCTACCATCGCCGCTACCAGATGAATTCCCTGGCTTTATCGCGTTTGTCGTATCCGTCGAGCACGTGCACCACTCGTATCTTCTTCATGGTCACCGGCGATAACTGGCCGATCGGGATGTAAACGATCGTCCGGCCGAACCGCGCCGCGATGTTCCGGAAAACCGATCGCGGAGGTTTGGCCGCTACGTAGACCACATACTTCTGGATTGAATAGTCCAGGCCCGCAAGCAACAACCGCTCCGCTTTCGTCTCCGCGAAATCGTAATCCGGATCGGCCCAGACATCGTACATTCGGCGCGCGGGGAGACTCATCAGAAATCCTCCGTACTCGGCTCGCCCGATGCCCGGCCCAACCAGATGCTCGAAAGGATATGTCGAATAAAAGGCCATGTCGGACTCGTTCTGGTGCTCACCCAGCCACGTGGTCATGTAGTTATATCGCCCGTCGCGGTCGTCGTCGAAAATAACCACCACCGACCCGACCTCGCCGTGGATCTTCTGGATATTCCTGACGAAGATTTTGCCATCGTGCCAGTTGCGAATTGTTTCCCGCAGATCGATGCCATCGAGCAGTGACGCGGTGAACGGCTCTACGGTGGCGCGCTCCTCCGACAGCACGCTCTTCCCCTTCTTCTTCAGGAAGCGCCCGAAATCCTCGATCACCATGTCTTCCGGCGGGTAAGAGCAGATACTTGCGCCGTTCAGTTCGCTGGCCCACTCTCCCGGAAACTTCTCCTTCCGGCGGGGCTTGAGTCCGAGGCTGCCGAGCCTTCGTTTCGTGCTGGGCAGCCTGCGCCGCAGTCGCATGCGCCGAGTGTTCAGCCAGACTTCATCACCGGAAATCCGAACCGTTTCGATATCGCTGAGAGTCTGTTGGTAGGAGTATCGGGACGCGGTCTCCCAGACGTCCCAGGCGTAGTTCTCATCCACGATCGAGCGGGCCGCGATTGTGAGATCGAACAACGCCGCCGTCAGATGGTGGTTCGTCAGCGCGAGGTTCCTGCTGTAGCGCGCGAGCAGCCGCCGCTGCCACGCATGCATTTTCTCGCCCGTGTTCAGGGCGTAGGCATGCTCGGCTTCCTGAAATACGGCCATCTGCACCCGCGGACGATCCACCATGGCCGGATCGCGCATCTCCACGCGGAACATCTCATAGCGCTCCTGGAGAAACGGATATTCCGCCGTGATCTCGCCGAGACACTCCGGATGCGCATTAACCAGTTGCAGATTTTCGCGCCTGCGCCGTTCAGGTTCGGGTTGCGGTATTTCCATCGCATCAAGAACGGGATCAAGCAGATTCAGCGACAGCACCACAAGAACACGCGCCAGCGGGTCCGCGCCCTGCAGTTTCCACGCGATCGCTCCCGCAAAGCGTTCCAACGCCTGGGTGCGTTCCTGCGGATAAACGCGATACGCCTCCACGTACTGGCTGAGCGGAATTGAGGTCAGCGCGTAAGAGTCGGGATAGGTGTCAGGAAGGTGCGGGCGTTCACAGGAGTCCGGATCCGCGAATACGACCTGAGCCCCGATTTCCTGCGCGCTGCGAATCGCTTCCACAAACGGATCGGCGGGCTCGACCGGAACATACACAGCCTGTTCGGTTTCTTCTTCGCTGCTGCGATAAGCCCTGTCCGGGAAGGAAACGTCGTTATAGAAGACGATCGACACCTGGGGGAGCCTCTGAATCGCGTCCAGGTAAAAGCTCTCGAGCGTATCGGGCAGTTCAATGGCGACTACCTGCGGATGCTCGGCGAGTATCCGCCTCCGCACTTCGATCGCGAACTCGAGACGGCCCGGTACTACGGGAAGATAACCAAAGCGGCCGCGCCGGAGACTCGAGAACTCAACTGACGACCCGCTGTCGCCGGACATAGCGCAGGGCCTCCTCGCCCAACGTCTCAAGAAGCGCCGTTTCGAGCGCCTCCTTTTCATGCTCGCGACCTGTCGCAAGGCTCTTCAGCTTGATCGCATAGCGCGCCACGTTGATTCCATCCCGCACACTGTAGCGCTCGTCAGCGGCGTGCGCCTGCTGCAGGAAATCGGTCACATATTCGAGAATGCGGCCTTCCGCGAACGGCAGGTTTTCCTTGAGGATCAGATACTCCTCATCCTTCTCGGGAAAATCGATCAGGATCTGCGGCTGCAAACGCGAGTGGATGTACTCGGGAAGTTCGAACGTCGAAGAATCGTCGTTCATGGTCGTTACGAGGCGGAAGTTTGGGTGCGCCTTGATCTTCACGCCGGCGACAATGCTCTCCACGTAGCGGCGATTATCGAGCAGCGGCGCAAGGCTGGCCCAACTCTTCTCGCTCATGCGGTTGCCTTCGTCGAGGATGACAATACCCCCCAGGATCATCGCGCTCACAAGCGCCGACGCCACATAACGGAGGCGGCCGGCGCCTTCGATTACGGGGGTTACCAGGAGATCTTCCGGGCGCGTGTCGAGCGTGGCCTGCATGATGAACACGTCCCGCCCCATCCGTTTGGCGGCGGCATAAGCCAGCGTCGTCTTGCCCACACCTGGTTTGCCGATCAGCCGAGGGCTCATCGGGACGTCGTTTTCCGTCACCACCATCCACGCGGCCAGCAAGTGCCGCATCAATTCTTCCTGTCCGACCCACCGGACAGGTAACTCGTCGGGATGGGCAAGGTGAAGGGTAACTCCTTCGATCTCGACTGTCATGGATAATTCAATTGTAGCGGGGTTGCGACTCTTCCTGTGGCCGAAGTGTTGCTTTTTCATCATGCGCAAGGACTTACAGCCGGTGTGCTCGCCTTCGCCGACGAAATCAGGCAGGCCGGTCACACCGTCCACGTGCCGGATCTCTACGACAGGCGCACATTCGATGATCTCGATGCCGGCGTCGCCTTCGCCCAGAGAATAGGGTTCGAGACCATCATCGAGAAAGGTGTGCTTGCCGCCGCAGTCTTGCCATGTCATGTGGTTTACGCCGGATTCTCGCTCGGAGTTCTGCCCGCACAGAAACTGGCGCAAACGCGGCCGGGCGCCGCAGGCGCGCTCCTGTTTCACGCATGCGTGCCGGTGGCCGAATTTGGCGATTCGTGGCCAGCCGAAGTGCCGGTTCAGGTTCATGGGATGGAGGCCGACGAGTGGTTTGCGGGCGCCGATCTCCATGCTGCCCGTGAATTGACTGCTGCTTCGGAGAAAGCCGAGCTTTTCCTCTATCCCGGTAACCGGCACCTGTTCGCCGACAGGAGCCTGCCCGAATACGACGCGCCCGCCGCTGCCCTGCTTACCAGGCGACTGATCGCCTTCCTGAACGCTCTTAGCTCAGTCAATTAACCTCGAACCAAAGCATTAAATCGCGTGTACCCGCCCCGGCTGACCGGAATCTTCGAGCCATCCGACAGCACCGCCAGCCAGGTATCCTTCGTATTCGGGTCGATCCGCGTGATTCTCTCCAGATTCACCAGATACGACCGGTGCACGCGTACAAACCGCTTCGGATCGAGGGCCGCCTCCAGGCTTGCAATTGTCTGCTGCTTGAGCCAGGTCCTGCCCTCGCTGCGCAGCCCGACATAATCGTCCTGCGCCTCGGCGTAATCGAGCTTACCCGCCGGGATCACATGAACCCGCGCCCCATCCTTCACCACCACCCGTTCGAGGTACTCGCCCGCCGGACGCGCCGCATTCTTTAAATCGACCGGCAACGAGGCGGGCCGCTCCTCGCCCACGCGCCTCGCGACCTTTTCCATAGCCGCGCGGAAACGCTCCACGCCGAACGGCTTGAGCAGATAATCCACCGCCGCCGCGTCGAACGCGCGCATCGCGTACTGGTCAAACGCGGTAACGAACACCACGGCAATTCGGGCATCGATCAGCTCCAGCACCTCAAACCCGTCCAGCTTCGGCATCTGAATGTCCAGAAAAAGCACATCCGGTTTGCATTCGCCGCACGCTTTCACCGCCTCGAAGCCATTCGAGCACTCGGCCGCGATTTCCATTTCCGGACACTCTCGCATCAGATACTCGCGGACGATGCCACGCGCCAGGTCTTCATCATCCGCAATTACTGCCCTCATCCCGATATCCTTGAGGGCAGGATCAGTGTCACGCGATACACGTCGTCGCTCGCCTCCACTTCCAGTTTTCCCGCGCTGCCGTAGCGCGCCTCCAGACGCTGCCGAACATTTGCCAGTCCGATGCCGCTTCTGCTCGCAGGCGCCTGGGGATCGTAAGGGTTCTCGATCGAAAACAACAAGCCCTCACGCACGCGGCGGCCCAGCATCAGAATCTCGCCCCCCTCATCCAGCAGCGCGATTCCGTGCTTCACGGCATTTTCCACCAGCGGCTGAATCAGCAGCGCGGGCACCTCGCATTCATCGCACGCCGGCTCCAGATCCTCATGCAACCGCAGCCGCCTGCCGAAGCGCACCTGTTCCACATCCAGATACATGCGCGTCAACTCCATTTCCTCGCGGAACGGAATCGAAGGGCGTTCGCCCAGACGCAGCGAGGTGCGCAGAAAGTCCGCCAGGCGGACGCACATTTCCCGGGCGCGTCCCGCATCGCTCGATGTCAGCGCGCTGATTGAATTCAGGCTGTTGAACAGGAAATGCGGATTAACCTGAGCTTTCAGCGCGCGCCATTGCGCCTCGCGCGCGAGCAGTTCGGACCGCCGCGAAGTCTGCGCCTCGATCACCACGTAATGCATCGCGATCGAGAGCAGATAAATCATCGCGACCATCACGCTGAGCACCGGCTGGGCAGCGCCGAAACGCCGGTCGAGCCCCGGGAAAATGCCGGAGAAGAAGCTGGCTGAAAGCCTCGCTATCAGCAGCACGCCCCCGGCTACAACCATCGCCGCCAGCACGTGCTGTCCCAGGAGACGGGGGGCAGCAGACGACCGCAACGGAAGCGCCCGGCAAACGTACCAGGGCGACAGGCAAATGAAATCCAACACCACGATTACCGGGATGATAATCGCGGCGGTCTCCGCCGGCCGGAGCGATCCGGCGACTGAAACCAGCATCCCGAGAATAGCGCCCAGCGGAACCCAGACCGAGAGATACAGCAGGAAGAATTTCCAGTTCTGAAAGATCGGATGCATTCCAAGTCAGTTCTTGATGTTCAGTTCCTGATGGTCAGTTCTTGATAACGACGGCGCCAAAGACCGCGTCCCCTCGAATCACGAGAGTTGGCGGTTCGACGCCCGGCTCCGGCCTTGGCGGAATGGTCTTGTCTTCGAAAGATCCGAAGACGGCGGAGCCGATTCGCTCGACGCGCCAGGTTCGAGGCACAGTGATTTCGATCCCTCCGAAGACCGCGTCGGCTCGAAGCACGGCGCGCCGATCGGGAGCGGTGATGGTGGCGTTGGTTAAATCCAGTTCAAAGCCCCCGAAAACGGCCTCCACCTTGCCGCCTTCGAAGCCCTGGCTTCCCACGCGGCGGTCCGCGCTGCTGAAGACAACCTGTTCCGTGATCCGGTTCCCGAAGAAATTACTCTCTTGAGGCATCGATGCCCGATCGCGCATACGGGACCACCAGTCGGCCGATTGCCATCGGCACTTGCCTGTCAGCATCGTCAGTCCGAACGCGATCAGCAGCAGCGGCCAGATTACGCCCGCCGTCACATGAATGATGTGCAGATTGCCGAGTACAAGGAGAACACCGGCCACAATCACCATGGAGGACCAGATGAGTGACTGCGCATCTCGCCTGTGCTCAATCATAATCACGCCCCACACCACCATTGCCATCGGCCAGTAAGCTCCAATATTCCGAATCGGAAGGATATCCAGATTTTCCAGAAAGAGCAGCGCCCCGACGAGGATCATCGCCAGCGCGACAAGCGAGCCGCGGCGGTTCCTCACCGGTTTTCTCCCGACGTCGCCCACAGGTAGAGTTCTTCGAGCCCGGTAGCGATCAATCCGATTGGCCACAAGTTCCAATATCCCGCAACCGGCAGCACACCGAATCTGCCGATCAGGGAGAGTACGGCGAAGAGAACCAGCATCAGGGGAAGCGCCGCCTGACCCGGGTAAAACAATCTCATGGCCCGATCTTAATTTCGATCGGGACCGAAGCTCACTTGATTTTCGGCAAAGCCCGCTCTACTACCGGTGAACGGCGAATTTCTACTTGCCCACCAGATGCGGAAGATCCTTATTGTTTTCCTCGCAGACGTAATCAAGCAGTTCCGTGTCCGCCATGAGATCCACCGGGTACGACGCGGTCCATGATTTCTTATACGCTTTGGGATCGTTTATGGTGATCTGAAGATCCATGTGGCCGAAGTCGCGGCGATGATATCGCTCGGTCACGTGCATCGCGTCGGAGTGTGGATGGCCCCCGGTATCAATCCAGGTGTGGTCGTTGAAGCCGCCTGTTTCCACCACCAGCGTGTCGCCTTCCCATCGGCCAGTCGAATAGCCCATCCAGGTGGGATTGGCGTCAGCTGGCATGCTTCGGCCGTCGGTGAAGATCTGGCGGAAGGTCTTGAATGCCTCGAAGAGAATCACAACCTCACCGGGAGTTTGAATCACTTTCCAGGGATACGGCACCGCACTCATTTGCGGCACGCCCGGTAAAAGGCAGTGGCCAACCGGATCGTCTTTACTGAGAGTGCTTTGACGCTGGCTGTAGATCTCTGCGGCCCAGGGTTGGAGTTGCACTTCATCGGGCTTGAGATCGGCGGCCAGATTTATCGTATACTTCACGCCGTTCGGCTGCTTCCAGATTCCGGAAAGATCCGGCTTGCCGTCGGCGGCTCGCGGCGCCGGCGCCGTCAGGTTCGGTTTGCCCTCCGCGGTTCGCGGAATGTCGTGCGAGGGATAATTCAGCCATTGCGCGGACAGCACTCCCGCGAAGGCAAAGGCGCCGCCCAGCGTTTTTCTATGCACAACGATTTCTCCGACCGAAATTATATAGCCGCCGCCCGCCAAAAAATAACCGAACGGCTGGACAGCGGTATTCGTTAAAGAGAGAGACCTGATGAAGAAAATCGCGCTTTTGATTGCGGCCGCAACTCTTATGCCGGCGCAGGCGCCTGTTTCGGCCCCTGTGTCAGACAATGGACCCGCGTTCGAGGTCGCGGCGATCCGCCCCGCAAAGGACGATGGCAGCCACGACAGCGACAATGACGACCGCATCTGGCGGATTCACAACTACACGCTAAAACGGCTGATCTCGCGCGCGTGGGAGATCGACATGAGCCAGATCTACGGCGGCCCGAACTGGATCGATTCCGAGAGCTACGACATCAACGCGAAAATTCCGACGGAATTCGTCCGTGCCTACAGTAAACAGCCGCAAATGCTGCAGAATTTTCTGGTCGAACGGTTCCATCTTGTAATTCACCGCGAGCCGCGACAAGTGTCCGGATATAACCTGGTGCTGACGAAGAAGGGCGCCCGCATGGAGAGCGCGAGCCCGGATCAGAAAGACTCCAGCAGCATGGACTCGCACAATTCGAGTCTCAAAGCGCAGAACGAGACAATGGAGGCTTTTGCGAGGTATCTGTCACGCAACCGGGACGTGGGGAAGCTCGTCGCGGACAAGACCGGTTTGACGGGCGGGTTCAACTTTGAGCTGGACTGGACGCCGGAACGGATCGAATCCAGTCCGGACCCTTCCTCCGACGATCACCCGTCGATATTTACAGCGATGCAGGATCGTCTGGGTTTGAAACTGGAACCGGCAAGGGTAGATGTGCAGGCGATCGTAATCGATCGCGCGGAGAAGCCTGATGCAAACTGAACTTTTCGGGAAGCGTTTCGGCACGCTGCTACTTCGCCGCAACGATCGAGTCCACTTGAATCGTCATGGTCTTCGCATTCAAAGTGCCGGTTACTATGACGCGCTTGCCCGCAAACTTCTCCGGCGTCTTCTGATCGCTCAGGGTCCAGCTTTGCTTGCCGTCATATAACACGTATGAAGCGCCGTGGGAGGCGACGCAGGCGATCACACATTCGCCGTTCGTCGGCCCCATTTTCATATGCGAGTGATCGCCGTCGGCGCATTCGCTATCTGTAATGACGCCAGTGAACCGGCCCTGCGCCGCGGTGATCGCCGCGCAGAGCACAAGGCCCAAAATCAGAAGCTTCATAAAGAACGCTTCTCCGGCGTTCCTATTCGCCCGGGGTCATGAGGTGGGCGGTGGTTGTACCCGCATTCATGATCCACACTCCGCCCTGCTTATTGTCCTCCGGCAACCCGATTGTCTTAGTGGTAGCGTCGGGGACCGCAATCGTCAGGTGCGTGCGCAGATGCTCCGCGTCGGGCCCGGATGCGTGGTACCAGACAGATCCGTACTCCGGTTTTACACGTGTTCCGTCCTTCTCGGCGGCATCGAGCGCCGCCTGAACGGTTTTCCGGTCACCCATCGCTTCAAACTTCAGGTTCTGAGCAACCCGAGGGAGGTTTTCGAGGTTGGTGCATTCCGACGAGACTGGTTGCCTCTGACCTGGTTGTCCGGAACGGTCGTAGCAGACCAGTTTATTTGTGCCCTTTCGCAACGTGTCGTAAGTGAAATCGGCCTTCCACTTGACCACCGTGGCGTCTTTATTCAACTGCGCCGGCGCCGCAAGCAGAGCCTTCTGGATAGCGGCGTCGTCCTGCGCGAACGCGCCGGCCGAAACCGCAAGTATGCCTATGACTATCTGTACCGTGCGTTTCATTATGTAACCCCCAGTTCGTTCGCCCGGATCTTCCTCGTCCCGGCGATCAGAGTCAGTATATCGCGGCCCGAGCGATTGACACCGGACAAGCGTTGGCGGAACTCCTCCCCACGGTGTAAGCTACGGGCTATTGCAGTGCCGCGGCTTGCACGCTCACATGACCCGTGGTTCCCGACGTCAGCGTCCATGTCACGGTAAGCGTCTGTCCCGGGCTTCCCGCGCTGTAAGTCAGCGTATAGTTGCCGTCGTACTGCCCGGTGGAGCCCGCAGCCGTGTTTGTGTAATCCGCAGCGGATCCGTCCGAGAGGTGCGCTGTCAGCGTACCTGCGCCATTCCAGCCCGAAACATGCACCACCAGCTTGCGCGTCGCGGTGTCGGCTGGAGCGGTAAAGGAGAACCCGTTGCCGATACCGTAGACGAAAACATCCCTCGTGTTGCTGGAGGCACTGACCGTGGGCGTTCCATCGGTCCAGCTCACAGGTCGGAGATCGGTAGAAATAGTCGCTGGCGCCGTCCCGATTGTCGTGTAGGTGCTTAGCTGAGCCGTCACGCCCGCCTTGCGGTTCACCGCCGCGTCTCCCCAATGTATCCAGTCGGTGGAACCCTCCGCGGTCAGATTAACCGCCGCGTTCGAAGTAGAAGCCGATCCACTTAAAGAGCCAACGGCCGGAGACGTCAATGCCACCGCGTTCAAGGTCACATTGCCGTCGGTTCCCGACGCCAGCTTCCAGGTCACAGTAAGAGTCTGTCCCGCGTTTGCCGCATTATAAGTGAGCGTATAGTTGCCGTCGTACTGGCCGGTCGAACCCGCTGCCGTGTTTGTGTAATCAGCTGCGGACCCGTCCGACAGGTGCGCCGTCAGCGTGCCGGCGCCATTCCATCCGCCCACGTGCAGTATGAGCTTCCGGGGCGTTGTATCGGCTGGAGCGGTGATGGAAAAACCGTCGCCGATCGTGTAGACAAAAATTCCATTCTGGTTATTCGTGGCACTTCCCGTGGGCGTGCCATCGGTCCAGCTCACAGATCGCGGATCGCAGCAGTATTGCAGCACCGGCGCCGTACCGACTACGGTGTAATTGCTCAATTGAGGAGTTACACCCGTCTTCCGGTTCACTGCGGAGTCCCCCCAATGCATCCAGTCGAGGGTTCCTTCGGCGGTCAGGTTCACTGTGACGGCCGACGTTGAAGCCGTTCCACTTAAAGAACCGCTGATGGCTGGAGGCGTATTCGTCAGGCTGAAGGCGGCGGGTAGCCCCACGCCGGCAGCAGTCGCCGTAACCGTATAGCTTCCCGCTTGACTATTCGCCGTGAATGCGGGCGCCGCGGCCGCGCCGCTGGCATTGGTGGCGACGGTCGCAGTAGCCGATCCGCTGAACGTGCCGCTGGCGCCGCTTCCGGGCGCCGTGAAGGTCACGGTCGCCCCGCTTAGCGGGTTGCCAAGGGAATCCGTGACCCTGGCCTGCAGTCCTGTGACAAAAGTCGTACCCACTGTGGCGTTTTGCGGCGTACCTGCGCTTGCCACTATGCTTGCGGAATCAAGTGACGCCGCACTTATGGTTATATTTCCGCTACCGGCGGTCATTGCCCAGGTCAGAGTCAGCGTTTGTCCGGCGTTTGCCGCGCGATACGTCAACGTGTAGTTGCGATCGTACTGACCCGTCACGAGCGAGGTGGTATCCGTGAAGTCCGGAGCCGATCCATCCGAGAGATGTGCCGTTAGTTTGCCGGCGCTTTGAAATCCGCCGACATGTACGACGACCGTCACCGTAGCCAGGCCTGCCGGAGCCGTAATCGAGAGTGTCTGGCCAATTCCAGGAATGAAGACCCCACCCTGATTGAGGCTGCTGCTTGTTGTGGGAGTGCCGTCGGTCCAGCTGACGGCTCGAGGGTCGGGCTGGTAAGCCGTGGTCGCTATCGATGAGGTGAGGGAGCCCAACTGGTGTGTAACTCCAGCCTTCCGATTTACCCCTTCCGGCCCCCAATGCTCCCAATCCGAACTGCCTTCCGTTGTCAGATTGACGGTAGCCGCGGAACTGTTTCCGACGCCCGTGAGATGGCCACCGGTAGCCGACGCAAGCAATCCGTACACATTCAGCACGTTGTCCCACGTGGGCAGGTATACGAAGCCATTTGCTATGGTCGGAGGATCCCACTTGGCCCAACTGCCGGCGTAGTCACGCGCCTGATTCTGGTTACTGTCCCACAGTTCGGTCGCTATGTTGGAAGCGTCGAAAGCGCGCAATATAGAGGGATGCGGTTTCCCGTCGTTCCCGCCGGCTATTGGGTACGTGTAGCTTGACCACACGATTCCCGTGCCGGGCGTATTACCGTTCCCGGAAACCGAAATAGTCGGTTCTTCGGAGTAGTCGTCGGGAACGACAAACAAGCCTGAAGTTGGGGTTGGGTTGAAAGTCGAGCCATTAAATGCCCAGGCTTTGAGGACGTCTCTTCTCCCCCACGTATACAGAGTGTTGTTATAAAAGGCGGATCCGCCGAAGATCCCTCCATCGCCTGTCGTAAGAAAGTCGTAGGTTCCCTGCCACTCCTGCACAACCTGGTCGCCTGCGGCATTGTACTTACCCAGATTGTTTTCATTCCAGAGGTAGAAAGTGCCGTCCTTTCCCGGCGCCCACCGCCAACGATGTGCCTGGGATCAGAATCGGTCCGCTGGAACCGAGATCGGCGTCATCCGGGTCCATCGCCAGCTGATTAAAGGGCGCGAAGTAATCGACAACGCCCAGAGTGGGGCTTAATTTGATCATGCTGTCGCCGTAATCGGGGCCGCCTGTATTTGCATCGAATGGTCCCTGACCGGCTTGCATATAGATGAAACCATTCGCATCGGCCGCTGGAGCCACGCCGCCTTGCCATACACCGCTTGTGGCTTTGTTGGGACCAAGGCACTTAATCGCTGTCTGCTGAAGTGTGGTGGCGCTGTAGCCGAAGATCCAGCCTTGATAAGGTAACGTGTCTTCGTGGGAACCGAAGCCTATATATATGTTTCCGTTCGCAAGCAGGAGCCCAGGCCGTTGAAGGTGATTGGCGGCAATAAACGTCAAGACACCGCCGGTGCTGCCGGGCGCGGTGCCGGGTACACTGCCCTGGATAACGGTGGGACCGTTAAACTTCTCCGCACCCGTCGCGACATCGAGCGCATGCAAGCGGTAAATCGCGACGCCACCTTCATAAGTCATGGCGACTGCATACAGAGTGCCCGTCGACGGGTCGATGACAGGCGTTCCGGTGATGCCGACCTCGGGGACGAGGCTGTAGGTAATTCCAATCGCAGCGATCGGTACTGACGGTCCCAGGCTCGTCTGCCAGAGTGGAGCAGCCGCCTTGGGATCGTCCGCGTCAAATGCGAAGACAGTATCGTGCTCCGTGGCCACGTACACGATGTTATGTACGCCTTTATTCGGGACAATTACTGTCGAAAGATAGAGCGGCTGGGCATAGACTTGTCCGTCCACATTTCGCGCAAATACCTTGCCAAATGAATTTGAATTCACATTGGAGGTGTTCAGTACTGTTTCGCTGGTATTAGCACCGGTTCGGTTGACATCGTTATGTTGTGTGGTAACGGCCACCTGGGCCATCAGAACAGACGGACTAAGTAGTAATCCTATTTGAAAGAGATTAACTTTCAACCCAATAATCCTTCAGTAAAAGATATCAACTTCCGTGGTTGGATTACAAAGTATAACATCGGGCTGGTGTTTGATTAAACACAGCTGCGTACCAAACTTTGTGTGGATAATGTGAATGAATTGTTAAGAAAGCAAAGAAGAGGGCCGGTGCTCAGAATCGGCGACGCCGAAAATCCAGAATGAGCCGCATTACCCGCTGTTCCAGGTCGCTCCTCACGGCGCGGTAGACGTCCATCGGGGATTTATAAGGATCCTGTATCTCCCACTCGATCAGTTCTTTCGGGGCGGGCCCGGGCAAACGAAATCCGGCCATATTAACCACCAGATCGTAGTTATCTATAGTTAGCAAGTCGTAGCGCCTCGGCACGTGGCATGAGATATCGACGTTCAGCTCCGACATTACCTCTACCGTCTCCGGCATCACGGACGGTGTGGGAGCCAACCCGGCGCTCGAGGCCTTCAGAACATCACTGCCATAAAGATTGGCGAAACCCTCCGCCATGGGACTTCTGCACGTGTTGCCAATGCAGACGAAAAGGACCTGCTTCAAAGCTTGCTCAGGAATAGCTTGTGAACCCTCGTATCCAGTGTAAGCTCCGGATGAAAAGTTGCCACCATATGACGGCCCTGCTCTACTAGTACGGGATCGCCTTCATATTGCGCGAGTACTCGTACGCCTGGGCCGGTGCGGCGGATGATCGGCGCCCGGATGAAAACCGCTTCCACGTCTCCCTCGCCGGCACGCGCCTGAAACTCGGAACCCGGATGAATGTTCGCCACCCGGCTGTCGATCTGCCGTCCGTAAGCGTTGCGCTCCACCGTCAAATCGATCATACCGAAGCTCTCCTGCGCAGGATTCTGTACTTCCTTCGCCAGCAGAATGGCGCCCGCGCAGGTGCCGAAAACCGGTTTCTCTTGCGCGAACTCGCGCAGAGGCTCTTTCAGATCCATAAAATTCAGGAGCTTGAGCATGGTCGTGCTCTCGCCGCCCGGAATCACCAGGCCGTCGACGGTCTGTAATTCCGCGGCGGTGCGAACGAGGACGGGTTCCGCGCCGGCGCGTTCGATGGCTTTTGCATGCGCCTCGAAATCGCCCTGCAGCGCGAGAACCCCAACCCTCTTCTTCACTTACCAGCCCCGCGTCTGCATCAGTTCTTCTTCCGGCAGCTTCGAAACATCAAGACCCGGCATTGCCATTCCGAGATCCTCGCTCGCTTCGAGCAGCTTTTCCGGATCGCGGAAGTAAGTCGTCGCTTTTACGATCGCCTTCGCGCGGGCTTCAGGATCTTCGCTCTTGAAAATGCCGGAACCGACGAAGACTGCCTCGGCGCCCAGTTGCAATACCAGTGCGGCGTCCGCGGGAGTCGCAATGCCGCCGGCCGAAAAATTCGGCACCGGCAGCTTGCCGTGTTCCGCGACCCATTCGACAAGTTCCAGCGGGGCGCCGAGGTTCTTAGCCTCATGAACCAGCTCTTCCTTGCCAAGCACCGTGAGCTGACGCATCTCTTTGATGATGGTTCGGATGTGGCGCACGGCCTCGACGATGTTGCCCGATCCCGCCTCACCCTTGGTGCGAATCATCGCCGCTCCCTCCGCGATGCGCCGCAGAGCTTCACCCAGGTTACGCGCGCCGCACACAAATGGCACTTTGAAATCGCGTTTGGCAATGTGGTGTTCTTCGTCGGCGGGCGTCAGCACTTCGCTTTCGTCGATATAGTCAACGCCCAGGGCTTCGAGAATGCGGGCTTCCGTGAAGTGACCGATGCGCGCCTTAGCCATCACCGGAATCGACACGGTGGCCATGATCTCGCGAATCTTGCTGACCGGAGACATCCGAGCCACGCCGCCCTCCTTGCGAATGTCCGAAGGCACGCGTTCCAGCGCCATCACCGCCGCCGCGCCCGCTTTTTCGGCGATCAATGCCTGTTCGGCATTGACCACGTCCATGATCACGCCGCCCTTGAGCATCTCGGCCAGTCCGACCTTCAACCGGAATTGTTCGTCTTGAAGAACCATTACTCTCTCCTGATCTCTTGTGTTCGCCAACTCACACCAGCGCGAGCGCGGGATGCGAATCCCGATTGTCTCTCGCGTCGGCCGCGTTCTGGATCAACCGGCCTAAAATTTCGATTCCCTTGCGGATTTCATTCGGATCGAGACCCGCGAAACTCAGCCGCAGCCCGGAATCGAGGGACCGCGAAACGGAAAAATATCGGCCGGGCAGGTAATCTATGCCTGCCTGTTGAGCGAGGCCGCGCAATGCGACCGCGTCCAGGTCGCCCGGCAAATTGATCCACATGTTCATGCCGCCGGCGGGAACCTTCCACTCGCACATCGGCAAATGCCTCCGGCACGATTGATCGAGCGCTCGGAGCTTTTCTTTTGCGGCGGCGATGACGATCTCCTGGTGCCGCGCGAGCTTGCCCGACTCCGCGAATCGCAGCAGGAAGGCCTGCGAAAGGTGGTCCGTGTGCAGATCCGCAAGCTGTTTGAGCTCGGTAGCGCGGGCTATTACCGGACGGGGCGCGATAATCCAGCCCACGCGAATTCCCGGAAAAGCGATTTTCGAGAAACTCCCCAGCAGAATCACGTTGGCATCGAGCTCTTTCAGCCGGGGCGGCTCGCTCGAAGAACACGCCAGCTCGCTGTAAATATCGTTCTCGATCACAGCCGCGCCGGCGGCGCGCGCCAGACTGCAAATCTCAGCGCGATGCGCCTGCGGGATTGTCGCGCCGGTCGGATTCTGAAAGGAGGGCGTTACCACCACCACTTTGGCGCCCGCATCGAGAGCCCGTTCCAGGGAATAAAGATCGATGCCGTCCGCGTCCGTCGCAACGCCGATCAGCTCCGCGCCCGCTTCCAGAAACAGGTTCTTCAGCCCGGGATAAACCGGCTCTTCAACAGCAACCTTCTCGCCCGCGCGGACCAGCGCGCGCCGCAGCAGATCCAGCGCCTGCTGGCATCCGTTGGTGATCAGGATGTCGTCCGATTCCCGCGCGATTCCGTTGCGAATCGCCCGTTCCATGAGATAGCGGCGCAAAGGCTCATAACCGCCTGGCGAACCGAGCTGCATCAGGTTCTTGAGATTTTCGCCTTCGAGAACCTCGCGGCAGCACTCCCGAAACTCCCCAAGCGGGAACAGTTTCTCCGACGGCCGCGAACTCGTAAAACTGATGACGCCGTTCACCGGACTCCCGGCTCCTGTCGAAGCCGACGCCGTCAACGTTCGCGACCAGTTGAGGGTGCCCGGTTGGGCTCGGGAATTCCGCAAACGTAACTGCCGCGTCCCACTTCGCCCTTAACCAGACCTTCGGTTTCGAGGATGTCATACGCCGCGGAGATCGTCGTCCGATTCAAGCCGAGCTTCAAAGCAAGTTCGCGAGTTGGAGGAAGGCGGTCGCCGCGACGCAGTTCCCCGTTCTCCATGAGCCGCTTCAGATAGAACCCGAGCTGCCGATATATCGGGATTTCTGAGCCGGGATCGAGGTTGGGCCGAAACTCCATTCGCAAATTCACTATAGCAGATTGGACTGGCGAATGGACTGGCAAAAAGATCAGCCAATCGGCCATTGGACGGTCCGATAAAATGCGAGGCAGGCTATGGGAACTCGGCGACTCGCAATTCTGCTGGTGACGGTTTTTCTGGCGGCGGGGATCTCGGCGAAAAAGAAAAATCCGGATGACATCACTCAGACGCTCGATCTTCCGAAAGATCCTCCGGTGGTCACGGTCGGTCAAACGAGCCGTCTGACGTTTCACGTTTCGCCTCTGTCGGCCAAAGGACTTCTTTCGCAACAGACGCGCGAAGCGCTGAAGGCGGTCTTGAGGGAAAACGGCGGCGCCCAGATTATCCATATCCGCGCGTTCGTCGCGGGAAGCGGCGACCTGCGGCGAATTCCACAGATCGTGAGCGAGGTTTTCACCGCAAAGAAGATGCAATTGCCATCGGTAAGCGTCGTGCTTGTGGGTGCTTTGCAACTGCGGGACGCCCAGGTGGTGCTGGAAACGGTCTCAGAGGCGAAAAAAGACGTAAATCCAGACGGGCTCCTCTTTATTGAAGCCCAGCCGCCGGATCAGCTGGCGACGCGGCTCGGGAACGCGATCGCGCTTCAGGTGACGTGTTTCGTCGCTTCAATCGATAATACGGCTTCGCTCGCCGCCCGCTTTCCTTCCGCCGCGGTCGATATCGTGCAAGCGCAGCGGAGCCCTTCGCATGCCGGGACAAACTGCGAAGCCGTCGGCCGAGGGCGCAACGCGGAAGCCGCTAAACTGGCATTCACGGGCACCCAAATCGCATTTGGCACGGATCAGGCAGCGGCCAACCTGGCTTTCGAACACCTGAACCGCGATCTCCAGGCGGGAGGCGCTGACAAGTCCGGAATCGTCGCGACCAACGTCTATGCGCTGTCCGACAGAATGCGCGAGTTGATCCCTTCGCTTCCCGGCGTTCTGACGTTCGCGCCCGTTGAAGGCGTTGCGTCCGCCGATGGAACTTTCGCCGTGGATTCCGTCGCTGCGGTCTCGAGGTGACGGTAAGATTAAAAAACGTGTTCAAACGGGTGATCTGGATCGTGCTCGACAGCCTTGGCGTGGGCGAAATGCCGGACGCCGCCGCTTATGGCGATACCGGCAGCGACACTTTGGGGAACATCGCTCGTATCCGCGGCCTTAACGTGCCGAATCTGTGCAAGCTGGGTTTGGGCAATCTGAAGCCGATCCCTCAACTGCCGAAAGCGGACCCGCCAGAGGGCGCTTACGGCCGCTGCACTCTGGCGTCCCCGGGAAAAGACACCACGACCGGTCACTGGGAGATGGCTGGAATCCATCTGGCGAAGCCGTTTCCCTTGTTTCCCCACGGTTTCCCTCCCGCCGTGATGAACGAGTTCGAAAAGCAGGTCGGCCGTAAAGCAATCGGGAACAAGGCCGCGTCCGGCACCGAAATCATCAAGGAACTCGGCGAAGAACATATGCGGACGGGCTCTCCGATCGTTTACACCTCCGCGGACAGCGTATTTCAGATCGCCGCCCACGAAGACGTAATCCCGCTTTGGGAGTTATACAGGATGTGCGAGATCGCGCGCGCCATCCTGCGCGGGCCTTACGAAGTGGGCCGCGTGATCGCGCGTCCGTTCGAAGGCGCTCCCGGTGAATTCAAGCGCACCGCGAATCGCCACGATTATGCGGTTCCACCTCCAAAAGGAATGCTGCTGGACAAACTTGCGGACCGCAAGGTCGAGGTTTACAGCGTCGGCAAGATTTTCGACGTGTTTCTGGGGCGAGGCATCGAGGATCACGTAACCACGAAAAGCAATGCGGACGGCATGGCAAAGACGCTCGAAGCCATGAAGGAAGTTAACGCAGGACTCGTCTTCGTGAATCTTGTGGACTTCGATCAGCAATATGGGCATCGCAACGACGTGGAGGGCTACGCCGGCGCGATCGAGGAGTTCGACCGCTGGCTGCCTCGCTTCCGGGCCGCGCTCGAACCAGGGGATCTCGCGATTCTTACCGCCGATCACGGCTGCGATCCCACGACGCCTTCCACCGATCACAGCCGCGAATACACGCCGTTGCTCGTCTTCGGTCCGAAAGCGCGGGAAGGCGCCGATCTCGGATTGCGGGGAACTTTAAGCGATATCGGCCAGACGGTCGCCGAGAATTTCGGCACATCGATTGAAAAAGGGACAAGCTTCTTAAGCGCCGTTGCGTAAACGGGTACACAAAAAAATGAGCAGACGACGGATGATGGCGGGCAACTGGAAGATGTATAAAACGCCCGCCGAGACGCACGCGTTTTTCGAGGCCTTCAAACCAATGATCGCCGGTGTCGACCACTGCGAGATCGTGATCTGTCCGCCATTTCCGAATCTGCCCGTCGCAGTCGAGAAAGCGCGGGGCAGCAATATCGCCATCGGCGGTCAAAACCTGCACTGGGGCAGGGAAGGCGCGGTGACCGGCGAAGTCTCGGGTCATATGCTCCAGGCGGTCGGCTGCCGTTTTGTTGTTATCGCGCACAGCGAGCGCCGGCAGTACTTCGGCGAAACCGAGCCCGACGTTGTCCGAAAGACGCAGGCGGCGATCGAGTTCGGGCTGGGTCCGATCGTGTGTTTGGGGGAACGGCTCGATGAGCGTGAAGGGAACCGGACCGAGGAAGTACTCGGCGAGCAGTTCGATGGCGGACTTGCGCCTCTGACGCCGGAGCAGTTCGCGACAAGTGGTGATCGCGTACGAACCGGTCTGGGCCATTGGAACGGGCAAGACCGCGACCCCGGCCATTGCCGCCGACGCGCACCGTTTTCTGCGCGCGAAGGCGGCTGCCCGATTTGGGGACGAGCTTGCCGGCGCGGTAAGGATCCTTTACGGCGGCAGCGTCAAGCCGGACAATGTGAAGAAATTGATGGCGGAAGAAGAGATCGACGGCGCGCTCGTGGGCGGAGCGAGCCTCGACCCGGTCTCCTTCGCGGCTGTCGTTGAATATTGATCGTTAAATTTTAAACAATCATGCTGGAAGAATCCCTTCAAACATTTCAGGAACAAGTAGAGACATCGCTTCAGAACGTCAATGCGTTAACCCGGCGGCTCAAGAAACTCGGCGCCGCCGCGCATACGGGAGATCTTCGAGAGATCGATAAAGGCCTGGCGGACATCAACGCCGTCGCTGCAACGGCCGCCGAAGGCGTCGCGGGGATCGAGTTCCGCTTTGACCAGGAGAGTTATTTTGAAAACGGATTTCTCAAGGAGATCGTCGAGGCGGGCGCGGCGGCCGGTATGAGCGTGTTTGCGCTCGACGGCAAGCTCTACTGCTATCCGCTCCTGGTGCGCGTGAAGCCCGGGGAGCGCGCGGTGCAGATCGGCAAGAAAATGGAACGCGGCCTTCGTCCCTCGGCTTTGCTCGCGAAGCTTCGCGCGATGCAAACGAAGCCTGCGCGCTTTAAGCCCGAGGCCTTTCTCGAACTTCTCTTTCGCGTTTGGAAACGGAGCGTTCGGGACGAGCGGAAGGTCGTCATCCTCAATGAGATTTACGATCTCCTCACGCTCATGCCGGGCAGCGCCCGCGATTACACTCGGGAAGAGTTCGCGCGCGACTTGTACCTGCTCGACCGCAGCGGTGTGAACGAGACGCGCGACGGGTTTGTCGTCAGTCTTCCCGCCAGTACCGGAACCCGCAACGCCGCCGCGACTTTCGTCTGCATTGCGGAAGACGGATCCGAGAAACGATATTACGGGATCGGCTTCAAACGCGCATCGGCGGAGGCGGCCGGATGACCGAGTGGCTGCAGGCGATCGATCGCGAGTATCTCGGCGATTACGTTCTCGCCGGCGGAGGTTCCGTAAAATTCGCGATCGGTCCTCCTGAGAGCGTCCGCGAAGCGTTCGATGAGCTCGAAGCCGCGGCGATGCGGCGTGAATTTGTCTTTATCGAACTCGGCGCGGCGGAGACAAAGCTGAATCGCAGCGATCAGGTCTTCTTCGATATCGCGAAGCACATCGATTGGGAAGGCCTCGCGCGAAGCTACGTTATTTCCGCGTTCGAGAAGCGCGGATTCTCGATCGCCAACTATGGAACTCCCATCGATCTGACCGCGGCCGCGCAGGCAGCCGGGCTGGACGAATCCGTGCTTCGGGGCTATCTCAGAGAAGCGGTGCTGGAGCTGTATCAGGACTATGCGATGTCCCAGGAGTTCCGTCTGGCCATGATTCAACTCTGCCGGGCCGAGATTGCGGGTCTCGAGAATTCCGCCGAAGCCGTGAAGCGATGGCTGCGGGGAGAGTTAAAGCGAATCTCGGAAGTCAAGACCGCGAAGCTGTTTCAGAAGATCGGCCGTCAGAACGCGCGCCTGATGCTGCAGTCGCTCGCTTACTGGATGCGGCGGAACGGCGTTCCCGGACTTGTACTGACAATCGATCTCGCGCGCTGTCTCGAAAATGTGAAAAAGGCCGACCGGGGCCCCGGCTATTACTATTCATCCAGCGCCCTGACCGAGGTTTACGAGATGCTTCGGCAACTGATCGATGGATCTTCGAGTCTCGAAGGAATGCTGGTCGCGGTCCTGGCGCCCGCCACCTTTCTGTCGGATGAGAGGCGCGGCGTAGACCGTTACCAGGCCCTTAAGATGCGGATCTTCGACGATATCCGCACCCACGGACGCCAGAACGTTCTTGCTCCCCTGGTGCGTCTGGGAGATGAGGGAGGGGTCTAACGTTTGAAGACGCACCGTAGCCGTTGTGGGGCCAGCGCTTCGGCGCTGCGGCCGAGCTTCCGCTCGGCCCGGAGCGTTACGTCACGGCCGGTAGCGCCGGCAATCTTGTCGCCTGCTGGAAGGAAGTAGAAATGTCGCCAGAAAAAAAGAAAATCGAGAAATTCGCCGCAAGAAGCGCAATTGAGGCTCTCCGCGCCGGAGTGCCAAACGCGTACGGCGTGCGAGCTTTGGGTTGCGATCAGCCGAAAGTCGAACTGGAGTTCACACAACAGCTTGAGGGTGCGGGCGGAATTTTTGGCCATACGGGAAGGGGACTGCTGATCCAGGGAGACTTCGGGACAGGGAAATCGCACACACTCGAATTCCTGCGCGAAACCGCGCTTGAGCGGAAATTCGTCTGCAGCCAGTTGTATATCAGCAAGGAAACGCCTCTGCACGACCCCGTCAAGCTGTTCCAGGCGGCGGCCGAGAATGCGGTTACGCCGAATCGGACCGGATCGGCCTTCGTCGAAATTGCCAATCAGCTGGTCTTCAACTCGCAGTCATATCGCGGTTTCGAACGCTGGGCAAATCAGGCGGCGACAGGACTCGACGCACGTTTCCCGGCATCTCTTTTGCTGTTTGAGCAGTTCCAATCCGATCACGAATTTCGTGATCAGATCATCCGCTTCTGGGCGGGCGGGAAACTCGCCGCGACCGAAATCAAATCGCGGCTCAAGCAAATCGGGGAAACCTGGGCGCCCGGCTTTACAAGCCAGCGGGACCTCGCAATTCAGCGGTTCCGATTCGCCAGCCGGCTGACGCGCGCCGCGGGATATGCCGGCTGGGTGCTGCTGATCGACGAAGTGGAACTGATCGGAACCTACAGCCCTCTGCAACGCGCCAAATCATACATCGAGATTGGCAGACTGATGACGGCCGCCGACGATCCCGGCATGGCGGCGATTCCCGTCCTCGCTGTTACGGAAGATTTCGCCGAAGCCGTTTTGAAAGAGAAGGGGGATCTGGAAAGAATACCAGTGATTCTGCAGGAACGAACCCAGTTCGCAGGTACGGCCGACGCGTCGCTTGCTTCATCGGGCATGAGAATTCTCGCGGACAAGGGCATCTCGCTCAAGCGGCCCGGGGAAAGCGCGCTCGACGAGACCTATGGAAGGATTCGCTCGCTGTATGCGCGGGCGTTCGATTGGGAGCCGCCCGCGCCCGCTGATTATGAGCGCGCCGCGATTCGACGCGAGCAGAGTACGCCGTTGCGAGCCTACATCCGGCGCTGGATCACGGAATGGGATCTGCAACGGTTGTATCCGGACACGATGGTCGAAATCGAGACCGCGGAATGGAGGACGGATTACAGCGAAAATAGCGAAGAAGAAAGCCCCGCCGACGAAAACCCAAGCGACCAGAGTTTAGTCGATGATCTTATAGGGGATATTTAAGATCGAGAAGAAGATCGCGCAAATTATGCGATAAAGCCTGCATCCATCGGTTACCGTTTGCGGTTGAGCGCCGACCGAACCTTAGGGCCCGTCACGAAATAACCGGTCCAACTCTCGAACTCCGCTCGCTGCCGCGCGCGGCTGACAACCAGTAATCCGATCCGCGACCGGAAGGGAGCGATTGCTACTGTTTCGTGACGAGCCCTCACGCCGCACTACCGCCGGCCTGCCGGTGCAACTTATTTTCCGCCCCCTCCGCTGACGAATAGCGCACGCCCAGGTGGCGCGCCATGCAGAAGAAGATTTCCGTATGCCGAAATGGCTTGAAAGAGAAGTCGTCAAAGCCTGCGCGCAATATCCCGTCACGCTCCGAAGCATCTGCAGACGCGGTTATGGCAGCGATCCTGATCTCCGCCCCGCCTTCCAGGTGGCGAATCCGCCGCGTCGTTTCCATGCCACTCAACTGAGGTATACCCAGATCCATCCAGATAAAGTGAGGCCGCCACTGTTGGAACGCCTCGATCCCGAGTGCTCCATTCTCCGCGACCCTCACATGAAAGCCGGCGCGAGTCAGCATCTTTCGCAAGACCGTGGCGCTTTCAGGATCGTCTTCGACGATCAGAACGCGCCATTCCGGCTGGCCCGGTTCAAGAATGAAAGGATGCCCTGGGCCCGGTTCTGCGCCGTAAGTCTCCGACTCGCTTGCCGGCTCCAGCGGCAGTTCGACCACGAAACGTGAACCCCGGCCCACCTCGCTCTCCACGCGCAGCGTCCCACCCATCAGTTCTACAAATCGGCGAGTAATCGTCAGGCCGAGCCCTGTGCCCGTCCGTGGACCAGGATTGCGCACCTGCTCGAACGGCTCGAATATGCGGCCCAGGTCGTGTTGTGCCATCCCCACGCCGCTGTCCTCAATATCGAAACAAAGCCGCCCGCGTCCGGGTTCATCAGCCGGCTGAGCGCTCAAGCGTAGCGTTACGGTTCCTTCTTTTGTGAACTTAATGGCATTGCCGAGCAGGTTGATGAGGATCTGCCGTACCTTCGGCGCATCTATGCGGACGTAGCGCGGCACTTCAGGAGCTTGATAATAAACGAGCGCCAGATGCTTCTCCTCCGCCCGGCCCCGCATCATCTCAACGGCCGTTCGCACCGTGGAGATCAAATCGTTGGCCGTGATCGCGAGTTCCTCTTTGCCGGCCTCGATTTTGGCAACATCAAGCACGTCGTCGATCAATCCAAGGAGGTGCTGGCCGCTGCGGCTGATCGCGGTGATGTCTTCATGCTGATCGGCGGTCGGGTTACTCTCGCTCAGGAGCTCGGAAGACGCCAGAATGACGCTGAGGGGTGTACGAAGTTCATGGCTCATATTGGCCAGGAACGAGCTCTTGGCCCGGTTGGCGGACTCCGCCTGATCTCGCGCCTCCACCAGTTCCGCGGTTCGCTGCGTTACCAGGTGTTCCAGGTGCTCCTTGTACTCCTGAAGTTCCTTACGGTCATGGCGAGACTGCTCCAGTGCAGTTTGCAGCGTGTTTAAAACGTGCGCCACCGGGACGCCGCCGATCAGGACGGTGAACAGGAAGAATGCCCAGAGTCCCATTGGGGTTGCGACGACATAGTGGGGGAACTGCACTCCGGCGATTTTAAAAATCGCGAAGGCCAGGACGCTGGTCAGGCTCAGGCCCGTCGTCCAGAGTGCTCCTCTGAACCCGAGCAGCCAGGCCGCCGAGATGGGAATAGTCACGTAAAGGGACAGGATCGGGCTGTCGATTCCAGTGTGGAATGCGGCTACCAGAGTGGTATACAACCAGGCGGCGCCCATGTATACCAGGCCGGCTCGCCGGAGGTATCCAAGACGAAGCAGCGTCAAGGCCGTGATCCAGCCCGTTACTGCCAGCGCAAAAAGGCCGAGCCTGTATATCGAAATTGGGTATTGGGTCGTGACGAAGTGTCCGAACGTGAACCAACCCACCAGAAAAAGGTTGAGGCCATGCAGTGTCTGAGCGGTGGTATCGGCCGCAAGAGGGCCGCGGAGGCGCAGCGCATGGAAAACGCCTCGAAGGGACTCCCGAAATGAGAACCGCTCGCTCAACATGTAACCCTCGATGCCGGATCACGGACGAGTGACGCTGCCGCGCAAAAATTTAACACATCCGTCCATCGAGCCCGAGCGTCACAGCCCAGAATAACTGAATCTGGAGGTCGGGTCCCGCAAATGCGGATCGGGGTCATTATTTCGTTCGCCTTATTCGCGACAAGTCCAATTCTCGCGCAGACACTGCTCAGTGCAGGCTCGCTTGGCGGCGCCGTTCACGACGAATCGGGCGCCCTGGTAGCCGACGCCCAGGTCACTCTGACGGAAGAATCGAAGGGCCTGGTCCGCGAATCGAGGTCCGACCGCGATGGATCGTTCCTGTTTCCGGCCATTATCGCGGGCGTGTACTCCATAAGAGCGGAGAAGCCAGGTTTCAGCCCCGCGCGGATAAACGGCCTGAAGATCGAAATCGGGGAACAAGCCTCCGTGGCGATCGATTTACGGATCGAGGCGCCCCGAACGGTGCTTACGGTACAAGCCCCCGCAACAATAGAACTCAACGCGGGAAGCAACTCCCGAGGTTCGGTAGTCGATTCCGAACAGGTTCGGGAGTTACCGCTGAACGGCCGCAATCTGCTGGACCTGGCCGGGTTGGCGGCTGGCGCACTGGAACTCAACCTCTCGAAGTACCAGTTTTCCAACAACGTGGGGCTGACTGACCGTACGATTGTTTTGCCCGCAACGCTTCCCAACTCGGTGACCTACTCCCTGAACGGCATTAACATAACCGGGTCGAGGGATGGTGAGTTGGCACTGAGTCCCTCTCTTGCCGCCGTCGACCAGTTCAAAGTGCAGCAGAGTTTCCTGATGCCCGACGAGGGGGTCAACCCGGCTGTCGTCAATATCGTGACCAGGAGCGGAAGTAACCGCTTCCATGGCGAAGCTTACGAGTTCCTGCGGAACGGGCGCCTCGATGCCCGAAGTTTCTTTGCCACCGGCCCGGAGGACCTGAAACGGAACCAGTTCGGCTTTGCGCTCGGAGGGCCGATACGGAAAGACCGGGTGTGGTTTCATGGCTTCTACGAGGGGCTCCGGCAACTCCAGGCGTTCTCCACCGCCGGCTTCAGCCCGACCGAAGGCATGTTCCAGGGAGATTTCGCAGGAACGGGGCACATTATCTATAACCCAGCCAGCTTTGATCCGTCCTCCGGAACCCGCCAGCCATTTCCTGGAAATGTCATTCCGTTGAGCCAGATCAACCGCGTGGCGCAGAATCTCCTGCCCTACTACCTGCCGGGTTCAAGCCTCTCGATCATTCCGAGCAACATCCGCGGGAATCCGCGAAATACCGTGAACGACGATCAGGGCGGAGCTCGAGTCGACGCGGCCCTGCACGCAGGCCATCAATTGTTCGGCCAGTTCTTCCAGCAGAATACGCCATCGGACCATCCCGGATTGTATCCGCTTAGCGGACTCCTGTACATGAATGGATCGACCCTGGCGATGTTGCAGGAAGTGTGGACGGTGAGTCCTCAAGCGGTGAACACTTTGAGGATCGGTTTTCTGCGCAACTTCGCGACCGGCGGCAATGAGGCGCAGGATCAGGGTCCGATCCTTGCCTCCATCGGAATCGCGAATACTTTCGAGCAAAGCGGAGTCACCGCAATTAATCTGCAGGGATATTCGTCGTTTGGCAGAGCCAACGGCGAGGTCGGCAACCACGACAACACCTGGCAATTCGATGAAGAGTTCACATACATCGTCGGCCAGCACCATTTCGCGTTTGGGGCTGATTTGCATTATCGGCGTGGATGGCACCAGAACGGAAATGGGAATGCGCTGGGAAGCCTCTCGTTTCAGCCTGCGTTCACCGCTCAGTTGACATCGAACCCTCAGGGGCAACTGGTCCCGCTCGCGAACACCGGAAATTCCTTTGCCGATTTCCTGCTCGGGCTTCCTGTAACAGGTACTTTGCTCGGTTTCCCGGTTGTCCAGTATCGTGCCACGCAGTTCACTCCGTTCTTCCAGGACAGTTGGAAGCTTTCGACTAACCTGACTCTGAATTACGGGATTTCCTGGTTTCTGGACCCTCCTCCCCAGTCTCAGGGTGCGGTGCGCAATTTGATCCATGGCTTCGACACCGAGACCGGTCTGCTGACTTTCGCCGTTCTGGGTCAGATGAGTTATAACGCGGTAGCCACCGACAGGAACAATTTCGCGCCGCGCCTGGGCCTGGCCTGGAAGCCGGATTCTCTCAGGAACACAGTAATTCGCGCCGGCGCCGGAATTTACTACGCTCCGTCCCAGTGGTTCTGGGCTCCCTATCCGCTGATCGGCTCGCCTGTCGGAGCGGGCACTAGTTTCACGAACTGCGCTCGCCAACCCGCAGCCGGCGTACGTGATGGGCGTAAACATTTTTCCCGCGGCGGCAACCGGTGGCGTGACCGACGACTACGCGACGAACCTCCCGCGGGGAATAGTGGCAACAGCCCTGAATCCTGACTTCCGAACCGCTTATGTCAGCCAATGGAACCTGTCCATCCAGCACGGCCTCGGCCGCAACGATCTGGTCGACCTGGATTATCTGGGCGCGAGTGGCCACAAACTGCCAAACGTCTCTGATATTTCGCAATGCCGGCCCACCGCCGACCTGTTTTGCGGCGCCAAAACCTGGCCGCAATATGGTGCGTTGCTGTACGCGCAAAGCGGCGGCAATTCCTCCTATGAGGCCCTGATTGCCAAATATGAACATAGCGCGGCATACGGTCTGAATTTGCGATTCGAATATGCGTTGGCCAAAGCGCTCACCGACACCTTTCAACTCACTGTCGCGGCCAACAATCAGATATCGGATTGCCAGGCTTGTTCGAAGGGCCCCGCGACGTTCGACGTTCGCCAGCGGGCGGTGGGCAGCGTTGTCTGGGCATTGCCCTTCGGCCGCGGACAACGCTTCGGCGGGCAGTTGCCGGGATGGGCAAACATTGCCGCGGGAGGATGGGCTCTGACCGCGATTACTACATTCTCCACCGGCCAGCCGATACAACTGGCGGCGCCGAACCAGACGGGCAACGCTTTTATCACTCCACTTCCCAACCGCATTTGTGACGGACGAAGCAGTCAGCTTTCGAGCAACATCCGCCAGAATGGTTTCCTGTGGTTCGACACCGCGTGCTTTCCTGTTCCGGCGGTTGGGTATTTCGGCAATAGTGGCCCCACGGTGATCAACGGCCCCGGAATCAATAACTGGGATATCGGCGCGGAGAAGTCCTTCGTTCTTCCGCGAGAGGCAGCAAGAGTGCAGCTTCGGGCAGAGCTGTTCAACGCCTGGAATCACGCCCAGTTCAGCCCGCCCAACGGGAATGCCGGTGCAGGCCCGAACTTCGGTCGTATTTCCGCCAGCGGCCCCGGGCGCCTGATACAAGTCGCTGCCAGGGTTTATTGGTAGCGATACAACATCGCACGAACACTCTCAGCTTGAGGTATTAATAACTGGAAGTGAACCAGGACTACTTGGTAACGACACGGTTATTCAAATGGAAACCAGATCCTCATAACCTATCAGTACGGCGCGGGACTGGGTATGCAAGATAAGAACACGAGCGCCCGTATAGTGTCCATCCAGGATGAGCGTGCTGAGGGCCCGATGAACACTTACGATTTTGCCTATTCCTTTATCAACTCCAACGATCCGTTCCCGCATCTGCAATCCATTTCGAACTCAATTTCGACCCCGGAAGCGTATTCGTTCGTAACCTCGCCGTACTCGCTGCAAACGGAAATCTCACAAATCTGCCGAACGTGACGGGCGCTCAGTTACGATATCGAAAATCGCACAGGCAGCACCAATTCCCTATACAGCAACCTGGCCTACGACATGGAAAATCAGCCGCTGGATCGCGGCGGCCAATGGAATTTGTACGGTCTGAACGGGGAGCGCCTCGGAACATACACCTACACCTTCGGCCGCGATGTGACCTATATTAGCGGTGTCGATTACGACACCACATTAGTCTACCCGGCACAGGCAGCCCGGAATATCTACTTCGCCGGCAAGTTGATCCAGTCGAACAACACGACGGTCGTCGTCGACGCCCAGGGTTCGGTGCGTGCGAACGAATCGGGGCAGACGTTCGAATTCTATCCGTACGGCGAAGAAATGGGCACAGGGACAACGAATAGCCGCGAGAAGTTCGCGACTTACACGCGCGAATCGAACGGTCTGGACTACGCAAACCAGCGGTACTATTCAAGCACGTACGGAGCGTTCACGTCTGCGGACCCTCTGCATGAGACCGCGACCACTCCAGCAGACCCGAGCAACCCCGGAAGCTGGAACCGATTTGCGTATACGGCGGCCGACCCAATCAATCTAATCGATCCGTTAGGAACGTCCAACTGCGCGGTGGATTCTTTTGATGATTCTGGCGACTCTGATGACGGCGATGTCAATCTCGGCTCGCACTGTGGTTCGGGATTCCAGCCGACCGGGAATATTCCGAACGGAGCCACGCGGTGCTACTCTCGGCCGGGCCTCATCTTTACCTTCAATGGCGTGCCTTCGACATGTCAGGACGGGATAATCGTCGCCGTCGATACCGCGCACGTGACGCAACCGGTCTGCTCGATAACGCTCGACTTCCAAAGCGCGATCTTTAACGGAGACCCTTTCCAGCATACATTCATAGACCTCAGCATCAACGATAATGGGACTGTTGTGGATCAGGATGTCGAGGCGGGTCCGTCCCGTGGATTCGGCGGCTATCTTAATAAATTGAAGGATACGATCAACGGGGGCCACACGTATAATACGGTGACTTCGCCTTTTCTCCTGGCCAGCAACGGCGGAAGTGCCTGTACAGAACTGTCCAGTATCGAAAGTCTGGCCGGCTCTTACCCTGACAACACCTATAAGTATTCTAGGCCGTACAACAGCAACAGCTTCACTTATTCGATACCGCAATACTCCGGCACTCCGATTAGCTTGTTGGTCAACGCGTTCGGGTACCTTTATGCCCCAGGCTGGGGTCTCAGCATTCCCAAGTGGCCCAACTGATGTCCGCCCGCACCGCCAGCGTGATGTTGTCGTTCGCCGCTCTTCTGTTAGCCGACTCAACGAAGCTGAGGGCGGCATCTCTCACATCGGAGCTCAGGATGGATTCCGAAGTGGAGGGACTTGGAATCGCACATTTCGAGGGTGATAATCAATTGGGCATCCTCTACTTTGATGACCGCGGGTACAACAGTATCATGACGGTCGATCGACTCGCCGCTCTCTACGACGTAGCATCCGGAGGGCGTCTGATTCTTGGCGTAGCGAGAGGGACCTTCCGCGAGGGGGCCGCCACACAGGATAAGGTGTCCTTGTTCTCGCCAGGCGGCGTGATCGTTGCGACCGGTTTGCGGACGCTTCCGCTGCTCGCCGCGGTTTCCGTACGCGGGGACAAGGTCGCCGCGCTGTTCAGGAACCGGGGCACTGGAAGAGTTTCTCTGCAGGCCGGAGACGCGGCATGGGTGAACCCAAGCGAAGTATATTTCAAGACTTTCGGTAAGAACGATTCCGCAGGAGGAGCCAATACCTACAATGGAGAAAGCTTTTCGTGGTCTCCGGATGCCGATCACATTGTGTATTCGCTTGACGGCGAGATTTATATATTCGATGCCGTAACTCACAGCAAGCGCAGCGTGATCGCTGGCTCTGACCCGGCGTGGTCGCCCGATGGTCGGTTTATTGCGTTTCGTAACGCGAACCATGAGCTGGCGCTCTATGACGTGAGCAACGGGAGGCCGCGATCCCTGGTATCGAATATGAAGGTTACAGGTTTTCCACGGTGGTCGCCAGACGGAAAGTATATTTTATTCACCCGATTCAGCGTTTTGCTGGCTCTCCGGAACCCACTAACGATGCCAGCCACAGATTTCATGGTTGTCAGGGTTGGCGATGGCGCAACGACGGCTGTGTTCACGCCAGGAATGGGACTGGAGAATCGCGGCTTCTATTGGATCGTCACCGGCGGTCGTTCAGAACCACGCAAGTGAGTCATCTGTTGGCGGCGGAGGCGCAGGCGGCACCCGTGTCTCTCGTGCCGGACGCTGCCAGGTTATGGCGGCACGCGGCGGAGGAGGCTAAGAACGTCACCTCCGGAGAACAGATCGGATACACGTATGACGCGCTGAACCGCCGCTCCCAGGCGTCGGCGGCGAGCTGGGGGCAGTCCTTCGCGTATGATGGTTTCGGAAACCTGACGGGGAAGACGGCGACGGCCGGATCGGCGCCCTATATGTCATTGAGCGTTGATCCTACGACGAATCGCACAACGACCAGCGGGTTTCAGTACGACGCGAACGGGAACCTGACAAATCTGCCGAACGTCAGCGGGGCGCTCAGCTACGATATCGAGAACCGAACGGGCAGCGCCAATTCCCTGTACAGCAACCTGGCATACGATATGGAAAATCAACCGCTGGATCGCGGCGGCCAGTGGAATTTGTACGGTCCGAACGGGGAGCGCCTCGGAACATACACCTACACCTTCGGCCGAGATGTGACATACATTAACGGTGTCGATTACGACACAACACCGGTCTACCCGGCACAGGCCTCCCGGAACATCTACTTCGGTGGCAGGCTGATCCAATCGAACAATACGACGGTCGTCGTCGACGCCCAGAGTTCCGTGCGCGCGAACGAATCGGGGCAGACGTTCGAATTTTATCCCTATGGCGAAGAAATGGGCTCTGGTACAACGAATGGCCGCGAGAAGTTCGCGACGTATACGCGCGAAGCGAACGGTCTGGACTACGCGAACCAGCGGTATTATTCAAGCACGTGCGGAGCGTTCACGTCCGCAGACCCGCTGCATCAGACCGCGACCACTCCAGCGGACCCGAACAACCCGGGAACCTGGAACCGGTTCGCGTACACGGCGGCCGACCCGATCAATCGCATCGACCGTTAGGAACGTCCAACTGCGCAGTGGACTCGTTTGATGATTCTGGCGACTCTGATGACGGCGATGTCAATCTCGGCTCTCACTGTGGTTCGGGATTCGAGCCGGGAGGAGACGTGCCGGACGGAGCCACGGTGTGCCACTCTCGGCCGGGCCTAATCTTTACCTTCAATGGTGTGCCTTCGACCTGTCAGGATTCGATCATCGTAGCCGTCGATACCGGGCACGTCGCTCCGCCAACCAACGAAACGTGCAGCGGCACGGCGCGGGTTCTCAAGGGAAATGACTTGACCATCGGCAAGCCCGGTGGGTTTTCGGGAACAACGGCGGGGAATTTCCCCGTCACGAGCGCTGGTGCGGCTGTCATCCCGAGCCAATGGGCGTCTTCCAAACCAGCACTTAGACCGTACTTGAATCTTGTCAGCGGACTCTTTCCCCTTATGAACGCTGGATTTCAAGGGATTGTTGACGTAATTGGTGCAAAAACGGGGCAAGTGCCCGCAGGATTTCCGCCCAACTCCAACGTGCAGACGGACCTGATGAGCCTCTATCCCGGACAACTTATTCTTGAACTCCCTGGTGCGCCGGCGGATTATGGAAGCACACAGGTCTTAATTTCCGTTCCGATCGCCTTGGGATGCCCGAGCGACACGACCCTCCTAATGTGATGAAACTGGAAATCGCGGTCACGTGCCTGGTATTCGGACTGAACTTACTCCCCGCATGCCATGGCGAAGGCGAAAAATGGCCCGAGATACGGCCGGTTCAGGCCGAACGCACTTTCGTCGATGGCGGATCCGGGGGGGACACGCCGTTCCTGTTGCTCGTGAGCGACACTTCGCGGACTCTGGTGGACCAACTTGAATGCCACAACGGGGATTACGATAGCGTGTCGGGCTTCAATTTTTCTGGCGACTTTCACTGCGCACTGTTTGCTCTTAACGCAGGCGTAGTGACCAGCCATGATCTCTTGGCATCCGAAGAAGAGGCGAAGATCGGAAGGGATTGGTTTAATCGTGGCAGAATGTTGGCCAGCCAGCTCTGGCCGTCATGCGGGTTGTACCCGGAGTATGGGGCGATTAGGCATTTCAGGCTTCGTGGAATGGTGATCACGTTGCGCTTCGACGCGCTAAAGTGGTTTCCATTCGAACGCTTTCAAAGACACCGTTTGGAGGCATTCAGGTTCAAGATAGTGTTCATGCGGGATCCCGACGCGCGGAGTGTGGTGGCAGAGGCAGTGAAAGACTCCGTGCCACCGACTTCATGCGGGTGGTAGAGATCTGGACTCCGACTTTGTCACGAATACTACGGATATACGCCCGGCGGTCTGATCGCGCAGAAGGGTTACTGGGTATTAATGGCCGGGCTACACAATACCCAATGATCCGTCTGCCCCCTATTCGAAGGACTGGGAGCCCTACAGTTACGGCCCTCTAACCTTTTTTACTTACGACAATGAAGGGCATATGACGAGTTACTCGCCCTGATCCATCGAGAATGGTTCCAGCGTGAGCTATACGCTGCAGTACACGCTGGATCAGATGGAGAGGCCGACAACCCTGACAGAAACAGGGCCGGGAACCATCTGGGTGCAGAACGCGATCTATGGCCCCGGGGGCGAAATGCGCTCGATGCAGTATCGGACGAGCAGCGGCTCCTACTATACGGAGAGCAGGAGTTACAACAACGATTCGCAACTCGCCGGTCTGCAGACGAGCGGCTCCGGGCTAACGGGAGTCAACCTCACCTATACGTATCCCACGAGCCCGGCGAATGCCGGAAGAATCTCGCAAGCAAAGAACGTTGCCTCCGGGGAACAGATCGCGTACACGTACGACGCGTTGAACCGCCTGTCCCAGGCGTCGGCGGCAGGCTGGGGACAATCCTTCGCGTATGATGGATTTGGAAACCTGATCGGGAAGGCGGCGACGGCAGGATCGGCGCCCTATATGTCATTGACAGTGGATCCAACGACGAATCGCACGACGACGAGCGGATTTCAGTACGATGCGAACGGAAATCTCACAAATCTGCCGAACGTGACGGGCGCGCTCAGTTACGATATCGAAAATCGCACAGGCAGCACCAATTCCCTATACAGCAATCTGGCCTACGACATGGAAAATCAGCCGCTGGATCGCGGCGGCCAATGGAATTTGTACGGTCTGAACGGGGAGCGCCTCGGAACATACACCTACACCTTCGGCCGCGATGTGACCTATATTAGCGGTGTCGATTACGACACCACATTAGTCTACCCGGCACAGGCAGCCCGGAATATCTACTTCGCCGGCAAGTTGATCCAGTCGAACAACACGACGGTCGTCGTCGACGCCCAGGGTTCGGTGCGAGCGAACGAATCGGGGCAGACATTCGAATTCTATCCTTACGGCGAAGAGATGGGCTCTGGTACAACGAATGGCCGCGAGAAGTTCGCGACATATACGCGCGAATCAAACGGCTTGGACTACGCAAACCAGCGGTATTATTCAAGCACCTATGGCGCGTTCACGTCTGCGGACCCTCTGCATGAGACCGCGACCACTCCAGCAGACCCGAGCAACCCCGGAAGCTGGAACCGATTTGCGTACACGACGGCCGACCCGATCAATCGCATCGACCCGTTAGGAACGTCGAACTGCGTGGTGGACTCGTTCGACGACTCTGATGACGGCGATGTCAATCTCGGGTCGCACTGTGGTTCGGGATTCCAGCCGGGCGGAGACCTGCCGAACGGAGCCACGCGGTGCTACTCTCGGCCAGGCCTCATCTATACCTTCAACGGTGTGCCTTCGACCTGTCAGGATGGGATAATCGTAGCCGTCGACGACCAGCACGTGGCAGCGCCCGATCCGACCTGTTCGATTGAACTGTTCAGACGACCGGCGAAGTTCAAAGGCAACCCGGGTCAACACACATACCTCGACCTGTGCATCGACGGCGCAGCCTGCCAGATTGTGGAGGGCGGCCGTGACAACATCCGTGGGGACTCGACCTATGGCGACCTCATCGGATATGTAAATCCCCCGGGAGGTGCAGCAGTCCTTGGCGCAGGGACATCGCATGTCTCTGACCCCGCACACGACACACAACTTGGCAATACGCAGACGATCGCATGCACTGCGATCGCGGCGGTAACGTCGCTGGTAGGGATCTATAACACTACTGATCCCGTCAAATATGCCTTCTGGCCGAACGGGGGCTCGACATTCAATAGCAACAGCTTCACTTCAACTTTGTTGGCGGATCTGGGCTTCGGGAACACCTTCGGCCCATATCCAACAAATCCGCTCGGCGGGATCCCCTTTTACCCCGGCTGGGGATATTTCGTCCCGGGCCTCTTTTACTGATGATTCGAGCATTGCGTCTCACGCTCATCTTCGCACTCTGGACTGGTCTGCTCGTCGAGGTCAACGCCCAGGGCACCGCCCGGGGCGGCCTTCTGCGCGATTACTATCCTTCGTTTTGTCGCGCCGCCCGGTATCCGGAGCCGGGTTGCGAGTTTGTCATCTTCCGCGACGGCACTCAAAGTACGTTGATCACGCTTCCTTTCCGTCTGGAATTCCTTGCCTATGCGCGAAGTGGCAAAGCGGTTTACACGTTGTCGACCAGCACAAACCCCATATGCGTCCACAGAGTTGATCTGAGTCCCGTACAGGTAGTGCCCGAGGTCTGCCCGCCTGGTCTGGCGACGGTTTTCGCCTTCACGGTTTCTGCCGATGCGGCTGAGGTTCTCGTTTCAGGACAAATCAAAGGGGTCGGTGGTGTTCGCTGCGGCGTCTTTGACATTCGTTTGGCCGACGGGGAAACCACCCAAATCCTCCGCGCCGGGAACTGTGGGGCGTACAATTTCCAACGCTCCTGGACCAGCTTGAGCTTAGCCCCCGATTCATCCCGGGGCGTTGCTGTAAGGATGGATCAACTGGAGCTGTTCGAGAATGGCAAGGCGGGCACTCTTTCCATTGCTGTGGGAATCGTCAGGGCGGCATGGTCCCCGGACGGCAGATGGATCGCCGCTCTCGACAGGCATGGCAAAACACGACTCATTGATGCGACTGACTTCAAGGTAAAGAGGACGCTTGGCGAAACCGAAGCTGAGTGGTCGCCAGACTCGCGGTACCTCCTCAGTGTCAAAGAGTGCCCTTTCCCGTTAGCGGTTAACGGCGTCGGAACGATTCGAGCGATCGACATTGACAACGGAAACGCCACAGAAATTCGAAGCTCGCGATGCCAGGTGGACAACGGCTCGGCCGGTTGGGTCAAGGTCTTGCCACACGGGTGACAGGATCAATAACGAGGACTGCTGTCGCGCGGCACTCAAATCCCGGATCTTGTTGTTGACGCGGCGGCCAGTGGAACTTGTACGGTCTGAACGGGGAGAGGCTTGGCCCCCGGACTTTCAACCTCTCGATCACTTCCATTGTGGGCTCCAGCGCGGCTTACGGCATGTCGCCGGTACAGAGTTCCCGGAATATCTACTTCGGCGGAAGGCTGATTCAATCGAACAATACGACGGTGGTGGTTGACGCCCAGGGTTCGGTGCGCGCGAACGAGTCGGGACAGACGTGCTGTGTTTGTTTCACTGAAACAGCAGACCCGAACAACGCGGGGACCTGGCAGCGCCCGATCCGACCTGTTCGATTGAACTGTGGGAACGGCCCGTTCCCTTCAAGGGTTCGCCCGGAAATCACACTTATATTGAGGTTATTACCCCACAAGGCATCGTTACGCCCGTAGATCTGGCGGCCAATAGGACAAATGATCTCCTCGAAGGAAGGCCTGCGGGATTCCCGATAGGCTCGCCGTTGATAGGCGTGATGAACCCCGTGGGCCAGGGATTGGGGTCGAATAGACCAAATAATCCAGTCGCCTCCAACCCGAGTCTTCCATCAAATCATGAGATCGGGTCAGCGGACACTTCATCCTATGCCTGCCAGCAGATTTCCGCTTATTTCCGCTATGGAGACTGCGATAGCAAGCTATGACCAAAACCCTGCAACGTATACTTTTCCTGGAATTTTTGGGCATAACAGCAATAGCTTCACGTACACTCTCCTTAACGAGTTTGGTATCAACTTCGGGAATCCAGCTGGGTGGGTCCCTGGCTGGAATAAATTGGTGCCGGGGCTTTGATACGGGGAACCAGCAGGATGGGGGCGGTGGTTGCTGCCACCTTCCTCGTCACGGTAGCTGGCCAGGAAGCCGACCGATCGAAGACTTCGCCGCCATCGTACGACCCGGCGTTTTATTCATCTTATGCACCCGGCGGCGCCCCCGGGGTGCCCGTTCTGTAGATCTTCCCGGCAACTGGCCAGGCAGTCACGATTCGGCTGCCTTTTGCGTTTCGAACCTTCGACTTCGATCGCGGCGGCAAGAAGATTTGCGCGGCTCCTGCATCTATGCGCGGCCTATTCGAAATAGAGTTCAATCCGTTGCGGGTGACTAAGATACGTGGTTCGGAGCTATTCGGCATCTACAGCGTGGCATGTGTTTCCAAGGTCGATAAGATTGTGATTTCGGGTTACCGCCGCGTTGACGGGACATCCGAGTGGGGAATATTCGAACTCTATCCGGCAGATGGCAGCGTCAGGTTTGTTGTTCGGCACGAAGCTCCGCGTCCCGGCGCCAATGGCGAAATATGGTCCGATCTCAGTGTTTCGCCAGATGGAAACCGCGCTGTCGCATTCCGCCATAAAGAGCTGGACCTGATCGATTTGGCAAAGGTACAGCCACGCCCCTGGGCCCCAATCTGGAGCAGGGCGCGTGGTCTCCAGATGGCAGGTGGTTGGCGGTGAACGATCGGAGCAAGGTTAAGACGGTACTTCTGGATGCGAATACATTGGTGCCTGCACGCAGCTTCCAGTGGACACACCTGAAATGGTCCCCGGATTCACACTACCTTCTCGGCGCCGCGGCGCATGATCGCTGCGGACCGTACTTCGGGACTCTGCAGGCGATAAACATAGAAACAGGGGGAGCGAAAACCGTTAGCAGCTCCCACTGCAGGATCGATTCAATTGCCACCGGCTGGCTCAGCGCTGAGATTAGTCATTGACAGTGCCCCGGCCCTCCGGGTTCCAGGAAGATGGCCTCGGACGGGTAAAATTGATGGTTCCACTCTCGGCCTATGGTTGGGCACTCATGGCTAAACGGAATTCCAGTCCGTGGGCCCAACGGAGCCGGGCAAGACTCTCTTGTATTCAGGCGCGCAGGTCTGCGGATGGGATAACGGCGTTGCTTCGCGTTCGCGAATTGGGCGCACAATAAAACGACATACTACCCCTTCCCTCAAAACAGTAACAGCTGCCACAATCTGGAGTTCGACTGGGCCTATAACACCGCCGGGCAGCTTTCATCGGTGACTTATCCGGTGGCGAACAACTCGGTTCTCACCAACGCGGAGATCCTGACCTGGGGTTACGACTCCATGGGCCGACCGGTCTCCTTGACCAGCAATAACGGCCCGGCGGACGTCATGAAAAACAGGCAGAACGATTACACCGCGCCGGCGGCCATCGTCCAGAATGTGCAGTACGATTACGCCGGCAGAATGACCAGCCTGCAGTATCTCGCCGGCGAAACGTCAACGGGCGTCGGCGTCTACACTCAGGAAAGCATGAGCTACAACGGAAGCGGGCAACTGGCATCGCTGGGCTGGGGGCAACCCTGCGGGCCAGTCCGCATCGAATTACAGCGCCATCGGCGCTCCCACCGGCGGCGTCGGGTATACCTGGTCGTCGACTCAGAACAACGGCCAGATCACGCAGGCAGTGGATACGATCTCCGGCGAGACCGTCACGTACATATACGATGCGCTGAAAAGGCTGACTTCCGCGAGTTCGACGAAACCGTGGACCCAGACATTCCAGTATGACGGTTTCGGGAACCTGACCGCGAAGGTGCTGAACGGAGCGTCGACCCCGATCCCAGTGAACCCGGCCAACAATCGTCTCTCCAATGCGACTTACGATGCCGACGGAAACATGACCTCCGGCGCCGGCGCGTCAATGGCATACGATGAAGCAAATCGCCTGACCTCGGCCGCGGAGACCAGCGGCGGCATCGAGTACTACGGCTACAGCCCGGATAACAAGCGTGTTTACCACCAGTTGGCCAATGGCACGGCAGAGTGGATATTGTACAGCCCGCAGGGCGAGAGGATGGGCATCTATACGTTCAACTCGAGCACGGGGTGGAGTACCGTATCAACGAACGTATGGTTTGCCGGAAAGCTGATCTCCGACGAAAACGGAGCCGTGTTTCAAGACCGACTGGGTACGAACCGAGCAAGCGGCGCCCGATTCTATCCATATGGCGATGAAGTCGCTTCGACTGCCAACGATCACGAGAAGTTCGCAACCTACACTCGCGATTCGTATACCGGTCTCGACTACGCGGATCAGCGGTATTATTCAAGCACCTATGGCGCGTTCACGTCCGCGGACCCGTCGCATCAGACCGCGACCAGTCCGGCGAACCCTAAGAATCCGGGGACGTGGAACCGGTACGCGTATACGGCAGCCGACCCGATCAATCGCATCGACCCGGGAGGAGAAGTGTGCATTCCTGTGGATGCCTTGGACGGTTCGGGTGACGATAGCGATTTCAACATCGCAGGGAACTGTCGTGGAGGAGGAGTGCCCGATGGTGCGACTACGTGCGACAACCCCGGGTTTGTGAGTATCGGGGGCGATTGCGTCCCATATGGCGGTTCTACCAACATCCTGATCCAGGGTCCAGACGGTAGCAACGACCAGACGCGGCCAACGTGTGCCGTCGGCAACGGGCTGACCCCGGATTGGACGCTGGCGGTTGAGACAGTGCTGGGGGAGAACTCGTATTGGCTGTTAGGCAAGGCATCCGATCTGCCGGGGAACATTTTAGGTTCGTCCACCGGGCCGGTCATCACGGCCTCGCTGGTCAAAACTGAAGATGTCGATATGTTCAGTGTGCTGACCAATCGCTCCAATGCGCCCCATTACCCTGGTACCATCGGAGCCGTCGCCACACAGGGTGCCCCGCTCCATCCGCAGTTTGGCGGATATTCGGTCGGTATCGGGAAGTTTACGCAGGCAAATGATTCCGCGCCAACATCTTCTTCATGCAGAGACCTAACGGATGTTGTTGACGCTCTGGAGTATGTTGCCGCGAACGGTTCCCAACTTCCGTCAAACTACTTGTTCTGGAAGGCTATTTCTCAGCCCAAAGGGCAAATGCACATTTATCGCCCGGGAGACATTTATGAGGCAGGTACAGCTTTCTCTACGACGAATTCATTTTGATAGCGTATATCGGGCGATTGCCGTACCGTTGTGCTGGGTGGTGGCCGTCTCGATTGGAACGCAAGGAGGTTTCGCCGCCCAGTCCCCGCGATTCGATGATTATCCCGTAACGCACCTCTTTCGGGGCGAGGCGAAGTCTCCTCAATTTGACGACCTTAAGCAGTATGGGTATGCAGAGATGCGTTGCTTCGGAGGAGATCCCGCGGATTATTCCCGGTCGGCGAATTTCGCAGGACATTATGTGGTCGAAAGCTGTACCTGCGGGAGCGGTTGTCATTTTCTATTCATGTGGGATGCTATAAGCGGCAAATTGTTCTACCGTGAGATTCCTTTTGGTGCGATCAATGTCGGACCCCATTCTCAGAGCAGTTCACGGGCGCCGCCGGTCGTGTATCGGGGCGAAGAGTATCGACTCGATAGCGCTCTTATGATCGTTCAGGCTTGTTTCGGAGAGGATTGTAACTGTGCCACGCGATACTACAAATGGACGGGCAGCCGGTTTGATCTGGTTTCGAAACAGGCGGTCCGCATGCCGCCTGATTGTGAGAAGGTGAAATGAATGGCGTCGTTGTGACGCCAAGCACTCAAAACTTGGAGACGAGCGGCACCGGCCTGACGGGGATCAACCTGACGTACTTACCCCACTACGCCGGCGAATGCGGGACGGATATGGCAGGCGAAGAACGTGACCTCGGGAGAACAGATCACATACGCCTATGATGCGCTGAACCGGCTGTCTCAGGCGTCGGCGGCGGGTTGGGGACAGTCGTTCACGTATGACGGTTTCGGAAACCTGACCGGGAAGACGGCTACGGCGGGTTCGTCGCCCTATATGTCATTGAGTGTCGATCACACGACGAATCGCACGACGAGCGGCGGATTGTCTGGCGTCAAGTACTTTTCCCGGTCGGGAATTCTAATTGTCGCCAATCACTGCCTCAACGTCACCTGTGCGTACGGCTTGGCAGCTCGAACTGTTTGCTTTCGGGAACCTGAACGGAGGGCCAGCTACGGCAGGTTCCCTCCGTAATATCGTCGATCACGTTGTAACTCGGAGGGCAAAAAAGGCACCAGCCTGCCTGTCGATTCATTGCAGATGGATGCAGCAGATCGAGTTCGGCGCCCCCAGTTTTACCAGAATGCCTCGCGCGCAGCCCGTTTTCATACCTCGTTGTGCCCGAAGCGTAGCGGCGCCGGGGGTGCGGTCACATAACAATTTTTCCAACAAAATTCCTCATAATTTCAACCATTTAACCCCGCCTCACCCTCGCAGCCCCAAAATCATCTGCCACAATTCTGCCGTGAGCTCGAAATTCCGAATCGCCGCCTCGCGCGCGAACGGCGCAAAATCCCGCGGTCCTGTCACGGACGAGGGGAAGCGCATCGCGGCGCTCAACTCCACCCGTTCCACCGGGCCTGTCACGCCCGAAGGCAAAGCCGTCTCTTCTCAAAACGCAATCCGTCACGGCCTGCTCGCCGATTCCCTCGTTCTCGATGGCGAATCCGAAGCCCGCTTCTGCGGCGTGCTCGCCTCCCTCGAACAGGAACTCCAGCCCGAATCGTCCCTCGAAGAGGATCAGATTGCAATCATGGCCGTCGCGCACTGGCGCTGCATGCGTCTCTGGAGCCTCGAAAAAGCCACCTATATCGAAGAAACCCGCAGACGCCGCGCCGCAAATCAAACAACAGGTCACGCCGCGGGCCAGGCTGGCGATCCTGCGAGCGACGGCGAAACGCCGATCACCCACCTCGCCCGAACCTTCCGCGCACTGGCCGACGAATCGAACGTACTTCATCTCCTGAACCGTTACGAAACTCGTTTCAGCCGTGAGTATCAGCGAGCCCTCGCCTCTATCGGAAACCTCCGCGTCGCGCGCGAACAGCGCGAGCGCCAGCGGCAGAGTGAAGAACGACCAGCCCGCCGCGACCGCGACCAGCCCGCCGCAGATCGGGAAATCCAGTGAAAATTCGTGTGAATTCGTGTTTATTCGTGGCCCAATCTTTTTCATGCGCAACGAATTTCCGGACCCGGAAAAGCAAATCCGTGCAGAAAAAAGTTCCGCACGAACTGAACCTAACCTCGGAAAACTACCGAGAGCACAAACACGCAAAACTGGCTTGCGGAACAGCCGTCGCCCAACCCCGAAGATTAGCCCGTTTACCGAACCTGCGATACTCAGGAACATTAACTGAAATGACATCCGAGTAACCAGGCCGCCGATTTGCCTCAAGCAGATTTGCCTCAAGCATCCTTCGTGAAAGGCCTCGGACTCGTCTCCGCCACCACGCTGGTGATGGGTTCCATGATCGGCTCCGGTATCTTCATCGTCAGCGCGGATATCGCGCGCCAGGTGAAGTCGCCCGGCCTGCTGATCCTCTGCTGGCTCATCGGCGCCGCCCTCACCGTTGATCGCCGCTCTCAGTTACGGTGAGCTCGCTGCCGCGATGCCCCACGCCGGCGGCCAGTATGTCTATCTGAGGGAAGCCTTCGGACGGCTCTGGGGATTCCTCTACGGATGGACCCTCTTCGTCGTCATCCAGACGGGAACGATCGCCGCTGTCGCGGTCGCCTTCGCGAAGTATGCCGGCGTCTTCCTGCCATCCATCTCCGCCAGTAACTACCTGCTGGGATCCGGCAATATCGGCCTGACCACCCAACAATTGCTGGCGATCGCCGTGGTCGTTCTGCTAACCATAGTTAACACCCGAGGCGTACGCACCGGCGCCCTGGTCCAAAACGTCTTCACCTTCGCCAAGGTAGCCTCCCTGCTGGGGCTTGTCGGACTCGGCTTTCTGCTCGGACGAAACCCTCAAGCCATCGCCGTAAACTTCCACGACGTCTGGCGCGGCGCTACCTTCAGCTGGGCCACCATCGCGCTCATCGGCTCGGCGATGGTCGGGCCCCTGTTCTCCTCCGACGCCTGGAACAACGTCACCTTCACCGCCGGCGAAGTCCGCAACCCCAAACGTAACCTGCCGCTCTCGCTCGGCCTCGGCGTAGGCACGGTCTCAATCCTCTATATAGCCTGCAACTTCGTCTATCTCTCCGTGCTCACGCTGCCGCAGATTCAAACCGCGCCGGAAGACCGCGTCGCAACCGCCGTGGTCTCGGTCATGTTCGGCCCGGTCGCGACAAAGCTCATGGCGATCGCGATCATGATCTCGACCTTCGGATGCTGCAACGGGATGATCATGTCGGGCGCCCGCGTCTACTTCACCATGGCCCGAGACAATCTGTTCTTCCGCCGCGCGGGCGAGCTCGATTCGCGGCATCACACGCCCGTTTTCGCCCTCATCATCCAGTGCGTCTGGACCTGTCTGCTGACGCTCAGCGGCCGCTATAACGATCTGCTCGACTATGTTATCTTTGCAGTGCTGCTGTTCTATATCCTCACGATCGGCGGACTCTTTCGGCTGCGCCGCACCCGTCCGGATCTGGAGCGGCCGTATCGAGCCGTGGGGCTACCCGATCCTGCCCGCCCTGTATATGCTGGTAGCGGGTCTCATAGAGATTTTGTTGCTATTGAATAAACCGACCTTCACCGTCCGAGGGCTGATTCTGGTCTTGCTGGGAGTTCCCGTTTATTTCTTCTGGCGAAGCCCGGCGAAATCGCCCCAGTCTCGCGAAAAGCCCGTTTCGCAAGAGATATGAGGCGCGACCAATTTGAGATGCCGATTTGAGATGAAGGACACTATATCTTGAACATCTTCGCAACGAAACCAATCGCCCGGATCATGCGCGAAAGCCAGGGCGGCGCCCACCAGTTGAAGCGCACCCTCGGCCCGGTGAATCTGGTCGCGCTGGGTATCGGCGCCGTGATCGGCGCCGGCCTTTTCGCACTCACCCCGAAGGCCGCCCATGAGAACGCCGGACCCGCCGTAGTCTTTTCTTTCCTCGTCGCCGGGTTCGGATGCGCCTTCGCCGGCATGTGCTACAGCGAATTCGCGACCATGATTCCCATCGCGGGCAGCGCCTACACATACGCCTACGCCACCATGGGCGAACTTCTCGCCTGGATCATCGGCTGGGATCTCGTGCTCGAATATGCGGTGGGCGCGGCCACCGTATCGGTCAGCTGGTCGAAGTATCTGGTCCGCCTCTTCGGGACCTTCGGCATTCACCTTCCCGCGGCGCTGACGAAGTCGCCATTTCGAGGGCGGCATCGTAAATCTGCCTGCCATATTTATCATTTGCGCCGTCTCGATTGTGCTGATCGTCGGCATTCAGGAATCGGCGCGTTTCAACGGCTGGATCGTCGCGTTGAAAGTCACCATCGTGCTGGTCGTAATCGGGCTGGGCTTCGCGTACATCAATCACGCCAATTACGTCCCGTTTATTCCGCCGAATACCGGCGAATTCGGACACTTCGGAGTGAGCGGAATCATGCGGGCCGCGGGCGTGGTTTTCTTCGCCTACATCGGTTTTGACGCCGTTTCCACCGCCGCTCAGGAAGCCCGAAATCCACAGCGCGACATGCCGATCGGAATCATCGGTTCGCTGGCGATCTGCACGCTGCTCTACGTGGGGTTCTCGTATGTGCTCTCCGGAATCGTCAACTACAAGGACATGACGGATACCGCGATCTACGAAGCGCTTCACAACATCGGTTACGACTGGCTCGGGACCGGCGTCGTCATCGGCATCCTCGCCGGCTACACTTCCGTGATCCTCGTCATGCTGCTGGGACAAAGCCGTGTTTTCTATTCCATGTCGCGCGACGGTCTGCTGCCCAAAACCTTCTCCGAGATTCATCCGAAATTCCGTACGCCCTGGCGCTGCAATCTGATCTTCATGGTCTTCGTCAGCCTGTTCTCCGGCTTCGTTCCGCTTTCGAGCCTGGGCGACATGACCAGCATTGGCACGCTGCTGGCATTCGTCATCGTCTGCGGCGGCGTCATGATCATGCGCCGCACGCATCCCGATGTTCCGAGACCTTATCAGAACGCCCTTCGTTCCGCTCGTGCCGATCCTCGGAATCGTCGTCTGCTTCGCCATGATGGCTTCGCTCGACATGGCGACCTGGATCCGGCTCGTCGTGTGGCTCGTCATCGGACTCACGATCTACTTTACGTACAGCCGTTACCACAGCCATCTGGTGACCGACCCCGAGTCGGCGCACGCCCCGATACGAAGCGGACCCGAAATCGTGACGCAAAAGGTCCGTCGCTGAATCGTGGCCGGCGTTATCACCACAACCAGCCTGCCCGGCGTGGAGCGGGTCGCGAGCGGGAAAGTCCGCGACGTCTACGCCACCGGTAACGATCTCCTGATCGTCGCCACGGACCGCATCTCCGCCTTCGATTGCATCCTGCCGCAAGGCATCCCGGGAAAGGGCCGCGTGCTCACGCAGATGTCGCTCTTCTGGTTCGATCTTCTTCGCGATATCGTCCCCAACCACCTGATCACGGCCGACATCGAATGCCTACCCGAGCGCGCTCGCCCCGTTTCGCGATCAGCTCGAAGGCCGCTCGATGCTGGTGAAGCGCTGCCGCATGGAACCGATCGAATGTGTGGCGCGCGGCTACGTCTCCGGCTCCGGCTGGAAGGACTACAAAAGCACCGGCGCCATCTGCGGCATCCCTCTGCCCGCGGGACTCCGCGAAAGCGACCGTCTGCCGGAGCCGATCTTCACGCCCGCAAGCAAAGCCGAATCCGGGCACGACGAAAACATTTCGTTCGAAACCGCCGCGAACGCAGTCGGCCGCGAGACCGCCGAACGGTTGCGCGATCTGACTCTGCGCATCTACGCCAAAGCCGCCCGCCATGCCGAATCCCGCGGCATCATCCTCGCCGACACCAAATTCGAATTCGGCTGGAACGATGGAGAACTGCTGCTGGCGGATGAAGTCCTGACGCCGGATTCATCGCGCTTCTGGCCCGGCGACGACTATGCGCCCGGCAGACCGCAGAAATCTTTCGACAAACAGTTCGTGCGCGATTATCTCGAAACGCTCGACTGGGACAAACAACCTCCCGCGCCGCCGCTTCCTCGCGATGTTGTCGAAAAAACCGCGGAGAAGTACGTCGACGCGTATACCCGGCTCACCGGCCGCACGCTGTAAGCTGGTCGCAACGTGGCGCTGAACTGGCTCGATATCGTTCTTATTGCTGTGCTGCTCGTCTCCATGGCGATGAGTGCGCGCAAAGGTTTCTCGCGCGAAATTATTGGCCTCGCGGCGGCACTTTTTGCATTGGTGCTGGGTATGTGGTTTTACGGCCTGGCGGGATCCTTCGTGGCGCCCTACGTGAGTTCCCCACGCGTCGCCAATCTGCTGGGCTTTCTGCTCGTCGTTTTTGGCGTTCTGACCTGCGGAGGTCTGCTCGGATGGATCGTAAACCGCTTCCTGCGGACCGTGGGACTCTCGTTTTTCGACCACCTTCTGGGCGCCGTATTCGGCCTGGCGCGAGGCCTGCTTGTGGCCATCGCCTTGCTTACGGCTTTCATGGCTTTCGGGCCTTCCGTCGATTCGGGAATGGTTTCTTCGTCAATGCTAAACTCGCAAATTGCGCCCAGGCTGCTGGACGCATCCCGCGCCTTCGTCGCGATGGCGCCCATGGAGCTCAAGGCGAGCTTCCTGAAAGAATACGCTCAACTTCAAACGGCTCTGGGGCGGCACGCACCTGCGAGCAATAACGAAAGATCATCGGACACCCATGAAAGAAAGTTTTGACGCTCTCGTCGCGCAATTAATGGAAGCTGGCTTGTTTCTGGAGCAGGCGGTCGAGATCCTGGAAAAAGGCATGATCGAACGCGCGCTGGCGCTCACAGGAACGAATCAGTCGGAGGCGGCGAAACTGCTGGGAATCCACCGCAACACCCTTCAGCGGAAAATGACTTTGTACAACATTGACGGCAAACGGCCCCGCCGCAAACCCGTGGGACGGGCGCAGGGCAGACAGATGCGCCGCGCGCACACAGCCGGCTGACAGAATGCTTCTGATCTTCGACCTTGATGGCACGCTGATCGATTCGCGCCTCGACCTGGCGCACGCCGTGAACGCGACCCGCGCCCAGGCCGGGCGCGGTCCGCTGCCGCATGAGCAGATTTTTTCCTTCGTCGGCAACGGCGCGCCGGTTCTCATCAAACGATCCATGGGACCTGACGCCTCCGACGAGGAAGTCCGGAATGCGCTTGAGTTCTTCCTCGATTACTATCGGCATCACGCGCTTGATTACACAGTGCTGTACCCCGGAATCCATGACGCGCTCAACGTCCTGTATGGCTCAGGCGCTTCGATGGCCGTACTCACGAACAAACCGGTTCGCATCAGTCACCGGATCATGGAGGGCCTGGGAATCGCTTCCCTCTTCTTCCAAATCTACGGCGGCAACAGCTTCGAACACAAGAAGCCGCACCCGATCGGCATCGACACGCTTCGAGCCGAAGCGAACGCGCTCGGCCGAAGAGACCTGGATGGTTGGCGACTCTTACGTCGACGTACAGACCGCCCGCAATGCCGGCGTGCCATCCTGCGGCGTGACCTGGGGATTTCAGCCCGAGACCTTTCAGGAATTTCCACCCGACGTTCTCGTCGATCGCCTGGAAGACTTCGCCGATCGCTTCGTGCGCCCCTCTACCCAGTGAAAGACTGCCTCTTCTGCGAAATTGTGTCTGGCGCGACGCCCGCCGAGATCGTCTGGCGCACTCCCGATTCGATCGCATTCCTCGACCACCGGCCGCTCTTCCCCGGCCACATCCTGCTGATCCCGACGCGGCACGTAGTAACGCTCGCCGATCTCCCCGCGGCAGAAGTCGGACCGCTCTTTCAGGCCGCGCAGCGGCTCGAGCGCGCCGTCGAAACAGCGCTTGAAGCCGAGGGGACGTTCATCGCGATCAACAACATCGTGAGCCAGAGCGTGCTTCACCTCCACATCCATCTCGTGCCGCGTCGCAAGGGCGACGGGTTGAAAGGATTCTTCTGGCCCCGGCACAAGTACGAAAGCGACGAACACCTGCGCGACATCGCGGCAAAAATCCGCGCGGCGCTAGCCTGATTTCACTCGGGTACGCCGACAAGCGAAAAGTAAATCGTGGCGCCGTCGCCCGGCCGCCCTTCCGCCCACATGCGCCCGCCATACCGCTCTGCTATCCGTTTGCAGATGGCGAGTCCCAATCCGGTTCCAGGATACTCATCCTTGTGCAGCCGTTTGAAGAGGCCGAAGATTCGCTCGGCGTACTGCGGCTCAAAGCCGATGCCATTGTCCTCCACGGATATGATCCACTGGTCGCGATCCCTCGCCACAGACACGCAAATTTCCGGTACCCGATCCATCCTCCGGTACTTGAGCGCGTTCGACAGAACGTTCTGAAAGATGTGCATCACCTGCGCCGTGTCTCCTCGCGCCAAAGGAAGCGGCGGTGCTGTAATCACCGCGGCCGTTTCCTCGATGCGGTCTTTCAGTACGCCTATCGCTCCGCTCAAAGCGGCCGTCAGATCTGCCGTCCCGATCGGGAGTTCTTCCTCATGAACGCTGCGCGAGAACGTGAGCAGCCCATGGATCAGCGCGTGCATGCGGGCGACGCCCGCCTGGACAAAATGCGCGTACTGATTCAGTCTTTCGTTCTCTTCGCCGACAGTCTTGAGAATGAGCTGGGTATAGATATTCACCATTCGCAGCGGTTCCTGCAGGTCGTGGCTCGCCGCATACGCAAATTCTTCCAGTTCGCGATTGATTCTGCGGAGTTCCTTTTCGATGCGTCTCTGTTCCGTGATATCGGTGTTCGTTCCGAACCAGCGAACGACGCGGCCGTCGCTGTCCCTGACGGGTTCGCTGCGCGTGAGGAACTGCCGGAATGAGCCGTCCACGGCTCTGAGTGGACACACCATCTCGAAAGGCGTTCCGGTTGCGATGGTTTCATCCCACAGTTTGAGAACCTCCGGAAGCACGGCTGCATCGTGGACGCTTTTCCACCCTCCGTCTTTCACTTCATCGAAAGTGGTTCCCGTATAGTCGTACCACCGCCGGTTGTACCAGAAGTGCTTGCCCGTCTCATCAGCCATCCACGCCAGATGCGGAATCGTTTCCGCCAGGGTTCGAAACTGCTGTTCTCTTTCCTCTACCTGCTTTCGAGCCACTACCATCCCGGTAACGTCCGTGATGTGCGCGAAGATTCCGTCGATCTCGCCGGCGGGATTACGTATCGGCAGGTACACGACGTTAACGTAAACATCGCGAAGCTTTCCGTCCGCCCCGTTCAATCGCACGAGCCGTTCGTGCCCCGAGAAAGGTTCTCCCGTTCGATACACCCGGTCAAGGACCTCAAGGTAGTTTTGAGGCTCCAGCTCGGGTATGGCTTCCATTACGGTCCTGCCGAGGAGAAATTCGGGGGATCGGTCGACCAGCTTTGAATACTCGGGATTAACCCACCCGATGGTGTGCTCGGGGCCGCGAAGCCGGACGATCGCAGCCGGTGTTTGCCTGAGCAGATCGCGCCACCGCGCACGGTCGTCTTCGATTTGTTGCCTGACCTGGTTCTGTTGCGTAATATCATGCGCAGCTCCCGGCGACAGCTCTGACCTGGCCGGCGGCTGCCGGCACCGGAACGAAGATGTACTCGTAGTACGTCGTTTCGCCGCTGGGTCCGGTGAAGGGAGTCTCGCCTCGAACCGGTTGCTTCGTGTCGATCACCTGCTGGACCTGCGCTTGCAGACGCTGCGCAAGATCCGGCGGGTATTCGAGATCGGAAAAATTCTTCCCGAGCACGTCCTCGAGAGGCCTTTGCCAGAGATCGAGCAGCGCCCGATTCACGTAAGTGAAGCGCCCGGCGAGATCCAATGTGTACGCAAAGTCCGGGCGTGTGCGAAAGCGCTGTATCGAAGGCGTGCCACTGCTCCTTCAGTTTGGCGTCAGCCCGCTTCTGGTCTTCGATATCCGTGCAGGTTCCGAACCATTGCAAAACGCTCCCGTTTTCCCCCTGCAAGCGGAAGGGCGCGCACCAGGTGCCAGCGCCAGCTGCCGTCGCGGCCGCGTTTCGCGCGGAGCGCCATTTCGTAAGGCTCCCCCGTTACGAGCGACTGGTTCCATCGCTCCCTCACCGCGTCCCGTTCATCCGGATGGACCCATTCGAGCCACCCGGCCCCAAGCAACGCCTCCTCCGGCGCCCCGAAGTACGAAGTGCACCGGCCGTTCACGTAGTCGATCATGCCGTCCGGCGTTGCCGTCCACACCATTTGTGGAATGCTTTCGGCGAGGAACCGGTATCGCGTTTCGGCGCGCTTCCGTGCGGTAATATCCTCGACGATGGCAACGACCTGGGCGGGCCTTCCGTGCTCGTCGCGGCGCATGGTTGCCGACGCGGAAGCCCAGACAAGCTCGCCGTCCTTTCGGATATAGCGTTTCTCGATTCGGCCCCTGCTGGCCCGGCCCTCCCGAAGCAATGCGAAGAAATTGCGGGTTGGCCCGGCATCCTCCGGATGCGTGAACGGAGAAGAATCGCCTGAAGTCAGCTCCTCCGGGGAGTAACCGAGCATATTCGAGAACGCCTGGTTCACCTCGACGATCCTGCCTTCCGGAGTCAGCAGCGCCATACCGATCGGCGCCTGCGCAAATGCCAGAGCAAAGCTTCCCTCCGCCGTCATTGGACAATGCGATGAATAATAAATCCGGCGTCGCCGTGGCCGCCTGGCGCCAGAGAACTCACGGCGCTGCGCACGCAGCGGGCAGGCATGGAATCGCTTGTTTTTTTCGCCAGAACCCGCCGAAGCGATGCCAGCCGCTCCCCGGACTCGTCAGGAAGGATTTCGAACAGATTGCGTCCGACGATCTCGCCTTCGCGTGTCAGAGCCAGCCTGGCGGCGGAATTTGCTGCCGCGATGGTATAGATCGGGTCGTTCGGGCGGAGGACGAGACAAAGATCGGGCAGCGCATCGAAAATCGTCAGAAAATCACACTCAGCCAAACTCACCCACTCCCGTCGACGCGCCGGCCCTACCCGGGCACGTCTTTGCAGACATTATTTATAGCAGTATCGTGAAGCGGCGTGGATCGGGTACGACCGTAAGACGCCGGGTAACCAGGGTGGGGACAGGCCTTCGGGCCTGCCGCCGGGCTTCCGCTCGGCGCGGAGCTTTACGTCAATTCCGGTAGCGCCGGTGATCCTGCCAACCGCACCCTGTCAGACGCTTCTCACCGGGAGCGAGACCACGTCATCGACCCGCATGGTCTCTTTGACCACGAACGGCTCGCCGTACTTGACCCCGATCAGATTTCCATAGAAACGCGCAATCGCGGAGAGCCGCTCCCGAATCTCGCTTTCATCCGGAAAAAGTGTCGCGCCATCTCTCACTTCGCCGTATTGTGAGCGATAAGCGAGCAGAGACTCCATCCGCCGCGTCGAATTGTTGCGTTACATCGACCACAAACGAGGGCGTCACATTCGCATAGAGCGAAGAGTACAGGATCTTGTAAGGCCGATGCGGTTCGGTATACTGATCGATCTTTTTCAATCCCGCGAGAAAGCACGCCTCATAGCCGAGCTCCGCGGTGCGGTAATGATCGGGATGCCGGCCCTCCCAGTAAGGAAGGATGACGGTGCGCGGCTTGAGTTCGCGAATGCGCTGCGCGAGGCTCATTCTGCGCCGCCAGCGAATTTTCAAGGCGAGCATCGGGAAAGTGCAGATTTTCCCGATGCGAGACCTTCAGTATCTTCGCCGCGTCGTCCGATTCCGAGACGCGAATCTCAGGCGATCCCCGGGTCCCCATGTCCCCCGCAGTCAGGTCCATGATCCCCGTGCGATACCCGGTTTCCGCCATGCGCAGCAGGGTGCCGCCGCAAGTCTGCTCCACATCGTCCGGATGCGCGGCGATCGCGAGAAGGTCGAGCATAGTTACCAGTAGATGTCCCGGCGCGGAAAGTATCTGGTGCGGGTGCCCATCAGCTGAATCAGAATCATGCCCGTGATGAACCCGCCGATGTGCGCGGCATAAGCCACGCCGCCGGCCGTTGCCTCGGTTCGCGCGATAGACCCGTACTCGCTGAACAACTGGGTAATAAACCAGTAAACGAGGATCAGAGCCGCGGGGATATCGGTCGTCGTAACGAAGAAAATCAAAAAAATCAGAGTATGGATTCGGGCCCGCGGAAATTTGACCAGGTAAGCGCCCATCACGCCCGCGATCGCGCCACTCGCCCCGATCGTGGGCAGCGTCGTATCGGCATTAAAAAACGCATGAGTAATTCCCGCCGCGATGCCGCAGATCAGGTAAAACATCAGGAACTTCGTATGCCCCATCGCGTCTTCGAGGCTCTTGCCGAATGCCCACAGGAAAAGCATATTGCCGATAATGTGGCTCCATCCCCCGTGAAGGAACATCGAGGTCAGGAGCGTAACAGGCCGCAGATGCGCCGGCACAAGGCCGTACAAACTGATCAGATAGTCCCGCGAATACTCATCGAGCGACAACTCGAAAAAGAAAACGAGCGCGCACGCCACGATCAGCAGAGTGGTGACGATAGGAGGGGAGTACGTCGGCCGGTCATCTCGCAGCGGGAACATTCAGCGCGCTTCGACCCGGCCAGCGATCGTCGGATGCCGGTGCCGAAGGACCTCGAACCGGCGGCCGCGTTCGACAAGATTGCCAACCTCATCGATGGTCGCGATGCCGCCGCGCGCGCCCTGCGCCGTACAGTTCAGAGCAGCCATCGCGTTGGAGAATTCGAGAGCGCCCTGCAATAGGCATTTGCTGCAGAACAGAATAGCAAAAGGCGCCGTGGAAAACGTCTCCCGCGCCCGTCGTATCGATGCATCGAACCGCGAATCCCGGCGAATAAGTGAAGCGGCCTTCGCCGTATGCCAGAGCGCCATATTGCCCCAGAGTCATGGCGGCAACCCGCATTCCCGACTGCCGCTGAATCGCCGCAAGCGCTTCGAGCGGATCCTCGATGCCCGGTCCACGCCGCCGGAAATTCGGAGCTGGCGATCATATAGTCGACCAGAGGCAACACCCGCTCGAAGCCCGGGTAGATCGTGTCGACATCGACGGTCACCGGAATTCCGTGCGCCCGCGCGATTCGCGCCGCGTGCTCCACTGCCGCCGTGTCGTGCCCGTCGATATGCAGTAGCCGCGCGCACGTAATCTGGTCGGGATCAATCTCATCCGGAGAGATCGTCAGGCATGCGGGACGATGCCAGAACACAGTCCTCTCACCGGTCGAACCGTCCACCACGATATATGCCGACTGGTTGGGACAATTCACCCGCTGCCGCACGTGCGCGATATCGATACCGGAAGTTCGCAGGCTCTCCATCTGGATGCGCCCGCGCTCGTCATCTCCCACCGTTCCGATGTATTTCGTCCGCAGTCCCAGGCGCGAACAAGCAACCATGGCCGTCGCGACCTGGCCGCCGACGGAATAGAACTCGCGCGTAAACGGCGCCTTGCCGCCTGGCGCGGGAAATTGCTCCACAGTGAGCACGGTGTCGGTCGCGTTCAGCCCGACGCCGACGACGTCGAAGGGAGACTCGAAATCAGCCACCAGCCGTTCTCTTCGGCAAAAGATGCTTCTGAATCTTCCCCATGGCGTTGCGCGGCAGTTTCTCCACGGCAATGAACTCTCTCGGGACCTTGAACGAAGCGAGTTTCTCCCGGCAACGCCTCTCGATCGCCCCAGCGTCGAGTGTCTCGGTCGCGACGACATAAGCCACAGGCACTTCGCCCCGCATCCGATCCGGAAGCCCCACCACCGCGGCTTCCGCGATCTCGGGCTGCTCCTGCAGGAACTCCTCGATCTCCCGCGGGTAGATGTTGAACCCTCCGGAAATGATCAGATCGCTCTTGCGCCCCGTGAGCGTGAAGTAGCCATCGGGAGAACGTGTCGCCAGATCGCCCGTTTTGAAGTATCCGTCGAGAAACGCTTCACGCGTCGCCGCTTCCCGTCTCCAGTAGCCCGCGAAGATGTTCGGCCCCCGCAGATAAATCTCCCCGGTTTCCCCGTAATTCGCCGGCTGCAGTTCATGATTCAGCAGCCGCACCGAAATCCCCGGCAGGGGGAATCCAACGGTCCCGGCGCGCCTCTCGCCGGCATAGGGATTGCTTATATTCATCAGCGTTTCACTCATCCCGTAACGTTCCAGAATGGTGTGGCCGAAGAGATCCCGAAACTCTTCCAGCACCTGAGCCGGAAGCGGCGCGGAGCCGGAAACAAAGAGCCGCATGAAGGAACCGATCTCCCGCGCCCTTTCGCGGTCGGTTTCGAGCAGACGCACATAGATCGTAGGTACGCCGAAAAACAGCGTCGGGCGAAAATCCAGAAACGTGGCCACCGCGCTCTGATGCTCGAAGCGTTCGAGAAGCCGCATACGGCATCCGCTCATGAGCCAGCAGTGAATGCCGTTCCCGAGGCCGTGTGCGTGAAACAGCGGGAGCGCGAGAAGAAAGCGGTCGGCGGCGCTGATCTCCCAGCACGCCAGAAGATTCACCGCATTGGCGGCAAAGTTATTGTGTGTGAGAATCGCGCCCTTCGAAGTCCCCGTCGTACCAGAGGTGTAGATAATTCCCGCGGGAGCATCGCCGTCAAGATGGACGTGCGGACGCGTGTCATCCATCGCCGTCGCGTCCCGCGTCAACGCCGCGGCTGTCCAGACCGGAATATCGGTAGCGATTTCGACGTCCGACACAAGGGCGCGAGGTTCGGCATCGTCGAGAATATGCGAGATTTCGCGGTCTCGATACAGGATGTTGATGGGAACGAAAATAACGCCGAGCTTGACGCACGCCAGAAAGATATCGATCATCTCGACGCAGTTCGCAAGATAAACGCAAAGCCGGTCGCCGGCGCGCATCCCCCGGCTTTCGAACAGCCGGGCGAGGCGATTGCTGCGTCCGTCAATTTCGCCAAACGTGAAAATGTCGTCGCGGAACTCAAGTGCGACCGTATCGCGGCGGCCCAGCAGAGAAAGGTCGAACAGATCGCGAAGATTCATCGGGAGGTTCTTCCGAGAACGTTATCACGTCATGCGATACTGCGGTTTCGCATGCCTGAAAGCAAGTCGGTAGCACCGGCGATCTCGTCGCCGGTTTTCCACGCTTCCGTCGACCCTCACCTCGCAGTGGTAACCAGCGCGCTGCTGTTTCTCTTCCTGCTTCTGGCCGGATGTCAGAAGCACGACGTCGGCACCCCGGGTTCCAGACTCAAAGTTCTGATAGGCGCAACGACCATTACCGCACCAGGTGCTCCGCCGATCGAAGACTCAATAGTCATCATTTCCGGCAGCAAGATTCAATCCGTCGGCGCGCGGAAGGACGTACCCGTTCCTCAGGCGTCAGATCGCACGGACCTGACCGGCGCATGGATCATACCCGCGGACGGCTCACGCATTGAACGCGGAGAAACCGCAAATCTCATAATCCTGCATCACCCACCCAACGGAATCGACCCCGCGAACGCGTCGGATGCGAGTTCTCGAATCATCGCGGGTGAGTGGCAAGTGGCGACTCCGAAATAACACCAGGTGGGACTGACGCAGGCAGCCTTGATGTACTGGTTGCCGTAGCTCTCGATTTGATACTGTCCCGCCTTCTTGTCGAAGCGAATCTTCGCGGCGGGGCCATGATCTGCCCCGTGCCCTGCACTAGCGTCAATCTTCACCTGAAGATATCCAAACGGATAGTCGGTTGTTCGTCCGTTGCGATAGACCTCTATCAAAAGGCATAGTGCGAGCGGTAATGATCGGGATGATCGTGTCGGGACCCGCCTGGCGTTTGCGAGCGATACCAATCTGATTACCGGTCGACCCGACCACGTTGATCGCCGATATCCTTCTTTTTTCCAATGCGCGCCGAAGCGCGTCCGTGCCTTCGTCCCTGGCCAGCTGAGCAACCTTCTGGAGCTCTTCATCCGTGGTGTACTGTTCTAGCCGAAAGTCAAACTGGATGGTTCGCCCTCCAACACTTCCCCGGTCCCCATGGCCACTCCAGACTACGCTTCGGCAGGTCCTTTCCCTTGAGCGATCGCTCCTACAGCCGAAACCAGGAATTTGCCTCGGATACGACAGAGAATTATCTGCGGGAGAATCGCCGCCTCCACCCGGCCTGACCGCCTCGTGGATCGTGGCAGGCGGCGACCACATCGGTTCCGCCGCGATTGGCCATCTCCTGCCTGTGTGCGAATTTCGGTGGCTTTGTCAGCTCTCGTGCGGTACGGACGCCCGCGCCAGATGCCGCAACTTGTCTGGATTGCGCACCACATAGAGCGCTTTGATGACGCCGTCTTGAATCTCGAAAGCCGCGGTCTGCACCGGTCCCTCGCGCGCGTCCACAATAACGCCGGGCAGGCTGTTAATGGTCGCATAGCGCAGCGTGAAGTCGTCGCGCCACCCTTTGCCCGTAGCGCCAATCAGGAACCGCGCCGCGCGATCGGCGCCTTCAATCACGTTCAGCGCCGCGGCCACCTTGCCGCCGCCGTCCGTCTCGACACGCACATCGCTCGCGAGCAGTTGTGTCAGCACGTTGAGATCGCCCGAACGCGTCGCCGCCACGAATGCGGACATGAGCTGGGCATGCTTCTCATCGATCTCGCCCGAACGCGCCGCCGGCGCAGCCGTGCCGCGTGGCCGTAATGCGCGAACATGCGCACGTGCGCGGGCGGCAAGCTGCCGGCAGGCGGCCTCGCTCCGCTCCAGCGTCGTGCCGACTTCACCGAACGAAAAATCGAAAACGTCGTGCAGCAGAAAAGCGGCGCGCTCAAGCGGCGAGAGCCGGTCCAGCGTCAGGAGCAGCGCGATGGATAGATCTTCGGCCAGCTCCGTGCGGCTGTCAGGTGCGAGCGCCGTCGTGTCCACAATCGGCTCTGGCAGCCAGGGACCGACGTACTGCTCATGCCGCGCGCGCGCCGAAGTAAGCATATCGAGACAGATCCGCGTGGTCGTGGTCATGAGAAATGCCCTTGGGTCCGACACACTGTCACGGTCGATCGCATGCCAGCGCAGGTAAGTCTCCTGCACAGCGTCTTCAGCGTCGGCGATCGAGCCCAGCATGCGGTATGCGAGACCGAGCAGGCGCCCGCGGTATGTCTCGAAGCTCGCGGCCGGATTCGACATCGCGTCCGCGCAGCTCACTGCGTGCGCAGCGCCACATCCGCCTGCGCCGGAATCCTTCCGTGATCGAACATCATGGGCGTGCCGCCAACGACGACGCGCGTGCAAGCCTTCCCGTGGCCAAGGGCATACTTGACCGTTGGATAGATTCGCGCCGCAGTGATCGCAAAAGCCAGACTAACGAGAGCGCGCCGTCCCCAGCGCGTTACGATCGCTTCGCGATACTCATCCGCGGCAACATCATGTGCGAGCGTGGCGTGCGTAAATTTCCATACCAGTGCAACATCCGGCGGCATTGCGTCGGGATCGTCGGCGAGCATCGAGCGCAGAACCGAGGGACTGATGCCGGCGCGTTCCGCCATCGTGACGGCAAGCTGGGTACAGGGGCCGCAATCCTCATTGCGCACGGCGGTAATACCCGCGGCGTACCATGCCTGTTCGGGAAGGTCGCGCCGGAACTGTCCAAGAGCGGTGACCCGGGAAAACAGCCATGCGGCGCGCGGACTCGCGTCAATTATGTCGCGCATATAGCTGGCGTCATAATTCCAGTCCCGTTCAAACTTGTCAATCACTTTCTTCAGTGCCCATCTGATCATGTTTGCTACTCCTTTTCTAAAGATGAGACGGGACGGGGATTCGGAACGTGACATGGCGGGCGCTCCCGGCTGGAAACGCACAAAGCATAGATTTCCAATACCCGACATTGTGCGGAAAAATCGGCGTGGGCAACGGACGAACTCGGGCGGACGATCAACGTGACGCCGATGATCGAAGCCGGAGGAACGTATTTGCTTGACTCCCGGACCGTCGCCCGCTCTTGGTTGCGCGAGCGTCTTGTCAGCCTCTTTTCGGGGAGAGCGAACGAGTGCTAATTGTGAAGGCTGCACCTGGGGCTTGAATTCGGCATAGCGGCGATGCAATCGATACCTCATGCAGCCAACATCGATCGCCTGGCTCTAACGCCGTCCTGAGATACGGGCGGCTTGTCCGGTTCCGGGAACTCTGACATTCTCCGAACAGTGATAATTCGCGCAGAAATTTCCTTCTTCCGGACAAGTTCAATCGCTTCCAACTCCCGAACTACGCTCCGTCGAAAGCATCACCTCCGATGTCCACCTGGTCATTTCAGGCTTGCTGACGCGCGCGGCTCAGAACAGGTTCCGAGCCGCGACCGGAAGAGAGCGTTGCCACTGCTATTTTGTGACGAGCCCTTAGCCCATTACGTGCTACCATCCCCAAATCACCTCAAGCCATGAAGACGTTTGAGCACGAGTGGATTCTCGAGGCATTTTGTGAGCACCCTACCTTCTTCACGAGGAGAATGTTCGGCGGCCTTGCCGTCTATCTCTTTGGGCGTCAGATGCTCCTGCTTGTCGAACCAACGAAATCCGGTCGCTGGAACTGGCGCGGGGTTTTGGTCTGTACGGATTACACGCATCACGTTTCCATCCAGGCCCGGTTTCCGGCGTTAAAGCCGCACGAGGTTCTGAGAAAGTGGCTTTTCATCGATTCGGCCCACGAAAATTTCGAGACCACCATGGTTGCGGTGGCGAAGCACGTAGCAGCCAATGACCCGCGCTTCGGCATCTTGCCCGGAAGTCCAGGGTCTTCAAAAGTTAAGGCGTAACCTGCGGGGAGGCGCGATCGCGGTTACCGGAACAGCCGAGGCGCGAAGTCGTTCAGATACTCGCGCCAGTTGATCCAGGTATGCCCGCCCTCCGTCTCGTGCAATGTGAGTTTGATCGCGTACTTGCTTAGCGTGCCCTTCAGTTGTTCCGGCGTGCGCACGACCGGGTCCTGGCTTCCGTAGGCATAGTAAACCAGCTTCATAGCCCGCGCCGCCTCCTTCAGCGCCGCGTCGTGGGCCTTTTCGTAAGACTCGCCGCCACCGGTGATCGAGAAGATGCCGATGTAATGGAACACCTCGGGATGCGGTAATCCGTTCTGAATGGTGTGTGCGCCTCCCATGGAAAGCCCTGCCATCGCCCGGTTATCGGCATTCGCTATGGTGCGATAGTTGGCGTCAATGTAAGGTATCACGACCTTCAGCAAATCGTCGCCGAAATCTGTGTTCTGAAGTATATTCGCTCCGCCGCCGTTCGGGCGTTCCGGCGTATGACCGTTCGGCATCACCACAATCATCGGTTTTGCCTTGCCCGCCGCAATCAGATTATCCAGGATGTTATTGGCACGGCCGACCGATGTCCAGCTGTCATCGCTGTCGCCGGCGCCGTGCACCAGGTAAAGCACCGGGAACGCCTTGTTGTTCTTCTCGTAACCCGGTGGCGTATAAACATGCATGCGTCGCACGACGCCGAGGGGTTCCGACCAGTATTCGGAAGTCGCCACGCTGCCATGTGGAATGTTGTTGTGCCAGGCCTCGAACTCTTCGGCCGGACCAGTCACCTCGACGAGCGAATCGACGTTCGAACGTTCGAACGAAAACTCGCGGGCCGCGGGATCGGGCACGCGCACGCCGTCGACAAAGAAGAAGTAGCGATACGTATTGGGCGCCAGAGCATTGGGTGTGGTGACGCTCCAGAGGCCTTTGTCGTCTTTAGTCATCGGCCGGCCTCTGCCGCCCGTAAAGACGTTGGGTGCGATGTCTTCGTTGTCGCTGCTGCCGAGCGTGACGGTGGCCGCGTCCGGCGCGCAGATGCGAAAAGTGACTCGTCCATCGGGCAGTTGCTCCGGCGATTTGTAGTTCGCGGTCCCCATACCGCTCGGCGCCGCGCACCGGTTCGGATCTCCTCCGCGTCCAGCCTGCGCGCCGCGTCCGGAGGATGCAGGCGGGCCCGCTGGGCTCGGAGCCTGTTGAGCCAGGGACCAGGTGGCCGCCAGACCGGCAGCCGCAATTATGAGAACCATTCGCACGTTTGGCATGCCCGACTCCTCGCTCGATAAACTCCTCGCAACGCAAGTAGTATATGCCAAAAGTACAGACGCTCCTTCACCTGAAAAAGAATCGGCTTTCTCAGGTGAATTAGTGGTGAGGCGGGCAGGCTCGAATCCGATGGCCAATCGCTTTCCCGACAGCCGGACCATCGCGAACGATGCTCGGAGTCAGTCCGATATGCGGTTACCTGATGAACGTCGCCAGACTACCGGCTTCGACACTTTGTTTGACCCGGTGCTTTGACGCGATTGTCCCGGTTTCCACTGCGGCCGCATAATCGGCTTCCACCTCCCGCGTGACGTGTCCATTCAACAGTTCCGGAATGTTCGCATGTCCGAAATTCTACGGGTAGGTTTGAGATCGAAGACCTTGCCGGCAAGCGGCTGATTACTTCTTAATATTCTTACTGCTCCTGGTTCTGGGCGGTATGTTCTCGTCGGACCAGTTCAGAATGACGTCCGCGACCTCGAGGTTGTTTGTGCCCAGCATCATCATGTGGGTGGTGCCGTTGAAAATCGGCTTGCCCAGTTCGTCCAGCTTGATGTAGTCCGCCTTCGCGGTTCCGTGGCCGGCGGCGCGTCTGGCGTTGATTGCGTCAACCGTGGTCTGGCACACAGGACTGGTCGCGGTGTAATCGCCCTTCAGAGCAAGGTACGGAATGTTGTCGAAGTCTTCCGCCGTGAGTCCGCTGTTCGGGAGCGAGCAGGAACCCTCGATCGTGATCAGGCCCTTCAGCATATCCAGATGACCCCTTTCCTTCAAAATCCGGACCATATGGTGACCCATAATTCCCGATTGAGAATGGGTGGCTACGACCGCTCCGCCGAGCTTTTCGACGAGAGTCGCGAGATCCTCCGGCGTCCATGTATTAGCAGGTGAGATCTCTTTGGGATCGCAGGTGGAGCAGGTCGATCCCGGCAGCGTGACCTCCGAGTTGGGGACCAGCTGCTTGTAGTACTCAAGCGCGAAATCGTTGTTGGGTCCCGAGGGCGCCGGGCCGAGTGCGCCCTCGCGTGAGGAAACCTTCGCATCGACGGACGTGAAAGGGTACGCCGGGTGGTAGCCGCTGCCGTGTATGGCGGCATCCGTCGGGGGATCTCCGGGATCACCATGCTGTATGAGCGTGCCGGTGAGTATGGTGGATCCCTGAGGCACCAGGTGGCCGAACCAGTTCGTCCACGCGCCATTGTCGGTAATCCTGGCAACGGAGGGAATCATCGCCAGGCCCTTCGACGCATCGCCGTTCCTGATCGTGGCTTCCGCCTCATTGAGGACAGATTCGTCGAACCCGGAACGTCCGCGTCCAGCCTGATCGACCAGATAAGTGGAAATGCCCTTGCGCACGAAATAGGGATACCAGCCTTCCCGCCCGTCCGGCGTGGATTCGAGACATGCCGCCGTATGGCTGGAGCCGTGCACCATAATGACCGGCGGCGCGTTCCGCTTCTTGTTCTGCGGTATCTCGAACTGGACGTACATCTGCCCGATCATGATCTGGTTGGGAGCCGGCGCCTGGCTGGGTGCGTTCGGCGGGGGCACGGTCGCGTAATTGGTGACTTTCGGCACGCCGCCTATGAAGAAGCTGCCCTGGTCTTCGATCACCAGCGGTTTAGTCAGGAACTTTTTCATCTGGGCAGAGGCCGTCCCCGCCGTCGCAATCAGCAGGATCGCGAAAAACTCGTGTCTCATGGAACTCTCCTTTAAGTTTGCCGTCGCTAATTCAGTGAGAAGACGACCAGCGTTCCTCCGAGGTTCGTCCAGTCGGTCAGCGATGCCGTAAGTCCGACAGCGCCCAGCCCTTCTGTGCCTTTCGTAAGCCCTTCAGCAAGACCGATAGCGGCCCATCCTCCGACGCCTGTCAGCACGGCCACGTACTGCTTGCCTTTGTGCATATAGGTGATGGGGTTGCCGATGATTCCCGAGGGCGTGTGGAATTGATAGAGAACCTTTCCCGACGCCACATCGACCGCTTTAAACCACCCACCCAGTGTTCCGTAGAACAGCACGCCGCTGTCCGTGGTCAGAGGTCCGCTGTAATCCTGGAACATGTCATTGATCGACCACTTCGTCTGACCGCGTGACCTGATCAAATGCGATCAGCCGGCCGCGTACATTGCCGTGATCCGCCGGGAACATGCTCAGAAGAGCGCCCACATACGGAAACCCGCCCCTGTACTTGACGCTGAACGCCTGGTAGTCCATGCAGATGTGATTCGTTGCCACGTAGAAGAGCTTCGTCTCCGGATCGTAAGAAGCCGGCTGGTGATTCTTGGCGCCCTGGGCGGCCGGACAGATGTCCTTGACATTGACATCTTCCTTGGTCATCTTGTCCGGATTGAGCACCGGCCGGCCTGTTTTCAAGTCGATTTCCTTTGCCCAGTTCGTCGACGGATCGAATTTGTTGGCCTTGAGGAGCTTGCCGTTACGCCGGTCCAGCACATAGGCAAACCCGTTGCGGTCGAAATGCGTGAGCGTCGGAATTGTCTTGCCGTCGACGACGCTGTCAGTGAGAACGCTCTCGTTGATTCCGTCGTAATCCCACGCGTCGTGAGGAGTCATCTGGTACGCCCACGCAGCGACGCCCGTATCCGGGTTGCGCGCGAAGAGGGTCGTCGACCATTTGTTGTCCCCGGGCCGTTCGTTGGGATTCCAGGTTCCCGGATTTCCGCTTCCGTAGTAGACCAGATTGAGTTGAGGATCGTAGGTATACCAGCCCCAGGTCGTGCCGCCGCCCAATTTCCATTGATCTCCCTGCCAGGTCTTTAAACTCGAATCCTTGCCGACCGGGCCCTGGGTCGCGCCATCGATGGTTTTGTTTGCGTCGAATAACATATCCTGGTCCGAACCAACGCTATACGCGCGCCAGGCGAGCTTGCCGGTTTTGTGTCGTACGCGCTGATATATCCGCGTACGCCATACTCTCCGCCCGCGATACCGACGATTACCTTGTCATGCACCACGAGTGGAGCGGACGTCATTGTTTGACCCAGTTGCGGATCTCCGTTTTTGGCGGTCCAAAGGGTTTTGCCCGTCTTCGCGTCGAGGGCGTAGAGGTTCGTGTCCAGCGTCGCGACAAAGATCTTCCCGTCGGCATAAGCGACGCCGCGGTTTACCACATCGCAGCAGGCCACGGACGGCGCGAACTTATCCTGCTCCGGAGCGAACTTCCAGACGATGCGCCCGATGTCATCGAGGTTGACGGCGTAAACAAAGTTCGGGTAGGAGCTCTCAAAGTACATCATGTCGCCAACGACCAGCGGCTGGCCCTCCTGTCCCCGAAGCGTGCCTGTCGACATCATCCAGGCAACCTTCAGTTCCGGCGACGTTGCCCGGAGTGATCTGGTTCAACTTGCTGTGACGAATCGCGCTGTAACTGCCCAGTGGCAACACCCACTGATTGGGGTCCTGAGAATCCGTCTCGAGCTGCGTGGCGGCACTCGCGGCTAGCCCGCCGAGCCCGATGACAACACAGCAAATCTGTGTCCTGAAATTCATTTGAATCTCCCTTTCTTACGACACTATTCCGTCCCCGACGGAGGCCTGCCCGAAGGCACCAGATCGAGACTTCGCCCCCTGGTGTACTGATAAATCTGAGTAACTTCCTGTCTGGTTAAGAATCCCGCCCACGAGGGCATGCCTTTATCTTTTCTGCCCGCCATTGCGACGGAGAGAAATGCCTGCTCTTTCATTCCGGCCGTAAGAGAGTGCCGCAAGTCCGGTCCAAGCTGGCTGCCTGTCGCGTCTGTCCCGTGGCAACGATAGCAGTAGGAGTTGAAGAGCTCGTAGCCGCGAAAGACGTCCTTGGTGACCTTCCCGCCATTGCCGGCCACGAAAAGCGGAAATTCCAGTTGAACCGCCGGACCAGTCTTAGGCGTGTAAGTGTATAGTTTCGATCCGGCTTTTGGCGCTGCGGGAGAAGGTGAAGACTCCTTCACTGCCAGAATCCAGCTCACCATCTGTCTGGCCTGCGCGTCCGTTAAGTCCGGGTGAGGGGTCATGGCAACATCGCCCCACTTGCCTGCGCCGCCCTCCCGAATTCTCGCGGCGAGCTTTGCGACGCTACCGGCTTGACTCCCGTAGCGTTTGGCGATTGCGTTCCAGGAAGGTCCGACAACCTGGCTATCGAGGGCGTGACACCCCGCGCAGTCGCTTCCGCTTATCAGTTTCTCGCCATTTTGCGCGGTGGCGTCCTGGCTCATCGCGGCGATTGCCGCCACGGAGATAAAGACCGCTTTCAGGATTCCGTTTATTGTGCTCAAACTTTCTGCCTATGGAGGTGAAAACAACTTCACGCCACTCTCAGTAAGAATGGATGTAAGTTCCGCCTGGTGTTTTGCGATGACGTCGTCGAGACGTTTCTTCAAGGCGTCATCCCCGATACGCACTCCCATGGACATGGGGAAAGAATACTGCTCCGGCGGTCCAAGGGCGCGCTCATTCGGGACGACCACTAATCCGAGGTTGGGAGATGCGCGCAGTAACGCTCCGATCGCGGGCTGCCATGTGATCAGCACATCGATTTCGCCCTTCTTTAGCGCATCGAGCATGATTGCGGGCGACTTCCCGTCTTCCTCGCCCACATCGAAAGCAACGGACCCGGGGAGCATGCTGCGAATCTTCACCCCTGCCTCGGCCGGCGTGTTCCGTTCAAAGCCAACTTTAAGCCGTTTGAGGACGGCGGAATCCATACTTGTGATCGGGTAGTTTTTGTGTTTGTCGAACACGAACACGTAGGAGGAAATGTAGTAGGGGCGGGTGGTGAGCTCCTCCCTGCTTCCATACGGGATGTCCATGATCACATCGCATTTCTTCGCATCGAGCGTCGCTGAAAGGAACTGCGGAAACCCGCCGTGGCCGCGGGAACTTGCCCAGGTGTAGTCCACTTTTTCGCCGAGCGCCCTGGCCACCGCAACGGCAATCTTGTTCTCAAACCCTTCGCCGGCGCGATTCGAGTAGGGGAGATAATCCGGATCCGCACACACACCCAAAGCGCTGGCTGGAGATGGATAAAGAAATGATGAGCACCCGAGAATCCAGGGAACGGCGATGGATCTGATATTCATGGCGTTGTAACGCGGCGTCCGCTAATCGACCCGACGAAGTATATTACGGATAAATTCCGCTTGCAATGCTAACCAGTGGTGCTGATTCCGCGATGAGCGCAATTTGGCGACCTCGATTTTGCGGGCCCTGACAACGGGAGCGCTGGTTGGCAAACATGTTCCGGCAAGTTGGTGTAAGGTCTAGTAAAAGAGCGAATACATGTCGATTGTCAACCGTCGGGATTTCGCGAAGGGTCTGTCGGGCGTAGCCGGGCTGTCTTATCTTCCCGAGCAACTGGCAGGGCAATCGGGCGTCGAACATGAGAAAGTGATTCCGCCGGAAGGCATCGGAAATCGCTTCAAGCATTTGTCCTGGAGCGATCTTGGCGGGCGCCCGGACAGCGTTCAGGTGATGCGTAACCGAGGGCATCTTTACGTCGGTCACATGTTCAGCAACGGCGTTACGATTCTGGATGCAGCGGATCCGCGCAAGCTGAAGCCTGTCGGTTTTTTCACGGGCGGAGACTTTACCCGGACACATCACTTGCAGGTTTCGGATGACCTGCTCCTGCTGGCCAACGGAGCGAATATCGTGGCCATGCAGTCTTACGACAACATTCGGGGTTACTTCGAGAATGCGCTGGCCGACAGTATTACGAACCGGAAGAAATTTCGATCTGGCCTCAGCATTCACGACATTTCCCGCCCCGGAGAGATGAGAGAGATCGCCTTTCTCGAGATCCCGGGCCTCGGTATTAATCGTCTCTGGTGGACAGGCGGCCGATACGCCGCGATTGCCGCGCATATCGACGGTTTCACCGACCACATCCTCTGTATGGTCGACCTGCGCAACATCACGAAGCCCGAAATCGTGGGGAGGTGGTGGATGCCCGGGATGAACAGGGCCGCTGGCGAGCCCGCGACACTCGCGCCTGGCCGCCGTGTTGCATTGCACCATATGATCACGGCGGGCAACCGCGGCTATGGGGCGTGGCGAGATGGCGGGCTGACCGTCCATGATCTCAGCGACCCGGCCAACCCGAAGATGATCTCGCACATCAACTGGTGTCCGCCGTTTCCAGGAGGTACGCATACCCCGCTTCCGTTGCCGGGCCGAAAACTCGCGGTGGTGGCGGACGAAGCGAATGCGGAGAAGTGTGCGAAGGGGATGTTCTGTACCTTCATCGTGGATTTGCGCGCGGAGGAAAACCCCGTATCGATTTCCACTTTGCCCACACCAAAGGATCGCGACTATTGCGGCTTCGGAACTTTCGGCCCGCACAACCTGCACGAAAACCGGCCGGGCACGTTTCAAAGCGAGGAGAAAATTTTCGCTACGTATAACGTCGCCGGCGTCCGTGTCTTCGATATCCGTGACGCATTCGCGCCGAAGGAAATCGCTTACTGGATTCCTCCGGCGCCCAGGAAGCTGATCGATCCGCGCCCCAATGTGGCGCTGGCCGCGAAATCGGCGGACATTCTGGTCACGACCGACGGGCTCGTTTACGTCACGGACTGGAACGCCGGCTTGAACGTACTGCAATACGAAGGGTAGTGGGGCGGATCCCGGGGCGGATCCCCTGAATCGGCTCTTCCACGGACTGACACTCCGAGGAAGCCGACGAAGGCGTCGGCTGCGGACCGAGGGTCCGCCCCCCAACGCCGATGACACTGACAAAAGTGCGTGCGAGCGATCCGTCGAGCCGGTGGCTGTTCAGTTTGCTCTAGGGAGTCCGGGAAGCGGCGTAGGCTGCGATATTCAGCATGTCATCAGTCGTCAGGTGCTCGACGACCGGTTTCATCAGCTCGGTCCATGATCCTTTGCGGAAACCCTGCTGCATGTCAAACATCTGGCGCGTCAGGTAACTTGGCGAACGACCCGCAAGCGGGGGTACCGGACCAACACCTTTCAGGTCGGCGCCGTGGCAAGTGCCGCAAGCGATTGTTTTGCCGCCGCCTTTTGTGACGAGTGCCTCTCCCTTCCTGACCGCGCCAATCGGGACGTAAGCAATAAAGGACGAGCGCGGGTCGCGCAGGATTTCGGTGGCTTCCCCATTGATTGGCGTTTCCACTATACGGTCTCCGATGGGCTCCATCTCATTGCCTTCGACGAGGAATAGTCCGTTCGACGGCTTCGTCTTCGGCACCGTTTTCGTTTCGACGACCTTAATCCATGGCGTCCACTTCATGGAGCCAAAGTATTCGGCGGCGGCTTTGATCTCATCGTCGCTCATGTTCTTCGCGAACTGGTTCATGAGATTCGTGTTGTTTTTGCGGGGATCAGCGCTTTTCCGGTTGCCGACCTTGAAATCGTTCATCGTGTGGATGAAATATTCAGTCGAGAGACCGCTCACGCCGGCATTTTCCGAGCGGCCCTTGCCGTTGGGATAGTGGCAGAGGCCACACGCCCACACGTCCGGCTGCTTGCCGTTCGCGACGACGGGCGGCATCTGCGGATGTTCGGCGGGGAACCAGTCGGCGGGACCATAACGGTTGGCGATCTGCGAGCGCGAGTATTTCGCTGTGGCGCCGGGAATGGTGCGTGGAGTTTGATCTGTGTTGGGCGGACCAGGGGGAGGGGGCGTGGCTCCCGGAGGCGGCGGCGTTTCGAAGCCGTAGGCCCAGGGCGGCTCCGCGGCAGACGTTGTACCAACGCCGACGGCCATTGCCAGTGCGAATGCCGCGATCGTAGTGGATTTCATAAGTGCCTCTTTCTCGGATGCGACAAAACTTTGAAGTTTTATATCGCTCCAGGGTACACCGGCGGAGAAACGCGTGCAAGGGGAATCACTGAGAACATCAAGTAGGCGGCCGGCCGATAACAGATGTATAATCGCGCCAGCATGGGGAAGACCGTTGCCGCAGCGATCCTGGTATCGATTCTGTGCGGACCTCTATCGGCGCAGTGGATTCACTATCCGGTGCCCGGAATTCCGCGCACCGCGGATGGCAAGCCGAATCTTTTAGCACCCGCGCCAAAGGCGGCGGACGGGCATCCCGACCTTTCCGGCGTCTGGAGCCCCGACACCAGGCCACTTCAGGTGATCGCTCCCGAGGCGAGCATCCCGTTCCAGCCCTGGAGCAGGAACCTATCCCAGGAACGGGCCGATGGGGCTCGCGGCAAGGACGATCCCGCGGCCTACTGTATACCGGGGATGCCCAAACTTCTTGTGTTGCCGTACCCGTATAAAATCGTGCAGGTGCCCGGCGCGATGCTGATGCTCTATGAGGGCTTCACGACGTTTCGTCAGGTGTTCATGGATGGGCGCGCGCTTCCCAAAGACCCGCAACCGTCCTGGCTGGGATACTCGGTCGGTAAATGGGACGGGGACACGTTCGTGGTGGATACGGTCGGGGTCAATGCGCGTACCTGGCTCGACAACGCCGGGCGCCCGCATAGTGACGCCATGCACCTGACGGAGCGCTATCACCGGCGGGACTTCGGCCATCTGGAGATGCAACTTACGATAGACGATCCCAAGGCTTACACCAAACCGTGGACCGTCAACGAGAACGCGACTCTGCTTCCGGACACCGATCTGCTGGAATACGTCTGCACCGAGAACAACCTCGATATTGAACATCTGGTCGGCAAATGACCTTGCGCAAATTTTCCATGGCTGTGCTCGCGTTGCTGGCGATTGCAATTGTTGTTGCGATTCCGGGCCGGCATCGGACAGTCCATGCGCAGACCGCGTCAGGCGCGGGATTTGCCGCGATTCCGGGAACCATCGGCGGACAGGATACCTTCGGCGCCTACGAAGTAGTGAAGGGATGGCCGAAAGACATCAGCACCTTGCCAGGTAACGAAAAGTGGACGTGGGGGGCGGGTCAAAGCGTTTACGCCGAGAATCCCAACAGGGTCTTCATGCTCTTCCGCGGCGAGCTGCCCAATATCCGCCGCCCGCAATCGAAGTTGCTGACCGAGTTCGGCCCCAGCATTCAATTCCCCATCGGCCGTCTCCCCTGGCGCGATGCGACTACAGCGTCGCTTCCTGGCGGGGGAGCGGCAGGCTCGCTTCCGGGAGCGCCCACCGATGGATGGTCAGGCACCCTCGGCGTTGACGCCAAATGGGAAAACTGCATCACCATCGCCGATGCCAACGGCAACATCGTCGAACGCTGGACCCAGTGGGACAAGATCCTGCAGCGCCCGCATTTTGTCGCCATCAATCCCTATGACCCGGAGAAACATGTCTGGATCGTAGACGATCACATGCAGGCCATTTACAAATTCACGCACGATGGAAAGCAGCTGGTTCAGACGATCGGCACGCCCCGAATGGCGGGCGCGGACGGCACGCATTTCAACCGTCCCACCTTTCTGGCGTGGCTTCCGGACAGCACTCTTTTCGTAGCCGATGGGTACAACGGAACGCGCGTCGCGAAATTCGACAAGGACGGCAAGTTCCTCCTCGATTGGGGCCGGAAAGCCGCGCCCCCGGATAAGCGCCCTGGTTATATGAGCAACGTGCACGGCATCGCTGTCGATCCGCAAACGCGGCGAGTCTTCGTCAATGATCGCGGCGACAAGCGAATCCAGGTCTTCGATGAGAACGGCAAGTATCTCTACGAATGGAGCATGGGCGGCGATCCGTCCGATATTCATCTGATCTACATAGGCGCCGACCGCACCCTGTGGGCTGCCGATCGCGGGACTTCGCGAATGTTGAAGTACGATCTCAATGGCCACTTCCTCTACTCATGGGGAATCTGGGGCGATTTCCCGGGCGGATTCTGGGGCGTGCACGGCTTCAGCGTGGATCAGGAAGGCAATTTTTATACGGCCGAAGTGGATAGCGGGCGCGTACAGAAGTTCCGCCCGCGCCAGGGCGCCAATCCGGCATTTCTGGTTGGGACTCCGGTGTATTCGGCCTGGAAACAGTGATTACCCCGGGTTCGCACCGGCAACCCTGTCACCCGGTTTCAGCAGCGGCAGCATCATGCGGCTCGTTTGCCGAGGCTTGGTACCGCAGCTTAGTCAGTTTTGGTGGCCATGTGGATGGTATCCCTTGTTTTCATGGGCAAGTTCAAGCCGACTGCCTTAAAACTCAACGCCAGCGAGAGCGAAATAACCGAAGGCCGAGCTGGCAGCTCCTTGATTTATTCAGTTGACAAACTGCTGGAAGGACCTCGGCGACGTACAGCTCTGCGATGTGAATCAGGCTCATGCGCGGGTCGACGGCGTGCTACGTTCAGAGTCCGATAGAATAGGGCGGTTTCGGAAAATGCTTCGGCCTGTGAACCCTTGAGAGGTGAAAATGATCGGTCGACCGCTCCGAGTATTCATTGCGTCCGCGTCCGAGGGACTCGATGTGGCGATTGCGGTTCGAGATAACCTTGGTAGCTGCCCGGGGTTCGAGCCGAGGTTATGGAGCGAGGACACGTTCCAGATCAGTCAGACTGTCGTCGAATCCCTGGAAAAAGAACTCGCTCAATGCGATTTTGGAGTCATGACCCTGACAGCTGACGATCAGTCTCTCAGCCGAGGTCACGTGAGCATGGCGCCGCGCGATAACGTTCTCTTCGAACTGGGTTTGTTCATGGGGCACCTGGGTCGTGAACGCACTTACTTTGTGTGTGACAACAGGCAAGACTTGAAGATTCCGACGGATTTGTTGGGAGTCAAACCCGCTATCTACGAATGTCGCGATGGGCAGACTGCGCGCGAAGCACTCTCTGTCGCGTGCTCGTCGATTGCCAGGCGGATGGAGGCGCTTGGAATTCGGCAGAAGTATTCGCCTGAAGCAGAGGCCGAGAACCGGCTCTTAAACGACTTCTGCCAACGCATAGCCGGAACCTGGTGGGGCCGCCAATGGCCGTCGGAAGGAGTCGATAGTCGGTTGGCTCTGTTTCGGATTGCTTCGGATTACGGTGCCAGTACAGTGCAGCTTGATGGCGAAACTTTTGAAAAAAGGGGAACGCTCTACGGGCGTTGGAGAAGTGTCGCGATCGGCCTTCGAGTCAGAGAAAGGACGCTGCTGTGGGCTTGGGAGGGGACGCATCCCACGCTGTCGCCCGGCGAGACCTTCGGGGGCTTCGGGCAATATACGTTTGACGAATCGTCCGGGATTTATGAACGGGCAGATGGACTCTTCGCGGACATTCACAAGGCACGAAAAAAAGCAGCTCGCTGGACATCGGTTGAGCTCCACCGAGTCGATCTCGCCGATCTGGAACGTATCACACGAGTCATGAAGAATGGAAGCGATAACGAAAGGGCTGCAGAAGTGATCAAAACCCTCGACAGCTTTACACTGACGAGTGGTCACGCGATATAGATTGGTCGGATTTTCAATCTGATTCGCAACAAATCAGATTTCTCTCCCTCGCCCTACTTCCCATCCACCGAGAAAGCCAGCAGTGCATTCCCTGGCATAGCATTTCCCGAATAGCCCGAGGTGATAAACAGCATTCCGCCGGCGACCACCGGACCCATGCTGTTAATCGATCCGCCACGCGCTTTCACGCCATTCGCGGCCTCGAAATCCTGCACCGTGTCAAAGTCCCAGATGATCTTACCGAGACCGGTTTCATAGGCCCGGATATGTCCGTCCCATGAACCAAGAAACGCGACGCCGGGAAACGCGGTAACCGGTGCAGGCTGAGCTGCACTGCATCCTGGAGTGGCTGTGCAACTCGGTTTGGGAGCCGGTGTCATCCACAGCTTCTCGCCGGTAGCGAGCTGCAACGCAATCAGACCACCTCCCACTTCGGGCTTACCCGCGGTGAAGTCTGAAATGCCGATGTAAGCAACGCCGCGTTCGTCGCTCGCTCCTCCCCACATGGTCCCGCCGTTGACTCCCCCAGCCGCAATCTTGAGTTTCCAGAGCACCTTGCCCTCATGATCGGGGTCGATGCCATAAACCGTCCCTGACTTATCGCTGGTAACGAGAACGCGCTTTGCTCCACCAATCGACCGCAGGATTCCGGAATTACCCAGATCGGAATCGATAAATGGACTTCTCGGACAATTCGTCTTATCCTGCGCGCCACAGGCAAAGTTGTAAGCATCGTCGGCGGTGAACTGCCGAGTCCATAAGAGACGCCCCGAATCCATGTCAAAGGCTAAAATGGCATCGCTGGTATCCGTAGGTGGTTGCGAATAATTCACTCCCGTCCCGATGTAGAGCTCCTTCTTCTGTAAGTCAAGCGTAGGGGACGACCACGGCACCGCTCCCGACGGTCCCCAGGTCTTCACCCCTTTGGCGTTCTTTCCGGTAACCTTAGGTTCATCGCGTACCGTGTAAGCCTGCCAGATCCGTTTGCCCGTCGCGGCATCCAGCGCCACCACGCTGCCCCGGAACGTGCAGCACTCATAAGAAGGGTTAGTCGCCGCCATCGACTCATCTCGTCCCGACACGGGAACGTACAACCGGTCCGCCGCAAGCTTGGGCGATCCCGTGATCACTGCCATCGGATGTTCGTCGGCGCGCGTCTGCCACAGTTTCTTGCCGGTCGTGGCGTCCAGCGCATACACATTCCCCTTGAGGTCGCCGAAGTAGACGGATCGCCCTGCGTTGTCGAGCACCGGCGAAGTTCTCACGCCAGCGGCGGCCGTCCAGGTCCAGTAAGTACATCCGGTCCGCGCATCGAGAGAATAAACGACGCCGTTGGCATCGCCCACAAAGACGCGTCCGCCGAAAACTGTAGGGGTTCCCAGAGCTGTCTTGACGCCGGGAAATCCAAAGACCCATTTGAGTTTGAGCCTGGGCGTCGTCTGGCTCGTCAGTCCCGCCGCTTTCGCGTTCTGAAAGCGGGTATTTGCAGCATCCGCCCAGCCATTCCACGCCGCGCTTTGTGGACGCATGGGACCAGCTGCGCACGTCGCGGCCTGCGCAGCGCCTCCCGCAACCCCGATTGCAGCAAGCGCCGGCAATAAAAACCTCGGAAAAAGAGCCATCATTTACGCACCATGCCCCCGCCCAGTCAACACGCCCGTCCGTATTCTATACTCGTTCTTCAAATTTGATAGACTACCCCTGCCATGAAAGCCGGAATCGCCGCGGCGTTCCTGTTCACCGCCGCCGCGCATGCGCAGTGGGTGAACTATCCGACTCCTGAAGTGCCGCGAACGCCCGATGGCAAGCCGAACCTCGCCGCGCCCGCGCCCAAAACGGCGGATGGTAAGCCCGACTTGTCGGGCGTCTGGACGCCGCCTTTTGGCTATACCTCAAACATCGCAAAAGACCTGAAGCCTGGGGAGGTGCAATTTCAGCCCTGGGCAGAAGCCCTGTACAAGCATCGTCTGGATACCGAAGGCCGGGAAGATCCACAAGCCTACTGCACCCTCTCGGGCGTGCCCCGTGAGCACGTGGTGCCCTATCCTTTCAAGATCCTCAACGCCAAAGGGGTGATCGTGATTCTTTATGAGGCGCTCCACAGCTACCGCCAGATCTACACCGACGGCCGCCAGCTCCCCAAAGATCCCAATCCCGCATGGATGGGTTATTCGATCGGCCACTGGGAAGGAGACACGCTGGTAGTCCAGTCCTCGGGCTTTGTCGAGAATAACTGGCTGGACAACGGCGGTCATCCGGGCACGGAATCTTTGCGGTTGACCGAAAAATTCCGCCGCCCCAACTTCGGCCACATCAATCTCGAGCTTACGATTGACGACCCGAAAGCTTACACAAAACCGTGGACCGTCAACCTTCAGTTCACCGCGTCGCCCGATACCGATCTGATCGAGTACGTTTGCAGCGAAAATGAAAAGGACCTCAAGCACCTGGTGGGCAAATAGCGCGATCCAAATCCCGGGCTTCGCTCTGGCCGCCGTGCTGCTGTTGTGCGACACGGCATCGGCCCAGTGGCTGAATTACCCGACCGCTGGAATCCCCAGGACGCCCGATGGCAAACCAGACATGGCTTCGGCCGCGCCAAAGACCTCAGGCGGCAAGCCGGATTTGTCCGGCATCTGGGAAGCCGAGGATCAAACGTATTTCTTCGATCTGGCGGCAGGCCTCAAACCCGAAGATCTGGCGCCGATGCCGTGGGCCCAGGCACTCCAGAAGCAGCATGAAGAAAATGATCACGTGGACGATCCGCTGGCCCGCTGCCTTCCCCCCGGCGTACCTCGAGTCAACACGAACGGGCAGTTTCCGTTTAAGATTGTCCAGACGCCCTCGCTCGTTGTAATCCTTTACGAGCAACTGGGGCTCTTCCGGCAGATCTTTATGGATGGCCGCAGGCTGGCCAGTGATCTGAACCCGGCATGGCTCGGCTATTCGACCGGCAAGTGGGACGGTGACACGCTGGTGGTCGAAACGTCCGGCTTTAACGACAAGACCTGGCTCGATACCAGGAAAGGCCGCCCGGCCACCGAAGCGCTACATGTGCAGGAGCGTTTTCGTCGCACCAGTTTCGGCAACATGGAGGTCGTAGCTACGATCGACGACCCAAAAGCCTTCACCAGGCCCTGGACTACTTCGATTCAGAAGATGCATTTGCTGCTCGATACGGAAATCCTCGAATTCAGCTGCGATGAGAATGAGAAAGACATCCAGCACAGGGTGGTCAAGTAGGTACTATGTTCCGGGCGATGGCTTCGCTGCTTTTTCTGATGACGGTTCCAGGCGCCCCGGCGTTTTCGGCAACGCTGGACGTTTATGTCATCGACGTCGAGGGCGGCAACGCCACGCTGTTCGTCTGGCCTTCCCATGAGTCATTGCTCATCGACACCGGCAATGCCGGCGCCGCGGCCGCCCGCGATGCGGGACGCATCATGGACGCGATCAAAGATGCCGGGCTTCAACAGATCGATCATCTGATCACGACGCATTGGCACGGCGATCATTTCGGCGGCATGGCGGAACTGGCATCCAGGGTTCCCGATCCGCGAATTTATCGACCACGGCCCAAACGTTCAGCCGGGTGAACTCGCCGACACGTTTCTCAGAACAACGTATCCACAGCTGTATGCATCGGCGAAGCACACCGTCGTCAGGCCGGGCGACAGGATTTCCATTCCGGGCGGGGACGTGCGCGTCGTTACCTCGGCGGGTCAAACCATTAAAACGCCCTTGCCCGGCGCCGGAATGCCGAATCCCTAGTGCGCGGGTTTCAAGCCTGCCGACAGTAACGCGGAGGATCCACAATCCGTGGGCGTCTACATCGCCTTCGGAAAATTCCGCACGGTCCATTTAGGCGATCTCACCAAAAACAAGGAGTACGAGCTCATGTGTCCGAACAACCGGATCGGGACCGTGGATGTCCTACTGGGATTGCACCACGGACAGGCCAGCTCGAATTCCGAGGCACTGGTGCACGCCTTGCACCCCCGAGTGGCGATCATGAACAACGGCACCCGCAAAGGCGGTGAACCCGAGGTGATGAAGACGGTGCATTCGTCGCCCGGTCTCGAAGATCTCTGGCAGCTCCACTTTTCGCTTTTGAGCGGGCAGGAATACACTGTGCCGGGAATGTTCATCGCCAATACAACCGATGATCAGCAGCCAAGTATGCCGATCGCCCCAACCCCCGCTCCGGCGCCCGGGGCGAATGCGGCGCCTCCCCCCGCGCACAATGGAGCAGCATATTGGATCAAGCTGTCTGCGCAGCAGGACGGCTCCTTCACCGTCACCAATGCGCGGAATGGCTTCAGCAAGACCTATCAGGCGAAACGTTGAGAATGGCGAAAAGGTCATACACAAGAGCGATCGTATACCTGGTATTCACCTTTGCGACGCTGCGTGCACAGGTGCCCGCTCCGGATCTGGTTCTTTCGAACGGGAAGATCATCACGGTCGATGACCGATTTACCATTGCGCAGGCGGTCGCCATCCGCGGCGACCGCATCGTGGCCACCGGCACGAATCAGGACATCGGCCGCCTCGCCGGACCGAACACCGCCAGAGTCGATCTGAAAGGCCGAGCCGTCATCCCCGGCTTGATCGATAACCACATGCACCTTCTGCGTGCCGCCGCGACCTGGTTGCGGGAAACGCGGTTCGACGGCGTCGAATCGCGAAAGCAGGCAATCGAGATGCTTCGTAGCCGCGCGAAGGCCCTCGGACCAGGTGAATGGATCTACAACATCGGCGGCTGGACGCATCAACAGTTCACTGACGACCCTGCACCCTTCTCGCGCGCGGATCTGGATCGGATAGCGCCAGATAACCCCGTTGCCCTGCAGGAATCTTATTATCAGGTGATCCTGAACAGCAAGGCTCTCGATAAATTAAAGATCGAAGCCAATGCACCCGACCCGCCGGGCTTTCTCAAAGGCTGGATTATTCGCGACGCCGCGGGCGCGCCGACCGGCATAATCCAGGGAGATATCGCAGGTACCCGCGCGGTATCGGGCAAACTTCCCAGGGTAGCGCCGGAACAGCTTGAGGCCAGCGCTCTCGCGCTCGTGAAGGACATGAACCGAGCGGGCCTCACTTCATTCGGAGTACCCGGATGCGATCAGAACGTACTCGACATTTTTCAAAGGTGGAAAACGGAGGGCAAGCTCAACATCAGAGTCTTTTGCATCGATGGGGCGGCCGCCGGAACTCCGGAGCAAGTGGAGCAGTCCCTGCCGCAGATCGCGCGCATGAAGCTGTTTCAGGGCGACAGTTATATCGACAGCATTTTCTTCGGCGAAAGCGTCTATTCTCCGTTGCATGACCCGATGTTCGCGCTGAAGTCCAGCCCAACTCCTGCGCAACTCGAGCAGTGGCGGCGCATGGCGATGGCGATCGCGAGCGCCGGCCTGCCGCTCCACGTACATGCGGAGTTGCACAACACCATCGACGCGTTCCTCGACCAGATCGAGGCGATCAACAAGGAACATCCGGTCAAAAATCTTCGATGGGCGCTCGCGCACGTGAATCAGATTGACGAGTCGCAAATCGAGCGCATGAAGAAGCTGGGAATGGTTGCCGCGGTGCACCCCTGGGCCGTGATCAACGGCGGGATCATGCACGACGGCTTTGGAGATGGCGTGTATGACATGCCACCGCTGCGGACTATTCAAAACAGCGGCATCGTGTGGGGTCTGGGTACCGACGGAACCGCCGCCAATCAATACCTGCCCTTCACGACCCTGGCTTTTGCCGTCACGGGCAAGATGGTGGGTGGTACAAAAATCAACCGGCAGACGATCAGTCGAGAGGACGCGTTGATCGCCCACACGCGAAAGAATGCTTTCCTGGTTTTTGAAGAGAACAACCTGGGTTCGATCCAGCCGGGCAAACTGGCGGACCTGGTTGTACTGGATCGCGACTATCTCGCCGTTCCCGCAGACCAGATCAGGGAGATCAAACCGGTCTTGACTATGGTGGGAGGACGGGTGGTCTATGACACGCACGCCGTTGCTTTCGCCGGCGGCCGGTGATGTAATTCTCCCCTGATGATCCTGAGCCTGGTGATTCTGGCAGCCGTTCTTGGCGGGGAGGCAGCCGCGCCCGGACCCGCCATCCCGACATTTTCGACCCAGGATATCGCGCGTACCGGGTTCTTCTACGTCGGCGGCAAATACGTGGGCGAAAAGGGCAAGGAAGTCATGGGTGGCGCCATGTACGTCGAGGTCATGGTGCCGAAGAGGATTCGCCGCGCCAATCCCATCGTCTTTCTCCACGGAGCCGGCCAGACCGGCACGGACTGGCTGCAGACACCCGACGGCCGCCCAGGCTGGGCGTATTTTTTTGTCAAGCGTGGTTACGTGGTTTACATGGTCGATTACCCGGCGCGCGGACGTTCCGCATATGTTCCGAATGTGGACGGCCCTTTGACAATCCGAACGGCCCCGAATCTGTCGCAGATCTGGACCGCAATGGACGAACTCGGCGACTGGCCTCAGGCAAAGAAGTACACGCAGTGGCCAGGCAGCGGTCCCAACAAGGGCAAAATGGGCGACCCCGTCTTCGACAACTTCAACAAGACTCAGGTTCAGTTCCTCGCAGGTGGCGCCCAGGAAAAAATGGTTCTGGACGCGGGCACGGCCCTGCTGGATAAGATCGGCACGCCAGTGATCCTGATCACGCATTCGCAGGGAGGTGGGTTTGGCTGGGAGATCGCCGATGCCAGGCCCAAACTGGTTCGGGCCATCATCACAGCGGAGCCCGCGGGCCCGCCGATTCAGAGCGTGGATAACGCCAAACAGGTATACACCGGGCGTTCGAATCTGCCGTGGGGAGTGACAGGCCTGCCCGTTCGCTACGAACCGCCGATCAACAATCTTTCCGAGTTGCAAGTCGAATTGGAGCCGAAATCTGACGGACCCTGGCTGGTGCCTTGCTACTTGCAGAAGGGAACGCCCCACAAGCTCGCGAACCTGACGCAGATCCCCGTGCTTGATGTCTCAGGCCAGGCAAGCTATCATCGCGTCTTCGATTCCTGCGACGCCAAATGGCTGAATCAGGCGGGCGTCAAGACGGATTACATCAAGCTCGAGGATGCCGGCCTTCCCGGCAACGGCCACGAAATGATGCTTGAGAAGAATAGCGATGGGATCGCCGCTTACTTCGCGAGCTGGCTCGAAAAAAATGTCCATTAACAGGGAGCAGGAGGCAGGCACTTGAAGAACATGCGCATCGTTTACGCGAGTATCGCAATGTCGATTTTGGTTTCCGCGCCACAAGGTCTTTGGAGTCAGTGGCCGGATTACCCCGCGGCCGGAGTGCCTCGGAAGGCCGACGGAAAGCAAGACCTGAATGGCCCTGCGCCGAAGACATCTTATGGTAAGCCGGATCTTTCCGGCGTCTGGATGTACAGCAGGCCGCCCGGAGCAACTGCGCCCGCGCCACAGGCAACGACGCAGCAAGCGCCGCAGGCAACACCGGGCGCCGGGGCCGCGTCCGCCGATATCATTCCGCCCGCGGTGAGAACCAGCCAGTTCTGGAATCTCGGAGCCGCGTTCAAGGATGGCCTCCCGTTCCAGCCATGGGCGGCGGAGCTGCACCGCAAACGCGTAGCGAGTAACAGCGAGGATAATCCCGACGCGCACTGTCTGCCTCTCGGAGTGATGCAACTCCACACTCACGGTCAGCCGCGAAAAATGATCCAGACGCCAGGAGTGATTCTTATTGTCTATGAGGCGAACGCCGGTTTGCGGCAAATCTTCACCGACGGACGCCCGCTGCCCAAAGACCCGGAACCATGGTGGTTCGGCTACTCCACGGGCAAGTGGGACGGAGATACTCTCGTGGTCGAGTCAAACGGCTTCCGGGATCTCGGATGGCTCGATGTCGAAGGCAGTCCGTTGACTTCGTCAGGCAAAATCATTGAACGTTTCCGCCGCCCCGATTACGGGCACCTCGAAATCGAAGTGACCATCGACGATCCGAAGGCCTACACCAAACCCTGGACTGTCACCGTGCATCAGCACATTCTGCCGGATACGGAATTGATCGAGTTCGTCTGCCAGGAAAACGAACGGGACGCGCCGCATCTGTCCGGCAAGTAGCCGTGCCACACACTGGTTGGAAAGAATGGTGAGCCGGTCTCGGCTCGAACCCGCGACCACCGCTTAAACGTTCGGCGTGGGTGCGGCACGGTGCAATTCCATGTGCTGAAGACAGTGTTTTCGAAAAGCGCCAATGAATGGGATTGCACCAAGTGGCTGCGATTCGGCATCGGATACGCTGTCAGACGAAAACGGCTCCTGGATAGCCGAACAGGAACAGCCGGTCATCTCGCATGTTGTTGCTTCCGGCCACTAATGGGCAGTCGGTAGCGGGTATTTTTCCCCCAGGGAGCGATTCGATGCACGAAATCGCAAAGTGATTGATCTACAGCGTACCCACACTCTCCAGGATCTGCTCACTCAACATCCGTTTCAATACGGCCCCCGGCGTTAGTCGCACGCCGGTTTCGCGCAACCAAACGGCGAACGGGGATTTCCAGACACACATCCGGCCATAGCTCCAGCTTCGCTGCACTACCATCCGCGTTCGGGGCAGTCGCTCGCGCTGGTATTCCTGTAGCGCTCCTTCGATTGTCGGTGAATTGCGCAGGCATCGCGCCAGCACGATTCCATCGTCGATAGCCATATTAGCCCCCTGACCCAGGTTAGGAGTCGTGGGATGGGCGGCATCGCCGACCAACACCAGCCGACCTCTCGTATACGTGCTGGCGGGCGGCCGATCCAAAAGGTCGTTTTGAAGGATCGAAGCCGCCGGCGTGGACGCGATCGCCGCTTCGATTCCATAGGGCCATCCCTTGTAGCGCTCCAGGAGAAATGTCTTTCTGTCTTCCGGAGGAAGTATCGCTCCGCGTGGGGCATTCAATGCAGTCCACCAGTAAGCAGTCTGATCGTCAACCGGACAAACCGATCCACGCTGGCCGGCGCCCTGCACCTCGCGCATGACTCCCGGTTCATTGGGACGAACCTGAGCAATGCCGCGGAAACAGGTTTGGCCCGAATAACGAACGGAGTCCGGTCCGGCCACCAGAGGCCGCACAATCGAATAGAGGCCATCGGCGCCTATCAGGAGATCGCCCTCTTCGATGCGCCCATCATGCAGATGAAGCTGAACTCGATCCGGCATGGCTTCGATGCTCAGGGCTCTGGCGTTCGTGCGAATCGACGATTGAGGAACACGCTCGGCCAAAGCCGCCAGAAGCACGGGCCGAAGCACAACGGAACACGCGGCGGACGCAAATTCCGGCCCCAGATCATCGAGGTTTACAAGGTTGAGTGTCTTGCTGTGAGCGTTGGAACCCGCGAGCGTCCGCAGCGGCATGCAGGACTTCCGAACCATGTGCCCCGCCCCCAATTGATCCAGACTGGACATGGCATTTGACCACAGGCCGACGCCCGCGCCGGCTTCGCGCAGTTCATGATTCTGCTCGAACACAACAACATCGAATCCGGCCAGAAGTAGGGCGGCGGCAGTTCCCAGACCGCCAATGCCGCCGCCCACGATGAGGATTCGTCCGACTTGCGCCACGATTTGCTCAGGCTCACTGTAGCGTATCAGTGGCCTTAGGAGTCAATTTAGATCAATGTTAAGGGCGGCCGGAAACGGCACCATTTCCGGCGGCATGTGGCGGAGCCAGTGGCGTCAGTATCGCGACCCATTGGCGGGGATCGGTAAGTACTCTACATCAAGCTTCTACGCTTTTTCTGAGACTGCGCTCAGAAAAAGTGGCCCCTTCGGGGCAGCTGGGAGGGAGGTTTTGGTGTTTGCCCGCAACATTGCAGCCAGCGACGTAAGCTGCGGTCTGAGGCGCTAATGTCAGACCAGTTCACCAGCCGATACGCGGAGTTTCTCGAAGGGCAGTACGACTGTGTGGATCGGGTTGTAATCAACGCCTTTTTGCCCGGCGTTGGCGGAGGGGGAGGGTTCCGGAATTGGTGGCGTTCATTATACGGGTCCGATGAGAACCTCGACGACGAGCACCTGATGCGCATGGCGGGACGCTTCAGCCGCCGGCTGCGAGCCTGGGCCGAAGCCAATGGCGTGCCGGTCGTCGACTGTGGGCGCGGCGAGAGGAAGCACCAGACGGCCGAAGAATTCCTCACGGACCATACACCCAAACCCGGCCTGTTCCTGATTCTGGTGGGTCGCGCGCCAGGAGTCGTGTGGCATGTGCCGAAAACGAAAGCGGGAAAGATCGGCAATATTGCGCGAAAAGAACCGTGGCCGTATGTCAACCATTACTATTTTCACATCATGGACCCGGACTGGGGACATATTACGATCCGCATGTGCGGCCATCCGCCATTCAATGCCCAGATCATCCTGAATGGTCACGAGTACGTAGCCTGCCAGGCGCGGGCGGCAAAGATCGAGCCCATCGAATTCGTCAAAGAAGGGAATTGTTTCGTTCATACCACCAACCCCGAAGGTTTGCAGAAGGTGGCGGATGCCTTGCGTTCCGACGACGCTACAGGGCTGCTGAAGCAAATCTGCGAGAGTTGGATTTATACCGCCTGTCTCTGCTTTGCACTCGACATGAGCGAGCAAAAACGGAGCGGGTTTCGTTACGAATATTCATCGTTTCAGCTCGAGTACAGCCGCAACCTGCAGTTTTCTGCGGGTGGACAGATGGAACAGGTCTTTCAGTCCCTGATCGACCGGACGCGTGCATCCCTGGATCTGGACAAGGTGAAAACCATCCTGGGATACCTGAGGCGGCCCTGGAAGAAGAAGTTTCGCAAGGGCCGCTATGAAGTCATTGTCGAGAAACCTGAGTATGGGTTAACGGTGTTCAAGGTTCACTACGGCCGCCTGACGCTGAAAATCTATACCAAAGGCGAACGCGTTCTGCGCATTGAGGCCATCGTTCACAACACCAAAGAACTGCCCCGCTGCCGGCCGATTGCGAGATTTCCCCGGGTCGTCGAGCCACTGCGGGGGATGGTGGACCGGTTTGTGGAAGCTCTCCACAGTATTGATGCCTGTTACATCGCCGACGACAAACTGGAACAGTTGCCGGAGCCCGGGCAAGTCGGGCTGACGAAGGTGGGCGGAATCGACTGCAACAAACTGCGCACGCGGACTGTAATGCATGCCGTCGTGGCTCTCTCGACCTCCCCCAAAGGATTCACGGCTTCCGATCTGGCCCGAAAAGTATGCGCGCTGAACAGCCCGCAGGCAGCACCGTACACGGCAAGACAGGCAGCATACGATCTGAGGAAACTACGCGGCAAGGATCTCGTGGGCAAAATCGGCAACAGCCGCCGCTACCAACCCACACCAAATGGACTTCGGGCAATGGCTGCCCTGGCGGTTCTGCGCGATAAAGTAATCAAACCCCTGCTTGCCGCCAGTTGCAATCCATCTCTCCGTCTGGAGCCTCAGGATCCAGCCCGCATCGACGAACACTATGCCAACCTCTGCTCCGGCATGCGAGGACTGTTCGGTGCTCTGGGGATCGCCGCATGAAACATCGACAATTCTTTTACGATCTTTGTTTCACAGCGCCTAAATCTCTTCTCACAGCTTGCGTCTGATTTCTTCAAAGGATCGACCGATCCGGGGGAATCCCATTTGCCGCGTAGTTGCCGTAGTTGCCAGCAGTTATTCGAACCACCGAAGTACCGCCCTGATCAGAGTTTCTGCAGCCAACCGGATTGCCAGCGTCAGCGCTGCTGAGCTGCACCGCAAAGGCATAGCGAGTAACAGCGAGGATAATCCCGATGCGCACTGTCTGCCGCTCGGAGTGATGCAACTTCACACCCACGGTCGGCCGCGAAAAATGATGCAGACGCCAGGCGTGATTGCCATTATCTATGAGGCGAACGCCGGTTTGCGGCAGATCTTCACCGACGGCCGCCCGCTGCCCAAAGACCCGGAGCCATGGTGGTTCGGCTATTCCACGGGCAAGTGGGACGGAGATACTCTCGTGGTCGAGTCAAACGGCTTCCGGGATCTCGGATGGCTCGATGTCGAAGGCAGCCCGTTGACTTCGTCAGGTAAAATTATTGAACGTTTCCGACGCCCCGATTACGGGCACCTCGAAATCGAAGTGACCATCGACGATCCGAAGGCCTACACCAAACCCTGGACTGTCACCGTACATCAGCACATTCTGCCGGATACGGAATTGATCGAGTTCGTCTGCCAGGAAAACGAACGAGATGCGCCGCATCTGTCCGGCAAGTAGTCGTGCCGGTCTGAAATAATGGTTAGCCGGGCGGGGCTCGAACCAGGCTCGAACCCCCAGGCCACCGTACAAAAAGTACGGTTACGTTCCCCATGGAACTTTTCAATCCGAAATCGCAACGAGAATGAGGTTGCGATTCGCCGTCACTGCAAATCCCGCCGTGGGGCGGACGCCCACGTCCGCGCCGGACCCCCGGTCCGGCTCCGCGAGCGGAGCGAAAAGCTGACATTAACAACTTACGGTGTTCGCCCGGAACTTCTCATCGGAGCAACAAGACCGGAAGCAACCAGGCGATCTTCGTGAACGCGGCATTTCCGATCTCGACCGGCTGGTCCAACCTGCGGGCCCTGGATGCTCGCGACGTGGACGCGGGTGCTCTGAGAGGACGGCGAGGTTGCCGCTTTTTCCGACCCCAATCGGGCGCTCGCAATCCAGCCTCTCCACGTGGAAGTCTCAGATGGTCGCGATCTCGGCTACACCCGCGGAACCTATGTCCTCACCGCCACGATCCTGCGAGCCGCCAGGCTATTGCGGAGAAGGGCGGTTCGTCGTCGTATTCCACAGGAACACTGAGGGCTTGTGGAAGGCGGTCCAGGATATCAATAATGCGGAGGCTCCGCGACGCCGGTGACAAAAAACCGAAAAAAATTTTCGCCTGCATCAACCTGATAAAAAGCGACTTACCAAAATCGCTCCGCCGCAAAGTGTCGCAACATCAAAAACGCATGTTACCTTTCGAATCGAAAGAACCTCGTCGCACCCATTGGCGTACGGGGGCACTAAACCACGCGATTCCTCGAGGCTCCGTGTGGCATAACGTCGAAACAATGGGCGGCAGGCGCTCCCGTTATTGGTGCGGCCCCGGTCTCGTGGCCAGTAGCGAAGTCGTACGGTCAACTTATCGGAGGACAAGTTCACCAGCGCGTCTGCGCTCAACGTCAAAACCAAAACGACCGTTCCGTCTGACGGGAATCAGCCGGTTGGGGCGCTCCAAACTTGATCTTAAAAGCGAAGCAAACCGCAAACCGGGCGGAACGTGACCGCCCGGACGGCGTCTAATCGGGTTGTATTCTTGGAATTGATGTCAACCTTCCCGGCCACGCTCGCCACGCGTATCGCGCCGGGAAAGCTCCGGCAGCTCGAAAGCGCGATCGAACTCAGCATTCGTGGCAAATCCGAAGCCGTTCGTATGGCGGTAGTGTGTCTGCTCGCGCGCGGTCATTTACTCATCGAAGACGTGCCAGGAGTAGGCAAAACCACCCTTGCGCAGTCCCTGGCCCGCGCGGTCGATGGCTCGTTCCATCGCCTCCAGTTCACCAGCGACATGCTCCCTTCCGACGTCCTGGGCGTGACCGTCTACAACGCGCACACTGAAGAGTTCGAGTTTAAATCCGGGCCCGTTTTCACGAACTTTCTCCTCGCCGACGAGATCAACCGCACCACGCCGAAAACCCAGTCTGCGCTGCTTGAGGCGATGAACGAACAGCAGGTGTCAGTCGAAGGACGCACTCTGCCTTTGCCGGAGCCGTTTATGGTGATCGCGACCCAAAACCCGGCAGAGCACCACGGCACCTACCCATTGCCCGAATCGCAGCTCGACCGTTTCCTGATGCGCCTGCGCATAGGTTATCCCGACGCCCGCAGCGAACGCGAAATCATCCGCCAGCCCGAAGCGCATCACGGCGAGACAACGCCTTGCGTACTTACGCGGGAGGAGTTAAACGAACTCCAATGTTCCGTGAAGCAGGTCGCCGTCGACGACGCGATCGTCGACTACATGCTCACTCTCATCGAGCGGACGCGCACGCACGAAGGCCTTTCGCTCGGCGTCAGCCCGCGGGGTTCGCAGGCCCTCTACCGAGCCGTGCAGGCAAACGCTCTCGTCGAAGGCCGCGGCTACGCTCTTCCCGACGATGTCAAGGTACTTGCGCCCAAGGTTCTCGGACATCGTGTCATGCCCGCCGCCAAATCGTCTCTCGCGCTCCGCCGCGACTCAAATGGCGCAGCCAGGGGCGAGCGCATCATTGAAGAGATACTGGAGCAGATCGAAGTACCTCTGTAACGCCGCCGATCTTGTCGGCGGTGGCTTTATAACAAAATGAAAACAGCAATTATCGGCCTGCCGATGGTAGGCAAAACATCCTTGTTCACGATCCTCACCGGAGTAACTCAGGAAACCCGCATGGGTTCGACTGCGGTGCGGACCGGCGTCGCGAAGGTGCCTGACCCCCGCGTGGATGCCCTTTCGGAACTTTATCAACCGCCGAAGATCACATACGCGACTGTCGAATATGTCGACGCCCCGGCGATCTCGAAAGAAACGCTGCGCGATCCCGCCTATCTCGCGAGCCTGCGCGTAGTCGACGCTTTCGCCCAGGTCCTCCGCATATTCCAGGACGAGACGGTCCCGCACGAACACGGATCAGTCGATCCCACGCGCGACTTCGAAGATGTCGAGACAGAGCTGATCCTGAGCGATCTCGTCGTCGTCGAAAAGCGTCTCGACCGCGTGGACAAAGACCGCAAGAAAACCAGAAATCCGGACCTCGATAAAGAATACGAACTCCTCGTTCGCTGCAAAGAAGCGCTCGAAGCGAACACCCCGCTGCGCAATCTGGAGTTCGAAGCCGAAGACGAAAAACGCATTCGCGGCTTTCAGTTCCTTTCGCAGAAACCGATGCTTCTGGTCCTGAACCTCGGCGAAGAAGACGCCGCCCGTCTGCATGAGGTCGAAGAAAAATATCGCTCCGGCCCGCTCGCCGGCAAAGCCAACACCGCCGTGACTGCCGTATGCGGCAAGATCGAAGCCGAACTAGCCGAACTCCCGGCCGCCGATGCTAAAGAATATCTGCTGAGCTATGGCCTCAAAGAAAGCGGTCTGCAGCGCATCATCGAGGCCACTTATCGCCTCCTGGGCACTATGAGTTTCCTGACCGCGGGCGATACCGAAGTACGCGCCTGGACGATCCCGATCAACAGCACCGCCGTCAAAGCCGCGGGCGCGATCCATTCCGACTTCGAAAAGAAGTTCATTCGCGCGGAGGTCGTGAACTGGAAGAACCTCATCGATCTCGGCGGCTACCCCGGCGTACGCGAAAAGGGCCTGCTGCGTCTCGAAGGCAAAGAGTACATCGTCAAGGACGGCGACGTGCTGGTAATACGGCACTCGTAAGCGCGGCCGCCGCGGCGAGCGCGCAAAGCGCCACAAACCAGTCGCCGTAGCGTGTATAGAAAGTCAGATCCTGCCGGTATCGGTACTGGAAACGCGCCCCCAGTTCCATATACTCCTGCGCGATCCGGACCACGCGCCCGGCCGGATCGATCACCGCGGTGATGCCGTTGTCCGTTGCCCGCGAGATCCAGCGCGCGTTCTCGGCCGCACGCATCCGCACGATCTGCAGATGCTGGTAGCGCGCCTGGCTCTTCCCGAACCAGCTGTCATTCGAAAGATTGAAAAGCGCCTCCGCGCCGGACGCGGCAAACTCCCGGATATAGCTGGGAAACACCGATTCGTAGCAGATAAACACGCCGATTTTATGCGAGTCCACGGGCGACACAATAGCCCTGTTGCCGGCTGCGAAGTCCCCCGCCTCGCTCGACACCTTTCGAGTCAGCAGACCGAAGGGCCACGGCACGAATTCACCGAAAGGCACCAGATGAACCTTGTCATACCGGCTCACAATCGCGCCGTTCGCACCCATCAGCAGCGCCGAATTCAGCGGAGTCCCATTGGCGGTATGCGCAACGATCCCCGTAAGGACATCGGCGTGCGCCGTCTTCGCGATTGAAGCTAACAGCCCGGTAAATTCGAGATCGCTCTCGTAGAACGGGGCGGGCACTTCGGGCCAGACAATCAGATCGACGCCGCCCCGCCGCCCGAGAGGGCTCAGCGACAGCAGGGTCATCTGTTGCTCCGTCCGGCGCAGCAGTTCAGGCGTCCAGGTGGTTTCGTCGTCGATGTTCGGCTGCACCAGAATCGCGGACGTATCCCCCCTCTGCTCATCCGGTACCGAGGGCAAAAACACGAGACCGGGAAGCAACAGCATCCACAGAATCTGCAATCGAGGCCTGCGCAGAATGAGCGAGGCGATCCCGACCGACATCAGCGCAAACACAAACGAAATACCCCAGACGCCGGTAATCGGGGCCAACCGAAGCGGCAGCGACATATCGCTCCCGGCGTTGCCCAGGTTGAGCCACTCGAAACCGGTCCACGAGTGCGTCCATTCGATCGCCACCCACAGCGCGGCAATGGCGGGTAAAGCGAACACCGACCGCAGCAGCACGCCCGAAAGCGCCGCGAACACGCCCATCTGCAAAGCCTTTGCGAGACAGAAGAGCGCGAATAGAAACCACGCGACACCGCCGCTGATACCCGCATGATTCGCAAGCGTCCACTGAATCCAGTTGCAGAGACCGAACCAGTAGGCGACGCCTGCTCCATACCCGAGTGCGAAGCGCCACCGCCAGCGGTGCTCGCGCGCGCATGCGATCAACAACGGCGTCAGCGCGATTGGCGCAAGCCACACGAAGCTGAACCGCGGAAAAAGCAGCACCAGTAACGCCGAAGAGCTGAACGCCAGAATCCAGTTCAGGATCACGCGCGCGCAGCCTGTTCGCTCACCAGTTCGGCCATGTACGAACTCCGCACCAGCGGGCCACTGAAGACCGTCTTGAAGCCCAACGAAAGGCCGAAGTCGCGGTACCTGTCGAACTGCGCCGGCGCAATGTACTCCACTACCTGCAGATTGCGTCGCGTTGGTTGCAGATATTGGCCGATCGTCGCGACGTCGACATCCTGCGCGCGAAGATCGCAGAGGAGTTGTTCGACTTCCGCGGCAGTCTCGCCCAAACCCACCATGAACCCGGACTTGGTCACCACATCGCAGCGATAGTTCCGTGCGAAGCGCAGCACATCGAGCGACTGCCGATAATTTGCCTGCGGCCGCACCCGACGGTAAAGGCGAGGCACGGTTTCCATGTTGTGATTGAATACATCCGGCCCCGCGTCAAGCACCCGGGCTACAGCCTCCATGTTGCCGTCGAAATCTGGCGTAAGCACCTCAATCCGAGCGCCAGGCAGCGCGTGTTTGACCTCGCGTACGGTCTCCGCGAAATGCGCCGAGCCGCCATCGGCGAGATCGTCGCGATTCACGCTGGTGATCACCACATACCGCAGGCGCATCGCGGCCGCCATCCGCGCGACGTTCGCGGGCTCGGCCGGGTCGAGGCGCATATCGTGAATTCGCGGATTACCCCTCGGCACTGAACAGAACCCGCACCGGCGCGTGCACAGGTTGCCGAGAATCATGAAGGTCGCGGCGCCGCGATCAAAGCATTCATGAATATTCGGGCAGCGCGCGGATTCACAAACCGTATGCAGATTAAGGGATCGCAGTTCCGACTTAAGCCGGTTCAGCGACTCGAAATGCGTCGTGCTCCTGCGTGCCCACTCCGGCAATCGCGGCCGCGCCGCGGGTTCAATATTGACCAACTTCGATTATGCAATTTTACAGTTCAAGCTTGCCGTTGAAGACCATTTCTTTCGGCTTGAACTTGTACTTGATGGGAAGCGCTCCCAGTTTCGTGATCAGATCGATCTCCTTATCCTCGACAGTGAAAGGGGTGGTTTTCGGAAACGCAAAAATTACTTCCTGAGTCTTCTGCGTGGTATTGACTTGCAAATCGCTCGGCTTGATCGCGGCTTTCCCGCGAGCCGATAAAGTGGTTGCCCCCATCAGGCCGGCCTTTAACTCGTCCGGAGTGCCTCGCAAAAGCGCGCGCAACGGACCGGACAGAATAATCACGTAGCTCCCGTCATCGCGGTCGAGAACCTCTTTGGCTGCGGCCGACGAGACACCTTCGGCGCCATATTTCATGCGCACGAAGGCCTGCTTGAGCGGTAGCGCCGACTGCCAGCGCGCGACGATCTCGAGCGACACTCCGCCGGCCGATGACGGCACCGGCGGTCCGCCGCTTCCGCCGCCGCGGCCCGAACGTCCGCTGGTTTCGCTGATCGGGGCGGGCGCCGAATCCTGATCCGCGCCTCCGCCGCCACGCCCGCCGCGACCCCCGCCGCCGCCCCCGCTATCGAAGTCGGCGGGACCCCCGCCTGTAGGCAAAGTAAACGAATGAGCCCACGGCGAATTGTTTATGATCTTCTGGAGATCTTTGTCGGTCCATTCAGTGAACGGCTTCGTTTGCCAGACATCGGCCGCCCAAAGGCATCCCGACAGAAGAAGTAATGAGAGGGCGATCTTTTTCATCTCTGTGGTTTGAGAGTATATACCCTGACAACACCATGCTTCATGAATACGCATTCGAAACAGCCGCTTCCGCAATTCGGTTCGGCGCCGGCGCAACGCGCGAGATCGGCGCGGACCTCGCCGATCTCGGAGCACGCCACGCTTTGCTCTTTACCGATCCCAACCTGCGCGGGCTGCCACCCGTGATAACCGCGCTCGAGTCGCTGGAGCACAACAAGATTCGTTTTGCCGTTTTCGACAAGGTAAGAGTCGAGCCGACCGAGGAATCTTTGCAGGAGGCAATCCGGTTTGCCACAGCGGGCGACTACGATGCTTTCGTCGCCGTTGGCGGCGGCTCGACGATCGATACGGCAAAGGCGGCCAACCTCTACAGTTGCTGGCCCGCGGACTTTCTCGACTACGTGAATCCGCCGATCGGAAAAGGCAAGCCCGTGCCCGGCCCGGTGAAGCCCCTGATCGCGATCCCAACCACCGCCGGCACCGGCAGCGAAACCACGGGCGTTTCGATCTTCGACTACAAACCCCTGCGCGCCAAGACCGGGATCGCCCACCGCCGCCTCAAGCCGACACTCGGCATCGTCGATCCGGACAACACCCGCACTCTTCCGCCGGCCGTCGCGGCATCGTCGGGGCTCGACGTCCTCTGCCACGCGGTCGAATCGTGGACCGCTCTACCCTTCACCGACCGGCCCCGTCCCGATCGGCCGATCCTTCGTCCCGCCTATCAGGGTTCAAACCCGATCAGCGACCTGTGGAGCATGGAGGCGCTTCGGCTGACCGCGAAGTACCTGCGCCGAGCTGTTGCCGATCCCTCCGACGACGAGGCCAGAGGCTCAATGCTGCTCGCGGCATCGTACGCGGGAATTGGGTTCGGAAATGCGGGCGTGCATCTGCCCCACGGCATGTCTTATCCGGTAGCGGGTCTGGTGCGAAGCTACCGAGCGCCAGGTTACGAAACGGTGGACCATGCCATGATCCCGCACGGAGTCTCGGTGATCGTCAACGCTCCAGCGGTGTTCCGCTACACCGCGTCCGCGAACCCCGAACGCCATCTCAAAGCCGCCGAAGTTCTCGGCGCGAAAGTGGATCGGGCGCGAAATGAAGACGCCGGGAAAATCCTGTCGGACTGCCTCGTCGGGATCATGCAGGACCTGCGAATTCCGAACGGCTTGCATGAACTCGGCTACGCGATCTCCGATATCCCGGCGCTCGTGGAAGGCACGCTCCCGCAGCACCGGGTGACGAAGTTGTCGCCTCGTCCGGCCGGTCCGGAGGAACTCGCGCGCCTGTTCGCGGAAGCGATGGTCAACTGGTAGCGGAAGCTACCCCCAAACCGTCACGGGTTTTTCAGGCCTCGGCTCGGTTACGGCCCAGCTGATGACGGGCGACAACGCCAGATCGTCCGGATCCTGCTCGACGGCGAAGAAGCCCGCAACCAGGTCGATTCCGATGCTGGAGCCGGCCGGAGAACTCAACTTAACCGGTACGCTGGATAGGCCGGCTGGGAAAGCTCTTCGGCGCTACACCCTTTTCAGCTCCCGGTTCTTGCTCCCCATCCCGTCTTAACGCCGCTTTTCACAGGGATCGCCCACTCATGGCGCTCATGCTGGAAGACGTGATTCCGGCTGCGCTCCGGAGAATCGCCCAGGTACGGGAACAGATCGGCAATCCAGCCCGTAACTGTTTCTGTCCCATAAGCCTGCCTGGGCTTATAAATCGCCTGCCAGAATTTCTGGTTGGGATTGCCTGCGGCAGTTCTTACGAACTCGTCCAGGATCGGTCGCACACGAGCGATCCACCATTCGAGGCCGAACGTTTCGATCACCTCGATCCTGGCGCGGATTCGCTTCCAGTCATCCAGCGATCCCAGTAAGGTGATTTTCGGTATGCCACAGACTGCCATCATGTTGTAGGTGAAGTAACTCGAATAACAGTCCATCAATACGACTTCACTGGCTGTCCGAACGGCTGGCGTCGTGGTGGAAAAGTCGCAGATCAGAGTCTCGTGGAGGACTGGATCGGTGGCGGCACAAATTTGGTCCGAGATATCGGATATTGCAAGTTCAAATCCCTGAAGACTCAGCTCTCGGAGACCCGTCATCAGTTCACGCGACCCTTGATGCCGAACCAGACGATGGCGCAGCGTCTCCGCATTCTCCGCTACATGATGAGCGAACCCCTGTTCGATAACCAGCCAGATGGAATCGGGTGAGAGTATCAGCGGCCGGTGCTGGCTGAATGCTGTGCCGACAGAATCGATCAGAGGATGGCATCGATTAATGTAGTGCTCCACGCCCGCCATGGAGTTGATGACGGGCTTTTCCGCCTCAGGAATCGCCAGAACCTCGCGCCTGAACCTTTTCACAACGTGTTTGGTCAGCGATTCGGTCAGAACTGGAGTGCTGGCGGGAAGCACATCATCCACTGAAAACCCGCGTCCGAGTCCTTGCATAACAGAAGTCTATCCCTAAGATGGAGGAGTATGTTGATTCCGGTTCGGCAGCACTTTCCTCATCGGGCGTTGAAGGATGTCGCCGGCGTCGTACAACGCGAACTGGCGCCCATCGCCGCGCAAGTTCGGCCGGGCACGCGGATCGCCATTGGCGTGGGCAGCCGCGGAATCGCGAATCTCGCGCAAATTGTCCGAGCCGTCGTTGATTCGTTTCGATCTCACGGGGCACAGCCGTTCCTGTTCCCGGCAATGGGCAGCCACGGCGCCGCGACGGCGCAGGGCCAGGCGGACGTGCTGGCGCATTATGGCGTCGATGAGGCGTCAATGGGGTGCCCGGTTGTCAGCAGCTTCGATGTCATTTCGCTCGGCCGGACGGGGCAGGGAATTGAAGTCTTCGCCGGAAAAGACGCATGGGAGAGCGACGGCGTCTTCTTCATCAACCGCGTCAAATGGCATACCAGCTTCGCAGGTGCGATCGAAAGCGGAGTAAGCAAGATGATGGCGCTCGGTCTGGGCAAGATCGAGGGCGCCAAATCGTGCCACGGGCATGCCCGGTCGCTGGGCATGACGGCGGTGATCCGTTCGGTCGCCGGCTACCTGCTCGATACCGGGAAAGTTCTTGGCGGCCTCGCGATTCTGGAAGATGCTTATCACGACACGGCCCAATTGACGGCGCTCCCGGCTTCCGGATTGATTGAACGTGAAGTCGATTTGCTGGCGCTCGTTAAGTCGTGGATGGGACGCTTACCGGTCCCCGCGCTCGATGTCCTGATCGTCGACGAGATCGGCAAGAACATCAGCGGCACCGGCATGGATCTGAAGGTCGTGAACCGCGGCGTTCACGGCGAGTACAACCCCTGGCCGAATACGCCTGCCGTTCAGCGGATCTTTATCCGCAGCCTTTCCGATCTGAGTTACGGGAACGCCGTGGGGATCGGGCTTGCCGACGTGATTCACGATCGCCTGCTGGAAAAGGTCGACGTCGCGGCGGGCCGCACGAATGCCAGGACATCCGGCTCGCTCGCCGCCGTCCGCACGCCGCTGCATTTTCCCTCGGATCGCGAATGCCTCGATCTGTTGTTCAAGACGGTCGGAAAGTTCGACGACAGCGACGTCACGGTAGGCTGGATTCGCAGCACTCTCGACCTCGGCGAGATGGTCGTCAGCGAGAATCTGGCCGCCGAAATAAAAGGCCCGGCGATGGAAATCGCCGGGCCTTCCTTTGCTTTGCAGTTCGACGGAAGCGGAAATCTTATGCCGTGGCCGCGGTTTTGATCGAGGCAGGCAGGAACCTGCGCACGCCGAAATCGTAAGCGGCCGCGCCGATAACTCCTCCCAACAACGGTCCCACGATCGGCACCCAGAATACCGCCGGGCCGCTGGTCAGGCCGTTGTTCTTGAAACCTGCAACGACGGTAAACAAACGCGGTCCGAAATCACGCGCGGGATTGATGGCATATCCGTGCATGCCGCCGAACGCCATTCCGATGCCGACCACGATGGTTCCGATCAGAATCGGCGTCAGGTTGGCCGGAGGCTGATTGCGCTCATCGATGAGGGCAAAGATCAGAAACACCAGGATCGCCGTACCTATGGTCTGATCCACCAGACCGGCTGACAAGACGTCCGGAAAAGCGGGGAACGTGGTGAAAACCCCCGCCGTATGGTCCAGATTCGGGTCGACCTTCAGGAACTGGAGATGGTAATCCCAGAACACGATCGCGGAAGCGCAAAAGGCTCCCGCAGTCTGCGCCAGTGAATAGGGAATCACCTTGATCCAGGAGAAGCCGCGAAAGACCGCCAGCGCCAGGGTCACCGCGGGATTCAGGTGCGCGCCGGAGATACGGCCCGCAATATAAATTCCCATGGTGACACCGATCCCGAAGGCAAAATTAATGTTGCTGTATCCGCCATTGACGATCTCTCCCGGAATGCCATGGCCGAACAGCACGACCATGGCAACAACTCCATTTCCGAAGAGAATGAGGACTAATGTTCCAAAAAACTCTGCAGCGAGTTCCGGAAACATGCGAACTAGGCAACCTTCCGTAACTTGGTGACGCGGCCGATTTCGACCCACTCCACCACAAAGATGTTGCCGTTATGATCGAAAATCGCGCCGTGCGGAGCTACGAACTGGCCCGGGACAAACTTGCTGCGATCGGTGGTGGTGCGCGGCGGATTGCCCTCGCCCTTGCCGATGCTCGCGACGAACTTGTTGTCTTTGTCGAGGATATGTACCGGACCCGAGAGATCGGGAACCACTACATTGCCCTTGAGTTCATTGAAGTGGCAAGGTTGCCGCTGTTTGGGGTCTTCGATAATATCGATCGGCTTGTCGTCGAGCGTGTAGCGCACGATGCGGCCGTGACCGCGATCGGCGACGAGCAGAATCGGCTTCGCGGGATCGCGCAGGTCGACCATGTTGCCGTGCGGGTTGTTCATCTGATCGATCGGCGCCGGGGGCCGGGGTCCGCGTCCCCCACCGCCGCCTCGAGCGCCGGCCGGTGGCGCGCCCGCTGCCGGAGCGGCTTCCGCTCTTCCGCCGCCTGGCGCCCCCGCCCCTCGGCCGCCACCGCCGCCGCGCGCCGCGGCTGCAATGATCGGAGCCGGACCGCCGAAAGTGTTTACGAGCTTGGGATAAGCCGTCGGGCTGGCAACCGAGTAGTGGAACATGTAGTACGAACCGTAACCATCACCCACCCAGAAATCACCGTTTGGAGCGATGGCGAAATTCGTAGGCCGGTAGTTCAGGCCTGCCGCTCCGCCTGGCCCTTTGACGCCGATTCCCTTTGCGTAAATCGGCGAGTCCTGCGGATACCCCATCGTCCAGACTTCTTCGCCCTTCAGCGTGCGCTTGGTGATGATGCCGTGCTTCTCGTCGCAGAAGTACAGATATTCGGTTTTGCCTTCCTTGCTGAGGTGCATGCCGTGCGCGCCGCCGCGGAACATGCCGCCGAAGGAGCGCACGAACTTGCCCTTCTGATCGAAGACCACGACGCTGTCCGGACTCTGACTGTCTTCGTAGACAGTGTGGTGGATGTAGATGTGGCCCTGCGCATCTTCCGCGACGCTGTGCGTGTTTCCGTACTTGATGTTGGAGGGCAATTCGCCCCAGTCATGAATGCATTCGTACTTGTAGTCGCCCTCTCCGATGATCGGGTTCTTCGATCCGGATTTGTCTTCGGCCTTGATAAACGGAGCGATGGCGCCGGCCGCGCCGGCTGCCGCCAGAAAGCTGCGTCTTGTCGTTATCATTCTCAGATCCTACTCCTTGGTTCGAAAATTACAAAATGCCCTGCGGACGAGCGGCGTTGGGACGCAGTTCCCGGACGGGCCACTATTTATCCCCTGAAGATTGTATCCAACCTTTATCGGCGCGCGGGGCCACCCCGCCGTTACCCCCACGATGCACTTCTTAAGTGCGCGATCATGTCACCATACGAATATGGCTGTTCAGCTTGCATTCGGGCGCGGCGTTCTCGATCTGGATTTACCGTCCGGCTATGACTGGCGCGTGCTCGAAGCCCGGTCGGCGGCGGCTCTCGCCGACGCTCCGGCTGCGATCGGACGAGCACTCGACGACCCCGCTTTCGGAACGCCTCTCGCAGAAATGGCGCGCGGCAAATCGACCGCGGCCATTTCGGTTTGCGATATCACGCGGCCGGTTCCTTATCCGGTCATGCTGCCGCCGCTGCTCGAACGCCTCGAGCGCGCGGGCATTTCGCGTGACGGAATCACGATTCTGATCGCGACCGGCCTCCACCGTCCCGCGACCGAGGACGAGATTGCCGAGATTCTCTCGCCCGCTGTGAAAAGCCGCTACCGGGTGGTGAATCATCGCGCCCGCGAGTTGCAGGAGCACCGGCGGCTGGGAACCACGCGCGCCGGAACGCCCGTCGCCATCGACGAGCGGTTTATGGTGGCCGATCTGCATATTACCTGCGGCTTGATCGAGCCGCATCTGATGCTCGGCTTCTCCGGAGGGCGGAAACTGATCGCGCCCGGCGTCGCGTATCAGGACACGATCAAATCCATCCACAGCCCGCGGTTCATGCGCGATCCCAAAGCGGTGGAGGGCTCGGTCGAGGGTAATACTGTCCATGCCGAGCTTCTCGAGATTGCGCGGATGGCGCGGCACGATTTCATGCTCGATGTGGCGCTCACGCGCGACCGCTGCATTTCGGGTGTGTTTGCGGGAGAGCCCGAAAAGACCCATGCAGACGCGATGCGCTTCGTATCTGCGGCGATGATGCATGAGCTGGACGAACCGGTTGACGCGGTTATCACTTCGGCCGCCGGGTATCCGCTCGACCAGACGTTTTATCAGGCGATCAAGGGGATTACGGCCGCGGGGAAGATTGTTAAGCAGGGGGGGAAGATCCTTCTGCTCTCGGCGTGCAATGAGGGAACCGGCTCGCGGGAGTTTGCGGAGATGCTGCGGGAAGGCATCTCAGATCAGGAATTTCTGGATCGGATCAGCGGCGCACCTGTACTGGTGGATCAGTGGCAGCTCGAGAAACTGGCTCTGGTCACGAGGCGCGCGGATGTGCTTTACTACGTCCCTGGGTTGCCGGCGGATTATTATCCGGCTCTGTGGGGCCAGGCTTACGCGACTCCAGAGGAAGCGTTAAACGCAATGCTCGACGGGCTTCCTCGCGGCGCCACGATCGCGGTGCTGCCGGAAGGGCCTTACGTACTGGCGAGCGCCGCCACCAAATAAAAGTAAAACCATATTGCCAGGACAAGGCCATCCACGCAGGCGCAGTAAATCTGTCCGCTGGACTCGCATCTCCAACGCAAAGCCGAGCGCCCTCGAAAAGAAACCTGGAATCCTGGGCACCCGGGGTGGGCCTGCACCGCAACCTTATGGGTCATCGCCATTGCGGCTACCCCATGGCCGCGATGGTTCGTCGCAGGCTCTTTGCTGCTCGGACTTCTTCTCGCAAGAGTACTCCAATATATGCACAATCGCGAGCCGTCTGTGCCAGACATCCTCAAACAGGAAGACTGAAATTTGATCCTTGTCGAGTGCACGATTCGCAAATAAAAAGGGCGGAGCCCTCGCGGGATCCGCCCCCGAACAGACGCTCCCTTCCGGTCGCGGCTCGGAATACCAGGCTTACTTCTTGAGCGATCCGTGAGGATCGATCACGTACTTCGTGGCGGCGCCCTTGTCGAAGTCCTTGTAACCCTGCGGGCCTTCGTCGAGAGTGATCACCTTCACGTTGACGGCCTTGCCGACGTCAATCTTGTCGTTGAGGATCGCCATCATGAGGTAACGGTTGTACTTCATGACCGGGCACTGACCGGTGAAGAAGTAGTGGGACTTCGCCCAGCCAAGGCCGATGCGGATGCTGAGGTTGCCGGTCTTGGCCGCGTCGTCGATCCCGCCGGGGTCGTCCGTCACGTAGAGACCGGGGATGCCGATGCCGCCGCCCGCGCGGGTGATCGTCATCAGTGAATTCAGCACGGTTGCCGGCGCTTCTTTCGTGGCGCCCGTGTGGCCGTGGCCGCGGGCTTCGAAGCCGACGCAATCGACGCCGCAATCCACTTCGGGAACGCCCAGGATCTGTTCGAGCTGTTCGCCTACCGACGCGTCTTTCGAAACATCAACCACTTCACAACCGATGCTCTTCGCGTGTGCGAGACGCTCGGGGATAAGGTCGCCCACGATTACGACAGCCGCGCCGAGAAGCTGGCAGGCCGCGGCTGCTCCGAGGCCAACCGGACCGGCGCCGGCAATGTAAACCGTGGAGCCCGGTCCAACGCCCGCAGTGACGGCGCCGTGATAGCCGGTGGGGAAGATGTCGGAGAGGCAGGTAAGACTTTTGATCTTCGCCATCGCCTTATCTTTGTTGGGGAACTTCAGGAGGTTCCAGTCCGCGTAGGGAACCATGACGTATTCCGCCTGGCCGCCGACCCAGCCGCCCATGTCGACGTATCCATACGCCGCGCCCGGACGAGCGGGATTCACGTTCAGGCAGATGCCCGTCTTGCCTTCCTTACAGTTGCGGCAGCGTCCGCAGGCAATATTAAACGGAACGGAGCAGAGATCGCCGACTTTGATGAACTCGACGTCCCTTCCGGCTTCGATGACTTCACCGGTGATCTCGTGACCGAGAATCAGACCGTGCGGCGCGGTGGTGCGCCCTCTGACCATGTGCTGATCGCTTCCGCAGATATTCGTGGAAACGATCTTCAGGATCACGCCATGGTCGCATTTACGACTTCCGAGGGCCAGTTTGGGGTAGTCGATGGTCTGAACCTCGACCTTCCCCGGTCCCATGTATGCCAAACCTCTGTTGCTTGCCATTTATGTCTTTTCCTCGTTTGAGTTTCGTTTTGAATTCTTCTCTGTCGATCGGTAAACGGCCGCACCGGCCTTCGCCGCTGCACGGTCCAGACCGCTGGACCCGCCGCCGATTCCGATTCCGCCGGCAACGATCCCGTTCATAAGGAACTTTCGCCCGCGAAATAATCATACGCCCACCGGGCGTACGCCGGTCGCGGAGGCTCGGATCCCGAAAAAACGACTGCCCAGCGGCAGGCCACCGCGAGAATGCGGCATCCAGACCTTTGTGCAACGAAACGGGCAAACATTACGATTCTTCGTGGATCGCTCAACAGCAAAAGCCCCGCTGATGCGTTGTGTCTACTGCTCTTTGTCTACAACTCTCATCGTGTACAACTCCAGAGATATCCTAACAACTCTTCCCCGCCAGCGGCGATTGAAAACGAGGACCGGGCGAACTGAATCCGGTGTCAACGGGTCGACTGAATCCAGCGGACGAATAGAGGCCTTCGATTCGGAGCACGCTTTCGCGTTCCGCCGCTTCCGTCGGGGACGATCCGATTTGTTTTCCCGATGCCCGCGATCGAAGCGGAAAGAGATCCGGCGATACAATGAATTCATTCCCACAAGACAGAGCTCCAGGGTCAGCTATAACTTTCGACTAAGTGTGCGGGCATAATAGAAACCTTCACGCCGAATAGTTAGTAACTATAGAAAGCTTTCGTTGACAATTTAGTATCAAAAATATCAAAACATAAAAAAAGAATCAAAAAGACCTTTGACACCGATAAACCCGTGTAATAAACTTCGATCCCGATAGGGTTAACGGACGTTAACATTCATGCAGTGTGCGCGAAATCAGCGCCGCTGGCGTGTATCTGGATCTTTGTCATCCACAACACTATCCGTTGCCGAATAACATCCACGGAGGAAGTATGCGCACAATTGCGTTTGGGCTTTGTCTGCTCTCACTTCCCGTTGCCGCGTTCTCACAGACGGCGAACGGGACAATTACCGGAACGATTACAGATTCCACCGGCGCGCTGGTTGCGGGCGCGGCAGTTACTGTTACCAATACAGATACCGGGACGGCGCATTCTACCGTATCCACAGGTACGGGGAACTACACCGCCCCCAACTTACAGCCTGGTCCTTACGCAGTTGGCATAACTTCCGCCGGCTTCAAGAAATACACGCGGAACGGTCTGGCACTCGCCGCGGCACAGACGCTTCGGGTGGACGCCACGCTCCAGGTAGGCGAATCCACCGAATCGATCACCATCAGCGCGGAGGCTACACTGCTCAAGACCGAGACTGGCGATGCTGCAACCAATGTCACCCTCGAACAGTTGCAGGACCTGCCGGTGCTGGGTATCGGCGGCGCCCAGGCCGGCAGTTCAGGGGTACGCAATCCGTATAACTCGATGGTGATGCTTCCCGGGGTGGCCTATAACGCGAACTTCACGATGATCGTGAACGGGGCGCCGAGTAATACGGCGGCCTATCGCGTGGAAGGTATGGATAACACGAATCACACGGTGAGTTATGCGCTGCAGGAAAATCAGCCAAGCGCCGATGCGATTCAGGAAGTCGCGGTACAGACGAGTAACTACGCCGCGGAATACGGACAAGCGGGCGGGGGGCTGTTCAACGTCACGATGAAATCGGGAACCAACCAATACCACGGGAGCGGTTACGAGTACTTCGTCAACGAGGCGCTTAACGCCGGGTTCCCGTTCTCCAGCAATGGAACGGGTGGTAAGTTACGGCCGGTGAACCGGCGCAACGATTTCGGCGGGACATTGGGAGGACCGATCAGAATTCCGAAGGTCTATAACGGAACAAACAAGACCTTTTTCTTTTTCAGTTATGAAGAGTATCTGGAATCGCAGGGTATAAACCCCAGTAATACGGTTCCCACCGCCGCATATCGCACCGGCGATTTCTCCGCGATTTCAACCAACGGCGGCGCTAACTTCAATCCAGACCTTGGCGTCCCCAGGGGTCAGATCGGGGTCGATTCGCAGGGTCATCCGATCTTCGCCAACGAGATTTTCAATCCCACGACGCGAGTCGGCAACACCGCGATGCCGTTTGCGAACAACATGATCCCGGTATCGATGATCACGCCTTTCGCCAGCGCCGTGCAGGCGTTGATACCCGAGCCGGACAACGGCAATCTGATCAATAACTACAACGGCCATAACGACGGGCAGCGCACTACGAAGTTACCGTCGGTCAAGATCGATCAGACCATCGGCGGCAAAGGCAAACTGTCTTTCTACTGGGGCCTGACCGGCACGGATTCACAATACTCCACTCCAAACGGAGGGGCGGACGGCTTACCCGATATCATTTCGGCGGCTCGCGGCACGTTTATCCATTCCCTGACCGAAAGACTCAACTACGATCACGCCGTCACGCCCACACTGTTACTGCATCTTGGCGCCGGGTATTCGCGCACTCTCTTCGTGGACACGGCGCCTTACACGAAAAAGGGCAACACGTTCGATTGCGCAAGCATTCATCTGGAGGGCTGCGATGTGGCATACAACTTCCCCACCATCACGTCGACGCGGTCCACGCTCGCCGCATCGACTTTGGGCGGGATGCAGCAAATGGGAAACGCTCTCGCTCACACGAGAACGATCACCCTTCGCCCGTCGTTTAACGCAAATGCGACCTGGATCCGGGGTAACCACACGTATAAGTTCGGCGGGGAAGTCTGGTTCCAGGGGAATATTACGGAGCCGCCATCCGGAGTGGGATTAACATTCGGGTCAACCACTAATTTTGGCGCGACGGCCGAGCCATACACGGTTCCTTCGGGGCTGGGAGGCCAGCAAATGGGTAACTACTACGCGAATTTTCTGCTGGGGGACGCGATCACGACCACTCAGTATGCGGTGCAGGAGCCGCGCATGGGCAAATCGCAGTGGGGCTTTTTTGCGCAGGATGCCTGGAAAGCGACGCGGAGGCTCACGATTAATTACGGTTTGCGCTGGGATCTCGCGACGCCCACGCATGAACAGTATGGCCGCTCCGCCAATCTCGGCGTAAATGAACCAAATCCCGCCGTTGGGGACCGTTCCGGGGCGCCGATCTTCAGGGCAACCTGTGGATGCGACTTTATGCAGACTTATTACGGGGCCTTCGGTCCACGGCTCGGTATTGCTTATCAGATCGACCAGAAAACGGTTCTCCGCGGAGGTTGGGGCCTCGCATATGGCGTCCCCCCTGACATCGGGGCCAGTTCCCAGGCACGTCTTGTCAGCTCGGCTGTGGGCACAAATGCGTTCGTCAACTACACGACCCCGGGTTTCCTTCCGCAGCCGGTCTGGCCCAATTTCGATCCGGGCCAGAGCCCGCTACCGGGCCAGATCGTCGGATTTACGGGGCTGAGCTTCATCGATCCGAACGCTGCCCGTCCGCCGCGGCAGAACCAGTGGAGCGTCGGCATTCAGCGTGAATTGAGCCGCGACTTCGTGATCGACGCCTCTTACGTCGCCAACCGTGGCGTGTGGTGGCCCGGACCGCTGGGACTGCTGAATCAGGTTACGCCGGAAACGTTCGCCGCTTACGGGTTGCATCCTTACACGAACGCGGCCGATAACCTGCTGCTGAGCCAGCCGCTCAGCAGCGCCGCCGTAATCGCGAGAGTGGGGCACATCCTGCCTTACCCGGGCTACGCGACTTCCAACACGCTGCTCAATGCCTTGCGGCCCTTTCCCCAATTCAGTACGATTCTGGTGGAGGACTCGCCGACCGGCAAGACCTGGTACGATTCTCTCCAGGTCAAAGCGACGAAGCGCATGTCCCACGGCCTGCAGGTGAACAGCGCCTTCACATGGTCGAAGGCTTCCGTCTTTACCCGCGAAGATATTTTCAATCCGGACAGCTCGGGGAAATCGATTCAGGCGACGGATCAGCCGTTTTATTGGACGACGAACGTCCTCTATCAAACCCAGAAGTGGTTCGGCAATCGGTTTCTGGCGTTCCTTACCAAAGACTGGCAGTTCGGCGCATTGATCGAGATCGGCAGCGGCTTGCCGTTGCTGCCGCCCGCTTCGACCGCGACCAATAATCTCGGTACGAGCGAGCAGGTGCCGACGGGGAAACCGTTCTTTACGAAGGATCTCAACTGTGGCTGTATTAATCCGTACGTGGATCAGGTTCTGAACCCGGCCGCGTGGACGAATCCGGCTTCCGGCACTTATGGCCCCGGCCCGACGACTCTCTATTACACTAACTACCGCCAGGCGCGGCGCCCGCAGGAAAACTTCAATATCGGCCGTAACTTCCGGATTAAAGAAAGCATGGTGTTTTCGATCCGCGCCGAGTTCACCAATATCTTCAATCAGACGCAGATCGGCAATCCAACTACGACCAATCCGGCGGGCCCTCTTACTCGCAATTCCGCGGGTCAGCTGACAGGTGGGTTCGGCGTGATCAACCTGGTGGAGGCGGTGGGAGCACAGCCGAGCATCTTGTCCAATGGCAATGTGGGCGCTCTCTACTCGGCGCCGCGGCAGGGCACAATTATCGCCCGATTCACGTTCTAAACACGGCGCGTAACAAGGACATTCGAACGGCACTTTGTCGAAGACGCGGTTGACAGGTTCACCGGCGACAAGATCGCCGGCGCTACAAACTGACGTAAAGTTCCCGCCGGGCGGAAGCCCGGCGGCAGCCCCGAAGGCCTGCCCCCACACCGGCTGCGCGGTCTCTTCATTCCCTTTGGCGCGGTAAGTGTCTGGCAAACACGCGGATACATTTCTGAGGAACACGCGCAAGTCCTGGCCGCCGAAACGCGGCTGGACGGGCGGGTTCCTCCGTTTTTTGGCGCCGCGCACGGCGGCCCTTGCGCTTCTGAGCGACGGATCCGGCAGGGCCGGGTCAAACATCAAAGGTCGGCAGCCGGTACAGCTTCTTCCGGGCTGCCGGCGGATGAGAGTCAGAATGCGATAGCGCCTCTCTTATCTCCCGGCGAGGCCCGAACGACATCCGCTTAATTCAAATGACATTCAATCCGGCCGGGGAAAATCTTCAGCGGCTCGTGAGACCCTGATAGATCAGAACTGATAGATCAAACCCAAAATAACCTTTGACACCGGTATCTCGATGTTATATGCTTCGTAGCCGACAGGGGTTTATCCGGTGTTGGATCGTACGGAGGCGCGCTCAAAGCAGCACGCTCTGTGTGTATTGAATTTCATTCTTAGAGGACCAACAGCGCTGTCTGAACTGAAGTAGAGGAGGGGAGAAGCATGCGCATACTCGCGTTTACGTTTTGTTTGCTGGCCATCCCGATAGCCGCCTTTTCGCAGACGGCCAACGGGACAATCACAGGTACTGTTACCGACGCCACTGGCGCGGTGGTGGCGGGAGCCAGCGTTGAAGTAACCAATACAGATACAGGTACAACAATATCGACGGTTTCGACGGGGACCGGAACTTACACCGCTCCCAACTTACAGCCCGGTCCGTATTCCGTGGGAATCACGGCTTCGGGTTTCAAAAAGTACACACGCAGCGGACTCGCTCTCGCCGCCCAACAGACTCTGCGCGTAGACGCCACACTGGATGTCGGCGCCTCTACCGAGTCCGTCACCGTAAGTGCGGCGGCGTCGCTGCTGAAGACGGAAACCGGCGATGTGGCGACCAACGTTACCGTTGAGCAGCTGCAGGATCTGCCGGTACTCGGCATCGGCGGCGCGCAAGCGGGTAGTTCCGGTGTCCGGAATCCCTTTAACTCAATGGTGATGCTTCCGGGCGTGTCCTACAACGCGAACTTCGTGATGATTGTCAATGGCGCGCCCACCAACACGGCCGCATATCGCATTGAAGGTCTGGATAACACGAATCATACGGTAAATTACGCTTTGCAGGAGAACCAGCCCAGCTCGGACGCGATTCAGGAAATCGCGGTGCAAACCAGTAACTACGCCGCGGAATTCGGGCAGGCGGGTGGCGGCCTGTTTAACGTCACGATGAAATCGGGCACCAATCAATACCACGGCAGCGGGTACGAGTATTTCGTTAACGAGTTTCTGAACGCCGGATATCCCTTTTCGAGTAATGGATCGGGCGAGAAGTACCGCCCCAGAAACAGACGCAACGATTTCGGCGGGACGATCGGCGGCCCGGTTCGCATCCCGAAAATTTACAACGGAACCAACAAGACCTTCTTCTTTTTCAGTTACGAGGCGTTTCGTGAAACCTCCGGGCTGACTTTCAGCGACACGGTTCCCGCAAACGCTTACCGCACCGGCGATTTTTCATCGATCTCACCCAACGGGGGGGCTAACTTCAATCCGAATCTTGGCGTTCCCAGCGCTCCGATCGGACTCGATTCGCAAGGTCATCCGATCTTCGCAAACGAGATTTACAATCCTACGACGAGAACCGGCAGCACTGCGATGCCGTTTACGAACAATATGATTCCGGCCTCGATGATCACGCCTTTCGCGACTGCCGTTCAGGCCCTGATGCCGACGCCCAGCAACAGCAATTTGACGCAAAACTACAATGGCTATAACCTCGGGCAGCGTTTGACAAAGCTCCCGTCCCTGAAAATCGATCAGGCTCTCGGCGCCAAGGGCAAAATATCCTTCTACTGGGGGTTGACGGGGACGGACTCGCAATTCTCTTTCCCCAACGGCAATGCCGATGGTTTACCCAATTTGATCACCGGCGCGAGAGGAACGTTTATTCACTCGCTCACCGAGAGACTCAATTACGATTACACGATTACTCCCACCCTGTTACTTCACGCAGGCGCGGGGTATTCGCGGATTCTCTTTGTAGACACGTCACCCTACACGAAGCTTGGCGGGACGTTCGATTGCGCCTCGATTGATATCTCCGGTTGCGATGTCTCCTATAATTTCCCGACCATCACGAGTACGGTATCCAATCTGGCGGCTTCGACCCTCGGCGGCATGCAGCAAATGGGGAACGCTCTGGCCCACACCCGGACAACCACCTTGCGGCCGTCCTTTAATTTGAATACCACCTGGATCCACGGCAGCCATACCTTCAAGTTTGGCAGCGAGGTCTGGTTCCAGGGGAATATCACGCAACCGCCCTCCGGCGTCGGTATGAACTTCGGTTGCTCGGTATCGGCCACCTGCGCGGCTACGAACCTGGGCGCTACGGCGCTGCCCTACACCGTACCCGCGGGACTCGGCGGCCAGCAGATGGGTAATTTTTACGCGAATTTCCTTCTGGGAGACGCCATTCAGACGACTCAATATGCGGTGCAGAGCCCCCGCATGGGCAAGTCGCAATGGGCCGTCTTTGCTCAGGATTCGTGGAAGGTAACTCGCAAGCTGACCATCGACTACGGACTGCGGTGGGATCTTGCCACGCCGACGGAGGAGCAGTATGGTCGCTCGGCCGATCTGGGCGTCAACACCCCGAATCCGGCCGTCGGAGGCATTGTGGGCGCGCCGATCTTCCAGCAGACCTGCAACTGCAACTTCATGAAGACCTATAAGGATGCCTTCGGCCCGCGACTGGGCGTGGCGTATCAGCTCGACCAGAAAACCGTTCTTCGCGGCGGCTGGGGTATCGCTTACGGCTTCGCCCCGGACATCCCCGCCAGTTCACAGGCGCAACTCGTCAGCACCGCGGTCGGGACCAATGCCTTCGTGAACTATACGAGTCCGAATTTTCTTCCTCAGCCAGCGTGGCCGAATTTCAGTCCGGGCCAGAGCCCGTTACCCGGCCAGATCGTCGGGTTTAACGGGTTGACCTTCATCGATCCGAACGCCGCCCGTCCGCCACGCCAGAATCAGTTCAGCGTCGGGATTCAGCGTGAAATCAGCCGAGACTTTGTGGTTGACGCTTCTTATGTCGGCAATCGGGGCGTCTGGTGGCCGGGACCACTGGGAGTGATCAATCAGGTCTCTCCGCAAACTTTCGCTCACTATGGCTTGAATCCATATACGAATTCCGCCGACAACCTGCTGCTCAGTCAGCCGATCAGCAGCGCGGCGGTTATCGCGCGAGTGGGGAACATTTCGCCTTACCCGGGTTACGCTACCTCGAATACCCTGCTGAACGCCTTGCGGCCGTTCCCGCAATTCAGCACAATAACCGTCCTCGACTCGCCCACAGGGAAAACCTGGTACGATTCGATGCAGGTGAAGGCTACGAAGCGCATGTCGAGGGGTTTGCAGGTTAACAGCGCGTTTACCTGGTCCAAGGCCCAGATTTTCACACGCGAAGATGTCTACAATCCTGCGAGCTCCAACAAATCGATTCAGTCGACGGATCAACCGTTCTACTGGACGACCAACATCCTGTATCAGACACAGAAGTACTTCGACAACAAGTTCCTGACCATCCTCACGAAGGACTGGCAAGTCGGCGCATTGCTGTCATATGGAAGCGGTCTGCCTTTGGCGCCTCCGGCCTCAACGGCTACCAATAACCTCGGCGCCAGCGAGCAGATTCCGACGGGACAGCCGTTCTTCCTGAAGAATCCGAACTGCGGCTGCATCAACCCCTACTTCGATCAGGTCCTGAACCCCGCGGCGTGGAGAAACCCGGCGCCCGGCCAGTACGGCCCGGGACCGACGGGAGCGACGAACCTGTATTACACGAACTACCGGCAGGCGCGGCGTCCCACTGAGAACTTCAACTTCGGGCGCAACTTCCGGATCAAAGAAAGCATGGTTTTCTCGATTCGCGCCGAGTTCACGAATATATTCAACCGGACGCAGATCGGAAATCCGATCACCACCAACCCGGCAGGCGGCCTCACCCGCAACTCAAGCGGCTATCTCACCGGCGGTTTCGGTGTGATCAACCTTGTTGAAGCGACCAACGTGGCTCCCAGCATTCTGTCCAACGGCATCGTCGGCGCGCTCTATTCGGCGCCGCGGCAGGGCACGCTCATCGCCCGCTTCACGTTTTGAGTAACCGGGGGCACTACGGGCCGCTACCGCGGGCCGTGTGCTCCTGACCTTCTGAACAGGGATTTCGGTTCGCGAATCCCCCAACCCAACCAGCCCCGATCCGACAAGGATCGGGGCTTTTTTGCGCCTGGAGTTCAGGAAGCGTCTGATATACCACAAAGAAGGCGCTGCTTGTAGCGTCAGGATGCTAAAACAGTCCTAAACCTATCATTTTTTCCCGCTATCGCGTATCAGGACTGAAATATCAAGTTTGACAGCGGGCCAACCGCTCTTATAAACTTCCTCAAGACAGGGGTTTCAGAAATGTGACGGGGAGGCGGCGTCGCTCTACCACCGCTCTGTCTATTTAACTTTACAACGCCCGATTTTGCGGGCGACAGAAAGAGGTTATGCGTTTACTACAAACATCGTTATGTTTGCTGCTGCTCGCGTCCGCAGCACTCGCGCAAAGCGACCGCGGCACAATAACAGGCACGGTTACCGATTCCACAGGAGCCGTAATTGCCAATGCTCAAATTCAGGCCAAACAGACCGAAACCGGGGCCTTGTTTCCCACTGTCAGTACCGATACCGGAAACTACACCCTGGTGCAGCTGCCGGTCGGACCTTATGAGATTTCAGTAACAGTACCCGGATTCAAGAAATTCGTTCGATCCGGCATCACCGTCGAGGCCGCTCAGGTCGCGCGCGTCGACATTCCTCTTCAGATTGGCGCGGAGACCGAGTCTGTCACGGTCAGCGCCGAGGGTAGTCTTCTTAAGACCGAGACGGGCGATGTCAGCCAGAACGTTCAGGTCCAGAGTCTCGACCAGCTCCCGATGCTGGGAACGGGCAGCGCGAATGCCGGCAGTTCCGGTATCCGCAATCCGAACAACGTACTTAATGTCGTGCCGGGTGTCTATTATGTTCCGAATTCGCAGGTGAAGATCAACGGCGCGCAAAGCAACTCCTATGCCTACCACGTGGACGGCATGGATTCGACCAACGCCGGCTTTCCTTACGCCGCGGCGCAGACTCAGCCGGGCGTCGATGCGATTCAGGAAGTCGCGGTTCAGACCAGCAACTTCGCGCCGGAATTCGGCGCGGTGGGTGGCGGATTCTTTAACGTCACGATGAAATCGGGCGGGAACCAGTTCCACGGAACGGCGTACGACTATTTCGTCAACGAAGTGCTGAATGCAGGCACGCCGTTCACCAGCCAGACGCAGACCGACAGCACAAAGTCGGGCCTGATTCGGCCTCGCGCCCGCCGCAACGACTACGGTGGGACCATCGGCGGACCGGTAATAATTCCGAAACTGTACAACGGAAAAGACAAGACCTTCTTTTTCTTCAGCTTCGAGCAGTTCCGCGAGACGCAGATTATCAATAACACTCCGATTACGGTACCCACCCTTGCGTACCGGAACGGAGATTTCAGCCAGGCGGAATAGCAGCGCCGGTAATGTCGTCCTGACGTCAGGCGGAAAACCTGTCGTCGATGCAACGGGCGCCCCGGTCTTGGTGGGCGAAATCTTTCAGCCGGGAACAGGTATACCGTATACCAACAACATCATACCGACGAGCCAGCTCAATCCGATCGCGCTCAACATTCAGTCTCTGATCCCACTCCCCCAGACCGGCGCGACGAAAGACAACTACATTCCGAGCTACCCGGCGCTTCGGCACACGACGATTCCTTCGGTGAAAATCGACCAGGTGCTCGGCTCCAAAGCCAAGTTGTCCTTCTACTGGTCGCAAACCGGTACGGTGGCCCCTTTGTCGCCCATCTACGGAAACTCCGAAGGATCTGCCTTCGCCAATCACCGAATCGCGGGGATCTTACATCCACTCCCATGTGGAACGCCTGAATTACGATTACACGATTTCACCCACCCTTCTTCTTCACATCGGCGCCGGATATCAGCAGAACAACTTCTTTGATGACGCTCCGAATATCAATTACAACGCGTCCGCTGCGCCGCCGGTCGGGATCGGCCTCTCGGGAGCCACTCTCAATCGCAATTTCCCGATCTTCAACGGCCTGTGTTCCGAGACTGCGGATTGTACCGCCGCCGGCGGCACCTATAACATGGGACCTCCCGGACAGGGACACAGCTACTGGGAAAAGCCGGGCGGAAACGCCAGTTTGACCTGGGTTCGGAACAGCCACACATTCAAAGGTGGTTTCGACGGATACTGGTCGGCCGTTCCGCAGACGCCCTTCACCAACACCGCCGGCGCCTACACTTTTAGCGGAAACGAAACGGGGGTTCCGGGTCTCGTCGGGACGACGTTATCCGGCGGAACCCAAGGTCTGCCGTATGCCAGTTTCCTGCTGGGTCAGGTCGATCAGTTTAGCCTGGCGCAGGTGGCGGACTTCCGCCAGTCCAAGGTCCAGCTCGGTTTCTTCCTCCAGGACTCGTGGAAAGTAAATCGTAAACTGACTCTCGATTACGGTGTTCGATATGACTACGGTACGGCTTACCACGAGGAACACAACCGCGCAGTCAGTTTCTTCCCGAACGCGGACAACCAGGTGATTCCGGGGGTTAAAGGGGCGTTCCTCTATCAGGGCAACGGCCCAGGCAGCTGCAACTGCACCTTTGCGAATGCATATCCTTATGCCATTGGTCCTCGCGTCGGTATGGCGTACTCGATCAATGACAAGACGGTGCTCCGTGCCGGATGGGGTCTGATCTATGGCGCCAGCAGCATCAACCCGACAGGTGTGAACGCGGCCGGAATTCTGGCCACGAACAGTGTCACTTCGCAGGGCCTGGGTCAGGCAGTCATGACCCTCGGAGGACCAATCCCCGTGGCGGTTCCGTCGTTCCCTTCGCAGAACCTTCCGCAGTCCCTTACCGGGGGCCAGGTGGTTCCGGGAGTCAACTTCTTTGATCCCGGCGCCGGGACGTCCGCCCCGGCAGAACCAGTGGAGCGTCGGTATTCAGCGCGAAATCACGCAAAGATCTCGTGGCCGAAGTCTCCGTACGTCGGCAAATCGCGGAGTCTGGTGGCAGGCGCCGTCGCTGCTCGATATCAATGCGGTCACTCCGTCGATCCTGGCAGCGCACGGTCTCAGCTTAAGCGATCCCAACACGGTTACGCTCCTCTCGACCCAGTTGAGCAAGGTTCCAACGGCCACTCTGGCGCAATATAATCTTGGCGCTCCATACGCAGGCTTTGCGACCTCAAATACCGTGGGGCAGTCGCTGCGTCCGTTTCCGCAGTTTGCCAATATTCCGGCTTCGGGCGATCCTCTGGGCAAAACCTGGTACGATTCGCTGCAGACCAAGCTGACCAAGCGCTTCTCTCATGGTCTGACCGGCACAGCCACATACACGTGGCAGAAGTCTCTTCAGGTCGGGGTTGACGGGAATGCCAACACCACGGTTCCCAACGGCTCGGAGCTCCGACGAACTACGTGAACAACACTGTTCTCGCTGCGCAGTCCAGCAAGTCGATTTCGGTATTCGATCAACCGCAGGTTCTCACGATTGCGGCCAGCTATTCGCTGCCAAAAATTGCAGCTCTGGGTAAGGTCGGGTCCTGGATTCTCGAGGATTGGCAGGTCGGAACCCTGCTGAATTATTCGAGCGGTCTTCCGATCCCGGTCCCTGCCGCGACAACGAGCACAGCCAACGCGTTGTTCCAGGGCGTCACTTACCAACGCGTGCCTGGTGTGCCACTCTATACTGTTCCCAACCTCAACTGCGCCTGCTACGATCCGACCCGAACGACGGTTCTGAATCCTGCGGCGTGGGTGAATCCGGCTCCCGGTCAGTTTGGCGGCGCGCCGTTCTATACCGACTATCGCTACCAGCGGCATCCGGGTGAGAACATCAACCTCGGCCGCACGTGGCGCATCAAGGAGCGGATGAGCTTCAACCTTCGCGTTGAGTTCTCGAACTTCCTGAACCGTACCTACTACAACAATCCGAGCGCCACGAATCCGACCACCAAAGCGACGTTCAACCCGGCACGGGCGCCTTGACCGGAGGCTTCGGCTACATCAGCACGGTGTTCTCCAGCACGACGGCCCTCGCGCAGCCGCGCAACGGCACCATCGTTGCCCGGTTCTCGTTCTAGCTGCTGAACAGACCATGCGGCGGAAGCGGAGGGAGGAACCCTCCGCTTCCGCCGTTTTTGTTTGTAAGAGATCGATTTTCCGGGTGAGATAAGATTTAATTGATTCCGAGGAAATGAAATGATCAAATCAACCGTTCTGTCGCTTTTGTTCGCGGCGGGAGTCTCCGCCGTTTATGCCCAAAGTAACCCGCTCACCAGCGACTTGAAGGCAAATTACAACAACATCAAGAACAATGTCCTCAAGGGCGCGGAAAAGATGCCCGAGGCGGATTACAGTTTCAAACCGGCGCCGGAGAGCCGTACCTTTGGCGAAGTGGTGACGCACATCGCAACGGTTCAGGCCGCCCTGTGCGCCTCGGCGAAAGGCGAGACGAAGCAACTGGACGGGACGAAAACCTCGAAAGCGGATGCGGTTGCGCTGCTCAAAGAGTCGGTGGATTATTGCGATCCGATTTATAACGCCATGACCGATGCGACCGGACTGGAGATGGGCAAGATGTTCGGCCGCGACCGAACGAAGTTCGGCATCCTGGACTTTAACGTCATACACGACAATGAAATGTACGGGACCATGGCGGTCTATCTTCGTGCGAAGGGGATCGTGCCTCCGTCCAGCGAGCCTCGCGGCAACAACAAGAAATAATAATTCTGTTGAGTTGACGATCACGCCGCCAGCGCACGCACAACTGGCATAAAATGTTGAGCGTGAAAGAAATGACAAGCAGCTCCTCCGGAGCGTGGACCGTGAACAAGAATTTTCTGAAATCCTTTCTCTTAATCGCCGCCGTTGGTCTGGCGGCCTGTTCTTCGGAGCCCGCGAAGACGACCGAGACCAAGGCTGACACCGCAGTGCCCGCGAAACCCGCCGGGCCGCCCGAGCCGGTTGCGGCCAAGACGGCTTTCTATGAAATGTATACCCCGGCGCATATGTGGGCGGCGGATCTCTTGCCGATCAGCTTGAAAAGCGGAGAGGTCGCGGGCGTCAAGAACGCAGATGGCAAGGCGGGAGTCTGGACCGCGATTTTCGCATCTCCCTCACTTCACGCCGCCCGCACTTACGTTTACTCGGTGGCCGATCAGTTACCGATCATCAGCAAGGGTGTTACCGCTCAAGGTACCGACGCCTGGGCGGGGCCTACTACTGCGGTCGAGACCTTTCAGACCAGCGATTTCATGATCGATTCCGACGCGGCTTATAAAACGGCGGCGGCAAAGGCTGCCGACTGGCTGAAGGAAAAAGATAACGCCGAGAAGCCGGTTACCATGTCTCTCGGTGCCGCGGCCCGGTTCCCCACTCCCGTCTGGTACATACTTTTCGGTTCGGAAAAGGGTGGGTTCGTTGCGTTCGTAAGCGCTTCGACCGGCGACTTGATCACGAAATAAAGCGATGTCAGACGGGTTTTTTCGCGTCCCGGTGGGTTACCTTGGCCTGATAGCCGCCGGCTGAGAGACCCTTGCGAATCTGATCGGCTATGAACACCGACCGGTGGTGTCCTCCGGTGCATCCGAATCCGATCGTCAGGTAGCTTTTACCCTCGGCGATGTAGTGCGGCAGCAGATAGATCAGAAGATCCGTGATGCGCTGGATAAATTCGCCGGTCTGGGGAAACGAGCGGATATACTTCGCGACCCCGGGGTTCCGTCCCGTCAGCTTCTTGAACCTCGGGATGTAGTTCGGGTTCGGCAAGAAGCGGACGTCGAAGACGAGATCGCAGCTGGGCGGAAGCCCGTGGCGGAAGCCGAAGCTGGTGACGTGGACCAGGATCTTCGATTCTTCGCTGTCGCTCTGGAACTGCTCCCGGATGAAGTGGCGCAGGTCGTGGACGTTGAATCGTGCCGTATTGATGCTTAGGTCGGAGAGCTCGCGGATCGGTGCGAGCATCTCCCGCTCTCTTTTGATACTCTGCCCGATCGGTTGATCGCCGCTCAACGGATGCGGCCTGCGGGTCTCGCTGAAACGCCGGATCAGCGATTCGTCGTCCGCCTCCATGAACAGAAGCCGGACATTGAGGCTGCTGCGGATCCGGCGGAAGATCGCCGGAAATTTGCGCAAGGCGTCGCCTTCACGAACGTCGACCACGAGCGCCGCGCGGTGGATCGAAGCGGAATCGCGAACGAGCTCCGCGAAGGTCGGGATTAATTCGATCGGAAGATTGTCGACCGCGTAATAGCCGAGATCTTCAAGGGCACGCAGCACCGATCCCTTGCCGGAGCCGCTCATTCCGGTGATCACGACGAGTTCCGAACCGGCCGTTGCCCTGGCCGGCTGCCGCGTTACTGGTTCACTGCGGTGTTTTCTCTGACTTGCCGGGCTCTTCGAACCTGACGCCTTCACGTAGTCTGCTCATGACGTTTGGCCCTCGGATTTCGGAAAACCCGTCTCCAGTGAGGCATCCGTCTCTTTCCGCGGAGTCCGCTTGCTGTCCCGCCACTTTCCGCGCACGCGTATCGCCTGCTTTTCGAGCTTATCAACGGCGGAGTGAATGGCGCAGAAAAGATCCGGGTCGGAGCCTTCACCGACCAGTTCGTGGTTGTGGTACGGAACCGTGATCTCGACGTTATTCTGATGGCGCTCGTGCGAAAGCACCACGTGGGCTTCCGATTCGCCCCGCCCGTTGTCGAGCAACTTCCCCACCTTCGCGAACCCGGCGGTCAACTTCTCCGACTGCGCCGGCGACAAATCGATCTGACGTCCCGTGTAAGTTACCTTCATTTCAATCGCGGACCCGGCGCTGGTGAGTGGACGGAATCTTCATATCCTCGCGATACTTCGCCACGGTCCGCCGGGTAACGTCGATGCCTTCGGACTGCAGTCGCGAGGTAATCTGATCGTCCGTCAGCGGACGCTTCGAGTCCTCCTCCTCAATCATCTTTCTGACTCTGCGTTTCAACAGCAACAGCGGTGTTTCGCCGCCCGACGGTCCCTGCACCGCTTCCGAGAAGAAGTAGCGCAATTCGTATACGCCGTGCGGCGTGTGCGCGTACTTGTTGGCAACGGCGCGACTGACGGTCGAAGGATGCACGCCGACTTCTTCCGCCACATCCTTGATCATCATCGGCTTCAGGGCGTCGATTCCATTCGTCAGGAACTCATACTGGCGGCGGCGGATCGCTTCGCAGACCCGCAGAATCGTGTGCTTGCGCTGCTCGATGTTCTTCATCAGCTGAATTGCCGAGGAATAGCGCTCGCGAACGTAATCCCGCACTTCCTTTGTAGCGCCCTGATCGCGATCGAGCATCTTGCGGTACTGCGCGTTGAGACGTAACTGAGGCAGTTCGTCGTCATTCATCTGGATCAGAAAGTCCTCGCCGTCGCGGATGAAGTAGACGTCCGGCTCGACGGTGCGCGCGCCGGCCCCCGAGTACCGTACCCCGGGACGCGGATTCAGACGCCGAATCACGCCGACCGCGATGTCGATATGTTCCTGAGGGCGCCCGAGAACTTTCGCCAGTTCCTTGAACTGGCGCATCTCGAGCAGCCGCATGTGGTTCGAAACGATTTTCCAGGCCACGCCGCCCTTGCCGTTCGCGCTTTCGATCTGAAGCAGCAGGCATTCCTTCAGATCGCGCGCGCCGACGCCGGCCGGGTCCAGCGACTGGACGGCTTTTAGCGCGGTTTCCATTACGGGCCGGTCGCAGTCGACCTGCTGACCCATTTCGTCCAGCGTCGCCGTCAGATAACCGTCTTCGTCGAGATTTCCGATGATCGCTTCGGCCGCATCGCGCGTCTCGTCGTCCAGCACAACGACGCTCAGCTGTGAGCGCAGATAATCGGGCAGAGTCTGGGGCTGGGAGAGAAAGGTTTCAAAAGATGGTTTCTCGACGGATTCGGACGCGGGACTGCGATAGCCGGGATCGAGGTAGTCGTCGAAAAACGATCCGAAATCGATTTCGTCGAAGGGATCGGTTGTGGAAGTCTCGACCGCGTCCGACGCATCGCGTTCCACCCCGTCCGCCGGAGCTTCGCTTTCGGCATAGGCGTCGGTATTCCGCGTCACCTCCGGCGAATCGCCGTCAAGTTTGATATCGGCCGCATCGAGCAGTGACTGGTCTGCCGGTTCCGATGACCGCTCCGCCTCGAGCAGTGGCTGGAGTTCCTCTGGTGTGATTTCCTCGCCCTCTTCGAGCGATTCTTCGAGCACCGGATTTTCGACGATCTCCTGATTGATCATCTCCTTCAGTTCAAGCCGGTTGAGCTGAAGGACCGTGACCATCTGTACGAGCCCAGGAGTCAGAATCTGCTTCTGCGCGACCTTCAGTTGCAGTCTGGGAGATAGCATACTCACACCGCCATTATAAGCGCGAAATCGCAAAAAATTTTACAGGAATTGTACAGATGGGCACAGAATGGAACTAAAATTGCTAAGAGATCAGCGATGTTTAGTCAGGCACTTCTATCTGTTGGATCTGTTGGTAACAAGTCAAGTTGTCCGGTTTTAATAATTAGTGATCTGTCCGGTTTGTGATACAAAGCGATGCGGCCGTCAGGCCGCCGCCTTGTTGGGTTTGATCTTTGCTTTGGTAACAGCAGAGATCGTAGTCGGCGCGGTGGGAAAGTGGGAAGCCCGCTGTTCCTGCGGGATTTCCAAGGGAGTGTGGGAGCCGGTGAAAACCTGCTTTCGGTTTTCCCCGGCTTCCATGCTCCCGCCTTTTCCACGGCGCTTTGCAGTTGTGCTGCCGGTCAGTTTCACTCCTTCCCGGTCATAACGGCCCACCACGTGGGGGCCGAAGCGGATCGAGACCGTCTCGTCCAGGTGCTCGTGGATCGTCACCGTGGTCCCGGCTAAAGTACTCCGAAAGTGCGTCTTGTCGATCTGCCACAGCCGATTCCCAATGGCGACGGTATTATCTTTGGCCACCACCCGTTCCGTCTGTACCGTGAAGATCCAGTTCAGGTCGCTCCGGCTGGTACGCCGGAATGCCGTGCCCTTCTCCGCCGGCGCTACGCTGAACTTCTCGTTGAACTCCCCGATATACCGTTCCCGCAGAAAGGCATTGGCCCCCTCCACCGTGGCGATTCCCGCCAGCCGTAACTCCTGCGGCAAGCGCCCTTGCCAGGTCCCGAAACTACGCTCCGACCGGCCGCGGGCCTGCGGTGAGTAAGCCGCTATCATCTGCACTCCCAGTTCCCTCATCGCCCGTCCCACCTGCGTCGGGCGATGCTTGTCCACTTTCTCGCCCTCCTTCATCGTGACGAAGAAATGGCTTCCCCGATCGCTGTACAAAGCGCAAAACAGACCTTTGTTCTCGATCACCTCGCGCAGGCCCGCCATTACCGTCCGTGTCGATTCCTCTTCCACCAGCTGCGCATAGTAGATCTCGCTGGTCGCATCATCGAGGATCACGATCAGGTCGTGCCACCGATCGTCGTTCAACCATTGGTGTTTGCTGCCATCAATGTGCAGCAGCATCCCGGGCATCGGGCGCCGGGGGCGCCTCCGCCGGTGCGGCCCGCGTTTGTGCCGCTTCGCCACCAGTCCCGCTCCCTGCAAGGCCTTCTGCACCCACGTGTAGCTCAGCTGGATCTTATGCTTGTCCTGCAGCTTCTCGTGAAAATGCCGGATGTTCAGGTCGAAATACTCTTCCCTATACAGTCGCAACACCTCTTCCACCGTGGCCACCGGTACTCGTTGTGCGCTCGGCCTGCCCTTGCGCCGGTCGGCCAGGCCCGCATAGCCCCCTTCTTCCATCCGGTCCCGCCACCGCCGCATCGTCCTGTCGCATACCCCGAGGATTTCCGCCGCCGAACACCAGGTGATCTTCTTCGCCATCGCCTTCAATAACACGTCTTGTACCTTCATCATCCGCTCCATCTCGGCGGCTGAATATCGCTGGGCTTCGTCCACCACCCAGCGTTACCCGCCACCGCTCAAGTGGACAGATCACGTGTTAACTCGACCGGACAACTCACATACTAACGACACTTCTATCTGTTGGATCTATACAATAAGCCGAAAGACCCGTAATATAGCTGTTTGTGGCTCCCGCCGCAGACATTCCATGAACAATCAAAACGAATATGTCTCGCTTTCCGTCACAGACGGCACGTCGATGCGGGCTTACATCTCCCGTCCGTCGGGCACCCCTCGCGGCGGGTTGATCGTCTTTCAAGAGGCCTTCGGGGTGAATGCGCACGTGCGCGATGTCGCCGACCGGTTTGCGCGCGAAGGCTACCTGTGCGTCACTCCTGAGTTGTTTCATCGGACGGCGCCGGGACTGGAAGCCGGTTACACGGACTTCCCGGCAGTCATTCCCCACATGCAGGCGCTGACCGACCAGGGTCTTGCGGCCGACATGCGGGCCGCCTTCGAATGGCTGAAGAAGAGCAGCGGTTTTCCGGACCTTTCGACCAGCGCCATCGGTTATTGCATGGGCGGGCGGACGGCGTGCCTGGCCGCGATGACCCTCCCGCTCGCATGCAGTACCTCTTATTACGGTGGCGGAATTGCGGGCAATCCGATGTTTCCCAGCCTGCTTGACCGGTTCGGCGAGATCAACACCCCGATGCTTTACTTCTGGGGCGGTCTCGATACGCACATCGGACCGGATCAGGTGAAGGCCGTCAATGACGGCATGCGGGCGGCGAAGAAGACCTGGATCAACGTCGAATTTTCGTTCGCGGACCACGGGTTCTTTTGCGATGCGCGCGCATCATACAACGCCGAAGCGGCGGCCGAGGCTTGGGCGCTGACTCTCACCTTCCTGAATAGTCACTCCGGCGCGAAATAAAATGAGGGAAGGGGGGCCGGAGCGTAGGGGAGATGGGTTCGTTTGTTCGCCTGCTCGCAGTAAAAGACCTGGTACTGTCTTTCAGCGCGTGAAGGCGTAAGTGACTCTATAATCAAAGCAGTGCTGAATCTCCTCGAAGAGATCCAGTTCCGCGACCCTGTTCGTGCGCGCCCGGAACTTAGCCATCTCGGAAGCCTTTCGTCGGCTGCGGCCGGCAGTGTATCGGCGCTGCTGCCGTCGCTGCCCAATCCGGAAGGGTCCCTTCACTTTCTCAATCGCCTGATTTCGGAAAAGCCGGAAGCCGCGCGGCAGATCGCCGAAGATCCGGCCGCCCTGCGTTACGCGCTCACGATTTTTTCCTGGAGCCGTTTTCTTTCCGAGTCCGTCATCCGGTACCCGGAATGGCTCCTCGAAATCGCCGGCGCCCGGGAACTTCATCGCGGTCTTCTGGCGGAGGAATACGAAGAGCTGCTGGCGAAATCATTGCCGGTCGAAGGCGTACCCCAGCCTGTCGATCTGGCCCTCTTTCGCCGCCGGCAGTTGCTTCGGATCGTTCTCCGCGACGCCCTTCGCTTTGCCGATGTTTCGGAAACGACGGAAGACCTTTCGAATCTTGCGGACGCGATTCTGAACGCGGCTCTGAAAGCGACCTGGCGAGCGGTTCGGGCGGAGTTCCCCGGGCAACTGAAGAACCGGCGTTCTCCATCATCGCGCTCGGCAAACTCGGCGGCCGCGAGCTCAATTACAGCTCCGACATCGACCTCATGTTCGTCTATTCCGGGGAGGCCGCGGTGGCCGGCGAGTTTTTTCAGGCGGCTGCCAACCGGATGACCGATATGCTCTCCACCTACACGCCGGAGGGCATGTGTTATCGGGTCGACCTGCGGCTCCGTCCTGACGGACGATTCGGCGAAGTCTGCCAGTCTCTGGAAGGCGCGAAGCAATATTACGAATCGCGCGGGCGCGACTGGGAGCTCCAGATGCTGATCAAAGCGCGAGTCGCCGCGGGAGACGACCGGCCCGGGCGTGAACTGCTGGAGTTTGTCGAGCCGCTGATCTACCACACGACCACCGACTTCCGAGACCGTCGAAGCCGTCTCCGAAACGCGCGCCCGCATTCACGAGAAGCACTACAGCGAGAAGCAGCGCCACGGCAAATCCACCGGGGCCGATGTGAAGCTGGCGAAGGGCGGCATCCGCGATATCGAATTTCTCGTCCAGTGCCTGCAGCGTCTGCATGGCGGCCGCGAGCCGTGGGTCCGGCACGGCGGCACTCTGCTTGCTCTTTCCCGGCTTCGCGACAAGGAACTTCTCTCGCCGCTCGAATACGCGAGGCTCGCCTCCGCGTATCAGTTCATGCGGCATATCGAACACCGTCTTCAGTTTGACGAAGATCGGCAGACGCACACCTTGCCCTCGTCAAAAGAACAACTCGACCTCCTCGCCCGCAAGATGCCTCCGAGTGGGACTTCCGGCTTGCCCAGCGCCGGCACTCTGGAACGCGAACTGGATCATCATTTCGCCAGCGTGCAGGATCTGTACGACCGCGTAATTCACTCCCGGCTGGCGGTACCCGCGCAGGAACCCGCGAGCGCGTCCGAGGAACGTGAGGAACCCGCTCTCGAATCCGACGCTGCCACGCGTCCGGAGCGGGCGCGAGGTGCTCTCGGGAAATCTGCGTCGCTATCTGGAGCAGAAGTCGCCCGCGTTCGATGCGGCTGATTGTGAACTCCGGGATGTTCCGCGGGGCGCGCTTCCCCGACCAGCGAGAGCTTCGAATCTTTTCTCGAAAAAGTAGTTGCGAATCCGTCGTGGCTCGATATGCTCGAAACCAACACGGAACTGGCGCGGTGCACCCTCGATGTTTTCGAACACAGCCAGTATTTCGCGGACCAGCTCGTCAGCCATACGGAGCTGCTCCGCGAAGTAGCGGCGGCGTGCGAGTCAAAGCAGGGACGTACCGGCTTCGAGACGCCTCACGATCCCGACGGCCTGCGGCGCTACTTCCGCCGGCAGATGATTCGGATTCAGAGCGACAGCGTTTACCACCGCGCGCCGGTGTTCAAGACGCTGAAACGCACCTCGGAACTGGCGGAATCGATTATCTCCGCGGCCTATAAGATTGCCGTGGCCGAGACTAGCGACACCGCGCCACCGGTGAGCGCCACCTACGCGCCCACGAATCAGATGATGGTGGTTGCGCTCGGGCGGCTGGGGATGCTCGAATTCGACCTGGCATCAGACGCCGATCTGGTTTTCGTTATCCCCGACCGCGACGCTTCCGAAACTCTGTTCTGGACGGCCGTGGCCGAGCGCATGATCGGCGTCATCAGCGCGTATACGGGCGACGGCGTGGTCTTCACGATCGATTCCCGGCTGCGGCCGAACGGCCGCGCGGGCGCCCTGGTGCAAACCGAAAGCGCGTATAAAGACTACTTCGCCGAGCACGCCGAGGCCTGGGAGGGGATCTCTTATATGAAGGCCCGCGCCGTCGCCGGCGACGTGGACCGCGCGACGCGGTTTCTCGGAGAACTGCAGGAGATCGACTGGCGCCGCTACGGCCAGAACGGGCGGTCGCGGGCCGAACTGGCGCAGATGCGGCTCCGGCTCGAGCGGGAACAGGGAACTCGAAATCCCCTCAAAGCCGCGTCCGGCGGATATTACGATATCGATTTTGCGCTGATGTATCTGCGGCTTCGCAGCGCGGGGGTTTTCTTCAAGGTTCTGAATACGCCGGAGCGAATCGACATCGTTGAGAAAATGGGCCATCTCGATCGCGAAGATGCGGAGCTGCTGCGCGACTCCGCGACCTTCTATCGCGCGATCGATCACGGCCTGCGCATCCTGAGCGGTCACGCCGAGGGACGGCTTCCGACGAACCGCGCCCAGATCGATACCCTCACCAGCCTCGTGCGCCGGTGGACCCCCGAAAATCTGCACGAGGGCAGTCTGCACGCCGTTTCCGAACGCATCCGGCGCCAAACCCGCGCCTTTTTCGAGCGCCTCTTCGGCAAACTGATATAAATTCCCCTCCGCACGATAAAATAGCGGAAGCCGGATGATTCGTGACGGAATTTATTACGGGTTGGGTTTTTCCGCCGGGGGACTCCTCGTTTTATGGTTCGCAGGACCCTGGCCCGCCTTTCCTTTCTTCCTGATGGGGGCGTTCTGCGCCTGGTTTTTTCGCGATCCCGAGCGGCCGATTCCCGTGGGACCCGTGGCTTTGTCGCCCGCGGACGGCCGCGTTGTGGCTGTGGTTCCGGAGGCGGACCGATGCACTCGAATCAGCATCTTTCTGAATATCTTCGACGTTCACGTCAATCGTTCGCCGATCTCCGGGGTGATCACCGATGTCACCTATCAACGAGGGCAGTTCCTTGTCGCCAGCCGCCCGGTCGCGTCTCTCGAGAATGAGCAAAACATCATTACAGTACGCGCCGAAGACGGGACGAAAGTAGTGTTCAAACAAATCGCGGGATTGATTGCGCGCCGTATCGTGTGTACCAAGAAGACAGGCGATTTCGTGCAGGCCGGCGAACGCGTCGGCTTCATCAAGTTCGGCTCGCGAGTCGATGTCATTTTCGGTCCGGAGTGGCGCGTCGAAGTCTCTCCGGGATCGCGCGTTACGGCGGGTTCGAGCGTTCTTGCCAGCCGCGGCGGAAAGATCGAGATGGCGCTGCCGCTCGTCGCCAGCATTGAGGAGGCGGCGCTCTGTCGGACATAACTTTGTCGGACATCACTCCTCGCAAGAGGCCGCCGCGCGCGGCATATGCGCTGCCGACGCTCTTCACGGCAGGCAATATCTTTCTCGGATTTATCTCGATCATACGCTCGATTCACGGCGTTCTGAATTTCGGATCCAATCCAAGCCTCGCGGCGCAGGACTTTCAGATCGCGGCGGAAATGATCGGAGTCGCCTCGGCCATGGACTGGCTCGACGGCGGCATCGCGCGGCTGACCAATACCGCGAGTGAGTTCGGCCGCGAACTCGATTCTCTCGCCGATGTCATCAGCTTCGGGATCGCGCCCGCCATTCTGGCGTACACGTGGGGCGTCCAATTTGTCAGCGGGACATTTGCGGCGGGCCTGCTCGATCAACTGAAACGATGGGGCACGGGTTGCTGCTTTCCTGCTGCTGGTTTGCGGGGCCATGCGGCTGGCGCGGTTCAATGTCCAGAAGAATCCGCAGCCGAGGAATCCCGGCCCGCCGCATCGCAAGTATTTTGTGGGCCTCCCGATTCCGGCGTCCGCGGCAATGATTGCGGCCGTTGTGTATTCGCTCGACGGTTACCCGATCACCGACATTGTTCCGGCAATCCTGTGGCTGGCCCTGCTGGGGTTGCTTTCCTTCCTCATGGTCAGCACGTGGCGCTACTGGAGCTTCAAGGATCTCAATCTTCTGAGGCCGCGCACGCCGCTGATCCTGGTGCTGATCTGCGCCGCGATCTTCGCGATGTGGAACTGGTCGCAACCGGGGCTTCTGGTTGTCGCTTCCTTTTATGTCGGCAGCGGCATCGCCATTCGGCTGGGCGGTATCGTCAGGCGCCACTTCGCAGCATCCCAAACCGAATCCGGAGACACAGGTTGGCTGAAACTATCGCGCTGGTAGGCGGCGAAACATTGCTGGGCAGGGAAGTACGCGACGTGCTCGGCGAGACCGCGCTGGGCCAGCACATGCGGCTGGTCGCCGGGAGCGGATGAAGAGTCCGGCACTTTGACCGCAATCGGCGATGCCGCGGCATTTCTGGCGAAGCTGAATCCCGAAGATCTGATCGAGGCGACGGTCATCATTCTGGCCGGATCGCTGGAATCGTCGAAAACGGCTCTGAATGCGCAGCCGTCCGGACTGATTATCGATCTGACCTACTCCGCCGAGGATGATCCCGGGGCGCGCATCCGCGCTCCGCAGGTGGAAGGGCCGGATTATGAGGTCGATCACAGCGGTCCGCAGATCGTCGCGCATCCCGCCGCTACGGCCATCGCGATGGTTCTGAGGCAGCTTAATGCCGGCTACCCGATCGCGCGCGCGGTGGTGCACATCTTCGAACCTGCAAGCGAGAGGGGCACGGCCGGTATCGAAGAGCTGCAGCAGCAGACGGTGAATCTGCTTTCGTTTCAGCCCGTGCCGAAGAAGGTTTTCGATACCCAGTTGGCTTATGCGCTGCTCGCGCAGTTCGGTCCGGAAGCGCCGGTTACGTTGAGCGACGTGGAGGACCGGATCGAGCGGCATCTGGCGAGTCTGCTCGATCGTCTGGACGGCGTGCCGATGCCTTCGCTGCGTTTGATTCAGGCCCCGGTTTTTCACGGATACAGTTTTTCGTTCTGGATTGAATTCGAAGAAGGGCCGGCCGCGTCAGACATCGAAGAAGCCATGAGCGGCGCGATGAGTAACGACGCATTCGATTTGCGGACCGGAGATCTGGAAGCGCCCAATAACGTCGGGGTTGCCGGACAGAGCGGGATCGCGGTGGGCGCGATTGCACCCGATCGGAACAGCGCCAATGCCTTCTGGATCTGGGCCGCGATGGACAATCTGCGGCTTGCCGCGGAAAGCGCGGCGATGATCGCCGGTGAGGCGGTATGAAGCCCGCCGTTCTGGCACTGGCGGCAGTGCTGACGTTAGCCGCGGCCGGTTGCGGATATCACGTTGTGGGGACGGCTAACCCCCTGCCTGTGGATGTGCACACGATCGCAGTGATGCCCTTCGCGAACGTCAGCATCAAGTACAAGCTCTCGGACTACATCGCGGAGGATGTTTCGCGGGAGTTGATTTCGCGAACGCGTTACAGCGTGATCGCAGACCCCGCAAAGGCCGATGCTGTACTTTCCGGCGCCGTGGCCAATCTTTTCTCGAGCGGCACCATCACGGATCCCGTGAAGGGCGCCACCGGCGGCCAGCTGGTGGTTCAGATTCAGCTGAGGCTGATCGATAAGAGCGGCAAGGTTCTCTTTCAGCGGCCGAACGTTGAGTTTCGCGAGCGGTACGAGATCAGCGTGAATCCCCAGCAGTATTTCGACGAAAGCGCGGTGGCGGTGCAGCGTCTGAGCCGCGATGTGAGCCGCGAAATCGTCAGCGCCATTCTGGAGAATTTCTGAACAGACATGACGTCTGCCCAGTTTCTCGCACGGGTTAAGCGTAACGAGATTCCGCCGGTGTGCCTTTTCCTCGGCCAGGAGGGGTACAACCGGAAAAGATGCCGGGAGGCTCTGATTGCGGCGGCGAAAGGCGTCGAGGCTGAGCAACATGATGCCTCTGAAACTGCGCTCGCCGCGATCATAGACGACGCCCGCTCTATGTCGCTTTTTGCTTCCGAACGGCTGATCTTTGTCATTGGTGCGGACGCGGCGATGCCGAGAACGCGCGCAAGCGGTTTCGACGACGATGAGGAAGCGGCGGTCGGGGCGAGCGGCGGTTCCGCTGGGGTACTCGAAGCCTACGTGAAGAGTCCGACGCCCGGAGTAACCCTGATATTCGAAGCCACTCGTTGGGACTTCGAGGGCGACGATAAAGCAAAGAGCGACCGCGTGCGGAAGTTCTTCGGAGCGATTCCCGACGTTGTGGAATTTAAACGGTTCAGCCCGGACGAAGCGCGCATCGAACTGGATCGAATTGCGCGGGCAGCGAATGTCCGTCTCGATCCCGCGGCGTCCGAAGCTCTGGTGGAAGCGCTCGCCGCGGATGTAGCGCGCCTGGCGGTTGAGATCGAGAAGCTTTCGCTGTATGGAAAGCCGGTCACGGTGGAGGATCTGCCGCTGCTGGTGCCCGACGCGAGACAGAGTACGATCTTCGCTCTGGTGAACGCGCTGGGGCGGAAAGACCGCACGCGATCGCTTCAGACTCTGGATGCCCTGGTCCGCGAAGGCGAGTATTTACCGCTCGCGCTGACGTTTCTTGCGACGCAATTCCGCATGGCGCTGGTGGTAAAGGAAGCAAATCTGCGTGGGGCTTCGCAAATTCAAAGCCATTTTCAGAGATCGGGCGTCCAGATGTGGGGGTCGCGCGCCGAGCAGGTGTCTGTTACGGCGACAAAGTTTTCGAAAGAGCAACTGGAACGTGGGTTGAAAATGATCTTCGAAACCGACCGCGATCTGCGAAGCGCCAGACCGGACGATCGGACCGTGGTGGAGAACTTTGTCGTCAGGCTCTGCCGCTAGCTAGAATGGTGGCTTAGAGGCGCTGATTGAGCGAAACCAACGGCAATACACCCGAATGGCTTGAACGGCTGGAACGCGTCGAGGCGAGCCATGTGAAGCTCATGACGGATCACGAGGTGTTCGTCAGAGAGCAGGAACGCGACTGGCGCCAGCAACGGAGACGATGGCGCGAAGCTCGGGAGCGGGCGGCGGAACTCGATGCGCGTCTGGCGGCTCTGGCGGAGGAAAGTGCGCGGCGCGGAGCCGAACTTGATGCTCGGATCGCAAATCTCGTCAGCGCCATCGGCGCGTTAGCCGGGAAACGCTGACGGCCACTTCGTTCGCCAGTTACTTTTTCGCGCCAGCGATCGACGTGACGGCCTGCCAGAAAAACTGCACGTGTTTGTACACGGCTTCTTCCAGGATCCGCTCCTGATCGCTGTGCGCGCCGAAGCCTTTTGCGGCATCCTCCTCGTCGGTCATCGCACCAATGCCGTAGCATTGAACTCCTTTTGCACGCAGGAACGCCATGTCTGTCGCGCCGGTCGACATGTACGGAATGGTCGTAACTCCGTAGATGGTCTTGTAGGCGGCTTCAATCTGGTGGAATGCGTCCGAATCGATGCGTGAAGGCGGGGCGCCCGGGCGCTGGTTGCGCGTGTCCGGAACCACTTCAATCGCAGGGTCGTTGATGACCTTCCGCATCATTTCATAAAACAGTGTGATGTTTTCGTCCGGCAGAGCGCGGATGTCGAGCGTCGCTTCCGCTTCGGAGGGAATGACGTTCACCTGGTAGCCGGCCTGGATCATATTGGGCGAGATCGAGGTGTGCAGCAGCGAGTAAGTGCCGGGCTCATTTTCGGCAAGGTACGCGTGGATCGCGGGGGCTTTTGCGGGATCGAACAGTCCTTTGTACCGGGCTGCTTCGTCCGGTGCGCTCACGTTCGCCAGCTTTTCGAAATAGCTGCGCGTTGTGTCGTTGAAGCGCGTGGGAGGTTCCCATCGGGCGATGGTATCGACCGCGCGGGCAAGGTGTACGACCGCGTTCGTCTGCAGCGGCCGGGAACCGTGGCCTGCTGGTCCTTTTGCGATCAGACGGGCTCCGCGCGGCTGCTTCTCGGTTGTCTCGACGGTGGCGAAGAGCGGTTTCCCATCGCGGCGATGCACGCCGCCGCTTTCCGCGAGGCAGATCTCGGCTTCGATCTCGCTCCAGTGCTCGTTCACAAGATATTCGATGCCGGGGCCGGTGGATGCTTCTTCACCCGCCTCGGAAACGAAGATTACGTCGCGGTCGAGGGGAACGTGTGATCGCTTCAGCAGAACCATGGTCATCATCGCGGCCAGGAGGTCGCTCTTGTCGTCGAGAGTGCCGCGGCCGTAAACATAGCCGCCCTGGCGAGCCGCGCTGAAAGGCGGAAAAGTCCATTTAGAGGCGTCAACGCGCACAGTGTCGCTGTGACCCATGATCAGCAGGGGCTTTTTCGACCCGTTGCCTTTCAATCGCGCGATCAGGTTGGCGCGGGCCGGGTCTTTCGCCACGAGTTTGGAGTCGATGCCTTCGCCGTCCAGAATCTTTTTTACGTACTCGACGACTTTGGTTTCATTGCCGGGAGGATCGGTGCTGTCGATCTGGACGAGGGCCTGGAAGTGGCGGATAGCTTCCTCGTCGATTTTGGGCCAGTCGGGAGATTGGGCGAAGGTAATGGCTGGAAGAGAGGCTCCAAGGATGAATAATGTCAGCCCACGATACATTGGACCAGTCTAGCGCGCGTGTTTGCAGAATCGCCATGATGAAAACAGGATGACAGTTCGCATCACGGAAGCCGAACTCGCCCGCGATATTCACGCCGTTCTGGCAAGGGTCCGGGGGGTCGAGGTGATTGTGGAACAGAACAATCGCGCGGTAGCCGTCATCAAAACTCCGCCCGTCGCCGGCCGGTTGCTTCGGAGGCAATCGCATTGGCGGAGGCCCGCGCTTCCACTCTGACGCTCGATGCGGAACGCGAGCAGCTCAAAGTCGCCGATTTCCTTAAACGAATTGCGGGTCACTTCGGGGAACGGGAAGTATGCCTGTGCGCCATTACCGTCGCGGAGCTGGCGCATGGGATCTACCGTGCGAACACGCCCCAAAGGCGTGAACATCGCCGCTTGTTCCTGGATGAACTAAAGGCTGCCGTGCCGGTATATTCCATCACGGAGAATACAGCTGAGCTGGTCGGCGACCTGGCGCTGAATCCGCCGCTCGAAAGGTTATCATCCCTTTCGACGATCTTCTGATCGGCGCTTGCGCTTTGGAGCGCGGGTATGCGGTAGCTACGGGGAATCTGCGCCATTTCAGCGGAATTCGAGCCCTGACGGTAATACCGTTCTGAGCGGACTACAGCCTGGAGCACGAAAAGCCGATACACATAACACGGAGGTTGTATGTATCTCTTTATCGCTCTCTTTACTGCGGCGGTGTTACTGGGAATGGTGTTGAGAAAAGCAACGCCTCAGCCGCAGAGCATCAGGATCTCGCCGGCTCAGTGGCCGGAGCGCCGCGACCAGGGCATTTTCGTAAATACTGTAGAATTCGCTCCCTCCCGGTCGCGGCTCGGAATCCGATTTCGGCCGGCGGAAACCGGCGACAAGATCGCCGGCGCGACCGCCTCCGGACATGTGAGAACAGTTGTACAGAAACTGTGAAAATGCTCTAAACCTGGCTTAATTCCACCGTGGTGAAGAAGTACTTCAGTTCGTCCGCCGCTGTTTCGGGCGCATCCGAACCATGGATCGCGTTGCGCTCGATGCTTTCGGCATAGAGCTTGCGCACGGTGCCGTCCGCGGCATTGGCCGGATTGGTTGCGCCCATCACTTCGCGCAGCTTCTTAACCGCATCCTCGCGCTCGAGCGCCATCACGATCACCGGCCCCTCGGTCATAAACTTCACGAGGCTTGCGAAGAACGGCCGCTCGCGATGGACGGCATAAAAACCCTCCGCCTGCGACTGGCTGAGCTTCGTCATGCGTAGCGCGACGACCCGAAATCCGTTGTCTTCGAGCAGAGAAAGAATCTTGCCCGCCTTGCCCGACGCAACGGCGTCCGGTTTGATAATCGAAAACGTTTTCTGCAATTCGCTCATTTATTTAGGCAATCTCTTCTGAATGTTTTCGCCGATCTGAGCCGGCGAGGAGCATACGGTAATCCCGGCTTTCTCCATCGCGCGAATCTTGTCAGAAGCCGCGCCGGAACCGCCCGAAACGATCGCGCCGGCATGACCCATGCGCCGTCCCGGAGGCGCGGTTTGACCCGCGATGAAGCCCACCACCGGCTTTTTCACTTTGTCGCCGATATAAGCGGCCGCAACCTCTTCGGCATTGCCGCCGATCTCGCCGATCATCACGATCGCATGCGTGTCCGGATCGGCATCCAGCATTTTGATCGAATCGAGGAAAGTCGTGCCGATAATGGGATCGCCGCCGATGCCGATACATGTCGATTGGCCAATGCCCAATTTAGTCAGCTGACCGACGGCCTCATAGGTCAGCGTGCCGGAGCGCGAAACCACGCCCACATATCCTTCGAGGTGAATATGTCCCGGCATGATCCCGATCTTGCACTTGCCAGGTGAAATTACCCCCGGGCAGTTCGGGCCGATCAGACGCGATTTCTTCCCCTGCAGAAACTCCCAGGCCTTGACCATGTCGATCACGGGAATGCCCTCCGTGATGCAGACGATCAGCGCGATACCCGCATCCGCGGCCTCCATGATCGCGTCCGCCGCAAACGGCGGCGGCACAAAGATCACGGTCGCATTTGCGTCCGTCTCCTTCATCGCCTCGGCCACCGTATTGAAAACCGGACGGTCGAGATGCCACGTGCCGCCTTTACCGGGCGTAACGCCGCCTACGACATCGGTGCCGTAAGCGATCGCCTGTTCCGCATGAAACGTACCTTCCTTACCCGTGAGACCCTGCACCAGCAGCCGCGTATTCTTATCGACGAGTACGCTCACTTCGCGCCTCCTTTACCGGCCTTCGCGAGCGCCACGACCTTCTCGGCCGCGTCTTTCATGCCGTCCGCCACAGTGAAATTGAAACCGGATTCCTCGAGCACCTTCCGGCCGAGTTCCACGTTGGTGCCTTCCATGCGAATCACGATGGGTACCGTAATGCCAAGATCGCGAGCCGCGGCCACCACGCCGTTCGCCAGCGTGTCGCACCGTAGAATTCCGCCAAATATATTGATGAGGACCGCCTTTACGCCCGGGTCCGAAAGCAGAATCCGGAACGCATTCTTCACCTGTTCCGCATTTGCGCCGCCTCCCACATCGAGGAAGTTCGCCGGACTCCCGCCCGCGTACTTGATGATGTCCATGGTTGCCATGGCGAGGCCCGCGCCGTTCACCATGCAGGCGATGTTGCCATCCAGCTTGATGTAGTTGAGGCCGAACTTCGAAGCTTCCACTTCGAGAGGATCTTCCTCGTTCAGATCACGCAGTTCCAGAAGTTCCTTATGCCGGAACAGCGCGTTGTCGTCGAAGTTGATCTTGGCGTCGAGCGCATAGACCTTGTGGTCCTTCGTGACAATGAAAGGATTGATTTCGGCCAGCGACGCATCCATGTCCAGGCACGCTTTCGCCAGCGCAACGATCGCAGCCGCAGCCGCGTTGCTGGCTTTTGCCGGAACGCCGATGCCGAAGGCCAGCTTACGCGCCTGGTAAGGCATCAGACCCAACCCTGGCTCGATGACTTCCTTGAGAATCGCGCCCGGCGTCTTTGCGGCGACCTCCTCGATCTCCATCCCGCCCGCGGCCGAAGCCATGAATACCAATTTTCCAACCGTCCGATCGAGCACAATGCCGAGATAGAGCTCACGCTCGATCGGCAGCGTCTCTTCCACCAGGAGTCGCTGCACAAGCCGGCCTTCCGGGCCGGTCTGGTGCGTAACGAGCGTCATTCCGAGCATCTTCTCGGCGACCACTGCGGCTTCGGCGGCATCCTTCACCACCTTGACGCCTCCACCCTTGCCGCGCCCACCCGCATGAATCTGCGCTTTCACAACGACACTGCCGCCGATGTTCTTCGCAGCCGTCTCGGCTTCGGCGACGGAAAACGCCACCTCCCCGCGAGGCACAGGGACTTTGTATTTGGCCAGAATCGTCTTGGCCTGATACTCGTGAATTTTCATTTTGGAGCGGTTGCTGCTATACCTTTGGATTGTAAGCGGCGCAACTCGACAAAAATGTGCCAAGCCAGGCCAAGCATCCAAATTAACATGAGCGCTTTAACATGAGTGGCTCGGGCATTCATTCGTTTCTCCACACCGTCGTCGGAGGCGCCTCCCTGACCGAGGCTGAAGCTCAGGAGGCGATGGAAGTACTGCTCGCGGGCGGATCGACTCCCGCGCTTACGGCTGCGTTTCTGACGGCCTTGCGGATGAAAGGCGAAACGGTCGAGGAACTTACGGGTTTCGCCCGGGCAATGCGGGCGGCGGCGCTGGTGGTTCCCCTGGAAGCGCGCGATCGCCCGGTCCTCGATACCTGCGGCACCGGCGGCAACGGCACATCCACCTTCAACATATCGACCGTCGCGGCGTTCGTCGTCGCCGGAGCGGGTGTCCGCGTGGCGAAGCACGGCAATCGGTCGATATCCAGCAAATGCGGGAGCGCCGATGTTCTGGAGGCGTTAGGCGTTCGGACCGCCATCGATCCGGCAACTGTGGCGCTCGCTATTCGCGAGGTTGGAATCGGGTTCCTGTTCGCGCCGCTCTTCCATGGCGCCACGCGAAACGTGCAGCCGGTCCGCCTCGAATTGAAGATGCGTACCGCCTTCAATTTTCTGGGGCCGCTGACGAATCCCGCCCGGGCCGAGATCCAGGTGGCAGGGACATGGTCGGACGAGGCGGCGGAGAAGATCGCCGGCGCCATGGCGCGACTCGGGCTTCACCGCGGCTACGTAGTTCATGGTTCGGACGGACTAGGGGAACTGACTATTACGGGCCCCTCAAGCGTTTTCGCAATTCAACATGGCGCGGTCACGCGCATCGAGCTCTCACCAGCCGATTTCGGTCTGGAAACACAATCGGCTGAAGGTATTCAAGGAGGAAATGCCGAATGCAACCGGGCGATCGCGGAGGCGGTTCTTAACGGCAGTCGCGGGCCGGCGCGGGATATCGTGTTGATGAATTCCGCGCTCGCGCTGGTCGCCGCCAACCATGCCCGGAATTTCCTGGAAGGCATCGATCGGGCGGCGGAATCGATTGATGCGGGATCGGCTAAGCAGAAGCTTAATGGGCTTCGCGAACTGCTGGCGCGGGCGCAAAACGCTTAAGTAATTCCGGCAGGTCGCGCGCAAAGACGGAGCGCGCCACCACCCGGTCGCAGCCACAGTCTGACGCCTTCTGCCGCAGATCCGTTTGCACATGCGACACGAATCCAATGATCCCGACCCCCGCGATGTCGGGGTCGCTCTTGATTTTTGCGATCAGGCCCAGGGGATCGGAAGATGCGCAATTTAAATCCAGAATCGCGACCGCCGCGCCCGACTTTATGTGATCGAGGGCCAATGCCTGATCCTTGACGATCACGGTGGACATACCGAGTTTCTTAGCCTCGTCCTGAACCTTCGCCGAAAAGAACAAATCGCTCATAACGGCGACCACCTTCGGTGATTCGACAGACATGGTCTATTCTCCTCCGGGCCTGTTACTGTTTTTCGGCCGAGGCCGAGGTTGCCGGGCGATACCCCGAGTACGCGAGTTCTTCATTCAGGCTCCTCGAATGAACAAGAAGCACATGGGCGGTTCCGTTGATCCTGATCATGCTCGGCATCCACATCCCGTTCGCGACGCGGGTCTGCTCGACTTCGAAATTAGTTCCGGGGCCAACGCGCGCCAGAATCCATCCGATGCTGATCGTGTCAATGACGTGGGCTTTCGCTTTGATCAGACGGAAATCCTGCTTGTCGGCCCATATTGTGGCGTCGAGATGTTCCATCATCGCCGCATGAGGCGCGGTCGGGATGAACCCGGGACGGGGAGTCATCCGGATCACCCACGCAGGCCGGCCATCAATCGTTTCCTCCCCGGTCAGTTTGAAGTTAAACGCCTCCGGGACGTCGGCGATGAACTCCCGGCTCTCGTCGTACTTGCGGATTCGCGCGGCGCGTTCCGCCGGAGTTTCATTCTCCCGTTCTTTAAGCGCTCTTTGATATTTGCGGTCCTCTCTGCGCTGCTCCTCAGCCGAGAGCGGATGACCGTTCTTGCGGATCAGGCGTTCATAAGGAGTGCCATAGAGGGGCGCAACTTCGCCGACCTCGACTTCTTTCGTGTCGTCGGATGCGGTTATATCCGTCTCAGTCCAGGCCCATTTCCGCTGTTCGCGCCAGTCGCGCCCATAATTTATGATGACTCTGCGGACGATCTCTTTAGGCGTAAGCTGGCCACAAACCGTTGAAACAAAAATGAGCGAGAGAAAGACCGACCGCATTGCACGCCTCCTTCGAGCAAGGGACGTTCCAAAACATCCACTGTATACCAGCTTGCCGGGGAAAGCGTAAGCTTCCGTACTGAGACAGTGTGTGAACCCTTTGGAAAGCAGCAGCGCGCGGCTCAGCAAAACCAGCGCGTTATCGAGCGACGACCACACAGGCGGTTAGCGGTTGTTGATTTCTCGTTCGCCTTCAATACAAGCGAATTCGAGCGCCTCGTACTTCGGATCAAGCAACTGGCATGCGGAAATCCGCCCAGCAGGCAATGCGCGTCGGACTCTTCGACCATATGGTTCTTAGCCAGATCCTGGTGCTTCTGCCGCACCCAGGGCTGGTAGGGAATCCTGCCGTCAGGGGGATCTGTGATAACGCCTTTGCGGACCTCTTCCACCGGGAAGCGTTTCGACCGGAAGCATCGACATGGAATTGCCGGGCGCGCAGACCAGACACACTCCCTGCATGTCAGGTTTACCATCGGGCAGCCGGGGCACCGGGCCACCTTTGACTTCCGACGGCGAGTTGTAGGGATTCGGAGTAAGAAGCGGATTGACGCCCACCTGCGGGTCCTGCGAGAGTGCGGGCGCCGGACCGAGCGCCATGCAGGTCAGAACGGAGGAAAGGCCTATGGCTGAGAGGAGATTCTTTGGTACGAGTACCCCGCTATTTACTCTCCGGCCTGGGGCGATCCGGGTCTGGTTTGTCGACCACCGTAACTGTGGGCCCTCTTTGATCGCGTAACATTCGTATTCGAGTAACTGCGCGTTTCTGGCCGTGACCCGGCTCTGGCGCAGCGAGATCCGGAACGGTTTGGTTAAAACTTTCGGATCTTCATTCGTGGCTTCGTAGCTGATCGTGTCCGCGCCCGTCCGTTTGAAGCGCTCAACCACGTGCATCGCGTCGCTGTGATAATTACCCGCCGCATCGAACCCGGTCATGTCGTTGAAGTCGGCCACATCCACAACCGGGGTGTCGCCCATCCCAGCCGCCGCGCGAATCTCCCATCCACAAGTCGAGACCGTCCAGATGCGCTCCGGCCATGTTGATTCCAGATGTTATGCACATACAGAGAATTTGCTTACCGGGTCGGCGGTAGCTCTGTTCCGTTCGTTCTTCTTCTTTCGCGCGCGAGCTTCGGGCTTATAGGGGATTCGCCCGTCCGCCGGATCGACCATGATGTTCTTGCCCCCAAACCTTGCCCTCGATCTTGGCGTCGACCTTTCCCCGGACTTCCCGGATGCCGTTCAGATCGGGTTTGCCGTCAGTCAGCCGCGGCGGCTCATAAGTCTTGGCGTCCGTCCCTCGCGCTGGAATGTCAGGGCAGCTGCGGTGCATACACCCCCGCGCCTGTTTGACAGCGCCTGCGGCTTATTTGGTAGTGCGCCTGCGCCCATTTGATGGCGCCCGCGGCTCTATTTGACAGTGCGCGCGGCGGTCCGCTAGCCTGATAGTTACAAGGTTCCGCTCCGGGCGACAGCTTCAGCGCCTCCCGCCCCGCTCCTTTCTCATTTCAAATGCCTTTGAACAGATTCAGTTCTCAAATTACGCAGCGAAAGTCTCAGGGCGCGTCCCAGGCGATGCTGTACGCGACCGGCCTCGAACCGGCCGACATGGACAAGCCGCAAGTCGGCATCGCCAGCGTCTGGTATGAGGGCAATCCATGCAACATGCACCTGCTCTCGCTGGCGGACAAGGTAAAAGAGGGCATGAAAGCCGCCGGCCTGGTTGGCATGCGCTTCAACACCATCGGCGTCAGCGACGGCATCTCGATGGGTACCAGCGGCATGAGCTTTTCGCTCCAGTCCCGCGATCTCATCGCCGATTCCATAGAGACGGTAATGTCCGCCCAATGGTATGACGCGAACGTCTCCATTCCGGGTTGCGACAAGAACATGCCCGGATGTCTCATCGCCATGGGACGGCTCAACCGCCCGGCCCTGATGGTCTATGGCGGCACTATCCGCGCCGGCCATCAGGCCGGCAGAAACGGCGACCAGAAGCTGGACGTAATCTCGGCATTCCAGAGTTATGGCGAGTTTCTCGCCGGTAACATCAGCGACCAGGAACGACAGTCGATTGTAAGGCACTCCTGTCCCGGCGCCGGCGCGTGCGGGGGTATGTACACGGCCAATACCATGGCTTCGGCAATTGAAGCTTTGGGTATGTCACTTCCCTATAGTTCTTCGACCCCGGCGGAAGATCCCTTGAAGCTCGATGAGTGTCTCCGGACAGGCCCGGCGATCCGAAAACTGCTCGAACTCGATCTGAAGCCGCGGGATATCATGACCCGCGAGGCTTTTGAGAACGCGATGGTCGTAGTCTCGGTTCTGGGCGGCTCGACGAATGCTGTTTTGCACCTGATCGCAATGGCGCGCGCTGTGAGTGTGCCTCTGACGATTGACGATTTTCAGGCGGTCAGCAATCGGGCTCCGTTATTGTCTGATTTCAAGCCCAGCGGAAAGTATGTGATGGAAGACCTTCAGGGTGTCGGCGGTTTGCCCGCGGTCATGAAGATGTTGCTTGCGCAGGGACTCCTCAACGGAGATTGCCTTACCGTGACCGGTAAGACGGTGAAGGAGAACCTGGAAGCGCTTCCCGGGCTCAAGGGAGGGTCAGGATATCGTGCGGCCTCTGTCAAATCCCCTGAAGGCGACGGGCCATATTCAGATCCTGAAAGGCAATCTTGCTCCTCTCGGTTCGGTCGCAAAGATCACGGGTAAGGAAGGGTTGCGCTTCTCGGGACCCGCCAGGGTTTTCGACTCCGAGGAAGAGATTCTGACAGCGCTTGAAGAGAAATCGATCTCTAAAGGTGACGTCATCGTGATCCGGTATGAAGGACCGAAGGGAGGTCCCGGAATGCCGGAGATGTTCACGCCTACCTCCGCCATTATGGGAGCCGGGCTGGGCAAGGACGTGGCGTTGATTACGGATGGCCGGTTTTCCGGTGGTTCGCACGGCTTCCTGGTAGGACACATCACGCCGGAAGCTCAGGACGGTGGCCCGATCGCTCTCCTCCGCGACGGCGACACCATCACGATTGATGCGGAATCGAATGAGATCTCTGTCGACCTCTCCGAAGCCGAACTGACCTCCCGCCGAAAAGAGTGGACTATGCCGCCATTCAAAGCGAATCGCGGCACGCTCGCCAAGTACATCAGGCTCGTCGGAAATGCCAGTAATGGATGCGTGACCGACGAATAGCCGGTAAGCCTCACAACCTGGAGGCCCGAGTCCTTACTTCTTGCGCGCCCTTTTCGCAGGAGCCGCCGCGGCAGCCGCTCTCTTCGCCGCCCATCTCAGACGGAGCGCCGCGGACAACCTCTCTCGGCCTTCCGGAGTCATTCCACCCTTGCGCTTTGCCGGACGGCCTTTAGAAACATGTCCCGAAGCCGCCCTTTTGGCTGCCCACCGCTTCTTTAGGCCTCCGACAGTCTGCGCCGCCCCTCGGCCGTCATTCCACCCTTACGCGTCGCTTTGGCGGTGCCGGCAGTGCGGCCGTTGACGCCGTCAACTCGCTTTCGACACCAGTGCCGTCGATCTGATGCAGAGCCGTCAAAGCCCTGTCGATCGCCGTGCGCTGATGTTCCAGCTTCTGTATAATGTCCTTTAGACTATCTGTCATTCCTGCTCCTCGGTATCGATCAGGTGGAACCAACACAAATCATAGCGCGTTTCTCTAAGTTTTCTTATAAGAATCCGAGCTTGCGATTAGTGAAGATCCCTTGCAATTGTAATCCAAACCACCTCCTGGATGATGACTGCGCAAGACTTTTCCTTTATTTATCGACGCGAAATTACGGAAAACGATCTGCATGGAATTACCGGCTGTCGATCAAAGTTGTGTTTCAGCGAATTTTCAGAAAGCGACGAGTCTGATGCGCGGGAATATCCGCCGCGTGTCCCGGCGAACAAATATTCGGGTAAATACGACCATCCTGGTTGCCCTTACTTCGACGTCGGAAGGACTGGAAATCGGGCGTCTTCACAGGTTTGTCGGCACATGTGCCGTTGAAAGGCGGGTTAGACCGCTCTGCCCGTGAGGCGCATCCGGCAAAAGTTACATGCTTCGCCCTCAGGTATTAGTCGCCGATGTTCCGGCCGCCTGACTTGCCTGAAGGATCGTAGACGCAACGGAACATCCAGCTGACTGGTTCCCGGCCGAGAGACACCGGCCCTTTCCGCGTGGAGACTCCTCAAGCACGCGCTCCCCGCCCTGGTGGTTCCGCTAAAGAATCTGACTCATCCGCCGATCTGTAAGACATGGCAGAATACACAGCGGCCATAGTTTCGCGCATCTGCGATCCGGAGCACTATGGCCTTGACGCCGCAATTCAACAGGCGCTGCTCGTGGCTGAGTCTTCGGACCGTTTCGAAGTCGATCTGGCCAAGTTCCTGCGAATCCGGAGTCTCGCGAATCATGTGAACCATCAGACCATCTTTCGCGGTCTCGAGGTCATCGGGGCAATACTCCCCGAAAGCCGGCTGGCTAAGACGCTTGGCCCTTTTTTGAGATCCAGCGATCCGCAGATCGCTTCAAAAGCGGTCCTGATTCTGGGCCGCCGGTCTGAAACGCTGGCATCGCCCGCCCGGATCCTGGCGGAGGGCGACGACCGGGTGCGCGCCAATATGATCGAATCCCTCTGGAACCGAAGCGAACCCGAAGTAGAACGGGTTTTGATCGAGGCTATGAACGACCGGCATCACCGCGTCGCGGCGAACGCCGTCCATGGTCTCTACCTGCTTAAGTCCGCTGCCTGGCGGGGAGGCATCGAACAACTGATCGGGCGTAAAGATCCCATGTGCCGGCGGGCGGCTATCTGGGAGCTCAAATCAAGCGGCGATGCCGGGGCCGCATCCACGATCAAGCCCCTGATTCACGATTCCGACCTGGCTGTTCGGCGCGCCGCCTTCAACGCCCTGGTCTCGCTTCGCCAGAACGGCGCGACCCAGGGCGCCGGATAGCTTTCCCAGGGCTCACGGAAAGACGTCTCTGGCGTAAGCCTTAGTTCGCGGCGCCGCGTCCCCAAAGTTTGGCCGACGCCCGACGAGCGCCTTCGCTGAGAGCCTTCATCTTCATCCAGCAGAACGGAGGAAATACCGATCCGAAGCCCGCAAAGGTGCCGAAGCCGCAATCGGTTCCTGCAATCACGCGCTCTTTTCCGACCACCTCGGCGTAACGGACGATCCGCTGCGACACAACCTCGGGATGCTCCACATAGTTGCTGTTGGCCCCGATGACGCCCGGAATCAGAACCTTGTCGTCGGGCAGTTTGATGCTCTTCCAGGCTTCCCACTCATGCTCATGCCGCGGGTTGGCGCCTTCGATAAGAAACGCTTTCGGCTTCGCCTTGAGGACGATGGGGAAGATTTGCCGGCAGTCCATATCGTCGACATGCGAGCCCTCATAGTTTCCCCAGCAGATGTGCATGCGGACCCGGTCGGCGGGTACGTTTTCGAGCGCATGGTTGAGCGCCTCGACCTGAATCTCCGCATTCCGCAGGAACTCTTCGTCGCGTAAGCTCTTTGAACCGCGAGTGGCGGCCCATGGCGAGATCCGGGCAATCGATGGAAAGGATAAGTCCCGATTTTACGATCGTCTCGTATTCCTCCCTCATGGCGCTGGCGAGGGCATCCATATAGGCCTGATGCGAGGGATAGTATTCGTTGGGCTGAAAGACCGCGATGGTGCCCGGAGACACCGCGTTCATGAAACCTTCCTTGCCCGGCGCTTTCGTCAAAGCTTCTTTGATGCGCGCAATATCCTGGCGGAGCGGATCGAGATTCTTGACCGCAATCGGACCCTTGCAAACCGGCCGTTTATAAGTCGCGGAGTGACCGGCTTTGACCAGACGGTCCCGATACTCGGGATAATCGTCGAGGTCCTTCGGCGTCGGCCGCGACGAATCGCCCTCGAATCCGGTGAGCCGGTGCCGGATGTAAGTGGCGTAACTGATCTTGCTCATCTCGCCGTCGTCGATGATGTCGATCCCGGATTCCACCTGCAGCCGGACCACCTCGGCGACCGCTTTGGCGACGACATCCTCAAAATGCGCAGCGTCGACTGCTTCGCCCCGATCCTGCGCGAATAAAACATCGACTACATCCTGCGGGCGCGGCAAACTGCCGACATGGGTAGTAAGTATGCGGTCGGTGCTTAGTTGCATTCGTTCTTCTCCTGAGAAATTATCCGTATGAAGGCTGCGGCGTATCCGCCAGATTGATCATATAACCGACGGCTTTATCGCCACGAGTTCTGCTTCATGTTAGCCTGTTTGAACTGTGCGAGCCCGCAGTCTCCAGGTCGCCCTCTCTTCCATGGCGATCCTGCTGGGATGGCAGGCGTTGACGGTGTACCACAGCTACGGAGGCAACTGGACCGCGCTTTTCCGCACCGGCGAACTTTTTTCTCCACCCGCCGAACTCAAGTCTGAACGTATTTACCGGTTTCCGGGTCCTGGATATGACGGGCAGTTCTATCACTACATCGCGCACGACCCGCTGATGACGCGCAACTTCGCAAAGAGCATTGATGCGCCCAGGTTGCGATACCGGCGCATCTTCGTCCCCGCGGTTGCTTTCGTGCTCGCTCTCGGACAGGATCGCGCCATCGATTTCGCTTGTATCGCGGCTTTCGCGCTTTCCGTCTTTCTGGGGTCATACTGGCTCAGCCGGTATGCCGTATCGCAGGGATTCCCAGCCGCATGGGGCCTGCTGTTCTGTCTGGCGCCTGCCGTCCCGATCTCTGCCGAGAGACTCACGGTCGACGCGACACTGGCCGCCAGCTGTACAGGTTTCGCGATCTACCTGCAAGAGCGTTCGAATTACAAGCTGTATGCCGTCCTGACGGCCGCCGCTCTTATCCGCGAAACGGGGTTTCTCCTCATTGCCGCGTATGTAATCTTTCTGGCAGGAACCCGCGATTTTCGCCGTGCGGTCCTGTTCTCGACAGCCGTGATTCCGGCCGCTTGCTGGTACCTTTTCGTTGAGTTGCACACGACGCCAGGAGGGGAATCCTTCATCTCCCCCGCACTGTTTGCCGGTCTCGTCCACCGCATCCTGAGCCCCTTCCCGTATCCTTTCGCAGGGCCGGTAGTGCCCATCCTGCGGATTCTCGACCTGCTCGCGCTCGCGGGGATCGGCGCGGCCCTCGGGTGGGCCATCTACCGCGCATTCGGTCACGCGCGGAGTCCCGTGACGGTGGCGATCTGGCTGTTCGCGATACTTACTGTGACCCTCTCAAGCGCCGACGCCTGGTCGGACATTAACGCATTCGGACGCACGCTCACCCCGTTGGTTCTGCTCTCAGCGCTGGATGGCCTGGCGATCGGCTCGATGCTCCCGGTTTACGCGATGCTCGCGTTGGACCCGAGAGTCGGCCTCCAGCTCGGCGCACAAATCCTGAGTTGACGAGTGGGGCGGACGCCCACGTCCGCGCCGGACCCCGGTCCGGCTTCGTCGCTAATGCGGAGGCGCTTCAACCTTCGGCGCCCCATGCTTCAGCGGCACGCTCCGCAGCAGAAGGTTGAGAACCACCGCGAGCGTCATAATCACGGCGCTGGTTACGAAAATCAGGTTAATCCCGTGCACCAATGCGGCGCGCACATTCCCAAGCAGCGACTTCAACAGATTCAAGCCGTCCGCATAGCCGGCAAACAAGTGATCCAACTGCGGGCGAATCTGCGCCAGCATCAAAGGATTCGCAAACGGCTTAAGGAGATTCTCCTGAATCCCCGGCGGCGCGCTTGCGGCAAAATCGTGCTGATAGTTCGTAAGCAGAATGGTTCCGAAAATCGCAACTCCCACCGTGCTCCCGATTGACCGGCAAAAGGTCGGCAAAGCGCTCGCCGCTCCCATATGTTCGCGCGCCGCGGCGTTCTGAATCGCCACCGTATAGACCGGCATAAGCTGTCCCATCCCGAAGCCGGCAACCAGCATGCCGATAAGCACCTCGCCATGGCTCGTCGACGCATCCATGCGTGCGAACAAGATCATTCCCGCGGCGATAAAAACCGAACCCACCACTGCCGATGGCTTGTAAGTCCGCAATCTCAAATTCATCTGCCCGGTAAGAATGCTTCCCACCACCGAAGCAAGAAGCAGCGGAGTCAGCAGATTTCCCGATTCAGTCGCCGAGACGCCGAGCACACCCTGCATGAACAAAGGTAAATAGATGATGACTCCGAACATTCCCATTCCGAGAATGAATGAAGCCACGGCGCTCATGCTGATGATCGAATTCCGGAACAGGATCAGCGGTATCAGAGGTTCGGCGGCGCGGCCCTCGGCGCGGATAAAGACCGCCAGCATCAACACCGAAAAAGCCAGCAAGGCTCGTCACGGGCACGGAAGCCCATCCGTAATCCGTCACCCACGTAAGCGCCAGCAGCAAAGGCACGATGCTGAGAATCAGGCTCGCGACTCCGGACCAGTCGATGGTTCGCTTAACCCCTTCCGGCCGCCAGTACGGGAAGTAAAGATAAATTGCCAGAATCGCTACGATCCCGACCGGCAGGTTGACGTAGAAGCAGGCGCGCCACGAGACATGGTCCGTGAGCCATCCGCCCAGAGTCGGCCCGAAGATCGACGCAAGCCCGTAAGTCGCCGCGAAGAACCCCTGATACTTACCGCGCTCAGCCGGTGAGAATACGTCTCCGATGATGGTAAATGCAAGCCCCATCATCATCCCTCCGCCGATTCCCTGAAGTCCGCGGGACACGATCAGCTGAGACATGCCGTCGAACGGCAGCCAGGTCATCGTGCCAGAGGCTCCGCACAACGCCGATGTCAGGATGAACGTACCGCATCCTGCAAGAAAGAACCACTTTCTGCCGTAAATATCGGAGAGCCGCGCGAAGATCGGGATCGCAAGCGTGGACGTAAGCAGATAAACGGTCGAAACCCACGGATACCTGTCGAAGCCGGAGAGCTGAGCGATGATTCTGGGTTCGGCCGTCCCTACGATCGTCTGATCGAGCGAGGCGAGCAGCACCGAAAGCATCAGCCCGGCCATCGTGCCGAAAAGTTGCGTCCGCGTAAGCCGTATGATGCCTGAGGTATGAAGTTCCGGCTGGATGGCGGCGGTGCTCATCGCTCCAGCTTACTGCTTCCCGGTGGCCGTCTGGATCGATTGAGGTACCACTTTCGCTATACGTTCGCCATATTTCCTGGTAATAGTGGTGTATCGCGGTATCAACGCATCTTGTAGTATCGTCGTAACTCTCACAAATTTCGGCACTTGCCCCAAAAAAACATTGCACGGCCTTCAACTTCGTGCCACAATCCCTTGTAGAAGCAAGTGGAGCGAAAGGGGAGCGAAAGTGGATCAGGACGGGCCAGCGTCGAATATAGCGCCCGTCGAACTCCCCCGCGGAAGACACTCCGGACGGCTGGACGACAAGGGCAGGCTCAAATTGCCAGCCGCCTTCGTGCAATTTTTCGAAAGTCTGCCGGAGAAGAAGCTGTTTCTCACCAGTCTGGATCGCTCCATAGCGCAACTATACCCGATTGCGGAATGGCGCGTGAACGAAAAGTTTTTTGCGGATTTCCGCGCCAATCCGACCGCTGCCAGAAACATCCTGTTCAACGCCAACGATCTCGGCGCGGATGTGGAAATGGATAGCCAGGGCAGAATCACCGTCCCGGCGTCGCTGCGTCGCGACTTAAAGATGGAAGGAGAGGAGCTCCATCTGATGGCCTCCAAAGGTCATCTGGAGATCCTGACCGAATCGCAGTATCAGGCACGAAAGAGCAAGGCACTCGAGAATACCGCCGCGGATCTGGAAGTTCTCGAAATGGCCGGTTTGAGATGAGCTGGTTTGCGGCGAGTTGATGCGGTGACGCCCGATGCCAGAACATTATCCGGTCATGCTCGCCGAGTCTCTCGAGTATCTGGCGATCAAGCCGGATGGCCGGTACCTCGACTGTACCGCGGGACTTGGTGGGCATTCAGGGGCAATCGCGGCGCGGTTGACGCAGCGGCGGAAAGCTGATCGCCAACGATCGGGACGCGCAGTCGCTCGAATTGGCGCGCGCGAATACAGCCGAGTGGGCGGATCGCATCGAATTCCGGCAAGGCAGCTTTTCCGAGCTGGTCGAGTCGGATCTGGCCGCTGTGAATTTCGATGGTTTAATCGCGGACCTCGGAGTCAGCCGTTATCAGCTGACGGGACCGGAACGCGGATTTTCATTTCAGGCGGAAGGGCCCGTCGACATGCGCATGGATCAATCGCGTGGCGTGACAGCGGCCGAACTGCTGAACCACAGTGCCGAGAAGGCAATCGCCGACTGGCTCTACCAGTACGGCGAAGAAAGGAGAGCGCGGAAGATAGCCGGAGCAATCGTTCGAGCGCGGCCCATTCGGAGCACACTGCACCTGGCGGGTGTAGTGGAACGGGCCGCACCTCGGACGGGACCTTTGCATCCCGCGACTCGCACTTTCATGGCCCTCAGAATCGTAGTCAATCGGGAGCAGGAGGAGCTCGACGCGTTGCTCGAAGCCGCGCCGCGCATGGTCAAGCCGGGAGGCCGCATCGTGATCATCTCCTTCATGTCGCTCGAAGACCGCAAGGTCAAAGAGAGTTTTCGGGAACTGAAACGCACGGGACGAGCTGTGATTCTGACCAAAAAGCCTCTCACGCCCGGCGAAGAGGAAACCCGAATCAATCCTCCGTCTCGCAGCGCCAAGCTGCGCGCGGTGGAAATCGTCTAACCCCCGGCAGACAGAGACAAGCAGACAAACGGTAATAAGAGGACCAGGAAAGTTATGGCAACGCTGGCTACATTTTTGAGAAGAAACGACGCGATTGCGATAGCGGCGCAGCGGCGGGACACGGTTCGGGCGCAGTCGGATCCATTCCAACTGCGCGCACTCCCCAACGACGACATTTACTTCTATTCGAAGAAGATCGATAACTCGCGCGTGATCCGTCAGGCGGACCCCGGCGCGCGCGGCGAATGCTGGTCGGCTGTCGGAGCGGCGGCCATCCTCCTGGTTCTCGGCGGCAGCATCATTGCGCCCCACGTGGGAGCGGTTCTCGCCGGTTACAAGCTGGAAGCGCTGAAACAGGAGCGGCAAACGCTCATCGATCAGAAGCGCGATCTCGAGGTAAAGGAGGCGGGTCTTCTCAGTCCCGAGCGCCTGAACGCTCTGGCCCAGGCCCGCAAGCTGACGAGCCCGGCTTCCGATCAGGTCATCCATCTGGATACGGATACCATCGACGCCAGCGTTGCCCGCGTTCAGCCCGCCGTTCCATCGCGAGAAAGCGTCCGGTAAAGGAGTCTCGCAGCCGTGGAACTCTGGGGGCGGGTTGTCTCTCTTTTCAGGAATCCGCCGCACAACGGCCCACGTATTGTCCGCAGGAGTTCACCCGCGGTCAACAGACTTACGGTGTTATCCGTGGCGTTGCTCTTGTGGGCCGCCGCTATTTTCGGAAAACTGATCTCCCTCCAGGTGCTGCAGCATGCGAAATATGCGGCCATCGCGCGCTCGCAGCAGGAACACACCATCGACATTCCGGCGCCCCGAGGCACCATCCTCGATCGCAATGGCCAGCCGCTCGCGATCAGCGTTCCCGTCGCCTCGGTTTCGGTGAATCCTTTACAGGTCGAAAACCTCCGCCTCGCCACCGAAGTTCTCGGTAACACCCTGAACCTCGACCAGCGCGTACTCTTCGAACGATTGACCTGGGCTCGGCAGAACCACAAAGGCTTCCTCTGGATCAAGAGGAAGATCGATCCCTTCGCCACCGATCGTCTGAAAGCGATGCACCTGGATTGGGTCACCTTCCACACGGAAAGCCAGCGCCACTATCCCGACGGGCAGCTCGCGTCGCATGTGCTTGGAGCGGTCTACAAGGATGAAGAAGGGGCGGCCGGGGTCGAGCGAACTCTCGATCCGGTGCTCAAAGGACGCAACGGAGAAGAACGTCTGGTCATGGACGTCAAGCGCCGCGGACTTGATTCCCATATGGATGCGGCCGTCCAGGCCGGTGTCACGCTCACGCTTACCATCGATGAGCGCATGCAGTATGTCGCCGAGCGCGAGCTCAAGGCGGGCGTTGAAGCAAAGCACGCGCGCAGCGGCACCGCCATCGTAATGAACCCGTACACGGGTGAGATCCTCGCTCTCGCGAACTACCCCACGTACGATCCCAACGTCCCGCCGAAAAAGGGTGACGATCCGATCTCTCGTTTCGACCTCGGCGCATCGGTTCCTTTCGAACCCGGATCAGTCTTCAAAGTGGTCACCTTGAGCGCCGCGCTCGAAACCACCAATCTGCGCCCGGACTCTCTGATCCCCACCGGCAACGGCATCCTGGTTCTGCCGGGCCGCGTGGTGCATGAATCGCATGGCGGCTACGGCACCATCACCATGCAGCAGGTGCTGGAGAAATCGAGCAACATCGGCGCGATTCTCATTGGGTCTCATGTCGGCCGCGAAAACATGTACCAATATGCGCACCGTCTTGGTTTCGGCCAGAAAACGGGTCTGCCCGTTCCCGCGGAATCGGCCGGGAAACTGCGGCCTCTCAAAGAGTGGGGTACGACGTCTCTTGCGTCGGTCTCCATGGGACAGGAAGTGAGCGTCACCTCCGTGCAATTGGCCAGGCTGGGCGCGGTGATTGCGAACGGTGGCATGCTCGTAAAACCGAGACTGATTCTGAAGCGAGGCGATAAAGACGAACCTGCCGACCCGCCGGTTCGTGTTCTCAAGCCCGAAACCGCCATCACGATGCGTAACATGATGGAAGGCGTCGTGTTGCGCGGAACGGCTCGCCTCCATGGCCGGCTCGACGGCTACACTTCAGCCGGCAAGACCGGAACCGCGCAGATCTTCGACTCGGTGACGCACCACTACACGCACAACTACAACGCATCGTTTCTTGGCTTCGCGCCGGTGACAAACCCCGCGCTGATCGTTCTGGTGACGGTGCACGATACGTCCGGTGAGAGCGGCCAGGGCGCCGATGCCGCCGCCCCGGTCTTCCAGAAGATCATGACCGAGGCGCTGCGCATGCTGGATGTTCCGAAAGATATTCCGGAAAATCTGGAAATCGCCAAAAAGCCGGAGAAGAAGCCTGCCGAAATCCACGACGACGTTTCCATCGCCGATCTCGGCGAGCCCAGCATCATGGAAGACGATCCGACGGTCCGGCAGCTCCTCGCGGAGCAAATGAAGCCGCACGTTGATCCCGATGAGATTCCCGCGGCGAATACCACGGCAACTCCCGTGACCGTGGCGCAGGTGGCTCCTCCGCCGAGCATTCTGCCGGCGGCTGCTGCGCCGGCAGCCCCAACTCCAGCTCCCGCCGCAACTCGGGCGACCGTTCCCGATTTTCGCGGCAAGTCGATGCGTTCCGTGGTGGAGGAATCGGCCGCCCGAGGCATCGACGTCATGATAGAAGGCAGCGGGGTCGCGCGAGCCCAGTTGCCGCTGCCGGGCAGTCCGCTTCGTCAGGGCGAACAGATCCGCATCGTTTTTACGCGCTGATATGAAGTCCGGACTATGACGTTTTTCTTATGACAATGAGCGAGGCGCTGTCGGAAGTTCCGCTGCAATCGGAACTCCCGCCCTCGCTCGCCCAAACAACAATTCAGGGCCTCGATTACGATTCCCGCCGCATTCAACCGGGCTGGCTGTTTTTCGCCTTTCCTGGCGCCCGCGTTGACGGCCGCGAGTTCGCCGCGCAGGCGATCGAGAAGGGCGCGATCGCGGTTGTCAGCGAGTTGCCCGCGCCTGCGGAGTTCGCTGCGCCCTGGATTCGGGTTGAGCACGGACGCCACGCTCTCGCGCTTGCGTCGAAGGCATTCTACGGAAAACTCGACGAGCAGATTCCCCTGATCGGCATCACCGGAACAAACGGCAAAACCACCACGAGCTACCTGATCGATTCCATCCTCCGCACCGCGGGGAAAACAACGATGCTGGCCGGAACAATCGAGTACCATCTGGGTTCGAAAATTCTGCCGGCCCCGAACACCACCCCGGAATCGCTCGATCTGCATCGCATGCTGGCGGATCTGAAATCGAGCGCCCCGCCGGGGCCGAACGGGAAGGCGGCCACGATGGAGGTCTCATCGCACGCCCTCGCGCTGGGTCGCGTCTACGGCCTGCAATTTCACACTGCCGTCTTCACCAACCTCACGCAGGACCATCTGGACTTCCACCCCACGATGGACGATTACTTTGCGGCCAAGCAGTTGCTGTTCACCGGCTCCGGCGGTCCTCCGCCGCGCTATTCGGTAATCAATCGCGACGACGAGTGGGGCAGAAAGCTGGCCGCCGGCCGATCCGGGTCGGAACACCTCTGGTACGGCCTCGGCAGTGAGGCGATGGTGCGCGCCCGGCACATCCATTCCACATTCAACGGACTGCGCTTCGAAGTAGTCTTCGACAAAGTCCGGTTCGAGATCCAATCGCCCCTGATCGGCAAAATCAACGTCTACAATATCCTCGCGGCCTGCTGCGCGGGGATGACGTTTCAGTTCACGCCCGATGTGATTGTCAGCGGCATTGCCGCATGCCGCGGTGTGCCGGGTCGCTTTGAGCGCGTCGATGAAGGGCAGGCCTTTCGCCGTAGTCGTCGACTATTCGCATACCGAAGACGCGCTGCGCAATGCGATCTCCGTTGCGCGCGGCCTGAACGCCAAACGCGTGATCACGCTCTTCGGATGCGGCGGCGACCGCGACCGCGCCAAAAGGCCGCTGATGGGGAAGGCGGCGGGAGAACTGAGCGATCTGGTGATTCTGACCAGCGACAATCCGCGGTCCGAAGACCCGCTGCAGATCATGAACGACGCGCTGGTCGGTCTGCGCCGCACGGATACGCGCACCATTGTGGAACCCGACCGCGCGGCTGCCATCCGCAAAGCCATTGAAGAAGCGCACGCCGGCGATGTCGTCATTCTCGCCGGCAAAGGCCATGAAACGTATCAGATCTTTCGCGACCGCACCATTCATTTCGACGACCGTGAAGTAGCGCGCGAAGCGCTGCGGAGTTTCGGCTACGGAAAGGCGGCGCAGTGACCTTCTCGATAGCCGCTATCGCCGAAATGCTCTCCAGCCGGACACATCTTCGCAAACCGCGGACCAATTTCCGAGCCGCGACCGGGAGCGGAGCGTTAACCGTATCGGGCTGGAGCATCGACAGCCGCACCATAAATCCGGCGATTGCTTCTTCGCCCTGCGCGGTCCGTCGAACGACGGCCACGACTACGTCGCAAACGTGCTCGAAAAGGGAGCGGCGGTGGCGATCGTCGAGCAGCGAGGGCGACGCAGCCATACCGCAGATCGTAGTGCCCGATACCCTCGTCGCGCTGCAGGAACTGGCGCGCAAAGCGCGGAGACGACTGGGGTGGCACTGTCGTCGGAGTCACCGGCAGCGCCGGCAAGACCACCACCAAAGACGCCATCGCCAGCCTGCTGAGCATCGCAATACGGACGGGACGCACCATCGGCAACTACAACAATCACTTCGGCGTGCCGCTTTCGATTCTGCGCCTGCCGGACGACTGCCGCGCCGCGGTCATCGAAATGGGCATGAATCACGCCGGAGAAATTCGCGATCTGGCGCGAATCGCGAAGCCGCAGATCGGAGTTGTGACCAATGTTGGCTGGGCGCATGCCGAGTATTTTCCGACGACGGCATCGAAGGCGTAGCGCTCGCCAAGCGTGAACTGATCGAAGAACTCCCGCCGGATGGCATCGCCGTCCTGAACGCCGACGACGAGCGCGTGCGCGCATTCCGCGAACATTCATCCGGGCCGCTCGATTCTGTTTGGCTTCTCCGGAAGACGCCGAGGTGCGCGCCGAGGACGTGCACCTGTGCCCGAACGGCGCGCACTTCCGCTGTCTCGGCGTCGAATTTGAACTCGCCGCTGGCCGGCCGTCACGGCGTCAGCAACGTGCTGGCCGCGATCGCGGTGGCACGCGCCCTGGGTATCGCGCCCGAAACGCTCGTCGATGCCGTGCGTACGCTCGCCATCGGAAAAATGCGCGGCGAGCGGTTCGAGCGCGAGCGGAATCACAATCATCAACGACAGCTACAACGCAAATCCCGAAGCCATGCGCTCCATGCTGGAACTGCTTCGGGAACGCCCGCGCGGCGCAGAATTGCCGTGCTGGGCGAAATGCTCGAGCTTGGCCGCGAGGCCGGGACCTCTGCACCGCGGCATCGGACAATTCGCCGCGGAGCAGGGGATTGATGCCCTTCTGGGCATACGCGGCGCTGCCCGCTTCATGGTCGATGGGCCATCGAAGCGGGGATGTCGGACAGCGCCGCGTTTTTTTTCGAATCCCCCGAAGAGGCGGGAGACTTCCTGCGCAGTTATTGCGCAGCCGGGCGACGCGGTGCTGTTCAAAGGATCGCGCGGTGTGCAGGTGGAAAAAGCGCTCGCCCGGGCGTTTGAGGAAGGGAAGCGCTGACCGATGCTCTACTGGCTTCTCTACCAGCAACTCTTTCCGGCGATTGGGCCGTTCCGCGTCTTCCGTTACGTAACGACGCGAACCCTGTTCGCCAGCCTCACGTCGCTGTTCCTGTGCATTCTTCTGGGTCCGTGGCTGATCGGCAAGCTGCGCGAATTTCAGATCGGCCAGCATATCCGCGAAGACGGCCCGAAATCGCACAGAAGAAGGCGGGCACGCCGACCATGGGCGGCGTTCTGATCATCATCAGCATCCTGGTCCCGACGCTGCTCTGGGCGGACCTGCGGCACGTCTACGTCTGGATCGCGATGTTCGCGCTCGCTCGCCTTCGGCGTAATCGGCTTCATCGACGATTACGCGAAGGTGATGAACAAGCGGAACCTCGGACTAACTCCGCGGCAGAAGCTTGGCTTTGCAGATGGCTGGTAGCGGCCGTGATTACGGGCGTGCTCGCGGTCATGCAGTATTACGGCGCCTACTACGACAACGCTGAACGTGCCGTTCGTCAAACAGTTCCATCCGGATCTGCTTTATCCTCACGCTGCGCTGTCGAACCCGTACACGTACGTGCTGGCGTTCTGGCCTTTTTATCTCTTCTTCGTGTTCGTGGTGGTGGGGTCGAGCAATGCGGTCAACATCACCGACGGTCTCGACGGTCTGGCGATCGGCCTCATGGTGATCTCGGCGGGTGCGCTGACGATCCTTGCGTATACCAGCGGCAACCGCGAGTCTGGCGAACTTCCTTTTCACTGCGCGCGCAATCCGCGCACGGCTGAACTAACGATTTTCTGCGGGTCCATGACCGGCGCGAGCCTGGGCTTCCTCTGGTGGAATGCGCATCCGGCCGACGTGTTCATGGGCGATGTCGGATCGCTTTCGCTTGGTGGGGCGATGGGCGTGGTCGCGGTGTTGATCAAGCAGGAAATCCTCTTGATCTTCATCGCGGGCATGTTCGTTGTGGAACTGATGAGCGTGATCCTTCAGGTGGGCAGTTACAAACTGCGTAAGAAACGAATCTTCAAAATGGCGCCGATTCACCATCACTTCGAGGCGCTCGGATGGCAGGAATCGAAAATCATAGCGCGCTTCTGGATCGCCGGCCTGGTGCTGGCGCTCTTCGCGCTGACCACGCTGAAACTAAGATGACCGCCAACCAACACCCCCGCACAAGTGGGGCAGGGCTTCGGCCCTGCCGCCGGGCTTCCGCCCGGCGCGGAGCTTACATAAGCCGGTAGCACCGGCGATCTTGTCGCCGGTGACCTCAAACTTCCATGACCTTCGAAGGCACAAAAGCGCTGGTGGTCGGCATGGAGAAATCCGGTCGCGCGGTCTTCGAATTCCTGCATGCCCACGGGGCCGAAGTCACCGCGACCGACCTCAAGCCCCTCCGCATAGCCGATTTCGAACTCCAGACCGACGAACTCTTCGACGAACCCTGGGACCTGATCGTGCCCTCGCCCGGCGTACCCCTCGACCTTCCCGGAATCGAACGCGCGAAGGCCCGTGGCGTCAAAGTGATCGGTGAAGTCGAACTCGCCGCGCCGTACCTTCGCGGCCCGGTCATCGGCATCACGGGCACGAACGGAAAGACCACCACGACATCGCTGGTGGGCCACATCCTGCAAACCGCGCGCGTCCCTTCGCAGGTGGGCGGGAATATCGGAACCCCGGTAATCGCGATGACCGAAACATCGCGCCCCGACCAGTGGAACGTCCTCGAACTCTCCAGCTTTCAGCTGGAAACGGTGAGCACCTTCCGATCGCCACGTAGCCGTCTGCCTGAACGTGACGCAGAACCATCTCGACCGGCATCACACCTTCGAGAACTACGCCGCCGCGAAAGGGAATCTGTTCCGGAGTCAGCAGCCCGGCGACTACGCCGTCCTGAACGCGGACGACGAAACATGCCGTTCTTTCGCGGCTCTCACGCCGGCCCAGGCAGTCTGGTTCACCGGCCGCGAAATCGAGCAGCTCATGCCGCTTTCCGAAGTCCCGATTCCCGGCATGCACAACGCGGAGAACGTAATGGCTGCCGCGGCTGCGGCCGAAATTGCGGGAGTTTCAAAACCTCAGATCGCCGCCGCCGTAAAAACCTTCAAGGCGGTCGAGCATCGCCTCGAGTTCGTCGCCGAAATCAACGGCGTCCGCTTCTATAACGATTCCAAAGCCACCAGCGTCGACGCCACCCTGAAGGCCCTCGATTCGTTCTCCGGCGATCTGTGGGTGATCCTCGGCGGCAAGGACAAGGGAAGCGATTACACCGCCCTTCGCGATCGGCTCCAGCGCAAAGCCAAAGCGGCGCTGCTGATCGGCGCGGCGGCGGAAAAGATCGCATCGCAGCTCGAAGGCGCCACAACGCTCGTTCGCTCCGGCACTCTGGATTGCGCCGTGGCGGAGGCATGGAAGAACGCCAGGCCCGGCGACACCGTACTTCTCGCGCCGGCCTGTTCCAGCTTCGATCAGTTTCAGAGTTACGAACATCGCGGTCAGGTTTTCAAAGATCTGGTGAACGGTTTACATGGCCCAAAAACTTAGAACGGACTGGATTCTCTTCACCACCGTGGTTCTGATGGTGCTCTACGGCGCACTGATGATCTACAGCGCCTCTTCGGTCGTGGCCGACATCCGCATGGGTTCGAGCTACTACTTCGCCCTGCGCCAGTTGATCTGGATCGCCATCGCGATCCCGCTCCTGATGTTCATGAAGCGCCTGAATTACCGCAAGCTGCAGACCCCGGCCGTTGCCTTCACCGCGATGAGCGTCGTCATGATCCTGCTCGCCGCTGGTCTACTTCGCCGATCCGAAGCAGCACCGCTGGATTCGCTTCGGCCCGTTCGGCGGCCTGCAGCCTTCCGAATTCGCCAAACCCGCGCTGGCCTTGTTTCTCGCCTATTTCATCGCGCTGCGTTCGCGCGCCATCAACAGCCGCTACACGCTGCTGCCCGCATTTCTCGCCCTCGGATTTGTAACCATGGCCGTCGTCGTGGCGGATCTCGGCACCGCGATCGTCCTGGTCGGAACCGCGGCTGTGGTGTTCTTCGTGGCCGGACTGGAAACGCCGCTACATCGTGATCGCATGCATCCTGGGACTCGTCGGATGCGTCGCCGCGATCGCCGCCAAACCATACCGCCTCGTGCGCGTAATCAGCTATGTCGACCCTCAATACAAGATCGTCGACAAGATCGACAAGCACGGCTGGATTCGCGGCGAAATGAAAAAGTCCATCACCGCAAAGGACACGAACTATCAGTCCGAACAGGCGAAGATCGCGGTCGGCTCCGGCGGACCGATGGGCGTTGGCCTGATGCAGGGCCGCCAGAAGCTCTTCTATCTGCCCGAAGCGCACACCGACACCATCTATGCGGTTGTAGGGCGAGGAGTTCGGGCTGTTCGGATCGGCTGGTCTGCTCGTCGGCTTCTGTCATCATCCTCTGGCGCGGCATCCGGGCGACGCTGCTGATTCCGGACGAATTCGGACGTTATCTCGCCCTCGGCATCACCACCATGCTGATCGTCCAGGCATTCTTCAATATGAGCGTCGTCCTCGGCATGGTGCCGACCAAAGGTATTCCGCTGCCGATGATCAGTTTCGGCGGCAGTTCATTGCTCGTGACGCTCGCCTCGCTCGGTATTCTCCTCAACGTAGCGGAGCATGCGGGGTGAGCCTGTTCGTAATGGCCGGCGGAGGAACCGGCGGCCACGTGATCCCGGCGATTGCCGTGGCGCGCGAAATCTGCCGAAAGGGGCATCGAGTTTTGTTCGTGGGAACCGAGCGCGGCGTCGAAAATCGTCTCGTGCCCGCCGCCGGATTCCAGTTGGAGAAGATCAGCGTGGGCGGCATCAAGAACCTCGGCATTGCGACGCGACTCACCAGCTTCTGGCGGCTGATCAGCGAAACGGCCGGGCAGATCTCGCGCTTCGGCGAATGGAAACCCGCCGCCGTGTTCAGCATGGGCGGATATGTCGCGGGACCGCCGGTGCTCGCGGCGCTGCTTCGCGGCGTCCCCGTGGTTGTTATGGAGCCGAACGCCGTTCCCGGATTCACGAACCGCCGCATCGCGCGCTGGGTCAAACGCGCGCTGATCGCCTTCGAAGAGACGGCCCGATTCTTCCCCAAAGGGCGTACTGAAATCACCGGCTTGCCGGTGCGCGAAGAATTTTTCACGTTGCCGGGAAGCCCGGCCGGCGAGTTCACCGTCCTGATCACCGGAGGCAGCCAGGGATCGCGCACGTTGAATCTGGCGGCGCGTCAAAGCTGGCCGCTGTTTCGCGAGGAGGGCCTTCCGGTGCGTCTGATCCATCAGACGGGCGCATCCATGTATGAAGAGATCTCCACGGGCTTCCGCGAGACGGGTCTTTCCGGTGAAGTCGCGCAGTTCATCCCCGACATGGCGGCGGCCTTTGCCCAGGCCGATCTGATCGTGTGCCGGTCGGGAGCGGGCGCCGTTTCGGAACTGGCGGCGGCGGGCAAGCCGTCCATATTGATCCCCTATCCCTTCGCCGCCGACCAGCACCAGCTGAAGAACGCCGAAGCCTTCGAGCGCGCCGGCGCGGCGCGCCTTTCGCTGGATCGCGACTGGGACGGCCGGCGCTTCTTTGAAACGGTACGCGAGTTCTATAACGACCGCCCGCGCCTTCACGCAATGGGCGAATCGGCACGCAAACTCGCTCATCCTGGCGCCGCGCGCCGGGCGGCCGAAATTTTGATTGACAGCGCGAACTTACAGCCGAAACAATAAGAAGCGATAATGTTTTTTTCACGGCAGCATCTGCACTTTGCGGGGATCGGCGGAATCGGAATGAGCGGTATCGCCGAAGTGCTGCTGAATCTGGGTTACACGATTTCCGGTTCCGATCTGAAGCTTTCTCCCACTACCGAACGTCTGGCCGGGCTTGGCGCAACCATCTACGAAGGCCACAATGCCGAAAACGTAGCGGGCGCGAAAGCGCTGGTGGTCAGTTCGGCTGTCGAAGAATCGAACCCCGAGGTGCAGGAAGCGCGCCGTCTGCAGATACCCGTGATACCCCGCGGCGAACTGCTCGCCGAATTGATGCGCCTGAAATACGGCATCGCCATCGCCGGCAGTCACGGCAAAACGACCACCACTTCGATGGTCGCCACCATCCTCAGTCATGCCGGCGTGGATCCCACCGTCGTCGTCGGCGGCAAAGTCGCCGCCATGGGCGGAACGAACGCACGCGTCGGCAAGAGCGACTTCCTCGTCGTGGAAGCCGACGAAAGCGACGGATCTTTTCTGAAGCTTTCCCCCATCTTCGCGATCGTGACCAACATCGACCGCGAGCATCTGGACCATTACGCCGGCATCGAAGTCATTCGCGCGGCATTCATCGAGTTCGTGAACAAGGTTCCGTTCTACGGCGGCGCCATTCTCTGCCTCGACGACGAAAACATCCAGACCATCCTCCCCGAAGTGAAGCGCCGCACCATCACTTACGGGCGCAACTCTCAGGCCGATTATCAGCCCGGCATTCAGGAGTCCGGCGACTTCCACAGCTGCTTCAACCTGCGCTCCCGGACCGCCGATCTCGGCGAGTTTCATCTCAATATCCCGGGCGAGCACAACGTCCTGAACGCCACTGCCGCCATTGCCGTCGCGCTCGAAATGCACGTCGAGCCGGACGTGATCCGCGAAGGTCTTCGCAAATTCACCGGCGTCGGCCGCCGCTTCGAAATACGCGGAGTGGCGAACGGAGTCACTCTGGTGGACGACTACGGCCATCACCCCACCGAAATTCGCGCCACGCTCGCGGCGGCGAAGTCCTGCTGCCACGGCCGCATGCACGTGCTCTTTCAGCCGCATCGTTATTCGCGCACCTTCCACCTGCTCGACGATTTCGCCCGGGCCTTTCACCAGGCCGACCGCGTGCTGGTGCTCGACATCTACGCCGCGTCTGAAAAACCGATCGAAGGCGTAACCGCCGAAGCGCTGGTCGAACGGATGCGCCAGTTCGGACATCGCGGCGCTGAGTATGCGGGATCGAACGCTGCCGGTGTCGAAATGATCGTGCAGGGTGTCGAACCCGAAGACATGATTCTGACGCTGGGCGCCGGAAGCGTTTCCCAACTGGCCGACCGCATTCTGGAGAAACTCAGTGCCTAAGCGTATCGAAGAGCCGAAGCGGAAGTTCAACTGGCGCATGGCCCTGAACCTCGTCGTCTGGACCGTAGTCCTCGCCGGCGTGGCTTGGGGCGCCGGCGAAGTGGATTCGTTCCTGATGCGCGACCGGAGCTTCGAATTGAAATCAACCGATCTCCAGATCGATGGCGCGGTCTATGTGTCCCGCGCGTGGGTCCAGTCCGTCTTCGCGGATGACGTGGGAAGAAGCGTCTTTCGCATTCCCCTGGCCGAACGCCGCCGTCGCGTGCTTGCTGTCGATTGGGTCGAAAACGCCTCTGTCTTCCGCCTCTGGCCGAGCCGGATCGTCGTGTCCGTGACCGAGCGCACCCCGCTGGCCTTCGCCAAACTCCCCATCGCGGCGAGCGGGCACTTCCGTTTCGCGCTGATCGATAAGAACGGCGTCCTGTTATCGATGCCCTCTCGCTCGCGGTTCCGTCTCCCGGTCCTGAGCGGCGTGACCGAGGAACAGACGGAAGCTCAGCGGGCCGTGCGCGTGGAGGCGATGCAGCATCTGCTGAACGATCTGGGACCCCAGGCGGCGGACGTCTCGGAGGTCAACGCTTCCGACAACCTCGACATGCGCCTGATTGTCGAGCGTGATCGCCACGCCGTCGAACTCTGGCTCGGCGATCAGCACTATCGGTCGCGATACCTGAACTTCGTCAATCACTACGACGAGATCCGCAGGCACTCCGGCGACGCGACCGTTTTCGACTTACGGATGGACGACAGAATACTGGCGAAGTAACGAACATGAGCAACAACATTTTCGCGACCGGCCTCGATACGGGCAGCACTCACACCCGCTGCATCATCGCGCTGCTGGAAAAAAAGCGGCTGCGCGTGCTCGGCTACGGCTGCGTCCCCTCGCAGGGCTGGGCGAAGAGCCGCATCTCCGACCAGCAGGCCGTATCGGACTGCGTGCTGGCCGCCGTCGAGCAGGCCGAGGCGATGGCGCAGACGACGATCGAGACCGTCGTCGCCGGCGTCGGCGGTCTGACCGCGCGCGGCGCGAACAGCCGCGGCCGCATGGACCTCGGACGTCCCCGCGAGATCGAACAGCGCGACATCAACCGCGCCATGGATCGCGCCGTTAACGTCCAGTTGACCGAAGACCGCATGGTGCTGCAGCTACTGCCCCAGGACTTCGTGGTCGACGATCACCCCGGCTTCCACGATCCCCGCAAAATGCTCGCCTCGGTCATCGAGGCGAACGCCCACCTCGTCACGTTCTCGGCGCAGGAACACAACAATCTCCTCGGCGCTATCAATCGCGCTCACCTTTCCGTCGACGAGACCATCTACGAAGCCATCGCAGGCTGCTACGCCGCCGTCCTCCCCGAGGATCGCCAGGAGGGAATCGTGTTTGTCGACATCGGCGCGCATTCCACCGAACTGGTCTGTTACTACGGCGAATCGGCGCAGCTCGCCACCTCGCTGCGCATCTGCGGCGACCACTTCTCGCGCGATCTGGCGCACGCCTTCCGCATTCCCATCGAATCCGCCGACATCGTGAAACACGAGTTCGGCAGCGCGGTCTCCGATGGCACCCCGGCGAACAGCACGGTGGAACTGCCCGTGATCGCCAACACTCCGTGCCCGCGACGCCCCGCGCAAAACCCTGAACGGCATTCTCGAATCGCGCGCGGTCGAATTGTTCGAAATGGTCCGAGCCGAACTCGCACGCGTGGGCATGACGCGGGCGATCGCGAGCGGCGTCGTCGTTTCCGGCGGAGGCGCACTTCTGCCGGGCATCTGCGACGTCGCCGAACGGGTTCTCGAATGCCCCGCGCGCATCGGCCTGGCGCAGGGCCTTCTCGACTGGCCCGAAGAATTGAACGATCCGGCGTGGACCACCGCCGCCGGACTCGCGATGTATGCCGCGCGCTTGCGCAGCCAGGTGGATCTCGAGAGGCAATCGGTAGGCGTGTTGGGACGAATTCTGCGATAGGGGCTGATCTTAAAAGGACAGATCTTAAAGGAAAAGACAGACACATGGAAATCCTGAAATACGAACTCCAGGAAGAAACGCGCAAAGGGGCCCGCATCAAGGTGCTCGGGATCGGCGGCGGCGGAACGAATGCCGTCGGCCGCATGTATGAGGAGGGGCTCGAAGGCGTCGAATTCTACGTGATGAATACCGACGCTCAGGCTCTCGAAGCCTCAAAGGTGCCGAATAAAGTGCAGATCGGCGCCAAACTGACCGGCGGCCTCGGCGCGGGTTCCGATCCCGCGATCGGCAGGCAGGCCGCGCTCGAAGACACCGAGCGCATCCTGTCGATCCTCGAAGGCGCGGACCTGGTGTTCGTAACGGCAGGCCTCGGCGGCGGCACCGGCGCTGGCGCTTCACCGGTGATCGCAACCCTTGCAAAGGAGCTGGACGCCCTGACGATCGCGGTCGTCACCAAACCGTTCAGTTTCGAGGGAGGGAAGCGCATGCGCCAGGCAGAGCGCAGCGTCAGCGACCTCGCCTCGTCTGTGGATATTCTCACCACCATTCCGAACGACCGCCTGTTGACGATCGCGCCGAAAGGCGCGAGCATGGCGCAGGCGTTCCGCATGGCCGACGACATTCTGCGCCAGGCCGTGCAGGGCATCAGCGAAATCATCCTGACTGCCGGGGCTGATCAATCTGGATTTCTCCGACATCAAAGCGGCCATCTCCGGTATGGGCCATGCGCTCATCGGCACGGCGATCGCGAAGGGTTCGAACGCGGCGGTCGAAGCGGCGCGCGGCGCCATCAACTCCCCGCTGCTCGAAGACACGAAGATCAAAGGCGCCCGCCAGGTGCTCATGAACATCACCGCCTCCGGCGATATCGGGCTGCACGAGCTGAACGAAGCCTGCTCGATCATTCGGGAAGCGGCGGACTGCGACGACCTGCAACTGAACTTCGGCGTAATCGCCAACGAAGCGATGGGCGATTCGGTCAAAGTGACCGTGATCGCAACCGGGTTCTCGAAGGCCGAAGACAATCGCGAATCGGTTGTCGAGCCGAGACCTGCCGCCGAGTTCTTTGCCGACAGAGCACACGCGCCGGAACCCTCACCCGCCGTTGTGGAGGAGCCGGTCCCCGTCCCCGCCGCCCCGGTATTCGAGGAGGAATTGGATGTTCCAGCCTACCTGCGCCAGGGCAAGCTCCTGAATTAATCAGACCAGGGTACACCGGCGATCTTTGTCGCCGGTGTGCTCCTCAATAATGGGTTCAACGCCTATCCTTCCGAACCGCGACCGCAAGGAAGCGATTGGTGGTCTTTGTCCGCAGCCGGGTGGTCCAGAGTCTCCGGTGTCTTCGCGCCAGGCGAACGGCCCGCCCTGGAATCGAACTATGGATAACGGCGGCTTCTTCACCGAGGAGTTCACTGCCGCAATCATCGCGGCTGGTGCTTGCGCCCGTTTGGAAACGCTAAAAGCCGGTGTTCCCGTTTTCTATCGCGACCGGCAGCGAGGTCTCGACATCATGGAACAACCGGACGGCCGCAAATTCGAAATAAGCTTCATCCCCGACGCTCCTGGTGAAAGCAACTACCGTGTAGTCCGCGAACTGGGCGAAACGGTGTCCTGACGCGTGCCCGTTCTGACGGTTTTCGCCGGGCCGAACGGTTCCGGAAAAAGCAGTCTGATAAGGAGAGTGGAATTCGAAGGCCGCGAAAACCTGCTGGAACCGGATGCGATTGCTTTCCGCATTAAGCCGGAAGATCCCCGCCTCGCTGGCATGTCAGCCGGCAAGGAAGTTCTTCGCCTGACCGCGGGGCGTCCTCACAACCCGGAGAGCTTTGCCCCTTCAGCCGTTCTTTTCCTCCGGGACGGCGTCCCTCAAACACAGGCACGCAATCGTTCGTCATTCAGCCGTGCGATTTCGTCAGGAGTAATCTCGATCACTCCAACCCATTCTCACTCGCGTTGATTCTTCAGCTCCGATGATTAACTCTTCGGGTCGAATGCCTCTGAAGATCCCGCCTCGTAATGTAATTTGCAGTCGACCGCCGGAAACCTGAACCGATTCATCGTTTGCAGACCGGTTGAAGCTCCATGATGCATAATGAGGATAAATGCCTCACCGTAATTCCGAGCCCTCTCGGAAACGCATTCAAGCATCGGCGGGCAAGCGCCCTGGCGTCGAGGAAAAGCGATACACCGTGGGCCTGGCTCCCGCGCTTGCCGACCAGGTTGCCCGATACGCTCGAACCGCCGACACGAGCATGAGTAAAGCGCTCGCCGCCCTGGTGAGGCTAGGCCTGGAGGGGCAGGAGATTCGCAAGCGAGAGTTCTTCAATAGGCTCAAGGCGAATCTCACCAACGATGATCCGCGCCGGGAGGATCAGATGGTCGACGAGTTCCGGGCATTAATTCTCGGCCATTGAGGTAATGCCGAAGATCCAATGGGAGCGCCTCCCAAGGGAAAAGTGGACGCATCTCCGCGACCGCGCAAAGGAGCGTCAGATCTCTTAAGAGGATCTCTTCGATTTGGCTGAGTGGAAGGCAGAAAATCCCGACGTGCCGGACGGTGATTGGTACAAGGATTTTGGGAGCTTCAAACTTTGTGGCAGAGGCAGGTTTCCGAGCACATTTCTAACGGCACAGCAGGCAGCGCACGGGAAGCGGCTATAACGCTCGCCTCAGCACGCAGTAACCCGGAGCGTGAGCAGCTCGCCGAATCGGGGCCCTCGGGGCGAACTTTCCCATCACGACCATCCGCGCGGATCCAGCGGCGACCGGTAGAATCAAAAAACGAAACCCAAAGAACCGATTCGGGACTTCCCCGCGAAACATGAATCAAGTGCTCGATGAATCCATTACCGGTGGCAGCCTCGACAGTATTGAGGTGTTGAATGATCTCGCCAGGATCCTGGGAGCGCCGGTCAGAAGCGCAAAGGTTACGCTTGCGGGCGGCCTCACTCTCACGCGTCAGCTCTGGGCATCGTATCGAGGCCACCGGCTCGACCTGCTTGCCAACCGGGATTTGATGCTCGCGGATATAGAGGCGGCGTATGGGCAGTTCCGGTTGTTCTATGTAAATCCACGGGTGCATGAGTCCCGGTATGGCGCACCTGCATGCACGGTGGACGTTGCCGGCGTCAAACATCAAATATTCAACTATCACGGCCAATTATCTCGGACGCAGGCCGATCTGGTCGAATCGGGAGCGCTGGAACGGCTGCTCGGCGTCATCGACCCGCAGGAGGGAGAGGAGATCAATGTCTCCCAGCGGTTAGTCCGTGTGTACCTGCGAAGACCCTCAACGCAACGAGTGCTGGCAGTCATTCACGCGGTGATGGGCCTGATGCCGCATGAGTCGGACTGGAAAGAAGGAAGGGCATTCGAGGAAATTCCCGCGGCGCTGCGGCCACTGATTCCTCTGGCGTCGAGGTGGGCCATCTCCGATGACGAAGAACGGTGGCAGAAGCTCAACCGTTGCGCTCCATCAACTGGCAGAAGCTCGTCGGCGCAGTCGTTCCGCTGATCCCGGCGATAAATCAATTTCTTGAGACTTTTGGCGATAGCCAATCCGAAGAAGCTTGTGCGTTGGGGGACCTTGCCCAAGCCGCGCTGGAAGCTGAATCCCTTCTGGCCGGGCGGTCGCGCAATCCTTCGGAATGAGAGCGACAACCGGGAAGTTACGCAATCGGCTTTCCCCGAGTCTTGCGCATCATCATGCGGCCGGCAACGGAACCTCGATTTCCTGGACGTGCCAGGCGGTGTACGCCAACGGTCGCCGGGGTGGGCCGAGGTAACCGTGGTCAAACCGACGCCAGATCGCGCAGTCGCCCCAGGACGATACTCATTCGCGACTGGCTTGCCGCATCGGGAAGAAGGAAACCAGGCAGCGCATCCATGAAGCTTCGATTTGCGAGTAACTTTGCGGCCTCGCGACGCACGTACTCGCTAAGATCAACCCCCGCGTCTCTCACTTCTGTGCTCAGTGTCTCGCGCCCGTCAATGACAGACACGACATCCTCCAGATCGTGACTCGCAAGAAAATCTCCACCGCCGCGTCCTTTGAACGCTTCGATCTTGGTAGCCACAAAATACGGTGCGGTGACCATCCGAATCTCGAGATCGTCACGGAGTCTCTTCTTTACCGATGCTTCCATAGCAGCTTTGTACCAGCGATTCGAAAATCCCAGAATCTTCTCATCGAGCGGCATGACATCGAGAATCGTTCTGCCCTGAATCCAGCGACAGACAGGCGCGCCCTCGCTGATATCTTCGTTGAATCCGAGACTGCGCAGGCGATCGCCGAACTCCGCGTACTGTGCGTACGACGTGATTTCGGCGATCGCATCCACATCGATCGTTCCACGCGGCTCACCGGAAGCTTCGTCCGTGATGAGAAGGCCGGTCACACAACCCCCGACAAACACTAACTCACGCAACACTGGACGAAGAGCGTCAGCGGCGGCGACGAGTTGGTCAAGGTTCGGATCGCGCATTTGCTTTTTCAAACCGACGATGGATTTCCTGTTCGGCGTGCTTCCGCTCGCGTGCACGCCCGTCCCGAAGAGCGTCGGCCAAAGCCAGGTATTCGTAGAACGCAGGGTCGCGCATGGCCGCCGCCGCCGCGGTCTTGTACAGCGGCTCGAACGCAACGCCGCGCTCTTTTCCTTCTGGCGAGGGCCACACGGGAATGGGCTCGTTGCCCTGTTCAATTACATCCCGCAACGGTTCGGCCGCGTATGAGGTGGGAACGCCGCGGGTAAATTCCCCACGATCAGGCGGGAACGCATACTTCAGTCCATGCACCAGAAACTCCTCCAAAGAAGCAAGGTTGGGACGGTTCTGGAACTCCGGTCCATGGATCAGCTTCGCTGACTGGGCGCGTTTCACGGACGCATGCACCTCAGACGTACTCATGGCCAATTCGCTGGCGAGTTGCGCGTATGGACCCCGAACGCCGGAGGCCACGATCTTCAGCGCCACGTAAACATCCTGTGGTTTAAGAACCATATCGTCATTCTACATTCGCGAATCGCGAACTGCGAATATCGCGTCCCCGCGCATAGCCCGAAAACCCAGTCACAACAATCTCGCCCTGTACTTTCAACAACTTAACATCCGAACTCGCTTTCCCTGTGTTTTAATCCGAATCGTAAAGGAACAAAAAACCCAAATGATCTCCGAAAAGCAGCTCGAAGCCAACCGCCGCAACGCCCAGCGCTCCACCGGCCCGCGCACCGAAGAAGGCAAAAAGACCGCCGCCCTGAACGCCCGGCGTCACCACCTCACCGGCCAGGTCACCACGATGACAGACGCCGACCGCATCATGCACGATGCCTTCTCCGCCGCCATCGTTGACAACCTCGCGCCCGAAGGGGCCATGGAGATCCAGCTCGCCCAGCGAGTCGCCACCGATAGCTGGCGTCTCAACCGAGCCAGCGCCATCGAAGACAACCTCTTCGCCCTCGGCCACAACGCCCACGCGGACGACATCGAAACCGAAAATCCCGAGATCCACGCCGCCCTCACCGCGGCGCGCGTCTTCGACGCCGAAGCGAAACAGCTCCAGCTCCTCACCCTCTACGAGCAGCGCATCAATCGCAATCTCCAGAAGAACCTCGCCACGCTTCAGGCCCTCCAGTCCGCCCGCCGAGCAAAGCGCGAAGCCGAAATGAAGGAAGCGAAGAAGCTCCTCCAGCTCAGTGAAATGAAGGGCTTACCCTACGAACCATCGAAAGATGGCTTCGTTTTTTCAACCGCCCTGATCCATGCCGCCATCGACAAGGAACGCCGCCTCAACCGCGCAAATCAAACCGATTTCACCCGTCATAAACCTCAAAAACTCCACGCAAGCGCCGCCTGACCAGGTCTTATTCGTGTTCATGCGTGTTTATTCGTGGCCAAAATGAATCTCGTCCCTCCCGCCACGCCCGAAGTGTGCCCTCGCACGCCGCAGCCCTGCGAGAATAGACGAATGTTTCGCTGCTCGCTCCCCCTCATCCTTGGCATAGCCGCAATAACTGCCCGCGGCGCGGAGCCGCCCAAAGCGCCCGTTTCCGCCGCAACCGCCATGGATCGCCGCCTCGCCGAACTCAAAAAAAGCCCACCCGAGCTCTTCGCATTCCTCTACAAAATGCCCAAAGGCGGGGATCTTCACAACCACCTCTCCGGAGCCATTTACGCCGAAGATTTCCTCGCCGCGGCCGCCGAACAACACCTCTGCGTGGACAAGGTCACGCTCGCCCTCGCTCCCGCGCCCCCGCTCGATGCTTCCGATCGGCGCGGCCCCTGTCCCTCGGGCCAGGTCGACGCGGCCCAAACCCGCACCGACAACGCGCTGCGCAACGACCTGATCGACAGCTTCTCCATGCGCAACTTCGTCCCCGGCCGTCAGTCCCCCCACGATCATTTCTTCGATACCTTCGATAAGTTCGGAGCCGCGGGCAGCGGCGATCTGCTTGCGGAAGTCGTGCGGCGCGCAGGCGAGCAGAATGAGTCCTATCTCGAACTGATGGCGCTCTCGGGAGGCGGCCCCATCTCAGATCTCGGCAAAATGGCCGGCCTCCCTGGCGGATCGAACGCCGATTTCGACGCCACCCGCGCAAAGCTCGAAGCCGCTGGCCTCTCGCGCCTCGTCACCGGCCTTCGCGCCCGCGTCGATCAGATGGAGAAGACCCGCCTGAGCGACCTGAAATGCGCGGACTCACCCGGCTCCGCCGCCTGCCGCGTCGAGGTGCGCTACGTCTATCAGGTGCTTCGCGAGTTTCCAAAGGAACAGGTGTTCGCTCAGGTGCTGGCCGGATTCGCGCTGGCGAACTCCGATCCCCGAGTCGTCGCCATCAACTTCGTCCAGCCCGAAGACGGATATAACTCGATGACCGACTATCACCTGCACATGACGATGGTCGACTACGCCCATCGCCTTTACCCGAACGTACACATCACCCTGCACGCCGGTGAACTGACGCTCGGGCTCGTTCCGCCCGAAGGTCTCCGGTTCCACATCCGCGAAGCCGTCGAACTGGGTCACGCCGAACGCATCGGGCACGGCGTCGACATCATGTACGAAAAGGATCCCGAAGCCTTAATGGCCGAGATGCGCGCCCGCCACATTCTGGTCGAGATCAACCTGACCAGCAACGATGTAATCCTCGGAGTCAAAGGCGACGAGCACCCCCTCCCGGTCTATCGCAAGCGGGGCGTTCCGGTAGCGCTCTCAACCGATGACGAAGGTGTCTCGCGAATCGAACTTACTCGGGAATTTCAACGAGCCGTGCTGACTTACAACCTCACTTACTCAGACTTGAAGGAGATGATCAGAAACAGCCTCGAATACTCATTCGCGCCAGGAGCAAGTTACTGGACAGATCGTACCTATAGAAGGGTCGTCGCGCCCTGCGCCGAAGGCAGAAAAGCCAAAACCTGCCGGGACTATCTGGAAAAAAATAATAAAGCAAGCCTCGAAGCCGACCTGGAAGACCGCTTCGGGGCCTTCGAACGCGATGCCCGCTAACAAACCGTGGGGCAGAGCTTCGGCTCTGCCGCCGGGCTTCCGCCCGGCGCGGGGCTTTACGTTACTTCTGAACTCAAATCTCCCGCCGGCCCTCCATCGCCTTCCACATCGTAACCTCGTCCGCGAACTCCAGATCGCTGCCCACCGGAACGCCCATAGCGATGCGAGTAACCTTGATCCCCAGCGGCTTGAGCAGTTTCGACAAATAAACCGCCGTAGCCTCGCCCTCGACCGTAGGGTTAGTCGCGGCAATAATCTCTTCCACCCCACCCTTCGCAATCCGGTCCACCAGACTCTTGATCTTCAATTGCTCCGGCCCGATCCCGCGCAAAGGCGAAAGCGCTCCGCCAAGCACATGATAGAGCCCGTTGAACTGCCGCGTAACTTCAATCCCGACGATGTTATTCGGATCCTCAACCACGCAAACGACTCTCTGGTCGCGTTGCGGATCGCGGCAATACTGGCACAACTCCCCGTCGCTGATGTTATTGCAGGTCGCGCAAAGCGAGAGCTTGTCTTTCACATCCAGAATGGCGCGCGAAAGATGCTCCGCGTCGTCGCGGCTGGCACGCATCACATGAAACGCAATCCGCTGCGCCGACTTCTGCCCGATCCCAGGCAGTCGTTTGAACTCGGTAATCAGCCGGGCAAGCGGCTCCGCGAAATCCGGCATGTATTAAAACAGGCCCGGGGGCAAGCCGAGGCCGCCCAGCATCCCGCCCATTTTCTTCTGCGACTCGTCGTCGACCTTCTTCGCGGCATCGTTCGAAGCCGCGAGCACCAGATCCTGCAGCATCTCCACATCGCCCGCCACTTCCGGATCGATCTTCACGCCGAGCACGTTCTTGTGCCCGTCCATTCTGATGCTCACCATGCCGCCGCCGGCGGTGCCTTCGACGCGGATCAGGGCGACTTCGGCCTGCAGCTTCTCCTGCATCTTCTGCGCCTGCTGCATCATGGCCTGCATGTTTCCGGGCATCTTCATTCGTTTCAGGACTCCTTCAGGTTGCGGACATTGCGTACTTCGCCGCCGAACAGTTCACGAAAACGTTGTACTTCCGGATGCGAGAGCGCGCGCTCCGTCACTTCATCTTCCTTCACCGCGGGCTTCTGCAGGGTTTCTCGGGCGCGGCGGCGGATCGCATGTCCGCCGAAGTCACCTTAAAGCGAAGCGCCGGGAAACCAAGATGCTTCAGCGCGGTCCGGATCTCCTCGTTGCCCAGATCCAGCTGGAACTGTTTCGGCGCGGTGATCTGCAGTTCGTTGTTGACGAGCGCGACTTCGGCCTGCGCGATCGCATCGGCGGAAAACGTGAGCCCGGTCTCGTGCATCGCCGTATGCAATTTCGCGCGCCAGTCATCGGTAGCCGATGGAACGGCAGTCACAACGGGAACCGGCGGTGTCGGCATCGGTGGCGGCGCCGGCCTTAGCAACCGGCACAGGCTTCGGAGCGGGTGGCGGCGGTGGCGCCGATCCGATCGAGGCAAGCGCCTCTTCGATCGACATCAATCGGCCGGCCTGCACCATCTTGAGAAGTCCGATCTCCAGATGAAACCGCGGCTGCAGCGAGGCCTGCAAATCGCGGAACAATTCGAGCGCAATCTGCAGGTATCGAGTCAGGTCTTCTTCCGAAAAACCCGCCGCGATGCGCGCCATCTCCGCGCGTTCGGCCGGGCTGGCCGTAACCAGTCGCGAATCCGCGCCCGCGATTCGGGTAACGAGCAGGTTTCGCAGATACCGCGACACCTCGCGTGAAAAATGCTGCGGACTCCCGCCGTTGCGCTCGAGTTCATCCACAAGCGTCAGCACCGCCGCGCCGTCCTGCGCGGCCAGCGCGGTCGAAACCTGCGCCATCGCGTCGAGCGAAAACGCCCCCAGCAGAGCCCGCACCTGCGCGGCTTCGAGTTTGTTGCCGCAGCAGGCGATCGCCTGGTCGAGCGCCGAAAGCGAATCGCGCACCGAGCCTTCGCCCGTCTGCGCGATCACCGACAGCGCCTCGTCGTCGGCCTCAATGCCCTCCTGCACGCAGATCTCGCGCATGCGTTCGATCAGGTCGTTGAAATCGACCGAGCGAAAACTGAAGTGCTGGCAGCGCGAAGCGATCGTCGCGGGAATCTTGTGGGACTCGGTCGTGCAGAGAATGAAGACGGCCCATTCCGGCGGCTCTTCGATTGTCTTCAGCAGCGCGTTGAAGGCCTCGCTGGTGATCTGGTGAGCCTCGTCGATGATAAAGATTTTGTAACGATCGCGCGCGGGCTGGTAGCGGACGTTCTCCCGCAGTTCCCGCATCTCATTGATGCCGCGATTGGACGCCGCGTCGATCTCGATCACGTCGACCGAACCGCCCGCCGTGACTTCGAGACAGCTGGCGCAGACGCCGCAGGGCTGATCGGTCGGACCCTGCAGGCAGTTGAGGCAGCGGGCCACGATGCGCGCGGTGGTGGTCTTGCCCGTACCGCGCTGGCCGGAAAAGATATAGCCGTGCGCGATGCGATTCTGCGCGATGGCGTTCCGCAGCGTGGTCTTGATGTGTTCCTGGTTCAGGACATCGTCAAACGACTGCGGACGATATTTGCGGGCGATGACCTGATACATGAGGAAGGCCTAAGGTACGCCAGGCTCCGGGTAATCCGCGGCACACGGGGTAAGCCACTACCGTTGCTTCCTTCCAGACCTGGCGGGGTTTGCAGCCGCCCATTGCACGGAGCCCGAAACCTGACGAACTTCATGGTAGCAAAAGGGCTTTCTGAGAATTTCCGTCCCAAATTGACACTGCTCCCTTACGGGATGACGCTCGATTATTGGGTCGCGAGGCTGCTCGCGCCCCTCGCCTTCTGGGTCCTTCTCAACGGTATCGACGATCTCATCATCGATATCGCAGGCCTTTTCAGCGGCATACGAAACAAACGAGCTCCCACGGAAGAGGAACTCGACGCCGCCCCGCCGCGCCGCATGGCTATCTTCGTCGCCCTCTGGCACGAGCACAAAGTCATCCAGCGGATGATCGACAACAACGTCACGAAGCTGCGATACCCGCACGCAGATTTCTTTATTGGCGTCTATCCGAACGACGCCCCGACCATCGCCTCCGTGCGCGAGGCGATGAAGCGCTACCCCACGGTCCATCTTTCGATGTGCCCGCACGACGGCCCTACGTCCAAGGCCGACAATCTCAACTGGATCTACCAGCGCATGCTGGTCCACGAGGAGCAGCACGGTGTCCGGTTCGAAATGATCCTGACACACGACGCCGAGGACCTGATGGATCCCGACGCCCTCCGCTGGATCAACTACTACGCCCAGTGGAACGACATGGTGCAGATCCCGGTGCTTGCGCTTCCGACGCCGCTGCGCGAACTGGCCCACGGCGTCTACTGCGACGAATTCGCCGAGTTCCAATTCAAAGACATGCCGGCCAGACAGACGATGGGCGGCTTCATTCCCTCGAACGGCGTGGGCACGGGGTTTTCGCGGCGGGCGCTCGAAATGATCGCCGAAGCGCATTCGAACCGCATCTTCGAACCCGCCTGCCTGACCGAGGACTACGAGAACGGCTTCCGGATCAAGCGGCTCGGGTTGCCGCAGTATTTCATCCCGATTCACTTCCGGCAGGGCCGGCCGATCGCGACTCGCGAGTATTTTCCCCGGAAGTTTCTCACGGCCGTCCGGCAAAGGACGCGCTGGACGATGGGGATCGGACTGCAATCCTGGGAATTTCATTCAGCGCACGAAACCGTCGAGCAGCTTTACTGGTTCTGGCGGGACCGGAAATCGATCATCGGAAATCTGATCGCGCCGATGACAAACATCCTGACGCTGTTGGGTGGCGCGACTTGGGTCGAAGCGCAGGCAACGCATACGCCGTGGGGTCTGGCGCAGGACCTGTCGCGATTCTATCCGCTGTATCTTGGCCGGGCTGGGGATGCAGGCGATTCAGACGGCGATCCGGATCAGGTGCTCCGCGAAGGTTTACGGATGCGCGGTTCGCGGCCGGCGTTCCGGTTCGGGTCCTGGTGGCGAACATAATCAACTGCGTCGCCACATTGCGCGCGATCTGCATGTACGCGAACGCAAGAGTCCACCGGCGGCCTTTGCGGTGGGTGAAGACCGAGCACGCGTACCCTCAACGCGCCGCTTTGCAGATGGAACGAAAGCCGCTCGGCGAAATCCTGGCGGAATCGCGCGGCCTGACGACCGGGCAGGTGGAAGACGCGCTGGCTACTCAACCCGCCGGAGTTCGCCTCGGCGAACATCTCGTGCGGATCGGGTTGATCGGGGAGGAAGACCTTTACTCCGCGCTGAGCCGGCAGAATTCCGTCCCTTTGGGCATGCCGGACGAAATCTCAGTGCCGATCACCCGCGTGCTCCCGGCCGCGCTGGCGAGGAGGCTTCGCGTTCTGCCCTTCCGGATCGCGGCCGGCGAACTGTATCTCGCGGGGCCGGATCTGCCCGGCGAGGACGTGCACAAGGATATCCGGCGGTTCAGCTCACTCGATATTCGTTTTCATCTGGTAACTCCGGCGGAATTCGCGGAACTGGCCGATCGATATCTCGTAAGTGACACAAATCTGACACAACCCGGACAGAGTCCGGACCGCAAACGTGTAGAATCCGTATCATGACGCCACCCGGACAGTGGCTGAAACCTCCGCGAACTCTGCTTCTCGCGTTGTTTGTGGTGACGCTGGTCGCCGTCTCGGCACTCGTGTGGTTCGGTGGCAGTCTTCTGAATCAGGAGCGCGTAGTCGAAGATCAGCACGCGCAGGAACGGCAGGAGCAGGCTGCCGACCGCATCGCCACGAAGTTTCGCGAGGCTCTGGCGGAGACCGGCGAGCGCCTTGGCTACTGGGTGCTCAATCCGCCGTCCGATGGAACTCCGGCCGAAGGAGTGCTGCTGACTGTGGACGGAACGACCGTTTCCGCCGCGCCGCAGCACCGGTTGCTGTACCGCCCCGTTTCCCCCGAGAGGCCGCTGCCGGGCGCGGAAGCCTCCGACGACGTCTTCGCCGATGGTGAAGCTTTGGAGTTTCAGCAAGCCGAGCCTGACAAGGCGATCGACTGGTACCGGCGACTGGCGGATTCGAAAGACCCGGCAGTCAGCGCCGGTGCTCTGATCCGCATGGCTCGCGTGTTGAGAAAGGCGGGACGAACCGATGAGGCCCGCTCCGCGTACCTGCGCGCTGCGGCGATCCCCGACGCCAGAATCGACGGAATCCCGGCGGAGTTGCTTGCGCGGGTGTCTCTACTGGACCTTCCCCACAAAGCCGACGCCGCCCGGAAGCTGCTGGACGACCTGCTCGAAGCTCGCTGGAGCTTGTCGCGGGGGCAGTTCGAGTTCTACTGGTCGGAAGTATCGCGCCGCGCTGAATCGCCGATCGCGATTCCTGCGGAACGAATCGGTTTGTCTGAAGCGATCGGCGAGGGCTGGAACTCCGTGATGCGGGACGCGAGTCCGCGGGGACAGAGAGCGATCTGGATCGCGGGCGTCCCCTGGCTGCTGATCTGGAGCGGTACGCCGGAACGCCGCGCAATTCTCGCCGCCCGGCCGGAATCGGTCTTCGCGCAACTTCTCTCCGGCGAGAACGTCACCTGCGCTCTGGCCGACGTGGATGGCCGGATTTTGCTGGGACGGCGCGGCGATATCGCCCATGCGACCGTCCGGACGGCCGCTGAATCGCGACTGCCCTGGACACTCTACATCCGTTCCGCTTCGGGAGCGGCGGAACGAGGAATGATCGCACGCCAGCGGTTCCTTGTGCTGATCACTTCGCTGACGATCCTGTTTCTCTTGTCCGGCGCATACTTCATCGCACGGGCGATCCGCACCGAAGCGCAGGTGTTCCGGATGCAATCCGATTTTGTGGCGGCTGTCTCCCACGAGTTCCGTTCGCCGCTGACATCGATGCGCCAGCTTTCGGAGATCCTCGCGCTTGGGCGAGTGGCCAATGAGGAGCGGCGTCAGGTCTACTACGAAACGCTGGTGCGGGAGACCATGCGGCTGCAGCGGCTGATCGAAGGGCTGTTGAATTTTGGCCGCATGGAAGCCGGCGTTCGCAAATTCCATTTTGAAGAGACGGATCCGGCGCGTCTGATCGCGGGCATCGCCGCGGAATTCGAACCGCAGATCGCTGGCACCGGCCGGCGCATCGAAATTGCGCACGCGGAAGAGGTGTGTTCCATCGACGCCGATCCCGAAGCGCTGACCGTCGCCCTCCGCAATCTGGTGGATAACGCGCTCAAGTATGCGCCGGAGACTCCGGCCGTGTGGCTGGAATGCGGTGTTGAAAAAGGCCGCGTCGCGATCAGGGTAAGAGACAAAGGGCCGGGCATTCCGCGCTCGGAGCGCAAAACGATCTTTCGGAAGTTCGTGCGTGGCAGCGCCGCGTCGGCGGGCAATGTGAAGGGTTCCGGGATCGGGCTCGCGATGGTTCGGCATATCGTGGCGGTCCATCGCGGACGATGTTCGCCTCACGAGCGAAGTCGGCGCAGGAAGCACGTTCACGATACTGCTGCCGCGGGGAGCGAAATCGACATGAAGATACTCGTGGTTGAGGACGAGCCCGGTATCGCGCTCGGTCTGGAAGACGACTTGAAGATGGAAGGGTACGACGTGGAAGTCGTCTCAGACGGACTGACTGCGGCGCGCCGGGCGAAGGAAACGAAGTTCGATCTGGTCTTGCTCGATATCATGCTGCCGGGCAAGGATGGCTTTGAGGTTTGCCGCGAATTGCGCCATGCCGGTCTGCGTATGCCCGTAATGATGCTCACGGCAAAAACACAGGAAGCCGAGAAAGTGATGGCCTTCGAACTCGGGGCCGACGATTACGTGACCAAGCCGTTCGGCACACGTGAGCTTCGGGCTCGCATCAAGGCCTTGTTGCGGCGCGGGCAGCCGAAAGACGTGGCACGCTACCAATTCGGAGATGTGGAGCTGGATTTCGACAAAGGCGAACTACGCAAGGGAAACGTGCCTGTCGAGCTTACTGCAACGGAATTCAAGCTGATCGGCGCGCTCGTCCGCTCCGAGGGCCGCGTTCTGAGCAGGAGCCAGTTGATCGACGCGGCGTGGGGCGCTCACACATTTGCGTCCGAGCGAATTGTGGACAACCACATTGCCAATCTGCGAAAGAAGATCGAGCCGGACAGCGCAAATCCCCGGTACCTGAAGAACATTCGCGGGCTTGGTTACCGATTCGACGCTTAAATGTTACGCACTTCAGACAATTTCGCGACGAATATCCGACGCCAGCTTACTAAGCTGTCGATGTGCATCGTTATCGCGGCCTGCTGCGGATTGGCCTGGGCCGGCGCAGACTCCGAAAAAGCCTTCGAAGCGGCGCTCTACCGCGAAGTCGCGTCCGGGGACATTGCGGGCTCCATCGCGCAGTACCGCGCATTGGTCACGGAACCGGGATCGGATCGCGCGGTGGCGGCAAGGGCACTTCTGCGGATCGGCCTGTGCCAGGAGAAGCTTGGCCAGCGGAAGGAAGCTTATACAACTTACACGCGGATCGTTGCGGAGTATGGGGATCAGCTCGAAACGGTGAAGAAGGCGAAAGTCAAATTAGCCGCATGGAGCGGTCCGCGGAATTTGAAATTCGAAGAGGGTGTCGCAGGCAAAGCTCCGCCGGGATGGTTCGTGCCGTCACTGCCGAAAGACGCGGACTATCTGGCGGAAATCAGACGCGATCAATGCCGGAGCCGCGCCGGTTGCGCGTTTGTGCTTGCGCCCGCGAATGTCCCGAACGCTACGGGGAATCTGATGCAGAGTTTCAGCGCGGCGGCGTATGCCGGCAAGGTGGTCCGCTTGCGCGCGTGGCTGCGGCTCGAATCGTTCTTCGTTGCGCCGGCGCTTGGCCTGCGGCTTCCTTCGGTGGAGGATCGCGGCCAGCTCTGGCTCACAGTCGAGCGCGCGAACCGGCGCAAAGGTTTTTCCGAAAACACCGACGACCGGCCGGTGCGTTCGGCGATGTGGACGCGGACGGAAATCGTCGGCGAAATCGATAAAGACGCCCAGTTCATCAACTTCGGAATCCTCTCGATCGGTGGCGGCCGAGTGTGGGTCGACGATGTCAGTTTTGACGTGATTTCGAACGCCTCTCGGTAGTCCCGCTCGAAAAGGCCAGCCCGAAAAATCTCAACTTTCACAAGGAGTAGCTATGCGCAGAGCTATTGCGTGCGTTCTATTTTCAATCGCGCTTGCCGCGGCGGCGGAAGGCGGCAAGCAGTTCCGGCCGGATGAATTCGACAGCTATAGCAAGGTCGACAAAGCGCTCAATTCGAACCAATTTCCCGAGGCCTTGAACGCGCTCGACGCATGGAAGCAGAAGTATTCGGACTCCGATTACAAAGACGAAAGGCAAGCCCTCTATGCGCAGGCTTATGCAGGTCTCAACGAACCCGCGAAAGCACTCGATGCCGCGATGCCATTACTGTCGCAAGACTTGAGTTCGGTATTCGCCGGGCCGGCAGGCCAGCCCATGATTCTTCGTCTGCTGTACGGCGCTGCGTGGGCCATTCCGCGCATCCCGAATCCTTCGCCCGAAGAATTGTCAGCCGCCGAGAAGGCCGCGCGTCAACTTTTCGCGTGGGATCAGCCCCTGCCGGGCGTGCCTGCGGATAAATGGGCGGCGGCAAGAGCGGATATGAAGGACAAGGCAAGCGCCGCGCTCTTGTATCTCGCTATGTTGCCGGGCAACCAGGCTATGAAGAAACAACCTCCGGACTGCGCCGCCGCCGAAGCCGCTTATACGAAAGCCCTCGCCGCCTATCCCGATAAAGCCGTTGTCTCTTATGAGCTGGCGCGTGCGCTCACCTGCGAGACGAAGGACACGCCGGATAAGGCGGTCGAGGCAATCTACGAATTCGAGCGGGCCGCAGTGATCGATCCCACGTTGGGCCGCGCAGGCAGCGATCCTAAACAGGTTCCGGCTTATGCCGACAATGTTTACGTGAAATTCCACGGGAGCGATGAAGGTCTCGCCGAGTTGAAGCAGAGCGCGAAGCAGTCGCCGCTGCCTCCGCCTGGCTTCATCATCAAATCGACGGCAGACCTGGCGGAGCAGAAAAGAGCGGCGTTGGAGGCTTCCAACCCGCAGCTCGCTCTCTGGCTCAAGATCAAGACGGCGCTATCGCAACCGGACGGCAGCGAGTATTTCGAGAGCGGATTGAAAGGGACTGCGGTGCCGCAACTCGAGGGAAGACTATTGGACTCGAGGCCTGCATGCCGTCCGCGCGAGTTAGTTATCGGCGTTCCAGTGCCGGATTCAGGCGAAACGCCCGAACCCGAGATTACATTGAAACTCAGGAAGCCGTTGACCGGAAAGCTCGAAGCAGGGCAAGAACTCCGGTGGCAGGGGGTACCCTCGGCGTTCAGTCAGCACCCGTTCATGCTGACGATGGATGCGGAACCCGGCGACATTGAAGGGATCAAGGTTGGGCCTTGCGGACCGGCGCCGGCTGGACGAGCCAGGTAGCTGAGGGCCGCAGCTATTTCCCGACCAGATGAGACAGATCCTTGTTATTTTCCTGGCAGATATATTCATACAGTTCCGTTCCAGGAGACCAGGGAATCGTATAACTGTTGGACCAGGGTTTCGTGTAAGCCTCGGGGTCGTCAATGGTGACTTCATAATGCAGGGTCATCTCGTCAGTGCGGGTATAGCGCTCGATGACGTGCAACGCTTCGGTGTGAGGATGACCGTCCTGATCGAGCCAGGTTTCGTCGTTGAAGCCCGTTACATCGACGACCAGCGTGTCTCCTTCCCAATGCCCTGTCGAGTTACCCAGAAAAGAGGGATTCGGCTCCCTGTCATGAGGATGTCCGCCGGTAAAAACGGATCGCCATATGTGTGCTCCGCCCTCGAAGACAAAAAGTATGCGATCGGGCAGTTGAAAGATCTGGAAGGGAAAAGGAGTCGCCATGAGCCTCGGCACTCCAGGCGGGAGGCACCTGGATTCCGGATCGTCTTTCGATAGGCTTGCGAGGCGCTGGTCGTAAACGGCTTTTGCCCACGGGCGAAAAGGAACGTCGACAATTTTCTCGACCGGGGATCTGGTCGGATCTTCGCCTGTACCGGCGAGATTAGCGACCACTCTCGGATTCCACGAGCCCTTCGCATTTCCGAGATCCGGATGTCCGTCCGCCAGGCGCGGCGTTGGTTTCGGCCGAAGCCCCTGCGCGCTCACTTGCGGAAGACGCCCGGCGACGATTGGCTCCTGGCCGAACGCCGGTCGAAAGATTGCGGTCGAGGCGCCGCATAGAACTGCGATCGAGGCCAGGGTCTTCAGAGCCACGCGGTCATCTCCTCCTATCGACGACTCTGAAGATTCCAGAGTTATCGACAGCCGTTTGGATACCGACCGATTATAGGGAAAATCCGCCCTCCGCGGAAGGGCCAGCGAGGCCGACCTCGCAGGCGAAGCTCGACGCCAGCGGGGATAACGCGGGAACCACCATTTCGACGCGGAGTCGTGCTCTGCTGGATATGTGGAAAAGCGATTTTGCATGCTTCTGAACTGGCCGCGACTCTTTTGTACATTGCTGCTGTGTGGCTGCGCCGCTCATGGGGAGATGCGTATCGTGTCGCTGAATATTGCCGGAAAACATGGCCCCGAATTTCTGGAGGCGATCAGAAACCAGCCCTGTCTTCGGAAGGCGGACGTCCTGATGCTTCAGGAGGTCGTGGATAACCCGCGCGACCACGTAGCAAACGAGATTGCGTCGGCGCTCGATCTCCACGGTGAGTTCGCCCGAGCATTCCAACTGAACCCCGAATACGCCGAAGGAATCGCCATTCTGAGCCGGTATCCTCTTGTCCAGACGGTTGCCATTCGGTTGCCCGTAAACGATCTTCATATCGGCACAACCCCGCGCATTGCTCTCGCGGCGACTATTGAAAGCCCGATCGGGCGAATGCGGGTCGTCAATACGCATCTTGACGATCGGATCAACGATACATCCGAACGCCGGCAGCTCCTACCCATCTGGGAAAACGCCGGCCGCTTCGCCGGTCCCTGCGTGATTGGCGGTGATTTCAACACGAGTAATGTCTGGTGGGGCGCTCATTTGTTTCCGGTTCCGGGGCTGCAGAATCAGCGAGCGATGGTGAGACACGAAATGGCAAAGCGTGGATTCACGACGCCCCTGGGATCGGGCGCGGCAACGTTTCACTTCCCTGGACTCAAACTGGACTGGATCTATTTACGGGGTTTGAGCGCAACGGGCTCGGGCGTTACCCCGATCCGGTTTTCAGATCACAATTCTGTCTGGGTGACGGTTCGCGAACGATGACCGGCCTGCCGAATGGGGGATTTTCCCATCGGAGCGCTGTTGGATGGGATTCGAGTTGTCAACCCGTTTCAGCTTTGCCGGTGTTCTTCGTGTTCCTTTTTGTAGTACTCCTGCTGAGCAACCTTTTCGTCCCGCGCACCCTTGCTGGTGAGGCTCTTATGGCGAGCGGCCTTAACCCGTTCCTTCGTGATCGATTCGGAACTCACGGCAAATCCGGAAAGCAACTGCTCAATGTCCTGACTTTCGCACTGCGGGCATGCCGGAACCGGGGAGTGTTTGAGGATCAGGAGTTCAAATTCGTTGGCGCATTGGCGGCAACGGTAATCGTAGATCGGCATGGTTGCTTTTGACGGGCGAAACACCACCCTCTGCCGGGTATCGTAGCAGAAACACCTCGGATGCCGCTGTGTTTGGGAACACGCGCACAACCGGACTCGTCCGCCGCGTCCGGCGGCCTGTGCCCTTCCTGTACAATAGAAACAATCCCCGTTGGTGTCCGCCTGCCGGGCCGAAACGACCCTGAGCTCAAATGTTCGATAATCTGTCCGACAAATTGCAGCGTGTCTTCAAGAACCTGCGCGGTGAAGGACGCCTTACAGCCGAGAATATGGAGACCGCGCTGCGCGAAGTGCGCGTGGCTCTGCTCGAAGCCGACGTCAATTTCAAGGTTGTCAAGCAGCTGATCGAAAGCGTCAAGACGCGGGCGATGGGGCAGGAAGTCCTGACCTCTCTTTCGCCCTCGCAGCAAATCATTGGCATCATCAATGAGGAGCTGATCAAGGTCCTCGGGAGCCATGAATCGAAGCTGCGATTCGCCAATGAGCCGCCCAGCGTTTTCCTGATCGTCGGCCTGCAGGGTTCCGGTAAGACCACTTCGACAGGTAAACTGGCGCGCTGGCTCACGAAGAACGGCCATCGGCCGCAAATGGTATCGGTCGACATTTACCGGCCGGCGGCGCGCGAACAACTGGCGATCCTGGCGCGCGACCTGAAGGTTCCGATTTATCCGGGTACGCCGGAAGAAAAGGCGCCTGTCGATCTGGCCCGTTCGGCTCGCCGGGAGGCGGTCAATAACGGCCGCGACGTTCTGCTGGTGGATACCGCCGGACGGCTGCACATTGACGATCAGCTCATGACCGAGCTGCAGGAACTGAAGACGCTGCTGAATCCGGTCGAGATCCTGTTCGTGGCGGATGCCATGACCGGGCAGGATGCGGTGAAATCGGCCGACGAGTTCCACAAGCAGCTGGGGATCACCGGCGTCATTCTGACCAAGATGGATGGCGATGCGCGCGGCGGCGCGGCGCTTTCGATCCGCAGCGTGACGGGGCAGCCGCTCAAGTTCGTCGGCGTGGGCGAAAAGTCCGATGCTTTCGAGATGTTCCATCCGGACCGCGCGGCGTCGCGCATCCTGGGGATGGGCGACATCGTCAGCTTCGTCGAGAAGGCGCAGGAGGCCTTTGACGGCAAGCAGCAAGAGGAGATGCAGCGGAAGCTGATCGAGAACGAGTTCACGCTCGAGGACTTCCGCGATCAGTTGAAGTCGCTGCGCAAGCTGGGGTCGCTCGAATCGATCCTGAAAATGATGCCCAAGACGGGCATGATGAAAGACCTGCAGAATATGCAGCCGGATGAGAAGGAATTAACCCGCATCGTGGCGATTATCGATTCGATGACCCCGCGCGAGCGCAACAACCACATGATTATCAACGGAAGCCGCCGGCGGCGCATTGCGCACGGCAGCGGAACCTCCGTCAACGAAGTCAACAACCTGCTCAAGCAGTATGGGCAGGCGCGAAAAATGATGAAGAGCCTGTCCGGCAACATGGGATTCCTCGGCAAGAAAATGGGGAAGATGGGGTTGGGCAAGCTTGGATTACCCGGTTTTTAAGATTTCCGTTTCCAGAATTATTGAGGACAATAGAGCAGATGCTGATGATCAGACTGGCGCGTTTTGGCGCCAAGAAGAAACCGTTTTACCGCGTGGTCGTGATTGAAAAAGAGCGCGCGCGAGATAGCCGTAACCTTGAAGTGGTCGGTCAATATAACCCTCTCACCACGCCGGCGCAGGTGAAGCTCAACCATGAGCGCATCGAGTACTGGACGAAGAATGGCGCGCAGTTGTCCGACACGGTCGGGCGGCTGGTGAAGAATAATCCCGCTGTTCCGGCTGCGTAGAATCGCTCCCTACCGTGCCAGCACCCCTAAAGGGGATGCTGGGTCGCGGCTCGGAATTGTTTCGTAAACGGCGGTAACTGTCGCGATCGCCGGGCGGTTGTATAAGTATTTCAGGAGGGAAGTCGATGAAACAGTTGATCGAAGACATTGCGAAGGCTCTGGTCGACGTTCCCGAGGAAGTAAGCGTTAACGTGATCGAGGGCGAGCAGACCACCGTGCTCGAACTGAAGGTTGCTCCGAGCGATTTGGGTAAAGTGATCGGAAAGCAGGGCCGCACGGCGCGGTCGATCCGAACGATCCTGGGAGCGGCAGGCATGAAACTGAACCGGCGCTTTACGCTGGAAATTCTTGAGTAGTGAAGACTGGGTAACGGTTGCGGTTTTAGGCCGTCCCCGCGGCAATCGCGGTGAGTTGACGGCCGCTTCCCTTTCGAGTAAACCGGAACGGTTCGCGAGACTGACGACCGTGCAGGTGGCGGGCGAGGGCGATCTTTGCGCTTCCTATGAGGTCGAGGAAGTGTGGGATCATGCGGGCACCCTGGTCTTCAAGTTTCGCGGGATCGATTCCATTTCCGACGCGGAGAAGCTGCGCGGCGCAGAGGTGCGGGTGCCTCTGTCGGAGCGCGTGGATCTTGAACCGGGAGAATATTTTCACTCCGACATGATTGGCTGCGAGGTGCGTGAGCGCGTCTCGGGCCGGGTGGTGGGGCGTGTCACGGATTTCGAGGAGTACGGCGGACCGCCTCTGCTTGAAGTCGACGAGGGCCGGTTGCTGATCCCGTTTGTGAAGGCGATTTGTGTCGATATCCGGCCGGAAGAGAAGCTGATTCTGGTCGACCTTCCGACTGGTCTTGAGGAAGCCCTCGGCAATCCCGGCAACGCATGAAGTTCCATCTGCTGACGATTTTCCCGCAGTTTTTCGACGGGCCTTTCCAGTACGGCGTGGTCGCGCGCGCGGCCGAGGCCGGGGCGCTCGAACTTAACGTTCACGATCTGCGGAACTGGACGCACGATTTGCATCGGACAGTTGATGACCGGCCTTTCGGGGGCGGCGCGGGCATGCTGCTGAAGCCGGAACCGATCTTCGACGCGGTTGAGACCATCTGGCCGTCACGCGGGGAGAGGCAGAAGGTGATCCTCCTATCGGCTCAGGGCCGGAAGTTCAATCAGCGGATCGCGCGGGAGCTGCTGGAGAACGATGAGCTGCTGCTGATCTGCGGCCGATACGAAGGCGTCGATGAACGCGTCGCCGAGCATCTCGCCGATGATGAGTTATCGATCGGCGATTACGTGCTGAGCGGCGGTGAACTGGCGGCCGCGGTGGTGGTGGATGCGATCGCCCGATTGCTGCCGGGTGTGGTGGGAAATCAGGACTCGACGGTTCAGGAGTCTTTCGAAGACGGGATTCTCGATTGCCCGCAATGGACGCGGCCCGCGGACTTTCGCGGCTGGAAAGCGCCCGAGATACTGCTGGGCGGCAATCATTCCGAGATCGAGAAGTGGCGGCGGCAGGCAGCCCGCGAGAAGACCGCGAGGCTGCGGCCAGACCTGCTTCTGTAACCGCTAAACCGCGGAAGCAATCCGCTCTGTCGAAGACGCGGTTGGCAGGGTCACCGGCGACAAGATCGCCGGCGCCGACGTAAAGCTCCGCGCCGAGCGGAAGCTCGGCTGCAGGGCCGAAGCCCTGACCCCACACCGGCTGCGCAGTGTCTTCACTCCCTTTGGCCGCCCGCTGCGGGCCATGGAACACTCCCTCGCGCGGATTGCTGAGAGCGGCCGAGCCTGGTAGAGGTTACGAGACGCCTTTTACCGCGTCAATTATCCGTAGGCCTGTCAAGGCGATCGATAATCAGCGTATCCACAAGACCCCGGGTGGCTTCAATTTTCAGTCCGAGCTGTTGTTGCATCGCCGCAAACAGGCCCGGCTTGCCCGAATCCGGCGGCCCCTGAGGCAGTTGGCCTCCGAACTGGTTCTCGTCGGGGGTCCACTCCAGCTCGAAATCGTATCGCGAGACAAGGCCGGTGTGGTCCACAACGGGCCGGTCGAGGATCGCGCGTTGCAGCACCGATGCGAACTGCTGAAGGGTCACGTTATGTGCCGGAAGCAAGGCATGATCGATACCCCCGCTCGCCGCCGGGTATAGCGTAGTTGTCACGTTATAGGGTTCGTCGGGCGGCGCGGTGCTGGGCTTGAGGTTCGGGCCACCCTTTGCGACGGTAAGTTCGTAGATTGCGAATTCTTTCTTTCCGCGATGGAACTGGAAGTTGAATCTGTCATTCAGGAGCTTCCGCAGCATGCGCATCTGGTCGTCATAGACCGGGCGCAGTTCGCCCGGTGTCTCCGCGATCACATCGTAGCGATCCGTTTCCGCCCATCCCGGCCCTCCGGCGATCGCCTTCGGGTTGAGGTCGTAAGCCGCTGCAATCAAACCGTTCACTGTGTAGTTCTTCGCCTGGAACCGGTGCGCGCTTTGCATTCGTATATACCGGCCGGGACTGGCGTCTTGCGGCGCCACGGGTTTGATGGTAGCTACTTCGAACGCCTCGAACGTCGGACGTGTGGAAGCGGTCTGAGCGGCTGCGACTGGTGACTCGACAGACGAAATCGCGAGAATTGCGATGGCGAGCGCGACAGGTCGTAAGCGCATTTCGCTCCAGCATTGCCTGCGAGCGCCGGACTTATTCGCGGCTCAACGCTCGTAGCTTTGGCTGCATTATAGCGTGGCAATTGTCAGTCGTTCATAACGCCGACCGTTACAGCATCGATACATACCGTTTAAGAATCAGCCGTATCACTTCTTTTTACTTCGGCGGCGAAGCGATATATAGGAAAATGACCGGTATCGAATGCAATGCTACGATCTGATCGTTATCGGCTCCGGTCCGGCCGGCCAGAGGGCGGCTATTCAGGCGGCGAAAAGCGGCAAAAAAGTTGCGCTCGTTGAGAAGCGCGAAGTTGTCGGCGGCGTTTGCATCAACACCGGCACCATTCCCAGCAAGACCATGCGGGAAGCCGTAATCCACTTCTCCGGTTATCACTACCAGGCGATCTACGGGATGAATTACCGGGTCAAGGACAAGATCTCCATGGGGGATCTCTCCTTCCGGGTGCAGCACGTCATAAAAACCGAGGTCGACGTCACGCAGGCGCAGCTGGCGCGCAACAACGTCGAGATGCTGACGGGGCAGGCCAGCTTCGCTGACGCTACACACATCAACATCGAGAATTCGCGCGGCAAGATCTACTGTCGAGGCGCCCTTCGTAGTCATCGGTGTCGGAACCAAGCCGGCGTCTCCGCCAAAGTACCCGTCAACGGACGCAACATACTCGACAGCGATCAGATTCTTTCGATGACGGAAATGCCGAAGACGCTGATCGTGGTGGGCGGCGGCGTAATCGGCGTCGAGTACACCTGCATGTTCGCCACTCTGGGAGTGCGGGTGATTCTGGTGGAGAAGCGGCCGCGGCTGCTTGAGTTCGCGGACTCCGAAATGGTGGAGGCTCTCTCCTATCACCTGCGCGACAGCCGCGTCACCATGCGGCTGAACGAAGAAGTCGAGAGCGTGGAAGAGGTTCCGGGCGGCGTGGTGGCCAACCTGCAGAGCAAGAAGAAAATCTCCGGCGATGCGCTGCTTTACGCGGTGGGGCGTCAGGGAAACGTGGACGAGTTGAACCTCGCCGCGGCGGGCATCGAAGCGGACTCGCGCGGCCGCATCAAGGTCGACGCCGACTTCCGCACCAGCCAGCCGAATATCTTCGCCGTGGGCGACGTGATCGGCTTCCCCAGCCTTGCTTCGGTCTCCATGGAACAGGGCCGGATCGCGGCGGGCCGCGCGTTCGGCGTGCCGCTGTCCTCCAAACCGGCATTCTATCCGTACGGGATCTACACGATTCCGGAGATCTCGTTCATCGGCAAGACCGAGGAGCAGCTTACGGACGAAGACGTGCCTTACGAAGTCGGCGTGGCTTATTACCGCGAAATTGCGCGCGGGCAGATTCGGGGCGATACGACCGGCCGCCTCAAACTGATCTTTCATCGCGAGACCCGGCTTCTGCTGGGCGTGCACATCATCGGCGAGGGCGCCTGCGAGTTGGTGCACATCGGGCAGGCCGTGATGGTTCTCGGCGGAACGATGGATTACTTTCTCGATACGGTCTTTAACTATCCGACGCTGGCGGAATGCTACAAAGCGGCCGCTTTCAACGGGCTCAACAAGCTGTCACGCTTTTAACGGAGCGGAGCGCACAAGCAATGGAACAGTCAATCGGAATATCGGCCGGCGGGAAGATCGCGGTGGGGCTTGTGGAAGGCGAAAAGGTCGTCTTGCAGGCCGGCGTTTCGGCGGGCGCGGGAGAGGGTTACGCCAGTGATTTTCTGTCGATGCCGATGGAAGTGCTCGTAGAGAACGTCGCAGCGACGGTTGAGGAGTTGTGCCGGGATCACAAGGTCAATCCGGTAGCTGTGGGCATGTGTTTTCCGGGGATTATTCAGAACGGGATTATCGAGGAATCGCCGAACCTGAAGCAGGCGAAGGGCGCGAATCTCTGCGCTCTGCTGACGCGTGCGCTTGAGGGCCACGGGTTGAACGCGAGGGTCTCGGTTTGCAATGACGCGGATGCGGTCGCGACCGGGATTGCGGCGCGCAGGGGCCATCTCGAAAAACTGATTCGGGTATGGACGCTGGGCCACGGTATCGGGTTCGGGCGCTATCCTCATTCGGCGGGACCTTGCGAAGGCGGCCACACGGTGGTGACGCTCGATCCGAAGGAAGTCTACTGCGGGTGCGGGGGACGCGGGCATCTCGAGGGCATCATGGGATACCGCGCGATGCGCCTGCGTTTTCTGGATCTGGAGCCGGAGGAGGTCTTCGCGGCGGCGAGCGAAGGCGACCAGCGGTGCGTCGAGTTCGAACTGCTGTGGCATCGAGCGCTGGCCGCGGCCTCGGCGACCAGCGTTCATCTGGACGGTCCGGGCAAGTTTTTTATTACCGGGGCGAACTCGGCGTTTATCAAGGTTGGGCTCCTAAGCTCAGTACCTGCAGGAAATGGTGACGATGTCGCCACTGCAGGGGAGCGTGTTCGAAGTGGTTCCGGATCACGGTGAACTGGCGATCACCGGAGCGGCCGTCAATGCAGCCAGGGCGACGAACGCCGGCTGAACTGCGTCGCCTTCCCGCCATCGGGAATGCCAGCTTTGCAACATCCTCGGTGTGCCTTCTGGCAACGCACGATTTTCTTGAATTCACCTAAGACCAATCCTGCGCACCGTGGAAGATGCGCGAGATTTCGATAGCATGCTCCGTAACCTGGTAAACGACGATATAGGGCAGGGACGGAAATATCAACTCGCGGCGGCCTGCCATCCGAATGCTGGGACGGCCAAGGTTGGGAAAGTTACTCAGGCTGGCGCATCCTTCGTAAATCGTCCGGGCAACGCGCCGAGCTGTTTCGGGATTGTCGCGTTCGATGCGTTCGCAAATGCGCTCTAAATCTTCCGCCGCTGGCGCAGACCAACGAATCACCATCAATTCTTCAGAAACCGGTCAAGACGCTGGCCGACCTGTTCGTGCGTCAGATAACTGCCGCGCTGCAAAGCTTCCTCTCCGCGGTTTACGGCTTCGATAAAACGGCTTTCTTCATCGAGGTACTGCGCAAGAACATCCTGCACCAGTTCGTCGGGATTTCGGCCCTTTTGAGCTGCGGAGTTGGTCAGTTTCGCCGCGACTTCCGGAGTAAAGTGAATTTCCATGAGATCGGCTCCCTGATTCAAGATTACTCGCCACGCCGTCTTGCCGATGAGACCGGCCAGGAGGAATGCAGGGAATGGCGGAAACCGCCATCGGAATAGCCGGCTTTGAGAGCCTTCTGTCACCTCCGGCGGTCGCGCAGGAAGCCGGCCATTTCCGCATCAGATTTGTTCCGTGTTTCTGGAAACTGGTCGTTCACCATCGTCCTGACACTCGCCTTCCACGCACGGTTATTTTCCAAAGCGTCCTGCGCAAACGCGAAGGCCGACGGATCATTCCCGCGCATCAGTTCCTCCGCACAGCGAATCCGGACGTCCGGGGATGGCGTTTTCTCGAGAACGGTTCGCAACCACGGCAGTGCGGCGTCGCCGAACTGGGCGCGCATGGCATTCGGTACGCCGAAAAATGTCTGACCCGGCTGTGCATCGGCAGGGACGGCAGTCAGCAAGTCTGCCAGCCGCGGGAGATCGCTCGCATCCTTTTGCCAGGCGATTGCGATCAGGGCTTGCTCCGTGCCTGTTCGGCGAACCACAAGAGACCAGAGCGCCTCGTGTACTTGTTTGTCTTTGATCTGACCGAGGACCGAAATGAAGTCGTTGATGGTTTGCCCATCAGCGCGCTCAAGATTGCGAGCGGCGGCGACCATAGCCTGTTCCAGACGTGATCGAAGTTCCGCACCTATCGTGACGGCTGGCGAAAGCGCGTTGCGGGCTGCCGCGATCGCTCCCTTGAAACGCACCGGATCGTCTGACGAAAACCAGGGAAGCGCCGCCTCCAGGAGTTCGGGAGCATGCGCCTCGGCCGAGTGTGGGACTGAGGGAGCAGGACCGTTGGCGCGCAGAGCGGCCATCAGCCGCGGCTCGACGACAGAATCGGGCCAGTAGTAGAGCGCATCGGCTGCGTAGGCGCGGACCCGCGGGTTCGGATGATAGAGGTATTCGAGGACCACCGAAAGAGCTTCGTCATCAGGCAAGGCGAGAAGGTCGGGCAGAAAGCTGGACAGGATTTCCGCCGCATCTTCAGGATGCGTTGCTATTGACCGCGAGATGGCGGGCAGCACCTCAACCGGCGTCCAGGCGGACTGCATCCGGATCTCATCCCGCTGGAAAAAACTTTCGTAATGCGACAGGCGGATTTCATAGATACCTGGCTCTGCAAAGCGGTAGCGAAGATGCAGAGGCAGCCGGCTCTTTCGGCCCTCGGGACCGTGAAGCGCGATTGTTCCTGGACAAGCAGGCCCGCTGTACAGGAAGGGCAGCTGGGGATGCGGAAGCGGAGGAAGCAGTTTGCCTTCCTTGCGCACCTCGAATTGGTCACATGCGAAGTCCCACGGCCTGGCCATCGACGGATAGGAAACGCCCAGAGTTGGCGACAACTCGACATGAATCCACACCGGGCCATCCACGCGGGCGACTCCATCGAGAGCGATGGTCGCGGTCGCCGGGAGCCTGCGTACCTCGACGGGGTCGCTCGCGCGGCCACGGGAAACTATTGTGAGTCGCGAAACGGACTGGCCGGGCGCCCCATCGGGCATACGGGCACTGATCTGCACTTCCTGCGCGTACTGAACCTCAATGGGCTTGTCATCGACCAATACCCGGACTCCGCACAGTTCCAGTGCCGCGCCCCTGCAACCCGTTGAGGGACCGAAACCGCGGCCGTAAATGGAGAAAACGATTCCGGGAGAAAGCAGCCCCGGCCTGCCGGTGTCATCGCGAACGATGCCATCCGGATTGATGGTTGGGAGCGGCGTCTGGGCTGCAGCACACAGGGCGGAAGCCAGCAGCAGGTAGCCGTACTTTTGCATCTGAGCGGTGGACGCCGGAAAGATGCTGAATGTTCCGGGAGAGTCTACCCCTGCACGCGGTTCTCTTTGCCCGTCCAGAACGGCTCGCGCAATTCACGCTTGAGAACCTTGCCCGTGCCGCCCTTCGGAAGCGGCTCCGTGCGGAACTCATACCTTTTCGGAAGCTTGAACTTCGCCAGACGCTTCCCCGCGAACTCGGCCAGGTCTTTTTCTGAACAGGTGACGCCTGGTTTGAGGACGACGAAAGCCACCGGGATTTCACCCCATTGGGGGTCGGGCGCGGAAACCACGGCCGCCTCGGCCACATCAGGGTGCGCCGCGAGGGCGTTCTCAACCTCGATGGAGGAGATGTTTTCGCCACCCGCGATGATGACGTCCTTTTTGCGGTCGACGATGTTGATGTAGGTTTCGTCGTCCCAGACCGCCATGTCGCCGCTGTGGAACCAGCCATCCGTCATCACGGCTTTGGTTCCCTCAGGGTCTCTGTAGTAGCCGTCCATTACGTTGTCACCGCGGATCACGATTTCGCCGACGGTCGACATATCGCGGGGTACGTCGCGCATTTCAGTATCGACGACGCGGAGTTCGGTGCCGGGTAACGGCCAGCCCGCCATTGCCTGGCGCCGGTAGCGTTCGCGGTCATCGGCATAAACCACCGTTCCCTTTTTGCGGGCGCTCGAGGCCACGGGGCTGGTCTCGGTGAGACCGTAGCCGGCCATCGCTTTACAGTGGAACGTGGTTTCGAGGCGTTGAATCAGTTCAGGCGACGAAGCCGCGCCACCGAGATGAATCTCCTTGAGGCTTGAGAGATCGTAATCGGCGAGACCGGGGAACATCAGCATCGCGCCGGCCATGGTGGGAACGACGGACATGGCCGTCGCCTTTCATCCTGAATCAGCCGGCAGACGGTGGCGGGATCGAATCGGCGGACCATCACCTGCCTGCAGGCCCATCATGGTGGCGGTCTGCGCGCGTCCCCAGCCGTTGGCGTGGAAGAGCGGGATGGTGTGCAGCTCGACATCGTTGTCGTCGTGATTGAACGTGCCCGCGACGGCCATGGCGTGCATGTAGATGGTGCGGTGCGAGAGCATTACGCCTTTGGGCGTCCCGGTGCTGCCGCTGGTGTAGAAAAGTTCGGCGATCGAGTCCTCGTCGAAGGTGAGGATGTCGGCTCGTTCGGGCTCGCCCTTCGCGAGAAAATCTTCGTACTCGGTATCGAGGTTGATGGTCCGCATTTGGGGCCACGCTTTGCGCAGGACCTCCACCATGGGCGCGAAATCGTTCTCGTAAAAGAGAATTCGAGGTTCGGAATGGCGCAGGATCTCGCCCAGTTCGGGCGGAGACAGGCGAACATTCAGCGGCATGACGATCGCGCGAGCCTGCGGAGCGCCGAAATAACCTTCGAGCAGCCGGTGAGTATTGAAACTCAGGAAGGCGATGCGGTCGGCCGGCCGGACTCCGTCCGACTGCAGGGCGGACGCCAGCCGCTCGCATCGTTCGCCGAAGGCTGAATAGGTAAAGCGCTTCGCGCCGCAGATGACGCCTTCTTTGCTGCCGTAGAGATCGATCGCGCGATGAAGGCATCGCAACGGTGTCAGTGGAATTTTCATTTCGAGTTCTGCCCCGGCCCACCGCATTCTACCGCGAGGCGCCGGGGCCAGACCGGGATCCACCGGTGGCAAGACCACCGGCGCTACCGGCTGTTCGCTGGTGTAGGATTCAGAAGGTGACGCCGTCAAGCACAAAACCGGGAAGGGAAGCGCTGGGGGATATGCCCCGCCCGTTTGCGTTGCCCAAGGCTGAGCGTGTGGCCCGGCGTGTCGCAAAACCCTGGCAGATTCTCGGCGGACTGGCCGTTTCCGGCTTTCTGCTGGCATTGCCCGGCGGATTGCTGCCGCTCTGGGGCTACCACATCCGTCCGGACTTCGGAACCGCGGGCAATTATTTTCTGGCGCTGGGCGCCGGGATTGTGGGCGGAGGGGCGCTCGCCTTGCGCCTCAGGCGAAAAATGGCGCTGGAACGGCTTCTGACGGGCGGTTACGCCACCGCAACGCTTGCAACCCTGATGCTTGCGTTTGCCGCGCCCCCAGCTCAGGTCTGGTATCAGATGCTGGCATTGCTGGTGACCGGGTTGGCCGCCGGAATTATGAATTGCGCGGTGCTGGAGGCGATGACGCCGTGCTATGAATCCAGCCCCACACGGGTGATTCTGACGGGCGGAATTTTCTTTGGCGGGGGAAGCCTTCTGGCGGCGCTTCTGCTGGCGCAATCGTTTGGAGGTGGCGGGGCGACGCGTCTGCTGGCCGTCGCGGCGCTGCTTCCGGCCGCCGCGGGCGTCTGGCTTGCGCGGCTGCGGATCGAGAGGCGGGAACGGCCGGAAATCCCGCTGACTCGGTCACTGGGCGATCTTCGAAGCCCGCTGGCGATTTTTTTCGCTCTTCTGCTGTTCTTTCAGTTCGCCAACGAGTGGTCGATCGCGGGCTGGCTACCGGTATACCTGATCGATCGGATGGGAGTGAGCCCTTCGACCGCGGTGAACCTGCTGGCGCTCTACTGGCTGTCTCTGACGGTGGGGCGGATTGCGGCGGCGCGGCTCGTAAAGGTGGTGCGCAACGGGAAGTTGCTCGGGATCAGCGCCTTCTGCGCGCTCTTCGGATGCACGGGGCTGCTGGCCGGGAACCGGTTTGGCGCAATAGCGGGTTTGCTGCTGACAGGCGTGGGATTTTCAGTAATTTATCCCCTGGTGTCGGAACGGATCGCAAGCCGTTTTTCCTACTATCATCCGGGTTACTTCAACGGCATTTTCACCTTCGCGCTGATGGGCGGTTTACTTGCTCCGTTCGCGCTGGGGCATCTGGCGGAGCGAGCCGGGCTGAAGGTGATTCCGGTGGCGACGATGGTGGGAAGTTGCGCGGTTTTCGCGCTGGTATCGCTGATCTGGCTTGGCCATAAAGTGTCGGGCAAATGAGCGCCGGATTTATGGTTGGTTGACGCTGCCTGGTCGCCGTCCTACAATAGAAGTCGAAAGGTGGCCGTTTAATGTTTGCGCAAAGCTTTCAGACTGCGGGTCTTGGTGGCCTTTCCGGAACGGAACTCCTGGTAGTACTTGGAGTCGCGGTTTTGCTGTTCGGCGGCAAGAAAATTCCGGAAGTGGCGAAGGGCTTGGGTGAAGGCATCAAGAACTTCAAACAAGCAATGAAGACAGGAAGAAGAGCCCTCCGTAGAAACCAAGAAGCAGGCGTAGGCTTCAAATCGCTGCCAGCAAGTCGGGCGGCCAACGGCTTCGAAAGAGTTCAGAAGAACTAACCCCGCAGTCGCCGGACGGCAGATGCGGGGTTTTTGATTTTCCGGACTACTGCTTGATCAACCCTATCCGTTCGACCCAGCCTGATCAACCGGACTTCAGGCCTTTTTGACTTTCGGTGGAACGATCGCGTCCTTCGCCGCCTTCGCGACGCGGAACTTGACCACCTTCTTGGCCGGAATCTTGATCGATTCGCCGGTCGCGGGATTGCGGCCCAGGCGGGCCTTTCGATCCACGCGAACGAGCCTGCCGATACCCGGCAGCACGAAGACCCCGTTCTTCTTCACCTCGCTGACCGCGAGGCTGGAGAGATGATCCAGCATCGCGCGCGACTGCTTGTTCGTGACTTCGCCTGCTTCCGCCAACCCACGAACCAATTGGGTCTGCGTCATTCTCTGAGTGGCCATCAAACCTCCTGTTTGCTGTTGCGCGAACGCGTTGTGTGCGTGAATACCCTGTATTTAAAGGGTTGCAAACGCATTCCGGTGCTCGCGAGTCGTTACAATCATACGGAACGCCGCAAACGATGTAAAGCGAAAAAGTACCGCAAATGGCCTGTTTTCGCAGGTTTTTTCGCGATTCGCCTCGATGCGTGCCTTGTGAGTTCCCTGCTGCCGGAGCCTTTGCGACGACAAAGTAGACTGGTAGTTTCATGCCATTTGAAGAAGTCGTCGAGGCCGAAGGCCACCTGATCGATTCGCACGTGATGGAGCAGATCTTCGACAAGGTGGTCGAATCGAACGGCCGTTTTGAAGTGGAGCAGTTCCGCATCGGCCGCACGAACGGCGATCCGTCGTATCTGCGGTTGCGCGTGGAAACGCCCACCCGCCAGCGAGATGGAGCACGTGCTCGCGCAGTTGCTCGCCATCGGATGCTCGCCGGCCGAGACCGGCGACGCGGCGCTGGGGCTGGTGGAACGCGATCGCTGCGCACCGGAAGATTTCTACTCGACCAGCAACCATCACACCTCGGTCCGCATCAAGCGGCGACTTCATCGAAGTGCAGAATCAGCGCATGGACGCGATGATCGTCGTCACAGGCGCGGACACCGGCAACCCGGAGGCGTTCTGCCGCCGCCTGCGCGACCTCAAGGCGGGCGACATGGTGGTGACCGGCATGCGCGGCATCCGCGTCGCGCCCGAATCGAAAGAGCGCGACCGTCTGGCGTTCGCCTTCATGTCGAACGAAATCTCCTCCGAGCGCCAGGTGGAAACCGCCGTGCGGCAAACCGCGGCGCTGGCGCGCCAGGCGAAGGAACAGGGCAAGACCATCGTCGCTGTGGCGGGTCCCGTAGTCGTGCACACGGGTGGCGTTGCGGGGCTTTCGAAGCTGATCCGCGACCACTGGATCGATGCGGTGCTCAGCGGCAACGCGCTCGGCGTGCACGATATCGAATCCGCGCTGTTCGGAACGTCGCTCGGCATCCGGCTGGCCGATGGCCGCCAGGCCGAGCACGGCCATCGCAATCACATGCGCGCCATCAACGCGATCTATCACGCGGGCGGCATCAAAGGCGCCGTGGAAAGCGGCCGGCTGAAATCCGGCGTGATGTACGAGTGCGTGAAGAACAACGTTCCTTTCGTGCTGGCCGGCAGCCTGCGCGACGACGGTCCGCTGCCCGAAACCATCACCGACATGAACGCCGCGCAGGACGCCTATGCCGCCGCAATCGAAGTGCGCCGGACTCGTGCTCTGTCTGGGCTCGATGCTGCATTCGATCGCCACCGGAAACATGCTGCCGAGCTGGGTCAAGATCGTGTGCGTCGATATCAATCCGGCGGTCGCCACCAAGGTAAGCGATCGGGGAACGGGACAGGCGGTCGGCGTGGTCACGGACGTCGGCCTCTTTCTGGAGCTGCTTTCGCGGGAACTCGCGCAATGAGCACCGGATATACGGATGATCATGCGAGCGCGGGCATCGACGCGCCGCTGCCCGAAATTGAAACGTGGCCCAACCAGTTTCCCGACTACGAGATTGAGATCGCGGTTCCGGAGTTCACCTCGGTCTGCCCCAAGACCGGGTTGCCCGATTTCGGAACCATTACGATCCGCTATGTGCCGGACCAGCTGTGCCTGGAGCTGAAGTCGCTGAAGATGTACACGCTGGCCTACCGCGATCTCGGGCATCTTTCAGGAAAACGTGGTGAACTGCTTTCTGCGCGATATCGTGAAAGCATGCAAGCCGGTGCGCGTCACGATCACCGGCGAGTTCGCGTCGCGCGGCGGCTTGAGTTCACGAATGGTGGCTTCGTTTGTGCGAACGAAGCCGGCGGCCGAGGCGCCGTCTCGTGGCCGTTGAAACGGGTGACGACTCCGCGAAACTTGCGGAGCTGACCGCGATCATCGAAGCAGTACGGGACCGCGTGCGTGCGCGTTATCCCGAGCCGAACGGGGCTCGCCGGCGATGCGTCCCAGGGCCGCGGCATCACCGTCGCCATCGCGGACCTGATGCCGCTGGTGCATGCGCGCGACGCGGCGCAGGCGAAGATCGCGGCGATCGGGAGCGTGAATCCCCGGAGGGGCGGACTTGTCAACGGTGTGATTCAGGGAGTAAAGAAAAACATCGCCCGCGCCCTGCAATGGTTCGTGCGCGATCAGATTACGTTTAACCGCGAAACTGTGTCGGCGCTGGAGGCGGTGATCGAGGCGCTCAACGAACACAATCGGGCACTGGTTTCCCTCGCGACGCAGATGAACGAACGCGCTGATCAGCTCGAGCGGCTGGAACCGGAACTGCGTGAACTCAAGGACATCCGCAGCCACTGGGCCGAACTGCGCGCCAACTGGGAGAGCAAAGTCGGAGCGAACGAAATTCAATTCCTGCGCAGCGTCGCCGATCTGCAGGGCGCGTTTCAGCACCGCGTCCACGCTGATGGAAATCAACTTCCGCGAAATCGTCAAGGCCCAGCATGCCGATTATCTGGGCGCGCTCGACCGTACCACGGTCGATATTCAGAAGCAGCCTCTGGTCCGGATTTCCAGAAGGTTCGCGCCGAATACGGCCAGATGATTCACGACGAGTTGCGGATTATCCGGATGCGCCAGCCGAGCGCCGCTGCCGGCTGTCGTGCCAGCCGTCGTGCCGGCTGCCGGTGTCCCTCCGCCGCAGGCTGTCGCGGCTGCGCCATCGATTCCCGCTCTCGACTACACGCGTTTCGCATTTCGTTTTCGCGGCCCCGAGGAACATGTCCGCCAGACCGAAGAGTTCTACAAGCCGTACTTCGCGGATGCCGTAGTGTGCTCGATATCGGCTGCGGCCGGGGCGAGTTCCTCGATCTGATGCGCGAAATGGGAGTTCCGGCGCGCGGCATCGATCTGGGCGAGGAGTCCGTCGCGCAGTGTCACGAGAAGGGCCTGAAGGCGGAGGTTGCCGACCTGTTCGCTTACCTTGGGCCGGACACCAGCGGCGAATTCGACGGCATCTTCGCTTCGCAGCTGGTCGAGCATCTCGATCCGGCGACGCCTGCCCGAGATGATTCGGCTGTGCGCCGCGAGTCTGCGGCGCGGCGGCATTCTCGCGATTGAAACGCCCAATCCCGCATGCCTTGCCATCTTCGCGACGTATTTCTATCTGGACCCGACGCACACGCGGCCGGTCCCGCATGCGCTGCTGGAGTTTTATATGGAGGAGGCGGGATTGGGATCTATCGAAGTCCACGAACTGTCTCCAGCGGTGGAATCGATTCCGGAGCTTTCGGAGTTGCCGGAATCCTTTCGGAAGCGCTTTTTCGGCGGACTGGATTACGCGATCATCGGGCGCAAGTTGTAGAGTCTGAGCCGCGTTGTACAATGGGTTCTGACGCATTCGCGTCGCCTCCGCCGCGAAAATTGCGGCGCCTCCTGCTGGGAGGTCGTCCAACGGTAGGACTGCAGATTCTGGATCTGCGTATCGGGGTTCGAATCCCTGCCTCCCAGCCAAAAAATTCAATTACAACGTGCGTCGGCAATTCGCCGGTAACGATATAATGCAAGCTCAATATTCGTGAAGGCCGAATCGAGTTCTCGCCGGAATTCCCGCAGGGAAAGAGGCGACCTTCGCACTGCCATTCCCTCTGCGCTGCAATCCACCGCATTTGATGGCCCGCCGCCGGTGGCGTAAACGAAACAATGAATGCCGAGCGCTGGGAACAAATCAAGAACATCTTTGAGTCAGCCCTCGAAGTCTCACAGGATCAACGCGCCGCAGTCGTCGAAAGCGCCTGTTCCGGCGACGCGGACCTGGAGCATGAGGTCACTCGCCTGCTCGCCGAACTGGATCAGGCCGGCGGCTTTCTGGAAGAACCGCGTGACACCGCGTTCGATACCGGCGACCTGGTGCTGGAAAGATATCGAATCATCAGGCTCCTCGGCCGGGGAGGCATGGGCGAGGTCTATGAGGCCCATGACCAGCTTCTCGACGAAGCGATCGCCGTAAAGACCCTGCGCGCCGACCTCTCTCACGATCCGGCATTCGTCCGCCACTTCCGGAAAGAGATCCAGCTCGCCCGCAAAATCACCCACCCGAATGTGTGCCGGGTGTTCGAGGTCGGCACGCACGAGTTCTCCGACGGCCGCCCGGCGCTCACCGTCTTCACCATGGAGTTGATTGCCGGAGAGACGCTCCAGAAGAGGATCGAGACCCGCGGCAGCCTTTCACCCGCCGACGCTTTCCCATTGATCGCACAGATCGCCGATGGACTCCACGCCGCCCACAAGGCCGGCATCATCCACGGAGACTTCAAAAGCGGAAACATCCTGCTCGCCGGCAATCGGGCGGTGATCACCGACTTCGGCCTCGCTCGGGTCGAGCTTTCGCAGGGTTCGCCGGCCGATGGAAAAAGCACCGGAGCCGGCGGTCAACTCGCGGGGACGCTCGCCTACATGTCGCCGGAACAGCTGACCGGCGCCGCCCTGACTCCGGCTTCCGATGTTTATTCGTTCGGCGTTGTGCTTTTCGAAATGGCTACGGGCAGCCTTCCCTTTGACGAAAGGAATATCATCCGCTCCGCGGTACAGCGCGCCACAGGTACCCGAATTCCGGTTCGGACTCTTGCCCCGCAGATCCCGCATCGGTGGGAAGCCGCAATCGCGCGCTGCATGGACCGCGAACCCGGCCGGAGACCGCGGAACCTGGCGAAGGTTGCTGAGCAGTTCAGGCACGGACGTTCTCTCAACCGGGGGTTTGACCGTGTGGCGCGTCTGCTCCGCAGGCGGGCGGCGCTCGCCGTCGCGGCGGCTCTCTTTTTGGCGCTGTCCCTTTTTTTCGTAGTTCCACGCCTATATCGAAGAGCCCTCAAAGAAGGATCGGAAATCATCGTGACGCCGACAGTGAATGCGACGGGAGAGCGGAAATTCGATGGATTAACCGCCGTCCTGCGCACCAGCGTCGGGCAATCATCACGCTTTACTGCGTGGGATACGGCGCGTCTGCCTGCCGTACTTCAGGGTATGCGCCGCGACCAGCACGCTCCTCTCAAAGCAAAGGACTGGCGCGAGGTCGCCTTTCGGGACCATGCGTCCCTGGTCGTCTTCTCTACTCTGAGCCGCATTGGCGACGGCTACGCGCTCGCGGTTCATTGCGAGCAAATCGGTTCTGTACCGGACCCGCCGGTTCGCAATTGGGATCATACGGCAACGGTTTCGGGGCCGGACACTTTGTTTGAGGCGGTACGCGATTCCGCATCCTGGATTCGGAAGACGGCCGGCGAAAGCAGCGAAGAACTATCGGGTCACAACAAGCTCCCACAGGACATCACCAGCTCCAGTTGGGAAGCGCTGGAACTTTTTGAACAGGCGGAGGAAGCGATCGCCTCCGATCCCTCCGCCGCGATAGCCTTGCTCCGCAGGGCCGTCCAACTCGATCCCCAGTTCGCCATGGCGCTGATGCGGCTGGGCGATCTGCTGGTGACTCAGCGATCGAACGACGAGGGTTACGCCTGGTGGAAGCGCGCCATCGAGCAGGGGAGAGCACAGCACCTGTCCGATCGCGAACGTTTGACGATCGAGAGCCGTTACCCCCTGGAGATCGGCGATTACAAAGCGGCGGAGCCTGTCCTGAGGCAGTGGGCCGCCGAGTTTCCCAACGATCCCCGTCCGAGCGAATGGCTGGCGGCAACGTTGATCAGTCTCGGGCGCTTTCCCGAGGGTGTGTCAATCGAACGCGACAGGCGGAGGAAATTCCCGCCCACGGTTTTCAGCACAGGATACCTCATTCACGGCCTTGGACTGAGCCGGCAACTCGATCAAATCCCGCCTGAAATCAAAGTCCTGGAGGGCATGGGCAGACAGGCCGACGTTCTGCTTTTCGAAGGAATCACAGCCGCGGTGCGGAAGAATTATCCGGATGCCGCACAATTCTTCGAAAGGTATGGCGCCAGAGCGACGGGTCCGCAATCCTCGGAGGCGGTGAGCTTGCAGGCCGCACTGGCCGCCGACCAGGGCAACTTCAGCGAAGCTTCCCGCCTGCTCGAAAGTGGCATAGATGGCGACAAGGAGGCCGGAAGGGATGGGATGGGAGCTGAGAAAGCCTCCGCGCTCGCCTTCATCGAAAGCGTTGCAGGCCATAAAGAACAGACGCGCGCGTGGGCTCTGGAATCGGTCTCCCTGCTCGTTTCCCCGGAGACCGTGATGCAGTCCTCCACGCTACTCGCCCGCGCGGGTTTCCTCTCCGATGCCCGGCGTATCGCAGCCCGAATGCCGCCCGGCGAAGGACCTGCCTGGCAGGCGGCCCAATTGCGCTCTCGCGGTGAACTACTCGCCGCAACAGGCGATTATCAAGCGGCCATCGACGTGTTGGAACGCGCGGCCCGGCTCGAACCCGCCACACGCCCCAGGGAGTATCTTGCGCGCGCCTACGCGCTCGCGGGTCTCCCCGATCGCGCTCGCATCGCATACTCCCGGATCGTCGAGACCCCGTGGGTGGTCTGGGTCCTGCCCGAGTCCGAATGGCCCGGGCAGCGCTTTCTGGCCGAGCAATACCTGAGTGATCAAAAGAGGAGAAACTGAGTGGCGAGAAGGAAGCAAACCGTTTATCTGCGGCACATGGCCGCGATGCAACTGATCCTGTCGATGCAGGACAGCACCGAAGACGTACCCAACGTGGCGTACGTGGCGAAGTTCCCTGTCGCGCCGAAGGTGGCGGAGTGGTCCGACAACGATGGCTACGGCGACCAGTACACCCGATTCCAGTTCCTGCACGATCTGCTGCCGCTGGTGGAGCCTGAGGTCTATAGCGCGTTCCATCAAATGGTGACGACCTCAAAACAAGTCGGCAGCTTCGTCGTCGACGGAGACAGCGTTCACGATGGGATCAAGTTCTTCGCGCCGATGTTGAACCAGTGGACGGACCTGGCGGCAATCCCCATGTGGTCGGGCGGCTATCCTCACGGCTGTTTCTATCTGATGCGTGAAGTAGTGGCCGACCTGCTCACCGTGGAGGTGTGAACAATGCCCTCTCGCGGGAGGTTGTTCCTGATGGTTACCGGCATGATTACCGGTATGGCCGGCTGCGGTTTGATCGGCGTCTGGGTTGGCTGCGCTTCCGCACCGAACGCCGTTCTCGCCGCCGGGCCCGACGCACTTCAAGATGCCGTGGCTCTCGCTCAAGGGGCGATTCAAGCGCCGGGAAACCGGCTGCCGGAGTTTCTGACCTGGAGTACGCGGAGGGGAATCGGTAATTGCGCGACCCAGGCGAACGCGTCGGCGGACCATTCGACTCTCCTCGGCACGGCCGATAGTCAGTTGCACAATTTCCCGCAGGCAAGCGGAACGGTCCCGCCGCCCGGCGCGACAACGGATTTCGGTTCCCTCGGTTTCTATTACGACGACGCGACTCGCAAACGCCTTTGCGAACCCGCCATCAACGTCTTCCAGCACAACCGCGCCCGGTTCAACCGCGCCCAGCCCCACGATCATGTCCGGCGGGGTGGGCCAATGGTGGAAGAACAACGCGATGCCGATCGACTCTATCGATACCGGCTTTCCGATCGGAGCGCGCGCCGGGGCGGCGATCTGGACTAAAATCAAACGGCCGGCCGCCCCCACAGTGCAGAATGTTTCATTTACCGTTCGCCGGGCGGGGGCCCGCGCGTCCCTGCCGGTTGCGATAAATATCAGCCGGGATTTCCTTCTCCGGGGTACCGCAGGGACGACGCCTGTTTGCGCGAAACCGTTAACGCCGCCCGGGTCCGGGACTGGCCCCACCAACCCCAATGCCCTTGAGTTGAGCTCTTTTTACTGGGTTCAGATTCAGACCGGAGACCTTGTCGATCAGGCCACCTGCGGCGACCTCCTCGTGCTGACAGGGTTTCATCTGATTCAAAAAACCGCCCAGGGCTGGCTCTGGAGTACTTATTGGTGGGATCCCGAATCGACGGAATTCAAACATCTCACGGGTCTGCAAGGGGCCGGCGACACGGCCGCCGCCTGGCAAAACTATGCGATGGACGCGGGATATGGACCCGGCGCGGTGCTTTTCAATCCGTGGAAGGACACCGAGACCAACAGTTCAAATTGCGAGTTCTGTCATGTCCACGCCGTTTTTCCAGCTGGACCCCAACCCGCCGGTACCGCGCCTCCGGGGTCGGTCGATCTCCCCGCTCACGTGCTGAAATTCGATTTCATTTACGGCGCGGCTCTGGCTCAGAGACCCTGACGTGGTGGTTCCCGATTCAGTTCACCGTGCAGCCATGCGCGCGCCACATTCCAATCGCGCTTGACGGTTCGCGATGCCACCCCGAGAACCCTGGCCACCTCATCTTCCGAAAGGCCGCCGAAGAAGCGCAATTCCACTACCCGGCATTGCCGCGGATCCCATTCCGCAAGCCTCTCGAGCGCCGCATCGATCAGCAGGATCTGCTCCAGGCCGTCCTCCGAAATTGCAACCGCGTCTGTCAACTCCACGCGCTGCAAGCCGCCGCCGCGCTTCCCGGCTTTCTTTTTTCGCGCGTAATCGACCATGATGCGGCGCATCAATTGCGCGGCGATCGCGAAAAAATGAGAACGGTTCGTCCAGTCCTTTTCCGTCTGTCCCAGCAGTTGAAGCCAGGCTTCGTTGACCAGCGCCGTTGCCTGCAGAGTATGGCCGCGCCGCTCGTTCCTGAGATAACGGATGGCAATTCGCTTAAGATCCGGATATACCGCCTCCATCAGCGTCGACTCGGCGGAGCGGTTCCCCGTCCTCAGTTCTCGCAGGAGACGGGTGATTTCCGCGGATTTCGCCATGGATTCAAATGTCGCACGCCGATTCTAACGCCCGACAGCCTCGTTTTCAAAGGGTTTTCCGTCTTCCTCAAATTCGGGAACACTGAATCCATGCGCGGACGCGGGTTCCACCTGGAATAGCTTCGAATCCCGCTACCCTGCCTCGTTTCCCCCGCATTCGAGAGTTTCCTAAGGAATCTGCTGTTTTTTATTCCGGGTACCAAAACATTGTTTGTTCACAATGTTTCGAGATTCTGTATACTTTGGTCATGGCTACAAAGTCAATGACCCAAACTCAAATCGTAAAGGCGATGGCCGAGGCTTGCGAAGTCTCCAATGTCAAGGCTCGCCAGATGCTCACTTTTCTTTCCGACATGGCAGTCAAGGAGGTCAAGAAGAACGGCCTGTTCGTCGTGCCCGGCCTGGGACGGCTGGTCAGGGTGGAGCGAAAGGCCCGCATGGGAAGAAATCCCGCAACCGGCGAGACCATCAAAATCGCCGCGAAGAAGGTGGTTAAATTCCGGATCGCCAAGAGCGCCAAAGATGCGATCGTGCCGCCCAAAGTGAAGAAATAGTTCCAGACAGTTAATCCCGGAGCGGAGCGCGATGCGATGCTGATAGTGTCGCAATGATCTCCGTTCATCTTGATCAGGGCAAAGTCGCTCTGCAGCAGACTCCGAAACCGGAGCGGCCCGAAGGTTTTGCCCTCATCAGGCTGATCGAGGCCGGTATCTGCAACACGGATCTGGAACTGCGGCGCGGCTACTACGCATTCTCCGGAACGCCCGGACATGAATTCGTGGGCGAGGTCGTCGAGGCTGATTCAAAAGAACTCCTCGGCAAGCGGGTCGTCGGCGAAATCAACCTTTCGTGCGGAGCCTGCTCGTGGTGTATTCGCGGTCTGGGGCGGCACTGCCCGGGCCGTTCGGTCCTCGGCATAGTGCGCCACCCGGGCGCGTTTCGCGAGTTCCTTACTCTCCCTGAGCGTAACCTGCACGTTGTTCCGGATTCCATTCCCACCGAGAACGCGATTTTCACTGAACCTCTGGCCGCCGCGTGCGAAATCCTGGATCAGGTGCACATTCCCTGCAGCAGCCCCGTGGCGGTCCTGGGAGACGGGAAACTTGGTCTGCTGGTATCGCAGGTGCTGCAGGCGAACAGCTACCGTGTCCATCAGTTCGGGCGGCACCGCGAGAAGCTTCAGATCGCCGAGAGAGCCGGGGTTACGACCGAAGTTCGTGGAGAGCACCTTCCGGAAGCCGAGTACCAGTGGGTGGTCGACGCGACCGGATCGCAGGCGGGATTGCGCGCGGCGATTCGCATGCTCCAGCCGCGGGGGACGCTCATTATGAAATCGACCGTCCACGGCGAAATCCCTCTCGATACCGCTCCCGTGATCGTTAACGAAATTACGCTGGTCGGTTCCCGATGCGGGCGCTTCGAGCCGGCGCTCGAGTTGCTGGAACGCAATGTAGTGGATGTCGCTTCGATGATCTCTGCGCGCATGCGCCTGGCGGACGCCCCCGCGGCTTTTGAGCGCGCCGCGCAGCGAGGCGCGATGAAAGTGCTGCTTTCGAACTGAGGACGTTAGTTCGAGGCCGTTACGCGGAACGGGTTTTCGATTCGAACGCCGTTCATCTTTGCGCCGTGCTGCAGATCTTCGGTGTAGATGACAGAGCAATTCGCTTCGGATGCCGCGGCCACAATCAGAGAGTCATACCAGGAAAGCTGATAACGCGCGCGAATTACGAGCGCAGCGCTGTAAAGCGCGACCGACGATTGAACAGCCAGAAACGGCCGGAGAACGGTCAGCAGATAGGCAGTCCCGTCTTCCGGGGTCATAGTTTTCGGGAAGCGTTTGAAAGCTACATTGAAAAACTCCTGCACAACCTGAAAACTGATTACGCCGTTTCCGCTCGATGCAGCCTCACGAATGATTCGCATGGCAATTTTCTCTTTTCGCGCATCGATTCGGTCCAGCGAATAAATGAAGATGTTGGTATCGAGAAAAGCATTACCGCTCATTCATTTCGTCTCGCGTGTACTTGCGGCCGCCGGAATTCACATAATCCAGCCTTCGATAGAGAGTCTCGATTGCCTTGTCATCTTCGTCATGGCGGGTATAATCCGCTAACCATTCGCGAAAGACCTCATTCAAGGTCTTATGCTGTGTTTTTGCGGTCCGGCGCGCCTGCTCAATCAAATGCTCATCCGCGGAAAGGGTAACGTTCTTCATACAGCTTCAGTGTACACGAAGTTCGTGTGCACTGCGTACGAAAAGAGAAGACTGCAAGCCCGTCTGTAATCATGGAACGTTCACCTTGAAGACCAGTTCCCGGCGTACATTGCTGTTCGATCTCGCGGTTCTGTTTCTCGCAACCGCCATCCTGATCCTGCCCCTGTTCCGAATCAACTATCTCGACAACTGGATGTCGATTGAAGGCACGTTCATTTCGAACGCCCGCTATATCCGCGACCACTGGCCGCATCCCTCATGGGACGCCCTCTGGTATTGCGGCACAAGATTCGATTACACGTACGCCCCCGGAACTCCCTATGCGGCAGCCATAGCGTCAATGCTCTTTCAAGTGGATCCCGCGCACGGCTATCACATTTACATCGCATTCATGTACTGCCTCGGGATCTGCGGGATTTACTACCTGGTTCGTGCCGGAACCGGCTCGCGCGGCGGCGCGTGGCTGGCCGCCTGCGGCGCAGCGCTTCTTTCGCCGGTGTTCGCGTTCCTGAAGCAGTATCGTCAGGACTCGCTCAACGGGATGCCCGAACGCCTGAACGTTCTCGTGAAATGGGGCGAGGGCCCGCACATGTGCGCTCTCTCGTTCATACTCTTCGCCCTCGCCTTTTCGATCCTGGCGTTTCGCGGCGCGCGGCGCTGGACCATCGCCGCCGCATCCGTTTGCTACGCGCTCGTGGTCCTCAACGATCTGTATGGCGCGCTCGCACTCGCGATTTTCTTTCCGCTTCTCGTTTGGAGCCATGCGGCCGCAAGCCCCATTCGCTTCCCGTGGCAGCGTGCCGCCGGGATCGTTCTTCTGACAACCGGCCTTTGCGCCTGGTGGCTCACGCCGTCTTTCCTGCTCCTGACGAAACGGAATCTGAAGCTTGTCGCGCTGCCGGGGAACGGGTGGTCGATGATCGTGGGATCCTGCGTCGTCCTGCTGTTCGGAGCGATCTCCTGGCTTGCGGGTCGCAAACGTAAGGTATCCGTCTGGACTCTGTTTATTTCCGGATTACTGCTGTTCTTCGCGGTCGATGTGCTCGGCCAGCTCTGGTTCGGGTTTCGCATAGTCGGTGAGCCCGTAAGATTCATGCCGGAACTGGATATCGCCCTGATCCTCGTTATCGCCGAATTGATTCGACGGCTCTCGCTGACCGGCAGGTGGGCGGCCATCGCGGTCACGGCTCTCTGTTTTGCCTTCTCGTTCAATTACCTTTCGAATCCATGGGTAGGCTTTCGCGCCGATCCCGATTATCGCCGGCGAGTGGAATACCGGATAACGGAGTGGGTCGCCCGGAACCTTCCCGGTTCGCGAGTATTCTCCTTCGGCTCGATCGGCTACTGGTATACGGTGTGGCGGGATCTCCCGGATGCGACCGGAGGATCCGATCAGGGAATGCAAACCCTGATGCCCGCGCTGGCGCGCTTTCAGATCCGAATCGGCGACAAGACGGAACGGGATATCGCGATGCTGCAGTCTCTCGGAGTCGATGCGCTCATCATGAACGAAGCCAACTCTCAGGAGATTTACCACGAGCCCAAATTCCCAAGGGGCTTCGTGGGCATGCTGCCTGTGATCTACGACCGCGATGGGGACATTATCTACCGCGTCCCGAGGCGCCCAGGTCTGGCCCGGGTGGTCGACGAGCAGCGCATTTCGCGTCTCCGCGACATCCCCTGGAATAACGAAGATGGCGGCGAGCTCCGCGCATACGCGGACACTCTCGAAGCCATCGATTCTCCGGCCGCATACGAGCGCCCCGCAATTGATGAGATTCGGACTTCGGCCACAACCGCTCAGAACCAGTCCGTGCTTGTTCAGGAAAGCTTCGATCCCGGCTGGCGAGCCTGGGTGGATGGTACGCCGGCAAAAATCGAAACCGACATCATGGGATTCATGCGGGTGCGCACTAATCCGGGATCGCATCAGATTCGCTTTGTTTACCGACCGACGGCGGAAGCGCGCATCGCAGCCGCAGTGAGTCTCGCCTCTTTGCTGGTCGCATTCATGCTCGCGTTCGACTCGCGCCGCCGACCCGAGTGATCGCACTTCCAGGTTCGCGGACCAGCCGCCGTCGCGAGAGTCATCGGATGGTTACACTGGGCTTATGTTGGTGATCGGGTCCAGAGGCTCGGAACTTGCGCTCTGGCAGGCGAACTATGTAAAGGAACGTTTGGAAGCGCGTGGTTCGGAGTGCCGGATCGAGGTGATCAGGACCACCGGCGACAAAATTCTGGATGTCCCGTTAAGTCAGGTTGGAGGCAAAGGCCTCTTTACCAAAGAGATTGAAGAGGCACTCCTCGACCGGCGCATAGATCTCGCCGTCCACAGCATGAAGGATCTGCCGACCGAACTGCCCAAAGGCCTGACTGTATCGGCGATACCGCACCGCGCCGACCCGAGAGATGCCATTATCGGCGGCAAATTGCGGAACCTCAAGCCGGGCGCCACGGTCGGGACCAGTTCGCTGCGGCGCATCGCTCAATTGAAGCGGCTGCGGCGAGACCTGAACGTACGGTCGATTCGTGGCAACGTCGATACGAGAATTAACAAAGTCGAACGCGGCGATTATGACGCGATCGTCCTCGCGGCTGCCGGCCTGCAGCGTCTGGGTTGGGGCGACATTATCAGCGAAACCTTTCGTCCCGACATCATGTGCCCTGCCGTGGGACAGGGCGCGCTCGCGATCGAGACGCTGGAAGAGGGGGCCGGATATGAGGCATCCGCCCTGCTGGACGATCCCTGGACACGGCTCCCGGTCACCGCGGAGCGGGCCATGCTTGCCGAGCTTGGAGGCGGATGCCAGGTACCCATCGGCGCATTCGGAACGCTCGACAACACTGAACTCTTTCTGACCGGAGCCGTGTTCTCGACCGACGGCGGAGAGATGATCCGCTACACCGCAACCGGCGAATGCACTCGGCCAGCGGAACTGGGGCGGAATGTAGCTCAGGTGCTGCTGAAGCGCGGCGCCAAAGCCCTTCTTGACCGTGACGCGGCCTAAGGTTTACCTGGTCGGCGCGGGCCCGGGCGATCCGGAACTGATCACCCTCAAGGCCAAACGCCTTCTGGAACAGGCCGATTCGGTTCTCTACGATCACCTCGCCAGTTCCGAACTGCTCAACCTCGTGCCCGCCGCCGCCGAGCGCTTGTACGTCGGAAAGAAGAAGGCCGAGCACGCTCTGTCGCAGGAGGAAATCTGCGAGTTGCTGATCGACCGCGGGCGACGCGGTCTCAACGTGGTCCGGCTCAAGGGCGGCGATCCCTTCATATTCGGGCGCGGCGGCGAGGAAGCCGAGGCACTCCACGATGCGGGCATCGATTTCGAAGTGGTGCCCGGCATTACTTCGCCTCTCGGCATCGCCGCATATACGGGAGTGCCGTTAACGCACCGCGATCACACATCGGTGGTCACATTCATAACCGGTCATGACGTCGCGAAGATCGACTGGACGAAGGTAGGAACCTCGGAGACGCTCGTGATCTTCATGGGCCTTTCGCAATTCGATGAGATCGCGCGACGGATCATCGAAGGGGGACGCGCCGCCGGCACACCGGCGATGGCCGTCCGGTGGGGCACCCGGCCGGATCAGGAGGTGCTGACCGGAACTCTGCAAACACTGCCGGCCATGATCCACGAGAAAGCGCTCAAGCCGCCCGCGACGATCGTGGTGGGCGATGTCGTCCGTCTTCGCGACAAACTGAACTGGTATGAAAGGCTGCCATTGTTCGGCCGGCGAATTGTCGTTACGCGCGCGCGTGAGCAGGCTGGTGTGCTGACGGACCTGCTGCATGGGCTCGGCGCGGAAGTAATCGAACTGCCGACCATCGAGATTCAGCCCGCCGGCGATTATGCGGCGCTCGATCGAGCCCTGGCAAATATCGAGGACTACGACTGGCTGATCTTTACCAGCACGAACGGAGTGAAGTTCTTTCTCGAGAGACTCGACGCCGGTTCATCGGATCTGCGATCGATAAAAGGCCGCATCTGCGCGATCGGCCCCGCTACTCGGGATGCGCTCGAATGCTTTCATATCAAGGTCGATGTCATGGCGGAGGAGTATCGAGCCGAGGGCCTGCTCGATGCGCTGGCGGTTCATGACCTGACGGGCGCGCGAATCCTGATTGCCCGTGCGGCAGTCGCACGCGACACGTTGCCCGCCGAGCTTTCCCGGCGCGGAGCCACAGTGGATGTCGTGGAAGCCTACAGGACGGTTGCCCCTGCTGCGTTGCCGCAACGCGCGTCGGAAATTCTCGCCCGCAAGCCGGACTGGATCACCTTCACGAGTTCTTCCACCGCCCGCAACCTGATCGACGTAGTGGGAGCCGAAGCGTTAGCGAATACGCGCATCGCGAGTATCGGCCCGGTCACCAGCGCCACTCTTCGCGAGAACGGTGTCGGCGTAACCGTCGAAGCGTCGGCCTACACGGTTACTGGATTAGTGGACGCGATCCTGTCGTTTCGTGAGCAGGCTCAGTGAGTCATCGAGTAAGTGATGTAATTTACCGCGATGCGGAAACTTAGCGCGGAGAACTTCTCGTCGTACAGGGGATTGTCGGCCCACTCCCACGAATCGCCCATGTCCATGTTGTGGCAGATGGCGACCACGAGACGACCCTTCTCGTCGTAGATCCCTCGCCACTCGGCGTTGTAGCCGTCGACTTCGTACGAGCTCCCGCTGCGAAGATACTGGGCTCCCGGTATCTGATAACGCTTCTGGAGGTCGTAGACGTCATGGAAGATCGGGTCGCTGTCCGGAATGTCAACAATCGGGCGGTCCGGATAGATGCGTTTCATGGTTGCGACAAAGACGGCCCATTCGGCGGTGCCATGAAAGTCGTCGCACATGAAGAAACCGCCCCGGTCGAGATACTCGCGCATCTTCTTGACCTGATCGTCGGTGAGACCCCATTGCCCGACTTCAACCGCGTACAGCCACGGGTAGTTGTAGACATCGGTGCCGTCGTCGAGATCGACCGGCTGTTCGACGGAACGCGCGTGGATGCGTGAGAGGCGGCGAACCGCGACGGCCAGATGTCGGTCCGCGGCGGGATAGTCGGTCGTCCAGGCCGCACGGCCCTCCTTCCAGTTGCCGTAGCGCCGCCGGTAATTGTAGCGGTAGCCGGGAACGAACCCGCCGGCGAACGGCGGGTACATGAGGCGCGCGAACACCCACTCGGCCGGTTCCCGGTAATCGGACGGCAGTTCGTAATCTTCATGTTCCGTACCGGGGTATTCCCGGAAGGGCCGCAACTGCGCGACTGCCGCGCCCAGGATCAGCAGGCCGAGGGCGGTGGCGACGATACTGGCGCGGATTCGCATCGGGCCTTTTCGCATGTTCTCCGATGAATACAAGGCTATCACCAGTTCGTGGGGCGGACCCCCGGTCCGGAGCCGGCGCCCACGTTGGCTTTCTGCTCCAGGCGAAACGGGCATATACTTTCATCTTGCGTGCGAGAGGTGAAAATGCACACTCCAACCACAAGGATTCTGACTTCCTTTGCCGTCGTCCTTCTGATGGCGTCCGCTGCGCCGGCCCAGCAAGGGGAATGGCGCACTTACGGCCTGACTGCCGGCGAAACGCGGTACAGCCCGCTCAAGCAGATCGATGCGGGTAACGTCCGCCGGCTTGGTCTGGCCTGGTCGTACGACGTCGGACCCGGCGGCGGCAATCAGGAAGCGACGCCGCTGGTGTTCGACGGCACCATCTATTCGATTACGAACTGGAGCATCGTTTTCGCCGTCGACGCGCGCACCGGCAAAGGAGCGCTGGCGCTGGGATCCGGAAGTGAACCAGACCGCGGTGTTCCCGAAGATCTGCTGCGGTGTCGTGAATCGCGGCCTCGCGATCTACAAGAACCTGATCATCGCGCCGATCATCGACGGCCGGCTCGAAGCGCTGAATGCGGAGACCGGGAAAGTCGGTCTGGGAATCGCGCGTCGCGTATCCGCAGGACAACTACACCCTCACCATGGCGCCGCGCATCGCCAAGGGCAAAGTAATCATCGGCGCTGCCGGCGGCGAGTATCCCGTGCGCGGCTTCTTCGCCGCGTACGACGCCAAGACCGGCAAGTTCGCCTGGAAGTTCTACACCGTTCCCGGCGATCCGTCGAAGCCCTTCGAGAACGAGGCGATGCGGAAGGCCGCCGCGACCTGGAGCGGCGGAGTGGTGGAAATACGGCGGCGGCGCTCCCGTCTGGGACGGCATGGCCTACGATCCCGAGGCCGACCTGGTTTACGTCGGCACCGGCAACGCCGGACCGTGGCCCGAAGAGCTTCGTCAGTCCAAGGGCAAGGATAACCTCTATGTCGCCTCGGTTCTTGCAGTGAAGCCTGACACGGGCGAACTGAAGTGGTATTTCCAGATGGTTCCGGGCGATTCCTGGGACTACGACAGCGTGCAGCAGTTGATGCTTGCCGACCTCACCATCAAAGGCCAGCCCACGCAAGGTCATCATGCAGGCCAACAAGGACGGCTTCTACTACGTGCTCGACCGTGTCACCGGCCAGTTCATCTCCGGCCAGCCTTTCGCGCAGGTCACCTGGGCGAAGGGACTGGACGAAGCTACCGGGCGGCCGATCGTCAATAAGGAAGCGTCACTACGGCTCCGAAGCGGTCACATTGACGCCCGGGCCCGGGCGGCGCGCACAACTGGTCGCCGATGTCGTTCAATCCCGGCCACCGGGCTGGTCTACATTCCGACCTCGACGGGCTCCACCTACAGTTACATGCTCGATCAGAACTTTATCTACAAACCCGGGCAGAAGAACATCGGAGTGATACGGCCGAATGCGCAGACCCCGACGGTTGATACGGCGGGAACCGCAACCGCGGCCGGGTCCACTGAAAAGCACGCTCCCCCGCCGGCCATCGGACCGCCCTTGCCGCCGCCCGACCAGCGGGGGCTTCTGATCGCGTGGGATCCGGTGACCCAGAAGGAGCGCTGGCATACCCAGGGCGGAGGGAGCACAGGCGGAGGCACGGTCACAACCGCGGGTAATCTGGTTTTCCAGGTGATTCCCGATGGGCGTCTGGTGGCTTATCGCGCCGATACCGGCGAGAAGTTGCTGGAGATCAAGACCGGTCTGCGCGGAGGCATGGGACCGCCGATCACCTAGGAGCTCGACGGCAAGCAGTACGTCACGTTGATGGGTGGAACCGGGCCGTTCAAGCCGTCTATTGGCGGCGCCCCGCCGCCGCCGGGAACTCCCGCGCTGCCGAAAATGCTGACGTTCGTTCTGGACGGAACCGCGCAGCTGCCGGAGGTCAAACAGTAAAGGATATCGCGTATTACGCGGTCACGGCATGCGGTTTTACCGAAAGCCTGCCGCTGTCCCTTTCGATTGTAGCGGCCAGTTCGCGAAGCAGCGCGGCGCCGTTACCGCGATAGGCGCTCCCGTGCTGACAAGCCAGCATCGACGGATTGAGGCCCGCCAGGCGCTCCAGCGTAGCGGATGTACTGGTCGCGTGCGCATAGTAGTCCATCATCCCGCGCATTCCTTCGCTTGCCGTCAGCACCTCAGATTCGGTCACCGGCGGCATCTTCGCGCCCGGTTGCGTGAACAGATCCCCGCAAAGCAACGTCCCGGTGGACAAATCGAAGAGAATGCCGCAATCCCAACCGTGTGGCACGTGCGGCGTGTACATCCATTTCATTTGCCGGCTGCCTATGGAAAACACCTCGCCGTCCCCCAACCCGCGGGCGGCCCGGGCGGCAAAATCATTAAGGGACGTCCGCACGCCGATTTCGGCGCCAAACGGCGTCGCTTCCGGTGCCGGCTGCAAGGAAGTCGTTCAGTGCGCCGAATTCGTCGCCTTCAAAATGCGATCCGCCGATCCAGCGGAGTTTCTCTATTGGCATCACCTTTCTTATGGCTTCGAGCGTGATCGGGAACAGCTTCCGGTACCCCGTGTGGAACAACAGGGGTTCTTCATCAACCAGGAGGTATGAATTAACGGTGAAGCCCCCGGGGATCACATCCAGCGGTGTGCAGATGCGGTAGATGCCATTTGCGACTTCGTCAATTCGTGTGCCGGTTTCCTGATTTGTAATCATTTGCGTTCTCGTTTCTCATCCCGGAAATCAACCCGAGTCGCCTGTATCATAACCGAACATGACGCGGGCGAGGCACTACTTCGCAGCGCTGAACACCACACGCCCGCCAACCATCGTCAGCGTCGGATGAATGTGCTTGATCTCGGCCGCGGGCACGGTCATGTAATCGCGGTCCAGCACGACGAGGTCGGCCTGTTTGCCGACCTCGAGAGAGCCGAGCGCCTTCTCCTGAAAGAACAAATACGCGTTCGAGCGCGTGTGCGCAATCAGCGCTTCCTCGCGCGTCAGCGTCTCGTCGAGCACGCGGTTGCCGCCGACGTCGAGACCGCTGACCACCCAACCGAGCGTCACGAACGGGCTGTAGTGCGAAACGATCGTCGCGTCCGTGCCGAGGCCGAACACGATGCCGCTGTCGGCGATCTTTCTGAGCGGCATGTGAGCGCCGGCCTGCATCGCCGCGCCGTGGACGCCAAGCGTCATGCCCAGCGCTTTCGCGCGCGCGATGTTGGTGGGAGAGATGTCGTAGACGTGGCCGAGCGTCCAGCGCAGGCCATCGATAGGCTGAGTCTTGTTCACCCGCTCCAGAGTATCGAGCAGATCGGTGACGGCTGAGTTGTTGATCACGTGCTCGTGGACATGCCAGCCGGCACGCGCTGCCGCGGTCGCGAGCTTGCCGTACTCGTTCATGATCTCGGCGGGCCAGGGATCCTTGCGCGGCGCCAGATCGAAGAACGGCCCATAGAGAACCTCCGCCAGACCAAAGATGCCGTACTGGCCGTCGAACTGGTTCGGGCGGCTGCGTTCGATGAGAGCCGCGGCCTTCGTCGCCGAGGCGGGGTCCGTCGCGTTGACCGGCAAGGTCTCCCAGAGTCGAAGCGGCAGCGGCCCTTTGGCGGCGCGCGCGGCCAGGAACGCGGACTGGCCCAGGCTGTAAACGCCCGTGAGTCCGGTCGCATTCAGCTCGTGCATGAAGTCGGTCAGGTTCTGGTCGAGCTGCGCGGGCGAGGCCGGCGGCATTGCATCGTACAGCGCATAGGGCGGCTGGAACGACACCAGCCCCGCGGCACTGCGGCGCGCCCCGTCAGCCGGGTTTAACCCGACGGCTTTGAGCGCCAGACTGTTGGCGTAGACGAGGCTATAACCTTCCTGCACGAACAGCGGATTCTTCGGCGCAACGCCGTCAAGCTCCTCGAGCGTGAAGCCGCCCGGCGCATCGGCGAACTGTCGCGGCGTCCAGCCGCCCTGCACCATGATCCAGTCGCCGGGCTTCAGGCTCGCGGCCTTGGCCGCAAGAATCCGCAGCGCCTCGCGGCGCGAGCCGACGCCTTCGAAGCGGGCCTGCTGGTGCCAGCGCTCGACGGCGCGCGTGAAGTGGAAATGGTTGTCGATGAGGCCCGGGATGACGGTTGCGCCCTTGACGTCGATGACCTTCGTGTTGGGGCCCGCATAGCGTGCCACCTCCGCGTTCGTGCCGCGTGCGACGATACGGCCGTCGTCGATCGCGAGCGCTTGGACGATGCGGAAGTCCGCGTCGACGGTCAGGATCTTGCCGTTCGTGACCACGGTGTCGACTTTCTGCTGCGCAAACGCCGCAGGGCTCGTGAGTGCGGCGATGATGCCGGAAACGATGACGCCGGAAGCGATGACGCCGCACGTGAGTCTCAAGATCTTGAGTTCGCTGTTCCCGAAACGATGATCATACCTGATCCAGCGGCTTCATCGGGGCAAGTGCAAGCCGCGGTAAGATTACGCAGATCGGGGCGATTGCGCCAATAGACGCCAAAATGCAAGTAAACGCGCGTTACCCGTTCAATCTGCCGTGAACGCGGCTTCACCGGATCGATTGCGGAACGACCGTCGGAAAGGTGTCAATTCTCCGAGTGGCCGACCACTCGCCCGAATCGCGCGACGCTACTTTAAGAGATACACTACCGTCGTCTCGGTGTCGGCCGGATCCGGCGTCGGGTCTCCGTATATCTCCCACGAGTGCCCTGCGGACTCCCTCCGATTGGCCGGCATCCATTTTTTGATGGCGTCGTGCGCTTCGTTCATGCGATTGTACGGGCCGCGGTGGACCGCGACGGCAGCCTCGCCCCCTTGCGTCTCGGTGGCATATACCTCGCCCGCGGTTTCGAATGTGCGGGTGACCTCGACACCGAAGTCGCACAGTATCGGCGCTCCCGGCTGTGTCGGGTGGTGGTAGAAAAAAACGTTGTGGCCGTCAGCGCGCAGGTCCGGGTGGGTGCGAATGAACTCCCAGACCTTGCCCAGGGCCGGTCCCCACGCCGCGCCCACCGCGCCCGGAGGGACCTCGCGCCGCACCGCGGCCAACTTGCGAGGGTGAACCATTTGTACATTGACCGAGACTGGCATTTGTCAATCAATCCTGGCGTCCGTCCCATGACCAGCGCGGAATGGTGAGACCCTCAGGCACATCGTCAGCGGACCGGTGATAGCGGGCCATCGTTGTCGTGGTCGCCCAGGCGAAATAGTCGTGCAGCACTTTTCGCAGCGCAGAGTCGTCGGCCAGTCCGACGTCAGCCAGCGCCTGATCGAAGCAAACGATGGCGCGGTGATCCATCTCGTCGTGCACCCCGTTGCCGCTGTGGATCCTGACGACGCCGGTCTCGTCGCCATAAGACGCGGAATACATGCCGGGTCCGCCGAGTGCCTCGGCCCAATACGCTGCAAGACGCTCGACATGCTGCGGATGGAAACCGTGGCTGAACGCATGGCCGACTACTTCGTCCTCCATCACCCGACGATGCCAGGCGCCGGCAAGACGGTGCAGACCCTCGATCCCGCCCACCGCCTCGAAGACAGTGTCCATGCCTCCATGATGACAAGCGTCCCCACGCCCAGGCAAGTCGTGTGACGCGCATTCCGTCAGTTATCCAGACGGGCCGCGATGACCCGTCTGGATAACGTGAAGTATCACTGACTGCCGCACGAATCTATTGCGGGAATCTATTTTCCGTGCTTTTTTGCAGCCTTGCTGATCGACGACCCGGCCCTGGCAAGATCCTGCGGGTTCATGACTGGCTGCAGCGAAACCTGGGCGCCGAACGCGTGAAACCATGGCTCAGCGACCGCCGGAATCTGCGACGAATCCTTCATATCGAAGACAACCGCGCCCGATCGCTGGCCGCTGTCGTCTCTTTGGCGGCTGCATTTCCGGCCTCCACAGGAATAGACACTCTCAGTAACATTCGCATAGTTCTTTGTCCTTTAAGGAAACTTGTGTGGGCCGGCCAGGTATATCCGAATTGGCTTGCGACCCGGAGCTGCCGAGGGGTCCGTCATCTTTATGAGCGTACCCATCGGCGGTACTCTTACGTAATGCGACCCCTTCGGTATTCCATCAACGTCACATTGGACGGGTGCTGCGATCATCGTGCAATGGTCGCGGACGAAGACTTGCATCGTCACGCGGTCGAGAACCTCGACCAGGCCGATGCCCTCCTCTTTGGCCGGGTGACTTACGAAATGATGGAGGCAGCGTTGCGGCCGCCGGCGCGGACGGGAGCGAGGCCTGATTGGATGGAACCCTTCGCCCGGACGATCGACGCGGCAAAGAAGTACGTCGTGTCGAGCACCCTGGACCGGGTCGATTGGAACGCGGAGCTCGTGCGCGGGGATCTGGGGAAGGCCGTTCAGCAGCTCAAGCGGGAGTCGGGTAAGGGACTGTTCGTGGGAGGCGTGAAGCTCCCGCTGGCGTTGGCGGAGCTGGGATTGATCGATGAGTACGAGTTCGTGGTGCAGCCCAGGCTGGCGGGCCATGGGCCGACGTTGTTCGCGGGGCTATCGAAGCGTGTCGACTTGAAGCTCGTGAGCCGGCTGGAGTTCGGCTCGGGGGCGGTGGCGATGCGGTATGAGCCGAGACGGTAGCCATTGGGCTTGTCAGCCCGAGGAGGCGAGAATCCTTGCAGCGCAATTTTGACCTGGTCCGTTCAGAAAAGTGAGGAAGGGTTTTACATCGCTTCGGTCTCGGCCTTCCACATCAATCGCGTCTTGCGCTTTCCTGGCGAAGGCCGGAGGCTTTGATCTCTTCCGCTGACGGGTGATTCCAGGTTGCGCGTGAGATAGAAGCGCCTGCCGCCGGAACACGCGCTCCGATAATCCCATCCAACGCGCCAGCGCCAGCAATCGGCGTTTCATGAATTCTCCAGGTCCACACTCGTTAACTCAAGCGTAATATTTGGGAGACAGTTCGCTATTCGCGCCTGGTTTGCGGCGTGATCCGCACGCATCTGTGAAGCAGATACACCGCGAAAAATTGGAGGACGGCGATAAAGAGCGGCCCCGCGCATTTCCCGGGATCATGCTCAAACAGACCGATTCCGGCGTCCAGCAATTGCATCGCGCCGGCGAGCGCACCCAGGATCAGCAATGCAGGCGTCGCCTGCTTGTAGATCGCCCCAATGCGAACAAAGCCAAAGGAATTGTGCGCGCCGCTGCGTACATTGCCAATAGCAACGACGCCTCCGTTGGAACGGATTCGGCAGGGACCAGGTATTGCGGACGGATGATCGCCGCGATGGAAAAGCCGCTCGCGACCAGGACATTGGTTGCCGTGACCAGCGAAGCCAGCCGAATCGCCTTTATCGTTGTCATGGAGTCCTCTCTCTGAGTAGGCTCGTCCGGGCCTGGAGTCGATTTGACAAGTTCGCATTACGCCGCACTTGCGTTCGCTGATTGCGGAGCCGGGATACCTGTTATGTTCCCGCCTGTCAACTGTCGTCAGACTGTAAGAACTACCCTCCCGAAGGGGCGGCCTTCAACGAGATAACGCAGAGCATCAGCCGCCTCGGCCAGAGGAAAGGTCCTGGCGACGATCGGTTTGATCGCACCGGATTGAAGTAGAGAGACGATGGCCTTCCACGCGACAGCAACCGCCGCCTGCGGCTGACGGAACATGTTGAGACTCCGGATACTGGCTTGAGGCACGATGAGATCGGTTACGTCAATGGTCGCCGTGCGGCTTGCGGAATATCCCAGCGTTGTGAGGCTTCCTCCCAACGCAAGCGTTTTGAGCGCCTCGCTCAAGACGTCACCACCGATCCCATCGACTATAAGGTCTGCACCGTAGCCATCCGTGACACGACGTACGCCGTCAGCCAACTTCTCCAGGGAAGTATCGATGACCTCATTAAATCCGAGCGCCTTGGCCTGCTCGGCTTTCGCATGGTTGGTCGTGCTGGATATGGCGTGTTTTGCTCCCAGAGCGCGCGCCAGTTGTGTCACCGCGTTGCCCACCGATCCTCCGATCGCCGGCGCCAGAACGGTTTTACCTGGACGAAAACCAGCCAGTGTAAGAGCCACCTGCGCGGTGAGATACGCAACCGGAATGCCTGCGGCGCTGATATCGTCGATGCCATCGGGTATCAGGCAAAGATCTTCCTTCCGTACGGCAATCCACTCACGATAGGTTCCGTCCTCAAAAGCGCCATAGGCGCCCCAGAACATCACGCGTGAGCCGGCGGGAAAGTCCGCTCCGCCTCCCTCCGCCACCACGCCCGCTCCTTCGTTGCCCAGGACCAGTGGCGCCTCCGGGATGTGAAACTTGCCGGAGAGAATCGTATAGTCGAGCGGCGTGACGCCCGCTGCCGTGATTTGCACGAGTACTTTCCCGTCTGTGACCGTTGGTTTTGGAAGTTCGACGAGCTTCAACGCTTCATAACCGCTAAATTGCTCCGCTCTCATTGCACGCATTATTGGTTCTCCTTGTTCTCATGTAATTCGTGGCCCGCCGCGCTGACGCCGCAAGCCGGAAATTGGACGACGCGGAGCGCAGATCCCTCAAGACAGATCATCGGGAGGGAAACGCCGCGCCGAACATTGGAAGGCCGCTGGCTGACTCTTCTCGGGTGACCTCGTCCTCAATGACGTCCCAGTGTTCCGCCAGCAATCCTTTCTCGATACGAACAATGTCGACCACAATCCAGTTCGCGGGCTGGCGAAGGCCACTAAACCTGCCGTGCAGCATCAACATGTCGCCGTCCGCCATGATTAAGCTGTTCTCGTATTTCATCTCCGGCGGGGCGCTCTTGACCAGGGCGAAGAGCCCGTCGCGCCCCGGCGGTATATGGGCGCTGTGCTGAATGTAGTTCGACGACCAGAACTTCTCGGCTGCGACGAAGTCCTTCCTGTTGAACAACGTCTCGAACGCTTCGAGGACAAATGCCTTGTTTCTTTGGGCTATCGATTCGCGCATCTTCGGATCTCCTTGCTTCTGCCGCCAGCGGCTTCTCTGCCGGCTTGTTTGGTGGATTACGCTCGTACTCCAAATGTTGCAAAAAAAAGTCTGGTCTTATGTATTCCGGAAAAAAGTGCTTCCTCGCGGAAGAAACGCGGCTTTTTGCAATATCACTGTGGCGCTGGCGTGGACGGATAGCAGGAAGGGCAAGGAAAAATTGCATCGATTATGCTGCTCCGCGATCCAACATTTAGATTACGGTTATAATACTGAAGGAATCGATATGGGGCACGCAAAGAGGGACAAGAAAACGACGCATGAGCGGATTGTCAGTGTGGCCGCCAGACGGTTTCGGGAACGCGGACTCGAAGGTATCGGTGTCGCCGATGTCATGAAGGAAGCGGGCGTTACTGTTGGGGGCTTCTACAAACACTTCGAATCGCGCGATGAACTGGTCGTGGAGGCGCTCGCGGCGGCATTCAAGGATCTTGACGTTTGGGAAGAGCATACGGCGGACATGGTGCAACTTCTTCAGAACTACCTGACGGAGGCACACCGCGACGTGCCGGGAACGGGCTGTGCCATGGGAGCGTTACTGGGCGATATGACTCGCGGGAGCAAATCCGCTCGGGCGCTCTATACGGAGCGGGTGAAGCGGAGCCTGGCATTCCTCAGCGCTCTTCTTCCATCAAGTCCGCGCTCGGATAAGCGCGGCCGCGCTCTCCTCATTCTGAGCGCTCTGCTCGGAGCAATCAATCTTTCTCGCGCTGTCTCAGATCCGGACTTGTCACGAGAGATCCTCTACCGGGTTCGTGATCAGCTAATCGGTTCCTCAAGCCTGAATACCGGAAGCGACGCATGAGTCCCATGGAGGATGATCGCTGCGCACTGTTCTTTTTCGCACGAAAACAGCCTCTCGTCGAACTGTCCAGGCTGCTCTTTAAAATCTTTTGACCTGTTTCGAGCGTCTAGCTCAAAGCCTATGAAACTAAGCTCGATCGCTCTCGCCCTCTTCGTTCTGGAAGGGCTCCTTCCCGCGCAACATTTCGACTTCGGCTTCGGAGTCGGCGTAAAAGGAGGTGTTCCCTTTATCCCTCTCGCGGAAGCGGGCGTCGGGTTGGTAGGAAGCCTCCAGCAAAAGGATAACTACATCGTCGGCCCGGTAGTCGAAATGCGTCTGCCCTTCGGATTCGCGATTGAAGCGGACGGGCTATACCGCGGCACCAGCTATCAGGTGACGAACGGAACAGGCGGATTTACAACCATCGAATCGAGTTCGTGGGAAATCCCTTACCTGGCGAAATTCCGTTTCCCCATTCCCCTTCTGAAGCCGTTCGTCGTGGCCGGAGGCTCATATCGTACTTTGGATAACCTTCAACCAGGTGTCACCCCCACACACAACGCATTTGTCGCGGGAGCCGGGCTGGAATTGCGTATTAAGAGGTTGCGCCTCTCAGCCGAAGCGCGATATTTGCGATGGGGCGAACCTCCGGACACGGACGTGGCGCGCCTGAAGCAGAGTCAGGGAGAGGTGTTATTCGGCGTCATTTTCTGATCGCCCGCTTCGGCGCGGGCTACCGCGCGCCGATCTGAACCAGCGGCGCTTGCGGGCGCGGCATATCGTCGTGCTGCCGACCCTCGAGCAGGCGTCCGGTTTTCTTTTTATTAACGCCGCCCCATTGCTTGAAGAAGAACGCGACCCCCGCTGCCTGGCATTGATCGCGGATATCGGTAACCCAGCACGCCTCAACCGGCCGCGCGCCGGGCCCGGACTCGCCACCAACAATCGCCCAGTCGATCCCTTCAAGCTTCAAGTTCCTTAAAGGGCCGAGCAGCGGTTCGAGCGACAGAAATTTAACCGCCGCCGCCGGTCTTCCGCAGATCGTCGATGCGGAACGTGTACTGATCATTTTCAACGCTCACCCCCATCCACACATTCGGCGGCCAGTCGATCAGGGGACTCAATTCGAGCAGCCGATCCGACCGTTTGGTCAGCACCTGAAACTGATGCCAGTGCGCCGTTCGCATCGTTTCGAAAACGCGCTGGATAAAATCGAGCGGCACGCCGACCTGGAACAGATCGCTCATCGAGTTCACAAAAATCCGCTGGGGCCGTTTCCATTTCAGCGGAGCGTCAAGCATGTGCTCGTGCAGCGTCAATTCAAAGCCATTGCGATAATTCTTCTGCCCCATGAGCTTGAGTCGCTTTGCCAGACGATCCGCATAGCAGAACTTACAGCCGGGGCTGATCTTGATGCAGCCCGTCAACGGATTCCACGTCGTCTCGGTCCATTCGATCTGAGTCTTGAGGCCCATCTCTCTGAACCAGTATCGGTCCGGAAAGCCGATCACAAATTTTGAAAAATAAATTTTGGCCATACGCGCTCTGAAAACAAAGCACTTCCGCGTCCGTTCGCTCCTGACGTGTGCACGCAACACCAAAAACGCATGCTAATTTCACAATCGAAAGAACCTCGTCGCACCCATTGGCGTACGGGGGCACTAAACCACGCGATTCCTCGAGGCTCCGTGTGGCATAACGTCGAAACAAATGGGCCTGCAGGCGTAAGCAGGAACTATGCGCTCCCGGTACCGTCCGGCGACAACAAAACGGCGTTGGGGCGCCCCAAATTTGACGGTAAGCCGGTGGTCGCAGCCGCCGGTGTTCTCGAAGGCCGGCGGTCGGAGCCGTCGGCCTTCTTCAAAATGGCCACTCGCAAAACAGCAGTCTCGAAGTGTCGGAATTGTCATTCTCATCTGCTACTGTGAGGCTAATGTCGCGAGAGCCTTCCCTGCAGGACCCTCTTCGTTTCAATCGCAAGACATCTCCCTGCGCAGTCGTGATCTTTGGCGCGAACGGCGATCTCACCAAACGAAAGCTGATGCCCGCACTCTATCGCCTGGCTTTTGAAGGTCGCCTGGCGCCCGGTTTCGCGGTGGTCGGCATCTCCCGAACCGCCATGTCCGACGACGATTTTCGCGGACACATGCGCGAGTCGGTAGCGAAATTTCTTGAAGACTCCCCGTTCGACGAAGACCTCTGGAAATCCTTCGCGCAGGGCCTCTTCTACATGGCCGGCGACATCGCCGACCAGGCCATGTACAAACGCCTCGCCGATTGCCTCAACGAAGTAAAGCAGTCGCGGCAGACCGCCGGGAACACGCTCTTTTACCTTTCGACGCAGCCCAGCCAGTACGCGCCCATCGCTGAAGGAATCGGCTGCGCCGGTCTCGCCAAAGCCGAAGGCTGGCAGCGCATCATCATCGAGAAGCCCTTCGGCCACGACCTCAAAAGCGCGGTCGAGCTGAACAACCGCCTGCAGAAGGTCTTCGACGAAAGCCAGATCTATCGCATCGATCACTACCTCGGCAAGGAAACGGTTCAGAACATCCTCGCCTTCCGCTTCGGCAACGGCATTTTCGAACCGCTCTGGAATCGCCGCTACATCGAGCACGTGCAAATCACAGCCGCCGAATCGATCGGCGTCGAAGGCCGCGGCGCTTATTATCAGGAAGCCGGAGCCCTGCGCGACATGATCCAGAATCACCTGCTCCAGGTGCTGGCAACCGTTGCCATGGAGCCCAGCGCGACCTTCTCCGCCGACGCCGTGCGCGACGAACGTTCGAAATTGCTTCGGTCGATTCACGTCATGAAACCCGAAGAAGTCGCGGCCAATACCGTAGCCGGACAATACGGCCCGGGGCGTGTCGGCGGCGAAGCCGTTCCCGGATTCCGCGAGGAAAAGGGAGTCGATCCGAATACCCAGACGGAAACCTACGTGGCGGCGACATTCACCGTCGGGAACTGGCGCTGGGCGGGAGTTCCTTTTTACATCCGCACGGGCAAATACCTGCCCAAGCGCGTCAGTGAAATCGCAATCCACTTCCGGTCGGCGCCCCTCTCGGTCTTCCGCAAGGAATCGGGCGAAAGCGCCGAAGCCGTGCCCAACCTTCTTATTCTGCGCATTCAGCCGGAAGAAGGTATTTCGCTGAAGTTCGTTTCGAAACGGCCGGGCGCAGGCATGACCCTTCGGCCGGTTTCGATGGACTTTAACTACGGTTCCAGTTTCGGCGAACGCTCGCCTTCGGCCTACGAAACTCTGCTGCTCGACGCCATCTCGGGCGACGCAACCCTCTACACCCGTCAGGACATGGTGGAAGCGAGCTGGTCCGCCGTGCAGCCGATTCTCGATTACTGGAGCACCCAGAAGTTCGCATTCCCGAACTACGCCGCGGGCACCTGGGGACCCGCCGCGGCCGACGAAATGCTCGCGCGCCGCGGACACACCTGGAGGCGGCCATGACCGCGACTCAGACCGTTAAACCGGATTCCGTTCTCCACGAAATATCCGAGTTGTGGGGCAACCTTCTCAAACCCGAGCCAGCGGGTGGTGCAGCCGGCGGCGCCGACGTTTTGCGCGCTTGCGCCATGACCCTGATCGTATTCGTCGACGAGGAGGACGACGCGGCGGCGCTCGACGAAACCCTGAAGGGCGTCATGCATGTCCATCCCAGCCGCGCCATTGTTGTGCGGCTCCGGGACGCGCCAGGAACTCTCTCTTCCCATGTTCTGGTTCAATGCTGGCTGCCGGTCGGCAATCAACGGAAGATCTGCTGTGAACAGGTGGAGTTGTCGGTTTCCATGAATCGGCTCGCCGACCTGCCCACCATCATCGATCCCTTAACGGCGCCCGATATGCCCCGCGTCATCTGGTTCCGCTCCGCCCGGATCGATCGCGCCCCGGGCGTCGCCGAGCTGCTCGCTCTGGGGGATAAGATCATTGTCGATTCCATGCGCCCCGGATCGCCCGCGTTCGCGGATATGCGTGTTCTGGCGGGCGCGGGATACATCGTTGCGGATCTCGCCTGGACGCGTCTCACCCGGATCCGGGAACTGCTTGCCCAACTGCTGGACGGCCACGACCTCTCGAACATCCGTGCCGTTACGATCCTGTATTGCGGCGCCGATCCTGCGCCCGCCGCAAAGTACATCCAGGCATGGCTTCGCTCTGAAATGACCTCCGCCGCGGTGGATCTCCGGAAAGACGGTTCCGGGGGCCACGGAGAAATCACGGCGATTCAGATCGAACCCGACCTCAACGTGCGCGTTTCCTGGAACTGCGCGGAGTACGAAACGGGCGCCTTGCGCCAGCGCGCCAATCTGGCAAGTTGCGCCGAACATGAGCTGCTGTCCGAAGAGCTGAGCATCATGAGCCGCGACCCCGCGTTTGAAAAGGCTCTCCAACGGATGACAATATGGACCCCGCGATCCTGACTTTCGATACCTCCGAGGCGGCCGCTGACGCCTGCGGCGCACGCATCATGGAAATCATCGAGAAGGCGAGACGGGACCGAGGCTCGGCGGCCGTCGCGCTTTCCGGAGGCAGCACGCCGAGGATCATGTTCCAGTGGATGGCGAAACGCCCCTTCGACTGGTCGGGCATCGAATTCTTCCAGGTGGATGAACGCTGCGTTCCGCCCGACGATTCGCAGAGCAATTTCCGCATGACCAGGGAATCGTTGCTCGATCCCGCCGGCATTCCCGAAAGCCAGTTCCATCGCGTGCTGGGCGAATTACCGCCCGCGCGGGCCGCCGAGATCTACATCGAGGAGATCTGCGGCGCGCTGCATCTCAGCCCCGGAGAGCTCCCCGTGTTCGACGTCATTCAGCGAGGGATGGGGCCCGACGGGCACACCGCCAGCCTTTTTCCCGGCGAGCCGCTGATCGAGGACCGCACCGGTATCGCAGCGGCGGTGTGGGTCGAAAAAATGAAACAGCATCGGGTGACTCTGCTTCCCGGCGTCCTGGTGCGGGCCAGATATACAGTCTGTCTGGCGACCGGCGCGGAGAAGGCGGACGCGCTTGTTTCCGTGCTCCGCGGGCCTTTGGATCCGTTGCGCATACCATCGCAGATCGCATCGCCGGATATGACCTGGTACCTCGACAAAAGCGCGGCGATCGAAACTCTAACGCGCTACTCGAACGCGGCGCGTCAGCACGGCGGTGCCTGAAGCGAGACCCTGCTGTGCGCCAAGATCGGTCGCGGTCCAGTCGACTCTCAGGGAGTTTTCGGAGACCAGCTTCAGGGTCAGTTCGCCCTTCGCGCCCGCGGCTCCAATCCATGAGTACGTTGCCGTCGCACCCCCTGAGGCGCTCATGCCCGAAGGACCCGAAAACGAGAAGTCCACATCGGGATAAATCGCACGATCGGCAATCTGAAATCGGGCGCGATACTTGCCGTGGATCACGCCGTTTTCGTCCCAGATCGTGGCCTCAATAAATTCCGGCAGATAGAGCGAACGATTCGTGTTGTGTTGGCCCTGCGGAGGTCTTGAGTAGAACCAGAACCCCGAGATCGGGCGGGGGGCGGGACGATCGACTCGAACCGGCGCCGCGCTCACCAGCACCGTTGCTCGGGTGGTTAGAGCGGGGGTGGATAAAGGAAGATCGGCCATCGTAACGGTCGACCGACCCCGGGCGGCGAAGCGGGTCGGAGATGGCGGTCGCCCCCGGCGGTTCTTCGTTTCCTCGCAGCCGCTAGATCTCCCTGAGCGCCTCATCGCGTTCCAGCGTGACGGTACGCAATCACCCTGCAACTGGCAGTTCGGAACCCTGATCGACGTAAGAGGGAGTCCTCCGGTCGGTGACGCCGTGTTGCGGGCTCGTGTCGGCGGTCTGATCGACCGGGCGGAGCGACGCCGTTATCGTTTCCGTTGCAAACCAGATCGTCAGTCCGGCGATGCACAAAAGATGGCGGCCCATGCGATCCGGCCCTCTCCCCACTGCCGCGGAGAACGCGGCACCGGCCCGCGATAATGAGCGGTGGCCGGTATCCCGATTCGACATCCTGATCGTAGCGGCGCCGATGTCCGGGTCGGACAGAACGGCGTAGATACGGTTCAACTTCCGCATCTGCTTCTCGGCGACGTCTTTCAGATGCGGATCGGTCTGCTGGTCGGGATGCAGCAGGCGCGCGAGCGTGCGAAACGAGTCGCGAATTTCCTGGGAAGACGCGGCGGACGACACGCCAAGCTCCTCATAAAACGTGATTTCGCCAGCACGGCGCGACGCAATCATGAGAAGACACACGCTCCGAAATTCTGAACTTAACAGTATCGAACACGGCCGGCTCCGCAACTCCATTGCTGTCTGAATAGTACTGGAACCCGCCTGCGATAGACTGGAACAAGCCTTTTCTTCCCGGTCGTCTAACGGTAGGACAGCGGCCTTTGGAGCCGTGAATCGTGGTTCGAATCCATGCCGGGGAGC
>CAWHSB010000040.1:0-17535 GCA_963831795.1 Terriglobia bacterium | reverse complement strand
GGTGTTCATCGTTTTCATCACAGCGTTCTTTCCGATTCTGCTGAACACGGTCGGCGGGATGCGCGCCATCGATCGCGATCTGCTGCGTGCGGCGCGAGCGTTCTGCGCTTCGGATCGACAGATCTTCACGACAGTGGCGATACCGGGGGCGGTGCCGTTCATCCTTACCGGTATTCGTCAGGGCGTGGCTCTCGGGTTGATCGGCGTGGTTGTCGGCGAGATGTTCGGCGGGAGCCAGGGGATCGGATTCATGGTCGCTTATGGCGGTCAGACTTTCGCGACGGACACATTGTTTGTCGGAGTGCTGATTCTCGCGTTTGCGGGAATCGCGCTCACCAGCCTTGCCGAGCAACTGGAAAAACGCTTCTCACGCTGGCGGCCGGAACGCTGATGGCTGAAATGAATGAAATCGTCTCCCGTCTCGGGAAGCTGGATTCCTGCGCCGTTTCGGATGCGCTGGACAAGCTGGGTTTGAAGGGCTCGGTCACGGGTATTCATCGGTACACCACCGATCAGCGCATCGCGGGCCGTGTATTGACAGTCAAACTGGACCGCGCCGAGGGCCGCTCGAATACTCGGCATCTCTGCACCGCCGCGATCGACAGCGCGAAGCCCGGCGAAGTCATCGTGGTCGAGCAGCGGACCGGCCTCGACGCCGCTTCGTGGGGCGGAAATCTGGCAATCGGCGCAAAAATGCGCAGCGTGGCGGGTGTGATCGTCGAAGGTCCGGCGCGTGATATTGACGACTGCCAGAAGATTGGATTCCCCGTGTTCGCGCGAAGCCACACCGCGCGCACAGCGCGGGGACGGATCGTGGAAGTGTCAACAAATGAGCCCATCATTGTTGGGGATGTCGAAGTGACGCCCGGCGATTACGTGGTGGCGGACGGCAGCGGAGTGGTCTTCGTGGCGTCGGCCGAGATCGAGCGTGTGCTGGATACGGCGGAAGGAATCGTTGCGCGCGAGGAGGCCATGGCGCAGGCTTTGCGCGCGGGAACGCCTATCGGTGAGGTAATGGGCGCGAGCTACGAAACCATGCTTAAAAAAAACCATGCTTGAAAGATGATGGACGACAACATTCAACGCGCCTCGAAACTGGACACGACCTCTCTGAGCGATGCGCTCGACCGGCTCGGAATTGCCGGGCAGTGTCTCGGTATCAAACCGCTCGATCACCGTTTCCGCATGACCGGACGGGCATTCACGATTCTGTATGGGCCGCCATCCAAACCGCCCGGCACCGTGGGAGATTACATCGACGATCTGGAGCCGGATACGGTGGTTGTCCTCGATAACGGCGGGCGCGAGAACGCGACGGTGTGGGGCGATATTCTGACCACCGTGGCGCATCGCCGCGGCATTGCGGGGACGGTGATCGACGGCGCGTGCCGCGATACGCATTTAGCGCTTTCGCTCGGATACCCGATATTCAGCCGCAGCTATTCCATGCGCACCGGCAAGGATCGCGTGCAGGTGGAGGCCACAAACTGCCCGGTAAATATCGGCGACGCGCGCGTGAACGCCGGAGACATCCTGCGCGGCGATTCGGATGGCGTCATCGTGATTCCGAAGGCGCACGAGGATGACGTGCTGAGAGTCGCCGAGGAAGTGGATACCGTAGAGGGCCGCATTCTGCAGGCGGTCCGGGATGGTTCGCGTCTTGTGGACGCGCGCATGAAGCACGGTTATCACCAGCTTCAAACCAAACGGTAAGGTCAGTTCGCGGTCACGTTAACCGGCTCGATGAGATCCAGATTGCGCCCCTTTTCCGCGCCGCCGATTACCAGAACTTTGTTGCCATCCGGGAGCATGCAGTGCGCAACCCGGGCGGTCGTGCCGCCTGGCTGGTTCGAGTTTCAGTCCAGGTTGCTGTTGTAAAGCGGGCGAGACACCTCGAGGAGAATGTCAAACATTCCCTTGTCATCGCTACCCGGCCGTGATCGAAGAAACGGAGCGCAAAATCTCCGCTACGCTCCACGCCTGGGCGAAACAGCCCCGGGGTGCGTACGGAGCGTCGCCCTCGAATAATTCCGGCAGTTGTCCCGTACCGCGCGCGGCGGCGAAGGAGCGAAGGGGTTCGAGCAGCGCGGCCACGCGGCCACGCGCGGCATCGCCGTTGAAACGCACGTCGGCGGTGATAAACGGCCCGAGCAGCCACGGCCAGACCGGGCCCTGATGGTACTCGGTGTCTCGTTCCTCCGGTGACCCTCCGTATCTTCCGTAGTAACGCGGATCGAAGGGCGAGAGCGTGCGGAGTCCAAACGGAGTGAGCAGATGCCGCTCAACGGCGTCGAGGATTCTGCGAGCCCGGGTTTCAGGGACGGCGCAATACCCGAGCGAGAGGGCAATGACCTGGTTCGGGCGCAGGGAGAGGTCGCGAGCGTCGCCGTGGACTACATCGCAGAGATGGCCTGAGCGCTCATCCCAGAAGGAGCGATTGAAACTCTCCGCAGCCTTGGCCGCGAGATCTTCATGGAATGCCCGCGCCTCATCGTCACCGAAATCCCCGGCAAGCTTTGTCACAAACCGCAGCGCGTTGTACCAGAGAGCCTGGATCTCAACCGGCTTGCCATTGCGAGGCGTGACCGGCTTGCCGCCCACGCGCGCATCCATCCAGGTTAAAGATGTCGACGGATCGCCGGCGTTCAGTAATCCGTCGGCATCGGCGCGAATACCAAAACGCGTTCCTCGCACGTGCCACGAGACGATGTCTTTCAATTTGTCGTAAAGCTGTGCGCGCACGAATTCCGTGTCACCCGAATGGTCGAGATACCGGCGAATCGCTTCGAAGAACCAGAGAGTCGCATCGGCCGTGTTGTATTCAAGGGGCTGCGCGGCGTTCGGGGCGGAATCGGGAAAACGATTCGGCAGCATTCCCCGATCGATACAGCCTGCGAAGGTGAGCAGCACATCGCGCGCGATGTCGTACCGTTCCGTTGCCAGCGTCAAACCGGGAAGCGAAATCATAGTGTCGCGCCCCCAGTCCGAAAACCAGGGGTAGCCTGCGATGACGGTTCGATGCGGGCCGCGGCGGACGATGAACTGATCGGCCGCAGCCATCAGCAGATCTGTTGCTGGCGCGCGACGGGCAATCTCGGCGGCTTTTATTGAAGCGGCATCCGCGGCGCTGTGCGAGAGCATCGATGCGATAACAACCGCGGGCTCGCGGGCTCTCAGATCGAACGCGGCCACGAAGGGGCAATAGAGGTCTTCGTGAAAATCGAGACCGCGCTGATGTTCCAGCGGGTACTCAAAGTTGAAGTACCACTGGCCCTCTTTCGCGATCGATTTCGCATTGTGCGCAAACCAGAGGCGTGGAAGCGCGGCATAGGGTTGAAGCGAAACCAGGCCGGCGCTTTCGTCGTATGCGGCGTTCAGATCGTGATTGGCCTGAGTGAGATCGTGATATCCGCGAAATGCGATCAGCGGCCGCAGTTCCATCCGGCAGCCGGATGCGGCGGTCTCGTATTCGACGACGGCATATTCAACGACGACGGTATTCTCGCCATCGGGCATGAACACGCGTTTCTCGATCGCAATCCCGCCGGCTTCGAACGTGAATATGGGGAAGGGGTCAAGTCGAAAACTGGTGAGATATCGATAACCCGCGGGATGCACGGTTCCGGGATAGAGGTTGACCGAGAGATCGAAGCGCTGATCGCCGACGATTAACGTCTCTTCTATCTTTGCCAGCAGCAGGTGGCGCACCGCGGGCGGCTGAGTGGCGGCTATGAGCAGGCCGTGATACCGGCGGGTGTTTGCTCCCGCCACGGTCGACGACGCAAAGCCTCCCATGCCATTGGTCTCAAGCCACTCGTGCCCGATCGCTTTGTCAAGGTTGCCGCAAACATCGCGGTCGAACTGGATTCTCGCCATGGATCAGGCGGCCGAAATCGAGTGGCCCTGAGTGGCGGCCTTCTTTTTCGAAAGAGCGTCTGTTTTGGAAAGAGCGTCTGGTTTCGAAAGAGCGTCCGGGATGGAATCGGGCTCGGATTTCCAGATTTGCCAGAGGTGTCTCATGCGCCGGATAAACTCGCCCGGCTTTTCCTCGTAAACTCGCTCGGCGAGCGGCAGGGCCTTCTCCCGAAGCTCCGTTTGCCAGTCGCGAGTCGACCGGAGAACCGATTCGAGATCCCTTTTGTTGCCGTACTTCGAGGGCTCCCCGGTAAGCCTCTCGCTCAAGACGACCAGATTGTGATCCTCTCCGAGCCACGTCTCCAGATCCTTCAGGCTTTTTTCGCGGGCGCCCATCGTTTCGGACCAGATGCCTTCGAGGAGCCGCACGTGATACCAGTGGTCCTTGACACGTTTCCGCAATTCATGGAGGGTTTGCGGAGAACGGACGCGCAGGGCCTTCGCGAGGGCCTTGCGGCCGCTGCGATAGGTATTCTCGAGTCCGGGAGCCAGCGCGTCATATCCGTTCAGATCGCGCGCAGCCCAGGCCTTCATACGCTTCCGGGATTCCAGCAGACTCTCCGCCGCCTTCTGTAGAACGGGGCCGACATCATCGCTGCGCGTTTGCCGAAGCTGCCGGGCCAGACCGGTCCGAACGGAGCGAAAGCCCGCGGGAGCGCGTCTGGGTTTGTACGCCTTCCTCAAATTATCGAAAGTCTCAATGATGGCGGCATCATCGCGAAACTCCGAAAGACGGCCGGCGATGTCCCGAAGTTCCGCGTTCTCGCGGAAGGGCGCGCGGTCGGGGTCAGGATACGCGAGACGCAGGATCGCACGAACTTTCTTAACGCTTTTGCGCGCTTCGTGGATCGCTTCGTCCGGCTCCGATTTCGTGCCGCGGGAGAGCAGTTCGGCGGCCGACTTGAGCTCCTCGCGAATCACCCGCCGCAGGCCGTCGCTCACCGATTCATCTCGCTCGAGTCGAAACGCCATGGCTTTTTCAAGTATGGCTGATGTCATCTTTGAAAAACCGCCGGGAAGTGAGTGAAAAAAACCCGCCGGGCGGAAGCTCGGCAGCGCATTGAAAAGCCCCCGTAGTGACCCAAACTCCGCGCCGAGCTGGGGCTCGGCGGCAGGCCTGGGGGCCTGCCCCACGAGGTTTTTCGTGGTTTCTTGTGGACCGCAGGTCCATCTGGACAGGACCGAAGCCTGCCCCGCAGGCCCATCCAGAGAGAGCGGGAAAACGGCCGTATCCGGTCGAAATTCGCCCAGGTACCAATTTACGGATGGTCCCGTAAATGTTGATTTATCTGGTAATCCTTGCCATACTTTCAAATACAGTAGTGGCCGTTGGTGCTGCTGGAACCACGTCCCACGTTTTCTCCGGCTGTCCACCCGGCTAGCAGCCTTCGAGGCATAGCATTCCTTCGGCAGAGCAACTTTCAAAGAGGTAATGATGAACACGATCAAGTTGTCGTTGCGCAACGCGGCGAGAGTGGTAGCCCCGTCCCTCCTGGCGACTTATATCCGTACCAAATGGGACCGCGAACCGGAGATCGATTTGTTGCCTGCCCTCTGCGACCCAGCCCGAATGTCTTTCGATGTCGGGTCAAACTGGGGGCAGTATGCGGAGGCCCTGAGTTACGTTTCGGCCAGCGTCGTAGCATGCGAGCCCGTTCCTCAACTGGCTGAATATCTTCGCCGGACGGCGCGAAAAGGCATCCGGGTGGAGCAGATTGCACTTTCCAACACGAAAGGCGACGCGGAGTTTGTGGTTCCGCAGGACTGGGGTCGTTCAAGCCTGCTCGCGGAGAAAGCGGACTCCGATACGCAAACGCTGGCCGTTCGTCTGGACACACTGGACTCCATGGCGACGGATCCAGTTGGGTTTATAAAAGTGGACGTCGAGGGACACGAGGAGGAGGTCATCGACGGTGCTTTCCAGGTTATCGTGCGGGATCATCCCGTATTGCTGATCGAAATAGAAGAGCGCCATCGTCCCGGGGCTCTGCCGCGAATCCTCGCCCGACTGTCCGACGAAGGGTATAACGCGTTTTTCCTGCTTGAAGGCTGCGTGCGGAGTATCGCCAATTTCGATCAGGAAAAACATCAGAATCCAGCCGAATTAGAGGACGATCCGAGCGGCCGTGTGAGTCGCGGCTGCTACGTTAACAACTTCCTTTTCATCCATAAGAACGATCTGCCGGAAAGAGAAAAACAATTAACGAAGCTGGGATACAAGGTTATAAATTGAGCTTATAAATCGAAGACATCCGGCTAAATTCCGCGCGTATCGCGAATAAGTCAGCCGAGTGTCCGAGGGATTGGTTTCGTCGCAATTTCGCCCTTGCCCCAGACCGCCTGGCGACCAACACCGGTCCAGTGCGCGATAGAGAGCCAGGGAAGGAATTCGGCCAGCTCGCCTTCGTATTCGGCGAAGCCGACAAAACCTCCTATGGAGTGAACCTGGCCGGTCTTCGTGCTGCGGCGTCTAGTCTCCTGGCGGCGGATTTCGCAGGCGGTCATTCTTACTCTGGCGGCGCGCTCGTTCGTGCCCAGGTAGTCGATGTCGAGGTTTCCTGCCCCATACAGACGGCTTAGCGTGGAAATGCGGTCGCGGACGCGGCCGAAGAGAATCGGGAACTCGGGACGGCTGGCGATTCGGTGTTCATGCTTCAGCTCGGTCGGGCTCAGGAAGTCGACACGTATGCGATCCGGAGAGACGGCGCGGGTAGTCAGGTCCGACGTCACAGGCTCAGGGGGCAACGATATCGGCTTGCGTTCGGTGCCGTAGACGATCTGGTTGCCGCAAATCACCCGCTGGAGTTCCGCTTTCCCTCGGCGCGGTCCAAGACCTTCTTCCGCGATCGAGGTGAAGGTCGAAACAAAGCATTCGAGAGCGCTCTGTTCCAGCAGAAACAGGTTGAGATCGAAGTGGAAGGCATCGCCCGGCCCGATGGTGCGGCCATCCAGATGGCGTGCCCGGAAAACAAAAGGGCGGGGCCAGTCGGCAAGGCCGCTGGGACCTTCGGCGCCGGCAACAGGTTCGAAAATGCGGGCGTACAGGCAGGAATCTCGTCTATCGCAGGTCCGCACTCCCGGACAATCGGGGCGGCATGCCGTGCGGCGGAATATTACGCCGAGTGCGCCGCGGAAAATGTTGGCCGCTTTCCCGGGGGGGAAATACAGCGGCTCCTTCGCCACGAATTCGAACCGCAAAGGATAAAGGCCAAACAGCACCGTTATCGCGATCCAACCCAGGGGACTCCAACATCCATGACATTTCTGAGCGTCTCCACGAGTTGCCCCGCGTGATGCTGCAGGTGGCGGATGTTGTAAAACTGCAGTTCGAGTTTGTTAAACGGTAACCAGCTGAAGCCGGAACTGTCTTCGAGACGAACCAGCGGCACTTGTTTTTCGACCTCGGTGCGGCAAAGCGCCAGATATTCCTGGACGTCCGGTTTGGCGTATGGCTCGGGAAGCTGGAAAGGCTCGTCTTTCGTCCACGGCCCCGGACCGAGGTATTGCGACTTTGGCGCATGCCTGGCCCAGGGTTGGAAATCGCTTTCCGAGGGATGAACATACAGGTGCGTGTAGAACACCGAATGATAGGCGATGTGCCAGAAGCGGTTCCGATAGTCGCCGCTGAACCAAAGTGCTTCAGGACACAACTCGATCGCCTTGCCGAGCATTTCGAGCCCCGCGCGATATTGCTTCAAAGCCGATTGCCGGATACTGGAATCGTCCATTTTGGGTGAAGTTTCAGTTTGTCATAATTCGTTCGGACCGGCCGGGAGGGATCACCCTTCGCGGCGCGCCTTCCCTGCACCGCCATGCGCGGTCTTGACTACACTCTTGCCGGTTCCACTCCCGGCGGGCATGCCGACCTGTTCGATCGCCGCCTGAATGTACCGCCGCACGAAGGGCCGATCCAGATCGCGCTCGCTTGCGAATTTGATGTGACGCATCGCCTTGCCTTCGCCTTCGAGCAGACGATTCGGATCCGGCAGTGTTGCGCCGTGCGGAAACCCCAGATTCACATGGTTCCTGTGTGTGGTGATGTAGCAGAACATGTCCTTCATCTTTCCTGTGAACCCGAACCAGACAGCGACTGTGTAGACCTGATAGATCGATTCAGACGCGTCCGGCGCTTCTTCCAGGATGATCTCGCGCAGAGCGAGCGCCAGGTCGGAGATCGATCGGTCATAGGCTTCCAGATAACCGAGCAACTGCGGATGGGGTGCGCGGCGCATGGGCATACACTGACATTTTATGGACCGGAATCAGGCGTGGGAGATCGTGTGCGAGTTCGTCAAGTCGGATAATCTGCGAAAGCACATGCTGGCGGTCGAGGCATGCGTCACCGCGTATGCGCGCAAAGCGGGCGAGGATGAGGAGAAGTGGGCGGTCGCGGCGCTGCTGCACGACTTCGATTGGGAGATTCATCCCAACCTGCCGGATCATCCGACTAAAGGCGAGGCGATTCTTGCCGAGCGCGGCGTCAGTGAGGAAATCCGCCGTGCGATCCTGTCGCATGCCGACTTCACGGGGTGCCGCGCGTCTCGCCGCTGGAGAAAACGCTGTTCGCATGCGACGAACTGGCGGGCTTTCTCACGGCCTGTTCTTACGTGAAGCCGGGCCGCAGCATTCATGAAGTGGAAACGGCGTCGGTGAAGAAAAAGCTCAAGGATAAGGCGTTCGCGCGGGCGGTGAATCGCGACGACATCCTGAACGGCGCGGCCCAGCTGGGTGTGGACCTGGATCAGCACATTTCGTTCTGCATCGAGGCGATGAAGGCGCGCGCTGCGGAACTGGGATTGGCGGGCAGCGCGTAGTTCCAGGAGGTCGCGCTATTTCCCAACCATATGCGCCGGGTCCCGGTTGTTCTCTTCGCAGATGCTCTCGATCAGTTCGGCATCCGGTTCCAGGCGCCAGGCCAGGTTGACGGTCCACGGCTTCGTGTACGCCACGGGATCGTCGATCGTGACGACGATATCGATGTGCCCGATCCTGGGTCGTGAGAAACGTTCGGTGACATGCAGCTTTTCGGTTCCAGGCAGCCCACGCATGTCGAGCCACGTTCTGCCGTTTTGTCCGATCGTCTCGACCACCAGCGTGTCCTTCTCCCAATGGCCGACTGAATACCCCATCCAGGTCGGCTGCGGATCTTTGGGTAGGGGCCGTCCGTCTGTGAAGATCTGACGGTAGATCGTGCGGGATTCGTGCAGGAGGAGTATGAGGTCTTCGGTCTGCACCAGCTTGAGGCCGTCGGGGATGTTGTCCTTTTCGGGAATGCCCGATGGCAAACAGGAGACCCCAGGGTGGTCTTTGCCGTTGTTTTCGATGCGCTTGTTGTAGAGATCCCGTCCCCAGGGCGTGAGTGGCACCTCTTCCGGTTTCATATCGGCGGCGAGGTTCAGCAGGTTTTTGACGGGATCTTCTGGCATCCAGAAGCCGGAGAGATCGGGCTTTCCGTAAGGCGTGCGTTGCGCGGGCGCTTTCAGATCTACTTTGCCGTCAGCGGTGCGCGGCACTTTCTTCGAGGGCCAGGGCTCCCATTGTGCGCTGGCCGGCGCGGCGACTGAGAGCATCGCAAAGAGCATCGCAAGAGCGGCCGATGGAACGCACGGCGTTTTCCTGCATGACCGCATCGCTTCCCGGGAAATGTTCATTCCGCGAAATCATATCCAGGCCGGCGGCGGGAGTCCAGCGGGATGGTATCAACTCCAGTGATAGGTGTTATCGGGATCGACTCGCTACTCGGGCAGTTCATAAAGGCGGCTAATGATTCCCCGCGCGCCGAGGTAAAGCCGGAAGTAATTGACAAGACCGGCCTGCGAGGCATTTACGAATTCAGGTTCGTGTTCGAGGGAACGGTCGGCGGAGGACTGCCGTCATCCAGCACGCCTCCCGAACTCCGTGGAGGCGGCTCAGCGCGCTCCCTCTTTGATGCGCTTCAACGGCAGCTCGGGCTACGCCTCGTCAAAGTGGGAAACGTTCCCACCAGGTTTTTGGTCGTAGACAGCGCTCAGAAGGTCCCGACTGAAAACTAAGTCCCGGCCGGCCTGAACGGCAGACGCACCTGGAAATTGGTCCGTCCTGGCCGGGAATCGACAGAAACCTCTCCGCGATGCGCGCGCACGATCCGATAAACGGTGTCGAGACCGATTCCCGTTCCTTCACCAACATCCTTGGTGGTAAAGAACGGCTCAAAGAGATGAGGTTTCACCGCGTCCGCAATCCCCGGACCGTTGTCGATAATTTCAACGAGAACGAAATCCAGTTCTCTCGAAGTCCGAATCACCAGCTCGCCCTTACCGCTCATGGCATCGATGGCGTTATCGATGAGGTTGGTCCAGACCTGATTCAGCTCACTTCCACGCGCAAATATCCGAGGGAGGCCTGAGTCGTATACACGCTTCACTTCCACCCCGCGTTTCAGCCGGAATTTCAGCATCGTCAAAGTACTGTCGATACCCCGGTGAAGGTCGATTTCCTGCTCGGGCGCCTGATCCATGTAGGTGTATTCTTTGATGGCCCGGACCAGTTCGGAAATTCGACTCGTACTCGACTCGATTTCCCGCGTCAGCCTTTCGGCGGCCACGGACGAAACCACGCGGGTCAGGACATTAACCAGCACGTCGTTTTGAAAACGCCCGCCGAGTGTTTCCAGCGCGGCGCGATCCACGCCCGCTTCCACCAGGCCCGATGCAAGTCGCGACGCATTCGCAATGTTCCGCCGGTTCAACCAGGAGGTAAGCTCGTCTTCGAGATCGCTCTGTTCCAGAGCGTCCCGGGGAGGTGCGGACTCCAGTTGATCCATCAGCTTCTCTTCGATGGCGACCACAGCGGAACGCTCTTCGCAGGAAAGCGATCCATTATCAAGCGTCTTGTTGACCCTTCTGAGTTCGTGCATCGACTCGCGGAGACTCTGAGCCGCTCGCACCGCCGCGGCAGCGGGATTGTTCAGCTCGTGCGCCAATCCTGCGGACAGCTTTCCGAGCGCGCTCAATTTGTCGCGTTGCTGTTCCGCGCGGCTGTACTCCCGGATCCGGTCGACCATGACGCCGACCAGGCGGGGAAGGAGCTCCGGAATGCGCTGCAGCATTTCAGGAAAATGATCCTTATGCAAACGCAGCAGCCAGGAGGGTAAGGTGGCCCGGCGCCGTCAGGGGAAAATGCGTCATGCGCGAAAACGGCAACAGTCCGGTCACTGCGCCGCTTCGCACGAGGAAACCGGGAACATCCCCCGGTCCGCTCTCACGGCGTCCCCGAACCTCTCCTTCAAGCAGGACAAACAGCGCATCGGCCGGATCGCCCTCGCGCAGGAGCACTTCACCGGGGAGCCAGGGTTTGCTCTTCCGCACTCGAGATGAACCATTGCAGCTGGTCTTCACGAAGGTCCGAGAAGATCTCAATTTTACGGAGCGCCGACTCGAGAGATTGTTTTTCGGCGGATTGCGGGGGCATCACGTTATCACTTCACGACACGTTACTCAAATACTGATGAACGAACTGGATGGCGACGGAGCCTTCGCCGACCCCCGAGGCGACTCGCTTGACCGAGCCATATCGAACGTCGCCCACCGCAAACACGCCGGGGATATTTGTTTCGAGCAGACCGGGGTCACGGTCCGCAGTCCAGCCTTTCGGTCGCTTGCCGGACTTGAGCAGATCCGGACCGGTCAGAATAAAGCCTCGTTCATCGCGTTCGATCGCTCCGTCGAGCCAGGAGGTGCGCGGCTCCGCCCCGATAAACACGAACAGTGAACTTGCCGCGACGCGGCTGACATCGCCGGTGTGATCGCATATTCAAGGAAACCGCCTCCAGATGATCGTCGCCGTGCACCTCCACGACACGCGTGCAGTACTCCACGTGAATGTTGGCGGTGTTTTGAACCTGCTCCACAAGGTATTGCGACATGGTGGCGCCCAGCGACTCTCCGCGCACCAGCATGACTACACGGCGCGCGAATTGGGAGTAAGACATCGCGGCCTGACCGGCGGAATTGGCGCCGCCCGATAATGTAGACGTCCTCGTCCCTGCAGGAAGCCGCTTCGGTCATGCTGCCTCCGTAATAGACGCCGGCGCCCTGCAGACGATCCATGCCGGGAAGGTCCAGTTTGCGCCACTGAACGCCGGTGGCCAGCAGCATCGCGTGGCAGGACAGTTCGGTGCCGTCGTTCAGACGCAAGTAGCGATACGGTCCGTCAGCCCGCATTGCGGTAGCCTCCTGCGGGGAAACGATTTCCACGCCAAACCGCCGCGCCTGAGCCACTGCGCGCCGCGCGAGATCTGCCGCCCGTAAGGCCCGAAGGAAAGCCGAGGTAGTTCTCGATTCGCCCGCTGAGCCCGGCCTGACCTCCCGGTGCTTCCCGTTCGACCATGATGGTCTTCAATCCTTCCGAAGCGCCGTACACCGCGGCGGCCAGTCCGGCAGGGCCGCCGCCGACAATCGCCAGGTCGTAGAATTCCAGTCCCGCGCGCGTTCGCAATCCCAGTCTCTGGGCAAGATCCTGCGTGGTTGGTTCGGGCACGCGACTTCCGTCCGGGAACATCACCACGGGCAACTTCACTTTATCTGGAGCGAAGCTTTTCAACAGCGCGGTCCACTTCTTCGTCCCGGTTGGCCGCGTCCGCGTCCAGCCATTGATAGGGCACCTGGTTCCTCGCGAGAAAATTACGAATCTCGTAGGATCTGGCGGACCAGCGCGTGCCGAGCACCCGAATGCCCTCGAAGGGAGGATGGAAGTTTGCAGACCAGTCGTTGAGCAGATCGTCCAGAACGGGAAACAGTTCCTGTTCCGGCGGGTCCCATGGCTTCAACAGATAGTGATTGAGCTGCACGTCGTTAATGGCTTTGATCGCTGCCTCGGTATCCGCATAGGCGGTGAGCAGCGTTCGTTTGGCGTTGGGATAAAGCTTCATCGCCTCCTGAAGTAGTTCCACGCCATTCATTTCAGGCATGCGATGATCCACGACCAGCAGCGCCACCGCGTCGTTCCGCTGCTGCAGGCGGCGCAAAAGATCGACCGCGGCGCGCCCGGACTCCGCGCGCAGGACGCGGTAGTGTTCCTCGTAGTGCTTTTTCAGGTCGCGCTCGATAGCGCGGAGCACTTCCGGATCGTCATCCACTGTTAATATGACCGGTTTCTGCATTCCGAGGTCGACCCTCTATTTATTAACGTTTGCCGCCCGCTCCTGAAAATCGGCGCAAGGCGATGCCTCTTCGATGCCAAAGCGCACCCGAACGGCTCATGGGCATCAATCAAGGTCTCCCCAAGGTTACCGCGCCTCACGGCGCAACCTGGGTTTTACGGCTCGGCAGGAACTTACAAATGATTCGCTGTGTGCGATGCTTCACAGGCCTGCGTGATGCTTCGAAATTTTCCGATTCAGCCGGCTCTTCCGGGCGTCCCGAATAATGCGCGTTGTAAAGTGGAAACGTCTCCCTTTTTGAAGCTGGGCCGCACGCCACCAGACCTCCAACTCAAGGCGCCGATGTGAAGCTTACCGACCTGCGCGGGATTCTCCAATACGTCCCGCAATTCCGCGAAAAGACTTTCATTATTGCGCTGGACGGAGGCGTCGTCCGAGACGAAAACTTCGCCAACATTCTCCTCGACCTGGCGTTGCTGCGCTCATTGAATATCCGTGTCGTGATCGTGCACGGCGCGGCGGAGCAAATCAAGGCCCTCGCCGAAAAGCAGGGCGTCCCGGCGTCGGACCTCGATGGTACGGGCGTAACCGATGCCGCCACTTTGCAAATCGCCATGGAGGCTGCAAACCATATCACGCACGAATTCCTGGAAGGTCTTTCAGCCAATGACCTCCGCGCCGCCTGTACGAACGCCGTCGTGGCGCATCCGCTGGGGATCATTCATGGCGTCGACCAGTTGTTCACCGGAAAGGTCGAGCGTTTCGATACCGAGCTTCTTCAAACATTGCTGAACCAGGGCATTGTTCCGGTCGTTCCGCCCCTCGGCTTCGATGGCGAGGGCAAGACTTATCGCATCAACTCCGACAGCATGGCCGTCGGGTTGGCCGAGGCTCTGAAAGCCGTGAAGCTGATTTACATCACCTCGCAGGATGGGTTGCAATATAACGGCCAGCTCATCCGCCAGATGCTCGATGCGGATCTGCAGAAGCTTGTGCAGACCGCGCCGGGCGGCTTTGCCCCGGAAATGGTTTCCAAGGCTCGCTATGCGGCTGCCGCCTGCGCCGCGGGCGTCCATCGCGTCCACATCGTCAATGGCCATGAGGACGAAGGGCTGCTGGCCGAAGTGTTCTCCAACGAAGGCATCGGCACGCTGATTTACGGCAACGAATACGAACAGATCCGGCCGGCGAGAAAGAAAGACATTCGGGCAATCCAGCTGTTGACGAAGAAGGCGGTGGAAGCCGAGGAACTGCTTCGGCGGACGCACGGCGAGATCGAGAGAAATCTGGCGGATTACTACATCTTTGAAATCGACAAGAACCCGGTCGGGTGCGTGGCGTTACACGTATATCCCGCGGAGCATCGCGGCGAACTCGCGAGCCTTTTCGTCGATCCGTCGCACGAAAATCAGGGGATTGGTCGAAAATTGCTTCAATTCATCGAAAACACAGCCCGCGACCTGGGCCTGCAGGAATTGATCGTGCTCTCGACGCAGACGTTTTCGTACTTTCAGTCGAAAGGCGGTTTTTCCGAGGGCACTCCCGACGATCTTCCACCGGCTCGCCGCGAGAAATACGATCACAGCGGGCGGAACTCGAAAGTTCTCGTGAAGAAGCTGAGGGCCGGTGTGCCGGCCATTGCCTGATCACTGGTTCACATGCAGAACCGTGGCCGGCGGGAAGCCGTTGAAGTGCGTGCTGCTGGCAGCGGAATAAGCGCCTATATTCTCTGAGTAGATAAACTCCCCGATTTCCATGTCCGGGAGTTCCGCGGTCAGCGTGATCGTATCGAGAGCGTCGCACGTGGGGCCGAAGACGGAGCAGATCTGCGTGGGACCTTTCCGGAAACTTTTCAGCTCGTACTGCGCGTGGTCAAAGATCGTACCGCTATAGGTGTGGTAAACGCCGTCATTGATGTAGTAACAGAGCTTGCGCCCCGAACGGCCTTGCCGATGATCTGAGCCACGGCTGTGGCAGCGGACGCCACCAGGAACCGGCCTGGCTCGGCAAGGATTTCGATCGGTTCGGGGAACAGGCGGTCCAGTTCTGCGTTGATCATTTTCGCCAGTCTGCGGAAGGGAGGGACCGTGTCGTATGTTTGGCGCGAAGCGCACAAACGGCTGAAGTAGACCTCAGTGTAACGTAGTGTGCGGGGAAACCGCCGCCGATGTCGAGCAGCTTCAGACCGAAGCCGCGCGTTCTGGCCTCCGCGAAGATTCCCGCGGCCAGATGCGATGCCTGATTGTAGTTCTGCGGGTTCGTGCACTGGCTCCCCACGTGGAAGCTGAGACCCTCGATCTCAAGTTTGTTGTTGTAAGCGAAGGCGATAAGGTCCACGGCCTCGCCGGGCAATGCGCCGAACTTGCTGGACAGCTCCACCATGGATCCGGTGTTGGGAACGCGCAACCGCAGCACCAGCCCCGAGTGCGGCGCATAACGGGCGATCTTGATGACCTCGTCGTGGTTATCGTAGGTGACGGGCGGCTTGTAGGGATCGAGCCGCTCCAGTGTTTCAATCGCTTTAATCGGGTTCGCATAGATGATGCGATCCCAGATAAAATCCTGCCGCCCTTCCGCCGTAAGATCCTGAATCAGTTCGTGAACGGTCAGAAACTCCGTCATACTGGCGACGTCGAAACTGGCGCCCGCGCCGTAGAACGTCTGCACGATAGCCGGGTCATTGTTCGCTTTAACCGCGTAGTAAGCCTGGACGCGCGGCAGATACTTTCGGAACTGCGTGTAGTTTTCCCGCAGCGCTTTGTGGTCCATGACGACGATCGGCGTGCCGTGTTTTTTTGCCAGTTGAAGCAGCGACTTTTGGTCCATGGCAAGTTTCCGTGGTCCCTGTCTGCGTTCAGATGCCGTCGCCTTCGGTGATCAGAAAATTCTCGAACTGCCACAGGTCTGAGGTATCGATCTGCGGCTTGTTATATCCGCTGAATGCGTTGGCGTAATGCTTCAGCGGATTCCAGTCCGAGGCCACGGAGATGACCTTGCCCAGGTAAGGCTTGCCGACGCCAAGCACATATTCATGGGGCAGGTCGTCGGGGACGCGTAACCCCACGCGCGGGTTCTCGACCATCTACGTGCAGGCCGCGACAACCGAGATGGCGACCTGCATCGTGGTTGCGTTCTGGTGCGGTACCAGGCGGCGTGACTCCTCGATACTGAGATCGGTTCCGCACCACCAAAACTGGTAAGGGTGTCCCATTACCAGCGAGCCCAGAATGTCTTCTCCGCCGGTGATTTCATCGGTCATGATGCGGACGCGCGATTGCAACTGGTAGTCATAGCCACGCAGTCGTGGAGCGAGGCGATTGCGGAATCGCTGGGACAGTAAGCGTAGTGAACTGTGGGGCGGCAGATGGCCTTGCCGTCTTCCCAGACCGTGAGTTCTTCGGTAATGGTGAATGCCTCGCCGTAGCGCACGATCATACCGATGACTCTGTGGTTCGGCGGTACCCAGGTGGATACGAATGTGTTGATACCCATCCGCGCGGAGACAGATCTGACTTTGGGGGCCATCAGGATGCTCGAAGGCCCAGGCGGGCAGCTTCTTTTCATGAGTGCCCCAGCCCATCTCGGCGGTAGTCGTTCCCTCTTCGCGGAAGCCCTCGACGCTCCAGGTATTGACGAATTCATCCACCTGTTTGGGTTGATCCGTGATCTGCGTGTCGCGCTCGCTGCAATGAATGACTTTGACCTCCAGCAGACGGGCCAGGTGGTTAAAGTTCTGCGCTTTGGCGTGGTGAGCGATCGACTCCGACTGCGCCTGGCTGAATTTCTTGTCCGCAAGCGCATGCTGCGCGATGTCGAGGAGCGCAAATTTCGTGAAGTGGCTGATCAGGCCGGGGTTGGCGCCGTGTTCAATTACAGCTGTCGGTCCCGGCTCGCTCCATTTGGAGATCATGCGCCGCAGATTCATGTGCCGCCAGTACAGCGTTCGCTCGGTAGGGTGCTTGTTCTCAGCGCCCGCGTACGGATCCCGGAGTTCTACAGATGTGTTCACATAGAGGACGCCCCGATCGTGACACCATTGGACGATTTCGCAACAATCGATGTTCCATTCCAGGTCGATAAGGAGGTCTCCGTCCGATACGTACTGTCCGAGCAGGCTACTCAGGTTCTCCTGAGTCACACGATTCTTGATAAAGGTCATGCCTTGCTCGATCCAGGGCTTCAGCGCTTCGTCGTTCGGATCGAAGTCCATGATCGTAATGCGTCCGGGATCGACGCTCAAGTGCTTGATCAGAATGGGCAGCGTGCAGCGCGCTACTGCTCCAAAACCAACGAATAAGATGCGATTGGCGAATGCAATCACTGACAGTCACTCCGCTGTAACAAATAGATCTGGCTAAGAGGGATAAGTGGCAAGCTCTAAACCCTTTGCTGGAGTAACAACTTGTCGTGAAGGCCTGGTGAATTCCAGACTGGATTCATTGATTTGAAACATAAATAGTGCGAAATCACCGGTGATTGCG
>CAWHSB010000039.1:0-244144 GCA_963831795.1 Terriglobia bacterium | reverse complement strand
CGGTTCGTCCAGTATTGGCTGGATCGGTGAGTGGATTCGAACTCACGGCTTCCCGGTCTCGGAGTAGGCGATCAAATAATAAAAGGATGCCTCAAGTGTATACGCTGGCATTCAAATTGGTTTAGATAACAGTGCAATCATATCCTTGGGAAGCTGGCATTTGGGAGTTTGGAGGGGCTAGCAATGATTTTCGAGACTTCGTGGCGGAATTAATGGATTAAGCTGAGCAGCCGGTCTGCTTGGATTGCCTTGAATTCATTGAGGCTATGAAGCACGAGAAGAGAGCCGAATCGTCGGCGGTCAAAGGTGATCGTACTCTTCGGCGTCGACATCGGGTACCTTGTCGAGCACACTGAAGAACTTTTCCTTTCTGCCTCTCGCCGCTCTCTGCTTCAGCCGTTTCCAGGCGGCAAGCTGTTCCGCGAAAGCTGACGAAATTACGTCATCAACGGCCAAATGCTGTGCGTCGGCAATGTCCCGCGCTTGTCGATAAAGAGCTTCCGCGATGTTTATGCTGACGTTCATTTTGCTTGTCTCAAAAATTCCAGGAACTCCGCTGGGGTCACGACAACGACGCCACGCAAGGAGGCCTCATCAAAGTCTCTTATATTGTACGTAAGGATCGCCGCGCCCCGTTGTGCTGCAAGATCCAGCACCATATCATCGTCCGGATCGGGCAGACTCGGTCGGTTTGGACGTACCGACGGGACCAGATTCGATGACTGAAAAAGGAAGTCGAGAAATCCGTCAATTTCGGCTTCGGTGAGGCCGGGAACCAGGTTGGCGCGCTTGAGAACCTCTTCATATTCCAGTGCCAAAGCCACTGAGATATTCAGCCTCAATGCTCCCTCGCCGATGAGTCGAATGATCTGAAACGAGGCTCCGCGGCGTGATCGCAAGCCTGCAACCAGTACATTCGTATCCAAAACACTTCATGCATCGGTGTCTTCAGTGCTACCTTTCATTCGCCTTCAGAGTGACCGCGCCTTGTAATCGCCGTGCCGTGTGCCAGTTCGACAAAACTGCCGTCAGCCGAAACGTTAGCTGGGCAGTCGGGCCAGTAAAGATGGACCATTTTCAGCCAGTTACGCCGCGGCCGCCGGGCTGGATCCGGCAAAGTACGCTGGCCATTCGCTGCGCGCTGGTCTCGTGACTCAGGCCGCTATGAACGGCGTGCAGGAGATCTCCATCATGAAGCAGACCCGCCACAAATCGAGCGACATGCTGCGCGGAAGTACATCCGGGATGCCAGCCTGTTCCGGGATAACGCCAGTGCCGGGGTCGGCCTGTGACACGGAAAGGAGAAGACCCATGATCGAGGCCCTTTTGCGCCTGATCCTGTCGACCGCGCTGCTGCATACTGGCCCCTCCCGGCACTCCAGAGCCACGCCGCCCATTTATTGGCTACTGGTACTGCACCACAACTACCGATGGAATGCAGACCGTCACAGGCTGCTATCCGGAAGGGTAGCGATAATTCTGACCGATCAGTGAACGCCCTGCCGACCCGGCGCCAGATCAAGGAATATACGTGGAAAACGTAAAGTCCTGGGCCTTTTGCGGTGTGTGGCAGGCAAAGCAAGCCTGGATGGCGTGCGGGGTGTCCGGAATGAGTGGCTTTGCGGGATCGCCCCCGGCCCACACCTGAAATCCCCACCCGCCAGTCATGGGATACTTCTTCGCATCTTTCACCATCACGGTCACGGCTTTTTTGGCGCCTTCGACATACGCGCCATCCTTCACCGAGAAGTCGTGAACGTCATCCGCGAAAATGGTTCCGTCAGGATACGGAAACGGGCCGCCCGCTTTCAGTATCGGCAATCCCTTTGCATTCACATAGATGATATGCATGCCGCCAATCTGGTCGGAAATCGGGCTGTCTTTGGTCACGATCATTGAGTTCACCACAAACCAATCGCGGAATTTGGCAGGGATCGTAAGCTCATCTTTCGCAGAAATGGCAGAAGTGCTCGAAAGGGCAGCGAGCGTTAGTGCTCCTGCTCCGATGAAGCAAGAGCGACGATGTGATCTACCGGTTGTTTTTGTATGCTTCATTGGCCAATCTCCTTTCTGTACATTGTCTACGACGTCCGTGGGCGCCGGAACGCGCCGGCCCACAGACCGCTCGGGCTAAGCGAGGGCTAAGCGTGAAGCGAGAACGGTTTCCAAATCTTGGAAACCGCGTGGTAAAGTGCAACGCGATCCTCGGCGAGCTTCTGGCTGAGTCGCGAGAATCGCTCGAATCGCGACCCAGAGCATCTCAGAAACTCCATCAGCAGAGTCAGGCGCTATTGAAGGAGGTTTCACGCACCAGTGAATGGTTGACAATGTATCCATGACGGGCGGCGAGATGGTCACCAAAATTAATCAGCAGTTCGGTTCTGACGCGAAAGCGAACACCATTTTCGGCGCTCTCGTCACCAGCGGCGACTTCACAATCATTCCAACGGGACAAGTCTGGCGAGCAGTCGCCGGCGGTGGAGGTGGCTCAACGGCGGACTCGGTGGCTGACGGAGCGGCGGCCGGCGCCTTGCGAGTACAGCCGCTCGGCTTCATTGAACTCTCGCCATCCGGAGCCCGATTCGTCCATTTTTCTGAGTGGCGGAGAATCGCGGCCGCCCTCTCGATCGCGCTGGGCGTTGGCCTTTTTCTCGGATTACGGTTACCTCTCAGGCGGCCCGGACAGTAACCGCATCAACGCCGGTTCGATAACTGCGGCGTGCCTTTCGAGGTTCAATTTTCGCTCGGCCGATCCCAGTCACAACGTCTAAAGAAAATCTGCCGTTGAAATAAAAGGCCTTAGCGGCTCCTCGTGCACGCATCGCCCTTAAGCGCCTGTACACTGCATTCGGAACCGGTCCACGGCGCTGAAAGGGGTTGTGGATACGGTCCAGAGATCTTTGACAACTTAACCTTAGGCGAGGATTGCCCTCAAGTCGCTGGCAAAGTGTGTAGTCCCACGCCACCCCCGTTTTCATCAGCGAGGGGTGGCTGAGGCCGATCAGAAATTCGCCAAAAGAACCGAAGCCCTGCCGAAAAAGAGCGAAACGAACCTGAGAAATTACTGAAAACAAATAGAGGGGCTTGGGTTGGGGTCTTTGGAACCCGGGAAGGCGAACAACCCGGCTGCAAGATCGTTTCCGCCGGGCACGGCTGATCTCCGACACAGAAATTTCTGAACAAAGTGAACCTGACATCGGGGAACTACGGAGGCCGAATGAAAGTCCAGTGCTGTACGAACTCCTGCGGACTTTCGGAGCAACCGACGCTAAACCTCGGGTCTGCACCGGTCCTAAAACCAGTCAGATCCGCCTTGCTTAACATGGCTTCGCGCTGAAAGTGGCTTTCAGTTTCTGAAGTCTTTCCTTCATCACGACGGGCTTAAGCTATCGGCTGATGACCACTTCGCCGTTTGCCTTCAGGTTACGCTGACCATCCAGATCAGCGAAGTTCTTTACCATGGGATCCAGTTCACCGCCGCGATGCACGCGACATCGGTGAACGCCGTAATCGCTTCGGCGTTGCGCGAGGTCGCCTTCTTCCGGGAGACGACGCCATTTCGGAGTCTGAGGCGATCGTGGCTCTCGATGCTCGGCACACCCCGCATCCGGTCAGACAGGTCCGTGGTAAGCCCTGCCCTGGTCCCGTGCAGCGGGCAATTCCAGGCTCTCTGGATGCGCCCGCGGGGCAGTCTGAAGTCTACGATCTGCGCGAGATTCGGACATCGTTGCACTGCTGTCACCGGAACGCGGTTTTGAGAGCGGTGCATCAGTTGGTCAGGCTCGGCCTCATCGAACCGATGATGCCGACCGCCGCCAGGTTCGGCCCGACGACGGCCGGCGGGGTCTCAGCTCGTGTTTCAAAGTTGCTTACAGGTTTGGATTCAGCCTGGTTCGCCATACGAACAACAGCATCCGCCGCATTTCGGGACTTTGAGGGATCTTGAAATTGCCATGAGCCTCCTTTTGCTGAGCGTCGATGATGCCGCAGGTTTGGCTTACCGATACCGCCCAAACATGCCCGACGACGCGTGTCTGATCGTCCAGTCGCTTTACCGAGGCTACTTCGGAAGCCAGTCGGTTCCCTGTGTCGCAGACACGCCTGAGTGATCGGATGATCCTGACGCCCTCCTAACCGCTTAAGCCCGAAAACGCCCTCATCGCCCGGCAGGATAGAATTCGGCCGGAGTGAACCTTCTCTCTTCAAAGGCCGGTCGGACGCCGGGCCTCGTCCGATGCGGCTTCCAGGAGACCTTCCATTTTTCTTCGAATCGCTTTCTGTTCGACTCGAAAATCGCCTGATATTCTTCCGACCGCATCTTCGAGAAAGAACCTTGTCCGAAGTGATGAATGAAGCAGTCCTCGGCGACCGTTACCCTGTAACCGGCCCGTCGCACACGCACCGAGAAATCGTCGTCTTCATACATCCCCAGCCCGAATCCCTCATCCAGTTCGCCCGCCTGCTCCCAGACCCGCCGAGGTATCAAGGCGCAATAAAGCGGTGCCACGTCGATTTCCGTCGTTCGTCCTTGTTCCTCGCGGGCTACCTTCAAAGCGAAATTCCGCATTTGCCGGGCATCGGAATAGTCAACGTTGATCTTGATTTCGTTACCCGCGAAGTTGGTCACCGGACAGATAATTCCGATGGACGGGTCGCGCCGGACATGCCGAAGCATCCGTTCGATCCATCCCGACGTAACCACGGTATCGACATTCAGCATGATGAGGTACTCCCCGGAGGCCTGCCGTGCCGCCAGGTTATTGCCGGCGGCGAATCCGGTGTTCTCCGTGAGACGGGTGACGCCAATTCTCCGGTCAGCCTCCTCATACCTGCCCACAATCTCCGCTGTGGCGTCGGACGAGGCGTTGTCCACAACAATGACTTCATACGCCGGATAAGCTGTGCAGTCACGGATGGATTCGAGGCACGGCGCAACAAACTCGGCGCTGTTGTGGGTAACGATCAGAATCGAAACAATCGGGACCCGGCTCCGAACGCGCGAATCGATCGCCTCGACGCGGCGCGCCCAGGTGTTGAGCCGTGCAAACTCGATTCGGCGCGCTCGCATGCCAGTGTCGGTTTCCGAAATAGCCGCATCCAGCTTGCGAGCAAAATCTTCGCGATTCGTGCCGATATAGATCATGTCGCCGCACTGTGCCAGTTCCGCCATATCGGTTGCGACGACCGGTTTACCCTGCGACAGATACTCATAGATCTTTACCGGATCCGTAGCTTTCGTGACCTGATTCAGCAGGAAAGGTATCGTGCACGCGTCGAACTCCGACAGAAACGAGGGAATCAACTCGTACTTCTGATTGCCGAGGAGGTACACGTTTGGAAGGCGCTCCAGTTCGGACATATCTCGTCCAAACACCTGCCCGATCAGGACAAACGAGTACTGCGGACGCATGGTGGCCACGTCCCGGATCAGGTCGAGGTCGATCCAGTCCGCGATCGCCCCGAAGTAGCCGACGACAGGGCGGGGGATAACCGCCAGCAGATTCGTGGAACGCGCCGCGGAGAAAAAGTCGAAATCCGCCCCGTTCCTTGCCAGCAGAGAATCAAGGCCTCGCGCTTTGAATTTGTCGACCAGCCCCTGACCGGTGACTATCAGAACGTCACACTCAACAGCAAGGCTCTTCTCCTCGAGAACATTGAATGTTCCCATATTCTCGAAGGTTTCCCAGTCATCCATGCAGTCATAGGCCAGCACAGAACCGAAATCCTCCCGCACAGCCAGGCCGAGTTGCCGCCAGAAAGGAAGCTGCAGCAGCAGCAGATTTTCGGCAATTGCCTGATCGCGGAACAAACGCCCGAGACTTGCGGTCAGCGCTCGTGCTTCGGGCGGATTCAGCCGGCCGAGGTAAACGTCGGGTTGCGGACCCCGCAAATGGACTTCCCAGATGTTCTCGCGCAGCGGAACAATTTCATAAGGTTGATCCGACGTCGGCGGAATGAATCTTGAAGGGCTGATCCAGAAAACGCGGTGGCCGCAACGGGCGAACTGCGCCGCAATCTGCTGCGGACGCTGAAACCTGAAGTCGAAGTCAATAATTCCGAGGATTACGAGGTCATATTTGTTCCAATGCGAAGCGCCGCAGATCTGAGGTTGCACCTCCTCGGCCGGCATAGGCTCAACCAGGCCGGGCGCGGGAAGATACCGTTCGATTTCCGGAAAACGGAGCTCATACTCGTCGAGACGGGAACCGTCTGAGGGCGCTGCGACTGTCAACTTGACGAACCCTGGCAAGCCCGACCATCCCTTCCTGACGAGCAACGTGTACGCCCCGCGCAGATAGAGCATCGCTTTCCAGGCTCGCTGGCTCCGGAACAAACTCAATTCATTCTGAAACCTGTTGCGATACCGCTCGATTGCGGTCAGCGCCGCCTGACGGGCGAGGTTGGATCTCTCAAGCGAAGCCTGCAATCGCGCGAGATCGTGCTCGACCACCTCCCTGGCGGAGCGCTCGGCGCCGAGTCTTTCTTCGTTCTCGCGAAGTTTCTCCTCAAGCGTACTCAGTTGGGCCGAAGTCGAATCGCGGTCTGCCTCCAACCGGATACCTTTCGCAATCGAGTCCTTGAGACCAAGGGCGAGCGCGGCTTGCTCCGCTTGCAGCTTCGACAGCGCGTCCTCATGGACGACGGGTACGCGTCCGTTCCTCTTCCAGTTCCTCTAACAGTCTGTTCTGCGCGGCCTCCGCCTCTGTTTGTCGATCCTGCTCGAGTTGCCGCGCCCGTTCCAGTTCGTCGCGAAGTGCGACTCGATCGGCGTCGATATTGGCCAGCGATTCTTCCTGTGCGCGTTGAAATGCACCGGCTTTCTTCAGTTCCTCCCGGAGCGCCTGCCGATCCTTTTCGGCTCGTTCCAATTCCTCCCGCAGTCTGGTTCGGTCGACCCCGATTTTCGCGATCGCCTCTTCCTGCGTGAGCTGAAAGCCGCTGGCTTTCTTCAGTTCCTCCCTCACGGCGCGCCGATCGTTTTCGGCTTGCTCCAGTTCCGTACGCAACCTGGTGCGATCGGCCTCGATGTTCGACAGCGATTGTTCCTGAGCCCGCTGGAACTCGCCGGCTTTCCTTAATTCCTCCCGAAGCGCCTGCCGGTCCTTTTCGATTTCCGCCAGAGCTTCGGTCTGAGACTGCTGAAACCGGCTGAGTGTTTCAACTTCCGTTCGCAGATTCCGGTTGTCGTTCTGAACATTGGCGAGGGCGGATGAAACTTCCTCTAAGCGCGATGCCAGCACGTGATTCTCGCTGGTGAGAAACTCACGCCCTTCATCTCGATCGGCCTCCACTTTCGCGAGAGTGCCGGAGATATTCTGTAATTCGGACCGCAGCGATTGACCCGCCTGAAGCTGGGCTCGGAGCCCGCGGGCCAATATGTCCGACAGTTCGGGCGAGGGCCAGTAACCCTCACGGCGATCGCGGCGCTCCGCGGCGGCAAGGCAAATTTCCGCGTTCTGTCTTGCCAGGCCTGCCAGCACATGCAGTTTGCCCGGAACGGTCGCGTGAAATTCGTCTTTTCGAGCGAGTGCCTCCGACATCACGCGCGCGAGAGCCTCGGATTCGACGGATCTGATCTCGATCACATCCGTCGAGCCGATTCTCTCCATGAACCAGTCGACTTTCGGGTCGTAACTCAGAGCGACACACGGTACGTGATTCAATGCGCTGAAAATCAATGAGTGGAGACGCATCCCGACCGTCAGGTCGCAGTGCCGGAACGCGCCGAGAAGTTCCTGGGGGCTTAGATCCTGAGAAACAACGATCGTCGAATCGCGGCGGCCCATCCGCGATTGAACTCGTTCGGCGACAACTCGGTCGTCTTCCCGTTTTCCGTGCAATCTTCCAAATGCCAGAAAAACGACCGTGCCTCCCTCTTTCGCGAGAAAGCGATCAAGTCCCGCCGCTAACTCGGGCTCCCAAAATTGGCTTTCAACCCCGAAATCCCAATCACGGACAGAAACGGCAACCACGGGCTTTGGAACAGCCGCGATCGCCTGGTAGCCGTCTCCGACAGACAGACCAAACGCAGGATCGGCCGTTATAGTGACGCGATCGTCGTCGACCCCAATCGATTCCAGTAGTCGCCTGGAGCCTTCATCCCGCACCGTAATGGCGGTAGCCGCCTCGCACACGACTCGAGTGAAACGCCTCGCATGGCCCGACAGCAGGGGCCCGACGCCGACAGCATAAAGCATCAGTGGTTTGCCCATAAGGGCGGCCAAAATGGCGGGCGCCGCGAAAAAAACGATACCGCTCTGGCGATCGGTCAGGAAGAGGTTCGGGTTCAGACCCCAGTAATCATGGAACAGGCCTCCGCCCCCAACGATAGTTAAGTCGGCCTCGGAGACGGCGTCAAAAACCCCCAGGCCGTCATGCCACGAAATCGCCTTGATGCCATGCTTTTCGGCCGTTTTTGTGGGATTACCGGACACAACCGTGATCGAGATTTCCGGACGCCGGGCACGCAAATCGGAGATCATGGCCCACAGGATCGCTTCGTCGCCGGCATTTTCAAAACCGTAGTAGCCGACAATAAGGACCTTGAGGATATCGGGGGTAACTTCGCCGTTACGAATCATGCACTTTCGTGGAAAAGACTTAGTATCGCAGGCGCCGCGCTGAAAGGACGTTCCGTTGGAGCACCGTGATAGCCTGACTGGGAGGAATCATCGGAGTGAACGTCCGCGTGGTCACGATTATCGTGGTTGCCTTTCTGGCCGGGATGGTTGTCGACAGGCTTATCGGATTTCGGGGATCGAGTGGCTCTCAGACACAAGTTGATCCGGCGAAATCGCCGAAAGCCACCATACCCGCAGGCCAGCCGGTCCTGGGATTTCTCGATATGGCCGACGGAAAGCCCATCATAAACGCATCGGCCGGTAAAGACATTGGAATATCGGGCTGGGCGGTCTGCTTAGGCGCAGATTCGCCACTTACAACGGTGGACATTCTGGTGGACAAGCAAGTGAAAGCCCAAGCCTCCCTCTCCCATTCGCGGCCCGATGTGGCCAATGCCTACGGCCGTCCGGAGTTCGATCGAAGCGGCTGGACTGCCGCGGTTCCAGCCGGAGCCGTCGGAATCGGCATGCACGAACTGACGGCGAGAGTCGCGTGCGCTCACGGTGAGAGCGGCACGCTTCCCCCCTTTCGTCTGTCGATAAATTGATGCTGCTTTCCACGGAGGAATTGCACCGGCGGATTGCTGGCCAGCGATGGACCGCCCACAATATCCGTCTTGACGCCGAGTGTACAACGATTCCCGGGGAGCCCGATTTCCTCGAGACAGACCTCCGGCTGAAGGCGATATTGCGCGTTCTGGATATGCTTTTCGGCTCCAATCTGGGCGGCGTTCGAGTGGCCGACCTGGGGTGCCTCGAGGGCGGTTTTTCACTCGCGCTCGCCCAGAGAGGCGCCGAGGTTCTGGGAGTGGAAGCGCGCCATCGGAATATCGAAAAGGCCACCGTGCTCAAGGACCATTTCGGCTTGCGGAACCTGAAATTTCAGACGGCCGATGTGAAGGACTTTGCGCCGGATGCGGGCGGACAATTCGACGCCGTACTGGCGCTCGGCATTCTCTATCACCTCGACCATCCCGCGCAGTGGCTGCGGCGGGTAGCCGCGGCAACCCGCCGCGTCCTGATTCTCGACACGCATTTCGCTCCAGCGGACGACGCCGACCTTTCGCTGCTCGATCCTCGCCTTAAGGTTCTCGGGCCTCTTGAAGGGCAGGAAGCCGAGGGTTTCCCCGTGCAAGGACGCTGGTATCGTGAATTTGCCGACGATGCCGATCCCGAAGATCAACTCTGGGCTTCGTACTCCAACAGCAGTTCCTTCTGGCTCACGAAGGAATCGCTGATCGCGAGCGTATGGCGGGCCGGCTTCCCGCTCGTGCTGGAGCAGCACGACTATTATTCCGTCTCGAATTACGAAATGTTCAACGTCACTTATCCGCGCTGCATGCTGCTAGGCATCAAGACTTGATCCCACCCGCGGGGTGGCCGTCTCCCAAAGCAACGGTTCCGTCAAATGAAGAATCTGACCGGCGCGTAACTCCCAGGTCTCCTCGACCACCGCGAGCCGTCTTCGCGAACGCGCCGATTCATCGCGGTCCGCGAGCGCCTTCTCGACCGCGTGGACGAAGTCCCCAGGGCCGTCATAGTAGTGCAGGTGGCCGGAGAAGCGCCGAGTTTCCGGCAATCGCGCCGAGACGACGGGAAGACCGGCGGAGAAATATTCATACAGCTTGATCGGGTCGGCTGCGACTGTAAGCGGGTTGAGCAGGAACGGAATTGTTGCCACGTCGAAGCCAGCCAGAAAATCCGCGACTCGGTCGCGGCCGATCTCGCCGGCGAACTCGACGTTCGGCAGATCCTGCAGAGGCTGGAGATTCCGCGATTCAATGCGGCCTCCAAGCACGAAACGCCAACCGGGACGCGCTACCGCCGCCGTCCGGATCGCTTCGGAATCGAACCAGTTTTCAATCGCGCCCAGATACCCGACTATCGGACCGGAATGCGGAGCCACGGGAATCGGCCGGCCTAACCTCTCGGAAACGGCGTTTCTCACGATGGAGCAGCGGTCGGCTGAAACTCCCGCGTCAAGGCACTCCTTATATAAGCTCTCCGCGGAGCAAATCACCAGGTCGCTCGCGGCGATCAACCCGCGCTCGAGAGCCACGATTTCGGGCGCTACATTTTCAAAGCCGGCGAGCAAGTCGTGGCAATCGTACACAATAGCCGCATTGCATCTTTTTTTTATGAACAGCGCAAGCCGCAGCCAGACCGGGAAACTGACGATCTGGACAAAATTTGAGATTTGAGCGGACGCGATGAGGTCTGCAACCCCTCCGGCAAGCATCTCCGATTCGTCCCATGTCAGGCTTCGATGGTGGTACACGGGCTCGCGGGGCAATCGGATGTGCAGTTCGTAAATATTCGCCTCCAGACGCGCCAGTTGCGGAGTCTTTACCGCGGTGCTGCCGAACTCTCGTCCGAGGTGTGGATTCAGAAGGAAGCAGCGATGCCCGCGCGCCGCCAGCGCCTGGGCCAGGAAGTGAGACCGCTGGATTCGAACGTGCCAGTCAGTCATCGGGAGCATCAGAAAATCGCGCGAACCAGGCGTCGGCGGATCGAGAAGATGCTCACAACAACCGAGTGGCGCGTGCGGAAAACGCCAGCAGTCCTCGAACCAGGAGGGCTTCCGCATCGGGAATGCCCGGAAATAGATGTTTCTCAGATACCAGGGCCGGAGACGTTCTTTAATGGCGCCCAATCGGTCGTCGGCGGATGGCACAAAATCATGACCCCGGCGTCAGAAGGTCCATACCGGCATAAGCTCCGGTACCCGGAGTAATCGAAATCGGAGTTCCATCGAATTTCGTAAAAGAGAAGCCGGAGAAGGTTTCGGTGTATGTATTGACCTGGTCCTCAAGGAAACAAATCGCCACTTCTTCCCCCAGGCTGAGTCCTGCTGTCGCGTCGCTCCGGTAATGAATACCCGCCCACATGCGGCCCTCGATCTGGTTCCACGCCAGCTTGTTAATCTCGCCTCCGACGGTGAGCGCCGTATCCGTGTAGGGTATCAGCGATAACCCATCACCGCTGGCTGTCACGGCGCCGCTGATCAGATCGGTTTCCTGGAACAAGGCTTTCATAATAGTCGCACAAGCGCCGGCAATTGCGGAGTGCCCCGCTGGATATGACGGGTGTAGTGGACATCCTTCGACGTAAGCCTGGGGAAGCAACGCATTACCCGTCGATTGTATCTGGGCTTTCACCGCCTGAGAGTTCATCAGGTCCGCGTGTATCGGATAGTTCGCGAGGCCGGAGATCACGTTGTAGACTCTGCCGCCAAACTCCTCGGGTCGAACCCGGCGATGTACCGCCCACTTGTAAAAACAAGTCGCCTTCAACGCAAGATTCGCCGCGCGCGCTACCCAATCCAGAACATGTGCGCTGCCGAAGGTCGTGAAGCCGGTTTGAATCCTCGCCGCCCCGGGAAACGCGGAGCTGTACGGGTTCGTATTGTTCAGCTGATAAAGGTTGTAATCGAGTATTGTTTCGGGATACTGATTGAGAATGATCAGGGCAGCTTGCAGCCATGTCTGGTAGGTGTAGTCCCAATGCACGAACTGAGCCAGATCCCGGCCGCTGCGGATATAGAGGAGCGTCGGGTTAAAGACCTCGGTTCGATAAGGCGGCAGTCCGGATACCAGTTGCAGCCACTCGCTGTACTGGGTCATGTAATCGGCTCCCACGACCCCCGTGCGATACATCTGTTCCCGTGGCGTCGAACCGAAATTGATGGTCTGCCACAAATACTGCGAGAGCCAGGGGCCCGTGAGACAGCCGGGCGCCCTTCCCCGGAATATACTGGCGGCGGATACCAGACCGGATGAAGCGTCGCGCGGACCCTGGTAGCCGGACAATTTGCTCAGCTCGGCCGCCGCGTTCTGAATGATCGAAGAGGTGCTCCATTGCGAGAAAGGCACGTCCCGCGCGAGCGCCTGCCAATACAATTCCACCATCTCGGCAGCCGCCTGCGCGCTGCTGAATGCCGGCGGCGCCGGAATGGGAAACGTATGAGGGTCGCCGCCTTCAAGTTCGTAGGCGAACGCCGACTCGATGTTGACCTGTTTCCGCCCGTAGCCGAGAGCGATTTTGGCAAAATCGGCGTGCTGTTGCGTGGCGATCGCGGCGGTCATCGTCCGGTAGTCCGAGACATTAACCTCACCGAGTTGCGAGTGCAGGAAGCCTTTGCCATACGTTCCGATCAGATTCGGATACAGGGCTTCGTCGCCGTTTGTGGTGATTGGCGCGAGATCTCTCCGGCTCTGGACTTCCGCTGCGATTTGCCGCAAACTTAACGCATTCGCAATCCTTGCGTTCCCTGTCAGCGGACTGGGCCGGCGCAACTTACTCGTATCCGCCACACTCATGCCCGCCAGTCCGGTGACCTGCCGCAGGAAAGATCGTCGCCCCTTACTTGCCATCGTTGCCGATTATAAGATCCAGCCCGGCAGGCACGCAAGCCGATTCTAACTTTGTAGTTTCAGAACTCCTCCGGATTCAGGAAAATTTCCTGATGAATTTCTTATACTCGGGAGGACGGCGGACTACCTTGGCGTTGGTCGCCGAAAGCCGTGTCTGTTGCTCGCTATGTGTAACTTGCGGCCCGATGTCCTAGTACTACCTCCTCAGCTTTCCTGGCGGAAATTGGGCTTGATTTTTCCAAAAAGGGCGGTATTCTGAACCTTCCGTATCCAACTGCTGTAAGGTCTGTTCATGCAACCGAAACTTCAACGGGGTATCAAACTGGTTCGCCGGCGTGCGCTCTCGCTTCGACTCACGCGGTTCGTTGCGCCTTAATGGCGGGCCTTTTCAGCCTGGCAGCATTCGGACAATGTACCTTCACAGTCACTCCGCCATCTCAGTTTGGCGCCCAGGTGTACGTCGATTCTCTCGGGTACATCGATCTCGCTCACGATCCTCTGACCATCCAGGTAACGGCCAGCTCTCAGACCTGCGCGTGGACAGCAGACGCCTCGGACGGTTTCGCCAGCGTCAGCGGAACGCCTGGCGGTACGGGAAATGGTTCTCTTACTTATTCGATCCCTGTACTAACGTGCCGGTGACCGGCTACCCTACGTCCCGCCGATCACGACCGCGCGAGTAGGCGTTCATCGTAGCGTGCGGAACTCTGATCAACACCGCTGTGCCGCTGGTCGCCGTTTCGGTCATTAGATGGGCCTGCAAGCCGAAGTTCGGAATGTGCAGTTTTTGGATCTGGCCCGTCTATCAGGGATGGCCCTGAGCGTCGCGACCCGGAAACATTGCCCGATAACGAAGCCAGGCAGACAACGCGTGCTGAACGTAATCGATGCGAATTTCGGATGCGTGCGGTTCTGACGATACCGCGGCAGGCATACCGCCGGCGTAGGGGCCCGCCGTGATCTGAGCGTTCAGGAGGAAAGCGATGCCCCGGTCGACGGCGGCTTCGATCCGGGCACGGCGCCCGGTGGCATCATCCGGAAGATACTCCAACGTCGCCAGCAACCCCTCCAGACGAATTGCGGCCGGTGTAGTTCGTCCATCGGCGCCGAAGGCCCCGTTTCTTCTGGGGTCTGGAGAACTTGCGACCTGATCGCGAAGGAAGCGGTCGGCTATGCGCGAAGCGTGCTCAATCAAGTCCTGGCGCGAGACAAGACAATCGCCCTCACGGCAATACTCCAGAAACCGATCAGTCGCAATCAGCGCCCAGTGATCCGGCGGCAGTTTTCGGACGTTCACGCGGCTCTTCGCCAGGTAAGAGAGGGCATTACCCGCCGCCACCAGCCATTGAGCCTGGTGATCGAGTTCATAGAGTGAAATCAGGCCCAGGGCGGCCTCGCCCGGATAGTACAGACTGTTGAAATCCTCGTCCAGCCCCGTGTCGGGACTGTACTTACTGGTGAAACTGCCGTCACTCTTCTGCAGGAAGAGGATAAATCGGGCCAGCCCCTGGAGGTCCGTGAGCGGCACAGTATCCGATTTGGCTTTTTCGAGGGCAGTCAGCGCTATCAGCGCAAGCCCGGCGGCGCCAAGTTCCGCATCCGACTGGTCTGGCAAGGGTTCGGACCAGACCGCCAGCGCGTGCGAGTTCGCATCCGGGCCGATGTAGTTCTTCCGCATGAAAGCGGCTGCCCTGACCATCACATCAACCGCTTTCTGGTCCGGATGAGCCTCGTTGAACATGGCGAGTGAGTAAATCGCGCCCGCGTGACGCAGTATGTTGTAAGACGACGATACCTTACCCGACTCCGGGTCCACGAGGTATCTGAACCTGCCGTTTTCGTCGCACACGCTCTCGAGATAGCGAGCAGAGAGTTCGATGGCCCGGCTCACTCGGACAGGAGAGATATGCTCGCTGCCCGATGCCGCCTCCTGCGCTCCGACTAAAAGCGGCAGAGCGAGAAGCAGCAGAGTGGCCGGGGCGGCGCGTGCCTTCCGGAAAACACTCAGATTCACTGGAAACCACCTCCGCAATGGCGGGCAATTGCGCGTCGTCCAATAATAGAACGAGACCTCTCCATAATTCTCGTTTCAACTCGGGAATGTTTTAATTGCAACAGGAATGGGCGTGACCTGGGGTCTCATGAATGCGGTGCGTTTGATCCGGCCGAGACGGTGGATTGCGGGCTTCGGCGCGACACTCTATCTGGCAGTTGTGGCGATGGCCTCGCTGCAAGGTCAGGCGCCGGCCGTTGCCGGTCAAAGATTCCACATAACGACCGCCGCGGGTTCCGCTACAGATCCCTTTCTTATATCCCTCGACTGGTCGAAACCACAGCCGCAGATCACGCGCGCCCTGATTATCATTCACGGGAAGGAGCGAGACGTCAAAGCCGACTACCGGACGGCATTGGAGGCTGCCGGAAGCGCCGGCCCGATCGCAAGCGAAACGATCTTCATCGCTCCCCAATTCCTGGATGAGGAGGATGTGGATGTGCATGGTACGCCTGGTGATGTCCTGCGCTGGCGACGCACCACCTGGGATTCCGGCGCTCCCGCTTCTGCGCCGATTCCTGTCAGTTCGTACGAGGTGGTTGACGCCCTCCTGACCCGACTGGCCGATCACTCGGTGTTTCCAAATCTCGCGACCGTAGTCCTCGCCGGGCATTCCGCGGGGGCGCAACTGGTTCAGCGATACGCCGTTGTGGGCAGGGCACCCGGCGAGCTGTCGAATACCAGCGGCATCCATTTTCGCTTCGTGATCGCGAACGCGTCATCCTACGTCTACTTCACCGACGAGCGGCCGGCTTTGTTTCGGAGCCGCGGTTGCAGGGCATTCAACCGTTGGAAGTATGGCACTGTTGACGCCCCGCCGTACCTCAAATCTGACGCGGAGCGCAGTTGGTCTCAGTTGGAGGCCAACTATGCGCAACAGGATGTGATTTATCTTCTGGGGACCGCGGACACCGATCCTCACGAGAAGGACCTTGACGTTTCCTGCAGCGGCGAAGCCCAGGGACCGACAAGGTTTGCACGCGGGCAGGCGTATTACGCTTATCTTCATGGCCGCAACGGCGTTGGGTGGAACCAGCGCATGTGGTTTGTTCCGGCAGGCAGCGCACTCCGTGCGCCAGATGTTCACATCCACGTGTGGCGTCGCTGCGCTTTTCGATATTGGTAACTGTCCGGATCGATAAAACAGGAGATATGCGATGGAAGCTACCTCTGATGATTTTCGGCGCCATTTCGAGCTTTTATCGGACGCAGCACTTCTCGACACGAACCGGAAGGATCTCGTCGACATGGCAAAACGGTGTTATGACAAAGAAGTCCTGCGCCGGGGACTCGACATGGATGCGACGGTCCAGGCACGTCCTGGGGCGTTGAGCGACGGCGACAGGCTCGTGCAGGTCGCCAAATATCATTCCAGATCCGAGTTCGAAGTGGCTGCGGCACTTTTACGAAGCGCATCCATTTCCTGTCACCAGGGCAATCGAATCGGCAGACGGATCGAACTCGAGCTTCCCCTGATGGTGCCAGCGGCATTTGCGGAGGAGGCGCTGGAACTTCTTCGATCGCGGATTTCCGAGGAAGACCTGGATGCCTTCGCCGAGACCGCAATCTCCGAAACCGCGTTCACGGAGGACGAGGACCGGGAAGACGAGGCTCTGGAGGACGAGCCTTGGGAAGAAACGTCAGGGAACGAGGCTGTATGAGCTTACGCCGTTCCGAGCTACTCAGCAGCACATAAGCTTCTCCGGGACGAAGCCACTGCCGCCGGATCTGCCATCGAGTCTATCCCGTCGCCCCCTCCCAAAGGTCCAGGACTACTAGCAGATTTTATCGATTGACTATTCGCGAATCTGAGTTATTCTACACAATCATGCGAAGATGCGACGAGTATCTCGTGGCTTCGTAGTCTGTCTGGGGGGATAGGTCATGATTCGGCGATCAAGCTGGCGTTTGGTTGGGTGCGTGCAGGGGCGGCTGGCAGAACTTGCACGCTCGAAGGCTGTTCGTGGCGGCGTAATATCCGGGTTGTTGAGCGTTGCGGCGTTCGGGCAATGCACTTTCACGGTCACTCCTCCGTCTCCATTTCCCGCCAAGGTTTATGTCGATTCCAACGGAAAACTGGACCTTGCGGGCGATCCCCTCGTCATTCAAGTGACGGCAAGCGCCCCGACCTGCGCGTGGACGGCCGACGCCACCGACGGTTTTGCCAGCGTCAGCGGTACGCCCGGCGGGACTGGTAACGGGTCCCTCACTTATTCGATCCCCACTAATACCACCAACGTTGCCCGTACGACGACACTGAATATCGCCGGCACTGCGATCACCCTCACGCAGGACGCCACGGCCTCCCTCTTTACCGATGTTCCTCCCAACGATCCTGTCAACGCCGGCTTTTTCGACGGGATCAATTTGATGTACACGAACAACATTTCAAAGGGCACCAAGGCGTCCCCTCTGACCTACAGCCCCAATCTGAATGTGACCCGCGACCAGATGGCTGTTTTTATTGTCCGCACGATTCTGGGCGGAGGGCCGAATGTCGATAACTTCAATTATTCCCCTACTCCGTATTTCACCGATGTTCCACCTACATATCAGTTTTTCAAGTGGATCCAGAAGCTTCGTGATCTGGGAGTGACGGCAGGCACCACCTCCACGACCTACGGGCCGGGCCTGGTCGTAACACGCGATCAAATGGCGGTTTTCATCGTCCGTGCGCGTCTGGGCGCCTCAACCGCATTCAGCCCGCCCACGGTACAGCAGTTTAACGACGTAGCGCCGACCGGGCCGGAGGCGAGTTACTATCCGTACATCCAGGAACTTAAAGAGATCGGCATCACTTCTGGTACGAGCACAAACCCGCCCCTGTACAGTCCGCAACTGGCGGTGACACGTGGCCAGATGGCCGTGTTTCTCATCCGGGCGGGATTCAACACCCTTTTGAACTCCACCGCGCCGATCCTTACGCAGCTGTCACCGACTCTCAATCCGCCCGGCTCCGCTCCGTTTACGCTCACAGTCACTGGTCTTAATTCGCATTTCGCCCAAGGCAACACGACGATTCTCTCCGACAGCGGGGTGACATTCGGGACTCCGACCGTAACGGACGCGACGCATTTGACAGCGGTCATGACCATTCCCGCGGGTACGCCGCTGGGGCAGATCTCGATCACAGCGCAAACGCAATTATCACCCGGTGTTTTTGAAGCGGCTACGGCGCCAAATGTATTTACGGTTGGTGCGGGCGACCCGGCACCGACGATTACGAGCTTCTCGCCGCCAAGCGGTCCGATCGGAACGTCCGTAACGATTACGGGAACGACCCTGGTATCGAGCCAGGGTACGCCAGTCACTGTGCTGGTACCCCTACAGGGTGGAGGAACGACTCCCGCTCCGGTGACGGCATCAACGCCAACGCGCGTCACGTTTGTGGTTCCCTCCACAGCGACCACGGGAAACATCCAGGTGCTGGCGTTTAGCGGATCCGCGACCTCGACCACGCCGTTTACTGTGGTTGCGGCGAGCACGTACAGCATCACCGCCGTCCCCGCAATCTCCAGCGTAATAGCCGGTCAGAGCACCACTTATACGGTCAATGCGACATCCACCAATGGATTCAGCGGTGTTGCCGCATTGAGTTTGTCGGGTTTGCCGGCCGGCCTGACAAGTTCGTTCAGTCCGCCGGGTATCTCGGTGGGGCAGCAGTCCATACTGACGATTACCGCCCCTGCCAATGCGGGCACCAACACGGGAAATCTGGCAATCACCGCCAGCGCGACTGTGCAGGGCCTGGCGGTTTCGGCGGGAACGACGGCGACCTTGAACGTCCAGCCGGTAACTACCTCCTTTCTCGGCCGCACCGTCGTGGATAACACGGCGAATACGAGTCTGGCGGGCGTGGTAGTGACGATGGTAGGGCAGAACGGCGCAGGGGTCGCGACGGGTTGTACGGGCTCGGTAACTTCCGATGGCTCGGGTAATTTCGCATTGACGAATCTGCCGGCAGCCTGTCTCGGCCCGCAGTTGATTGGTTTCAATGGAAACTCGGTAACTTCGCCCGCGGGGAAATACGCCGGGCTGCAGCTGGTTTTCACGCTGGTTGCAAACACGGTAGTGGTATCCCCGGTCCTGGTGCATCTGCCGCGGGTGGACAACGTGGAAACGTTCAACGTTATTCAGAACGACACGGTGGATCAGAACTACACTTTCACCTCGATACCTGGTCTTTCGGTGACCGTATATGCGGGGACGATTTTCACGGAGCAGGATGGAGGCCAGCCGAATCCGTTTCCCCTGGCGGCGATCGAAGTGCCGGTGGACCGATTGCCCGACGTGATGCCGGTGACTTCGGCATCGGTTGCGCCATTTATCGTGGCCTTCCAGCCCGCGGAGACGAACGCAACCCAGGCGGTGGCGGTCTCGTTCCCGAATACGTTGAACTCACCGCCGGGTACGAACTTGCCCCTGATGACGCTGAATCCCACGCTGGGCCGCATGGTGCCCTACGGGACGGGTACGGTGTCGGTCAACGGAACTACGATCATTCCGGATGTCGATCCCTCGACAGGATCTCTGCAGCACCGGTACGGCATTGTGCATTTTGACTGGCACGGTCCGGTGGGCGGACCCGGCGGGCCTGGACCGCCTCCCGGAGGGGGCCCCGGTGGTGGAGACCCGGTGGACTATGCGACAGGGATCATGGTGCTCGATTCCACCGATATTTCCATCCGCGGAACCCTGGGAACGGTGGCGCTGACGCGCACCTATCGCACCATGCCCTCGATCGGCACAATCCCGGGACCGTTCGGCTGGGGGGCATTTCACAATTTCGAGTACCGCCTCGATACGCTGACCCCTCAGAGTGCGTCGGTGATTAACCTGATCCTGCCCACGGGGACGCGGGTACCTTTCAATCTGCAGGGCGATGGAACGCTTACTAATAACACTGTTCCCATGTATGCGGGCTGGGTAATGAGGACATCGCCAAACGGCACAACCACTCTGACGCGGAAAAACGGGAGTTACATGCAGTTTGTGCCGGGCATTCCGCCGACGGGCTCCGTCCTGGTGGCGGAGGCAGACATGAACGGAAACGTCACCACGATTGTCCGGCAGCCGGGAACACCTTATCAGATTACCGAGATCGATGATCCAGCCGGCCGCAAGCTTACCTTCCAGTACAGCGGCTACAACATCACAAAGATTACTGATCCGATCGGCCGCAGCGTGAGCTACACGTATAACCCGGCCGGGTATATGGCGAGCTACACCAACATGACCGGCGGCGTTACGCAGTATCAATACGATGCCAACGGCAATCTGACGCAGCTTACCGATCCCCACGGCGCTGTTACCAGGAACACCTTCGACGCCAACGGGCGCGTGATTGCGCAGCTGCTGCCCAACGGCGGGACGATGCAGTTCGCTTATACGCTTGTCAACAACCTTGTGCCAACGAGCCCCGTTACTCAGACGGTGGTCACCGATCGCCTCGGTAATATGACGACCTACCGATTCAATACGAACGGATTCCTGGTCGGGGTGACCGATGCGAGCGGTCAGATGCGGGTAATCAACCGTCAGTCCGGAACGAATCTGGTTCTGTCGATGCAGGGTACGGGAGCGTGTACGGTATGCGGAGACGCGAAGGCGGGCGACGTCACGATGACGTACGACTCAATCGGGAACCTGCTGTCGCAAACCGATGAATTGGGTAACACGACGAAGTACACCTACGATCCAACGTTTAGCCATGTAACTTCGGAGACCGACGCTGCCGGCAACACCACCACGTTTACCTACGACAGCCGGGGTAACTCCATCGGAAGAACGGACGCGAGGGGTAACAGCACCTCTACCGTTCGCAACGCCAACGGCTTGCCCGCTTCATTCACCGACGCGGCGGGCCATACGACCAAATACACCTATGACTCGCTCGGAAATCTGATCACCGTCACGGATCCGCTCAACCTGAAGACCCAGATCAGTTACGACGCGATCGGGCGGGAGCTCGCGGCGCTCGATCCCCTTGGGCGAACCTCCACGATCGCATGGACTCCGCTCGGGCAGGTCGCATCGATTACGGAGGGAAATGGGCGAACGACGCAGAATACCTACGATCCCACCGGCCTCAAACTGTCGGTCACGGACCCGAACGGGAACAAGACCACGTTCGCATACGATGCCGGTTCGAGACTCACCTCGAAGACCGATCCGCTGGGACGGGCCACGACGTATCAGTACGACCTGAATAACAATCTGCTCAGCTCTACAAACCGGCGCGGACAGGTGGCTGCATATACCTACGACGCGATGCAGCGGCGAAGCAGTGAGACCTACGTGGATGCCACTGTAAAACGCACCTACGATGCGGCGGGGCGGCTCATTGGAGTTGTCGATTCACAGGGCGGTACGTTCAGCTACACCTACAATGCGGTCGGTCGTCTGGCGAGCGCAGTCAGTCCGAACGGAACGATCGCGTACCAGCGCGATGCGGATGGCCGGGTTGTTTCGCGCTCGGTGAATGGCGGGTCGCCGGTGACTTATATGTACGATGCGGCCGGGAACATGACTTCCGCGTCGCTGGGCGCGACCAGCACAGTCAGAACGTACGATGCGCGTAATCTGCTGGTGTCCAACACGCGTTCCAACGGCGCTACAGGGACATATTCGTTCGACGCCAATGGCCGGATTCTGACGATGTCCGAGCAGGTGGCCAGTAATTCGCTCTTCTCGCGCGCTTTTACCTATGATGCGGCGGGCGAAATCATAGCCAATTCGGTCGACATCGGTCAGGTTCTGCAGACTCAGGCTGCGACGGGAACATTTGACGCGGACAACGAGGTCTCCTCATTCGGCGGTACTACCTATACGAGCGACGCCGACGGGCACCGCACTAAAGAGGTTTCCGCGGCAGGCACCACGTCCTATACATGGGACGCGAGAGGGCGGCTGCAGGGTATCCAGGCGCCTGGCGGGATCGTTTCGAACTTTGTCTACGATTACCGCGGGCGCATGATCCAGAAGCGTGTGACGTCAACCGCGAACGGAGACAACCTTCAGCGCTTCATCCTTGATGACGTCGACAATATTGCCGCGGTCTTGACCGGGGAAGGTGCAGGCAGCACAATCTCGATTCTCGATGGACGCAGCCGGGACGACATTGTGGCGATTTTCAACGGCCCGAATGCGACTCCCGTTTTCCCGCTCGTCGACCAGGTGTTGAGCCAGACGGCGCTCACCGATTCTTCGGGGAACGTGGTCGGCCGGGAATTCTACGAGCCATTTGGAAGTGGGACCGTCACGGGCACGGCCAGTCCGTTCCAGTTCGCTGGAAGGCTCCCGGTCACTGCAAGCGTTTACTACGATCGGGCGCGTTTCTACGACAGCGTTTCAGGGCGCTTCCTGAGCGAAGACCCAATCGGCATTTCCAGCGGAGACTCGAACGCCTATCGTTACGCCGGCAATAACCCGCTTTCGTTCAGCGATCCGACCGGCAAAATAAAGCGTTCTTCTTTGATTCGCCCCAAGCATCATCGACCTTACCGGCTGCGAGGAATCCGAAGTCATATCCACAGAGGGAAAGGCCGTAAGGGCAAAGGACATATAGGCCTGAAACCTCACAAGCACCATAGACACCATCGTTGGGGCAAGGGTGGCCTCGTCAAGAACGGCATCATCCACTGCGGGACAGGTCGTTTCGGTAAAGGCAAACACGGAGTTGTTTGTGTCATTGTGATCGTCGGCAAAGGCGGCCACGGCGGCGTTGGCAAAGGAGGAGGCGGCGGCGACGCGAATGGCGACGACGACGATGACGATGATGACGACGATGATGACGACGATGATGACGACGATGACGACGATGATGACGACGATGACGACGATGATGACGATGATGACGATGATGACGACGACGATGACGACGATGACGACGATGACGACGACGATGACGATGGCGGCGGTCCCGGCGGCAAAGGCGGCGGCGCGCAATAAGGTAGTTGGTCATCCTACCCACTACGCGGAGTCGGAGTTTCGTGAAGGAAATTGGCGTTGTGTTTTTACAGCAGTTGCCCGGCGGAGGGATAGGTACAGGACATGGTCTCAGTGAAGAAGAATTTACCCGGTTTGCTGGCGTTTGGATTGATCGCGAGCTCAGTCACGATACATGCGGCGGCTCCTTGCAGTGCTTCTACGCCGGGCGCCTGTACCTATCAGTACATCTATGATGCCGGCGGGCAGCTCACGGATGTTATCGACTCGAGCGGCGTCGTTATTCAGTATGTGTATGACGCCGCGGGGAACCTTGTCCAGATCAATCGCGGAGCAGCCAGCGGATCGCTTTCGATTCTAAGCTTCAACCCGGCGTCTGGAGCCCCCGGAACGCCCGTCACGATCGTGGGATCCGGTTTCAGCCCGACCGCGGCGAGTAATACCGTCAAGTTCAACGGCGTGGCTGCCACCGTAACTAACGCTACCGCCAATACGCTCACGGTTACAGTTCCGACCACCGCATCCACTGGCCCGATCGCGATTACCACAGGAGCGAGCACAGTCACCTCCAGCGCGAACTTTACGGTGATCGCCGCGCCTTCGATCACATCCATCAATCCGGCTTATCTGCTCGCCGGCCAGACTGGAGCGACTGTTGTTGTTCAGGGCGTGAATCTGACGGGGGCAACCTTTTCATTTCAGCCCGCCACGGTGCCTGCCTCGGTAACGATCACTAATTCCGCCATCACGGCGACAACGGCAACCTTGACCGTTACTACGGGCGCCGCCGCCGCCAGTCCGATTGTAGTTGCGACCAACGGCGTAGGAAATTCCGGTATTTTCGGAACTGCCGCCAACTCTCTTTCCGTGCTGGTTCCCGGCCAGGATTCCGATGGCGACGGTCTCACCAACGCTCAGGAAATATCCCTGGGAACCAACCCTCTCAACATCGATACCGACGGTGACGGCATGCCGGACGGCTGGGAAGCCCGTTTCGGAACCAACCCGCTGGTTAATGACGCGGGAAATCCATCGGTCGCGGCGGACGGGTTAACAAATCTTCAGGAATTTCTTGCCGGCACTGATCCGACTAACAAGGACCGCACGGTGCCGACGGTTTCGAGTCTGTCAACAGTCACCGACAGCAAAGGCACGGTCGTCAACAGCGCCCTGGTTCTCGTCTTCAACCACGCAATGTTGAACCCGTCCCAAATCGCCGCGCTGCAGTTGATTCTGGCCAAAGACACCAATGGAGCGCTCACGGTCACCGGTGGCGGGGGAACTGTCAACGGCACTGCGACCTTTTCTTCAGACGGAACTCAGCTCACCTTCCAGCCGTCGCAGAATCTGGCAATTTCTACAACCTACACCGTGACTGCAAGCGGTTTCCGTACGTCCCCAACCGGGGTTCCGATGGCCGCGCCGTTCACCACAACTTTTACCACCAGTACCAACGCCGATGTGACTCCACCCACCATCACCCGCGTCAGCCCCTTCAGCGGAGAGTCCAGCGTTCCCATCAACGCGTCTTTCTCGATCCAGTTCAGCAAGAAGATCGACGGCACCACCCTTGTTACCGGCGTTAACGCCACGAACCCGTGCGCCTTCCCATCGCTTAATGGACAAAATCTGTTCGAGACGGTGATGATGTATGACTCCACGAAGGGCTGTTACGTCGGGGGAAAAGTCAGCCTTGATGCGAGCGGCACGATAGGAACTTTCACGCCCCTCAGCCCTCTTCCGGTAGGCCGCCAGATCACTGTCTATATAAATCAAACGGGGACAATCAAGGACCTCGTCGGCAATAAGCTCGCCGGCAGTCCGAGTTACTCCTTCTTTACCGGATTCACGCCTGTCACGTCCGCGCCCTCGATTACCGGTAACAGTCCTCAAAACGGCGACGCGGGCATCAGCGCCAACGCTCAGGTGATGATCCAGTTCAGCACGCCGATCAACGAAATTTCGGCGATCAACGGAGTTCAGATAACTCAGAACGGCATATCGGTTCCGGGGGCGTTCAGTTTCCAGAACAACGACACACAGCTCATCTTTACCCCCACGGCTCCCTACCTGGTGGGCCCCGTGACCGTCGCAACCACGCCCGGCGTGACGGATAACGCGGGCAACGTCATCGCGAACACCGTTTCGTTCACGTTCACGGTGGATACTCCGGCGCTGACAACGCGCCCGTCCGTCTCGATGGCCAATCCCCCGAATAACATTACGGGCGTAGGCCGGAATGTGACGCTGCAGGCGCAATTCAGCGCACGTATTAACCAACTCACTGTTACCTCATCCAGCTTCGTCGTCGCCGACAGCAATACGGGTCTCATTATTCCGGGAGCAATTACAGTGACCCCGAACCGTCGGATGGCGTCCTTCATGCCGACGAGTCCGTACGCGGCCAATGAGCGCTACTGCTGGTACCTGAACTCGTCGTACTCAACCACGAGCATTACCGACCTTTACGGAAACCTTCTGAACGGTTTTGCCTGGTGTTTTACCACCGGAGCGGCGAACGATACGACCCCGCCCGTTGTAACCCAGGTGACTCCGCCCGCTGGAGCGCAGGGAGTTGCCCTGAACTCGCTCATCTCGGTGCAGGTCAGCAAGCCGCTCAGCCAACTCGCGTTCCCGGCCGAAGCCGGAGGAGTTGTCTTGCCGCTTACGGTCGGGCCCGGACCGGTCGGTGGAACGGCTGCGGACGACCTTGGGTTCTTCCCCGGCGGAACATCCATTACCATCACCGTTGGCGGACACGGCGGTTTGTGTAACTGCGGATTCCCCGTGAATCCGGACGGTTCTCTCAATGGCACACCCGCCTCTCAATACGCTTATGCGGTGCAGGGCGCGACCGGGTATCCCACGGCAAACGGCGGCGACGGGACGAACCATTTTCCCGGCGGCGGCGAAAACTACGATCCGAATAACAAAGTGTACGGCTTTGCCGGAAAGCAGACTACCGACACGACGGATCCGGCCGCGATTCGTCTTGGTGCGCTGGTAGGAACCTTCAAATCCCAGCCAACCAATCTCGATTGGTTCGTCATTGGATACGGTAAGACTCTCGCGGTACCGGCGGGCGGCGCCGACCTCTATGTGGCGGTGAACGATTCCTACAATCCCGACAACATCGGCAGCTATTCGGTCGATGTCGTAACTGCTTCCGCGCCCGTTCCCGCGATTACCCTGAGCCAGGGCAACACCCCGGTTGCCGGCGCCGCTTCCTTGAGCGCCGACGGCCTGACTCTGAATTTTGTGCCCGCTGCGCCGCTCGTGGCAAGCGCGAATTACACAATCAACGTCCAGAGCGCGACCGACTATGTGGGCAATGTCATTACGCCCTTTTCATCGCAGTTCACAACGGGCACGGCTGCCGATTCGAGCGATGGCATCGTCCTCAGCCTCAACCCGCCCAATGGTCAGGGGAGCGCAAATCCGACCCCGCCGGCGACAAAGACTCCTGTCCCGGTGAACTCTCCCGTGGTCATCAGCTACAGCAAATTCGTCGATCCGCTTTCCGTAAATGCAAACAGCATTTACATTCAGACCAGTACCGGAATCCGGATCAGCGGGGCCTATTCGGTGGATAACACCGGCGGCAACGGCCCTGGCGGAGTAGTAACATTCACGCCTTCGGCGAACATGCCCTCGGCGGCCACCATCCAGGTATATGCGAATTTCAACGGTAATTATGTAACGGACTTCTCCGGCAACGCCTTCGTCAACGCCAGTGAAAGCTTTGTTACTGCCGGCACCGCCGACACCACTCCTCCCACTATTACTTCCGTAACCCCGCTGAACAATTCGACCGACCTCGGTCTGAATACCAGCGTTACCCTGACATTCTCCAAGCCGCTCAATCCGAATACGGTCAATAACACCACGTTCAATCTGTTTAATGGAACCACCCGCATGAATCCGGGCGTAAGTCTTTCGTCGGATTACCAGGTGGTAACCATGTCGATAGGTCTGCCCAACAACGCCAAAATAACGGTGGTTGCGACCAGCGGTGTGCAGGATCTGGCGGGCAATCACCTCGTGGATTTCAGCAGTAGTTTCACCACGGTTCAGCTCACTTCCGGGACCCGACCCAGTGTGACCGGCGAGCGACCTGGTAGCAATGCTTCGTCCGTGCCCGTCGGCAGCCCGATCGTTCTGTTCGTCAACGAGTCGCTCAATCCTTCGACTGTCAACAGTGCGCTGAACGTGTCGCAGAACGGCACCCTGGTTGCCGGCACAATTGCTTTGAGCGGGAATAACCAGGTAGTCGAATTCACCCCCTCGGCGCCCTTCACAGCCGGGGCTTATGTCCAGGTCTTCTTATCGACCGCCGCGACCGACACCTTCGGTAATGCGCTGAATAACTTCCAATATGCGTTCACCGTCGCGCCTGATGTTTCCGCGTCCGCGCCGGTCGTAACTGCCACCGTGCCCTACAACGGGGCCGGGAACGGAAGTTACAGCTATGCGGGCGTGCCCACGAATGCGCCGATCGACATTCAGTTCAGCAAGCCGATCGACCCCACGACAGTCAATTCAACCAATTTCGTTCTCGCCTTCTGCGGCAATAACGGGCAGCTGGTCCCCACCACCGTTACCCTGCGTACGCCGACTATCGTACGGATGACGCCGACCAGCGCCCTGTTCCCCAATTTCACCAACCCCGGTTATTGCTACACAGTTTCTACCGCTGTCAAGGATACCGACGGCCATCCATTGGCGAATCCCCTGTCCAACTATTTCTATACCGGCTCGGGCAAAGATACGGCACAACCTCAGGTCAGCTCGATTACACCTCCAAACGCCACCACAAACATAGGCACAAATGCGCCAATTCAGGTGCGCTTCAACAAGCAAATCAACGTGCTCACCGTTTCTTCGAGCACCGTTCAGATCTCCACGCTGGTGAACGGCACGCCGACCCCGATCGCTCCCGTGAGCATCAGTTTTGAGAACCTGGGCCTTGCCAACACGGACACGACCGATGTTCTTTTCACGCCGCTCAACGTCCTGCCGGATAACGCGGTTATTAATATCGCTATTTCCAACGTTCAAGATCTTGCGGGAAACAACATCGTTTCCTACACCGGCAGTTTCACGACCAGGGTCGGCCCGGACTTTGTCACGCCCAAGGTTGTGAGCACCAATCCGATCAGCCAGCAGACCGTGCCCAACAACTCCGTCATTACTTTGAACTTCAGCGAACCGATCGATCCGTTGACCGCGGTAAACATCAACAATATTTCCGTATATGATTACGCGCAAAGCGTCTATCTGAACGGAACATGGTCGGTTTCTCCGAACGCCCTCTCGGCATCGTTCACGCCGACGGACAGCAGCGGCAACACCATCAGTCTGGGAGTCGGACGTCAGTTCCAGGTTGGCTGGAACGGTAACATTACCAACCTTGTCGGTACCGGAGTACAGGGCGGTTCGTTCAATTTCTTCACCGCGCTCACGGCATCGACGACCACACCCCAGGTGTCCTTTACCAGTCCGGAGAATGGCCAGACCGGCGTGCCGATCAACGGTTTGGTCCAGGTGCTTTTCAACGAGCCGGTCCAGTCGTCCAGCGTGCTGGACGTAACTCTCGGTCTGAGCGGGACCCCGGTCAGCGGGGTCGTCAACACGTTGAGCCAAGGCAATACCCTTCTCACGCTGACGCCGCCCGCTTTGCTGCAGGGCGGCAGCAGCTACTCAATCAACGTGGCGGGTGTCAAAGATGCGGCCGGAAACGCTCTGACCACGCCTGTCACCAGCGCTTTCACGACGGCGGCAGGCGCCGATCTGATCTACCCGACTGTCATCTCATATAATCCGCCGAGTGGTTATCGGGGAGCCGGGACCAACGTCCAGCCCGGTATTTGAATTCAGCAAGCGCATGGACGTCATATCCTTCAATTCCTCCACCGTATACATGTACAACAACAATACGGGCCAGTCCATCGGCGTCAATATCGTGCCGTCCACCGACCGGACAAGCGTAACGATTCAGCCAACCGCGCCGCTTCAACCGGGTACTCAGTATTGTTTTGCCGCTTACGGCGTATATGACCTTGTGGGAAATCCCGTCTACTCAATCCCCTGCTTTGTCACAGGCGTCGGAGCCGACACTACCGCTCCCTGTCATTAGCCTGATGGATCCGCCAAACGGAACAACCACCGCCATCAATACGACGCTCGAATTCTTTGCCAGCAAGCAGATCAGCCCGCTCACATTCAATTCCGCCACCGCCGTCCAGCTGGCAACTACTACGGGCAACAACCCTGTATCGGGAACCGCAACCCTCGCCTCGGATCTGCAGACGATCACGTTCAAGCCGGCGGCGAACCTCGCTTCCAGCACCAGCTACACGGTAAAAATCAGGGGATTCGCGGATATCTCGGGGAACGCGATAACTCCGTTCACCGGACAATTTTCCACCAATGGAACCGGAGTTCCCGATACCGTGCAACCGATCATTACCAGCACGTTCCCCGGCAACAACGCGACCGGCGTGGCAACCAATACCACCATTACGCTGAATTACAGCAAGCCGCTGAATCCAATCAGCGTAAACGCCAACACGATTTATATCTACAGCCAGCAGACGGGCTTCCAAATCGCCGGTACGTACGTCGTGAACAACACGGCGACCACGTCGAGCGTCGTCTTTACCCCGACCTCCGCCGTGCCGGCCGGCACCATCGTTCAGGTGAGTCCCAATAACTCGTGCTGCGTCCAGGATTACGTCGGAAACAACGCCCAAGGCGGTGGTTTCCGCTTCACAACCGCAAGTACCGTAGACACTACCCCGCCCACCGTGACGTCCGTGACCCCGGCAAATTTGTCCACCGGTGTCGGATTGAACACGATCGTTACCTTGACGTTCTCCAAATCGCTCAATCCGAATACGATCAATGCCAACACCTTCGCCGTATTCGACGGGCCGAACCGGCTCAGTACGAGCATCAATTATTCGAACGCATACACCTCGGTTACATTGTCGCCCTCCGGCCTCACCCCGAGCAGCACGATTATCGTAACGGCCACCACAGGCGTGCAGGATCTTTCCGGTAATGCGCTGGTATCCAGCTCGGTATTTCCGAACCTGCAGTTGCAGTTCACTACCGGAGCTCCCGGCAGCAACTCAAGGCCATCCGTTACCGCCCAGAGGCCTGGGAATGGCGCGACCAATGTTCCCGTCAATTCGCCCGTAACGCTTTTCCTGAGCCAGGCGATGGACCCCAGTTCGACGCTCAGCGCCCTGACAGTTTCACAGAACGGAAGCGTCGTTACCGGAACTCCCGCGCTGGATGCGAGCGGTACGGTCCTCACATTCACCCCTTCGGCGGCATTCGTTCCTGGCTCGCTGATACAGGTGTTCCTGCCTTCAACAGCGCTCAGTACCTTCGGGAACGGCGTTAATTCGTATTCCGGCGAATTCACCGCCGTCGCCAATCTCACTGCGGTAGCGCCCGTCATTACCGGTTACATTCCGTCCAACGGTGCGCAAAACGTTACCCTGAATCCGGTGGTCGAAATCGCGTTCTCCAAACCGATCGATGCCACGACCTTGACGTCGGCGACCGCAAGCGGCGTCTCGCCGTGCGCGGCAACCACAAGTAATGTCAGTCTCTGCACGCAGCAGAACGGCCAGCTGGTGCCGGTTACGGTTTCGCTTCGCGCTCCCAACGTCATACGGTTGACTCCGCAAAGCAATCTGTCTACGACGCCGCCCAACTACTGCTTTACGATCAACACGGGGATCAAGGATACAAATGGGCTGGCCCTGGTCAACCCGGCCGCTTACTGTTTCACCGTGGGTTCCGCCGCCGATTCGGTACAACCGGCCGTGACCTCCATCACGCCGCCCGATACGTCGGTGGGTGTCTCAACGGCGGCGCAGGTCTACCTGCACTTCAGCAAGCCGCTGAATCCGCTTACGGTTTCGACGGGCGTCGGCGGCACAATCCAGCTCACGGCAGGGGGACAACCGGTCGCGCCCGCTTCGATTACATTCACCAACCTCTATGGAACGAATACGCAGCAAGACGTGATCGTCACGCCTTACGGAACGTTCCCGGACAACAAGGCGATCACGGTTACCGCCACATCGGGTATCCAGGATCCCTCGGGGAACGCCTTGCAGACCGGCGCAAGCTCAACCGCGACGTTTACCACCGCAACCGGCGCCTCTCTCGGAAACTCCAGCGCCGTCAGCGCCTTGCCGGTAAACGGAAGCACAAACATTCCGATCAACACCGTCCTCTATGTGACGGCGGCGGTGCCGCTGGATCCGACAACTCTGGGTACGAATGCGCTCATCCTCTACGACGCTACCGTCAACAACGGCACTTACTCAGCCACCGCCACTCCGACACTCTCGCCGGACGGCAAGACTCTGTCTGTGGTCCCGTCAGCGAACCTGGTTGCGTCTCATCGATATACCTTCTACTGGAACGCGTATGGAAATGTGCGCGACATCAACGGCAACTACTTTAACGGAGGCAATTCGACCTTCACCGCCTCCGCCTCTGCGGTGACTTCGGCGCCGACGGTCATCTACACGAATCCACCGAACGGCTTTACGCAGGTTCCGACCGACATCACGCCCCAGATTCTGTTTAGTGAGCCGATTCAGCCTGCCACCATCTCTGGGATCACCCTGGCCGCGGGCACAAAAACGCTCACGATGACCCCGTCCTTCAGCAACGGAAACCAGACGCTGTCGCTCATTCCGCCGGCTCTGCTCTCGCCGAGCACTCAATACACGCTGACGATCTCGGGGGTCGTCGATCTTGCCGGTAACGCGATGGCAAAGGTAACGCAGACCTTTACAACCGGTACTCAGGCCTTGCTGTCGCGGCCGACGGCGACGATTACGCCCGCCGCCAACACGACCGGCGTCTCGAAATCGGTGGCTCCAACCGTCGTCTTCAGCGTTCCGATAAACCCGCTGACCATGACCTCGGCCAATGTCTATCTCGTCAACAACAGCAACTCGCAAGCGGTGCCGGGAACTCTGTCACTCTCGGCCGATAATCTGACGGTTACATTTACGCCGTCCGCCGCTCTGGCCGCCAACACCCAGTACTACCTGGGCGTTTTCAACGTGACTGACGAAGCCGGGAATGTGTACGGCGGATCCAACACATTCTTCACGACCGGACCATAGCACCCGCGAAGGTCCAGCTGTTGGTCGCGTAACGCGCGTCGGGTATGAATCTCGTCACCGAACCCGGGTGTTCCGGGTCTGGCGTCGTAAATAGCGACGATGGGGTAGCCCCTCGCTTTGTGGATTTCGTCGAAAGTCGGCTCACCCGGCAGAGTCTGACACGGAGCATGGCAAAAGAGGCCTTGTAAGGTCTCCGAACATACGTCGCCGCTCGGCGCCGTTACTGGTACCCGGAGCTTACAACTTACAGCCCGGAGACTTGAAACCTGTCGGCACCACTGAGTGAACACATTTACCGGACGAAAGGCATCGCAGATCCTCCAAAATACCCGAACGCATCTGGGCAAGTAATCCGTTTCGGTGTTGAGGTGTTAGATAATCGCCTCGGGGTTCGCGGCGAACCGCTAATGAATCGCGCAGCACGCGTCTCCGGCAGAACCGCTGCGGAAGTCATTCAGACGCTGCGGCATCGAACGCGAACTTGCTCTCCCGCTTGATCTCCAACCGGCGCGCCGCCACGAGCGGCGGCATACGTGGTGGTACCCGGTACTCGAAAGTTCGTCGCGCGCGGCCACGCCGGAGAAGCCATCAACCCGTTGGCGTCTTGCTGCTCGTTGTCCTCTTTCCCGGCGCTTCCAGAGGCGCGTTCTGCTGCCGGCTCTTCCGCAAATAGAGAGGGCTATATTCCAGCCCGTACGCCGTCTTAACCTTGGTGGCCGCCTTGTCATCGAAAAACGCCTGGCTGGATCGTTGCCTCGCGGCGATCTCATCCTCCGTGCCGTCACGCAGAGTAATGTCCTCTCGCGGAACGAATAGCGCCTGTCCGATCGGCAGGTTGTGCGACGCCGAAATCGCCTCGCCCGGCATCAGGACGTATCGGAACTCGGTGTCGTGAACATACCAATCGGTCTCAACCCGGATCACCAGCACCGGAGCCGCGGGCCGCTCGATCATGTTAAAGATTGGCGTGTATACGGTGTCCCAGCCGGGAGGGGTCTGGAAATTATACGCGCCCCGCAGCGTCACCGCCCCCGCTGGTGTGCCGAGGTCATCCGGAGCAATGAACATACGCGCCATCATGCTTGCGGTTTGCGCGGATTCCGGCGTCGCCGAAATCATAAACTTGATGTCTTCCCGGGTCGCGCCGATACCCCCCACCGGAAGCTGGTAGGTCACCGAAAACACAGGTTCCCAGGAGCGCCCTGTGGCATTTACAGAGTATTGAAACTGGTACCGCCCCTCGCCCTCAAAGCCGATTTGAAACAACTCGTGTTTGGCCAGTGGCGGATAGACCATGAAACCGAGGGCGCTGCCCGCCTCCAGCACGGGGCAATGTCGGGCATGCTGGGGCAGCAGCGGCCGTTGGCTCTCCCTGCGTGGCCGCAAGCCAAAGCCCGGCCTGCGCGGATTCGGAAAGAGGCTGACTTCCATCTGCGTAGTATAGGCGATTCACCCCACCGCGAACGCGACCCCGCGAGCGGGCTCAGCCGAGACGGCGGTTCGCTCCAGTTGGCCCGAAACCCATACCGACAGCAGGCGGATTCCGTCAAGGTTGGGATTCTTGCCGGTTGCAGAGTCAGCGGCTACCTCCGATTCAATCACGTTCGTGTCAGGCACCTGAAGAAATCCGAACAACGATCCCGCACGAGGAATTTGGCGATCCCGGTTGCTCTGGTCATGCTTCGGTGGAGATTCTGACGCCGATACTGAACGCCACGGCGCTTACGCCTGACTCACGACTGCCCGATGCTCGCAGTGCGGCCGGTCTATCTGCTTGCCGACTTCTCGCGGTTGGAGGCGTTGGTCTGCCGGCACTGCGCCAGGGAAGACGCGAATGCCGATTGACGGGCCGGGCGAAAGCTTATGTTTCGGCAATGCGCTTCTCAGAGGTTCAGGACGTCATCTCATTCGTTATTTATCGGATTCCAGCTGGTATCGGGATCGTACTCGCTCATCGCGCTTGCCGTCTCAGTCGTTTTCTTTCCCAAATCCTTTTGGAGAAGCAGACCATCCTGGTTGATGATAAACGTCATCACCCCCGAGTTGCCGTATCCCGCGGGATACGCCACGAGGGCGAACCCTCCGGACATTTTCCCGTCAACCATGTATTGCTTTGCGCCGCCCGGAGCCTTATCGCTTTGCCCCTTCAGCGCACGGAAATAGTAGCCGTGGAACGGCATGTGCGGGTCCTGCTTTGTGCTGTATCCTTCGGAGGCTGCGAATGCCGCCAGCGGGCCGAGGGGGCTCTCGGGTTTACCCTGCGGCGACTCCCAATACAAACCATTGTGTTTACCGGGGTCGCTGATAAACTTCATCGCATATTGTTTCGTCGTCTCGCCATCGTGCAGTTCCGAGAAATACTGATGCTGGGCGTCTTCCACCGCTTTGCAGGCGTCGATTGTGGCCAGTTCATTCCGGCCAATGCGGCGGGATAGAACTTCGTCCTTCCCGGCAGCCGTGTCGAAGAACCATTGGCCGCCGGCATTCTTTTTCAGTGGGACCGCAAAAGGAAAATTATCCGCTCCGACCAGCAGGATTTGCGCGCCATCCGCTATTTTGCGCCAGCGGTGCATCGTCCCATAGCCCGTCACGAACATGGCGGCGTTGTTCCTATCCTCAACGGCATCGCCCGACGAAATGATCTGTTTCGAATCCGGGCCGAAAATCGCCACCAGCGAATTTTGATCGCCGGATTTTGCCGCCGCCGCCAGAGCATTACCAGCGTCGTCCGGAGACGCGAACACGCCTGTGGACGTTTTGTCGGTTTTATCGGACTTACCGCAGGCGGCGAGCGCAATGACTAATACCGGAAGTAGTAAGCCGAAAACTATTGTTCGAAGTTTTAGAGACATCGGATTCACCAATAAAGACTGAAAGCGCCTGGGGAAAAAAGATCCGTCCCGCATATACAAGTAGCTCACCTGCGCCATCCGCCGCCGCCGCCGCGGCTTGCGGCGCCACGAGCGCTGTCCGCCCTGGATTGCCAGCCGCCTCCACCCCCGCCGAAGGCTGAGGACCCGCTGCTTTTCGCCTGCTCCCCATAGCCGCGAGACGCGGCGGACGAGCTCGCGCTCGAATAATTTTGGGTAGGCTTCTGACCCTGAGTCTGCTGCCAGCCGCTCCCGCTGTTCTTGTAGACGTTGCCATTTGCGGCCGCATACTTATCGCCGTTTGCCGCCTGGCCGGCTGCGGCGCTCCCGTTCACGCCGGTCGCGGCTGCGCCCTTGCCACCTGCCGAGGTTTGCACCGTTCCCACGGACCCCGCCGCCGTAGTTTGATGCTGTGTATATGCGGTATTGCCGTTCTTCGACACAACCGAGCTTCCGTAGTTCCCGTAGGCATTGGAAGTCTGACGTGTAGCGGCATAAGCTCCGGTATTCGGGTTGTATGCCTGTCCGGCCTTCGCAGTGCCGTAACCGTTCGAAACTGAGGCGCCCTGGGCGTAGGTTCCAGTCGATGGATTATAGGCCGTTCCAACCCTCGCAGCGCCGTAGGGGCCGACCGCCGTCACGCTGGAACCGTAGACTCCGCCGTGCCATGCGCTGTTTCCGTAGTAAGCCGAGTTGCCATATACCACCGCGCCGCCGTGCCAGTTGCAGTTCCAGTAACTGTAACCCCAACTGTTGCTTATCGCCGCACCCACGGCGATACCGACTCCGAAGGCAAGCAGCCCGGTCGTCACTACTGCCGCGGTGCTATATCCCGGCGTCACGTACGGCGTGCCGTACACAATCGTGGGATTGTACTGCGGAACGTATACGACCTGCGGATTGGCGGGCTGAATTACGATCACCTGGGGCGACTGCTGCACGACGGTAATCTGCGACCCCGACTTCAAATTGCCGGCGGTTTTGGCTTGGGCGCGCAACGCCTGAACCGCCGACATGAGATCCGCGGCCTGGGTGGAATAAGCCTCTCCCAGCGCGGAAGTCCAGCTGAGGTTATTCGCCAGGTTATCGAGCACCGAGGGGAACTGTGAGACCGCTTTCACACTGGGGTCCCACGGTTGCATATCGACGGCCTGCGTAAGAGCTGTTCCTGTGAGGCTGCTGTTTTGCTTCAGCCACATGCTGGCGGCGGCAACCTGGTCGGGGAAGGTCGCGGCGCCGAAAATCTGCGCAACGAGAGCGTCCGGATACAGAGCGATGGGCGCCGCCAGTTGTTGCAACTCCTGGGCGGAAAGGGGCACGCCTTGCCCCGAATATCCGGCCGCACCCGGTTGTGCCGGTTCCTGAGCTCCGGCTTCAGAGGGCGCCGCCATAACCACCATCAGGAAAGACATCGCCACCGACAAAGACTGCTTGAAAAAAGCCCCGATCATTTACTGCCTCCATCGAATGACTGTCAAATAAAACCCAATCGTCGTCACGGCTTCGTACTCGGCCTCGCCGGTCACACTCGGACGAAGCCGCCCGTAGTTCGATGCGGAGTGTCACATACAGGTTCATTTTTATATTTCCCGAATAACGGCTTTTCAGGGCGGACGGCATTCCGGGACCGCGCGGTAATCGCCGGAATCTTGCTCGCGCCGGCGATGTCTGACCGTCCTTATTGACCCGCTTGCGAAACGCGGTTGCCAGGCGCCTCACACCGGCGTCAAAACCGCGACGGATCGAGGCGCCTCAGGTTAAGAACCGCATCGAAATATTAAAAATCAGGGCCCCGGAATTTGCATCTTTAATCTGCACGCGTTTGGGTTTATGAGATTCCGCGACCCCCAACTGGCGGCCCGCTATTCCACGGCGATGATGAAAACAAAGGCAGATCTGCGCCAGGCAAGTCTGCGCCAGCCAGGTCTGCGAATTAAAAGAGGAAATCAATCACTACCATGAAAATGACCCCGCCTGGCGCAAGGCCGTTCGGCGTTCTCCACGGCCCGATATCGTTGCTTTGCGTACTTCTATTGGCGGCCAACTCTCAAGTTGGATACGCGCAAGACGCCGGCGCCGGAGGCGCCGGCGTCCGAAAATTCCGAACGATCAGCTGGATTCGCTCGTGGCGCCCATCGCACTCTATCCCGATCCTCTGCTGGCGCAAATGCTCGCCGCGTCCACCTATCCTCTGGAAATTATTCAGCTCCAGCAGTGGTTGCAGGCGAACCCGACCTTGAAAGACAAGGCTCTCGTGGACGCGGTGGAGAAACAGGATTGGGATCCCAGCGTACAGGCCATGGCGCCGCTGCCCGACGCGCTGAAACAACTCGCCGAAAACATCACATGGACTACCGACCTGGGCAATGCCTTTTTGGCCCAGCAGAGCGACGTGATGGACGCCGTTCAGCGGATGCGCATGAAGGCGCAGGGTGCGGGAAACCTGAAGACCACCGAGCAACAAAAAGTGGAAACGAAGGTGGTGGAAAACAAGACCGTGGTGGTGATCGAGCAGGCCAACCCGCAGGTCGTGTACGTCCCCAGTTACAACCCCACAGTGGTATACGGACCGCCGATTTATCCCTATCCGCCAATCGCGTACCCGCCCGTCGGAGCCTACGTCGCCGGCGCCGCCATAGGTTTTGGTGTGGGCATAGCGATGGGGGCCGCCTGGGGTGGAGGTTGGGGCTACAACGCCGGTTGGGGCGGCAACAACACGATCAACATCAACAACAACAACAGCTTCGTCAACAATAGCAACAGGACGAACAAATCAACGGCGGAAATCGCACCAACGTCAACGGTGGAAATCGCGTCAACGGCGGAGCTGGCGGGAATAGCTGGCAACACAACCCGCAGCACCGCGGCGGCACTCCTTATTCGGATCGGTCGACGGCCAGCAAGTACGGTGGCAACACTCGCGAGGCATCCGCCGCCAACAGGCAGGGCGGCGCCGGGAATCGAAACCAGGGCTTTCGGGCAGCAGCCAGGCGCCGGGAATCGCGGCGGCGCTTCCGCCAGACAACAGCCAGGCGGCGGCGATCGGGGCGGCGCTTCCGCCCGACAACAGCCGGCCGGCGGGCAATCGTGGCGGTGCCAACAGCATCGGCAACCGGAGCGTCCCCAGCGGAAGTTCCTCGCGCAGCGCTTTCGGCGGTGGCGGTGGCGGCTATAGCGGAAGCAGCGCGCGCGCCAATAGTTCCCGCGGATCTTCCAGCATGAGCGGCAGCCGGGGCGGCGGCAGCCGCGGCGGTGGCGGTGGCGGGCGGCGGAGGTAGACAAGCCATGATCGGGGACAAACACGATGAAATCGAATATGTTCGCGGCCTTCAAATCGAAAGCCATGCTTGCCGTCCAGGTAGCCGGCCTGTCCTGTGCTCTCGCTATCCTGGTTCACGCGACGCCGCAGTCGAATCCACCGGCGGCTCAGGCGCAGATGTCATTTGCGACGCCGCAATTGGCGGCCGAAGCAATCATAAAAGCGGCGGCCGATTTCGACGTACCCGTTTTATTGAGCATCCTGGGACCGGATGGCAAGGACCTGTTATCGTCGGCGGATCGCTGTAGCGGATAAGAATGCCGCGATCGAAAGTGCCGGGAAAGTCCCGCGAAAAGCATTCCGTCGTCATAGACCCGACCAACCCGAGGCGAGCCATGATGTTGATCGGAAACGAAGACTGGCCCTTTCCAATTCCCATCGTCGAGAAACACGGGAAATGGTACTTCGATACTAAGGCGGGCCGCCGGGAGGTTCTGGTTCGGCGCATCGGAGGAAACGAACTGGATGCCATCACCGTTTGCCGTGGCTTCGTGGAAGCCCAGAACGAGTATGCGCAGACGATCCATGACAATTCCGGCGTCAATCAATACGCGCAGAAAATTATCAGCACGCCGGGAAAACAGGATGGGCTGGCCTGGCGAAACGCCGACGGCAGCTGGGGTGGCCCGATCGGGGAAGCGGCAGCGAATGCCCTGGAAGAGGGGTACGTCGACAAAACCAAACCCTTCCACGGATACTATTTCAAGATATTAAAAGGACAAGGCCCGAATGCGACTCTGGGCAAGCTCGACTACGTGATCGAAGGAGCGATGATCGGCGGTTTTGCGCTTGTTGCGGTACCGGCCGAGTATCGGGTCACAGGCGTGAAGACATTCCTCGTCAGCTACGACGGCGTCGTCTACCAGAAGGACCTCGGACCCAATTCGCTGAACATCGTCAAGACCATGGAACTCTACAATCCGGATAAAACCTGGGTTCGCACAGACGACGAGGAGTAGTGATTTGCGCTCTCGTAACTTCCAGATGTCGAATTATCTGAATCACCGCCGCGCATTATTCGTCTATTTCCGATGCGCGAAAAAAATATAAGCCGAATACAAACCCTGACAGCCGTCGCGCTGATCTGCCTGTTGGGCGCCGCGGCGCCCTCGGCCTGGGCGCAGGCATCACAGGCTCAGCCCGGCGCGGCCCCCGCTCCCGGCGCGGACAACACCGACGAGTTGCGCAAGCAAGCACAGAATCCCGTAGCCAGCCTGATCAGCGTTCCCTTTCAGGACAACTGGAATTTCAACATTGGGCCCGCCGACCGCACCCAGAATATCCTGAACATCCAGCCTGTAATTCCGGTCAGCCTGACGGAAAACTGGAACCTCATCATTCGCTGGATTTCGCCCATTATCTACCAGCCGGTTGACGTTCCGCAGGCATCCGGTCCCCCGGTTGAAGCGGGCTACTACGGGCTGGGAGACATGCAACCGGCATTTTTCTTTTCTCCGAAGAAAGGCAAAGTGATCTGGGGAGTCGGGCCGCAACTGCTTTTGCCGACCGCGACCAAAACCGGCATCCTCGGGCAGGGCAAATTTGGTGTGGGCCCGACCATCGTCCTCCTGGTTCAGCCAGGTAAGTGGACCCTCGGGGCTCTTACGAATAACGTCTGGGGTGTGGCAGGTCATTCGGATCTGCCGGACGTGAATCAGTTCCTGCTGCAATACTTCATCAACTACAACCTGAAGAAGGGTTATTACCTCACGTGGCAGCCAACCCTTACCGCCAACTGGGAAGCCACTAACGGCGGCCGTTGGGTGGTACCTGTGGGTGGTGGCATCGGACGCATTATGCGCCTGGGAGCCCAGCCGGTGAATGTTGGATTTCAGTTCTACGGGAATGTCGTCCATCCGCCCGGCGCCTCGCCTTGGACGATGCGGCTGCAGATCGCATTTCTGTTTCCAACGAAGAGGAGTTGATTCCAATAAAATAAAGCCCGCTGTCGCCCCCGGGCATCTGGCACGACAGATGTCAACGTTGCTATAGATCTCTCTCTCTCTACGGTCTGATGAGGCGCGTCTGCTTACTGGCAACTCTTCTGTTCGCTACACTTTCGGGGCAAATTCCTGTCCCCGCGCCGGCTCCCGCCGCCCCATCTGAAGCTCCGAAGGACGCTCTCGGTCGCACTTCGCCTCGAGGTGCGGTCCTTGGCTTCCTAGCAGCCGCCGGCAAAGGGAACATGGAAGCCGCGGCTCAATATCTGAATACGCCGTTGCGAGGCAAGAACGCCGAGCGTCTTGCGCGGCAGCTCTTTACCGTCCTCGATAGACGCTTGCCTGCCCGGCTCCTGAAATTGAGCGATAGCCCGGAAGGCTCTCTCGCAACCCTGAAACCTGGCCAGGATCTGGTCGGAACCATACCCTCCGCCGATGGCGATGTCGCCATTCTCGTCGAGCTTGTGAACGTCGGCAAGGAGGCGCCCCGCTGGCTGTTCGCAAGGGAGACGCTCGGCCAGATTCCGACGCTGTTCGAGGAACTCGACGAGATACCGATAAACGACTTCGTCCCCGAATTCCTGTTGACGACGCGATTCGCGGGTATTCTCCTCTTCCAGTGGCTTTTCGTTTTTGTCGGTCTGCCCGCGCTCTATTTTGTGACGGTCTTGCTGAACCGGCTCCTCGGTCTCCTGATCGGTCTGGTTCGCAGCCGGGTCTTGAAGAAAACGCCTTCGTCGAATCCCAGCCTCCTGGTCGTACCGCTCCGCTTGACACTGATGGTTCTGCTCATCCAGGCAATCCTGATCAAGGTCGCTCTGCCCTTGTATGCACGGCAATTCTGGTCCACTACCGAGAGATTTATCACTATTGTGGCTGGCGTATGGCTTTGCTGTCTCATCGCCAGGAAGATCGAAAAGCTCATTCGCCGGCGTCTGGTGCGGACCGGCAAAATCGGCTCCTTTTCGATGGTCCGCCTCTGCCGAGGCGCGGTGGATTTGTTGTTCATTTTTGCCGGCTTGATGGCTATCCTGTACCTGTTTGGCCTCAGGCCCACCACTGCTCTCGCGGGCGTCGGGATCGGTGGGATCGCCGTTGCAGTAGCGGCTCAAAAGAGTCTGGAGAATCTGTTGGGCGGGGTTTCCATCGTCTTCGACCAGGTGGTGCGGGTCGCCGAATTCCTGAAAATTGGCGATATCATGGGCACCGTCCAGGAGGTTGGATGGCGTTCCACCAGTATTCGGACGCTGGACCGCAGCATCGTCAGCATCCCTAACGGGCAGCTGGCGAACCTGAGTCTCGAGAACATGTCCTCCAAAGACAAATTCTGGTTCAATCCGCGAGTCCGCTTGCGCTACGACACCACCGCGGCGCAGATGCGTTCGATTCTGTCGGGCCTGGACAGCCTTCTAAAAAACCATGCTCGGGTGGAGCCTGCCTCGATTCACGTGCGATTCCTTCAGTTCGGCACATCTTCTCTCGAACTCGATACCTTCGCTTATGTAATGACCAGGGATCGGCTCGAATTCCTGAAAATCCAGGAGGATCTGCTCCTGGGGTTCATGGACACGGTGGAAGCGGCAGGCGCGCACATCGCGCTTCAGTCGCCGGTTTACGTCGATCCAACCGCTGCGCCACGCAGCGAGCAACTGCAATCGATGCGGCAGAATGATCCGGACGCGCCTCTGCAACGTGAAATCGAGCGCCGAGCTCCGAACGCGATCCGTTGACGCGTCGCGTTTCCCTATAGCTTTTACTGTCGTGCCATGGCGATGCGAACCGCATCCTCCGGGGAGACCAGGTGGTCGACGCTTTCAGCATCGCCTGCGATGGCCAGTTGAACTCCTTTAATATGACCCGAAAACTCATTGCCTCGGGACCCGTAATCCGGCGAGACAGGAGCGCCCGTGTCCACTCCGACATCGCAACCGTCATCGGCGGAGAAGACCATGGGCGACGTCGCCGCGATCTTGCCTTCGCCGGCTTTCTTACCGTCTACATACAAAGACGCTATCCCGCCCTTGCCGAGCCCTCCACCGGCGTATGCAAACTCCATGCGCACCTGGTGTTCGCCCGGAGCGAGTGCCATCGCCGATTCGGCATAGAACTGTTGAATGCCAAGCAGGTTGTAACAGTATTTGAGTTTCCCGCCCTTTGCATAAAGGCTCCAGCCGCCCATATTGCCGCCCTGGCAGACAATGACGCCCTCAGCCCCCGTTGCCGGTACTACAATCTCGGCAGTTACCGAGTGCGATTTGTTCTTGATATTGACAACCGAATTTTCGGAGAGCCGCCCCATGTTGCCAAACAGGATTTGGGAATTGCCCCTGATCAACACCGGCCGCCCGGCCAAATCCGAGTTAAAACGTTCCGCTTTCCGGTCATCGAGCGGCAGCACGTTATTACGAGTCGCCTCAATCAGCCACAACCGCTGCAATTCATGAAGCTTTTCGGGCATCTTCTGGGCCAGGTTGTTCGCCTGACTCCAGTCTTTGCTGGTATCGTAGAGCTCCCAGACGTCGTCGTCGAATGCGGGGACTTTCTCGCCCAGTAAGAGCCACGGCGTACTGTGACGCGTCACGGCAGTCCACCCTTTGTGGTAAATACCGCGGTTGCCCGCCATTTCGAAATACTGAGTTTCGTGGCGTTCCCCCGCGGCTGCGTCGTTGAATGAGTAAGCCATGCTGACACCTTCGATCGGATGCTGCTGGACCCCATTGACAAAGAGCGGCTGGGGCAGGCCCGCCGCCTCGAGGATCGTCGGTGCGACGTCGATCACATGATGGAACTGACTGCGGATTTCGCCTTTCCCCGTGACTCCTTTGGGCCAGTGCACGATAGTGCCGTTCCGTGTGCCGCCCCAGTGAGAGGCAACCTGCTTGGTCCACTGGTACGGCGTATTCATCGAATGGGCCCAGCCCACTGCGTAGTGGTTGTAAGATTCCGGACCGCCGAGCTTATCAATCCTTGCCATCAGGAACTCGGGCGTCTCCAGTGCGGCGCCGCCATTGAAATTGATCATTTCGTTGTAGGTGCCGTTCAGCGTGCCCTCCGCGGACGCCCCGTTGTCGCCGATGATGTAGTAAACGAGGGTGTCGTCGAGAACCCCGAGCTTCTCCAGCGAATCGAGCAAGCGGCCCACGTGGTGATCCGTATACTCCATGAAACCGGCATAAACTTCCATCTGTCGGACAAGGACGGGTTTCAGCGCGGCCGGCATCTCATCCCACGACGGGATTTCCTTGTGCCTGGCCGTGAGCTGGCAATCCGGCGGAATGACGCCCAGTTTTTTCTGCCGCGCGAAGGTCTCTTCGCGCAGCTTATCCCAGCCCTGGTCGAACTTGCCTTTGTACTTGTCGGCCCATTCTTTTGGAACATGGTGGGGAGCGTGGGTCGCCCCTGGAGCGAAGTAGACGAAGAAAGGCTTATCGGGGATGAGGGCCTTCTGCTGCCCGACCCAGTTGATAGCCTTGTCCGTCATGTCTTCCATCAGGTGATACCCTTCTTCCGGGGTCTTCCTGACTTCGATCGGCGTGGTGCCTTCATAGAGCGACGGGTACCATTGATTGGCTTCACCGCCGATGAACCCGTAGAAATATTCGAATCCTCCTCCCCCTGTCGGCCATGCATCAAAAGGACCGGCGGGACTGGTCTCCCAGACCGGCACTTCATGGCACTTGCCGAACTGCGCCGTCGCGTACCCATTGAGCTTCAGGGTACGGGCGATCGGCGAACAGGTGTTGGGCAGGATTGAGTTGTAACCAGGTGCTGAGGTGGCGATTTCCGTGATCCCTCCCATACCGACCGTATGGTGGTTGCGTCCCGTCAGCAGCGCCTGCCGTGTCGGCGAACATAGTGCTGTTGTGTGAAAGCGGTTGTATTTCAACCCGCCTGCGGCCAGTTTCTCCGCGTTCGGCGTGTAACACGGACCGCCAAAGGCGCTGGAGGAGCCAAAGCCGGCGTCGTCGATCAGGACGATGAGGACGTTCGGCGCGCCTTTGGGCGGCCGCAACGGCGTAATCTTCGGATATTTCGTGTCCGGATCCCTGGCGTCATACGTGACCAGGCCCGTGCGCGGCCGATCCGGGATGGGCAGTACATTTCGGCTGACATCCTCTGGGGAACTCATCGGGATTTTCCTCTTCCCCGGTAGGATGAACCCCGCAAATGGCTGATTTAAAATCTTTGGGTATAGAGAGGGAAGAAAGAGTGGCGCGGTCCCCCAGCACCGCGGCTGACGCCCTCGTCAGCCACGTGGGTTCGAGGAAAAACCCGTCTATTTCACCCGCCGGACATTAAGCAACTTGTTGTACGCCTCTCCATGTCCGAAGCTCTCGATTTCATAATTGTTCTTCTTCTTGTTGAAGCTGATCTTGGCTGCCCGGATAGCCGCGCCAGTTCCGTTGCCGTTCTTATCCAGCCTCAACTCCAGCATCGTGTACGGATAGTCGACGGACCGTCCATTGTTCCGAAGTTCCTGGAACGTAATGTCTCGCAACGTCAGCACCCGGACCACGGTCGTGTCGCCGTTCATGAGTTTGCGGGCAACACACAGCGTTGTCCCAACCCTTCCGACCGGAGAGAACTGGCCGACGTCCTGTTTCTCCAGAACCGAGCGGAGGGCGGGCCCGCCGCTCTTCGCCAGAACGCTTGCATACTCCGCGATTTCCGCGTTCGTGTTGTACCTGGTTATGTGAATGTCGATCGGCACCGACGCTCCGCCGGCACTACCCCCGGTGACGACCCAGGTAGCCGAATACTGCTCAGGCGCCGGTTCTCCGTTCTGTCCGAACGTACCCACCGACAGCAACCCGGCCGCCAGCAAAACCACGCTCATACGAATCGTTTGTCTTCTCATGCTCACCTCCTCGGTGCTTTCCAAATACAGTCTCGGACCGCCGACGCGCGCGGCTCGGCAACTTCTGCAAAATCACCCGCACTGTTCTGAGCCACGACCGCGAGGAAGCGGAAAGCAGCACTCTTCCGCGCCCTGCTAAGAATACTTCAAATAACTTCGGGGTGGAAACGGTCCGGCGGGGAATCCACAATGGCTGCGTCACTGCATCCGTTCCTGGGTCGACGGTCGGCGGCGTCGCCTCGGGCTTGCTCTGCGAAGCCGGACAAAATAGACACGCAATCCGTTCGGACCAATCGTAAGCTCCGGCGGCGCTCGCGCGACACGCTGATCGGCGCCGGCGCCACCGCCGGAATTGCACCCGTCGCCCGCGGTACGGCACACGACTTCGTGGCCGCCGAAACGCCTCGGTGTCGCCAACCTTCACCAGCGAACACCGGCTCCGCCCTTCCTCGCGGGTGCCGCCTCGGCGACAGTAAGAAATCGGACCCGAAATGCAAAAAATCCTCGCGTTTATTGGATAAACACGGTAGAATCGCGGGGACTACGGAGGATTAAAAAAACAATGCGGTTGATACGAGTTGGGCTTGTGGGTGCGCTGGCAATCCTGCCCGCGCTTGCGCAGACTTCAGTGGTCTCTCTGTCTTCGAACGACGAGAAACTCGCGCCGAGACAGTTCGGGCCGATCCACGATAAGACCGAACACGGCGATGGCACGTCGACCAGCACCAACTGGAGCGGATACGCTGTGACCGGTACCGGGTTTACTTTCGCGAAAGCTTCGTGGATTGTGCCGGCCGCCGTCTGCTCAGGCGTTACGAGGAACCAGTATGCCGCTTTTTGGGTCGGGATTGACGGATATAATTCGAACTCTGTCGAGCAGATCGGAACGGACTCCGATTGCTCGGGCCCGACGCCGAACTATTACTCCTGGTATGAGTTTTACCCGAATCCGTCGTTTGAGATCGTGAGTGTGCCGGTGAGTCCGGGCAATATAATGACTGCGTCCGTGGCTTACACCAGTAACGGATTTACCGTCACGATTGCAAACCGTACCACCGGGACAGGCTTCACCAGAACCCATGCCGTCCCTTCCGCGGAGAGGACGTCGGCGGAATGGATTGTTGAGGCTCCCTGCTGCACGTTGGGTGGAGGGATTTTGCCCCTGTCTGACTTTGGCACGGGCGTCTTCGGCCTCGACTACACGAACTTCGCAAATACCAACTACGCGATTTCCAGCTCGAATACCGGACCGATCGGAAGTTTTGGAGCTGCCAACATTCAGCAGATCACAAAGACGGGAAGCGCCAGCAGTCCGCAGACATCAACCTGCTCGACTCTATCGAGCGACGGAACCAGCTTCTCGTGTAGTTGGGCGGCGAACTAGCACCGGGCGTGGGGCAGACCTTCGGCCCTATCTGGATGGGTTTCCGCCCACAAGCAACCACGGAAAACCGTTCTTTCCGCGGGCAATTTCGTCGTGGGGCAGGCCGCCGAGCCCCAGCTCGGCGCGGAGCTTGCCAATCCCTTCGGGGCCGCTTTTTCAATGGTGTCCCGATGGCCTGCGGCCGTCCGCCGCGGAACTCTACGTCAGCGCCGGCGCCGGCGATTTCGCCGTTCCCGAAAATGCGCATCGAGTGCGCCCATCGCGCACGGACGGCAAACAACCGGCACGCTCCTTCGTCATCAAACATTCATTTGACTCGGGTACTTTCGCCCTCATACGATATCGCTGCTGTCTATTCCCGATACTCGAAGGATTTCAATCGAAATGAAACAATTCGTTCGTCCAGGCGCAGTGTTTGTCGCTGCGCTTGGATTATCAGCGATTTCACCCGTTTCCGCCCAGGTCTCGCTGCTCGCGCTCGGTTCCCTTACGGAAACCCATGCGGGCCCCAACGCGGATCTTTCCGGGCTTACTTATACCCTTGAGAACGGTGCTCCTGCCAACTTACTGGGTGGAATGGGATCCGGGTTGTCTTATGCCGGAGGGAACAAGTTCCTCGCTTTGCCCGATCGCGGTCCGAATGCGATGCCCTACGATTCTTTGATTGACGATACCGTGAGCTATATTAACCGGTTCCACACCATCGACATGGAACTAAGTTCCGAACCCAATGCGCTGGGACTGCCTTTCTCGGTGACTCCCGTCATGCAATCCACCACTCTCTTGTGGAGCCGCTCGCCGCTCATCTACGGCACTGGAGCCGGCCTCAACGTCGACTCTGGCATTCCGCCTGTGAATAACCTGATTCAGCACTTCTTCACCGGGCGATCCGACAATTTCAACCCGGCCAAAAATTCCGGCAACCCCGCTAACGCGCGCTTCGACAGCGAAAGCATCCGCGTGGGCATCCACGGCTTGAGCGTGTTCATCTCGGATGAGTACGGTCCTTACATTTACCAGTTCAACCGGTTCACCGGGGAACGGATCGCTACGTTCAAGCTGCCCGACGACTTCTACGTCGCGAATCAGTACCCGGTTGGCGCAACCGAAATCAGCGGAAATACCACGGGCCGGACCGCCAACAAAGGTATGGAAGGCCTCGCGCTTACGCCCGACGGCAAGACGCTGGTGGGAATCATGCAGAATGCACTGCTGCAGGACGCCAATGAAGTAGTCAACAATCAAAAGCCCGCCGCCAATCTGCTGCGCATCGTCACCATCGATATCGCTTCCGGCACGGTCACGCATGAGTACGCATACATGCTCACAACGGGCAGCGGCGTAAGCGAAATCCTGGCGGTAAACAATCATGAATTCCTGGTCGACGAACGAGATGGCAAAGGACGCGAGGGCGGCAGTAACCTGACCAGCAATGCCGCCCTGGTGAAACAGGTGTTCAAAATCGACCTGAACGGCGCCACCGACATAACCGGGCTCGATGGAGCGACCGCCGTGACCTACGCCGTTAGCAAGACGCTCTTCCTGGATATCGTGCAGGTGCTCACTGCAAACAATTTAAGCGCCACCCTCGACATTCCATCCAAGATCGAAGGCATGACGTTCGGCAAAAATGTTCGCATGAACGGCAAGACTGTTCACACCCTGTGGGTGGCCAACGACAACGATTTCGTGCTGTCCACCAACGATACGCCGTCGGTTCCGAATCCGAATGAGTTTTTCGTATTTGGCTTTACCGACGCCGACTTGAACAGTTCGGCGTTGATACCTCAGTCCCTCGATGAGGACGCCGGCGATCTGGGCAGCGTTCAATAAGTCAGGTTGAACTCGAATGCCGGGGCGCTCGCTCGTGGTAACTCGTCCACAGCGCCTCGGCTGAGAGCCTAGGCTGCCGCCCTGTCCAGATGGACCTGCGGTCCATGAGCGACCACGAAAACCTCGTGGGGCAGGCCCCCAGGCCTGCCGCCGAGCCCCAGCTCGGCGCGGAACTTTACGTCAGCCGGTAACGCCGCCGATCTTGCCCGTACCCGATAACCCGGCGCACTATGCGAATGCATGGTGTTATCCATGCCACGCCACGTCCTGAACGCCACCTGAGATTCTTACCGGCAGGAACCCATTGACAAAAACGGCACACACTACCTCTTACTTAGCGCCCGATTCCCTAAAGGGCAACCACGGAAACCTCGCCGCAAGCTCAAGGCTAACCCTACGGTATGCCATCATTCCGACCCAGGTCCCGAACGTATTCGTGAATATGTCGGTCATACCGGAATCTCGTGTCGGAAGAAACCCCTGTAAGACTTCGATCGTCACGCTTGTCAGAGTGCCCAGAATCACCGTGGCAATTGCCGCCGACTTCACCTTGTGCCCGGATAAACAGGCGTAAAAGCAGAAACCGAAAGGTACGAATCCGACAACGTTCTTTAGTGCGGCCTCCCAGTAACTCAGCGACATATTGAATTCCTTCCAGAACGGCTCGAGAAGGATTTGATCCAATACCACATACTTATCCGGAATATACAAATTCACGTGCAACCCCGCGCCGTCATGAACGATTCTTCCGGTCCGCTCGCCGAAAAGATATAGCGCAACATTGCGCTCCTCGTCGTAAATGTCGGGCCGGCCTCCCTTCGTCCATGTCTGGTAATGCCGCAGAACCTGCGTTGGCGTAAGTTCGTTCCGGTAAATCGCAAGGCCCAGCAACTCACCGGACCAGCTGTCAGTTTGGCCCGGGGAGTCGCCGACCACAAGTCGCCCCGCCAGGTCCTTCGCGGAGAGACGACGGTCAGGCGCCCCCCTCGCCAGAACACCGTCGACGTAAACCGACGTCCCGTTCACCCCGGAAGTGATCGTTATGAAGACCGGACGGGACTTTACGAACGTGTTCTTCAGGTAGATGATTCCGGCTTTTGGAGCATCCGGATCGTTCCGGATCTCAGATCGCACCTCAAGACCGCCATCAAATTGGCGCAGCGATAATTGGTGAGGATTTCCCGGGGTGTAAAACGCGAGGAATGCCCCACCGTCCCAGATCCTGCGAGGCTGCAGCCAGACCTCAACGCTTACGGATGATTCGCTGTGGGCGCCCGCCATCTCGAACGCGCGGGAGCTGATCGCTGTACTGGACTTTCCGAACCGAAGGCCGGTGCGATCTCCCAGCCAGGAAACGTCGTTTTCAGGCGAATGAAAAGGCCAAAGGCCCAGCGACAGAATAATGCACGCAACGGCCGCGCAGATCACATCCCAAAACACATTTTTCATTTCACGCTGACCGATTGGCGAAACAAATTATCGACTTGACGTACTATAACGCAGCGGCCTGCCTGCGCTGGGGGTGTCTGCCGGACGCCATATCGCGATCATCGCCCTCCGTCAACGGCTCGCCGGCGGCGGCTCGGTTGACCGCGGATATTGACGATGACTCGCCCGACGCGGGTCTGGCGAGAAAAGCGCACGAAGAGCAGCCGGAAGGAGGAACCACTAAAACGAGTATGAGGAAATTATAGCTGGAGCTGGCGGAGGGGATTGAACCCCCGACCCTCTGATTACAAATCAGATGCTCTACCAGCTGAGCTACGCCAGCTTCGAATAAACGCCTTCGTTCAAGACGAGTATAACTCAGCTCCCCGAATAATAACCCTCGCGCGTCTGCACCACGAGGCCCTTTTGTTTCACCGTCAGCGTGATCTTCCGGAACCCGACGCTATCCGCCTTTTCCGGTGAAAATCCCAGGCTGTACTGATTGCGAAGCTCCTCTTCGATTCGGTCATAAATCTGATCGATCGAGAGCTTCTTCGAAACCGCGAAAAACCCGCCGCCCGTGTCGCCCGAGATCTGTTCCAGCACCTTCTTCCCGTCCGGCCTTTGCTCCTGTTGCCGCGGGTAGCCGCCGCCATGGCGTCCACGACCGCCTCCCCCGAAGCCTCCAAACGGCTGCTGCGCCTGCTCCTCCCCGGTGAACAAAATCGAATAAACCAGCGTGTCGGAGCGTTGCGCGGATTCAATCGCTTCCGGCAGCGAAGTCTTGCTCCCGTTGTCGACACCGTCCGTAAGCACGATCAGCGCCTTCCGGCCCTGACGTTTCCGCATCAATTCATTGGATGCGAGGTAAATCGCGTCGTAAAGCGTCGTACCGGCTTGCCGGCCGCCGTTGCGAGGATATCCGCCGCGTCCACCCCCCGGATAACCGCCACCGGGATATCCACCGCCGCCACCCGGATAGCCGCCGCCCCCACCGCCCCGCCTCATTTGAGGGCGGTCTTCCTGAGCAATCTCCACCTGATCCAGAGCGCGTTCCAGCTTCGCTCGCGACGACGTCAAATCCTGGAGCAATTCCGTATCATGATCGAAGTGAATGAGGAACGTCTGATCCCGGTCCTCCCGCAGTACTTTCTCAACGAATCGCCGGCTGGCGTCCCGTTCCTCGTTCAATACCAGGCGCTGGCTGAGGCTGGTATCGACCAGTAATCCCAGCGTCAGCGGAAGGTCGGTCTCGCGCGAAAAATATCGGATCGTCTGCGGCCGCCCCTCGTCTGAAAGATCGAAATCGTCCTTCGTCAGATTGGAAACGATCTTTCCCTGTTTATCGTGAACGGTAGCCAGCACGGTGACCACCTTCACGTCCGTAGAGAATTGGGCATCGGATGCCGCTGAAGCCCCCGATTGCTGTGTCGTGGCCTCCTGGGCTCGCGCCACGCCTGCCGCGGCCACCACCAGGAACATTCGCCGGGAGAGGTACTCGTTCATACGCCTTGCTCTGACGAAAGATGCGCGAAACGGCGGGCGGGTTGCGCTTTTCCCGTTCAGAACCGCCGGATCAGAACCGGTCGAGCATATGCTGCTCGCGAAGCAGAACGTCGGACGAGATCGAAACGTATCCCAAAGCGGCCGCCTGGTTCTGCCCCGGCCCGAGCATCCACTGCAGGAATTCCTTCAACGCTCTCTTCTTCTGCGGATCGGCTATCTGCGCGGGAACCACAAACCACGAAAAGGACGCCACCGGATACGCGTCCGCGCCCGCGGCATTGGTTATGGAAGTCTGGAAATCTTCCGCAATTCGACCCGATGCCCCCCGTGCCGCGGCAAGAATACTTTCGAGGTCTGGCGATACGAATTTGCCCGCGCTGTTCCGCACGCTTCCGTAGCTCATGTGGTTCGTGATCGCATAGATATATTCCACATATCCGATCGACCCCACCGTGTCGCGCACGCGGCCCGCGACGCCCTCATTTCCCTCCGCGCCCTCGCCCACAGGCCACCTGGGACTGCTGCTCATCCCCACCGAGGCCTTCCATTCGGGACTCGCCTGCGACAGATACGACGTCCACACGTAACTTGTCCCGCTGCCGTCCGCGCGATGGATCACGATGATCTCCCGGTCCGGTAGCGCCGCGCCGGCATTGACTTCCCGAATCCGAGCATCGTTCCACTTGCGGATCGTACCCAGATAGATGCCGGCCAGAATTTCGGACGTGAACCTGAGCGGACGAGACACTCCGGGCAGATTGTAAGCGGGGACAACGCCACCGAGAACCGTCGGAAAACGCAGGAATTTCGGCTTGCCTCCGGCAAAGTATTCGTCGGAACTGATCATCACATCGGAACCCGCGAAATCGACCGCGCCCCTCTTCAGGCGCGCGATTCCTTCCTCTGATCCCACCGGATCGTAATGGATCTCAACATTCGGAAATTGAGCGTGGAACGACTCGAACCATTTCTGATAGACCGGAAAAGGGAAGGTCGCTCCCGCCCCCGTCAGGAGCGCCGAACCGGTTGCCGGAGCGCCGGCCGGATCCGACTCGGAGGTCGCACCGCTCAACTTCCTCACCACCAGCCGCGCCAGATCGCGGTTGACCTCTCCCGACGAGCTGTGCGGCGTAGCGAGATAAGACCAGATTGTCTCGCCTTTTTTATCCTTCAACTCGACCGACAAGTACCCGGTATATACGGCATAGGAATCGCTGACGCTCCGCTCTCTCGGATTCATGCTGTAGTAGCCGCTGACCCATACTTCACCTTTTCCATCGAGCGTGGCGTCCGCGCCGGACGGGTCTTCCACCACATGGAATTTTCCGGACCTGGTCAGGTCGCCGACAACCGCTGCCCGGAGTTTGGCGGCTCCCGGCTTATCGCCGAATGAGCCGACAAAAACATTCCTCACCTTAAGCGGGTTCGCGGGGGAAATAAGGCTGGCGAGGAAAAAAAACAGGGCGAGCCGGATCACTGGTTCCAGTGTAATTTGCGGTTCTCCATGGCCTGAATCACGAACGGGTTACAGATCGGATAATATTTCATGTCATCGGCCAGGCCGCATTGACAGGCTTTACGGCAGGCCGGACCCTAAAGAGTTGCGGCGCTGGCTCATACTTTGGATGCTCGTCCCGGCGTTGCTGCCGGCGCAAATCGGCGGTCGGGAAAATGACGAGTCGGACTGGCGCAACGATCGCTTCTGGCTTACCTTTCAGGGCAACTTCATTCGTCAGCAACAGCCCTCGTTTCCCGCCGCATACAGCGGCCCGAACAGCCTGAGCCCGTATAAGGAACACGCCACCTCCACCATCGAGACTCTTTACGCGGGCATCAGGCTCACGAAGAATCTGGAATTCCTCTTCGATCTGGAAAGCGCGGGCGGCGCGGGCTTGAGCGATGCGCTCGGACTCGCGGGATTTACTAACGTGGATGTCGTCCGTAATCCCACCCTGGGACCAGCCCCCTACGTCTCGCGCGTGATGCTGCACTACACGCTTCCTCTGAGCACTGAGACCGTCGAGGCGGTGCGAAACCCGCTGGACCTCGCCTCGCGCGTTCCCCTGCGGCGGCTCGAATTCCGTCTCGGCAAAATGAGCACGGTTGACTTTTTCGATCTGAACTCCGTCGGCAGCGACAGCCACCTTCAGTTCATGAACTGGGCCGCCGTCAATAACGGAGCCTTCGATTACGCGGCCGATACGCGCGGATACACTTACGGACTCATCATCGAGTATTACGACAAATGGGGCGCCGTGCGTTATGGCGAGATGCTGATGCCCACCGTCGCCAACGGCCTCAATCTCGATTGGAATATCGTGCGGGCGGGCGGCCAGAACTTCGAAGCCGAGTTTCACCCCGAGCCGCTGAAGCGCCGCCAAACCGTGGTCCGTGCGCTTGTCTACGCGAATCGCGCCAATATGGGCAATTACAGCGCCGCCATGAACCAATACCTGAGCGGCGGGGTCACAACCCCCGACATCACTCTTTCCCGTGAGCAGGGCCGCATCAAATATGGCTTTGGCCTGAATGCGGAACAAGAGCTGACGGACACGCTGCGCGTATTCGGCAGGCTCGGATGGAACGACGGCAAAAACGAATCGTTCGCCTACACGGAAATCGATCGCACCGCGGAATTCGGCGGGGATCTGCGCGGAAAATGGTGGAAGCGCCCGCAAGACAAGCTGGGAGCCGCGTTCGTCGTGAACGGCATCAGCGCTGCGCATAGCGCCTACCTGGCGCTCGGCGGGCTCGGATTCATCCTGGGTGACGGCGGGCTGACTTACTCGCCCGAAAAGATCTTCGAGTCTTATTACACCGTTCACCTATGGCGCGGAATCTCAATCGCCGGCGACGTCCAGCATGTCGACGATCCGGGCTACAACAGCGTGCGCGGACCTGTGCTGGTCTGGAGCATTCGTATTCATGCGGAAGACGGATTTACGTCTTTCCACAGAGCCAATTGACGGCTTTTCCTAAAATGAAGCTGTGCTTGCCGATCTGCCGAAACTCGAACTTCATCTGCATCTCGATTGCTCGCTCAGCTACAGCGCCGTTTCCCGCCTCGCGCCAGGGGTCACGCGCGAAGAGTATTTCAGCGACTACGTTGCGCCGGCCCGCTGCACGAATCTGGCCGACTTTCTTACTCGCGCCCCGAAATCCCTCGTCCTGATGCAGGACGAAGAGGCGCTGGAACTCGTGACCGAGGATGTCTTTCAGCAACTGCGGGCCGACAACGTCGTCTACGCGGAACTCCGGTTTGCGCCGCTCCTCCACACCGACTGCGGATTGACTCCCCAGCGTGTGGTCGAGGTCGTAAACGCCGCCACCGAACGCATGAGCCTCCACACCGGAGTGCATTGCGGCTTGATTCTCTGCACGCTCAGGCACTTCACCGGAGAACAAAGCATGACCACAGCGCGCCTCGTGAAGGCCTTCCAGGGCAGCCGCGTCGTCGCCCTCGACATCGCCGGAGACGAAGCCGGATTTCCCATCGCCGCCCACGTCAAAGCCTACGACTACGCGCGCGAGCACGATCTCAACAGAACGGCCCATGCCGGTGAAGCGGTCGGCCCGGAAAGCGTCTGGGAAACCCTTCGCCTCCTCGATCCCACAAGGATCGGACATGGTACCCGAAGCATCGAGGATCCGGAGTTAGTCGCATATCTTCGCGACCATGCGATTCACCTCGAGCTCTGCCCCTCCTCGAACGTTCAGATCATCCCGTCCATCGAAGGTTTCGCCGATCATCCCATCGACAAGCTCTATCGCGCCGGTGTCTCGCTGAACATCAACACCGATACTCGAACGCTCACGCCGACCACTCTGACCAGAGAGTACGAAGAAGTTCGCAACGTATTTGGCTGGGGCGTCGCGGACTTCCGCCAGACAAACGAGTTCGCAGCCCAGGCGGCCTTTGCCGATCAACCGGTGAAGGCAACGTTGCGCCAGAAACTCTCGGAGGCCTACGCCGACGCGGCTATCCGCTAACCCTCATTCCGAGCCGCGACCGGAAGGGAGCGTTCTTCACCCTAAGAACGCACCACACTTCGCGCAAAAAACAGCAAATTAGCCGGCCGCTCCGCCAGCCGGCGCATGAAATACGGATACCAGGCCTCGCCAAACGGCACATACAGCCGAAGCCGGTACCCATCCTTAACCAGCCGCCGCTGCAAATCCCGCCGAATCCCGTAAAGCATCTGAAACTCAAACCGGTCGCGCCCGATCGCCCGCTCAGCAACAAACTTCTCCACTGTCTCGATAATCCGTTCGTCATGCGTAGCAATCGCGGGATACTCGCCGCGCGCAAGCAGAGACTGCGCGAGATCAAGGTAATTCCTGTCCACCTCCGCCTTATCGGGAAAAGCGACATCGGACAATTCCAGATAGGCGCCCTTACACAACCGCACGCGAATCCGTTCGCGCTCCAGACACTCAATATCCTGCGCGCTGCGCCGCAGATAAGCCTGGATCACGGTCCCGCATGCCCCATACTGTTGATGCAGGCGCGTGACGATGGCCAGTGTGCGTTCGGTATACGCGCTCGATTCCATATCGATCCGCACGAACCCACCGATCGCCGCGGCCGCCCTCACCAGCGCCCCCGCGTTCTCCTCACACGCCGTTGCCGAGAGATCCAGCCCGAATTGTGTCAGCTTGAGCGAGACATTCGGTTCCACTCCCGCGCCCCGCATCGCGTGCAGCGTCTCGATGTAGGTATCCCGGCACGCAGCGGCTTCCTCAAGCGACGTCACGTTCTCGCCCAGATAATCGAGCGTCGCCGCGATTCCATCCGCGTGAATCTTCCGGCACACGGCAAGCGCATCGGAGAGCCGGCTCCCCGCAACAAACCGTGACGACAGCTTCCGCGCCGCGGCCGATGTCTCCATCCAGCGGCGCACGGTCTTCTGCCCCGAAAGATAAAGAATCGCGCGTCGCAGCACTATCTGGATTTTAAGCTGGTCGGGCAGGGCGGAGCTTTAACGTCAACCGGTAACACCGCCGAAGTTGCCACTGGGTTGTGGGGCAGGCGCCCTCGCCTGCGGACAGGCTCCCCAGCCTGTCCTGCCGCCTGCAAGGCGGCTGCGGCCACCATGGGCCACAGTATGAGTTGTAAAACATTATCTGAGACATGACACTAGTCGCCGGTGTCCATCCGCCGCGGAGCTTTAACGTCAACCGGTAACACCGGCGATCTTTGTCGCCGGTGCCCTGCGCCGCGAAACCAAACACTAACGAACAGAACTATAGACCAACACCCGGGCAACCGGCTCAAACCCCATTCGCGCATACACCCGCTGGCCCAATGAGGTCGATTGCAGCACCAGCCCGCCCGGATCTCCCTCGCTCAGCGCGGCATCGATCGCATGGCGCGTGATCGCTTCTCCGTACCCGCGCCGCCGGTGTTCCGGCACGGTCGCAACATTGTAGACACCCGTTGCGTCCGCGGACGCGACCGTAGCCGCCGTTGCAACCGGCACACCGTTTCGATATCCCACCCAGCAGGCAAACGTCCCGCGCGCCATGACTTCCTCGTTAAACACTTCACCGAACCAGGCGATCGGCACGTGAAAGCACATCGATCCGATGGCTCGGAAATCGTTCAAAGTCCCAACCGTCTCCATCCGCCGGATCTCCAGTTCCGCCGGCTTTCGTACCGGCGCCTGAATCCGTTCAGCGGCCATTCCAGGCATCTCGGCCGACAACCGCAACCCAAACGTCTCGCAGATGCGCGAGAGTTTCCGCTGAATCGCGGGCGTCAGCCAGTCGTCGCAAACCCACAACGCCCACTGCAATTTCCGCGACTCGAAATGACGTCTTGCCGCGAGCAATCGCCCCTCCAGTTGAGCCTGCGTCTCCACCGCCTCGCTGAGAAACGCCGCGTTGAACATCTGGAAGCTGACTCCGAGCGACGCGACGCTCACTCCCGGAAGCTCGAACACATCCGCGCCCGGTCTGCCGTCTGCCAGGACGCGAAAAGATTGCCGTAGATTGTCGGCCACGTAGCGAAAATCCATGAAATCCTGAAATGAGGTCCTCAAGCCCAGCCCTCAAGCCCAGCCCTCAAGCTATGATTGCAGGACCATGCCATCCGAGACTTGCCCAAACGGAGCCACTCCCGGAATTCGATACGGCGTAATCGGCTTCGGGCTCGCGCTCGGAGTCGTAACATCCATCGATCGGGTCGTCCTGTCTCTCTCTCGCGGCAGAATCGCATCCGATCTCCATTTGACGGATGCGCAGATGGGCCTGGTCTTCAGCGCCTACGCCACCGCCTACGCGCTCTGTGAAATGCCCAGCGGCCATCTCGGAGACCGCATCGGCCCGCGCCCCGTGATGATGCGCATCGCCATCTGGTGGTCGTGTTTCATGCTGATAACGGCCAGAGCCTTCAGCTTTCTGTCGCTTTACCTGAGCCAGCTGTTCTTCGGCGCCGGAGAATCCGGCTGCTATCCGAACATTGCGCGCATGTTCTCGAACTGGCTGCCGCCCTCCGAGCGTGTCCGCGCGCAGGGCCTCGTCTGGCTCACCTCGCGTTGGTCCGGAGCCGCCACGCCGATCGTGGTGGCCATTCTGTTCCGATACCTCACCTGGCGGCAGACATTCGCCGCCCTCAGCATCTTCGGCGTCGCCTGGGCCATCCCCTTTTACCGTTGGTTCCGCTCGCGAGACACCGCACACCCCGCCGCTCATGTAAGCGCCCCCTGGCGAATTCTCGCGCGCTCGGGAACCCTCTGGCTGCTGTGCGGTCAATACCTGGCGCTCGTCTTTCAGTGGTACTTCCTGATCACGTGGGCTCCCACATTCATCGACGAGCACCTGCGCCCCGGCCATCTCGAAGGCACGATCCTCAAAATCCTGCCGCTCTTCTTCGGCGGTCTCGGAGCGCTGACCACCGGTCTGATCGAAGCCCCGGTCGTTCGCTGGACCGGCAGTCTGCGCCGCGCCCACCAGATCATCGGAGGCTTCGGCTTCGCGGGCGCCAGCGCGGGCCTGATGCTCACCGCCCTCCTCCGCGAGCCAATCCCCGCCGTGCTTGCGCTCGCCTTCTCCAGCTTCTGCAACGATCTGGTAATGCCTGTCGCATGGGCCACCGCGACCGACGTAGCGGGCCGCTGGGCCGGTACCGTATCGGGCGCCATGAACATGACCGGCAATCTCGGCGGCGCGCTCTATGGGCTGATGGCCGGATTGATTCTCCACAACACGAACCGCAACTGGAACGCGGTCCTGACGATGGGCTCGGTCGTCTATCTTACAGGCATGATCATGTGGCTCGCAATCGACGGTACGCGAAAAATCGAACCCGTTACTTCAGCGTGATCGGCACTGTGGCGATATGGTTCTCCCACTCCAGCCGCAGCGTCGCCGACTTCGGTCCCGTGCCGGAGAGAGTCATCTTGTACTTTTCGATCAAAGCCGGCGGTTTGCTCATCGTCATCTTGACGCGGCCCAGATCCATGCGGGCGTTGTAAGTCAAACCCCACTGGCCGGTCTCCTTGCTGACGATAAGCTGCCAGTTGTCGGGATCGGCAACCCACGCGTAGAGCGTGTAATCGCCCTTCGGAACCTGTAGCCCGCCGATATCGAGATCGGCATCCGTATGGAAGGCCGTCGCCGAATTCGCGCCCGCGCGCCACGCCGGGTAAGTCGGATCGTTAGACAGAAGTCCCGCCTGGCCCGAAGATCTTTCGCCCGCGTACCGACGGCGCGCCATAGTGCACGCTGATCGTCTTTCCGTCGAGCGTAATCGAGGTCTCGGCAGCGGGACTCTGCGCCGAAGCGCCGCCGGCTGACGCCAGTGCAAACAGGGCGACAAATAGCGTTTTCATGATGAACACTTTTCAGAGTACAGCAAGCCGGTTTCCCGCTGAGTCTTCATTCGTGTTCATTTGTGTCATTCGCGGCTATATCCCACTGAAACGGAATTCCCTCTCACGAGCACTACATGCTGCACGCAATCCGATTCAAAGCGCCGCCGTGAAGCGAGCGTAAGGATTGTCGCTGCCCCAGGAGAAAAGAATGAGCATCACCATGCAAGGCGCCTGGACCATCACCGTCCAGTCGAAAAGCGCTGCCTTCGCTCAGCGCTTCGTAGTTTCACAGCCCGGCGTCCGCGGATATCGTCGTCAACGGCGCCGTCGGCAACTCCGTCTTTGTTGACGCGCCCCAATGGTCCGTCAACATCCAGAACCAGTCGGCCGCGGCTCAGCCCTGGCTCGATTCCCGGCAGCGCATCGGTACTCCGTCCGTCTCCGGCAGCACCCTCAGCTTCCGCATCACTTCGGACGACAGCGCCGGCGACGGCGACTTCAACGATCTCGACTCTGACCTGCAGCATGCCGTTCACGGCAACCGACTATGTCCTCTACGGCAATGCCTCAACCTATACCGGCCCGTGCTACTGGAATCCCTGTCATCGCTGGATCATCATCGAATCCGCATCCGCCCTGCAGCAGGCCCTGCTGAACCCGTCGCTGCGCGCCATCATCCAGAAACTCTATCCGACCCGCGTACCGAAACGTCCCGGCCCGACTCCCGATCCCGGCCCGCTCTTCACCCCGCTCGTCATCCCCACCGGAGCGCCGATACAGAACCTCGGGCTGACCTTCAATTCCGCGCCAATCCAGGCCGCCGCGCCGGAGCGCGAAATCAAGAGCGCATCCGATGCGCAGAAGTATATGGAGACCGCCGCGGCCCAACTGCGTTCCTCCGCTTCACCCGTGGCGCTCGACGGCTCCGCTCCCGGCACTCTCGCCTTGAGTGCCGTCGAATCGCAATCGATCGCCAACGCTCCGCGCGAATATCGAACGTTACTGGTTCTGCAGCACCGCGCCGGCCGCCGGCCTGCTGCTGAACTTCCAGGAGTACACCCAGACTGCCGCCGAGCAGGCCGGCGGACCCTACACGGGCACCGGAGCCCGTGAAGACCTCGGACTGGCTGTGACCGACGAGTTGGGCAACTACATCTTCCGCTTCACCTGGGCCCAATGGATACGCTACTTCCCCCTGTTCACCGAAGCGGTCAGCCAGGAGCCTTTGCGTGCCGTCTCCGGCGAGATAGCCAGACTTCCGTTCATTCATCCCAACGTGATCGTGCAGGCTCTCGGCGCAACCATGGACGTGGAATACGAAACCGCGCCGTATTACAACATCCCGAATCTGCTTCGCATCAACCTGTGCATTCCGCTGGGAAGCATCACCAACCCCGGCGCGGGCTGCGCGAGTTACGACCGCACCATCTATCAGATCGGCGACATCATCGTACTGCACAGCGCCCTCGGCGGTTCGCCCAACACTCTGGACTCCACCGGGCGCATCACCTGCCGCAACGCCAACGCCCCGCGAGTCGATTGCGCCGGCTGGCGCGGCGGTCTGCGGCTCTACGCCTGCTTCGGCGCCTCCGGCGTAGCCAACTACACCGTCCGCTACAGCTTCAACGGCGGCTCAACCTTCAGTTATGTAAACGAAGGTTTCGACCTGAATTACATTCCCGACTTCGCGCCCGGATACACAGGCACCCCGGTAGGTCCAACTCCTCTGTCGGTTCATGTGGATGGAGGAAGCGCCCAAACCGTGCCCACTTATGCCAATCACGAGGGTGACTCCAACTGGCTCGACAACACCCTCAAACTGATTCTGAGCACCGGTTACTATCAGCCCCCGACCGGGCCCGGTCCGGTACTCTTCAAGATCGAAGGCTATGATGCCTCCGGCAACCGCGTGCCTTCCAGCGTCGACCAGATCACTCTGTACATCGACAACGTGGCTCACCACCGGTTCCATCGAATCGGTGAGTCTGGGTTCGGCGACGACTCCGGATGAGTGCGCCTTACTGACTCTTCCCACACCCAACGCGCCCCTCACCGTACAGTACTCCGTCGATAACGTTCAGGGATTTCTTGCGTCCTGGGGACTCTCGGTAACACGAGGCAATAACTACAACCTCCCGGTAACAGTCGTGGGAGGAGTTACTCCGCAAAGCTATCCCGCTGCCGGTCTGGTGGACCCCTGCAACTTCCACGGATCGCCCGACTACGCGCTCGACGCCGGCGGTTTCACCGAAACCACACTGCAACCGGCATCGCACATCGACCCAGGCGCAACGACGGCGAACAGCAACTGGCTGCCGGACGGCTTCACCTTCTGCGCCTTCGCCTTCACCCTGACGGCATACGACCGAGTCACCGACGGCAGATACGGCTACCCGCAAACGGTCTTCTGGCAGGACCTGGTAGGCATCAACGCCTGATTCATGTACACTCTGTGGGGCAGGGCTTCGGCCCTGCCGCCGGGCTTCCGCCCGGCGCGGAGCTTTACGTAACCCGGCGACACCCATTTCGATTCGCGATCCACATTCCGATCGCGACCGCGCTCCGTATCTGGTAGCACCGGCGATCGAGTCGCCGGTTTTCACAAACATGAACTTCTACGACCTGATCCTCGGCATCCTCGGCGTCTGGCGGATTACCCATCTCCTCCAGGCCGAGGATGGCCCCTGGGATCTGGTCGTGCAACTCCGGCGCGCCCTGGGCAACCGCTTCTGGGGACGCCTGCTCGACTGCTTTTACTGCCTGAGCCTCTGGATCGCGGCGCCCTTCGCCTGGTTCCTCGGCGCAGACTCGAAGCATCGCCTTCTACTCTGGCCTGCGGTTTCCGCCGGGGCCATTTTGCTGGAGCGAGCGACGCAACCAACGCCGTCCGCTCCAGCGCCTTTTTGGCAGGAAACATCCCGATAGAAAAAGAGGACGAACCCAATGCCCTGTTGCGGACAGAAGAGAGCACTTCAGCAGCCCGTGCCCACGCCGGCGATTAAACCATCCGGACCGCCCCCCGTCGCGAGAGCCGCCACCGCCCAGTTCGAGTACCTCGGAAACCGCGTCCTGACCGTAGTCGGCCAGGGCACCGGCCGTCAGTACCGCTTCGTAGGAAATGGCGCAAAACTAACCGTCGACGCTCGCGACCAGTACTTCGCTCGCCCGTGTCCCCGGCCTGCGCGCCGTCCCAACGCGTCTTTGATCTCGTCGATTCGGCGCCGCACTACCGCGCAGCGGCGCCCGGAGACCGGAACAACAGCAGCGGCTGCCGGTTCGAAACCTGTTTCACTTCGTACGCCGAGCTGTAATCGAAATTCCAGGTTTCTTCGAGATCCCCGCAGCGCTGATCCGCCGGCACGTCGTCTTCCGTTTCATCCACATCGTATGCGGTAGCGAGTTTCACGCGCAGCAGAATTTGAAGACTGGTGCGGCTCGCGAAACCGGCGTCCTCCACATGGAACCGGCACCGTTTCCCGCGATGCGCTTCGAGGATATCGTCCAGCCTCGGCTCATACACGCGACCTGTTGCCGCCTCAATCGCCAGCACCTGCTGGATATCACCCGCATCCGACCCCCACTGCCAGCGTTCTGTTTTCACCAGCACGACGGATGGCCCGGGCATCCACCCGAGAATCTGCATTCCATTGCCGCCCGCCTCGCGTGCCGGCGCCATGAAGTACGCCAATTGATATGACCCGTTCCCGCGCGCAATCCACAAGGAACTTTTTAAAAGGCACTCCGGACTGCCCTGTTGCACATCCACATAGGCGCGCCATAAGCTGTCTTGCGACAAAGACAACGGACTTACAACGTGGTGCGCCCGCACTTTCGCGCAGTCGGCAAACAGCGTATCGCCGACGACGGAATCACGCGGCGGCCAGACTGGCGACTGCCCGCCGGCTCCAGTCGCACACAGAACAAGCACAATGGGGAAAATCGGCCTCATGTCGGCTTCTCAAGCCACGTGTGTAGGATATCTCCCTTCTGTACCCTCGTCGCATGACAAAGCCAACGCGGGTAGCAGGTCGCAGCCGATGGACATGGCCGGTTTAATTTCCGGTCACTACGGAGACTCCGAACGCGATGACAATCGCTCCAGCCACAACCCTTAACGTTTTGGCCGTATCTCGGGTCAACGGGAACAAGGCCCCTGGAACCCATGAAATTCCCGGATTGTTGTGGTCGGCGATTAACCACGCACCGATCAGAATTATGGGGATGCCGCGCACGCGGTGCACAACTTAGCGCTCCGCATCCATTTCGGCAACGATAGGACTCGAATGATGCGCCTCTGGGCGCGGCATCACGGCGCTCGGCTTCACCTTCAGCACTAACCGGGTGCTTCAGCTTCAGATCGCAGGATGTGGACATTATCGGCGGTGCGGGACATTCGTTTCATTGTATTCCGCAAATCGGGTATTACCACGGTGTTGAATGCGGTACATCCGAACGTTATAAACGAAGTCGCGCTCCGCGTAATTCGATCCGAGAGGCGAGGTCCTGGTGCTTTGTAAAGTGCATAATAAACAGGACACCCCGGGCATCTCCCCGCTTCGCCAGTTCAACGAATCCACATTTTTTTAATCAATAATTTCAACACCTTACCGCCCCCACCCCGCCGCATCCCCAAAATCGCCAGCTATGCTGAACGCGGAGACAGATCAAACCCTATGGCCACAGAAGCCCAGATCGCCGCCAACCGGCGCAACGCCCAGTCCTCAACGGGTCCACAGACCGTCGAAGGCAAAGCGCGCGTGTCCCGCAACGCCGCCATCTTCGGCATCTATTCCGCTGGCGACGTCGTTCGCCCCGAAGAAGAACCCATCTATCACCTCTTCTGCGAAGGCTTCCAGCAGGACCTCGCCCCGGAAGGCGCCATGGAAACCACCCTCGCCGCCGAGATCATTCACGCGGCCTGGCGCTTGCGCCGCTGCGCCGAAGCCGAATCCGCGATCGAATTTCAAAGCGACGCGCAGAACTCGATCGACCGTGCCCGCACGCAAGCTCTGCGCCACTTCCAGCGAGCCACCGCCGAACTGCGTCGCATCCAGACCGAACGTCAGATCCGCAAAGAAACCGTCCCCGAGGGCTTCGACGCCTCCACTCTCGGCCTCGCCAGTTGCAAGGAAATGGCGCCGGTCCTCAAGAGCGACCTCCGCCGTCAGTTGCTCCTTCACAAACTCGAAGAGACCGAAATGGCCACTGCCATAACCGAAGCGATCTATGCGCCTCTGCCGCCGGCCACCCCCATCCCGCGCGGCGCGCCATGTCCCTGCGGTTCGGGAGCCAAATACAAACGCTGCTGCGGCACGAACGCTCCCGCCGTCCTCTCCCCCGCGGCATAACGGTAACGCCGGCGGTCTTGCCGCCGGTGTATTGATCAAACAACGGAACGGTCTGCGTCGCCGAAAGGGGTCGCGGATCCAATCCACAGATATTTGAAAACTTAAAACTCAGAACCGGTGCGGGCCGCCAAAGCGGACGATGACGCTGCCCAGGGTATGTGGGGTCAGCTGAAAAACCTCGTGGGGCAGGCCCCCAGGCCTGGCCCCCAGGCCTGCCGCCGAGCCCCAGCTCGGCGCGGAGTTTCCGGTCACCCGGGGCGGTTTTTCGAGGGTGCCGCCGAGCTTCCGCTCGGAGCGTTACGTCAGTGCCGGTAGCGCCGGCGATCGTCGCCGGTGTTCTTACGAACCGCTTCTTCAACAGAGCGTTTGTCACTGTTGTTTCGTGAAGACCCTTACGGACTCGTCGCGGCAGCCGGGAGCTCGCCTCAATTGGCTTTGATTTGCAAAAAAGCAAACCGCGGTCCTTCAGGGCATCCAGCGTTTAATGAAATTCGTATCGAAGTTCCCGGCAACGAAATCCGGCTCATTGAGAATCCGCTTGTGCAGCGGAATCGAGGTCTGGATTCCTTCCACCACAAAAAGATCGAGCGCCCGCTTCATCCGCTGAATGGCTTCCCCGCGATCGCGCCCGTGCGCAATCAGCTTGGCCACGAGCGAATCGTAGTAAGGCGGGATGACGCCGTCCTGAAAGGCATGTGTATCGACGCGAATACCAATTCCGCCGGGAAGGTTCAGCCCGGTGATGCGCCCAGGCGATGGGGTAAAGGTCTCTGGATGTTCGGCGTTGATGCGGCATTCGATGGCGTGGCCGCGGAACTGGATAGGGCCTCCGAGAATGTCCTCCAGTTTCTCCCCGGCCGCGATGCGAATCTGGGCCTTCACGAGATCGACGCCGGTAACCGCCTCCGTGACCGGATGCTCCACCTGAATACGCGCGTTCACCTCGATAAAGTAGAGGTCGCCCTTCTCGTCCATCAGAAACTCGACCGTACCCGCATTGCTGTATCCGATCGCGCGAAAGGCTCTGCGAAGACTTTCCACAACCCTGTCGCGCACTTCGGGACGCAGAGCCGGAGAGGGCGATTCTTCGAGCAGCTTCTGGTGGCGGCGTTGGATGCTGCAATCGCGTTCGCCGAGAATTTCCACGTTCCCATGCTCGTCGGCAAGAAGCTGAAACTCAATATGCCGCGGCGCGCCGATATATTTTTCGAGATAGACGTCGGCGCTCGAAAACGATGCGCCCGCTTCCTGCTGCGCCTGGGCGAGAAGCGCCGGCAAATCCTCGGCCTTATTGACAACGCGCATACCGCGTCCGCCGCCACCCGCGGAGGCTTTCAGGATGACGGGATAGCCGATCTTTTCAGCGGTCTCGAAGAGCTTCGTCCGCGCTGGAGAGAGCCCCGGCGGAACCAGGCAGAATCGGAACGCCATGCTCTTTCATAATGGCGCGGGCGCGTTCCTTGATGCCCATGGACGCAATCACATCGGGCGTCGGTCCGATGAATTTAATGCCCGATTCCTTGCACACTTCCGCGAAATTCGCGTTCTCGCTGAGGAAGCCGTATCCGGGATGGATCGCATCGACATGCGTGATTTCGGCGGCGCTGATGATCGAAGGAATATCCAGATAACTGCGAGCGCTTTTCGGCGGCCCGATGCAGATCGCCTGATCGGCGAAGCGGACCGGGAGACTGTTGCGGTCGGCTTCTGAATAAACCGCGACCGTGGGAATGCCGAGATCCTTGCAGGCGCAGATGACGCGCAGCGCGATCTCCCCGCGATTTGCGATCAGTATTTTGTTAAACGGGCCGGATGCCAAAGAGGGCTTCTCCGTATTCCACCGGCTGGCCGTTCTGAACGAGTTTGGTTTCGATGATCCCCGCCACTTCGGCCTCGATTTCGTTCATGAGCTTCATCGATTCGATGATGCAGAGCACGGTGCCAGGCGTGACCTGCTCGCCGATCTTCACGAAGGGCGGCGATTCGGGAGAGACGGCTTCATAAAAGGTGCCGACGATGGGGCTCTTTGCGTAGACGAGCTGCGTCTCCGGTTGGGGAGCTTCCGCCTTCGGAGCCTGAGCGAGTGGGGCCTGCGCCGCGACAGGAGAGACGGCCGGAGCCTGGTAGAAGGGGGTTATTTCGCTGCCAAAGGACCGCCGAATCCGCACTCGGTTTTCGCCGCGCTGCACTTCCAGTTCGGCCACGCCTGTATCGGTAACGAGCTGGATGAGCTCGCGGATCTCTTCAATTGTCATTTAAATGATTAGGTTAACAGGCGGGGATAAATTTCGATAAAATGCGCTCCGCGGAGTGAAACAGATCCGGGCAGCGAAAGCAGCGGGTTGTTGCGCTTCACCTGTAAGGGACAAAATGAGTCGATGGAACAGCATGATCGGCAGTTTAAGCCAACCGCCGCCGAAGGACGTTCATCCGGCCTTTCCTGACCGGCCCCCATTGTGGGGGCCTCAGCGGTACATACAGCTTGTCGTCGCTCTTGCGCTGCTCGCCGGGGCAATTTACCTGCGGCTGACGGCGGCCCCGCGTAGTGGGAATCCCGGAACGGGCCCCTCGCCATCGCTGTCGCGGCGGTGCTTAGCATTCTGGCCTGGCAATTCCGGTTGCCTGCTCCTTTAACGGCCTGCCTTCGGTTGCTGGCCCCGGTTTGGGGTTTCTTCGCCGTGTTTTACCTGATCTCCTGGGTGCCCGCCCTCCATCCCTGATTGCAGGTACCATATTTCGCCGTCCGGGATCTGCGGACGGGCCTGATGCCGGCCACTCCGGAGGGGCACTTATGCTGACAAGTGCACCTGACGCGACGCCGCAATCAAACCGTGGCAAGGCTACCATGAAAGCGAGAAGGGAGAACCACCAATGCAGCTAAACGTCCCCCCCGATCTTGAAACGCTCATTAACAAGCGCCTTTCCAGCGGCGCCTACACCAGCGCCGAGGATGTGTTGCGCCGCGCCCTTGAAGCGCAAGACGCTGAGGAACGCTGGACCGACGAGGAACGCCAGACGTTATCGGCTCATATTGAGGAAGGTTATCTACAGGCGGAGCGCGGCGAACTGATTGACGGCGCTCAGGCCCGGCGCGAGATTCAGGCGATGAAAGACGACTGGCGCTTGTCCAGACGATGAGCGTTTATGTTCTCACGCCTTTTGCCAAAGCGGATATTTTCGGCATATGGTCGTATATTGCCGGGGACAGCGAAGAAGCCGCCGATCGCGTAGAACAAGCGATCCACGATGCCTGCGCGTTCGTTGCCGAGTCCCCGATGCGCGGCCATTCCCGCCCCGACCTTACATCCCGCTCCCTTCGTTTTTGGAATCTGGGCCGGTATCCCAACTACGCCATTGTGTACCGGCCAGACAAGGCCCCGCTTGAGGTCGTCCCAGTTTATGCACGGACAGAGAAATATCCGGCGCGTCCTGAGAGAGCGCCAGTGATGCTGTCGTTCGCCGCGTAACCAGGACCGGCTCTCGGGTAACATTATTCTTTCCATGCCCCACCTCACGCCCGCTATCGCCGTCCGGGACTTGCGGAAGGTTTATAACGGGAAAGCGGCGGTAGACGGGCTCACTCTTACGGTTCCGCGCGGTTCGTTTTTCGGCTTCCTCGGACCGAACGGGGCAGGGAAGTCCACCACGATTCGCATGCTGACGGGCCTGATTCCGGCCACTTCGGGATCGATCGAACTGCTCGGGCTGCCCATGCCGGGCGAGGAAATGGCGATCAAGCAGCTCATTGGACTGGTTCCGGACGAGTCTCTCCTCTTCGATCGCCTTACCGGCGCGGAGTTCCTCGAATTCGTAGGCCGCATGTACAACCTGCCGCGGCCGCTCGCCCGCCAGCGGGCGCAGGAGCTCCTCGAACTTTTCGAACTGGCGAACGAGCGCCGTAAGCTGATCGCCGAGTATTCGAAAGGCATGCGGAAGCGGATCGCAATGGCGGCATCGCTGATCCATCGGCCAGAATTGTTCCTGATGGACGAGCCGTTCGAAGGCGTCGACGCGGTCGGCGCGCGTCTGATGAAAGACATTCTGCTCGATCAGGTGCGGCACGGCGCAACCATTTTCCTGACGTCCCACGTACTTGAAGTTGTGGAGCGGCTTTGCGACTACGCCGCGATCATCAATGAAGGAAAGATCGTAGCGGAAGGCCGGATGCAGGATTTGCGGACCGGTTCCGAAACGCTGGAAGACGTTTTTGTCCGCAACGTTGGCGGAGGACGGGAATACGACAAATTGGAGTGGCTGGCATGAAGATTCGATTCGCGCTTCCCTTTTTCGCCGCGGCAGTTGCTTTTGGGCAGGCTCCGCCAATTCGGCTTAGCCCGATTCGTATCAATGTAGATGCGAGCGATGCGCCGCAACGCCTGCTGCACGCAAAGATGCAGTTTCCGGTCAAACCGGGGCCGATGTCGCTGCTCTATCCGAAGTGGATTCCCGGAGAGCACGCCCCGACCGGACCGATCGAAGATCTGGCCGGCATCCGGATGACCGCGAACGGCAAGGCTGTTCCGTGGCATCGCGACGACGTGAACATCTTCGAGTTCCATATCGACGTACCGCAGGGCGTTTCGACCCTGGATGTAGCGATCGATTTCATTTCGCCGCCGGACGCGGGAGGGTTTTCATCCGGCTCGTCGATCACGTCACAGCTCGCGGTTCTGAGCTGGAATCAGGTGCTGCTGTACCCGAAGGGCGCTCCTTCGGATCAGATTGAATACCAGGCCAACCTGAAGATTCCTTCTGGTTGGCATTACGGGACGGCGCTGCCGGTCGACCATGAGTCGGGAAACGAGATCACCTTCAAGCCGTCGTCGCTTACGACGCTGATCGATTCGCCGGTGCAGACCGGAGTCTATTACAAGATCGTGGACCTGAGCCCCGGTGGCCCGGTTCCTCACTTTCTGGACATCGCCGCGGACAGCGAGCGGGCGACTCGGATCACGGACGATGAGGTGAAGCATTACCGCAATCTCGTGCGGGAGTCGAACACGCTCTTCGGCGCGCATCACTATCGCGACTACCATTTCCTGCTCACCCTGAGCGATCACGTGGCGCACTTCGGACTGGAGCATCACGAATCGAGCGACGACCGCACCGAGGAGGACAGCCTGGTGGACGACGGCGCGCGAGTGGTGGACGCCTCCCTTCTCTCGCACGAGTTCGTTCATTCGTGGAACGGAAAATTCCGCCGTCCGGCCGGTCTGGCCACGCCGGATTACAGCGAGCCGATGAAGGACGATCTCCTCTGGGTCTACGAAGGATTGACCGAGTATCTGGGCGAGGTTCTCGCGCCCCGGAGCGATTTGCGAACTCCGCAGCAGTTTCTGGATTCGCTTGCGCGGGACGCCGCGGCGCTCGATAACGAGAGCGGGCGGGAATGGCGTCCGCTGGAAGATACGGCCGTGGCCGCGCCTGTGCTCTACAACGCCCGGGACGATTACGCCGACCTCCGGCGGGGCACGGACTTTTATGACGAAGGAACGCTGATCTGGCTCGACGTCGACGTCACTCTGCGGACGTTGAGCAAAGGAACAAAATCGATAGACGATTTCTGCAAAGCGTGGGCCGGGCCGCCATCCACCGGCCCGGAGGTGAAGCCTTACACGTTCGAAGATGTCGTCAAAACGCTGAACTCCGTTGAGCCCTACGATTGGGCCGCGTTCCTGAACGAACGGCTGCAAACGACCTCGGCGCACGCTCCCTTGAACGGAATCGTCAATGGCGGCTACAAGCTGACCTATACATCCGAACGATCGGAATTCTGGAAGACCCGCGAAGAGGTGCGGAAGAACGTAAACCTCTCGTATTCGCTCGGCCTCATTGCGCACGAGGACGGCGATGTGATCGACGTTCGCCTGGGCACTCCGGCGTTTAAAGCGGGTCTCGCGCCGGCGATGAAGATTATCGCGGTCAATGGAAGGCAGTTCAGCCCGGACGTGCTCCGCCACGCAGTGGCCGATGCGGTGAAAAGTACCGCGCCCGTCGTGCTGATCGCGAAGGATGGCGAGTATTTCAAGACCATGAGCATGGATTACCACGGCGGAGGGAAGTATCCGCATCTGGTACGCGACAAGTCGAAACCCGACCTGATCGACGATATTATCCGTCCCCATGCAACCGGTCCGAGGCCGGGTTCAGGCGGTTCCAAATAATCGGCGCGATCCTGCGCGCGCAGTTTTTGAGCATGCGGCCGCGGAGCCGGTCGCGTCGCGGGGGAGTTGTATTTTCCGCTGATCACCAGCCTGCTGTTCTACGGCTTCTGGACGTTTCTGGGGGCGGGCGTGATGTTCTTTTTCGCCGATCCGGATGAGGCCGCGAACTTCATCCCGGCGCTCTCGTCGGGGCTGCTTTTCGTCATGCTCTACTGGCAGCTCACGCCGGTGGTTACGGCCGGGTTTGGAGCTTCTCTCGATACGCAGAAGCTGCTGATCTATCCGATTCCGCGCGGCAAGCTGTTTACGGTTGAGATTCTGCTGCGGCTGACGAACATGCCGGAGATGGTGATTCTCACCGCCGCGGCGGCGATCGGTTTGATGCGGAATCCTTTGTACGGCGCGAAAGCCGCGCCCCTGGCGATTTCCGGCTTCGCGATTTTCGTGGCGCTCAATGTCCTGCTTTCGGCCGGGACCCGCAGCCTGATGGAGAGATTCTTTCAGCGAACCAGGCTCAAAGAGGCGATGCTGCTTCTGCTGGTCGCGACGGGGCTGGGTTTCCGGGCCTTGATCTTTATGCACGTCGGGAAGGCGAGTTTCATCCGCTTCGCGCCCGCCCAGATCTTCTGGCCATGGGCGGCGACGGCTCGGCTGATGCTGGGGGATCCAGCCGGATGGGGTCTTGCTGTTGCACTGCTTTACCTGGTCGGCGCTTATGTCTGGGGCAGATGGCAATTCGAACGCGGCCTTCAATCGGAGGAGAACGCGCTGGGCCGGCGCGAGAGCGATGCCGCAAGCGACGGCGTCGCCGAAGGGCTGTTCCGGCTGCCCTCCCGGATACTGCCGGACCCGATCGCGGCTCTCGTCGAGAAAGAGTTGCGCACACTGGCGCGCATTCCGCGGTTCCGGATGGTTTACGCGATGTCCTGCTTTTTCGGAATGGCGCTCTTTCTGCCGGCGCTGCGGAGGGAAGATCCGGATTCGTTCCTCCTGCAGAACGCCCTGACGCTGATCGCTTTGTATGGACTGCTGATGCTGGGGCCGATCAGCTACTGGAACGCCTTCGGGTTCGATCGCTCGGCAGTTCAGGGATATTTTTCATGGCCGGTCAAGTTCCGCTCCGTGCTGGTGGCGAAGAACCTGACGGTCGCACTGCTTCTCCTGCCGCAGATTGTGGTGGTGGCGGTGGTCGGAAAGGCGGTTGGTATCCCGATGTCGCCAGGAAAAGTTGCCGAAACCATGGTGGTCATCCTGATCGCCTCGCTCTACTGGTTCGCCATGGGAAACATCTGCTCCGTCCGGATACCGCGGGCAATGGATCCGGGAAAGATGAATCAGATGGCGAACAAGATACAGGCTTTAAGCATCTGGGCGGCGCCCGTTTTGCTGCTGCCGATCGTTCTGGCCTACTGGGCGAGGATCGTCTTCGAGAATGAGTTTGTGTTTGCGGGGATTTTGCTGATCTCGGCGATTGTGGGCGGCATTTTCTACACGGTGGGACTGGACTCCGCCTCGAACAGCGCAGTCAAGGGACGCGAGCCGATGCTCATGCAGCTTTCCCGAGCCGACGGACCGCTCTCAATTACTTAGCGCGTTTGGTCATTCGCTTGCATCGCATAGTGGCGTGAAAATAGCGGCCTTAGTTTTTTGCGCGATCGCACTTGGAGCCTGCACGCCAAGCCAGGACGAGCGCGCCCGCGCCCAGGCGGAACAGGATCGGGAGAAGGCGCGCGAAACGGCGGAAAAGGTGAAAGAACAGACCCGCATAGCGGCCGCGCAGGCCGAGGCTGATGCAAAACGGGCGGGGAAGGCGATTGATCGCGGTCTGGACAAGACACGCGACAAAGTACGCGGCGCCCTCGATCAGGCTCACGTCGATACTCATCCGGACGACAAGCGTTAATTACACTGAAGTCTTGTCCGCTCTTACCGAGCTTGCCGAATCGATCGGCCGATGCCGGGTTATCGATCTGGCGCAGCCGTATTTCACGGGTATGCCGCACTACCCGCTGCATGCCCCTTATCTGTACAGCCTGAGCAAGAAACACGGAGAGTTTGTGAATGCCGCCGGCGCCAGTTCGGCCGCCGAGGCGATTGCTTTGAGTACGCATACGGGTACGCATATCGACGCTCTTTGCCATTACTCCGCGAACGGAAAACTGCACGGCGGCGAGGATCCGGCTGAGCTGCAAAGTTATGCGAACGGCGTGTCGCGGCTCTCGGTCGATACGATTCAGCCGATTTTCCGTCGCGGGGTCCTTCTCGATATCGCGCGGTTGGTAGGTTTGGACGTTCTGCCGGTCGATTTTGTGATTACGCCGGCCCATCTGGATTCGGCCGGCGTCGAGATCCGGGCGGGGGACGTGGTGTTACTGCGGACGGGCTGGTCGCGCTACTGGAACGATCCGGGCCGGTTCATTTCCGAGGTCAGGAGTCCGGGCCCGGCGCTCGAAGGCGCGCAGTGGCTCAGTGCCCGTAAGATCTTCGCGGCCGGATCGGAGACCGCGCCATTCGAATTTATGCCGAGCCCGGCGATGGCGGTGCATGTTCATCTGCTGGTGGAGAGCGGCATTCATATCATTGAGTGCTTGAACCTGGAAGAGTTGGCGGAGTCTGGAGCCAGCGAGTTTTTGTTTGTCGCCGCGCCGTTGAAGATTCGCGGCGGCACCGCGTCGCCGATCCGCCCTGTCGCGCTGGTGGCATCCAATAAATGAGCGACGCGCTGCTGATTGTTTCTTTCGGCAGGCCCGGAGAAGCGTGAGGATGTCATTCCGTTTCTCGAAAACGTCCTGCGCGGCAGGAATGTTCCGCGAGAGCGCATGCTGGCGGTTGCCGAACATTACTACCATTTCGGCGGGCGGAGTCCGATCAACGATCAATGCCGGGCGTTGATGGCGGCATTGAAAGCGGCAGGGGTGGGGCTCCCGATTTACTGGGGAAATCGGAACTGGCATCCGATGCTTGCCGATACCGTGCGGCAGATGCGCGACGATGGCGTCCGTTCGGCGATCGCGCTTGCGACCTCGGCATTCGGATCTTATTCCGGATGCCGGCAGTATCGGGAGGATATCGAGGCGGCTCGGGCTCTGGTCGAAGGCGCTCCGGTGATCGAGAAGATTCCGCCGTTCTGGAGCCACCCCGGGTTTATCGACACGATGATCGATCGGGTGCGGGAGGCTTTATCGCGGCTTCCTGGCGCGGAGGTGGTTTATACCGCGCACAGTATCCCGGTTTCGATGGCGCAGTCGAGTCCCTATGAAGACCAGCTGCGCGAGGCTTCAGGGAGGGTGAACCGAGCGCTCGGATTGGGGGAGGCGATAGCTGGCTTTCCAGAGCCGGAGCGGACCACCGTCGCAGCCGTGGCTCGGGCCGGATATCGGAGACTATATCCGGACGACAGACGCGAAGCGCCTGGTGGTCGTGCCGATCGGCTTTCTTTCCGATCACATGGAAGTGATCTACGACCTCGACATCGAAGCCGCTGCGATCGCCAAAGAACGAGGCATCGAGTTTGTGCGCGCAGGAACGGCCGGAACGCATCCGTTATTCATCGCCGGGCTCGTTGATCTGATTCAGAACGCGATGGCGAACGGGATTGTCGCTTGCGCGTCGGACTGCTGCCCGCGGCCTATCGCCAGGCCAGCGAAAGCGGATGGAGCATCGTCACAAGTTGGACGCCCATGACCCGGTCGATCTCGCCCGGACTTGCTTTCGCGTTCCACGATGTAGTCGATTTTGATCAATTGCCGGGCGTTCGGACGGAACCCGATCGCCGCCTCGTAAGTCTCTCCGCCGGAGTGAGCGCTCGTGTGAAGGTATCCCGTTCGCGCTGCCAGATACCATCGCGGATGAAGAACTCTTTTCGCTTCGAAGTACGCGGCTTCCTCGCGAAACGTGGGAAGCACGATGGTAGGTCATATCGAAGTGCTGCCACTCGCCATTGAGGTTCCAGTGGCCACGCGCCCATTCGGCGTCAGCTCCGACCGCCGTCGCGGGCAAGTCCTTCGGTTCCGCTTCACCGGGACGGAAGAAGGGTTCCTGACGGTCGAGATAAGGTCCTCGATAAGAAGAAAGACCGACGCGCAATCCCTGCCGGATGGTGTATCCGACGCCGCCGGCCCAGTTGCCGTATTGATCCTTTGCGAAGATGCTTCGCGCGTTCGACGGCGATGAATTGACGAGCTGGACTCGCGCGTCCCACTTTCCCAGAGTTGCGTCGGCCTGGGCGCCCATTAAGCCGGACGTCGTCACGGGAGCGTAGTAGTAGCCGTATCCCATGGGCATCTGGATGAGGGGATTGTCGGCGTCATCGTAGCGCAGGAGGAATGCGCCGAAGGCCGACGGCATCTGCCCGGCCCGCACCACCACGGAAGCGTTTTTCCAGACCTTCGAGTATCCGAGAGCGGCCTGCAGGACCTGTGCCTTCAGGCCGTAGCCCTGCGTTGTGAGGTCTTCGTAGAAGTAAGGCCGCGAGATCAGCTGCACCGCGCCCGAAAAGTTCCAGTGCTCGCCGATCTTCCACACCGGATAGAGCACAGACCGAACACCGCCCGTCAAGTCATCGGAATACAGCGCTTCCGCGCTGACAGTGGCGCGCAGATCGATTCCGGAACTCGCTTCCTGGGCCAGCAACGTGGGCAGCGGCAGGAGACAGAACGCGAACAGGGCCACGGCGGTCTGCGGCGTTTCATGCTGCCCGCCGCTCGTCCGTGCCGGCCGCAAAGCCGGATGAGATAACCACGAAAGCGTCGACGACTCGCGGATCGAACTGACGTCCGGCAAATTTGCGCAGCACGGCGATCGCCTCCTCGTGACGCATGCCGGCGCGGTAAGGCCGGTCCGTGGTCATCGCATCGTAGGCGTCTGAGACGTGAATGATGCGGGCGGCGAGGGGCGTCGTTTCGCCGGATTCGCCCCGCGGATATCCGGTGCCGTCCCAGTTTTCGTGGTGGAGTTCGATGGCGGGAAGGTATGCCGCGAATGCGTGCACGCCTTCGAGAATTCTTCGTCCGATTTCCGGATGCTGCTTGATGATGGCGAACTCCTCTTCGGTCAACTTGCCGGGTTTCTGGAGAACGGAGTCGGCGATTCCGATCTTGCCGATGTCATGCAGAAGAGCCCCGATACGAAGATCGTTCAGTTCCTCTCCGCGTACGCCCATGGCCTCGCCCGTGGCGCAGGAGAGAGCGCTGACTCTTCCGCTGTGGCCCGCGGTGTAGCAATCGCGCGCATCGAGAGCGTTCGCCAAAGCTCCGACAAACTCGACGTACGCGTTTTGAAGACTCTGGCGTCCCTCCCGAATCGAGCCGGCCGCGCGATTGAAGCTGGACATGAGTTCCCGGATCTCGCGAATGGATGAGGAATCACCGCTGAATTCCGGGAGTAATCCTGTGTTCTCGCTGTTTCGCAGATGAGAAATCATAGCCGTGATCGGCTTGACGATGTTCTGGGCGGAAAGTCCGCTGAACAGCAGAGCGGCGAAAAGGGCTGCTACCGCCGCGCCGACGAAGACTCGATTCAGAACGGTCTGGATCGGCTCGTTGGCGGCGTCCACATTCTGCAGAATCCGGATTGAGTAGCCGCCGCCGAAAGAGCCGCTCTCGAAAGTCAGAGAGATGAATTTATGGCCGCCCAGGCGAACATCGCATTCGTCGGCGCGACAACTTCGGAGCGCGTCTTCGATTTCCGCGGGAGCGATGCCGGCGAGGCTGGTTCCAAGGACGTGGCCATTCCGGAGGAGCACGGTGGGCGTGTTGAACTCCGCGAGATCGAAGCGCTCGCCCACCGAGAGTTGACCCATGTTGTCCTGGCCCTGGTCGATCGGCACGGACGCGATTCGGTAGAACGTTCCGTTTTCCGGCAGGGCGGCAAGCGGCTGGAGGCCGGAATCCGTCCGAATGACTCCGGCCAGAGGCTTGCCGTCCGGATCCGACGCCAGCAGGAAATCAAAACCCATCTGGCTGCACAGCTCGCGCAGCTGATCCACCACCGTCTCCCTGGCGTAGGAACTGTCACGATTCGCGAGCAGGATCTGGAGTCCTGCCTTCAACGAGGCGTTCTCGCCGGCGACGCGCAGAAAGCGGCTGTTCTGGAGATCGCTGCGCGAACGGAGACGCGCCATCGCCAGTTGATTCTCGCGCAAGGACGCTATCAGCCCATTCCTTGCCGTCTTCTGGACGAGTTGCTGGATCGTGCAAAAGCTGCCTGTCAGAAGCACAGCGAATGGAACAAAACAGAGTAGAAAAACACGGGTTCTGAAGCGCATCGGATCACCTTGGCGTCGATTGATCGAGCCGGCGCCCGTTTTCATCGACCGGGATGAGGAACTCGACTTTTCCGACCTGGCCGGGGACAATCCGAACCTGCCGACGGAAAAATCCCGCCGACTTGTGCCAGGCAACGACCGTGTATTCGCCCGGCGGCATATCGTCGAGGACGAAGGCTCCATTGCGGTCCACCGTAGTGTGCCATCTGTTGGGAGCGACGACGATCGTTCCGGTCATATTCGAATGCAGATGACAGTTGACGTACACGATTCCGGGTTGGGAAAACGTGACCACCCTCGTGTCCCCTTTCGGGTAGTTGCCGAGATCGAATATCTTCGGCTTCGAGAGCGAAAAGACGTTGTGAAAGATGGGGTCGGCGTTGGGAAATGATACCCTCGATCCGGCCTCAACGACCAGCAGTTCCGGAGAAAAACGGCGGCCGGTCTGTTCCATTTTTGCCAGCGGTGTGGCCGGAGACGCCGGAAACGAACCCTCCACGTAGACGGCTACACGCGAACGCTCATATGCGAGGGGTTCTGTTGCAGGATCGGAGTCGAGTTCTACCGGCGTACCCCGCGCGTAGAGCGGCAGGGACGCAGTCACGCGGGGTCTGGTCAATCTTTTCCTGATGACGACGACGCCTTCAATGCTCTCGGCGGGCAGCGAAACGCTCAGGCCGAGAGCAATGAGAACCGCCGCACCGCTATGAATCAACACTGCAGGCTCACCTTCCTGTCTACATATCGGCAGGAATTCTCGAAAATGAGAGAGCGAGGGTGGGATTTCCGGCAAAAAACGGAGGTATTTCAGGCTGCGGCGCTTTCCGTTACAGCCGACACTCTGTCGAAGACGCAGTTGGCAGGGCAACCGGCGACAAGGATCGCCGGCGCTACCGGCGCTGACATAAAGCTCCGCGCCGAGCGGAAGCTCGGCGGCAGGGCAAAGCCCTGGCCCCACACCGGCAGCGTGTCTTCATCCGCTCTGGCTGCCCGCAGCGGGCCATGGAACACTCCCTTCCGGTCGTGGCTCGGTAAGTGTCTGCAAACATGCGGATAGGGCCACGCGCTAAAGTGAAACTGCGTGGGTACAACGTCGGATCGAATTCAACCGGAGGAACTGGTCGGAGAAGAGTGGGCCGAGTGGTACCGCCTCACTCCGGAGGAGCGATTTATCGAATCCATGCGACTCTGGGAGACATGGCTTGCCCTCGGGGGATCGCTTGAACCGGAGCCCGATACTCAAAGCCCTTTCTTCGATCCGGAAGAGTGGCGCGCGAACGCTGCTCATGGGGGGCCAGGCGTGCGTGTTCTACGGCGCGGCGGAGTTCAGTCGGGATCTGGATCTCCTGATTCTGGCCGATCCTGAAAACCTCGGACATTTGCGCACGGCTCTCGCGGATCTCGAAGCGGAGTCCATCGCCGTTCCGCCGTTCGACCCGGGCCATCGGGGCGGCCCGGACTTCGAAACTCTCTGGGGACGCCGCACCACGATCGAGGTAGCCGGGGAGCCGGTTGATCTTCTTGCTCTGGAAGATCTCGTGGACGCAAAGAAAACGCAACGCGATAACGATTGGCCAATGATTACCAGGCTGCTGGAACGAAGTTATTTTGCCCGGAACACGCGAACGCCGCAGGCCCTGATCGAATTCTGGTTCCGCGAACTTCGCACATCGGAACTGCTCATTGAATTGGCGACAACTTACCCCGAGATCGCCCGCCAACTCGAATCAGTTCGACCCGCCATAACCGGCGCGGTCGAGCGCGAGATCGAGAAAGTCGCGCAGGCGATCGAGGAGGAAGAAGGCGAAGCACGGCGCAAAGATCGCGAATACTGGCGCCCGTTAAAGCTCGAACTGGAGCAATTGCGGCGGGAGCGGCTGAATCAGAAGTTGTAGAGCTTCTTCCGCAGCGCGTCGGCATACGCCTGGCGCGCCGTCTTCGCCTTGTCCCGGGCCTCTTCCTCTTTGAATCCCGCCTGATCCCATGCTTCCCACTCTTTCATGCAGTGGTCCGGCGTCGCGAAATCCTCTTCTTTGCGGATCGCGGCAATCCACTCGTCGATGGCGGTCTTATATCCCGCCAGGAGTTCGTCCAGTTCCGCCTGAACTTCCGAGGTTGGCATCGAGTTCGCTCCTTTAACCAGAGATCGCGTGGAACGCCCAGAACAGGAAGGCCGACAGAAGCATGGCGACGGGCAGAGTCAGCACCCAGGCCATCAGCATGTTTCGGACGGTCTCGAACTGAATTCCCGAATGATTTGCCGCCATCGCGCCGGCTACACCGGACGACAACACATGCGTGGTGCTGACCGGAAGCCCCAGAGAGTCGGCTGTGGCGATCGTGACCATCGCTGTGATTTCCGCCGCGGCGCCCTGCCCGTAGGTCAAGTGATCCTTCCCGATCTTCTCGCCGACTGTCACCACAATGCGCTTCCAGCCGATCATGGTTCCCAGACCGAGCGCAATTGCCACGGCCACCTTCACCCAGGTCGGAATAAACTTGGTTGCGAGATCGAGGTGCTTCTTGTAATTCGCGAGGACTTTCTTGTCGTCGGCCGAGAACTCAGTCTTTCCGGATTTCTCGATGAGCCGGATCGATTCACTGATCACATACATCTCGTTCCGGACGTTGGCCATCTGATTGGTCGGAACGCTTTTCAGCTGTTTGTAGTCGGCTACTTCGTTGCCCACATCATTGATGTACTGGCGCAGAGCCAGCATGGTGTTGCCGTTGAATTGTTTTGTGTTGATGTAGTTCGTGAGATCGTCGCGCGCGTCGCCCACGACTGCGTTCGGGCTGACATACTTGCCGACTACCTGCATGGTCTGCTGAGACGCCGCCAGATAATCCGCGGTCTGAGCGGTGGTTACGGCGTGATTCAGAGCATAGGCCGTGGGTACCGTACCAACAAGGATCAGCATAATGAGTCCCATGCCCTTTTGGCCGTCGTTCGATCCGTGGGAAAAACTCACGCCCGTACAAGTCAGAATCAGACAGGCCGCGAATCCAGAACGGCGGGGGCTCCGTACCTACGGGCGCCTCGTAAAGCCGCTTGTCCTTGATCACCATCTTCGCCACGAGGAGAATCAGCGCCGCCATGAAGAAACCGATCAGCGGAGAGATCAAGCAGGCTCTGGCCGATCTTGAGCGCCTGATCCCAATCGACGCCGCTTGTCCCCTGTTTGGGATTCATCAACTGATTCGCGATGCCTACTCCGATGATCGAGCCGACCATGGTGTGTGAACTCGATGCGGGCAGGCCGAAGTACCACGTTCCCATGTTCCAGAGAATCGCGGCAATCAGAAGGGCGAAGACCATTGCGAATCCCGATCCGCTTCCCACCTGGAGAATTAATTCCACAGGCAGCAGGGAGATAATGCTGAATGCGACAGCGCCCGAGGAAGTCAGCACGCCCACGAAGTTCCAGAAGCCGGACCAGACCACGGCTATGTGCGGTTCCATCGAATGGGTATAAATGACCGTCGCCACGGCGTTTGCCGTGTCATGAAAGCCGTTCACGAACTCAAAAGCGAGCGCAGTGAGCAACGCAACGCCGAGCAGGAGAAATGCAAAAGCAGAAGTACTCTGAACTGTGCCAAGGTCGCGGACGATGCTGACGCCGGTATAGATGATGCCGACGAGGATCGCGATACCGAATACGATCATGCCGATCGTCCCCGGATTGCGGGACATTTTCTGTTCTAATGCGGGTGATGCTGCCGTAGCCATGGATTCCCCTTCAGCGAGTCAGTGTAGGGTGGAATCCATGTCGGCTTATTGAATGTTGTGTGACGAATCCGTGTCAGGCGCGCCTTGCTATATAAATGTCATGAGGCCGAAATGAAGCGTTCCGGGATTCGCGGACCTGCCTTTGCACGGCGGTCATGTGCCCGCGTGGCTGGCCAGCCGGATGACGCAGCTCGGCACGGCGATCGCCGAGAGCATCATCCTGCATTACGGCCATTCGGAATTACTCTCGCGTCTCAGCGACCCCTTCTGGTTCCAGGCGCTGGGCAGCGTGATGGGAATGGACTGGCACTCCTCCGGCATCACCACTTCCGTCATGAGCGCTTTAAAGCGCGGCCTCAATCCGCGCGCGGCGGAACTGGGACTTTATGTTTGCGGTGGGCGGGGCAAACAATCGCGCCGGACTCCGGATGAGTTGCGGGAGCTTGCCGATCGCCAGGGTCTGGACGGCGACGCGCTCGTCCGCACCAGCCGCCTCACCGCGAAAATCGATAACAACTGCATCGCCGACGGATTTCAGATTTACCTGCATTCGTTCGTCGTGGCGGCGAATGGCGAATGGGCGGTCGTGCAACAGGGAATGAACGAAGACTCGGGCCTGGCGCGCCGCTATCACTGGCATTCCGCGAACGTCCGCGATTTCGTCGACGAGCCGCACACGGGGATCGCCGGCGAACATCAGGGCACGATCCTGAATCTGGTCGATGGCGAGGCGCGGCCCGCTCGGGATGCTCTGCTGGCGATGGCGCGCGAGAATCCCGATGCGACATTGCGGGAGGTCCGGCACTTGAGTATGCCCCGGCATCACGACGTGCGGCGCGGAGGATGTCGACGAGAAGCGGCTCGGCGCCGTGCTGGCGGTCGCTTATGAACGCGAGCTCCACGGGTTCGCGGATTTGCTTCTGGTGGAGAATCTGGGACCGCGCACGCTGCAGACGCTCGCGATGGTCGCGGAGGTGGTTCACGGTGCGCCGGTGCGATTCTCGGATCCGGCGCGATTTTCGTTCGCCCTCGGCGGAAAGGACGGCCATCCTTTCCCGGTGCCGCTCAAGACGTACGACGAATCGATTGGCGTACTGCGGCGTTCACTGGACGCAGGCGAAGGTGGATGGCGGCGAAAAGCTGGAGGGCTTCCGCCGTCTGGACCGGTTTGTCAGAGTCGTCGAGGAGCGGTTGCAGCCGGCGGCGGATTTCGATGCCGTGATCAGCCACGAACGGGCGATTTCCCCATCTGTCGGCGGCCGGAGTGTAAAAACAGACAAGACCAGACCGAGCCAGCAGTTGTCGCTGTTTTGAAACGAGGCCTGGAAACGGAGCCGGGTGATACTGGAAGCCTATGGCAAAAATGCGCGCCGTCCAGGTGTCCCGCCCCAAAGGGCCGTTCGAGATGGTGGAACGCGACATTCCGGAGCCCGGCCCCGGAACCGTAAGAGTGAAAGTCCAGGCCTGTGGCGTGTGCCACAGCGATTCGATCGTCAAAGACGGAGTGCTCCCCCTCCAATATCCCCGCGTTCCCGGGCATGAGGTCATCGGCGTGATCGATGCGGTCGGGCCCGGCGTGCTTCCGTGGACTGCCGGACAACGCGTGGGTGTGGGCTGGAACGGCGGTTATTGTGGCTACTGCTACACGTGTCGCCGCGGTAATTCGTTCGCGTGCCAGACTTCCACACTTGTTACGGGCCTCACATCCGACGGCGGTTACGCGGACTACATGATCGCGCCCGCCACGGCGCTGGCCGCGGCGCCTGAAACTCTGTCGGCGACGGACGCGGCGCCCCTGATGTGCGCGGGAGTTACCACGTTCAACTGCCTGCGCAACAGCGGCGCAAAACCCGGGGAGCTTGTAGCGGTTATGGGGCTCGGAGGCCTTGGCCATCTGGGCGTGCAATACGCCGCGAAGATGGGTTTCCGTACCGTCGGGATCGCGCGCGGGAAAGACAAAGAAGAGTTCGCCCGGAAGCTGGGGCAGCCGAGTACATCGACAGCCAGGCGGACGACCCCTCGGAAGAACTGCAAAAGCTGGGTGGGGCTAAGGTGATACTTGCTACTGTCACCGCTGCCGATGCGATGAAGTCAGTATTAGGGGGGCTTGCGGCTAATGGCACGATGATGCTCATCGGAGCGGTGCCGTCTCTTGAAATATCTCCCGTTCAGCTGCTTCTGAAATCGCAGGCGGTCAAAGGATGGTATTCCGGAATTTCGAGCGATTCGGAAGACACGCTGGCCTTCAGTGCGCTCTCAGGCGTGCGTTCGATGAACGAGGTGTTTCCGTTGGAGCGTGTCGATGAAGCCTGGGAACGGATGACGAGCGGTAACGTGCGCTTCCGGGCCGTGCTAACCACCGGGAACTGACGTTAATCCCGGGTTCCCTTGCTCCGCAACGTGTGTTCGGGTACAGATGTTCTTCTGCGAACAGACGAACTTTGGCCAGCGCCTTGCCTGATGAAAGAGCGGAGGGATAAAACGATGAAGAATCGGTTATTTACGGCACTGGCTCTTGGAGCTTTATTTACGGCCACTCTGCCGGCGCAGGAGGCCGCTCACCGGAAAGCCGATCAGCAGGCGCGCATTGGCCAGGGTGTGAAATCAGGACAACTCAGGGCGGGCGAAGCCGGACGTCTCGAGAATAAGGAACACCGGATCAATCGGGAAACCAGAGTTGATCGCGCGGCGAACGGGGGGCATCTGACGGCCAGCGAGAAGGCTACCGTTAATCGCCAGCAGAACAAGGTCAGCCACGATATCTACAGAGACAAACATAACGCAAAGACACGGTGACGCGGTCCGTCGTTCGATTTTTCGACTGCTTATGTCGTCCCGTCCGCTGTACGGACAACGGCCTTCGAAGCAGCTCTTAGCGCTCGTCACAAATAACACTTGTAACCGCGCCATTGAAGACACGTCTTGTAACCATAACGGACACCGGCGAGCAGATCGCCGGCGCACCGCATAGTGAGGCTCCCCATCAGCGGCGGAGCCTTTTATTTAGTAGTGCTCTTTCATCCTTATCTTAGTCTCAGCGCGTGGAGCTAACCGCCAAGTTAACAATCGTTGTTAACCAAAGAGCTAATTGCATTCCTGTCTTACAAATTGATAGGTTCATCATTGGTACTTATAGTACCGATGATAATGCCAGCGAACCTGACATCCCGTCGTCCGCATCGTGACGTGCGTGGAAGTTACCGTGGGTCGGCGCCTCTGCGCGCCCCGGAAATTCAATTAATCGTTTCCCAACCGGGTAACGAATTCTTACGAAGTCCGCAATTTTCCGAATACGTTGACGCCGGAATCCACCCGTGATTATTGGCCGGCAGCGGCCGTAAAAACGGTGACGAAGAGACGGCGACGTTGATCTTTCAACGCGGGAGAATTATCCGCTAAGACGGACACTGTCTGGATTGCGGAAGAGTTGTGTAGCGTACTGCGAGACTCGGGGGGAATATTTGTACGTAAGATCAGGGTTATTATTGGCCGGGTTGTTTTCACTCGCTGGTTATGGATCAATTGCGCAAGCAAGCGATCTGAGCCTCTCATCGGCGGTAGTGAACCCCGGCGGAACAGCGACCCTGAGCGCTACGCTGACTGTTTCAGGCACGGCGCCAGCGGGCCTCGAATGGAGGATTTCTTATTCGACCAGCCAGATTTCAGCGATTTCAATCACTCCCGGCCCTGCCACGTCGGCAGCGGTAAAGACGCTTTCCTGCGCATCCGGTTCCGGTGTGGCTACGTGCATCGTGACGGGGATGAACACGAACGCTCTCGCATCGGGCGTAGTCGCCTATGTAACCGCGACAATCGCATCGGGTACAACTACAGCGTCCCTTCAGATATCGAATGAAATGGGCACTGACTCGAGTGGAAATGGTCTGAGTGTTACGTCGACGGGCAGCGGGTCGATTGTTGTGCCTTCTCTTCTGCCCGTCAGCTGTACGCCCACGGCATTGAGCGCGAGCGGTGTCAGCAGGTGCACGGTGACGCTGACGCAGAGCGCCCCCGCGGGCGGAACGAGCGTCAAGCTTGCGAGCAACAATCAGTTGCTGACTGTGCCGGCATCGGTCACAGTAGCGGCGGGAGCTACCACCGCCACCTTTAACGCCACGGCGGGCGCTTCCATCACGAGCAGCCAGAACGCAACCGTGACCGCGACCCTCGGCAGCAGTTCGCAGACTGCCACGATCGCCCTGGTACCGCCGGGGTCACTATCGGGCGTGGCGTGCAACCCCACGAGTCTGGGGCCGAGCGGCGCCAGCACGTGCACGGTGACTCTGAGCAGCGTCGCTCCCACAGGCGGCTCTAGCGTGACGCTGGCGAGCAACACCGCGTGGCTCACCGTACCGGCGTCGGTCACGGTAGCGGCGGGAGCGACCACCGCCAGCTTTACCGCGACGGCGGCAGCCGGTATCACGATCAGTCAGACCGCAACCGTGACCGCGACTCTCGGCAGCAGTTCGCAGACTGCCACGATCGCTCTCGTAGCGCCCGTTCTCGTGTCGGCGCTGACCTGTAGTCCCACCAGCCTCAGCCCGAGCGGCGTCAGCACGTGCACCGTGACTTTGAACAACGCGGCTCCGACGGGCGGATCGAGCGTGACGTTGAAGAGCAATAATACTTTGCTCACCGTGCCGGCGTCGGTCACGGTAGCGGCGGGAGCGACCACCGCCACCTTCAGCGCCAGCGCCGCGGCTACCTTTACCAGCAGTCAGACCGCGACGGTGACAGCGACCCTCGGCAGCAGTTCGAAAACCGCCACCATCACCGGGGTGACCGTCACCAGTTCCACACCTTCGTTTATTCAGGAGAAAGACAATCGAGTAACTTCAGGGAAAACAAGCAGCGCCACGTTTTCTTCCGCGACAACCGCAGGCAATCTCATTGTGGTCTATCTCAATTGGGACAATACTGGTACCGCGTCTGTTTCGGATTCCCTGGGCAATACGTACATAGCGGCCCTTGGATCGACACCCTGGAACAACAGTCAATACAGGGTTCAGACCTTTTACACGATCAATCGCAGCGGTGGAGCCGACACGGTGACGGCAACATTCGCCACGGCAGTCACTTCATTTGGGATCGTTTATGCCGATGAATATTCCGGGGTGGCTCAAACGGCGCCGGTCGATGTGACGGCGGCGGCGGCGGGCGCGTCCGGATCTCTAAACAGCGGCACAGTTACTACGACCAACAGCACCGACCTGCTCTTCGCGGGAGGCGTATCGGCGAATACCGTGACGGCTCCTGGAGCCGGCTACACGGCGCGTTCGACATTCGCAGGGAACATGACCGAGGACGAGGTGGTGTCGGCGACAGGATCCTACAGTGCGACCGCAAGCAATAGCAACGTGGCGTGGGCGATGCAGTTGGTCGCATTCAAAGGGGCGGCGGCAGGCGGCGGGACGGTTCTGGTTTCCGGTCTGGCGTGTAGCCCCACGAGTCTCGGGCCCAGCGGTGTCAGCACTTGCACGGTGACTTTGAACACCGCCGCTCCGACAGGCGGATCGAGTGTGACGCTGACGAGCGACAATACCTTGCTTACCGTGCCGGCTTCAGTCAAGGTAGCGGCCGGCGCCACCACCGCCACCTTCAGCGCCACGGCGGCAGCTTCCATCGCGAGCAATCAGAGCGCGACCGTTACGGCGGCCCTGGGCGGCAGTTCGAAGACGGCTACCATCAGTCTGGTGGCGCCCGTGCTGCTGTCGAGCCTGGTCTGCAGTCCTGCCAGCCTTGGGCCGAGCGGTGTCAGCACCTGCACGGCGAAGTTGACCCAGAGCGCTCCCGCGGGCGGATCGAGCGTGACATTGGCGAGCAACACCGCCTGGCTCACCATACCGGCATCGGTCACAGTAGCGGCGGGAGCTACCACCGCCACCTTTAGCGCCACGGCGGCAGCCGGCATCACGATCAGTCAGACCGCAACCGTGACCGGGACCCTCGGCAGCAGTTCGCAGACTGCCACGATCGCTCTGGTGGCGCCGGGATCGCTATCGGGCGTGGCGTGTAACCCCACGAGTCTGGGGCCGAGCGGCGCCAGCACGTGCACGGTGACTCTGAGCAGCGTCGCTCCCACAGGGGGATCGAGCGTGACGCTGGCGAGCAACACCGCCTGGCTCACCGTACCCGCGTCGGTCACGGTAGCGGCGGGAGCGACCATCGCCAGCTTTACCGCGACGGCGGCAGCCGGCATCACGATCAGTCAGACCGCAACCGTGACCGCGACCCTCGGCAGCAGTTCGAAGACTGCGACGATCGCTCTTGTGGCGCCCGTTCTCGTGTCGGCGCTGACCTGTAGTCCCACCAGCCTCAGCCCGAGCGGCGTCAGCACGTGCACCGTGACTTTGAACAACGCGGCTCCGACGGGCGGATCGAGCGTGACGTTGAAGAGCAATAATACTTTGCTCACCGTACCGGCATCGGTCACGGTAGCGGCGGGAGCGACCACCGCCACCTTCAGCGCCACCGCCGCGGCTACCTTTACCAGCAGTCAGACCGCGACGGTGACCGCGACCCTCGGCAGCAGTTCGAAAACCGCCACCATCACCGGCGTGACCGTTACCACCGCCGTACCCAAGTTCATTCAGGAGAAAGACAATCAGGTAACTTCAGGGAAAACGAGCAGCGCGACATTTTCTTCTTCCACGACTGCCGGCAATCTCATTGTGGTCTATCTCATTTGGAACAACACCGGTACCGCGGCTGTTTCTGATTCCCTGGGCAATACGTACACAGCGGCCATCGGATCGACGCTGTGGAGCAACAGCCAATCCAGGGCTCAGATTTTTTATACGATCAACCGCAGCGGGGGAGCCGACACGGTGACAGCGACGTTCGGCACGGCAGTCACTTCCTATGGGATCGTCTACGCCGACGAATACTCCGGGGTGGCGCAAACGGCTCCGATCGATGTGACGGCGGCGGCAGCGGGTGCGTCCGGATCTCTGAACAGCGGCACGGTTACCACGACCAATGACGTCGACCTGCTCTTCGCGGGAGGCGTATCGGCGACGTACCGTGACGGCCCCAGGAGCCGGCTACACGGCGCGTTCGACATTCGTAGGGAACATGACCGAGGACGAGGTCGTTTCCGCGACAGGCGTCCTGGAGTGCGACAGCAAGCAATAGCAGCGGCGCCGCATGGGCGATGCAGATGGTCGCATTTAAAGCGGCCACAAGCGGAACAGGCGGCGCCAATCTCATGTCCACGCTCAGGCGAACCCGGCCAGCCAGCGTCGCCGCTACATCGACGCCCGAGGCGACCGAGGGAAGCGCCGCTCTCGCTAACACCGCTTCCTCCTTGCACTGTTCACCACGAGCAGTAACCGCCGGTGGCGCCGTGACGTGTGAGTTGCTTGTCGCGGCTAGCTCTCAATCCGCGCGGGTGCCCCTCAATAGCAGTAGTCGGCAAGTACTTATTCCGGCAGTTGTCACCACGCGCCCGAACCAATCCAGCCTTACGTTTCAGGCCGAGACCAGTCCTGGTTCAAATCAGCAGTCAGTCACGATCACAGCCGCGCTTGATACCGGCGCGGTTCAGGACAGGATTCTGGTTGTGGCGGCTTCAGCGCCGGTGCTGCGGGCGCCGCGGAGACTAGTCGCAAAGGCCGGCGCCCCAATGTCCTTCGAGGTGAGCGCTGTTGATCCCTCCGGGCTGCCTTCCCAGATGGACGGTACGTCGATTCCGGCCGGCGCTTCGTTTGATCCGATGACAGGAGTGTTTGAGTGGACTCCTCGCGCATCTCAAGCCGGGAAGTATGGGATTACATTCACGGCGAGCAACTCGGCTCGGCAATCGTCGATGCAGCAGGTCGAACTCGAAGTCGACTCGGGCCTTCCCACAGTTGACTTACCTGCCTCGTCATGCACTCCGGGTGCGATTGGTACACTGCATGGCAAATGGCTGGCGACATCCGGCTCTCAACTCTCGGATCCTTCGGGCGGATCGTTCGATCTCGGGGGTACAAGCGTCGCGGTTAACGGTCAGGCTGTCGCCGTGCTCTACAGTTCGGCGGATCGGGTGGACTTCCTTTGCCCGACCACAGGAACAGAAAGTCAGTTGTCGGTGGCGATTACATCCCGTTTTGGATCGACCCAACCGGTGACGATGGGGATGGATGAAGCCGCCCCCACAATCCTGTCGGTGGACGACTCGCAACGGAATCAGGGATTAATTTCGTTCTATGGGACGGACGATCTGGTTATGGAGCGAAATTACAGGAGGCCTGCGCATCCAGCACAGCCGGGCGATCAGATTGTGATCTTTGCAACTGGATTGGGGTCCGCCGCGGAGTCTCTGCCTGGGAAAATTCTGGTGAAGCTCAGCGATGTGTATGCGGGGGTTGAAGCAGTGCAAGGTGTTCCGGATCATGCGGGGGTGTACGCGATTCGGGTGCGCGTGCCGGCGGCGATGACTTTCGGCGCAGTGCCCGTGCAGCTGCAGATAATGACAGTGGATAATCATCAACTCAACAGCAATGCGGTGACAGCTGTGTTTGAGGCGGCTCGCCAGTAGTGCCGGGCAATCAACTTGCCAGGATAATAATTTAAGAATCGATTGAGCCAGTAAGCCAATCAGCTCACGAATGGTGTCAGGCAAAGGAGGAAAAGGTATCGTGGAAATTTTAAATCGCAACCACCGTTTGACCAGGCGTTCGCTGCGTCGGACGGGAATCGCTGGTGCGCTGGCGGCCTGTTTCCTTAGCGTTTCACCTCCGGTCGGGGCTCAAACAAGCCCTTGTGACATTAACGGAGACGGGGTCATTAACGGCACGGACTTTACGCTCGCAAGTGGGATGGCTCTTGGCAACCCTGCGTGTACTGCAAGTGTAGAAGCGTTTCACGTCTGCACCGTGATCACTATTCAGCGCGTCGTCAACTCTGCCAACGGTCAGCCATGTATTGTCTACAATGCGCACGCGGCGGCTCTGAGCTGGACAGCCAGTACGACGCCGAATGTGACGTACAACGTATACCGGGCGACCGCTTCGACGGGTCCGTTCACCACACCGCTGAATTCATCGCGGATTTCAGGGACAACTTTTAAGGACACCTCGGTTAGCGCCGGTCAAACGTACTATTATGTGGTGACCGCCGTGGCCTCGGACGGCACTGAGAGCGCCCCTTCGAGCCCGCCCGTTCAGGCGACCATACCTTCGCCCTAGCCTTGTCAGGCTTCGGAAAAGCCCGCCATCGCTCCCTTCCGGTCGCGGCTCGGAAATGTCGCGGCTCGGCAATGTGTGCGTTGAATCAGAAAGGGCTACCGACCTGCGCCTGCCGCGAAGCGCAACCAGGAGGTGCTTTGAAGTTTCGCGTCCGGCGGCCCGCGCTTCTAACAGATCGCGGCTGCGTGAGAGTCGTCCGCGTGGTACGAACTGCGCACCAGCGGCCCCGCTTCCACGTGCGCGAACCCCATCTCCGCTCCGGCGCGACGGTATTCGTCAAATTCCGCCGGCGGGATGTAGCGCACGATCGGCAGATGCTTCGGCGACGGGCGCAGATACTGCCCAAGCGTGAGGATGTCGACCCGGTGATCGCGCAGATCGCGCATCACGTTTAAAACCTCTTCCTGCGTCTCGCCTAGGCCGAGCATCAGGCCCGATTTCACCGGCGTGTCCAAACCGAGTTCGTCGCTTAGCTCTTTCGCGTAACGGAGCATTTCGAGCGAGCGCTCGTAGCGGGCCCCGAGCCTCACCTGGCGATAGAGACGCGGCACGGTTTCGGTGTTGTGGTTGAGCACATCCGGGCGGGAGTCCATAACGATTTTCATGGCGGCATGGCTACCCTGAAAGTCTGGTACCAGCACCTCCACTTTGCAGCCCGGGATGCGGTTGCGTATGGCTTCGATGGTGAGGCGGAAGAGTTCCGCGCCGCCATCTTTGCGGTCGTCGCGGTTTACGCTGGTTACAACGGCGTAGCGGAGGCCCATCACGGCGACGGCTTCGGCGACACGGCGGGGCTCGTCGTAGTCGACCGGAAGCGGCCCGCCCTTTTGCACGGCGCAGAAGCCGCAGCGGCGTGTACAGACGTTCCCGAGAATCATGAACGTGGCGGTGCGGCGGTTCCAGCACTCGCCGACGTTGGGGCAGGCGGCGCTCTCACAGACCGTGTGCAGCTTCAGATCCGTAATGAGCTCTTTGAGTTCGCGGTAGTTCGGGCCGACGGGAGCCGGTGCGCGAAGCCATTTGGGCCTCTCGGGCGCCTGCGGGCCAAGAGTTACTAGCACTATAGCCATTATCACTTACACGTTTTTTCGGATACATTAGACATCGGTGGGGTTTGGGGCGGAGTTTTGGCGGCGGTTTTGCAGGTAAAAAGGAGGCTTCCCGTGACCAGAGTAATCAGTATTGAACGCGAATACGGAAGCGGCGCGGCGCATATCGCACAAACGATCGCGGATCGGCTGGGGTGGAAGCTTTGGGATCAGGACATCACGGCCGAGATCGCGCGGCGGCTTAAATGCAAAGCCGAGGCCGTGAAGGCGCGCGAGGAGCGGTGCGATTCGATGTTCTACCGGCTGGTGAAGGCGTTTATGCGCGGAAGCTTCGAGCCCAGTCTGCCAACGGCCAATCTGGAACTGCTGGATGCGGAACATCTGGCGATCCTTTTCGAGAAGGTCGTGACGGAGATTGCGGAGGCGGGCAACGCGGTGATCATCGGACGCGGCGCGGCATGGTTTCTACGTGATCGGACGGATGGATATCACGTCTTTCTTTATGCGTCGTATGGCGAGAAGATGCGCCGCGTGCTGGCGCAGGGGGAGAGCGAGAAGGATGCGACGCACCTGCTGGAATCGGTGGATCGTGAGCGCGCCGCATTTGTAAAAAAGTACTACGGGAAAGATTGGCCGGACCGGCATCTTTACAACATGATGCTGAATACCGAGGTGGGAGATGAGGCCGCCATCAGCACCATTCTGAACGCGGTGGAGATCGCTAACCGGCAAACCGTCGGGGCGGGGCGCTGAGGAATTAAAGCAGGCCAGCCGCTCGCAGACGGTTCTCAAGGATCAGTTCGGGACGCAGATTTTCCCACTTCAGGTTGTGGTGGCCCGACGCGGCCAACGCCGCTTCGGGAATCATCCCGATGAGTTCGCTTCCGGCGATTTCGATGCCTCTTTCGTCGCAAAGGCGCGCGACGGCTTCGAAGACCTTATAGAGCGGTGTTTGTTCAAAATCGACCAGGTTGATTGAGACCTGAACCTGACCACGGGATTCGAGCGGCAAACCTATGGATTTCACGGCGGGGAGGCCTCCGGACGACTGACGGATGGCGCGGGCGATCTGCTTCGCGACCGAGATGTCGGTGGTTCGGAGATTGATGTTCCAGGCGATCAGGAATTTGCGGGCGCCCACCACGCTGGCTCCCGCAGTGGGATGACGGCCGTCCCCAAAGTCGGGCGGTAGCCCTTCCGGCGCGAGTTTGCGGACGTTTTCCAGGCGGCGGCACTCGGGTCTTACGGCCGCGGCCTCGTAGAGATAAACCGGGACGCGCAACTCGTTCCAGATCCTCAGGCCGGTCTCGAGCGCGAGCTGAGCGCAGTGCTCGAGCGTGATACCGGCGACGGGCACGAACGGAATTACGTCCGCGGAGCCCAGTCTCGGGTGTACGCCGGCGTGACGGGTGAGGTCGATCTTCCCGATCGCGGCGCGCACGGCCTCGATAGCAGCGCCGGCGACTGCCTCGGGGGATCCGGCGAGGGTCAGGACGGAGCGGTTGTGGTCCGGGTCGGACGTGGTATCGAGCAGTGAGACGCCCGGCACGGACGTAACCGCGCTGCCGAGCGCAGCGACGATTACCGGGTCCCGCCCTTCTGAAAAATTTGGTACGCACTCGACGATCAAATTCGGCTTCCTCCCGGGCGGCTTGCGCGCCGCTTTATTGACCACGGCAGATGTTTCATTACCGTTGCAACTATCCTGTATTTCGACCCGGGGATCACGATCACCTTTCCGCGATCGAAGCCGTCGAGCGACGCGTTCACCACGTCGTCCGGCTTCATCCAGAGAAAACGAGGGATGCCGCCGATATCAAGCCCCAGTGTTTCATGAAATTCGGTTACGGTGAAGCCGGGACATAACGCCTGAACCCTGACGGGAGACTTCGCGCTTGCGAGCTCGATGGCAAGCCCTTCGGTGAAGCTGTTGATCCAGGCTTTGGTCGCGCAGTAACTGACGTTCCCCGGGCTTTGCGCAAAAGCTCCGACGGAGGAAACGTTGATGATTCCGCCGCGTCCCTGGGGAACCATGCGGGCGAGTGCGGCATGGGTCAGGCGCATGGTCGCCATAATGTGCACCTCGTGCATACGCGCTTGGCCTTCCAGGGGCGCCTCCCAGAAACGCCCGAGCGTTCCGAAGCCGGCATTGTTCACGAGCAGGTCCAGGCGGAGGCACTCGCGGATGGCGCCTTCGGCTTTGGCGATACCCGCTTCAGTGGAAAGGTCGGACTGGAGCGTTTGGACCATGACCGGGAGTTCCGCGGCGAGCGTTCGCAGACGGTCCTCGCGGCGGGCGAGAAGAATCAGGCCGTAGCCGCGCGTGGCGAGCTTCCGGGCAAAGACGGTCCCGATGCCGCTTGAGGCGCCTGTGATCAGCGCGACCGGGTTTTCATTCACATTCCTGAGTGTCGCGCAGGACACTCGTGGAAGACGCGATTTGCAGGAACACCCGCGACAAAGATCGCCGGCGTTACCGCGAGCCTTTTCAGCGGGCTGTCAGGCGGCGCAGGCGTGCGGCATCAGTGCGGACTCAACAGCGCTCCGCAGGCGCGACGATGTGTAGGGTTTCTGGACGAAGTCGCTGACACGGCTGGTTCCGAATGACCGGGCTGCATCGGAGGGGGGATATCCGCTGCAAAGTACCAGAGCAAGTGCGGGCCGCATCGCGAGAAGCTCGGTGAAACTCCGCTTCGCATTCGCGCCGCGTACGTCGGGATCGAGAACCACCAGCGAGATCTGCCGGGGATGATTGCGGGCGATTTCGAGGGCGGCCTCTCCGCTCTCGGCCTGCATCACGTCGTAGCCGCCCTTCGTGAGGATGGCGCAGGCTACGTCGCGGACGACCTTTTCCTCGTCCACTACGAGGATGGTCTCGCGTCGGGGAGCGCACGCGATGCGTTTCATTGAAACAGGCTGCAGGGGTTGCATCGTATTTTCACTGACTTGGTGGAATACCCCACAAAAATTCTCATAGGGAATTTCAATTCGCCCAATAAGACTGGCGGAAACGGACGCGCAGGTCGCCCCGATCGGGGATCGTAACCTCGATACGGTGCAACCCGGGCCGGCTGGCGGCGTTGGGATCCGGACGCTGCGGAAAGCTGAGGATGTACTGGCCGTGCACCTGGGCGCCGAACTTCTGAATGGCGTTTTCGAGGGTGCGTTCTTTGGTGAAGGGAAAGTCCGAGCCGCCCGTGGCGTTCGTCAGCGCCTGAACCGCGTTTACCGTGGCGAGGCGTCCCACCTCGGTGAATATTCGGATGAGATTGGGATCGGCGGGGGGAACGTCCTCCGGCTTTGCGATCCAGGTGGTTGCGTATGTCGAATAATGGGCCGCGAAGACCTCAATGCCTTCACGCTCGACGGCCTCGATGGCCTCGTCAAATTTTGCCTTGCTGCCGCGATCGCGCGTTTCGGAAATCAGCAGCAGAATTTTTCGGCCCTGGCGCCGCTTCATCCGGTTCGCCGACTCCACGATCGCGTCGAAGATGCAAGCCTGCATCGATTCGCCCGGTCTCAGGTCTTTTATCGCTTTATCGAGGGCGCCCGAATCCGGCGTGAAGTCCTGGAGCCACTTGACCTCGCTGTCAAACGCAAGAACGGCGGCTTCGCCTCCCGATCCGATCACCAGCGGTTGAATCATGCCGCCGATGCGGCGGATTTTAGCGATCGCGGGAGTGGAGATTCCGGCTGTTTGGATAGCCACGACCAGTGAGATTGGCGCGACACCTGTATCGAACCGATCCAGGGTTATCTGGCGGCGAACGCCGTCGACGAGAACCTCGAAATCGCTCGCCTGGAGATCTGCGATCTCCACTCCGCGCTTGCCTGAAACGGTTACGGGAACCTGTACAATCCCGCTTTCCGCACGAAAAGGCGGGACTTGAGGAGGGTCGGGCGCGGGATTCCGGTCCGCGGCGGTTCCAGGGAGATTTCCCAACAGCACGATCAGAAGAACGGCGGATTTTCGTCTCATGCCTGCCGCGAGACGCAATTACCCGGCCAGCGCCGGTGATTGCTTAAGCCGCGGCGCGTGCTCGCGCCGAACCGAGGATTCGAAGCAATTCCGCAGAAATCACTTCAGGATTGCGATCGCCGTCGATCAGATGATAATCGCCCTGATGGTAATACTCGACCAGCGGGGTATGAGACGCGGCAAATTCGGTCAGCCGGCGCAGGATGGCGGCGTCGCTGTCGTCCGCGCGCTGTACCAGAATCTCGCCATCGTTTTCACAGAGCATTCCCCGCGAAGACGGCCGCAGCAACAAGTTATAAATAGCGCCGCATTTGCCGCATTGCCGCCGGGCCGTCAGGCGTTCGAGGAGCCGCTCCACGGAAACGTGCAGATTTACGACCACGGGCCGCGGCATTCCCAGGCTTTCGAGAATCTGGTCGAGGCAGACCGCCTGCTTGAGCGTCCGCGGAAACCCGTCGAGAATGATGCCTCGGGACGGCAGGTCGCCCTTGAGGCGGGAAGCCACCGCTTCGCACACGACTTCGTCGCTCACGAGCGAACCCGAAGCCAGAATCTCTCGTAAACGGGCGCCCGCGCGTGTGTTTTGCTTCGCCTCGCTCCGCAGCATGTCACCGGTCGAAATCGCAGGAATGCCGAGGTGCGATGCCAGCCACGAGCTCTGCGTTCCTTTGCCACTGCCGGGGGCTCCGAGAAAGAGAATGACCCGGGAGTTCGGTTGATCGGACTGCCTGGTGACCTTCGGCATAACTTTCTCAGTAAATACGAAAACGGTTACGAGCTCAATGGTTATGGGTAGTCCGGTTTTAGTAGTCCGTATCGGACCACTTTCTGGTACGCTATATCCCACATGGAATTGGACTTACTGCAAGGATTGCGGTGCGACCTGGGGATGCGCCGGATCGGCAGCGGGATGGCCCGGCTCGACGAATATTGGGCGATGGCCGGTCGTCTCGACGCCGATGACCCTGATGCGGCGGGTCTTCTTTGTTACGTCGCTCAGTGGGTGGATGCGGGCTGGCGCGATATCGATGTCGTGCAGGACGGCGTGGGAGCGTTTCCGAAGGGCCGGCGAATCCATCTCCCTATGCTCGATTTCGCCTATGTTCTGATGGCGGAGGGAATGATCTGGGTTGCAGAGGAGAACCTGGATCGCGCTCTGGCGAACTTCGGTCTGGTGCTCTCGCTAAGGGCGGAGATCTCCGATCCGATGGTGCTGGCTCTGGCGCATTTCTGGAGCTGCCGCTGCAATCGCAAAGCCGGCGAGTATGACCATGCGCTGGCGCACGCCGCGGAAGGCTACCGGTACGCGTGCGAGGCAGGTATGGAGCCGATGGCCGCCGCGATGCGAGTGGCGGAGAGCTGGCTTCTGTTCCAGAAGGGTCGTACCAGGGATGCGCTGAAACTGCTCAGTGAGGCGCATGCGGTTCTCCAGGAGACCGACGACTACATCACGCTGGGAAACATCCAGTCGAGTTTCGGACGCATGTATCGGCGCGAGGGCCGTTACGATCTGGGCTTGCGGCACTTTTTCCAGGCCATCGAAGAATACGGCAAGCGCGACCCCGAGCACCGCAACCTTGCGCGTACGCTGGCCAACATGGGATACGTGGAACGGCTGATGGCCCTTCAGTTGCGCAAGGGCATAGATGCCGATGCCGCGCAACGCCGCCGCACCGAGCCCGAAGCGCGGCGCGAACTACGAGAAGGTACGCGCCGACGCGCTGGCGCATCTCGATCGCGCCGGCGAGATTTACAAGATCCATTCCAACCACCGGGGAGCCGGTACGGTCTATGTGAACCGCGGACACCTGCACCTCGACAGCGGCGACCTGCAAACGGCGGACGACGAGGCTCGCCAGGCCTATAAACTCGGCGAAGAGAAGAACGATTACATTTTGATGGCCCGGGCGCGCCTGCTCGAATGCATGGTGGAAAACACCAAGCTGGAGGAGGGGATTGAGGATCCGGCCTGGGTGGCCCATCTTGCACTGGAGGCGGCTAAAGAGGCTGTCGAACTTGCGCGGCGCACCGAGAACCGCCGGCTGCTTTCGCGGGCGATCATCTGGCATGGCCTGACCATCTGCAGCGTTTCCCCGGCGAGTCTGGACGTCGCGCGCGAACTCTGTGAACAGGCCGGCGCGCTTTTAAAGAACGAGGTGCAGGATCACATCTGGGAAGACTTGCAGGCATTGAAGGCGAAAGTGGTCCATGGCGGAATTCTCGACTCGACCCTCCAGGCGTGGTCTCAGGGCGTGGTGGGCGATCGAAGTTTTCAGCAGCTGACCGAGGATTTTGCCGATCTGATCATTCCGAAGATCTGGGAGCATGAGAGCCGCAAGGTCGCGCGGGTCGCCAAGCGGCTCTCGATTTCGCCGAAAAAAGTCCGGCGCGTGTTGTCCCGCCTGGGTCTGCATGGGGCGTGACTGTTCAGCCTCTCCTCTCGCGTTAGCCCAGATACTCCACGTGAACGTAGGTGCCGAGCCTGGCGTTGTAGGCGAGATACCAGCCCGGATGATCCGGATCTTCGTAGATTACGATCGGGTCCGAATTCCATAGCCAGTCGGACACGTACGCCAGATCGAACGGCGCAACGCTCCAGTAGAAGTTGTTGAACCAGAATCGCGACGGACCGCCGCCCTGAAGATGAAACTCGTGGCCGGGTCCGAAGCCGCCGGTGAAGTGGCCGTGTTCGAAAGGATGATCCACATGGAAGCGCCGGTCGTTCGGTCCGGCGTCGTGCCCGACCCAATGGCCGTTATTTTCCACGTGCGGCGCATTCGGATGTCCCGGCTGGTCACGGAAGTCCCGGTGCTCCGGAGCTTCGTGCGGAGCCCGACTCTCGTGCGGAGCCGCAGCCTGATGCGGCGTGGGCGCCGCATGCATGGGCTCAGGCCCGCGCGGCGGTATGTACCCTCCTCCAACCGCACCTCTGCCGCCGCCACCTCTCTCATCGCCACCCTGGCGGTGCTCCTGGGCGAACGCGGAAACCGCGGTGATCAGAAGCACGCTTGCCGCGATACACATAAAACGCTTTATCATGATCGGAGATAAGGCAATCATAAGGCCAGGGCGCGCGGGAAAGTCCGGCGACGGTGAGACTCCGCACCAGGGGGTCGTCTGTTTGCAAAGATACGCGGAGTCTTTTGGCGTTATTACAGCGGCGAATCCGGTCTCGCGATGGCGCGCCACATGTGCGCAACAGGGCTGTTGTCGTATCCGAGTCCCTCTTTCGGCTGCTTGAAATGGCGGCCGAGAATGTCGAGGAAAGGTTCTATGGTGACGACTGCGTTCGGGTTGAAGGAGTACAAATCGTTGGTCGTCACCAGACGAGGCTCCATGTACCATTTGTGCTTGCGCAGCATCTGGTAAGCGGCCTCGATGTGAGGCTCTGGCACGTAATCCTCTCCAAACAGGTAACGGTATAACTCCGGGTACTCGTACCCCATCTCCTTGTCCGGATAGAAACGGAGCGTTTGATGATAACGAATTGCGAAGCTGACCTTCTCCGGAACATACGGCTCATAAAGCTGCCCGCCCCACCAGCCGTGATCGCTGCGCATTAACTCCGCCGCTGTGTCGTGCAGGAGGCAGGCCAGAATAATTTCTTCCGTCATGCCGTTTTTCATCGCGAGAGCAGCGCTCTGGAGGCAGTGGTTACGCGTGGTGCCGGCTCCGAATCGCAGATTGAAGTAATCGAGCAGGGTCGGCTTCGCAGGCATTCGCGGAAGCTTTTTCACGTTGCCGTCATGGGATACAAAGAGAAACCCGGCGCCTATCCGGTAGGGACGGGTCTCAATACGACCTTCCACTTCAGCCGCGGTCGGATAGTGTTTATCGCCATTTGCCGCATCGCCGGAGGGCGCGCCCGCGGCCCTCAATTGATTTGCCAGAAAATCTTCGATCGCGTCGGCCTTAGCCTCCGGATCCAGTTTGCGGGCAGCTTCTTCGCCGCCCAGGCTCTCGATAAAGAGCTCTTTATCGACCTGCATCACGCCCAAAGGTCCCGCTTCAATTGTAGCGAAATCGGCAGGGCCTTCGGTCGCCCGTCCGGCTCAATTGATATGCTGTCCGGGTATTCATGAGCAACCGCACAGGTTTTGACCTCTCAGATCTCGTCGCGATCGATACGCATGTCCATATCGAATCGGAAGTGGAAGACAATGCCGCCGATCAGGCGGCCCGCAAGTACTTCGGGGACTCGGGCGTGCCGAGAAGCCCTAAAGACCTGGCGGAATACTATCGTGCCCGGAAGATCGGATGCGTCGTTTTTTCGGTCGACGAACGTCTCACCGGCAGGCCGCAGGTCTCGAACGACATCGTCGCGGATTTCGCCGAGGAGAATAGCGACATCGCGATGGCGTTTGCCAGCGTGGATCCGACACGCGGTCCCGACGCCGTAAGAGAAGCCCGCAGGCTGGTCGCTCGCGGCGTGAAAGGCTTCAAGCTGCATCCGCCGTTACAGCAGTTTCATGCGAACGACCGGATTGCATATCCGTTCTATGAAGTGATGGCCGAGGCGCGATTACCGGTAATCTTCCATACCGGGCATAGCGGCATTGGAACCGGTATGCCCGGAGGCGGTGGAGTCCGGCTTAAATACGGGAATCCGATGGACATCGACGACGTAGCTGTCGACTTCCCGGATATGAAGATCATCATGGCCCACCCGGCCTTTCCCTGGCAGGACGAAGCCATCTCAGTGTGCCTGCATAAGCCGCAGGTCTACATCGATTTGTCCGGCTGGTCTCCCAAGTACTTCTCCCCGATCCTGATTCAGTATGCGAACACCTTACTGAAGAACAAGATGCTCTTCGGGTCGGATTTTCCGCTGATTACTCCGGACCGCTGGCTGGCGGACTTCGAAAAGATCGCCATTAAAGATGAAGTAAGACCACTGATCCTGAGGGAAAACGCAATCCGTTTATTCGGACTTTCCTGACACCGATAGTCAGGATCCGGACTTCTTCTTCGGGATCTTAGCGCCGGACTTTGCGTGCTTCGCTCAAAGCGATCGCCACCGCCTGCTTCCGGCTTTTGACTTTTTTCCCGCTTCCCGACTTGAGCTTACCCTCTTTATGTTCATGCATGACCTTGTGAATTTTTGCTTTGCCTGTCGATTTCTTCGAGGGCATATCTTTTTCTCCCGCTGGAGACGCAGGCAATTTCATTTCCGTTTGTTATCTAAAACCCTTATATGGGTCGCATTCACGCCTGCGGGGGCGTTATCTTCAAGGCGGGAGAACGTTGCTGCCCGGTGCATTTATCGATAACGTGGTCTGAGATTGGTATCCGTTTGCTCTGTGCCCTTGCCGCGGGCATCCTGATCGGTTTGAACCGGAGCTACCATGGCCGGACCGCGGGACTGAGAACGATGACTCTGGTCTCGCTTGCATCCTGCGTGGCGATGCTTCAGGCCAATCTCCTGCTGCCGATCTCCGGCAAGGCACCGGATTCGTTTGCCGTGATGGATCTGATGCGCCTGCCACTCGGCATCCTTTCGGGCATGGGATTTATCGGAGCGGGAGCCATTCTGCGGCGGGGCGACTTCGTAGTCGGGGTGACGACCGCTGCGGCGATGTGGTTCGTCACTGTGCTGGGACTGTGCTTCGGAGGCGGGCAGATATTGCTGGGTCTGATCGGGCTTGCGCTGGGAGTTTTCGTCCTGATCGGCCTGGAACTGATTGAAGATCGTTTGAAGCAGGATCATCTCGCGAAACTGGGAGTTGTGACGGAACCATCCGGCCCGACGGAAATCGAGATTCGGGGGCTTCTGTCCGCAGGCGGCTTCCGCATCAAATCCACCTCCGTCACAATGCTTCGGGCGGGGGCGGACCGCGAACTGAATCTCAGCCTCCAGTGGCGCGCAAACACCGATCAGACTGAGGTCCCGAAAGCCATCGAGGCGCTTGCCAGATATCCCGGCGTCGTTCGGCTTGCCTGGAACCCGCAATCGAAATAGACATCAGGACACGACGGCTTCGATGGTCCCAGGCGAGTTGCCCTCCAGCCTGTTGTTCACGTATATATAGGCGGGCATTCCGTCCACGAGGGCAACATCCACGAGCTTCCGTAAATCATTCCGCACTCCTGCGTTGACTTCGCAGGTGCGGTTATAAGGAGCGAACTCGCGGACCGCGTCGGCATAGGGTCTGCCACGCTTCAGCAGCGCCCGGGCGACGATCATATCGGAAGTCAGCGACCCCGGGAGGGCGACCTGGTCGCCGATTTCCGGCATACGCGTCCATGCGTTAAATACGTGTGCGGCATTGTGGGCTTTCAGGCAATCGAAATACCCGGAGACGAGCAACTCGGCGTTCCTGACTTCCACGGCATGGCGCCATCCGGGCGGGAGATCTGTCAGGAACCGATCGAGCGCATTGATGAAACCTCCGATATCGGAAAAGGCGTGCGGCGCGCTGCTTCCGAATTCGAATATTAGTACGCCGACCTTATCCCGGAAGCGTTCCAGAGGATTGAGAAAAGCGGCGCATAAGAGCTCACGGTTCAGGAAGTCGGGGTTTTCTCTACCGGCGGCGGCGCCGTATCGGGGATGTACCGGCCAGACGGGAACGGTGATCTGCTCAGGGATCTTGAAACCCCACTTGAAGCCGGGCGGAGACTGCCGGAACAGCTTCTCCCAGAAAGTTTCCGGCGGGAACTGGTAAAACGCGAAATCTCCGCATACGGTCGGAAAGATCGAGGCGTATTCCTGAAGACATGTCTCCTCGAAGAGTTTTTTCGAAAACCGTCCTCGCGTCAGATAGCGCGATCTTGAATAGATCTGGCCGATCCAGCCTTCGTATTTCCAGGAGCTGCCGCCGATACGTATGCCACGATCCGCGAGGTTTTGCAGACGCGCCCTGAGTTTGTCGCGATCAAACTCAGAATTGTTCTCAAGATCGAAAAGCGTGTCCAACCCATCAGTTTAGACAGGCCGTCTTGCGGTTCGATAACGCCTGGGATGATCTAAACTGACGAACTAAACTGATGTTGTGCTTGATTCGGGACACCCAATGCCGCCGCCGAATCTTGAGATCTCAAAGATCGGACCCGAGTCGGACCTTCTTCTTCGGAACTTGTTCGAGCACTATTGCTACGACATGTCGGAGTTTTTCGAAGTCGATACGGGCGCGGACGGAAGCTATTCCTGGGATACGGCGTCTGTGTGGGGAAAAGGGTGCGACGCGTATTTGGCCAAAGTCGGGGACGCGATCGCGGGGTTCGCCCTCGTCGGGCCGGCAGACGAGTGGCTGGGCACGCCGGGAGCGCATGACGTTCACGAGTTTTTTATCATGCGCAGGTTTCGACATTCCGGCTGGGGCCAACGCATGGCTACCTTCCTTTGGAACGAATATCCTGGAGAATGGCTCGTCAGAATATTCGAAGGTAATGGGCCGGCGATTTCCTTCTGGCGTTCCGCGGTTCTTCACTATTCGTCCGGTTTGTACCGAGAGGAGCGGCGCGTCGTCAATGGTCGGCCCTGGAGATTCTTCGAGTTTGTGTCAACGGAGGCGAACATACGTCGCTGAAAAGCGGGTCACCGGCGACAAGATCGCCGGCGCTACCGGGCTGACGTAAAGGTCTGTCCCACGACGGAATTGCGGGCGGGTCCAAAATAGCTTTTCGTAGTTGCTCGTGAACCGCAGGTCCGCCCCACAGCGGTTATAGCGGCGCCGCTGTCAATCAATTTCAGTTGGCGGTTGGCGTCTTCTCTACGCTATCGATCACCAGAAGATCCACCGGTCCTTTCCTCGGATCGAGCTTCAGGCCGAGCTGCTCCTGCAGGGCCGTGAAAATACCTGGAGCGTTCTGTCCGTCGGGCGAGTCGGCATCGGGTCCGCCTCGTCCGGCTCCCGGAGGCGGCCCCCCGAGGGCCGCCATTTTGCTTTGCATCAGCGCCATATCCGGAGCGAACTCGAGGGAAATATCGTACTTGCCCTTGAGCCCGGTCATATCGACCACGGGCCGATCCACCTGCGTTCCCAGCATGTCCACGAACCTCTCCATGGTCTGACCATCGGAGGCCATCTTCATGCGGCCATTGTTGAACATCATTCGCATCGCGCCTCGCGGCGGCGTCGGAGGGCCGGTCGCGGGATCTCCTTTTCTTATGACCGGACCATTCCCTGTTACCGGACCATCGGCGAACTGCGTGCCTTTGCCGCCTCCACCTCCGGGAGGAAAATCCGGCGCTGGCGGGGCATTGGGATCGTCCACCGATTCCTTCAGTTTCGGCCCGTTCTTCGCCACGATCAGGGCGTATATCGGCTGCTCTTTGGTCGAATGATGCAACTTCAGTTTGAACCGTTCCTCCAGAAGATTCCGCAACATCAACCGCGACTGTTCTTTCGTGGCGCCCTGCGGAACTTTGGCGACAATGTCGAACCGCTGCGACTCCAGCGAGTTCGGACCCGTGATCTGATACTCCTTCACATCCCACGCGGCCTCGATAAGATCTTTCAGTGACACGTTGCTAAATGTCATCTGTCCCGGGTCGCCCGTTCCCGGGCCGCCCCGGAATCCGATCATCATACGGCCGGGCGTCATGGGCGCCGCCGCTTTGATCGATGCCACGTCGAAGGAGGGCAGGGATTCCGCCGTTTGAGCGTAAACCGAGCTGAAACCGAACAGCGACAGACAGGCAATTGCAATTGCTCGCGACATTCCGAATCCTCTCTCAATCGCCGTTCTCAATCGCCGGCGGCGCAGGCGAATACCAGATAGACGCGGGAAGTGACTGTTTCGTACTTCCCTGGGTACGCGAAATTTCGCAAGGGAATAGACTGCTAAGCTGTCAGCAGAGCGCATTCGCCGCGCCTCTGCCTTCGCATGTTGTATCCCCGAACGTTCCGGCTCGCCGGTCCGGTAGTTCTTCTCGCCGTGCTTGCGGGCTGCCAGACCAAACGCAACCAGACGCCCGTAATTGGAACCGCCTGGGCCGGGCCCGCCTCGCTGAAGCTTCGCAAAGACATCGATTCCAAATCGCCGGTTGTTGCGACCGTGGCCCATGGAGAGAAACTCGACATCGTCGGTCGCAGGCGGCTCTGGTACAAGGTGCGCACCGAGAAGGGAGTCGAGGGCTGGACCAGCGATCGCCAGCTGCTCGACAGATCTCAGATGCAACGCCTGCGGTCGCTTGCTCGCGAAACGGCTGGCATGCCGTCTCAAGGCGTCGCCACCACGTTTGACACGCTTAATGTGCATATGGAACCCTCGCGTCTCTCGCCGAGCTTTACCCAGGTGGCGCCGAAGGAAAAGATCGACGTGATCGCGCATCGGGTCAGCCCCCGAACCGCTGAGGCCGCGAAGCGCGAATTGATTTCTCCCGCGTCGAAGCCGCAGAAAAAGCAGAGCAGGAAGGACGCGAAAGCCTCGAAGGCGCCGACGCCTCCCGTGCCTCCCGCGCCGGCGCCTCCCGCCGACTGGCTCGATCTGTCTCAGCCCCACGACCCGGAGCCCACGGAAGCCGCCGATGCCGCTCCGGTTCGTACCGACGACTGGACGCTGGTTCGCACCCCGAACGGGGAGAGCGGCTGGGTATTAACCAGCGGCCTCTATCTCGCGATTCCCGACGAGGTCGCGCAGTACGCGGAGGGCCACCGGATCATGTCTTATTTCTCGCTCGGTAAGGTTGACGACAACGGCCAGCAGAAAGACATCTGGCTTTGGACTACGGCGGAAAGGCTGGGCGAGGACCACGACTTCGACGGGTTTCGTGTGTTCGTCTGGAGCCTGCGCCGTCACCGCTATGAAACCTCATATATTCAAAGGCGCGAGCGCGGGTTCTTTCCGGTTCTGGCGAAGCGAGGCGAGTTCTCGGTTTGCCTGGAACAGGACGACGGCTCGCGCGTTCGCAAACAGTTCACGATGACGGGCAATGCCGTCCATCTCGCGGGCGTGCAGCCATGTGAAAAAACTGCGGCGCAGGAGGTCTCCCCCGAGGAACTACTCAAGGCGGATGCAAAGGATCAGGCAGCGAAGAAAAGCCTGGTAGACCGCGTGAAAGATAAAGCGAAGGGCATCCTTGGCGAGACCGGGCCGTAACGGGCCGTTCGCCTGGACGGGCCCAACAGGCCCTTCACTTGCAGGGGATCGCACATGCTTAAGCTTGCTCTGTATGTTCGCCTTGAGGCAAAACCCGGCAAGGAAGGCGACCTTGCCGCCTTTCTTGAAAAGGGTCTTGAACTCGCCAATCGGGAAACCACGACGCCGCTGTGGTTTGCGTTGCGTCTGGGGCCCTCCACTTTCGCGATATTCGATGCGTTCACCGACGAAAGCGGCCGCCAGGCTCATATGAACGGCCCCATCGCGAAGGCGCTGATGGAAAACGCGCCAGACCTTCTCGCAATGACTCCCGTGATCGAGAAAGTGGAAGTGCTTGGGGCCAAACTCCCCGGTTAGAGAGATTGCGGCCAGACCGCCTTTCGCTCAAGTCAGAATGAGAGACGGCGATCGGTCACCCGCGGCACGGCTATTACGGACGTCGCCGGGAAAGTGGTCGCCGAAAATAAAATGGATGCCCCGTTCTCATCGCGCTCCCCGGCGAGCGGCGGGGCATGTCCCGGCAAGAAGGCGCCGATAACGGAGTTGCGATCCTGAACCGCGTGAAGGGCTATGCCGAGCAGAAGAACGTTACCCTCTGCATGGAAAATACGAACTCGAAGATCGCGGCGGACCAGCGTACCCGATCAGGTCTTCGACAATATGGCATGGGGAATTGATGTGTGCAAGCGCGTCAATTCACCCGCGTGAAAATCCTGTATGACATCTACCACGCTCAGATCATGGATGGCGACATTACGCTGACGTTGCGTCACGAGAAACACGGACCGCTCACGACGGAGAGTGACCTGCCAGCCAGCGTTTATGCATTTCCCAAACAGCGCAAAGAACCGCTGACCGACGCAGAGCACGTGCGTAACGCCGTCGCCCGGTTCGATCAAGTCATCGACGTCTCCGATGAAGATCGTGATTTGGCGTTCGCGAACATCGAGGAAGCTGCACGGCACTCTGGTGTCGGCACTATGGTGTCGGCACTCTGGTGTCGGCACTCTGGTGTCGGCACTCTGATGTCGGCACTCTGATGTCAACCTGTCGGAAGGGTCGTGGTACGATCTGGGCACTCACCCGGGGGAAGAGAAGAAAAGCGCCACCGGACGCACTGTGACGTGAACCGCGGAGGCATGAAATGAAGGCAATCGTCGTCCACAAGTATGGCGGTCCGGAGGTTCTGAAGTTCGAGGACTATCCGGATCCGGTGCCAGGTGCAGGCGAGGTGCTCGTGCGAGTCGCCGCCGCGAGCGTGAACCCGCTCGACTACAAGCGGCGTGCCGGCTTAACGGACGATTATTATCCCATCCATTTCCCGGGCCTCATAGGGGTCGATATGGCGGGAACCGTCATGAAGATCGGGCCGGAGGTGGAAGGGTTTTCCGTCGGCGATCAGGTCTTCTCGATGGCGGACAATACTTACGCTGAACTTTGTGTCGTTAGTGCGGCGATCCTAGCGAAGGTCCCGAGCGGGCTCGATTTGATCCGGGCGGCGGCGCTGCCGCTGGTGACGATAACGGGCAACCAGCTCCTTTCAGCTACGGAAATCAAGGCGGGACAGACGGTTTTGGTCGCAGGCGCTGTGGGAAATGTCGGGCGTGCGGCGGTATTCACCGCCAGGGAACGCGGAGCGACTGTAATCGCGGGAGTCTTGAAGAGGCAGGTGGATGAGGCGAGGGCTGCCGGCGCGGACCAGGCAGTCGCAACCGACGACGAAGCAGCGATTGCGAACCTTCCGCCGCTCGACGCGGTGGCGGATACGATTGACGGACGAACCGCCGAAAAGCTGATCGCCAGGGTCAAGCCCGGAGGAGTGTTTGCCACGGTTCTCAAGGCGCCGCAGAACGCCGCGAAGTACCCGGCTGTGAAGGTGGCGCCGGTATTCTCGAAATTCGACAGGAAAACGCTCGAGTTCATGGCCGAAGCCGTGCGAGACGGCAAGCTGGTGATCCCGATTGGCGAGACCCTGCCACTCAGGCAAGCGGCCGAAGCCCAGGCAGCGGCGGAAAAAGGCGCCGCCGGGAAGATCCTGCTGGTCGCTTGACATTACTTTGCGAACAGATATTACGAAAGGAAAATCGGAAATGAGCAAAGAGTCGCAGTCATCAACGAGCAGCGTGCAAATCGAACAGAAGAGCTACGAGATGCCTCCGCGAGAGGGGATGAGCATCGCGCATTTTCTCACCGTCGCCGACATCGAGCGATCGGCGCGCTACTACGAGAAGGTCTTCGGTGCTCGTATCTTGAGCATGGGTGACGGCAACGCGCCTGCATACCTTCAGCTTGCAAATATCTGGATGATTCTGAACCTGGGAGGCGGCCCGACCACGGATAAGCCAACCGTAACGCTGAGTGTCCCCGACCCGAATCACATCAACAGCTTTATGAATTTCCGCGTTGCGGATATTCAGGCGTGCTACGACTTATGGACAAGTCGAGGGGCGGAGTTCATCACGGCGCCGATCCCCAAGTACGGCGAGATTCGCTGCTACATCCGCGATCCTGACGGTTACATTATCGAAGTCGGACAAAGCACGGACCTCACGTACGGCTGACGCTCGGCCCGGAGGAAATGCGAATTTCAACGCTTGCCGAGGTTCGCCAGTCAGTCGTGGCTGATGTTCGGATTCCCGCGGCCATAACCTGCATCGACCGCGGTGGATTGTGCAACAGCTTGACGCGCGACCGACGTGGGATCTGATGGACTTACTCGCCCATGTCGCAAACAGATTGATTTCGAAAAGGAGAACAAAATGACAACAAAAGGAAAAGTCCTGGTGCTGGTCTCGAGCGGCCACGGCTTGCCATTGAAAGACGGCAAGGTTTATACCGGCGCCGGTTACTATCTCAACGAGTTGACGGTTCCGACTCGCGCCCTTATGAAGGAAGGCTACGAAATCACTTTCGCCAATCCTAAAGGTAACGAACCGCAACTGGATGTCCATTCCGCTGTCCCCGATTTCTTCGGCGGGGACGAGGCCAGGCTCCAGGACTATCTAAAATTCCGCGACAGCCTGACTGGGCTCAAGAATCCAACTCGCATCTCGGATGTCATCGCATCGGGTCTGGATCAATATGACGCTGTTTTCGTCCCCGGCGGTCATGGCCCGATGATCGATCTTCTCGACGATCCCGATGCCGGCGCCGTGATGAGACACTTTCATGAAACATCCAAGCCCACGGCGGTGCTCTGCCATGGCCCGATTTCACTTCTCTCGGCTCTTCCGAATTCGAAGGAGGTGGTGGCAGCGCTGGCAGCGGGCGATGCCGCTGGAGCGCATGCAAAGGCTCAAGGATGGATCTATGCCGGATATAAGATGACCATCTTTTCGACCGCGGAAGAGCAGCAGCGGGAGCCGCTCGAGATTGGTGGTAAGGTCCTCTTCTACCCGGACTTCGCGTTGCGCACCGCGGGCGGTGACGTAAGTGTGCTCGCCCCATGGGCCAGCTACGCCCTTCAAGATCGCGAGTTGATCTCAGGTCAGAACCCGTTCTCGGACGAAGCGCTTCTGAAACTTCTTCTACCGGCACTCGAGGGGAAGAGGAAGTCGATTTCAGCGGCCTAGCAGGCTTCCACGCGCGGCTCAGAAGGTGTATCCGCGTGTTTGCAGACACTTACCGAACCACGACCGGAAGGGAGTGTTCCATGGCCCGCGGCGGGCCGCCAAAGCGGATGAAGACACGCTGCCGGTGTGGGGCCAGGGCTTAGGCCCTGCCGCCGAGCTTCCGCTCGGCGCGGAGCTTTATGTCAGCGCCGGTAGCGCCGGCGATCTTGTCGCCGGTATAACCCTGCCAATCGCGTCTTCGACAGAGTGTCATTTGAACGGCCTTTTTCAGCAACCTGCTGGGAATCGGGGACGCCGATCGTTTACACGATCGTGTTGCCATGCCTGGCTCCAGTCGAAGTGCAAGGGAAAGGAATTGCCGATGAATCCCGTGGCATTTCGCACCATTCAGATCGATGGCCTGTCAATTTTCTACCGGGAAGCAGGTGCGAAGAATGCCAGGACTCTTCTCCTGCTCCACGGACTTCCATCGTCGTCGCGTATGTTCCAACCGCTTTTCGCACGGCTATCGGACCGCTACCATTTGATTGCGCCGGATTATCCTGGCTTCGGACACAGTGACTGGCCGGACCCGAAGAAGTTTGCATATACGTTCGATCACTTTGCCGAGATCATGGATCATTTTACTGAGGAGTTGAGAATCTCGCGTTACACACTCTATATGCAGGACTACGGAGGCCCAGTCGGCTTTCGCATGACACTCGCGCATCCGGAGCGAGTTGAGGCGCTGATTGTGCAGGACGCCGTCGCGCATAACGAAGGCCTGGGAGCAAACTGGAATACGCGTCGCGCGTTCTGGGCTGATCGCGCTGCCAATGAGAGCGCGCTGCGCGCGAATCTCTTGTCGCTCGAGACCACGCGTGCACGACACGACGGAAACGATCCCGATGTGGAGCGCCACGATCCCGACCTCTGGACCGACGAGTTCTATTTTCTGAATCGGCCCGGCCAGGCCGAGATCCAAAGCGATCTTTTCTACGACTACCGAACCAATTTGGAGTCCTATCCGAAGTGGCAGGCCTGGATGCGCGAAAGACAACCGCGGCTGCTCGTGATCTGGGGCAAGTACGAATCATCGTTTGACCCGAGCGAGCCAGAGAGCTACCGCAACGATGTGCCGAACGCCGAAGTCCACATTGTCGACGGCGGGCACTTCGCCTTGGACACGGCTGCCGATGAGATTGCTGATTTTGTGAAAGGCTTTATGACGCCTGCCCGGAAGTGAGGTTTCCCGACCGTGAGGGAGTCACCATGGCCCTGCGTGCCGCCAAAGTGGATCAAGACGCTGCCGTTGTGGGGTCAGCGCTTCGGCGCTGCCGCCGAGCTTCCGCTCGGCGCGGAGCTTTACGTCCTTGCCGGTAGCGCCGGCGATCTTGTCGCCGGTGTTCGGACGAGCCGCGTCTTCAACGGAGTCCCCATGGCCCTGCGGGCAACCGAAATGGATGAAGACGCTGGAGCGGGAAAGCCGAAACCGGTAGCGCCGGCGATCTTGTCGCCGGTGTTCTTCAACGGAGCGAATTCTACAGCCGCCCTTGAAAGGAGCACGAGATGAAACTAAGGAGACCCCTCCGGTGAGTACCGCCATCACGTCGAGCACGCTCGGTGTCAACGTATTTACCGCCCCGGGAAAGGTAATGGTGGGCGAGCGGCCAAAGCCTTTCGGTGAACCGCTCGGCTTTGACCCGATGACGTCGACTCTGATCTTCGGCGAGTACGATGCGGTGCTGGTAGACGCAATGACAACTGTGGCCGAAGCAGAGGCGCTCGCGGATTGGATTGCGCTGCACAACCGCAACCTGGAGACCATCTACATAACGCACGCTCATTTCGACCACTTTTACGGTTTAAGCATTCTGCTCGACCGTTTCCCGGGCGCTCGGGCAATCGCAACACCCAGGACGTTGAACGCCATGCAGATGTCTTTCACTGCCCCGGTAGAGCGGTTAGCGCGCCGGTTGTTTCCTGGGCAAATGGCCGCTAAATTCGTTGCGCCTGAGCCCTGGGAGCCCAATACGTTCACTCTCGAGGGCCAGGAATTGCGCATCATCGAGCAGGGCCACACCGATAGTGCTGATACGACGTCTCTGTATGTTCCATCGATCGGCCTGGTCGTCGCAGGCGACGTAGTGTATAACCAGTGCCACATGTACGTCGGCGACACCACCCCGGAGAGCCGGAAGAACTGGGTCGCGGCGTTGGACCGGTTGGCGGCGCTCGAGCCGTCGATTGTTGTTGCCGGTCACAAGAAGCCCGGCGCGCCCGACTCGCCGTCGGCGATCGAGGATACGAAGCGCTATCTGCTCGACTTTGATCGGCTGCAGAAAACCGCGATGTCCGACGAAGAGCTGTTCAACAAGATGACGGAGCTTTACCCCCATTGGGTAGCGAATCAGTCGTGGTTGATGTTCGGATTCCCAGGCGGCTGAGGGGAACGCTCGCTCGCGTATTTAAAGATGGCCGCAACCGCCCGAGGCGGCGATCGCGCTCCGTCCGAATGGCCACTCGTACACAGCGACTGCAGGGTGGTCCAGCGATCATTCCCCGGGAAGTCGCGGTCTTGGATTTTTGGCGGCAGACACGATGCCCGACGCCGGTAGTTTCTCCGGCCGGCGTTTCACGAGACTATCCCGGCCAGACTCCAACCCTGACCGTGCCACCCTACGACTGGCGCGTTAGTCACCTGGCGATGATGGCAAATTTGGCATCTTAAATTCTCAATTGGCCATCATCCAAAGACATGCGCCAGCGGCCCAACAGGCTTTCGTTTAGCTGCTGCGGTCCTTCGCTGCGGCGAGTCATGTCGCGTCGAAAGTCGCAATGGAAGGATCTGATGCGGTACGCACACCGAACGTAACAGTTGGCGGCGCCTGCGCTCGCCTGCCGTGAACTCGCCGAGGCGATCATCGGTGAAGGATAGCCAGTCGCCGCGCTGGTGTAGTCGTTATCGTTAATGATGTCCAGACCGGTTTGGCGCTGTTATTCGATAAGTTGCACACCGCTCCAGGGATTCCGATACCTCACATGCGCCTGCCTTTCCCCGGAACTTTCGCCTCTTCCATCCGTATAATATTCAGCGCCGGAAGCGCGCGATATGAAGAACGCCGCCTTTCTCCTCTTGACTCCCCTGCTCGGAACCACGCTTCTCGCCCAGCAGGAGATAACCGGTAACTGGCAGGGCACACTCCAGCCTCCTCAGGGACCAGCGGTCCGCCTTGTCCTGAAGATCTCGCTGGAAAACGACAAGTTGAAAGCCCTCGCGTACAGCATCGATCGGAATCCACAGCCGATCCCGGCCAATGCCGTCACTCGGGACGGCCCTGCAGTCAGGATTTCTTTCTCCTCCATCGCCGGTGACTATGAAGGCAGGCTGAATGCCGAAGGCAACTCCATCGCCGGAACGTGGAGACAGGACTCCTTGTCGACGCCACTCAGGCTGGTTCGCGCCACGCCGGAAACAGCTTGGGCCATCCCGGAGCTGCCACCCCCGCCCAAAAACATGCGAACCGACGTCGAACCAGGCATAGAGGTCGCAACGGTCAAACCAAGCCGGCCCGACGAAGGCTTCGGCCTCGGCGCGGGCCGAGGCGGCGCCAATGTCTTTACCACCACCGGCACTACAGTCCGCACTTTGATTCAGTTCGCCAACGGAGTCCATCCGCGCCAGATCACCGGACCGGGATGGATCGATTCCGAGCGTTACGACGTCACGATCAAAGCGGATCAGGAGGGTGCTCCCAACATCCCGCAAGAGAGGATGCTTATGCAGAAGCTGCTGGCGGACCGCTTCAAAATCGTGTCCCACCGTGAAAAGAAGGAGCTTTCCCTTTACGCCCTCACGATCGCAAGAGGAGGTCCGAAACTTGCCGCGCATCCCGGCCCGCCCAGCAACCAGTGGGGCTACGGTTTCGGATTGGGAGCGATCAATGGAAGGAACTCAACGATGACTGAGTTTGCTGGCTGGTTGCAGGCGAACCTCATGGAACAGCCGGTAGTCGACAGGACGGGACTTACCGATCGTTACGACTTCTCTCTTCGCTACACACCCGATCCGTCGATGCGTTTGACGAACATTCCTAACGCCGTCGCGAGGCCCGCAACCGACGCTGATGCCCCACCGGATCTGTTCACCGCTTTCCAGCAACAACTCGGCCTGAAACTCGAATCGACCCGAGGCCCGGTGGATATTGTGGTTGTTGACTCGATAGAAAGGCCCTCGGAAAACTGAGAGGGTTGCCTGAAATCCGCGTGTGAGAGGTGACTCGCCAGTAACAACCGTGACAGACTCCTGGTACATATACCGGCGCGTTAAGAACAAACATCGCCAGGCTTTGTAAGAGTAGCGCGTTACCCGGGAAGTATCGTCAAACCGCTGGGATGAGGAGGCCGGACGATCAGGGATTTTCATGGAGCTGCACTCAGTCGCTTGAGTCCAAAGCGCCGGGACATGCATCTACCCACGATGGAGATTTCTACTGGCTTCAGCCTGGCCGAGGCCCTCGCACTTCTCATTCGCACTCCCGCTACCCTAAGTGCGCTTTTGCGTGGGCTACCCGACATGTGGGTGCGCCGCAACGAAGGAAGAGATACCTGGAGCGCGTTCGACATCATGGGCCACTTGATCGTCGGGGAGCGCACCGACTGGATACCGCGGCTGCGTATCATCCTGGAGGAAGGCGAAGCGCGGCAATTTGATCCCTTTGACCGCCTTGCGCAGTTCGAAGAGAGTCAAGGCAAGTCGCTCGACCAGCTCCTGGACGATTTCGCCCGACTGCGAAGGGAGAATCTGGCTGCCTTGCAGACGCTGAATTTGCAGCACGAAGACTGGATGCGGCGGGGAAAGCATCCCTCGCTGGGAGTGGTGACGCTGTCGGAACTCGTGGCGACATGGGCCGTTCACGACCTCACTCATATCCATCAGTTATCTCGCGTGATGGCCCACCAGTTTCGCACCGCAGTCGGGCCGTGGAGCGCCTGGCTGGGGGTGCTGCAGTGTGCTGGTCATAGCGCTTAGGCAACCGGACTCACCTGCGAAACATCCCGGCAGCCCGCCTGCTTCGTGGCGCGTACCAATCCACAGCCGCCTCGGCTTCTTCCAGCGCAGCAGGGTGGATTCGCAGGGACTCGCCGCTCACTGCTCCAGCTGGTCGCGAAGGCGCCTTCGTGCGGCGCTCCAGGAGATCAGTTCCACCGTTCCATCGTTAATCCGCTTCAGCCGAAGCTCGATCTCCTTCTTCCACGCTTCTGTCGCACCTTCGTCGACGGTCGCGTCCAGGCTCTCAATCAGGGAATCGATCAACGCGGAACGCGCCTCCAGGGGCAAGGCAATGGCGCCGCGAAGCAGTTCGGCAGGATGGCTCTCCATGAGCGGATTCCACCGCGCGCGGCGCTTGTGGCCCGGACAGGACTCAAGCAAAGGATTACTCCCGGCAAACGCGCTTCAGCTGCGTCCATGTCCCCCGGTGCGCAGAAGATCTCGGAATCTGCCGCCCAGGGTTGACCAACCGCCGACCACCAACGAGTGACCAATGGATCGCATCGATACCTTCGCCGGCAAGGAAGGAAACCCACAGCGAGCTGACGTTCGTATCGATCGGCAACTTATGCAGCGGGAAGTGGCAGTTCGATTTCCTCCACGCGCCAGGCGGCATAAGCCAACGCCTGCCGCATATCTTCATCCTCAAGATACGAATAAGCAGCCAGGATCTCGTTGAAAGTGTGTCCTGAGTCCACCAGCCCGACGATCATTCCTACGGTCGCGCGCATGCCGCGGACACAGGGCTTGCCGCCCATGACTGCCGTGTTTCGCCTGATTCGATTCAATTCGGGCATACTTGCTTCACCTCATGGAATCCCGCGTCGGGTCGGCTTCTCACCGAAAACGAACTGCGGCCGCCGTGGAAATCGTTCGCCTGTTTCCAATACCCGCCAAAACCCAGTGACAACAAATGTGATAAATGGAATCAACAACTTGACACCGGAACCGTAATTGCGTGTGCTTTAATCTCGGTCGAGAGAGGAAATTTGCACACAATGATCTCGGAGAAGCAGCTCGCAGCCAATCGCCGCAACGCTCAACGTTCCACCGGTCCCCGTACCGAAGAAGGAAAGAAAGTCGCCGCCCTGAACGCACGGCGTCATCACCTCACTGGCCAGGTCACAACGATGACCGAAGCGGACCGCATCATGCACGATGCCTTCTCCGCCTCGATCGTCGACAATCTCGCCCCCGAAGGAGCCATGGAAACCCAACTCGCCCAGCGGATCGCCACCGACAGCTGGCGCCTCAACCGTCTCAGCGCCGTCGAAGACAACCTCTTCGCCCTCGGTCATAACTCCAAATCGGACGACATCGAAACGGAAGACCCGGAAATCCACGCCGCCCTGACCGCCGCGAAGGTCTACAAAGAGGAATCGAAACAACTCCAGCTACTGACCCTCTACGATCAGCGCATCAACCGCAGCATCCAGAAGAACCTCGCCATGCTCCAGACTCTCCAGGCCGCGCGTCTCGCCAAACGCGAAGCGGAAATGAAGGAAGCGAAGAAGCTTCTCCAGCTCAGCGAAATCAAGGGCTTACCCTACGACCCCATCAAAGATGGCTTCGTTTTTTCAACCGCGCAAATCCAGGCCGCCCTCGACAAAGAACGCCGCCTGAACCGCGCAAATCAAACGGATTTCACCCGTCTCAAACCCCAAAGGCTTCACGCAAGCGCCGCGTGATGGTTTTTATTCGTGTGAATTCGTGTTTATTCGTGGCCAAAATGATTTTCCTCCCACCTCGCACGCCGGGAGTGTGCCGAGCCCGATCAAGGCGGTGATCCACACAGTCCAATGCCTTGCCCGGCCTAATATATACTGGTCAGGATATTTTTGGTCATCGTTGGGGGCAATCCGCCCCGATGCAGTTCTTAGAGGAGAGTTTACGAAATGAAGATCATCCGCTCCAGCAAGGCGACGGCCGCCTTGTTGTGCACAGGGGCAATCGGCCTGGCCCTGCTCGTGACACTGCCAACCCATGCGCAGCAGGCGAACACGAAAAAGGCGGCCGCTAAATCGCACTACGTGAGCCCCCCTGGCTACATCACCGGCACGGTGCACGAGCGAAAAGGGTCCCGAAGCCGGTGTCTGGGTCATCGCCGAAACCGAAGGATCTGCAGACGCAGCTTGATCAAGATCGTCGTGACCGACGATCAGGGCCGCTTCATGCTGCCCGAACTGCCGGCGGCGACCTACAAGGTCTGGGTGCGTGGCTACGGAATGCTGGATTCCACGCCGATCGATGCGAAGCCCGGCGCCACCGCGGTGGCATCTGAAAGTCGAAACCGCCAAGACCCCGCAGGAAGCCGCCAAGGTTTATCCCGGCGACTACTGGCTGTCGATGATGGCGCCGCCGCCGCCAGAGCATGTTCCCCGGTACCGGACCGCAGCGGCAACGGCATCGGCACCGGCATGCCGACCAGGACTCACTGGATCAACTCGCTGAAGTCGGGCTGCAACTTCTGCCATCAGCTTGGCAACCGGCTGACCCGCGATGTGAAGCACGTGTTCGCCGCCAAGCCCGAGCTCAAGACCCATGCGGAAGCCTGGGAATGGCGCCTGGGCGTCGGCGTTCGCGGCACCAATATGTACGGGCTCCTGAGCCAGATGGGCAAGGATCCGACGCTGAAGGTGCTTGCCGACTGGACCGAAGCGCATCGACAGAGGGCGAAGTGCCGCCCGGCCCTCCCGTCCGACCGGAATTGAGCGCAACGTCGTCGCGACCCTGTGGGACGTGGGCGACGACCACTCCTTCATGCACGATCAGATTTCGACCGACAAGAACCACCCCACGGTCAACGGCGGCGGCCCCAACTACGCGGTCAACGCCGGCCACGGCCAGCTGGTCATTCTGAATCAGGCCGAAAACAGCACCTCGCGCTCGACATTCCGACGCGCGAACCGAGGGACAAAGTTCCGTCGCGCTTCCCGTCTCCCAATCGCCCGTCCCTGTTCTGGGGCAACGAGCACCTGTGGTCCAATCCGCCCTACGATCCGGCCGACCCGCACAATCCCATGATCGACAGCAAGGGCCGCGTCTGGATGACCTCGAAGATCCGCGGCAACACGGATCCGGCCTGGTGCAACGATCCGAAGCAACAAGTACGCCGACTGGTACCCGATGCGCAACAGCGCCCGCCAGGCGTCTTTCTACGATCCGAAGACCAAACAGTTCACTCTGATCGACACCTGCTACTCCACGCACCACCTGCAGTTCGACAACGATCCCGACGAGACGGTGTATTTCAACGAGCTGAGCGGCCCCATCTTCGGCTGGATCGACACCAAGGTGTACGACGAGACGCACGACGAGCAGAAGGCGGTCGGCTGGTGCGGTCAGGTGCTCGACACCAACGGCGACGGGAAGATCACCAAGCCGTGCCAGGTAGCTGCGAATGCGGGCGCGCAGGTGATGCCTCGATTCTCTATTCGACCGATACCGCCGCCGGCGGAAACCAGCAGCGCGGGCGGCGGACGCGGCAGAGGCGCCGCGCCGACAGGGTCCCCCGAGGCCGATCCCAAGCTCGACACGATGGTCAGCTACAACCTGTACTCGATCATCCCCAGCCCGGTGGACGACTCCGTGTGGGGCGTCTCCGAAAGTTCTACCCGGGATGCTCGATCCGCATGCAGCGCGGCGAACAATCCGCCGTCGACCTGCAAGACGCACGCTCTTCAAGGTGCCCGCACCGGGCTACGATCCGCGCGGCGTCGACATCGACAGCAACGGCGTGGTCTGGACGGGTCTGGCCGCCACCAGCCACCTGGCCAGCTTCGACGTGCGCAAGTGCAAGGACCTGAACGGCCCGGCGAAGGTCGACGGCAGCCAGTGCAAGGAAGGCTGGACGCTCTATCAGACCGACCGGTCCGAAGCTGAAAGGAACCGACGTTCCGGCCGACTTCCACTACTACAACTGGGTGGATCAGCACAACGTCATCGGGCTTGGGCGAGGACACGCCGTTCCTGACCGGGTCGAACTCCGATTCGCTGATTGCGCTCAATCCGCAGACCAAGAAGTGGACCTACTTCCGCGTCCCGTATCCGCTCGGGTTTCTACTCGCGCGGCATGGACGCCCGCATCGACGATCCGAACGCCGGCTGGAAAGGCCGCGCGCTCTACTCCAACTACGGCACGCACTTCGTCTGGCACATCGAAGGCGGCAAGGGCACCAAGGGCAAGATCGTGAAGTTCCAGCTCCGGCCCGATCCGCTGGCCAGATAACATGCGATGAAAGGCCTGCTCCTCGTCGCGCTGATTTTCAGCGCGGCGCCCGGGTTCGGTCAAATCAATACCGGCGAAATCGGCGGAGCGGTTAGAGATTCCGCCGGCGGCGTCCTCCCGGGGGCGACGATCGTCGCCGAACGGCCGGCGACCGGGCTCAAATATACCGCTGCCGCCAACAATGCGGGCGAGTACCTGCTCGGGGAATTGCCCGTGGGCGAGTACACTTTGACGGCCAGCCTCGATGGATTCAAGCAGTTCGTTTTTTCGGGAGTTCAAATCCACGCCGGAGACAAACTCCGACGCGAATTTTCGCTGGAAGTCGGTGCGCGCTACGACGTGGTAACTGTCGTGGAAATGCCCGGTTCCGTCGACTTCGGCTCGGGCGCGATCGCGGATACCATCGGGCGCCAGCAGGTGCTGGCATTGCCGCTGGAGGGCAGGCAGTATCTCGACCTGGCGATGCTGAGCCCGGGCGTCGTCCGGCCGCCGGGGGGAACTCGCGGCGATGCGTTGCAGCAGGCCGGCACGCTGGTAAACATCCTCGGGCAGCGCAGCGGACACAATCTCTACCTGGTGGATGGCGTCTCGGTGACCGATGAGCATTTCAACAACATGGTGGTTTCGCCCTCTATCGACTCCATCGAGGAAGTCGACATCGAGAAAACATCGTACGCGCCCGAGTTCGGCGGTAAATCCGGCGCGGTTGTCAATGTGGTCACGGCATCGGGATCGAATGACGTCCACGGCAGTCTGTTCGAGTTTGTGCGAAACGACGTTTTCGACGCGAAGAACTTCTTCGATTCTCACGCCGCGCCCATTCCTCCTTTCCATCAGAATCAGTTTGGCGCGAGCGCAGGCGGCCCCGTTGTCCGGAACAAGACGTTTTTCTTCGGCAGTTACGAGGGGCAGCGGCTGCGGAAGTCTTTGACGCAGACGTTTTCGGTTCCCACTCGGCCGAGCTGCGCACCGGGAATTTTGCGGGTCTGCCGACCATCTACGACCCCACCGCATCGCCGGTTCTGTCGATGCGCCACAGCGCGTTCCCTTCGCCGGACAACCTGATTCCGGCCAGCCGGCTCGATGGCGGTCGCTTTGGCGCTGCTTGCGAAGATACCTTTGCCAAACCTGCCCGGGATCGCGCAGAACCTCCTGGCCACGGAGGGGCAGAGCATCAACCTCAACAGCTACAGCGCGCGGATCGATCATCAATTCACGGCGAACGACACGACGTTCATTCGAGGTTCTGTGTTTGACGCGAACGAGTTCGATCCATTCGGGTCAGGTGTTCTCCAGGAATCCCTTTTGCCCGGATTCGGACGCAATCTGAAAACGCACTCGATCAACGGCGTCGCCGGCTGGACGCATGTCTTCGATGCGAACTTCCTGAACGAAGCGCGTTTTGGCTGGCTGAGCGTCGCCGGGGGGCAGACGAGTCCGAACGCGGGGAATCCATTCGCCGCGCAGACGGGCCTCGCCGGCGTCACAACCAATCCATTGGATATGGGCTATCCGCAAATGTCGTTTGGCGGGGAGTTCAGCACGATGGGCGACCCCGCGTTATTCACGTATCGGGACAATAGGGACTTCGAATTCTTCGATAACGTAATCCGGCATGTGGGCGCCCACACCATCAAGTTCGGCGCTTATTTTTTCCATTTCAATTTTCAGCCGGTCAATCCGAATGGAGCGCGCGGCATCTTCACCTACAGTCCGCGATGGACGTCGTCTGCGCCGGGGTTGGCTGACGGAAACGCCTTTGGCGACTTCCTGCTGGGTTATCCCACAACCGCGCAAGTGGGCCTCGGCCGCGCGGCCATGAACGCCAACACCAACTGGGCCCACTTTTACGTGCAGGACGACTGGCAGATCACGCCAACGCTCAAAGTCGACTTCGGCCTCCGCTACGAATACAACCAGAACATGACGGACTCGGGCAATCAAATCGCGGCGATCGATACGGGGATACCCGGCGGCCGATTCGTCATCGCCGGAAGCGCGGCCGGCCCCCTGTTGTCTTATATTCCGATACCGTATGTCGCTGCCGCCGCGGCAGGTTGGAACAATAGTCTGCTCACCCCGCAAAACCTGCGTCTGGCCCCTCGCGCCGGGCTTGCCTGGGGTCTGCCGGGCAGCAAGCGGACCGTGATCCGCGCCGGTTTCGGGATCTATCCGAACCAGGCCGCTTACAGCATCATCAGCAACCTTGCACAGAACCTGCCTTTCTTCGGAACCAGGACGGTCAATACGAGTGCGACCGCGTTAACTCCGACTTTCGTCACGGACAGCATCCTTACCACGAACGCCCTGGGAACCGTGGGCGCCAACAACGTGAATCATGACTTCAAGATCGAATACAACGAGGTCTGGAACTTCAACCTGGAACGCGAGACTCGGGTGGGGTTCAACCTTCTCTGCCGCTTACGTCGGCTCCCACACCGTGCACGCCGATAGTTCGACGGTGCTGAACGTTCCCACGCCTGGGCCCGGAGCCGTCGCATCCCGCAGGCCGATCCCGCAGATGAGCCAGTTCAACACCATTCGTTGGGACGGCTGGGCGACCTACAATGCTCTTACCTTGAGAGTTACGCGCCGCGTGGCAAACGGCCTCATGTTCGATGCGAACTGGACCTGGTCGCATTCGATCGACGACGCCTCCGACCCCGGTACTACGCTGAACGAGACCAACCTGCCGCAGAACGTCTACGATACCGCTTCGGAGAAAGCGAGTTCGAGCTTCGATCACCGCCAGCGAGCCGTCGTTCAGTTCGTTTATGCAGTGCCTTTGGCGAGGCAATCCGGCGGGTGGAGGCGCGCGATCCTTGCCGATTGGCAGGCGAGCGGCAATTTCACAGCGCAATCGGGCGCACCGTTCACGGTGAACGTCTCGACAGATCAGGCCAACATCGGGGCCGGGCCCGCGCAACGTCCCAACGTGTCCGGCAACCCGAATGACGGACCAAAGACGCCGCAGGAATGGTTCAACACGTCGGTATTCTCTTTACCCGCGCTTGTACACGTTTGGAAATGCGCCGAGAAATGCCGTCATCGGGCCGGGAATGGCTGAGTTCGACATCGCACTGCAGAAAACCTTTGCAGTAACCGAACATGCGAAGCTCCTGTTCCGGTCCGAAGCGTATAACGTTCTGAATCATCCGAATTTCAACATTCCCAATCGAACGGCGTTCACTTCGAACTTTGGGACGATCTCCAGCGCACAGGATTCGCGTCAGCTTCAACTCGCGCTGAAATTGATCTTTTGAAACCCGCTTAAGAGACCGGGGCTCGATTGCGGCACGGGCGGACGGTCGCCTCAATCAGCATCACGAGCCGATTCCGAATGTGCTCGCAACGGTGCGCTATTTGCCGGTGAGCGACACCGCCCCGCACTCTGCCCGAAGCCCGCTGGAGATGGTGGGTACACTCGATCTGATCCGGCCCCCGAGCGACAATCCGCCCGAGACCGTTCGTCGATAGCGACAGGTTACGAGGTTCCGAAAGTCAAAAAGACCGAGAACTCGACGCGTTGATGAGGCGCGCTGACGGCATTCGTCGAGCAGGTGCGGGATGAACTCAACTTCAACATTCGAGAACCGCTTGGTGGCGGGGGTCGTCTTGAGCCCGACACGCTCGGCGCTGCCGCAAGAGTCGGATGTGACTACAATCTGATTATGAGAACTGCTGTCGCGACTTTTCTTTTAGCCGCAACTTTTTCCGTTTTTTCGACGAGCGCTGCGGAACCTGACCCCAAGGCGATTATTTATACCCTTCCTGACAAACTGGACTGGAAGAAAGGGGCCATCACGGATTCGGTGATGCTGCAGGGTGATGCGTCTAAACCGGGAATTTATATTCAGCTGCTGCGCTGGCATAAAAACAATATGAGCCGTCCTCACAGTCACGATATGCCTCGCTATATCACAGTCATCTCCGGAACCTGGTGGGTCGGGACGGGCGACAAATTCGATCCCAGCAGCACCACACCAATGCCTGCCGGTTCTTATGTGGAAGACATTCCGAATGAGTTGCACTACGATGGCGCAAAGGACGAAGACTGCGTGATCGAGATTGTCGGTATGGGACCCATGAAGACTTCCGGCGCAGTTAAGGCCGGATCGATTACCGGATCGATTAAGTGAGACCTGCGATCTCCGTTCGCGGCAGAAATTGATGCCTGCCTCCGACTCGGCTAATTGGATTGACTCCATAGTGCTTACCGAGGGCGCAGTTGATCAGCTCCCGCAAGCGCTGCTGTGAATATTTCGCGGCGCGGGCCAACTCAAATTTGCGAGCAGGGAGGATCCGGAATCACCGCCGGAACATCATCGAGCCGTCTTCAAGCTATTAAGGATAGGTTTGGGCCGTCAAACACCACGCGATTCGCAGCTCATCAGTCCAATACTGCAGGTCACTCCAACCGTCGCCAGGCACGCTCTCGAATCAGCGCCTGACGAGCCGCCAGAAACTCAGGCTCATTCATTGCAAGCACATGAACCGTTGCTCGACCGATTGCCGTCAGTCCGACGATGACGGCGCCATCGAGCCTGAGAGTGTTCGCGCCAGACATCCCTGCGAGGGTGAAAGAGTCGCACGACATCGCCGGTTTCGGTGTCACGGCCTGCGATATTGGGACCCTTGTGGCGGTTACAGTGAAGGCAACAGAGAGCAGGATTATCGGCTTCTGAGCTTCCGCCGTGCTGCCGCGCAATGATGTGATCGATCTGGAACGGAAGCCGGTAGTCCGGAGATGGAATCCCGCATACTCACATCGATTTTGCGCACGAGATCTGACTTGCTGAACGAGCGGCGGATTCACTGCTGGGACGGTGTACCTTCGTGTGTCCTCAGGTAAACCCTCGCCTTTGACTGAATAATCGTCAGAAGGTTACCCACGTGCAAATAGCTGTCCAGTTCCGCTTCCTCGTCGGCTGAAAGCCCACCCTCGCGAGATCGTTCGGCGAGCTGGTTCATGCGATCGACGTCCTCCGGGTCAAAGTCAAGCGAGAGAAGATACTGAGCAACGTGCGAATCCATCTCCGTCCTCGACTGGATGAGCCGCGCCAGAATGGCAGCTTCCGTGTTCCTTGGCTGGATCTGTAAGCCCATCTGTTCTAATCATGAAACATTTTTCGCTCGCGTACAGGCGGCTCACATATGAAGCGGCGGACCGACACGGAGTTCCCTGTCGGGCGCCCACGCATCGACCCTGTGACGATAAACTATCCACACGAAGACAACCTGCAAATATGCGCACGCCGTTCCTTACCTTTCTAATCTTCGGGATGACCATCACTTTGAGCGCGCAGTACCAGAATTCGTTCAAAGTCACCTGGATCGAGCCGGGCAGCGGCGGGATACTGCCTGAGTTCGATGCGTTCGACAGCTCCGAGGGAACGCTCGGTGTTCTCAATGGATCGGGACCCGTCAACACGGACGGACATCCATTCTTTACTCCGCTCGGAACGAACGGGCGCGCTTGCGTGAATTGTCATCAGCCAGCCTGGGGTATGAGCGTCTCCGCCGCGGGCCTTAGCGATCGCTGGCGCGCGACCGATGGCAAAGACCCGGTATTCGCGGCGTTCGACGGCTCGAACTGCCCAAATCTCCCCCAGGACAAGGAAAGCTCGCATTCGCTCCTGCTCAAGCGCGGCCTGTTCCGGATTCCACTGACGTGGCCGCCCAGGAACCTCGACGGCTCGCCCAAACCTGTCGAGTTCACGATCGAAGTCGTTCGCGACCCCACCGGATGCAACACCAGCCGTGAATACGGTCTCAAGAGCGCCCATCCGACCGTCTCCGTCTACCGTCGCCCGCGCCCGGCGGCGAATCTCAAGTACGTCGTTTCCGGTGGCGCGCCTATCGTCCTCAAGACGGGCACGCTTGCCGACGTCGATCCCGAAACCGGAAAGTCAGTCGCGATGAACCTGATGAGCGATGCGCGTGAGCCGACGCTCAAGACCCAGGCGGTAGACGCCGTTCTGGGCCACGAGCAGGGCCGTGTTTCCCCCACGCGTCAGCAGCTTGACAAGATTATCGAGTTCGAGTCGCAGGTCTATGTGGCGCAGGCGGCCCACATCTTCGGCGGCCCTCTCGCAGTCAAAGGCGGACCTCCCGCACTGGGGCCGGCCGCGCTGCGAGATCACAAAGCGGGCGTACTCGGCGACAACGATTACGATCCCGTCTTCGGCCTCTTCGATGCGTGGAAGGGCTCCGGGGTGGGTGACGATTACTACCGCGCATCCGTCGCTCGCGGCGCGGACATTTTCATGTTCCGGCAGTTCTGGCTGCGCGACGCCGCCCATATCAACTCCATCGGTCTGGGCAACCCGCTGAAACGCACATGCGCGACCTGCCACAACGCTCAAATGACCGGCCAGGACCTGTCTGCCGGATGGGTCGACGTGGGCACCACGAATTACCCCACCTGGACCGAGCCCGCCACCTGGGCGGAATCGAGCGAGCTTCCGGTATTCAAGATCACCTGCGCTCGCGATGCCAATCCGCATCCTTACCTGGGACGCGTCATCTATTCGACCGATCCCGGCCGCGCTCTCATCTCAGGCCGCTGCGCGGATGTCGGCTCGATCGTCATGCAGCAGTTGCGCGGACTGGCTGCGCGAGCTCCCTACTTCGCGAACGGTTCCGCCAGAACTCTGCGAGAGGTTGTCGATTTCTACGACCGCCGTTTCGATATGAAACTCCGGGACCAGGAGAAGGAAGACCTGATCAACTTCCTCGGTGCGCTTTAATGCGCGGCTGTTTCAGTGCGGCCTGGGTTTGCCTCGGCATGATTATGCCGGGAGCCGTCGCCCTGGCCCAACAACGTAATTTCGTCGCTTGCCCGATCGTCCGCGACACAAAGACCGTCCCCTGTTTTCTCGCCGAATACGACGGCGAACTGTATTTTCTGGGGATACAGCAGGACATCACGAGCGAGTTCCACCCTCCGCAGCTAAAGCACCAGGTGCTTGTGGAAGGCCGCGTCGCCGAGGGTCCACGGGTTTGCGGCGGCATTCCGCTTAAGCCGCTGTCGATTTCAGTTCTGAAAGAAGTCAACCTGGCTTGCAATACCTTGCTGCCCGCGGAACCGGGCATCGAGGCGCCTCCCGCCGCCCGCGGAGCGGGGCCGTCTTCACGTCATGCCGAGGTAGCCCGCGCGCCGCGCGAACCCCTCACTGGTCCGCATGAATTCACGGTTCTCTATGCTTTCGACGACGACTATCTTGAATACGCCGCCAGTCGGGTGGTCGGCGAAGCCGCGGCATACGCCCGGGCGATCGGCGCCTCGAACGTAAAAGTCGCCGGATACCGCGGGGCCACTGTCCTGTCCAATGGAGAGCGTCTCGTCGAGAAAGCCGGCCTTGCCGAAAAGCGCGCGCAAAACATCGCCACGATCCTGCGCGGATTGGGCATTGCGCGAGTCACCGTCGAGTGGAAGGATGACCCCCAGCCGGCCGACGGAAGCAGCGACCCTTCTCGACGCCGCGTGGCTGTCGTGGTCAGCCCTTAGAAGCGTTCTTTCTTGCTCTCGGCCTTACGGGCTGACGCAACGAAAGCCGACGTTATAGTCCGTATCTCCGTCCTCGAACCAGCTCCGATTCGAAGCGCGTACGAGTTCGGGATCGTCGAACCAGCCGCCGCCACGAAGCGTCCGGTACTCGGCTGCGCGGGGTCCCTTCGGATCAATGGTTTCCTGAGAAAGCTGGACGGTGAAGTAGGTATTGGTCCACTCAATCACGTTGCCCAGCATGTCATACAACCCGAAGGCGTTCGGCTGCTTCTTCCCAACGGGATGAGTAGTGAAATGGCTGTTCCCGTAATACCACGCGATCTTATCCAGATCGCCGTAACGGGCCGATGTGGACCCGGCGCGCGCCGCGTATTCCCACTCAGCTTCGGTCGGCAGTCTCCCTCCGATGGCGCTGCAGTAGGCAATGGCGTCAGGATAGGTAACCTCCTCCACCGGCATATCCGGTCCTGGGAAAATGCTGGGATTCTCTATTTCGGGCACCACCTTTTCCCAGGCGGATTGCGGAACTTCCGTCTCGCCCAGCCAGAAACCTCTGGTGAGCGTGATGTGACGATTGGGCAGTTCCTCTTTGAAGCACTGTTTGTCCCCCTGTGAGCACCCTGAGGTATAGGCTCCCGGAGGTATCCAGCGGTAGCGCAGTCCGTCTTTTGGATTGACTTTCGAGTCTCCACGTTTTGGAGAGGCGGCCTTGTTGGCCTTGTCATTGGCCTTGTTCTGAAACGCCACCACACCGGATGGCATCGCCGTTGCCAGCAAGATAACGGCCATGCCGAAAAGCCCTCGTCCCTTACTGGTTTTCATGTTGCGGATAAGCCTTAGAATTGCAATCTATCACAAGTCCCTTATAATCCGGTTTTAGCGCGCTTCAGTTTCGTGTCCGCCGTCACCGCCACAAACACGCGCTCCGCGGTAATATCACGATTTCGAACGAGATTATGACTCAAAAAGCAACGCGCCGGGATTTCCTTTACGACCTCGCCCTCGGTGCCGGCCTCGGCGCTCGCCGCCTGCAATCGTCCTGCCGTTCCAGCCGCGTCAAACGCTGAAACAGGACCAGCCGATGTCACGCTTCGCATCGGCCCCGCGCTCGCCGACATCGCGAAGGACCACACGATCGCCACGACAGCCTATAACGGCCAGGTCCCCGGTCCGCTGATCCGTTTGCGGGAGGGCGTCCCGGTTACGGTCGATTTGTTCAACGACACGGATGTGGCTGAGTTCGTGCATTGGCACGGCATGGTGATCCCGGCCGATGTCGATGGCGCCCCCGAAGAGAAAAGTCTGAATGTCCCCGCGCATGGGCATCTGCGCTACCGCTTGACGCCGCAGCCGTCCGGCGCGCGATTCGTCCATTCCCACGTGATGTCCATGTCCGATTTGAACAGGGGTACCTATACAGGACAGTTCGGATTCGTCTATATCGAGCCGAAGAATAATCCCGGCCGGTACGACCAGGAGATCTTTCTCGCCACCCACGAATGGGAACCGTTCTTCACGGCCGCCGAGGAGATGGAAGACGAAGATGTAACGCCGGCCGAAAAAGCGCGCAAAGAAGAGCAGGATAAGAATTCGCCGCCCAACGGATGGGAGATCGGATATCAGCGCTTCACCATCAACGGCAAGGCCCTGGGCTATGGCGAGCCCGTGCGTGTGAAGGAAGGGCAGCGCGTCCTTTTTCACATCCTGAACGGAAGCGCCACTGAGAACATTCAATTGGCTCTGTCCGGCCATCGGTTTCAGGTGGTTGCGCTCGACGGAAATCCCGTGCCGAGTCCGCAATTCGTCGATGTGCTGGAACTGGGCACCGCGGAGCGAATCTCAGCCGTGGTCGAGATGAAGAATCCCGGCGTGTGGATCCTCGGCACCCCCCACGACGACGATCGCCGGGACGGCATGGGAATCGTGGTCGAGTATGCCGATCGAACGGGCGCGCCGCGCTGGGTGAAGCCGCAAAGGAAACCGTGGGACTACACGCTTTTTGGCAACGATCGTTCCGGAAACGATCAGGCGATTCCCGAACCCGTCGAGACCATTCCTCTCGTTATCGGGAAAATCAACGGTGGCAAGGGCGCCTTTAACCGCTGGACGGTTAACGGAAAAGGCTTCGACGAAAAGGACCAGCCGCGCGCGCTCCGGAAAGGTAGCCGCTACCGGTTGATCTTCGACAATCAGACCGACGACGCACACCCGCTTCATCTGCATCGGAACAGTTTCGAGCTCACGAATGTATACGGAAAGCCGACGGCCGGCATCATGAAAGATGTCGTGCTGTTGAAGGGCTTCCGCAAGATCGCAGCGGATTTCGTCCCGTCCATCGAAGGCCTGACGCTTTTCCACTGCCACCAGCAACTGCATATGGACTACGGTCTCAAGCTTCTCTTCAACGTCACATAAATGATTTCGGTTGCCTTCTCCGCGTGATATAGTTGCGCCGATGGAACGGAGAACATTCTTAGCGGGCGCGGCTCTCCCCTTGATCGCGGGGACTGCCGGTACCCTGTCTGCGCAAACCCCGGCGGGTCAAACGGCTCCCCGTGGGCGCCTGAAGCAAAGCGTGATGAATTCTGTCTGGACCGGCTCGAAGGCTTCGTTCGAAGAGAAGTGCAAGATTCTCGCGCGCATCGGTTTCAAGGGCGTAGATCTTCCCAACGCTCAGCAGATACCGATCCTGATGCAAAACGGCCTCACGCCCACCATGATGGTTGGTACCGGAACGAGCTTCCAGAATGGGTTGATCCGAAAGGAACTCCACGACCAGATTGAACAAGCCACTCATGCCGGGATCGACGTGTGCGCAAGCGTTGGATGCCCCGTTCTCATCGCGCTCCCCGGCGAGCGGCGGGGCATGTCCCGGGAAGAAGGCGCCGATAACGCAGTCGCGATCCTGAACCGCGTGAAGGGCTATGCCGAGCAGAAGAACATTACCCTCTGCATGGAAAATACGAACTCGAAGATCGCGGTGGATCAGCGTACCGATCAGGTCTTCGATCGTGTGGCATGGGGACTTGATGTGTGCAAGCGCGTCAATTCACCACGCGTGAAAATCCTCTATGACATCTACCACGCTCAGATCATGGATGGCGACATCACGCTGACGTTGCGCGAAAACATTGACCACATCTGCCACATACATGTTGCGGGGGTCCCCGGCCGCCTGGAAATCGACGACAAACAGGAACTCAACTTCAGGTCTATCGCCACCGCCATCGCCGATCTCGGATACACCGGATTTGTGGCCCATGAGTGGCGCCCTGCCCCGGGTAACGATTCGGTGAAGGACCTTGAGCGGTGCTTCGAGATTATGAACGTTTGATTGGCCGGCAAAGGCCAACCAGGCTTGCCCGCGGCGTCGGCCAGGATTCGCCAGAACGGCGGTTGCCACGGACGGAATCCGGAATTTTGCCCCGAATAACCTCCGGCCCGAATGACCTCCGGAAGCTGCGCCCCGTCGATGTCATCAGGCGGGCGGCGAACTGAAACGGATTCAATTCCTCCTCGGCCGCCCTTCGGTTCAGACCACACAGCGCTTCGTCGGCTCCAAACAAAGGTCGCCACACGCTGAACGACTTGTCGGTCTGGAGGACGCTTGACGCGACCTCCAACGGGACTTCTGGCTCTCGGCGGACCGGACATCTCAACGGTTTGCGCGTTTCCCGCCAAGTTGCCGGGACTCGGACTTCACTGTATTGATCTCCACCGGCTGCCCAGCGCGGGCCACATTCTCCGAGTGTCTGATAATCCGCTCGGTCGCGACGGTGACGCACCGTGCGGGTCGGTCAGCAATACTCCGGGTCACATTAAAGGCTCCTCGTGACCAGGTTGAGATATCAGTTGCACGGTTAGTGGCGATAGGGCGTCTAGTCGTAGCAGGGAGCCAGGATCATGAGGAACCGAAATCCAACTGGGCCGAGTCGCTGGAAACAGCCCCTCCTGGGGGCTGCTGCCCTGGCGGGTCTGGCCATAGGCATTCTGAATGCGCCTGCTATTCGAGCTCAGGGTTCAACGGACTGGCAGGCCAGTGCCGGAGGCAAGATGGCTTTCGATGTGGCCTCCATCAAGCCGAGCAACGGAGCGTTTGTGCCTTCGAACTTTCCACTCGATCCGTCGGATGACTATGGCGCAACGAACGGCCGCCTCGCCGCGGATGATACGCTCACGGACTACGTTGAATTCGCATACAAAGTGTGGGGGAACGAGGTGCAGAGCCGGGAGTTTTCCCATTTGGCCAAATGGGTGGACACCGACCGCTACACCATCGAAGCGCGGACGGCAACAAACAATCCAACGAAGGACCAGATGCGTCTCATGGTGCAGGCCCTGCTGGCCGATCGCTTTCAGTTGAGGGCCCACTTTGAGACCAGGGAAGTGCCAGTATTTGAGCTCAGGCTTGCAAAGCCCGGCAAGTGGGGGCCGAACCTCATTCCCCATGCTGACGCGCTGCCATGCGATAAACTCGGCCCCTCTCCTGTAAAGGATGTCCCCGCTTTTCACTTTGCCTGCCACACGTTCGGGCCGTTCGTCGCCCAGAGCACGACGCTTATGGTGGGTTCCCGCGACGTGAGCATGGACTGGTTGGCGGGCGCTCTATCCGAATTCCCCGCGTCATTGGGGTTTGGCCGACCCATAGTCGATAAGACCGGTCTCACTGGAAGATTTGATTTCACGCTCGAATTTGCACGCGAGCCTCAGACACGCGCCGGTTCCGACTCACCGGCGACTTCCGATCCAACCGGCCCGACGACACTCGAAGCTCTCAGCGAGCAGCTTGGTCTAAAGTTGGAATCTGCGAAAGCCTCAATACCGATCCTGGTCATCGACGGGGTGGAGCGGCCATCGGAGAACTGAAAAGCAACGATTGGGAGTGACCGGCAAGCGCTTGAATGCTGCACCGTGGCTAAGAGCGTCATTGCTCCGGATAACGGTGCCTTTGTCAGGTAGCTCCCGTCTTGTAGCCCAGCGTTTACTTCGAGGCCCGCAAAACGGCGTTTCCCGAAAGTGTGACGCCGCGGCGGGAAAGCGCTTCGGGCGAATTGCCGGCCACTCGGAGAAAGCGCTGGATCCTGGCTGGAGCTGTGCACAACGGCGGTCACATGAGCTTGTAGTCGGCGTTCCGTAAATTGGCCGCTGTCTGCGGCGCCAGGTATCGGCACAAGAGAGGAACGCGCGTTTTGCGTCAAGTGACGGGATGAGCACAGAGCAACGGATTCGGACCCTTTCTCGGGACACAGTCGTTGGTGCCTCCCCGCTTCGTTAACCAGCTGTTACACCGGTTCGCCTGGAGTGGTCAATGATACATCGAGATCGAACGTTTCATCGTTTGATGGCCGCCACGCGCAAGAGAAAGGCCGAAGACCGTCACGCCAGGAAAGCGCTCGCCCAGGAAGTGTCTATCCCCGCATTGCCGCTCTCAGTCGCCGCGTTCTGCGGAGCGAAAAAGTGTAATCCATGTCTCCGGAAGGTTCTGTTGGGTCAAGGTAATGGCCAGTGGCTCCACAAGACACACCAGATCGTGCCTCGAAGGAACAAGCACCCGGCGCGTTGGATGCTCTGGCGTCCGAACCGCCGTGCCCGGATCCCTTCAGCCCTGCGCTCCGCAAAACCCATCCGCTGGCGAATACGTTGAAACCAGAGGATATTGTTCGGCCGACGCCAGGTGTAAAATTGTCCCTTCCTGCACGTCCTTCGATCCTCGCGGGAGAAAGTAGCGTAATATGATCGATCACGGAGATTTAACGATGCGAAAACGTTCTCTCTTGTTCCTTTCGTTGCTGGTTCCAGTCTTTTTAGGCCTCGGCGGATATGCCGTCCTCAATGCGCAGCAAAAGACTTCGACGGCCAGCGCGAAGCGCTGGTCTGATCCAGCCACCTGGCCTGACAAAAAGGTGCCGGCCAAAGATGCTGTGGTCAACATTGAAAAGGATATGAACGTCGTCCTCGACGTCTCTCCGCCACCGCTGCGCAGTTTGACGATCAACGGCAAACTGAGCTTTGCCGACAATAAAGATCTGGAACTGTCCACCGAATGGGTCATGGTGCACGGGGAACTGGAAATCGGCACCGAAGCCAAACCCCATACGCGCAAGGCCACAATTACCCTCACCGACAACGTCAAAGACGAAGATATGAGTGGAATCGGTGGAACGAATGATCGCAGTGACCGCGGGATCATGATGATGGGTGGAACCCTGAACCTGCACGGTAACCGGACGAACTCCTGGACGAAGTTGTCCAGGACCGCCGCGGCAGGCAGTAACTCGATAGAAGTCCTGAACGCCACTGGCTGGCGGGCCGGCGACATGATTGTCCTCGCCTCCACGGATTTCGATCCCCATCAGGCAGAGCGGCGAACCATTGCCGCCATCCATGGCAATACGATCACGCTCGACAAGAAACTGGACAACATGCACTTCGGCAAGATCACCTTCGACGTGGATGAACGCGGCGAAGTCGGCATGCTGTCGCGCAATATCGTCATCCAGGCTTCGCCTGACGCAGACCAGACGCTCTTTGGCGGCCACATCATGGCGATGACCGGGAGCAAGATGTTTGTCGATGGCGTCGAGCTCAATCGCATGGGTCAGAACATGCATCTGGCGCGGTATCCGATCCACTGGCATCTGATCGGCGATGCGCAGGGGCAGTACATCAAGAACTCGGCGATTCACGACACCTACAGCCGCTGCGTGACCGTGCATGGCACAAATGACCTGGACATTGAAAACAACGTGACCTACAACAACATCGGTCACTGCTTCTTCCTGGAGGATGCCGTGGAGCACGGCAACCAGTTCGTGCACAACCTGGGGATCCTCACCAAGTGCCATCCGGACGCGCCGTGCGTTGCGACAAACCTCGCCCCGTTCGGACAGTCGACCGCCTCGAACTTCGATTCGGCCGGCCAGAACGCCAAAGATATCCTGATCCCTTCCGACAACACGGCGTCGACTTTCTGGATCACCAACCCAGACAATATCTACCGGGACAACGTGGCTGCGGGGTCCGACTCGACAGGTTTCTGGTTCGCTTTGCCGGAGCATCCGACGGGTAAATTCGAAGGCACGGAGATCAGCAAGGCAACCTGGCCGCGCCGAACCCAGGTGCGGGAGTTCAAGGGCAACACCTCCCATTCGAACTTTGACGGTTTCATGTTCGATCGCGGCCCCAGGGCCGATGGCCATTTCGCCGTCGGCGGGCATATTTCCCTCGTCAATCCCGCTGACGCGAACGGCCCTCAAGTGGAGTCGGTCATCGAGGATTTCACCGGCTACAAGAACCGCAATAACGGCATGTGGAGCCGCGGTGAGATGCACGTGTACAAGAACCTGAAGTTGGCCGACAACGCCATTGGCTACACGCATGCGTCCGGTAACGCCGGTCGTTCCGCCTTTACGTCACGGGTGGTTGACTCGCTGTTCGTGGGCGAAAGCGAGAACATCGGCAACCCCAGGACGCCGGCGGAAATGGCTTACGGCCGCAGCTTGCCGGAGCCCGAAATCGCGGATTTCCCGATCCGCGGCTACGAGTTCTACGATTACCATCATGAACTGGACAATGACACCTTCGTGAATTTCCAGGACAACGCCACCCGCAAGACGGGAGCGATCTCTTACCTGCTGTATACCAGCTTCGGAATGAGCTCCAACAACACCGTACAGCGCGCGAAATTCATCAACGCCAAGCCGGTGTATTTCCCACCGATGGAGCGTAAGTGGAGCAACGATGATTACGGCAACGGGAGCTATCAGACCGCGGTGTTCCACGACAAGGACGGCTCGGTCAGCGGTGTCCCCAATTCCTACATTCTCATCAACGACGAAAACGACGAAATCGCAATCGACGAAGCCTGCGAGATCAAGCCCACCTGGAACGCTGCCGTGTGCAAGGGTGACGTCGGGCGCATGACCGTTGGCGGTGCCCGTGGCGCGGGCGCGGGTCGCGGCGGTGGCAGAGGCGGGGCTGCGGTAGCTGCTGCGCCTGGCGGCAGAGCTGGCGCTGGCAGGGGTGGCGCCGGTGTTGTGGTCGGCCCGAGAGTCGGATTCCTGGGCGCTGCTGCACCTGCGGGCCCGCCAGTCGTTCTCAGCCGCAATGGCAAGGAATTTTCTGTCACCGCAGAAACCAACGTGCGAGCGGGTACCGAGATCAAGGTGACCACCGAAAGGCCGTCTCTGAACCTCAGCGTGAAGGAACTGGATAGCGGCTCGTGGGTGATCTTCGAGCTGCCGGGATTCACCACTGCAGCGTCGGGTGCGGAGCAGAGCAGCCTGGATGCGCTTCGCAAGGCCAGTGCCACCTCGTACTACAAAGGCAACGGTGAGCTTTGGGTCAAGCTTGTCTCCAGCGGTGACGTCCTGGGCAGCGGCCCTGAGAGCGGCCCTGGTGGCGGAGCCAGCCTCCAGGCCAGCCGGTAAGCAGCAACCCCGCTGCACGAGCAAGAGCCCCCGGGTCTCCACTTTGAAGCTCAGGCCGGGGGCTCTTTGTTTCGTACGGCAATGCTGCGCAATCGGTTCCTGGAATCACCTCCGGCGTCCGGGCAAAGGTCCGCCCAAAATCAGGCATCCCCTCTTGTTTTGTCCGTCCAACCCGGAAAAACGCCTCCCTGGGCGCCGGTGGCAGCGCGGCGATGAATAGTGCGATCGGCAAGATTGGTTGAGCTGAGTGTCGCTTCGGCTTTTCGAGTCTGTGGGCTCATACTCGCCGCTTTTGACGCCGCGTCCGGCCCCACGATTTGGCGTTTCTTACTGCGGCCTGCGAGCGATCAACCCATTTCGTGTGTAGAATGAATCAGACTGGTTGATTCGACCAGTTGAATATGCGCGAAATCCAGGCGTCCGAGGCAAAAATTCATCTGGCGGGATTGCTCGACGAAGTCGAGCGTGGCGAGACCTTGATCATTACCCGGCACGGCCGGCCCATTGCCCGAATCGTGCCGGAAGTCGATCGGCAACAGGCGAAGATCGATGAAGCGATGGAGACGATTCGAAGCCTCAGACGGCGCACCGGCCGCATCGAGGTCGATGAACTTCTTTCGGCCCGCGACGAAGGCCGCCGGCCCTGATGGCCTTCGTGCTGGATGCATCCGTAAGCGCGTGTTGGGCGTTTGCAGATGAAATACATCCGGTTGCCAACGTTACGTTCTCCAGCCTTCGGACAGTGGAGGCGGTCGTTCCGGCGCTGTGGTGGTTCGAGATCCGGAATATTCTTGTCGTGAACGAACGCAGAGGGCGAGTCAGCGAGCGGGATACGGATTTCTTTCTGCGCGCATTAGCTCAATTTCGGATTCGCATCGACCGGGCTCCGGAACATGCCGATGTGTTGTCGATGGCTCGCATACATAGCCTTTCCGTCTATGACGCAGCTTATCTTGAACTGGCGCGTCGGGAGAAACTGCCGCTTGCCACGCTGGACCGCCACCTGGCGGCAGCGGCACGGTTGGCGGGCGTCCCACTCATCGAGGCAAGTGGGTAGCTGCCTGTCGCTGAATCAGCCAGTGCGCGCCGCTTGAAAAGTGCCAGGCTGCATCGCAACGCTTGCGTTGAGGACACCGTCTATCGAGGCCAGGCGATCCGATTGGCGAAAATCACAGCAAGCTGAGCGCGTAATTTCGGGTTTGTCCGTCGTCCGCGATCAATCCGTAAACGCTGCGCAAACACATGCTCAGTCAGTGGTAGATTCGGAGCGTGACACGGAGTTTGATTGCGCTTTTGCTTCTGAGTGTCGCCGCCCACGCAGGCGCATTCGAGGCCCGGTATTCCGCAAGACTGTCAGAGTTGGATCAAAAGCGCCCTGATTCGGTCTGCAAAGCGCTGGATACCCTACGCACATTCCTGTCGCAATCATCTTCTGCCGATCGGGCGAGCATGCTCCGCACATTCCTCAAGTTCAACGGAGAGGTCGCAGAGAAGAGCAGAGATGACTTCGGCAAAGCGATAACGCCGGTCTACGAAAAAGCCGCCGAGGTTTTGAACAATAACCACTGGAAATCCGGGAGTGCCTCACTCTATCTGCGCGGCGATACCGAGATTCAGAAGGCAATTGAACCATGGCTCGCATGCGGGTTTGGAATCTATATGAGCGAAGGTATTTTCTACCCCGGTGCCGATATCGCAACTGTGGAGCAGATTGCGCCGATGCTGCCTTCGGACCTGCGAGCGTGGGTCAACTTCCTCAAACATGAAGGTGGTTTTGACGACGTAGTCGAGGATGATGATGGCCTCCGTTTGTCATGGCAGGAACTCGCGGACCGGCTGCATCGATGGGAAAACTTCCTCCGCACTCACCCTTCCCTCGGCGAAGAAATCCGTCCCGAAGTTCACCGCATGGCGTGGTTTTTCTTCTTTGGTCTGAATAACAGCCCTCTCCATGACTTTGATTCAGATCGGATCGATCCCGAGGTGCTTGCTGCCTGGCGCCGCTTTGCTGACGACCCTCGTCCTTCCCGCTATACGCCAACTATGCGGAAACTGCTCGGGCCGCCTTGATGCCAATGGTTACAGATCAGGCCCTGATACGAAGGAACTCACTCAATGGATTGAAACCGAATGGGAAGCCGACATACCTCAGTGACCGCCAAAGCCTGATTCGGCCCGCTGCTCGCGCTCCGGCCACGTACTGAGACGGGGCAAAGGGCTGCTGCCGCCCCTGTCCTGGCGTGAGAGCTCAATCTCGGCGCCGCCGCGCTCTCTTGGCGCTGATGGACCGCGTTCGGGAAGTTCCGAGAGTGAAGCTATCGTGTCCTCGGGTTTCTGGAGGCCATCCCAGACCCATTTCGCCCGGCTTCCTGTGTCAGCAGCCATTCAGAGTGGCATCTGAATCGTGGTCTGCCTGAGGAGTTCGCCTAACGCGGAGGGCCATGCTTCTCGCGCAGTTCCGCGAAGGCTTCCGCCATCGGCCGGGCGCGACCAGCCTTGAATCCGGCGTAAGCCTGCCGGATACTCTCTACCGCCTCACGGTAATCCTGTCCCTCCCACTCGAGCGCTTCGGCTAATACCTCATCAAGCGCTTCCGCCGGCGCTTGCCGGTGTCGCTGAGCGTAATCGTCCAGTCGCTTTGCGTTCCGGCGTGAGCGAGATCAGCTCCATGGCCAAATTTATAGGCTTTGCAGTCGTGATGTCAACGTTTTGACGGGCCTGTTGAACGCCGGATTTTTGTGCCGGCGGCCCTCGCGAGTCACAATCCACAAAAATATTCCTGCAAAACCACTATCTCCAATCCCTGCAGCGCGATGGAGGCCAACATCCGATTCGACCGACCTCCCATCACAAGCGGGATTTACCACCCCTCATGCTATTCGTTAATCGGCAAACCAAATGATTTCTCAAAAACAGCTCGAAGCAAACCGCCGGAACGCGCAGCGTTCCACCGGCCCCAGAACGGAAGAAGGCAAAAGAGTCGCCGCCCTGAACGCCCGGCGTCACCACCTGACCGGCCAGGTCACGGCCATGACCGACGCCGATCGGATCATGCACGACGCCTTCTCCGCCTCGATTGTGGAGAACCTCGCGCCCGAAGGAGCCATGGAAACCCAACTCGCCCAGCGCATCGCCACCGACAGCTGGCGCCTGAACCGAATCAGCGCCGTAGAAGACAACCTCTTCGCCCTCGGCCACAACGCCAAATCGGACGAAATCGAGACCGAAGACCCGGAAATCCACGCCGCCCTCACATCGGCAAAGGTCTTCACTGCCGAATCGAAACAGCTCCAGCTTTTGACCCTCTACGAGCAGCGCATCAATCGCAACATCCAGAGGAACCTCGCCACGCTCCAGACGCTCCAGGCAAACCGCCTCGCAAGGCGCGCAGCCGAAATGAAGGAAGCGAAGAAACTTCTCCAACTCAGTGAAATGAAGGGTTTACAATACGGACCGGCGGAGATAAAGAAAGATGGCTTCGTTTTTTCAACCGCCGAAATCCACGCCGCCATCGACAAAGACCGCCGCCTCAACCGCGCAAATTTGACCGATTTCACCCGCCATAAACCCCAAAAACAACACGCAAAGGCGGCCTGACAAGCTCATATTCGTGTTCATTCGTGTCCATTCGTGGCCAATCATGCCTTTCCACACGCAAGCCACGTCCATTCCCCCTAAACGCCACGCCCCATCCAGGCGTCAAACATCCGTGGGGTGTCGGACCTCCGCAAGACCACCCGTAAACCAATAAAATGACCGCAGCCCCCAACAAGCCACCCCTGTCGATGCCGGTAGTCGGCTCCCCGGCAGCCAACGAAATCGCCGAAGCGCAGGCCGCCGCCGCCCGCTACCGCTGCGAATTCGTCGACCTCCGCGACGGAGCCATCGAACACGACCTCTTCCGTTCCGTCCCGGTCGACCTCATGTTCCGTTACAATTTCGTGCCGCTCAAGGCCCGCAACGGAACCCTCGAAATCGCCCTCTCCGATCCCCGCAACCTCAACATGATCGACGAGCTGGGCCTGCTGCTCCACAAAAAGCTCAGGGTCAAAGTCGCCACCGCCTCCCAGATCGCCGATCTCCTCAAGAAAACCGAGCAATCCCAGCGCGTCCTCGAAGAAGTCACCGAAGGTTTCGCACTCGACGTAGTCGGAGACGAAGACAACCCCGACGAAACCCTTTCCATTGACCGCCTCGCCGCCGTAGACAGCGACATCGCACCGGTCATCAAGCTCGTCGACACCACGATCTTCAACGCTCTCGAGCGCCGCGCCAGCGACATCCATATCGAGTCTCGCGACCAGGAAGTCGTCATCAAGTACCGCATCGACGGCGTCCTGCACTACGCCATGCCCCCGATCGCCAAGGACTGGCACACCAGCATCCTCTCGCGCATCAAAGTCATGAGCGAGCTCGACATCGCCGAGCGTCGCGTCCCCCAGGACGGCCGTTTCCGCGTCCGCTACAAGGGCCGTCTCATCGATTTCCGCGTCTCGATCATGCCCACCATCCACGGCGAAGACGCCGTGCTCCGCGTGCTCGACAAGGAATCCATGAGCGAAAAGTTCGCCAAACTCTCGCTCGACGTAGTCGGCTTCAGCGAAAACGATCTCACGAAATTCCGCCGCTACATCGCCGAACCTTACGGCATGGTCCTCGTCACCGGACCCACCGGCTCCGGCAAAACCACAACCCTCTACGCCGCCCTCAGCGAAATCAAGAACGACGAAGACAAAATCATCACCATCGAAGACCCCGTCGAATACCAGCTCAAAGGAATCACCCAGATTCCGGTGAACGAAAAGAAAGGCCTGACCTTCGCCCGAGGCCTCCGCTCCATCCTCCGCCACGATCCCGACAAGATCATGGTCGGCGAAATCCGCGACCAGGAGACCGCCCAGATCGCCATCAACTCCGCGCTCACCGGACACCTGGTCTTCACCACCGTCCACGCCAACAACGTGGTTGACGTGCTCGGCCGCTTCCTCAACATCGGCGTTGAAGCCTATAACTTCGTCTCCGCGCTCAACTGCATCCTGGCCCAGCGACTCGTCCGTATCAATTGCGAGCACTGCAAGCAGCCCGTGAAATACCCCGAACAGCTCTTCATCGAAAGCGGCCTCGATCCCGACGAATGGCGCAAACTAGAGCTCATGGAAGCCCCCGGCTGCTTCGAATGCGGTGGAACCGGATTCCGGGGGCGTACCGCGATCCACGAACTACTCGATCTGAGCGACAAAATCCGCGAACTGATCCTCGATCGACGCCCGACCTCAGAAATCAAACGCCTAGCCCGCGAAGAAGGCATGACCTTCCTGCGCGAATCGGCGGTCGAAAAGGTCCGCCAGGGCGTCACCACTCTCAAAGAAATCAACAAAGTGACCTTCATCGAATGAGCGGAATCTATGGACATTCTGCGCGACCCGCCGCCGGAGTTCGCCTTTGAGATCGCGGCCGATGGCATCGCGATGTCTCGCACGCGGGGTCCAGCCGCGTTACAATTCATGCCGCTTGCGCCCGGTTGTCTCTCGCCGTCGCCAGTGAAGGAGAACGTGCTCGATCCCGCCACGTTCGCCGAGGCGGTGGGTAGACTCGTTCCTCCCGCCGGTGGTCGCGGACGCCGCGGAGCCGCCCTGATCCTGCCGGATAATTCCGTCCGCATCGCGGTTCTCGATTTCGACAATCTGCCCGATAAAGAAGAGGAACGGCGGCCGCTCATCAGCTTCCGCCTCAGAAAAAGCGTTCCCTTCGATGTCGACGACGCGGCGCTGTCCTACTTCCCCCAGGCGGGCAAAAAAGTCATCGTCGTGCTGACGCCGTCCGAAATAGTCGCCCGTTATGAAGCGCCCTTCCGCGCCGCCGGCCTGCACCCCGGTCTGGTGACCGTATCTTCGCTTGCAACGCTGGATCTTTTGCCCGCCACCGGTTCGCTCGTGCTGGCGCACCGCAGCCCGGGCGCTCTTACTGTAATCGCTCTTGCCGACGGGGTCGTCACCATCGCGCGCTCGCTGGAACTGGCCGCCCCCGAGTCGGATTCGGAGATCCTCTTCGACCCCCTCGAAGAAATCAGCGCCGATATCTACCCCACCCTCGCCTATATCGAAGATCACGGCCCCTCTCGCCCCGAGAGGCTCTATATCGCGGGGTTCGGGACGGACTCCGAATCTGCCGCCCTGCGTTTATCCGTCGAACTGGATATCCCCGTCGAGCCGTTGCTCGTGCCGCATCCTGGACTGGCCGGTTATCTCGCATCGATCGCCGCCCCCGCCCCCAAAAAGGCCGCCGCATGAGAATTCCTTCGACGCAACCCTTTGTGGGGCAGGCCTTCGGGCCTGCCGCCGGGCTTCCGCCCGGCGCGGAACTTTACTTCAGCGGTAGCGCCGGCGATCTTGTCGCCGGTGATCTTCCCCCAAAGGCCGCCGCATGAGAATTCCCGTCAATCTCGCCCACGAGCCGTTCCGTCGCGATCGCTCTGTCTTCGTAGCCTCGGCCGCCGCCGCTTTTGTCCTTCTCGTGGCGCTGGGTCTCCTGATCACCCAGGCCGTTGGTTCGTGGAAGGAGGCGCGCGAAACTCAGGCGCTTCTCAATCGCGTGAACCGTCAGCTTTCAGTCATAAACACTCAGCAGGCAAAGGTTGACGCCCAGATGCGCCTCCCCGGCAATGAAGTCGTTCTCGATCGCAGTATCCTGCTCAACGATCTCATCAAGCTGAAGGCAACGAGTTGGACGAAGATCTTCTCCGATCTCGAGAAGGTGCTCCCGAACAACGTGCGCATTCTTTCCATCCGTCCCTCGATCAACTCGCGCGACGAAGTCTTCCTCGACATGCAGGTCGCCGCGGACGCCCCCGAACAGGTCATCTCCTTTATGCAGAAGCTCGAAGGCTCCGATGTCTTTGGCGCCGCCACAGTCAGCAACATCATCTCCCCCACACAGACCGATCCGTTTTACCGTTACCGCCTTTCGGTGAGTTATGCCCAGAAGCTTTAATCTCCCCGCAATCTCGTTCTCGTCGTTCTCGATCTCCTCGTTGAAGGAGCCTCGAATGCTGCTGCGAGCCTGTCTGGGATTGTTGCTCGTCGCCAACCTGATTGCCGCGGCTTTCGCATTCCATCTGGTCGGCCCCTCGCCGCAGGCGCTCGATCAGCAACTTAGTGCCTCCCGCGCGCAGTTGCAGGCCGGCCAATTAAGGCTCAAGCGCAGCCGGTTGCTCGCCGCGAACATTCAGAAGGGCAAGACCGAAGGCGACCGCTTCCTCGCTACGAACTTCACCGACCGCCGCTACACTTACTCAACGATCATCAGTGAGCTCAATGAACAGTCGAAGGTCGCCGGCATGAAAATGAAGGAGGCGACCTTCGCCTCGCTCGACCCGATCGAGGGCACGGACGACCTCGACATGCTGAGCTTCTCCATCAATTTCGAAGGTGGCTACACCCAGCTCGTAAAACTGGTGAACCTTCTGGATCGTTCGCCGCGATTTCTGATCATCGAGGGCCTGCAGGTTGCGCCCGAGGCAAAGGGCGATTCGTTAACGGTTGGCGTCAAACTCAACGCCTTCGTCAAAGACAAGCCGGGAGCCGCTTCGTGAAACTCGGCGCGGAAAAGAAAAACCAGGTCATCCTCCTTGGCGTGCTTGTGGCGATCATTCTGGTCGTCGTGTATATGAACTTCTTTTCCGGCGGTTCCGATTCGGCGCCAGGACCGGCCCCCGCCGCGACAGCGGTGGCAGTTAATACGCCTCCGGTTGCTGCCCCGATCGGGACACCGCTCCCCGATACGCGCCGCAGAACCACCCGGCCCTCCACGAGCGGCGAAATCAAGTTCCGTCAGGGCTTCGCCCGTCCCGAAGACCGCCCTGACCCCGCGACCATTAATCCCACGCTGCGTCTCGACCTTCTGGCCAAAGTGCAGAACGTCGAGCCCGGCGGAGCCATGCGGAATCTCTTCCAGTACGGCGCCGCTCCGCCGCCCCCGGGCCCCCCCGTCGCGCTGCCGAAGGATGTGCCGAAGATCGCAATCAACAAGCCGCCCGTTACCGCCCCGCCACCACCGCCTGGTCCTCCTCCTCCGCCGAAGGCGCCGCCGATGACGTTCAAATACTACGGCTATCAGGTCGCGAAGACCGACGGACTCAAAGAGGCGTTCCTCCTCGACGGCGATGACATCATCCTTGCCAAAGAGAACGAGACCGTGAAGAGCGGCCGCTACAAGGTCGTGAAAATCGGAGTAAACTCCATCACGATCGAAGACACGCAGTTCAAGAGCGAACAAACGCTGCAACTGCAGATAGACGCGTCCGCATGAAGAGCCAATTTCCGAGCCGCGACCGGAAGGGAGTGTTCCATGGCCCGCAGCGGGCCGCCAAAGGGAATGAAGACACCGCGCAGCCGGTGTGGGGCAGGCCTTCGGGGCTGCCGCCGGGCTTCCGCCCGGCGCGGAACTTTACGTCAGTTTGTAGCGCCGGCGATCTTGTCGCCGGTAACCCTGCCAACCGCGTCTTCGACAGAGCGTCCCCCGAATCCGGCTACATCCTCCTCTTCGTCTACGCGATGGCCGCAACCATCGCGATCACGCTCTACATGGAACTGCCGCGCGCCGCCTTCGAAGCCCAGCGCGACCGGGAACAGCTCCTGATCGATCGCGGCGAACAGTACTCCCGCGCGATCACGCTCTACGTGCGCAAGTACCAGCGTTACCCCGCGAACTTCGATGCGCTCGACAATACCCAGAATCTACGCTTCCTGCGCAAGCATTATGTCGACCCCATGACCGGAAAGGACGACTGGCGCGTAGTGCACGTTGGGCCCGGCGGCGTCTTCATCGATTCGCTCGTCTACGGCAAGAAGAAAGACCCCAACGCCAAGAACCCCGAAGCGCAGAACTTCATCACGGAGCTGCAGCAGACCGGAGGCAATCAGGCCGACCCGAACCAGGGAGGCATCAATCTCGCGACCCGTCAGAGGCCCAGCGATCAGCCAGGCGCCCCCGGTGATCCCAACAATCCGCAGCAGGCCGGCCTGCCCCAACAACCAGGCTTCCCTCAGCCAGGAATGCCGCAGCCGGGTGTTCCGCAGCCTGGTATGACCCTGCCTGGTATGCAGCAGCCGGGCATGCAGGGCCCGCCACAGCCTCCGCAGTTCGACGCCAATGGCCAGCCGATCCCCGCCCAACCCGCCGTGCCCCTTCCGCCCGGAGTCCAGGTAACCCCGGGAGGCCAGCTTCCCGGCTTCCCGCCCGGCGTGAACCCGGGAGTAAATACGCCATTCGGCGCCGGCGGATTTCAGCCGCAGCAGCAAATCGGAGCCAACGGAGCCAACTCCATACCCCCGGGAGCGAACATCATCAACCAGTTGCTCACCACTCCCCGGCCTGGCGGTTTGAACGGCCTGGGCGCCCAGCCGCAAACGGCGACAACTCCGGGTGGAATACCTGGCACTCCCGTTGCGACTACCGCTGCGCTCCAGGCGCCCGCGGCCCAGATCATCGGCGGCGGCATAGCCGGCATTGCCAGCACCCGCACCCAGGAAGGCATCAAGGTTTACAAGGACAAGAAGAAGTACAACGAGTGGGAATTCGTCTACGACGTCACGAAAGATCCCACAAAGAACGGCGGTGCGGGCCAGATTCCCCAGCCGAACGTAGTGAACGGCAACCCGGCGACTCCGCAACAACAGCAGCAGATCCAGCAGATGCAGCAGGGTTTCCAGCAGGTGCAGCAGCAACAACAACAGCCTCCGGCTGGTCCTCCTGCCGGGCCGCCTGCGGGCCCCTCACAGTGAATGGCGGAAAAAGCTCAGGGCATTCTCGCCCTGTTTGACCATCCGTGTGCGGCGCAACGGACCATTCACATCATCGAGCGCGAATCGCGAGGAGTGCTGCACGATCACCAGCGCCGGAGGCTTCGCCTCCAGCGCATCGAGCGCGGCCTGGTATTCCCGCTCCAGCGGATAGGGCGGGTCGATAAAAACGATGTCGGCCTCCAGACCGCCAAGGTAGAGAGCGGCGGGTCCGTGGATCACCCGCGCCCGCGCTTCGGCCTTGAGTGCCGCCAGGTTAGTCCGGATCAGATTCGCCGCGCCCCGGTTCTTCTCGATGAAGATCGCGTGCCGGGCGCCCCGGCTGAGCGCTTCGATTCCGACTGCGCCCGTGCCGGCGTAGGCGTCGACGAACACCGCGTCTTCCACCTCGTCGCGGATGATGTTGAACAATGTCTCGCGCATCTTGTCCGACGTAGGACGCACGTCCGTCCCGGGCATCGACTGCAGCCGCCTCGACCGGAACTCGCCCGCATATCACTCTCATCTAACCCACCTGCACCAGGCCGTAGCGCCGCTGCCAGTGGTTGCGGATGTAGCCGATCGCCGCGGCGAACACGTCCTGCGAAGGCGGATGCTCCACAAACGCGCGCGCCTCATGCCGCGCGGCGGTAAGAATATCCGGATCGCGCAGGATGTTTGCAATGCGAAGCGACGGCAGGCCGGACTGCTTCGTTCCGAAGAACTCGCCCGGCCCGCGCAGCTTCAGATCCATCTCGGCGATCACGAACCCGTCCTGCGAATCGACCAGGGTCCGGATGCGTTCCTTCGCGGTGTCGCCCAGCTTCTCCGTGATCAGCATGCAGTAGCTTTGCTCCGCCCCGCGGCCAACGCGCCCGCGAAGCTGATGCAGTTGCGAGAGGCCGAAGCGCTCGGCCTGCTCGATGACCATCATGGTTGCGTTCGGCACATCCACGCCGACTTCGATCACCGTGGTCGAAACCAGAATCTTCGTGCGCCCGGTCTTGAACGCCTCCATCGCGTTCTCTTTTTCGCCGGACCCGAGCCGCCCGTGCAGCAGACCGACCGGAACGTCGGGGAACACTTCACCGCGAGAGGTGCTCGTACATCTGCTGGGCCGCCTTCATCGCCTGAGTCTCGGACTCTTCGATGACCGGATAAACGACGTACGCCTGGCGGCCCGCATCGACCTCGCGCCGGATCGCGCTGTACGCCTGTTCGATCTGGTCGGCGGTGTAATGCTTCGTCAGGATTCGCTTGCGCCCGGGCGGCATCTCGTCGATCACCGAGACGTCGAGGTCGCCGTATAGAGTCATCGCCAGCGTGCGTGGAATGGGCGTGGCGGTCATGACGAGCACGTCCGGCGTCATACCCTTCTGCGTCAGTTCGAAGCGCTGCATCACGCCGAAACGATGCTGCTCGTCGATGATGACGAGGCCGAGCTTCGCGAACTCGACGTCTTTCTCGATGAGCGCGTGTGTGCCGACCGCAACAGGAATCAGGCCGCTCCGAAACATTTCCTTGAGTTTTTGTTTTTCGCGGGCGGTCGACGATCCCGTGAGCAGCGCGGTCTCGTAGCCGACCTTCCGCAGCAGCGGCCGCAACGAGAAATAGTGCTGGGCCGCCAGGATCTCGGTGGGCGCGAGGATCGCCACCTGGTAACCGTTCTCGAGCGCGATCACGGCCGCTTCCGCCGCCACGATCGTCTTGCCGCTGCCGACATCGCCCTGCAGCAGGCGGCTCATCGGACTGGGCCGGGACATGTCTTCCGCGATCTCTTTGAGGACTCGCTTCTGGGCGTTGGTCGGCTTAAACGGAAGCAGCTTTTTGATCTGTTCGCGAACCTGGTCGGTAAGCGCAAACCCGATGCCGGGCAGCGCGCGAGCGCGCTGCCGCTTCACTTCGAGGCCGCATTCGAGCCAGAAGAACTCCTCGAAGATCAGACGGAACTGGGCCGCCGACCGGAAGTCGTTCAGGATGCGAATCGGCGTGCCTGAACTGGGGAAGTGGGCTTCCCGAATGGCGGCCGTGCGGGAAGGGAAGCGCAGGCGGGTCCGGATCGCTTCGGGCAGTTGGTCTTCCAGTTCCGGGAGCTCCTGCAGGATGCGATGCATGAGCGTTCGCAGGATTCGCGTGTTCACCTTGCCGGCGGCTTCATAGACCGGTACGATGCGGCCGACGTGCAGGGCGGCGTCGCCTTCCTCGTCGTCTCCCGTGAGGAACTCGGTTTCCGGATGCATCATCTGCAGTTCGCCGCGGTAAGAGTCGAACTCGACCTTGCCGAAGAGAGCGACCCGCGTTCCGGGCGTGAGCCGGTCGGCGAGATAAGCCCCGTGGAACCACTTGCCGAGCAGGAGGGCGCGTGAGGCATCGGTGAACTCGGCCTCGAAGAGTCCGAGGTTGCGGCGGCGAAAGCCCGACACTTTCGCCGACCGCACTTCCGCGATCACGGTGGCCATCTCACCGGGCGCGATCTGAGAGATCGCCTTAAGATTGCTGCGATCCTCGTAGCGGAAAGGGAAGTACTGAAGCAGGTCTTCGACGGTTTCGAGACCCTTGCCCGTGAGCATCGCCGCGCGGGCCGGGCCGACGCCTTTGACGTACACGAGCGGAGTGTCGAGAGCGAGGGGCAACAATTCGAGTCTATCGAGAAGGCCTGCTGAGAGCGCCGCATGGGACACTTGAGGAGCTGAAATGAACAGGAAAATTTACTACTGGAAGCTGCGCGGCTCTGAAATGCAGCTCGGCGAACGAACGCTGATTATGGGCGTTTTGAATCTCACGCCGGACTCTTTTTCGGATGGCGGCCTCTTCAACGATCCCGACCGCGCCTACGCCCGCGCGCTCGAACTGGAAGAGCAGGGCGCCGACATCATCGACATCGGAGCGGAATCGACAAGGCCCGGGTCACACCGAATCACCGCCGACGAGGAATGGCAGCGGCTGGTCCCGGTGCTCAAGCGCCTGAAAGGCAACCTGCGCGCTCCGCTTTCGCTGGATACGTACAAATCCGAGATCGCCGAACGAGCGCTGCAATACGGGGTTGAGATCTTTAACGATCCGAGCGGACTTACCTTCGACCCGGACATGGCGAAGGTCGCCGCGCAGGGCGATGCCGGTCTGATTCTGAATCACATGAGAGGGCAGCCGGAAACGTGGGCGAGGCTCTCGCCGATGAAGGATGCTATCGACACGATCGCCAAAGACCTCGACGCAACGATCAGCCGCGCCCGCCACGCCGGAGTGGACCGCGGGCGAATTGTGATCGATCCCGGTCTGGGCTTCGGCAAACGCAAAGAACAGAATGCCGAGATTCTGGCGCATCTCAGAAAGCTCGCCGAACTGGACTATCCGATTCTTGTCGGCCCTTCACGCAAGTCGTTTTTGGCGCAGGCTTCGGAGAACGAAACTCTGTACGCAACAGCTGCCGCTGTGACCGCGTGCGTGCTAAACGGCGCGCATATCGTGCGGGTGCACGACGTTCGTGAAATGCATGCGGTGGTTCAGGTTGCGGAGGAGATAGCGAAGGCCGCCGCCGCGCTTCCCAAAGTTGAAGAGCGTCCATCGGCGGTGCGCCCACCCCGGCTGCAACGTTCTCAGTCCGGGCCAGAGTTTACCGCCGAACGACCCCGGCCGCCGCGCCCGCCGCTCTCCAAACCGGCTCTTCCCAATCCAGCCCTGCCCAAACCACGGGAAGAAGTTCCTCCACGGCGAGAGTTCAGACCCGCCGCTCCGCCACGCGATCGGCGTGATGACCGGCGCGACGACCGGCGTCCCGCCCCAAAGGGTTTTCGAGGCCCTGAGCGGCGCGACGACCGCCCGCCTCGCGGCTTTGCGCCGCCGAAGAAGTCCGGCGGACGTCCTGGTGGCGACAATCGACCTCCGAAGCGGCCGTTCCGAAAGCGGCCTTAACCCTGCGCTCTGACTGAAAGAGCCTCGCCCGCATGCCGCGGCGAGGCTCATCCCGACTTACTCAGTACTCTTCCTACCTTCTTCCCAGTCTCATTTCACTTGCCTCAGGCCTGTCTCAAGGCCTACCTCCTGCTTCTTGCCGGTGTGTCGAGAAGAAAAAAACCCCTGGCCACTGTAACAAGCAGAAGCGCTGGATATCAAGCAGGATTCAGTAACTTACCAGACTCCGGACGTTGAGCATTTCCAGGTCTTGATTGCGCTTTCTCATTCAACCATGATATTGGAAATTCGCGATTTGAGAATCAGATCCTTTTCGCCGCCGCGCGAGCCGGGTCTGAGACGGTCAGCTCTTGCCGTTATGCTATTGTTTTCCGGTTTGGGGGGCACGGCATTCGCCGCTCCGGGATCATATCCTCAGATCGGTAATATCTGGTGGGGAGAACAGGTATATGTTGCGAACCCTTCGCAGGCCTCGCAGATACAGTTGTATCTGGCGCCGAACTTCACCGCCTCCGCAGCCGCCGCGGTGAAGGCATCCAATCCGAACACAAAGCTTCTCACGTCGGTAAATGCCATGGAGACTACGGCGGGAGCGCCGGTCGTACCGGATAGTTATTACCTGCTTGACGTTAACGGAAACAAGATCAAGAACTGGCCGGGCAATCCGGGGAATTATCTTCTGAACCTGACTAACCCGGCAAGTGGTCACGTTCATGGCTCAGTATGCCGTGCAGCAACTGACCCAGAACGGATTCACTTACGACGGCATGTTCTTCGATAACGTCGAGTTATCGATTTCAACCATGACGCAGGATTGCAACGGCAATCCGATTCAGATCGACGCTAACTACCCCGGGCCTCCGGACGAGCCCGGCGCGCTCGATGCGAAATGGAGCGCGGGGATGTACAGCCTGTTGTCGCAATTCCGGCAACTGGCTCCGAACGCCCTTCTTTCCGTGCATGCCAATGAGTTACCACCGGACCCTCGCGCCCTTGCGATTGAAAACGGCGACGCGTTTGTTTTTGATGCCGTGAACATCCGGGAGGGATCGCTCGCTTTCGGAACTCTCTACGACAGTTATCAGCAGTGGTTCTCGCAGGGTCAGATACCGGTTATCGCCGCGGTGCAGTCTTCGCCCCCGAACCAGATCGCCTACGGTTACGGCTACTCTCCCCTGTCGGCAGCGCTGCCCTCCACTGTCGCCTTCGCCCAGAACTGGTATCCGAATATGCGCTTCGGCCTGGGCCTTACTCTGATGAACAATGGGTACTCGATCTATGACTTCGGCGACACAAGCTCTCCGGTAACCTGGTGGTACGACGAATACAATTTCAATCTGGGAACGCCGGTCGCGCCGGCCACACTGATCGGAGCCGGACCGGGTCCGAACCAGACGATCAATAGCGGATTTAACAACAATCTGTCGCCCTGGGTTCTTAATCTGACCAGCGACGGCTCCGCAAAAGCCAGCGCGACGCTGGATGAAACCAACGGCGTGAACGGAGGGCCCGCCGCGCACATCAGCGTGACTTCGCCCGGTACCGCAGTCTGGCACGTCGAGTTTCAGCAGAGCAACCTCTCACTAACGGCCGGACAGGAATACGAAGTTCAGTTCTGGGCGCGAGCCGGCGTTCCGCTCACGTTTCAGACGGCGATACAGAGCGGGACGTCTCCTTATCCTTACTACGGCATGAGCGGGACGGCAGTGACTGTGGGGACGACCTGGGCGCCGTACTCCGTTTACTTTGTGGCTTCGAATACGGTGAACGACGCCATACTCGAGTTCCAGGTGGGCAACCAGGTGGGCGATCTCTGGCTCGACAACGTGCAGCTTTTCACGGCGCCTACTCGTCTCTACCGCCGCGACTTCGCCAACGGCGTAGTGCTGTTGAACGGAACCCCGAACACGCACAACATTTCACTCGACTCCGGGATGCAGCGGTTCAGCGGAACGCAGGCGCCGAAATATCAGTACATCGTGGACGACGCCAGTTCCAGCTTTACGACCAGCGGGTCCTGGATTGTGGACACGTTCGACACCGGCCGCCGGGTGGCCACGGGACCGTACTATCACGCGTGGCAAAGCACCCTTCACGAACTCGACAGCGCGAATGGGAGCGCCCAGTGGAGTCTGAATGTGCCCGCGGACGGACATTACACCCTGCAGGTCTGGCTGCCGGCAGCGCCTGCCGCCAGCGGCTGGACCAATCAGGCGATCTATAACGTGGTCTCCGGAGGCCAGGTGGTCGCGACCACGACACTGGACCAGAGCCAGGCCCGAGGCGGCGATCAGTGGTTTACGATCGCCACGGACGTGAATCTGACAGTGGCCGGCGCTCCTCATGTCACGGTCCAAAACGGCGGCTCGGCTCCGTTGATTGCGGACGCCGTGTATGTAACCGCATCGCGGGCGCTTTACAACGATGGATCGGCGGCGCCTCAGGTGACTCTCGGGCCCTTCGACAGCATTCTGTTGCAGCGCCAGACGCCAACGCAGAGTATTACGTTCAACGCGCCCGGCAACGAGGCGCTGGGAGCTCCGCCATTTACTGTGGCAGCGACCGCAAGTTCCGGACTGCCGGTCAGCTTCGCTTCCAACACGCCGGCCATATGCACGATGTCGGGAAGTACGGTCACGATGCTCGCTCTGGGCGCCTGTTCCCTTACGGCGACGCAGCCTGGCAATTCCAGCTATACGGCGGCAATTCCGGTCACGCAGACATTCAACGTGATACAGGGTTCCTCGCAGCTGATCAGCTTCGGAGCCATATCCACGCAGGGAGCGGGAACCACGCCGGTGGCGATCGCCGCCACGGCAAGTTCGGGATTGCCCGTGACGTTCACCTCCGGAACCGGGTCGGTTTGCGCGGTCTCCGGCAATGCCGTAACAGTGCTGGCGGCGGGTACTTGTTCGATCACCGCCTCTCAGTCCGGCAACGCCACCTGGTCCGCGGCGACGCCGGTCACGCAATCGTTTACCGTGATGCCGAATCTGATTACCAATGGCGGCTTCGAGACCGGCTCTGTTTCGCCCTGGGCTCTGAACATAACCAAAGACGGAGTAGCCAAAGCGACGGTAGCGCTTGACAGCACGACGGCGGCGGATGGAACTACTTCGGCGCACGTCAATGTCGCGGCGGCGGGCACGCAGAACTATCACATCGACTTCGCCAGCAAAACCTTCCCGCTGGTCGCGGGCAAGCAATATATCCTGAGCTTCTGGGTAAAGTCGGACATTGCCCAGACAATTCAGGTGGCAACGCAGGGAGGAGCGCCGAGTTACTCATACTACGGCGTGAACACCATGTTTTCGGTGGGAACGACGTGGACCCGGGACTCTCTGACCTTTAAGGCCACGGCAACGGCGAGCGATACGTCGCTCGAGTTCTTCCTTGGAGGAAAGGCAAGCAATATCTGGCTGGACGACGTGCAGGTGTTCGCCACCGGAAACTGATTGCGGTAACGGCAGTAAGAAGCAGCTATCGCTCCCCTTGTTCTTGCCGGAACACGGGGAGCGATTTTATGACGGCCGGCGACCAGATCGCCGGCGCGACCGCGGTGATGTAAAGCTCCGCGCCGAGCGGAAGCTCGGCGGCACCCTCGAAAACACATGGCGAACTTATGTGTTTTCATTGCTATCCCTGGCAGCGGGCTGGCCAGCAAACACCATTGAAAAACCGCCCCGAAGTGACCGAAAAACTCCGCGCCGAGCAGGGGCTCGGCGGCAGGCCTGGGGGCCTGCCCCACAAAGGCTTTTCGTAGTTGCTGATGGCCCGCAGGGCCATCTGGACAGGGCCGAAGCACTGGCCCCACAAAGGCTGCGCTATTCAGCCGGCTCCGAGCAGAAGTCTCGATTCCAGCTTTTCTCTGTGATTTCTGGTTAGTGTCAATTCCGTTCCGTCGTGCAGGACTACACGGTAATCGCCGCGGAACCAGGGCTGCAGTTCCCGGATGCGATCCAGATTGACGATGGCGGAGCGATGAACGCGTACGAAACGCGCGGGGTCGAGGCGGGACTCCAGTTCGCTCATCGTTTCACGCAGGATATGGGTATCTTTGCCGCAGTGCAGGCAGACATAGTTGTCGGCGGCTTCGATCCAGTCGATGTCTCGCAGCTTCAGGAAAATGACGCGGCCATTGTTGCGGACCGCGATCCGGTCCGGAGCCGTGCGAACGCTGGTCAGATTTTCAAAGAGCGCTGCGATGCGGTCATCCGAGATGCGGGATTTCGAATACATAAGCTGCGCGATCGCGCGTTGCACGGATTCCCTGAATCGCCGCCGGTCGAAGGGCTTTAACAGATAATCAAACGCGTGGACGTCAAAGGCTTTCAGGGCATACTCGTCGTAAGCCGAGGTGAAGATGACCAGAGGGTGCGAGTTCGCAATCGCATTTACGACTGCGAAGCCGTCCATTTCCGGCATCTGGACGTCAAGGAACAGAATGTCGACGGTCCCACGCTCGAGCGCGCGGACGGCTTCGAGACCGTTCTCGCACTCGCCGACCACTTCGCAGTCGGTTTCCAGAGTGAGCAACCGGCGGATGCGGCGGCGAGAGATGGGCTCGTCATCAACGATCAATACTTTGAAACTCGGCATTCCCCACTTCCTTGTGTTTTCCAAGCATGTCTGTTTCAAAAGGAGACACTTCCACGTGCCTCCGGAACGGCATCGTGATCCGCGCTTCGGCGCCGCCGGTGGACAAGTCGCGCAGCACCAGCGATTGATCGGGGCCGTAAAGCGATTCGAGACGGCCTCGCGTAATCGCGAGGCCTTTGCCGGAGCCGGAAACCCCGACAGGACCGCGCAATCCCTCGCCGTTGTCCATCACGCGCAGCACCAGCGTTTCGCCATATCTCTCGGCGGCGATTGAAATCCAGCCCACGCCGGACTTCTTCCCAATGCCGTGACGAATGGCATTCTCGACCAGCGGCTGCAGCACCAGGTTCGGGACCATGGCCTCGCGATGTTCCGCCGGCACATCGTAATGAACGCTGAGGCGGTCTTCAAAACGGGTCCGTTCGATCTCGAGGTAGAGATCCAGTATCCGAAGTTCTTCATGCAGCGGCACCTCCTGAATCGTGCTGGTGGCGAGAAAGAGCCGAAGCAATTCGCTCAACCGCGCGATCGTGATCTCCGCGCGATCGGGGTCCTCATGTACGAGCGCGGTCACCGTATGCAGCGCGTTGAAGAGAAAGTGCGGGTGTAACTGCATTTTCAGCGCGTGCAGTTGCGCCCGCGCCAGTTCCGTTTGCAGACGCGCGGCATTCAGAAGTCCGTTCTGATAGCGCTTGTAGTAAACGAACGCGTGCTCGGTCAGAACGATCGTCCAGTAGAGCAGGACGCCGGTGTCCGCCGTAAGCTCAATGGACCTGAAGAGTTTCTGCCACGTGAAGTGCGAAAAGGCCGAATTGGGCGGCCACGCGATGAGCTCGAACAGGGTCTTCGTCAGCACGACGAACACAGTCATCACGCCGACGTGAATCAGGAGATGAAGAGTGCGATGATCCCGCTCGATGCGATACTTCTTTGAAAGCCAGAGAACGGCGGGGCTGCAGACTCCCCAGAGCCAGGCATAGGTCATCTCATAACGGATGCTGTCGGCCCATGAGAGAGGATCCTTACTGAAGGAATACCAGTAGTGGCTTTGCAGTCCGGAGAGCAGGCCATACGCGGTCCATATCGCGAACAATAGTGTCGCGTTGGTCCAGGCCGCACGAGAGAACGAGAGGCGCATCCGCTTGTACAGTAATACGCACCAGAACCAGGTCTGTTCCGTTTGAGGCGTCATTTATTTTGGGTTTCATTGGGACATCTACCGGATGAACCTGTGAACAGTATGATGGTGGCAGAGTCCGCTTTGCGCCTCATACGACCACGCTTTTGCGTCTTGCGTCAGTGGTTTTGGGGTAAAGATCGATGAAAGTGGGGCGAACTGCCAGGTTACTGTGGTGAACGTGGTGCTGCCCTGTGCCGCGGGACCTATGCGGCGTGTCGATCGGCAATTACGTTCGAATACTAACAAAAGCCGCCCTCACTTGATGGCGATTGTGACTCCCTGCCAGCTCCATGAGTATGTCTCCAGGAGCAGGGGAACGATTCCGACAGGCGCATCGGCTGGAACCTGAAAGTTAATCTGCATCATTCCCGCAATTAAGGTCGCGTGCGGGATTTGCATGGGGCGCAATCCGCAGATCGAATTCGAGGCGGCTCTCTTCCAGGTGATAAACAGCGTCGATGCCTTTAAAGAGACGCGGAGCCTTGACGGCGGAATAATGCGGTATGCCGGTTCGCCATTGACTGCGATTTTGCCCGACGACATAGTTCGATACGCCGCCTGTCGGACTTTTCTCCGACGAGGTCGTGGTTTCCGGAATGAATCCATCGGATAGAGAGGCCTTCCCCGCGGGCTTGCGACCCCATCCTGATCCGCGTCGGCGAGATTTCAGCTTCGGCTGCGCTTCCTCTGAGGCTGAATGCTCGGCCGCTTTGTTCGAAGTACGGCGAAATATGAGCCGCGGTTGTCTCAGCGTGCGCCGTCTGGTGAAGCATCAGAGCAATCGGGGCAAGACAGAGGAGCGGCAGGCGTAATTGTCGCGTGGAAGAGGAGCGCTGGCGGGCATTCCTGAGAGGGAAGGTCGAGGCTTTAACGGTCAAGGTGGACTCGTTATTATTGCACCGGCAACCCTCGGAAAGGGAAACCCCTGGTAATGGGCCGCTACGCCGAAATCCGGGCCCGAACGGCGCCCTTCGCCATGGCCGCCATCGTGCTCCAGGCCGCGCCGGGAACCTGCTGGATATCTTCGAGCACTTTGCCCATCGCGGCGACGAAATAATCGATGTCGCTTTTCGTTATATTCAACGGCGGCAGAAACTTGATCACCTCGGTGTGGTAACCCGCCACCTGCGTAAGAATGCGGTGCTCCTGCAGCAACGGCACCGTGATCATCTGACTGAAGACGCCAAAGTTTACGGTGTGCAGGGTATCCCATGCCGCTTTCAGCTTGAGCGAGCGCTCGGGCCGCTTGAAGTCGATGCCGAACATCAGGCCTTTGCCGCGCACTTCGTCCACGAATGGGCAAGTTCGACCGATCGCCGCGAGCGCGTCTATGGCGTATTGCCCGAGGGCGGCGGCGTTTTCCACCATGCGCTCCTCCTCCATTACCTGAAGGGTCGCCAACGCCGCGGCCATTGCCAGGTCGTTCTGACCGAAGGTGTTGGAGTGGACTACACAATGCTCCATGGAATCGAAGACGGTGTCCATGATCTTCGGAGTTGTGATCACCGCGCCCACCGGAACATAGCCGCCCGAGAGCGCCTTGGCCACGCAGACGATATCGGGTTCTACTTCGGGCCAGTGCTGCCAGGCGAACCATTTGCCGGTTCGGCCCATACCGCTCTGTACTTCATCGATCACCAGGAGCGCGCCGGCTTTGCGGCACAGCCGCTGGGCCTCGGCGAGGTAGCCATCGGCGACAACCTTGCAGCTCTTGCCCTGCACCGGTTCGAGCACGAACGCGGCGACATCTTTGCGGAAGAGCGCTCTTTCGAGGGCGGCGAGATCGTTGAAGGGGACTGCCTCGGTTCCGGGCATCAGGTCCCCGAACCGCTCCCGGAAAAAATCGGCGCCGTTGAGGGAGAGCGAGCCGACTGTCAGGCCGTGGAATGCGTCGTCGCAATAAACGATCTTCTGTTTCCGGGTGGCGCACCGCGCGAACTTGATGGCGGTTTCCACGCTCTCCGTCCCTGAGTTCGTGAAGAACACACGGCTCAAATCAGGGCCGGATTTCGAGCCTGATGTGGAGCAGCAAGCGTGGCTGGCGAGCTTTTCCGCAACCAGGCCCGCCAGCAGCGAACACTCCATGCGGACGAGGTTCGGCGTGTTGCGCGACAAGATCTGCTCGAGGATCGACCGAACGCGCGGATGATTCCGGCCGAGCGCGAAGACGCCCCAGCCGGTCAGCAGATCCAGATAGCGGTTGTTGTCTTCGTCGTAGAGGTACGATCCTTCGCCGCGGACGTAGCCTTTGTCGAAGCCGATCGTCCGCAGCATGCGGACGAACACCGGATTCACATGCCGCGAATGCAAATCGTACTGGCGGCCCTGCTGGCGATCGAGCCATTCGAGGAAGTCGGTTTCCATGAGTTGGGGTTTAGTGATCAAGCCCCGAGACGTAAGATATAAACAAAGTGTTACGTTATCAAATCGGCGTTGTAAGTGATGCAACCGGATCGCCGGTTTGGGGTTGGATGAGACAAAGATGACCTGTCTTGCCGGTTTGGTTGTGGCCCTTGCACTGACGCAATACATTCCACGGCAGCGGGCGCCCGTGCAGCCGAATGTCGACACCCACGACGCCGATACGGGTGCTGTCGCGACCTTCAAGGGTACTTTCAAATCGGCGAATAAAAAGTACCTGATGATCACTGTAGAAGATGGCAACGTGATGCAGATGTACATCACGCACACGACAAAGTTCATTCGCGACGGTCAGCCAGCGAAAGCGACCGATTTCCAAAGCGACGAACCGGTCACAGTGGAGGCATCGCGGGATGCGCGCCTGAATCTTCTCGCCGTTCGGGTTGAAGCCGTCAAAGCGCCCAAGACGGATCGAAAGCCGGAGTAGGGGAGTCACCGGCGACAGATCACCGGCGCTACCAGATCGCCGGCGCGACCAGCGGATTGCGGAGGCCGGATGGCGCGCACGGTATTCTGGACGTTGGTCCGTATTTCCAACATTTCAAATGGGTAACATTCTTCAGAGCCTTCCCGTGGGCGAAAGAGTCGGGCTTGCGTTCTCGGGCGGACTGGACACCAGCGCCGCCATACATTGGATGCGCCACAAGGGCGCAATTCCGTTTTCGTACACCGCCAATCTGGGCCAGCCCGATGAGCCGGATTATGACGAAATCCCGCGGCGGGCGATGGTTTATGGCGCCGAACTGGCGCGGCTGATCGATTGCCGCAAACAACTGGTGGCCGAGGGGATCGCGGCGCTCCAGTCGGGCGCGTTCCACATCTCGACCGCAGGCGTTCACTACTTCAACACCACCCCCATCGGGCGCGCCGTGACGGGCACGATGCTCGTGATTGCCATGAAGGAAGACGGCGTCAACATCTGGGGCGACGGCAGCACTTTCAAGGGCAACGATATCGAGCGGTTTTATCGCTACGGCCTGCTGGCGAATCCAGCGCTGCGGATTTACAAACCCTGGCTCGATCAGACTTTCATCGACGAACTCGGCGGGCGCAAGGAAATGTCCGAGTATATGCTCAGCCACGGGCTCACCTACAAGATGAGCGTGGAGAAGGCGTACTCGACCGACTCCAATATCTGGGGCGCGACGCATGAGGCGAAGGACCTTGAGCATCTGGACAAAGGCGTCAAGATCGTGGAGCCGATCATGGGCGTGCCTTTCTGGCGCGAGGGCGTCTGAGATCAAGCCGGAGACAGTGACGATTCGCTTCGAAGAAGGGCAGCCGGTCGCGCTCAACGGTACAAGCTTTGACGACCCGGTGGCGCTGGTGCTTGAGGCGAATGCGATCGGCGGGCGGCACGGGCTGGGGATGTCCGATCAGATTGAAAACCGGATTATTGAGGCGAAGAGCCGCGGTATTTACGAAGCGCCGGGGCTGGCTCTGCTCTTTATCGGATATGAGCGGCTCGTGACCGGGATTCACAACGAGGACACGATCGAGCAGTACCGCATCAACGGCCTTCGGCTGGGCCGGCTGCTCTATCAGGGCCGCTGGTTTGATCCGCAGTCTATGATGCTGCGGGAGACGGCGCAGCGGTGGATTGCGCGCGCGATCACGGGGGAAGTGACGGTGGAGTTGCGGCGGGGCAACGATTATTCGATTCTCGATACCACCAGCCCCAACCTGACTTACAAACCGGAGCGGCTGACGATGGAGAAGGGCGAATCGACGTTTTCTCCGCAGGACCGTATCGGCCAGCTCACCATGCGCCATCTGGATATCACGGATACGCGGGACAAACTTCTGCTTTATATGAAGACAGGCCTGCTGGGACCGGCGAGCGGTGCTTCGATGCCGCTGCTGGCCGACAACGCTACTAAGCCGGAGTCAGAATAAGCCGAGCTTACGCCCGGCGCGGAACCACTTCGAGCGGTTGAGGCGATTGGTTTCAGCCTGCTGCTTTTGGCGAAGATCGCGCCACTCGCTGACGATTTCGCGCGTTGCGTCCCGGCTCAGACTCCAGGGGGTCTTGCGCGCGGCGATCGGCAGGGACCATGTTTCGGCGTTTGCTATGCCGAACGGCAGGTAGTCTTCGCCGTAAATTCGGATTTCGGTGAAGCCCGCCCTGGCGAGAAGCGCCTGCAGGCCTTCCTGCGAAAAGGCGCGCATTTCAAGCGACGGTTCTCCGAAGGCGTGGTGGAAGACGAGATTCTCGAAGACTTCCGTGCGGCCGTCGCGCGTGCGGTTCACCAGAACCATTCTGTCTCCGATGCGGACCAGCCCGAATTCGTGCAGGTCGGGGAAGTGTTCGGCCTGCGGCTCATGAATTTCGTAAGGCACGGTCATGATGAGAACGCCGCGGGCATTCAGCAGGCGTGCAGCACCTTCAAATGTTTTCTCCGCGGGAGGTGCGGTGTGTTCGAAGATCTCGCTCGCGGTGAGGAAGTCGTACAGGCCGGATTCGCTTTGGGCCGGCTGCGTGATGTCGAGACTCGGGGGACGGTCGTAGAAGGTATTGCGGTAATCGAATTTTGCGGCGAGGGCTTCGGAGTAGGCGGCAGGGTCGCTTATCCCAAGACCGCGGAGGCTCTTTATGCGAGGGAAATCGGGGAGGGCAAGGCTGAGGCCGAACAATTCGAGAGAGAGCGCGTGAATCAGGCCGCGAGTGCGCAGACTGGAGCCGCAGCGGGAGCAACCGGGACGCTCGCGGTCGAACTTCTCACCCGTCCAGGCGTTTTTGCCGCCGCAGATGTTGCAGGTGAACTCAGGCATCGGCGACGGCCTGGCGCGATTCCAGCCATTCGCGCAACGCGGCCGTTACCGCTTTGGGCTGCTCCACGGGGGCCATGTGGCCGCATTCTTCGACGATCGTCAGCTTCGAGCCGTCGATCGCGGCCGCGATCTCCTCATGCTGCGATACGGGGCTCCAGGCGTCTTCGCGGCCACACAGCACCAAAGTCGGGCAGTGGATTGTGGGGATGACGACGCAGGCATCGGGCCGGCCGAGAAGCGCGCGCTGCTGGTTTTCGAAGGTGTCGGGCGTTGAACGCTTTACCATTTCCGTCAGCGGCGCGATAAGCGCGGAGTGATCGGGATGCAGCATCGGGGGAAGCCAGCGCGCGGCGAGCGCTTCCATGCCCTCGGCGCGGGCGAGATCGATCAGTTCCTGCCGTTTGGCTTTTTCCGCGGGCCTGGGCGGGTGGATGCCGGTATCGAGCAGCGCCAGCCGTTCTACGTTTTGCGGAATCATTCGGAACACCTCGATGGCGACCCGGCCGCCCATGGAATGGCCGGCGAGAGAGAACCGTTCGGGCGCCGCGTCAACGACCAGTTGCGCCATTGCCGTGATGGAGCGTACGTAGCGGAAATCCGGGATTACCATGTTGGCGAGCTCAGCGAATGCCTCGATCTGAGGGGCCCAGCTTTGGGCGTCGCAGAGCAGTCCGGGCAGAAGAAATAGTGTGGGTCGCAAGATCTATTGTGTCAGGGCTTTTCTCGTTCAGGATTTTTCCGTCAGAGCCGCCACACCTGGCAGTTCGATTCCCGAAAGGAATTCGAGCGATGCGCCGCCGCCCGTCGAGATGTGGCTGATCTTCGAGGAGACTCCGGCGCTCTTAATCGCTTTTTCCGAGTCGCCGCCGCCAACGACAGAGATCGCGTCCGATTCGGCGACCGCTTTGGCCAAGGCTACCGTGCCCCGATCGAACGGGGGCTTTTCGAAGACACCCATCGGTCCGTTCCAGATGATGGTCTTCGCGCCGTGGATGATCTCCGAGTATTTCGCGATGGTTTTTTCGCCGATGTCGAGGCCCATCTTGTCGTCCGGAATGAGAGTGACAGTTTCGTGGGCAGCGCCTTCTTTGAGTTCGGCGGCGACGACGTGATCGACCGGAAGAACGATTTTCGAGCCGAATTCGGTAAGAAGCTTTTTCGCGAGATCGAGCTTGTCGTCTTCGACGAGCGATTTGCCGGCCGGCTCGCCCTGCGATTTCAGAAATGTGTAGGCCATCGCGCCGCCGATGAGCACCTTGTCGACTACCTTCGCGAGGTTTTCGATGACCTCGATTTTGTCCGATACCTTTGCGCCACCGAGGATGGCGACGGAAGGACGCGGCGGGTTGGTTGTGACCATTGTCAGGTATTTGAGCTCCTGGTCCATGAGAAGCCCTGCCGCGGCCTGTTTCACGAACTGAATCATGCCGACGGTTGAGGCATGAGCACGGTGGGCGGAGCCGAATGCGTCATTGACGTAGAGGTCGCAGAGATCGGCGAGTTGTTTCGAGAAAGCGGGATCGTTGGCTTCTTCTTCGGCGTGATAGCGCAGGTTTTCGAGAAGCAGAACTTCGCCGGGTTTGGGCAACATAGCTTCGACTGCGGGGCCGATCGAGTCAGGCGCGAGTTTCACCGGCTTGCCCAGGAGTTCTTCGAGACGCTTCGCCACGGGCTTCATGCTCATCTCGGGATTTGGCTTGCCTTTGGGACGGCCGAGGTGCGAGGCGAGGATGACGCCCGCGCCGTTTTCGAGCGCGTACTGGATGGTCGGGAGCGAAGAGCGGATTCGTTTGTCGCTGGTAATTTCCTGGCCGCCATTGGCCAGCGGAACGTTGAAGTCTACCCGAATGAAGACGCGTTTGCCCTTTAGGTCGAGGTCCCTGACCGACAATTTTGCCATTTGAAAAAGCTTAGCAAAGGCTTGAGAAATTCACCGGCGACGATGGTTGGCGTTTACGGGCGACGAGATGGTTGGCATTACCGTTTGTCGCTGGATTTTTTGCCGGACTTTTTGGCGTTGTTGAGGAACTTCATATCCGGGATGCCCAGGTTGCCTCCCAATTTGCCCAAATCGTTCATGCTGAGATCTCCGGTGATGTAGATTATGTTGACCTCTTTGGATTCGGCGTTAATGATCGCCAGGCCTCCGATCCGGTTGTTCGGAAGAGGCTTCATGTAAATCTCGCTGGTTTCTTTGTCCTCCCTCACGTCAATGATTTTGTTCCACTGAAGGGTTTTGATATACGCCCGAAGAGGTTCGAAATCCGCATCGGTATACTGGCCATCCTTCCCGAACTCGAAACTGCGCACGTAGACGCTCTTCAGGTTATCGACCACGGACTTGAGGGAGGCATTATCGTCATTCAGGAAGTTGCCGGCGAGTTTCAGCGCGTCGCCCTCGAGCGTGATGTTGGTCGACTCTTTGGCCTTTGCGCCCAGCTTGTCCAGAGTCGTGAAGTCGAAGGGCTGCTGGGCGAAGGCGGGCAACGCGGCAGCAAGCAACAGGAGAGCCTTTTTCATAATTTGTTCCTCGTGTTCCGGCGAATCTTTTCCTTTGCCTGCTGGAGCTGCGTGCGGGTGATGGATATAGCAGCCATCAATTGATCTTTTGCTTCGAGCGCGCGTTGGCGTTGGCGGTATTGGTGGATGGCCGGCGGGATGACTGCGGCCAGAGCGAGCGCCGCCGCCAGAGCCAGCACGGCTGCGCGGCGGACCGGCGGCTGGTGGGAGGTGCGCGCGAGCACTTTCGTGGCGAAATCGGGAGGCGCGGGTTCACGCCGCAAGGCTTTCCGCAAGTCGTCTTCGATGTTCACTGGCAGACCCCTCTCTCACGGGCCTCGTGTTTCTCGATTTTTCCGCGCAACACCGCGAGTGAGCGGTGCAGAAGGCTCTTGACGGTACTGATCGGCATATTCAACATTTCGGCAATTTCCATCGGGTCGAGATCTTCCTGATAGCGGAGCAAGACCACCATCCGGGCATTGTGCGGCAGGTTCTCGACGAGCTTGCTCAGCCGCTGGCTCAATAGCGGGTCGGCGTCGCGGCTTTCGGCCAGAGGTTCAGGCACGGCTTCGAGGCCGATACGGGGACGCAGCCGCCGCTTGCGGGCTTCGTCGATACAGCGATGGGAGATCGCGCGGCGGAGCCAGGACGTTGCGTGCGCCGGGCTTTCGATCTTCCGAAGCTTCTTGTAAAGCTGCAGAAATACCTCCTGCGCCAGCTCTTCCGCGCCTTCCCGATCGCGCAGGAAGCGGAGCGCGAGGCTGAAGACGAGCGATTGGTTGTCTGCCAGGATCTTTTCGAAACTCAGGCCGGCGAAACCGACTGCCACATTCGCTATTACGGATGAATCGGCATCGAGATTGCAACCGTTCGGTAAGCTGACGGTGTGCGGGAGAGCTTTAGCCGGACCGCGCTGCGCGTGGCCATGCGCCGGGCGGCGCATCAGATTCTCGATTGGCCGCTGGTGCTGGACGACCCGTATGCGTTCCGCATCCTTCCGCCAGAAGCGGCCGCGGAGGTGCGAAGCACCGGGGAGGGGGAGCGGCATCATTTCGCGAAGGCGATGCGGTCGTTTATGGCGGTGCGGAGCCGGTTTGCGGAAGACGAGTTCGCGCGAGCGGTTGCGGCCGGAGTGCGGCAGTATGTGGCGCTGGGCGCGGGTCTGGATACTTTTGCGTGGCGCAATCCGCATCGGGAATCGGGCGTTAGAGTTTTTGAGGTAGATCATCCGGCCACACAGGTCTGGAAGCGCGGGTTAATAGCGGAGTCCGATCTGCCCGAGCCGCCATCGACGGTCTATGTCCCGGTGGATTTTGAGCGTCAGTCGCTCGCCTCTCAACTGGGCGAAGCGGGTTTCGACGCCGGCGCTCCCGCGTTCTTTTCCTGGCTGGGCGTGGTGCCCTACCTGACGTTTGAGGCGTTTCGGAGCACACTTCGATTTTTTGGAGCAATGGCTGCAGGCAGTGGGGTGGTATTTGACTACCCGCTACCGAGGGAGGCGTTGGGCGAGGCGGAGGGGCGGGTCCTGGACGAATTGTCCGCGCGAGTTGCGCGAATCGGGGAGCCGTTTCAGTTGTTCTTTACACCGGCGCAGCTGACGGGAGAGTTGCGTTGTGTCGGCTGGCGTGTGCTTGAAGATCTGGGCGGCGCCGGGATTCGAAGCCGGTACTTTCCGGGACGCGATGAAATTCGCGGCGGGTTGGGCCGGCTGATGAGCGCGGGGAACTGAGCCGCGTCAGGCTGCGCCGAGCTGGTCGATATGCCCGAGCAGCTTTTCGATGCGACTGCGGACCTGGTGGCGCTCCGTGCGCAGCGATTCGAGCTCTTCCGTGAGGTGCGCGTTGCTATCCTGCGACTCCGCAAGTGCCTGCTGAGTGGATGCCAGTTCCTTGAGCGCGGCATCTTTCTCCTGACGGAGGCGGCTCACCAGGGAGACGGCCTTCTGGATCCGCTCTTCCAGGTGACTCAGCGCGTCGATTTCGGGGTCCTGTGAGGTCGTTGCCATTTTGGTTAATTTGCCGGTCCGGCGAGAGCCGCCTTTACCTGTGCGGTGATCAGGGCAAACTGGGCGGCATCGGCTGTCGCAGTTTCAGCCAGCACCTTACGGTCCAGTTCGATCCCGGCAAGCTTCAGGCCGTGCATGAATTTGCTGTAGGAGAGGCCGGCTTCGCGGGCCGCGGCGCTGATGCGGACGATCCAGAGAGATCGAAAATCCCGCTTCTTGCGCTTGCGCCCTGTGTAGGCGAACTTCAGCGCACGCTCGACGGCTTCCTGAGCGGAGCGATGCAGTTTGCTCTTTGTTAGAAAATAACCCGAGGCGAGTTCAAGCGTCTTCGCGCGACTCGCTCGTCGCTTTGTACCACGTTTTACTCTGGGCACGTTTGTTCTCCTGATTTAAATTGCAATTGCGGCGAATCGGGCACGTGCGGTGGCACCGTTCGCTCGCGTAAAAGACCCCTGGTACGGGATCATTGCTTAACATGATCCCTAGTAAGGGATCATACGCTGCAAAACAGCCTGGTCGGCGGCATCGGCGACCACGGAGGTGTGCAGCTTGTTCTTACGTTTGCGCGCTTTGGACGTGAGAATATGCCGGGCGAACGCATGCTGCCTGACAACTTTACCCGTCCCGGTCTTCTTGAACCGTTTAGACGCACCTTTATGGGTCTTTAGTTTTGGCATGAAAAATATTCCGGGAAATCAAATTCTAACACAATCCGGTTGCAGCCCGCCCGCCGACCAATCAACCCGACCATTTAAGCGATCAGAAAGTGCGGGAAGGCAAGGACTGGCTGAACGTATTTTATTAGCGTCCGACCCTCACGAGTTTGACGAAGGACAACGAGCCCCTGCGGCGATGTGCGGAAAGCGCTTCTTGCGGCGATTCAAAACGCGCAGGGGAATCTCGCCAAAGCTCTGACGGTAACGGTGAATGCCGACACTCTGAACATCCTCCGGCATCTCCGGGTCGCCCCCGCGGTGCGCGCGGGCAACTCATCGCGGTATCACCGGCGCGCCGTTTTCGTTCGATGTGCCCAACAAATTCGTGAATCTGCGGAGCGCGGGCGTTCGCCACGGGATTCGCTTTCGTAAAACGCTCATTCTCCGGTAGTACCGTTTGGCCGTTTGCAATTGGCTGCGCCGGAGCCCGTATGGTTACAATTGAAATCGAGAATGGGGTCTTGCAGGGAAAAGCGGGTGAAAGGGGAGCTTTTAACCCTGGGGCAATTTGCGCTCGTCAGTTATATTCCGGATCCCCTCGCCCGGTTTCTGGACGATCTCAGAATCGATCTGACACCGGGTTGCAAACCCCGCGCGCACGTTACGATACTGCCGCCCCGGCCGCTCTCCGGAGAGTTAAAAGAAGCGGTGGGGCAGATTACGAGGGATACGAAAGGCATGTCGCCTTTCCGCGTTCGACTCGGAAAGATCGAAGTCTTCGACAAATCGCATGTCGTCTACCTCTCGATCGCGGAGGGGGTAACGGAGCTTCGGGAATTCTACACCGCGCTGAATCGCGGCGCACTCGAATATAAAGAGCCTTTCGCCTATCATCCGCATATCACGATTGCCCAGAACATTTGCGCCGACGAAGCTGGTCCGCTCGCGGCAATCGCGAGGGAAAGATGGGAGGGGTACCGCGGCCCACGGGATTTTGTGGTGTCTTCCCTGTCGTTCGTGCAACACGTGGCCCCGTCGATCTGGACCGATGTCGCGGCAGTGTCTTTGGGTATTGAAGTTCCGGTAGCGCCTTAGAGCATTTTCACAGTTTTGTACAGCGGTTCCAACGTGTCCGGAGGCGGTAGCGCCGGCGATCTTGTCGCCGGTGTTCTTCAGGGGAGCGAATTCTACAGTTTTTGCGAAAATGCCCTAGTCCAGTTTCTCGGGCGTCAGCTCGATGTTCTGCTCGCCGGCCGCCTTCTTTTCCCAGTATTTCCTGAGCCAGGCTTCCCAGCTTTTGCCGGCCGCCGTGTCGCGGCCCGTGAACCGCAGGCTTGCGATGTCCGAGTAGGGAATCGCAAGTTTGTTCGCGTCGCCTTTGGGAAAAAGCCGGACGACCGATTCGGCGAGCGTCGCGCCCGTCCGGCGATCGAAGATATAACCCTCTACCTCGCTTCCGTCTTTGCGCAGAATCGTGACGTCTCCGCGATAATCGAAAGCCTTTTCAATCCCTTCGCGCAGTTCGTCCTCGGAGGAGGGCTCCCAGGCCCGCCCCTGGAGGTTCTCGTGTTCGAAGCCGGGAACAACTTCGAGCTCTTCGGCGTTCAAGCTTCGACCTCTTCGCGGGATTCGGTCTCGACGTTGAGCTGCACCAGTCCGGCGGCCGCATGAACCGGCTTGATGGGCTCCCGCAGCATTTTCAAAGCTTCAGGGTCGCGATAGCGGGTGAATAATGTTCCCTTCACCGTCGCGAGAAACCCGCTGAGCGAATTGAACTGGTCATGTACGGCGGAGGCTTCGTAGCCGCTGTGCACCATGCAATTCGCGCACTTCTGATTACCGGATTCGGTGCCGTAGTTCTCCCACTTCGTAGACTCCATGAGTTCCGCGAAGGTATCCGCATACCCATCCTGCAGCAAATAACACGGTTTTTGCCATCCGAACAGATTGTAGGTCGGCATACCCCAGGGGGTGCAAGTATAGTGGCGCTTGCCCATCAGGAACTCGAGAAACAGGGGCGACATGTTGAACTTCCATTTCGCGCTCCGGTTGGAAAGGATGGCGCGAAACAGGCGCCGGGTACGGGCCCGGCCCAGAAAGTGCTGCTGATCGGGCGCTTTGTCGTAGGAGTAGCCCGGCGAAAGCATCATACCCTCGACGCCGAGTTCCATCATCTGGTCGAAAAAGAGCCGAACGCTGTTCGGATCGGCGCCGTCGAAGAGGGTTGTGTTGGTGGTGACTCGGAAGCCGCGGGCGATGGCTTCACGGATGCCGTCGACGGCCAGATCGAAACCGCCTTCCTTGCAGACGGAGAAATCGTGATGCTCTTTCTCGCCGTCGACGTGCACCGAAAAGGTCAGATACTTACTCGGTTTGAAGAGGTGCACCTTTTCTTTGAGCAGGAGGGCATTGGTGCAGAGGTAAATATACTTTTTGCGGGCGACGAGTCCTTCTACGATTTTGTCGATCTCGGGGTGCATCAGAGGTTCCCCGCCTGGAATCGACACCATCGGAGCGCCGCACTCGTCCACAGCCTGGAAGCATTGCTCCGGGCTCATATTCATTTTGAGAACGTGGGCAGGATACTGGATCTTGCCGCACCCCGCGCATGCCAGATTGCAGCGGAAGAGGGGTTCGAGCATCAGGACGAGCGGATAGCGCTTGTTTCCCGCCGCCCTCTGGCGGAGCACATAGCTCACAACTGTCCACATCTGCGAGACGGGAACACCCATCCGGTTGAAACCTCCCTCGACCTGAAACACCTATTGTCTCATCGACGTGCGCGGATGACGCAAGTGTTTCAACGGATTGGCTAACCGTGTGCCGAGGGCCACTCGAACCACACTCCCTCACGGTTGGCTCGGTAAGTGTTTGCAAACATGCGGATACAGTTCCGCACGGCGGACCCGGCAGCGCCAGGTTCAAAAAGGCAACCAACTCACCCTGGAGCCGTGCCGGACTATTGGGAAATCGCTCGCGAACTACGCGCGTACAAAGCGGAGGTGGAGACTGACCGTTGCAACAGGAGAGCCTCCCTCTTTCACTATCGCAGAAATGAGCCTTCCTGTTTAGTGTTTCCAGCCCTCGCCGTCAGGTCCGCGTCTCGGAATTGTTCCCCGGAACGAGCTGGCCTGGCAGCGCTTTTTTCTCGGCTAGAATCTGTACATGAGCCCCAGCGAGGAGATGTACCGCCATATAGTCGACGCTGTGCCGGAGGGCATATGGGTGGTCAGCCCTGAGGGCCGAACCCTGTTCTGTAACGATCGCATGGCGGAAATGCTGGGCGCCGACGTCGAATGTATGCAGAGACTGTCATGCTTTGATCCAGTATTCCCTGCCGATGTGGAGGACGCGAAACATCATTTCGGGCGTCAGATGGCCGGCGGCGCCCGGCCTTTCGATTTTCGATTGCGCCGCATCGATGGATCGGCATTGTGGGTCAGTATTTCATGCAAGCCGATATACGATGACGACGGCGTTTCCACCGGACTCCTTGGTTTGTTCACGGATATCAGTCAGCGAAGGCAGTCTGAGGCAGCTCTGCAGGAGAGCGAAGAGCGGTTTCGCAACATGGCAGACACTGCCCCCGTGATGATTTGGGTTGCTGGTCCCGACCAGCTCTGCACGTATTTCAACAAGTGCTGCCTGGATTTTACAGGTCAGTCCATGGACGAGAAAATCGGCGATGGCTGGGTGGGGAACATTCACCCGGAGGACCGGGAGCGGTTCCTCGCGAAGTACTCTTCTTCTTTCGCCGCCCGTCAGGAGTTCCAGGCCGCATTCCGGCTCCGCCGGGCTGACGGTGAATATCGATCGGTGCTCACCACAGGGGTTCCACGTTTTACCCGGGGCGGCGACTTTGCGGGCTACATCGGCTCCTGCGTCGATATCACTGAACTTCGGCGCTCACAGGATCAGGCCCTCGTCAGACAGAAGCTGGAAAGCGTGGGAGTGCTGGCAGGCGGCATCGCTCACGATTTCAACAACCTGCTGGGCGGGATACTGGCGGAGGCGGAGCTGTCGACGATGCAACTGTTGCAAGGCGAATCTCCCCTTGAAGGCATCGAAAGAATCCGAGTTGCCGCCAGGCGCGGCTCCGAGATCGTTCGCGAGTTGATGATTTACTCGGGTCAGGACAAGGGGGATCCCGTCGAGCCCGTCGATTTGTCACGGGCTCGTTGAAGAAATGCTGGAGTTGCTGAAGGTCTCCGTCTCGAAACATGCGAGCGTGAAGTTCTCCCTGGACCAGAACCTTCCCGCGGTGCTGGGCAAGGCCTCCCAGATCCGCCAAATCGTGATGAATCTGATTATCAATGCGTCAGAAGCGATTGGAGAGGAAGGCGGCGTAATCCAGGTCACCACATCGCGAACAATCCCGGCCCCGAAGTCGGATGTAAACAGTCAGCGAATGTCCTCCGGAGATTACTTGACCCTGGAGGTCTCGGACACGGGGCGCGGCATGACGGAAGAGGCGCAAGCCAGAATCTTCGATCCGTTCTTTAGCACCAAGTTCGCCGGACGGGGTCTGGGGCTCGCGGTAGTTCAAGGGATCGTCCGGGATCACGGTGGCGCCATCAATCTGGTCAGCGCTCCTGGCCAGGGGACGAGATTCGAGATCTTCCTGCCTTGTGCCGCCGGGACTGCGCCTTCGAGCCACTCCGCTGTCGCGGGAGTCCCAGTAGAGGAACATCGGTCTTTAGCAGGAACTGTTCTGATCGTGGAGGATGAAGGGCTATTGCGCCTTACCGTATCCAAGATGCTGCGAAAGAAAGGCCTTGGGGTAATTGAGGCATTCGACGGCTTCTCCGCGTTGGAACTGGTTCGCGCGCATAAAGATGAGATCGATGTGATGCTGCTGGATGTGACCTTGCCGGGGATGTCCAGCCGGGAAGTCTTTGAGCAAGCCTTGCAGCTGCGTCCCGATCTCAAGATAATTCTCACCAGCGCCTACAGCAGAGAGACTGTCGACGCCTCCTTCGCCGGACTCCGCATCGAGTCCTTCGTCCGCAAGCCCTTCCAGCTTGCTGAACTTCTGCAACAGCTTCGGGGCGCCCTGTCAACATCAACTGGTGCGGATGCGCAATCAATGCATATTACTCCTGCGAAGTGTCCGGCACTGCCGTGACGGTCAACAACCAGACCCTGGCTGGGAAGTGTCTCGGAGTTACGATTCATGGGATATTACTCGCGATCGTCCGGCGTTTACCGTGACGTCTTTGCGGCAATCCATTAATTCCGTTCGAACGCGCAGTCTATTTCTGCTACGCGCGTCCCTGACTGTTTTTTCAGGTGAAGCGGCCATACGCCCGTCGCTGGCGCGTTCGCGAGAGGCTAAATAAATAGCGATATTCCTTGTATTTCTTACCGGTCATCGCGGGTCGGTCTGCCATACCCGCCGGCCTTCGAAGATCAACAAATCGAAACGTGTTTAAGGCCTCGGCGGATTTCGGCCTCATTCGTTCCCCGGAGCAAGAGGCGTAGTCTGTGAGCTCATCTTGCGAAGGGTTATCGCGAGAGTTGCCCGGGAGCCGCGCACGCCAGGGCAATCGGCGATATTTCGGCGCTACTTTGTCGATTGCGATTGGGATTGATGGGCGGACGCAGCAGCGGCGACTCTCGTGGCGCGAGCCTTCAGCGTATCGGCGATCAGTTCGCGGGCGATCTTGTCGGCCACGTCGGCCATCGCGCCGCGAAACTTGCCGCCGGCGCTTTCCTGCGTCGTGGACCAGATCACGTCACCATTAGCGTCAATCAGGTGAATCGAAGCCGAGGTCTCGTGGCGCCGCTCCTCGATATGGCTGTTCTCGCTATCGGTGATTCCGACGCCGGCCGCCCTGTGGGAGGATGTTGTCCCGCTCATCGAACTGCTTGTACCGCTTCCGGATCCGCCGCTGCTGTGCAATCCGAGCGACTCGCTCAGATTGTGCTCTTCAGTATAGATTTTGTCGTCGGAGGAGCCGCGCAGCGTCGCGTCCGCGCGATCCTGATTCTCCGTAATGATGAAGAGCCCGGCGTTTTGCAGGGCGGCGATGATCATGTCGCGCATCTGATCGGAAGTATGGCCGCCGCCGAGCTGGTCGACGAAAATCCGATTCACCAGCGAGAGCTGCGGCGGCGACTGCGGCTCGATACATTGGGCGACCCAGGCGCACGCGAGAAGCGAACTCAAAACGATCGCCCCGGCTTTCATCCCTTGCCCTCTTTCCGCGCTTCTTCGTCCTGAAACTCGACGCGGCGTCCGGTGCGCGCTTCGAGCGACACCAGCATGGGGCGGATATCGTTCTTGCCTACCTCGAGAACCATCGCCTGGTGGCGGCCTTTGTCATCGACGTACCCGATCGTGAGATAGTGCGTTTTCTTCTTGCCCAGCAGAAAGACCGGGGAAATCAGCGCCGCCTCGATGTAGCGGCGGCCCACTCGCGTCCCGTATTCCAGCGTGTCGACATCCTTATAGGGAATTGCGAAAGAGGCGCCGCGACTGTTGAACTTCAACGCGTCGTCCCCGGGCATCTCGATTCTGGCGCTGGATTTGTTTGTCAGTCCCGGCACGGTCCCGCCCACATAGAGGACCCGGCTTCCGGTATCTCCCGCCTGGAGCAGAGACGAGAGAGCGAGCAAAATTACAAGGCTTTGTTTCATGCGCGTTTTCCTGCGATCAATGGAAATGACACCTTTCAACGCCAATTCCCACACCGTCGGCGACAGCATGGCGGTATGGGAAACAAGTTTGAGACCCGGCCGAACACCACTCTGAAGACGCGGTTCGTAAGAACACCGGCGACGAGATCGCCGGCGCTACCGGCTGACGTAAAGTTCCGCGCCGGGCGGAAGCCCGGCGGCAGGCCCGAAGGCCTGCCCCACACCGGCTGCGTAGCGTCTTCATTCCCTTTGGCGGCCCGCTGCGGGCCATGGAACACTCCGTTGAAGGCGCGGTTTGAGTGAGCGCCGGCGACGGGATCGAGGCCGAAGCACAGGCCCACACGGCTCCGCAGCGTCTTCATCCGCGTTAGAGTTTGAACGTGAAATTCAGGTCCGCTGTCGCCTTAACCGGCTTTCCACCCGCCATGAATGGAGTGAACTTCCAGTGTTTCGTTGCAGCGACCGCCGCATTGGCGAGTACGGCGTTACCGGTAACGGGCTTTGCCGACTCGACGGACCCTTCCTCGGTAATATGCACTTCCACCTCTACCTCGCCTTCCAGATGGAGCTGTTTGGCAATTGCGGGATAGTCGGGTTGCACTTTGGCTGTCGCCGCCTTCATGGCTTCGGAATTCGATACCTTGACTCCGAGGTCCTCGGCCACTGCCAATCCCGATGCGGCTGCGATCAGAAGCGAAAAAATGACGATTCTTCCTTTTTGGTTTTTCATGATCTCTATCTCCGTGCGTAATGTCGAATTTCTTCTCTGCTTCGGGTCCTGGAAGCCCTGTTATTTTCCGCTTCGAGGCGCATGCCGAGCATTGCCCTCATGCGGTTTACCGTCGCCTGCAAATGCTCCGCCTCGGCGCCCATCTCGGAGCCGGCGCTCGCGCCTTCTTCGGCGCTTGCCGCGGTCTGCTGCGTCACCTGCTGAATCTGGAGGATTGCCTTCGAGATCTGCTGAATCGCCCGCGCCTGCTCCTCGCTTCCCGCGTTGACCTCGTTCGAAAGCCGCTGGACCTCGAGTGCGCTGTCCGTGACCTGCCGCATCGCATGCGCGACCTCGTCGAGCCGCACCCTGCCGGTTTTCGAGTGCTGAATCGACTCTTCAATTAATCCGGAAGTATCTTTCGCCGCCTGGGAGCAACGCTGCGCGAGATTGCGCACCTCGTCGGCGACCACCGCAAAACCCATGCCCGCCTCTCCCGCGCGCGCCGCTTCGACCGCGGCGTTCAAAGACAGGATGTTCGTCTGGAAGGCGATTTCGTCGATCACGCGAATGATCTTCGAGATTCTTTCGCTGGACGACGAAATGTCGCGCATCGAGACCAGCATGTGCTCGAGTTTCTGATTGGCTTCCGTCAGGAGGCGATTGGCATCATTGGTATGCTCGGCGGCTTCGCGCGAACTTTTCGCGTTCCGCTGAACCATCGCATTCACCTGGCCCGCCGACGCCGACGTCTGTTCGAGAGAGACCGCCTGTTCGGAGGCGCCGTGAGCCAGAGACTGGCTGATCGAACCCATCTGTCCGGCAGCGCGCGCCACCTGTTGCGCGCCCTCCGACACCTGGGATCCCATCAAGCCGAGGGCCCCATTCATCTGCCGCACCGAGAAAATGATCAGCACGGAAAACCCGATGGTCAGGCCGACAAAAACGAAGGCGAGGATCCGCGTGGCCGAGGCGCCTGCCATGACCTCCGCCGTCTCCGAATTCATCTTTTCGCGCTGATTGGTCAGAAAATCGCGGGCATTCTTCTGCAAATCGTCATAGGCGGGCAGCAACCGGTCCGTAACCAGTTTCAACGCGTCGTTCATCTGTTGCTTCTGGATCAGGTCCATCACTTCCGCGCTCATCGGCCGTACGGCCAGCGCCCTGGCCTGAAGCGCCTGAATTAACTGACGATCGCTCGGGGAGTCGGTCAGCGGCGCCAACTCGGCGAAAAGGCCGTCCATTTGCCGCTGAAGCCCGGTGACTGCGCGCTTATTCTGATCTATTCCCGCTGTGTCGCTCAGGATCGAATGAAGCAGCAGGGCCTGCTGCGTCCCGCTTAATTCGGCTACGGTCTCTACCAGCTCGCTGGTTTTATCCGCGCGTTTCGACATCCGCTGGACGACCTTATCCAGGGCGCCGTTTAGCGAACTCATGGCGCGCATCGACGTAAACGACAGCGCCGCCACCATGCAGAGCAGCGCCGCGAACCCACCCAGAAATTTCGTTCGAAGTGTCAAACCATTCACTCGACTCTTGTTCCTTTCATTCCCTGCGCGGCCCCTCACGGGCAGCGCTATTTCCTTAATCGGCGCGGACCGCAAAAAGGTTTAGGGGAAACGCTGAATCAGGGTGGAATTCAACTTGCAAGACCTTACGGCCGGGCGGCCATTCCCGCCGCGGGCGGTAGAATGCTGACAGAACAATGTCTCTGACTCTGTTGAAAGACATACGGAGGATCTATGCCGGCCTCAACGCGGACGCGATTCGCGAGGAGGCGCACCAGGATCTGAATGTCGGGCTGATGGCGGCGAGCGAAGAGGATTACCGCCGAATGGAGCAGTTCCTCACCCCCGCATGGGGGGAAGATCGAGACGCGCGCGGAGGCGCTTCGAACCATCCACCGCGTGGACGGAACCCCGCACAGCCGTTTCGACTTCGTGCTTTGCGCCCCTGACGTTCCAGTCGCAGGCAAGTGTTACCCATTCGATCCCACAGATACGGCCGGGACAACGAAAGCGATCGTGGCCGATCACGAAGAGATCGAACTGGCGATCGCCCGCAATTATCCGCTCTTCCGGCGTGCGGTTGCAGATCGGATTCTCCACCGCGTATCGCGGGAGAATGCGCTTTTTTCACTGGTCACGGCGCTTCCGAACGTGATTCCGAGCTTTATCGATCTGCCCTGGGCGATCGGCGAGTTTGCCACCGATACGGCGTTTCTGACGATGAATCAGATCCGGATGGCGCTCTTGCTGGCCGCGGCCCACGGCCAGACCGTTGGATACACGGAGCAGAAATTACAGATTGCCGCCATTGCCGCTGGTGCGTTCGGATGGCGTGCGCTGGCACGCGAACTCGTCGGGAAGATTCCCCTCGGCGGGGGTCTGATTCCCAAAGCCGCTGTCGCATTTGCCGGAACGTATGTCGTCGGGATGAGTCTCGAAAAGCTGAATCGGACGGGTTCGGGTTTATCGCGTCACGAGAGAAAAGACGCCTATGCGAAAGCGTTCGCGCGAGGTAAGGAAGTGGTGGAGGAACTGGCTCCCGCGGTTGTCAGGCGCGCTGAGCGCTGATCAAGCCGGCGAGATTTCTGGAACCCGAATTCGGCCATCTCGGGTCTTATAGGATGAGTAATGGAGGACTCAGCCGTATGAGTTTTGCTGCGCGCTTTTCGATGCGGGTCGGTGCTCTGGTTTGCGCAGCCGCCGCTGTCCTCAGCGCCGACACGCTGACATTACGAACCGGCGAAACCATTCAGGGAATATACCTTGGAGGGACGGCGCGGCAGGTTCGGATGGATCTCAATGGCGCAGTTCGAACCTTTGATATAGGTCAGGTGCAGTCTGTGGTCTTCTCCGATTCCGCGTATCAGCCGGCGCCGCCATATCCTCCCGCTCCGCCTTCCGCCGGGTATCCTGCGCCGACTGCTCCTTACCCCCCTCCGGCTCCTTACCCTCCTGCCGCGCCTTCCGCCCCTCAGGCTTCTTACCCGGCGCCCGCTCCGTACCCGGCCGCGGCAGGCATCACAATTCCCGTCGACACGCCGATCACCATTCGTATGATCGACCCGGTCGATTCGGAGACTGCCCGTCTCGGGCAGACGTTTCGGGCCAGCATCGATGAGCCGGTTCTGGTAAACGGACAGGAAGTGATCCCACGGGGCGCGGATGTCTTGACGAAACTTGTCGAGGCCCAGCAATCGGGTAAAATTCAGGGCCGCGCCGTTCTGACACTCGCGCTATCGACGATTACCGTGAACGGGCAGCAGGTGAACGTGACCAGTTCCGATGTCAGGACCGAAAGCGGCTCGCGGGGCGCACGCAGCGGCGCGGTAATCGGGGGTACGGCGGCGCTTGGAGCGATTATCGGCGCGATCGCTGGCGGTGGTAAAGGAGCGGCGATCGGCGCCACTTCCGGAGCCGCGGCGGGGACCGGTGTGCAGGTGCTGACCGCCGGGCAGAAGGTCAAAATCCCTTCGGAGACGAGACTTACCTTCCAGTTGCAGAATCCTGTACAGCTATGAAGATCGCGCTGGCGTTGGTCGCCCTCGGCCTTGTGCTGACTTTCCAGGGCGCGTCCGCGAATCGCAGAGACGTCGTGGAGGGTAATCCCGCCAGTCCGGTCAAAGTGTTGATCTACGAAGATCTGCAGTGCGCCGATTGCTCCCGCTTCGCGACGCTGCTCGATCAGAAAATCCTGCCGAAGTACGGATCGAGAGTTGCCTTTATTCATCGCGATTTTCCGCTCGGAAAGCATGACTGGGCTCTCCCGGCTGCCATCGCGGCGCGGTGGGTTTACGAGCAGGACCCGCAATTGGGCATCATTTTTCGCAGGGAACTGATGTCGGAGCAGGACGACATCACGCCTCGAAACCTGCGGAACTGGCTGTTCGAGTTCGCAGGGCGCAATCGCCTGGATCAGAAGGATATTGTCGATTCGTTGAAAGACACCCGCCTCGCGGCTCTGGTCGATCAGGACCGGCAGGCCGGCGTGGCGAGAGGTATCACGAACACGCCAACGGTGTGCGTGGGCGGCCAGATGTTTGTCGAGACGATTATCTACGAAGATCTGGCGCGGGCACTCGACGAAGCGCTTGCGAAGTAACAGGCCGTCAATCCCATGAGCCGACGATGAAGAGGATTTTCTGGTCCTTGCTCATCGGGCTCCTTTTGCTTTCTGTGGGGGCGCTGGGAGTCGTCGGCTGGATTGGATCGGAACGCGCTCTGCGTCCCGGGTATCCGCGCTACAAATGGAATCTCGCCACGTTTCCGGACCTTCACCCGGAGGCGATTCGAACAGTCGCCGCGGACAAGACCGCGCTAAGCGGCCGATTCTTTAGAGGTAATCGTCCTGCGCTGATCATCCTGATGAGCGGCTATGGCGATACCCAGGATCAGATGCTGCCGATCGCCGAATTTCTCCACCACGCGGGATTCGGCGTCTTGACTTATGATTCGAGAGGCCGCGCCCCGAGTGGCGGGGCGTACGTGACGCTCGGAGTTCTGGAACAAAGGGACCTGATTTCGATCGTCGACTCCGCGACGGAACGAGACGACATGAATGCGAAACGAATCGGAGTCCTCGGAATTTCAATGGGAGCTTCGGTTGCCATTCTCGCGGCGGCAAAAGACAAGCGGATCAGCGCCGTTGTGGACGATTCGGGCTTCAGCGATGCCCCGCGGGTGATTGCTGCCAGTTTTGAACATTTTGTTCACCTGCCGGCTTTTCCGTTTGCCCCGATTACGATTGTGATCGCGGATTTGCGGGCGGGGATCGACGTGACCGGTGTGCGGCCCGTGGATGTTATCGGCGAAATCAGCCCGCGGCCGTTGCTGGTTATTCACGAGACCGGCGATGCGGTCGTGCCGGCCGACAACAGCCTGAGAAACTACGCCGCCGCGCGCAGCCCGAAGGAGCTTTGGCTGGTGCCCGGGAACCAGCACGGTAACGCCCATACGATCGCAAAAGTGGAATATGAAACCCGGGTCACGAAATTCTTCAACCAGGCGCTTCGCTGAAGTATTCGGTCAGCCATCCGCCAGGTTCCCAATGCCCCGATCGGCTCTGGCGACGCAGGACTGCGGCCGAGGCCCCCACTTGGGTTTAACCAATTCAAGACACTAAAATCGGAGTATGCCCTTCGACGGCCTGCGCGTTCTCTCGCTCGAAAGCCGCCGCGCGGAAGAGATGGCGACGCTCATCCGCAAACAGGGCGGGGAACCCTTCGTCGCGCCTTCAATGCGCGAGGTGGCGATTGAAGAACACGGCGAAGCGTTCGCTTTCGCGGACCGCCTGCTCCAGGGTGAATTCGATTGCGTCATTTTGCTGACGGGTGTCGGCACACGTCTTCTCTGGAAGACGCTGCTGACCCGCTATCCGGAGGCGGATCTGAAGACGGCTCTCGAACGCACGGCGCTCGTGGTCCGCGGCCCGAAACCATCGGCGGCTTTGCGCGAGATCGGTCTTGTTCCCCGTGTGCAGGTTCCCGAGCCCAATACCTGGCGCGAGCTTCTGGAGACGATGCGCGATCGGCCCGAGACCGGAATAGCGCTGCAGGAATATGGCAAAACAAACCCAAATCTGATCGAGGGTCTACGCGCGATGGGGAAACAGGTGACGCCAGTCCGGATCTACGGCTGGGATCTGCCTCCCGATACCGCGCCGCTTCGCCAGGCGGCGGCCAGGCTGATCGCGGGGGGATTCGACGTGGTTCTGCTGACGACCTCGATGCAGCTGGTCAATCTGATGAAAATCGCGGAGGAGGAGGGGATCGAGCAGCAGGTCCGGGAAGCCCTGGCATCCGCGTTTGTGGGTTCGATCGGTCCGACCACGACCGAAACGCTTGAAGATTATGGCCTGAGAGCGGATTTCGAGCCCAGCCATCCCAAAATGGGACTACTCGTCAATGAAGCCGCCGCAGCCGCGGCGCAGGTCCTGGCGAACAAGCGATAATGAAAGATTGTCCACAGTGTCGTCGTCGCCCCTCAACTTCCATCTCGATCACTATGACGGACCGCTCGATCTGCTGCTGGACCTGATCCGCAAACAACAGATCGACATCCGGGATATCCCGATCGCGACCATCACGTCGCAGTATCTCGCTTATCTCGATAAGGCGCGCGAACTGGATCTCGACATCGGCGCCGAATTTGTGTTCATGGCGGCGACCCTGATTCATATCAAATCGCGCCTCCTTTTGCCGACCGACCCCGCTCTGCAAAAAGAGGGCGAAACGCAGGACGACCCGCGCGAGGAGCTCGTCCAGCGACTGCTCGAACATCAGCGATTCAAAGACGCCGCCGAAATGCTCCAGCAAAAGCGGATTATCGAGGAGAACGTCTGGTCGAATCCTCAGATGAAGCAATTCGTCGCGGAGGGCGACGATCCGGGTCTGGCGGTAGGCCTGTTCGATCTCATTAAGGCTTTCGGCGATGTGCTCGAAAGGCTCAAGAGCAGGCCCGTTTATGAGGTCACCGACGAAGAGATTTCGGTCGGGGATATGGTCCTTCAGGTCCGCAGCCTTCTCGCCGCGACCCGAAAAGACAAGCCGCTGTTCATCCTGCAGATGATGGAGCGGCAGAGAAGCCGGCGGGCGATGATCTGCCTGTTTCTGGCCGTGCTCGAGATGGTCAAGTCGCAGACGGTATTGATCCTGCAGCCCGATCTGTTTGGCGAAATTGCCCTGGCGAAGGGCGAACGATTTGAAGAAGCACCGGCGCTGCCCGATGCGATCGAAGAGGAATACAAGTAACGAATGGCTTTTCCCGAACCGGATCCGCTCGAAGAGCCGAATCCGCCCGAAGCACGGCAGGAAGACACACCCCAGGAAACACCGCCTTCCGAAGGGCCGGAAGCGGCGGATACGCTTCCCGTACAGGAGTCTTTCTCCCCGGATGAATTGCTGCCGGACGAACCGCCTGTCCCCGCGCAGACGATGGAAGACGCCAAGCTGAAAGCGGTGCTCGAGGCGATCGTTTACGTCACGGACGAGCCGCTCTCGCTCGATCAGATCTGCGCGGCGATCGAGCAGCCGCGCGACCGCGTGATCGATCTGCTGGAACAACTGGCCGCGGATTATGAACGTACCGACCGCGGCCTCAGCATTCGCGAGATAGCGGGCGGCTTCAAAATGACTACCAAGCCCGAGCACCACGAGGCCGTTCGCAGGTTTGTCAAGAACCTGAATCCACCGCTCAAGCTCTCTCTTGCCGGCGCTCGAGACGCTGGCGGTGATCGCTTACAAACAGCCCATCACCGCGCCCGAAATCATGGAGATCCGCGGCGTGCAGGGCGCGAGTGTACTGAAGACGCTGCTGGACCGGAAGCTGATCGGGACGGCCGGGCGCAAGCAGGTGATCGGAAAGCCTATCCTTTACAAGACGACGCGCGAGTTTCTGGTGCAATTCGGGCTGAAGGACGTCGGTGAACTGCCCAGCCTCAAGGAGTTTCAGGAACTGGCGCGACTGGATATGGAAAACGAAGAGCTTCCACAGACGGAGCACCCGGCTTCGTCCAGCCAGGCTGATCCGCCCAATGAGCCACCGCCTGCCTTTGAGGACCCGCCGCCGGGCGAAGAACCACCGGTGGAACAACCGCCGATAGAAGAACCGCCGGTTCATGAACAACCCGGGGGCGAGCCACCCATCGAAGACGCCGGCGCGGGACAGGTCGAATAGTGCCGGAAGAGCGCTTACAGAAGATTCTGGCGACGGCAGGGATCGCCTCGCGCCGCAAAGCCGAAGTGTTGATCGTCGAAGGGCGGGTGACCGTCAACGGCAAGCTTGTGGAGGAATTGGGATCGAAGGCCGACCCCGATGTCGATCACATCAAAGTCGACGGCCGTCTGATCAAACAGCCGCAGAACTTTGTTTACATCGCGCTCAACAAACCGGACAGCGTCGTCAGTACGGTAAGCGATCCCCAGCGCCGCGCGACCGTGCTCGATTACCTGCCCGGAGTTCGCGGCCGGGTGTATCCCGTGGGGCGTCTCGATTACCATAGCCAGGGTTTGATCCTGCTGACGAATGATGGCGAGTTCGCGAACGCGATCACCTCCGCGAAGAGCCATGTGGCGAAGACCTACCTGGTGAAGGCGAATGGGCACCTTACGCCGGAACAGGAAGAGGAGTTTCGAACCGGAGTTCCTCTCAGCGGACGGCGTACCGCGCCGGCCGGGATACGTCTGATCCGCCGTGGTGATAACCCCTGGTACGAAGTGAGATTGTTCGAGGGACGCAACCAGCAGGTCCGAATCATGTTCAAACATTTCGGGCGGCTGGTGGAGAAGCTGCGGCGCGTCAGAATCGGCACAATAGAGCTGGGTACGCTGAAGCCGGGCGAATTCCGGTATCTTGCGCCGGAGGAAGTGCGAAGATTGATGCGAGTGGCGAGCGGCGATGGCGGCAAGCGAAAACCTTCTTCGGAACGCTGAAACAATTGCGGTAGTGGGGCTCTCGAACAGGCGTTCGAGACCAAGCTACGGAGTTTCGGAGTATATGCAGTCGCAGGGCTATCGGATTATTCCCGTGAACCCGAATGAGACGGCAGTGCTCGGCGAGAAGGCTTACGCTTCGCTTGACGACGTTCCCGAACGCGTGGATATCGTCGATATTTTCCGGCGCTCGGAATGCGTGCCTGAGATTGTGGACGCGGCGATACGCATCGGCGCCCGAGGCGTGTGGATGCAGGAAGGCGTCGTGCACGAGGAGGCGGCGGAGAAGGCTCGCGCCGCCGGCCTCGAAGTAGTCATGGACCGGTGCATTCTCAAAGAGCATCGCAAGATGCTCGTAAAGTAAAAAGTAACGGAGCATCGCAAGATGCTCGTAAAGTAACGGCGCATCGCAAGATGCTCGTGAAATAACGGCGCATCGCAGGATGCTCCTGCGTGGATATATAAGCTATAAAGTTTTTGCAAGTCCGCGCCGATACTACATCAGAGGCATCAGCGAGACTTGTTTGCGCACTGGTTCGTTCACGGCCCGCATTCCTGGGCATCTCCTGAATTCTGGTTCAGCCTGTTTGCTGTCTTCAGCCTGGCATGGAGGCGCCGCGTCGCGGAACTCCGTCACCGGCGCAGTGAAGCCGCTCTCGCAACGAGATTGATCGAGCAGGCTCGGGGTATCGAACGCGAGCGTCTGCGTGAAAGCGAAAGAAGCGAGATTCTGGAGATGATCCTGAGGAGCGAGCCTCTCGGAACCGTGCTGGATGCCGTCGCCCGCCTTACAGCCGAACATTGTCCCGATGCCCTGTGCGCCATACTCGCGAAGCATCCGGAGGGGGGCCACACCGTATTTGGACCCGACTTGCCCGACGAATGGCTTGCGGCGCTGCGCGTTTCTCAGGCGGTACCCGATGAGGCGTGGCAGCGGCGCCTCGATACGGAAAGTTCCGATCGGCAGCCGGGCTGGCAGACGTTTACGGGATCGCTGAACGGGCCTGCGCCCGCAATCATTCACTCGTGGCCTGTTGCAGGAACATCCGACGGACCGTTCGGCGCATTGCTTCTCTGTTACCGGGAGATATCCGGACCAACCACAGCAGATCTTCCGATGATCGAGGCGGCAAGAAGGCTGGCGAGTCTTGCAATCGAGCAGGGCCGGCGTTATGACGATCTTTATTTCGAGGCAAATCGCGACGAGCTTACAGGCCTTCCGAACCGGGTATTCTTCGACAAGCTCCTGAACCGTGCTCTGCCGGTGGCGACCGCTGAGGATCGGGCGTTCGCGGTACTATCCATCGATCTCGATTGTTTCAAGCAGATCAACAACACCTGGAGCCGGCGGGCAGGCGATGCGCTCTTGCGCGAGATCGCCGTCCGGATCAAAAGCGTTCTGCGGCTGGATGACGCGCTGGCGCGGGTCGCCGGCGACGAATTTGCGGTCATACTTAATGGCGCCGGGAATGCGATCAAAGCCAGAGAGATGGCTGAGAGTATTCGACAGACGATCCGCCGGCCATTCGCCTTCGAGGGCAGGGAGATCGAGGCCAGCGCCACCACAGGTATCGCGATGTTTCCGGAAGATGGCGCAAACGCGGAGGAACTGCGCCGCGCCGCCTCCGGAGCGAGTCTTGAAGCCGATTCGGGAACCGGCGTCGGCGACCCTCTTGCCCCTGGCAGCGAAGCTCTCGATCGCGCGACGATCTGCGAAGAACTGCGTCACGGGCTCCTTCACAACTACTTTGTCGTCTACTATCAGCCGAAGGTCGACTCGGGCCGCAGAATTGTCGGGTTCGAAGCGCTCGTTCGGCTCGATCATCCCAGTCGTGGCTTGATTCCGCCAACGACGTTCATACCTGTCGCGGAGGAAAGCGGCCTGATCGTTCCCCTGGGCGCGTGGGTGCTCGAAGAGGTTTGCCGTCAGGTTTCGCAGTGGCGCGCGGACGGTTTGGGACGGAACGCGGTCGCCGTTAATGTATCGCCGGTCCAGATCTGCCGCCCGGATTTTGCGAAGTCGGTTGCGGATTGCCTGGAGCGACACGGCGTTGCCGCCGGTGATCTCGAGCTCGAGTTGACGGAAAGGCTTTTGATCAGTGCGGCGGGGGTCGCGCAGGAACAATTGCAGGCGTTGCGGGACCTTGGGGTGCGTCTTTCGATTGACGATTTCGGCACGGGATATTCGTCGCTAAGTTATTTGCATCGGTTGAGGGTCGACGCCATCAAACTCGACAAGTCGTTTGTGCAATCGGTCGACAGCGACGCGCTTGCGCACCGGCTGGTCAAGGCTATGATCGGGGTCGCCCAGGGACTCGGGTTGTCCGTGATCGCTGAAGGGATCGAGACCGAAGGACAATGCGAAGCTCTCATCACCGCCGGCTGTCCCCAGATGCAGGGTTATCTCTTTGCGCGGCCGCAACCGGCCGGCGAACTCGAAGATTTTCTTCGGGCCGGCGCCCGCGAGGCCGCTGCAAACCCCACGTCGGATACCAACGACCTGCTGCGGATTGCCGCATCAATGGCGCGCGCGGAGGGTTATTCGGCGGGAGTGGTTCTCGGTGGTTCGTCGATCCTCGCGGCGTAACCGGAGGTCTGGGGGTAAGATGAACTTTTGCACTCGGACCAGCACGTGACCGCGTTGATCACTGGCGCCGGGCGGGGAATCGGGAAACGGCTCGCAATCGGATTTGCTCACGCCGGTATCCGGGTAGGCCTCGTGGGCCGCAGCCAGGGCGAACTCGACGTAACCAAGCTTGAAATCGAACACGCCGGCGGCGCCGCGCACCGCTTCCGGGCGGATGTCAGGGATTTCGAGCAGCTTTCCGCGGCCGTCGAGCGCATGACGGCGATATACGGCGAAGTGCATGTCCTGGTGGCGAACGCGGCCATACTTGGCCCGATCGGACCTTTCGTTAAACAGCGGCCTCGCGACTGGAAGGAAGTCTTTGAGACCAACGTCATCGGCACAATGAACGCCTGTCGTCTTGTACTGCCGCAAATGATCCAGCGCAGAAGCGGAAAAATCCTGGCGATCACAGACGATTCCGCGGCGCATCCGCGGCCGAACTTCGCGCCTTTCGCCGCAAGTAAAGCCGCCGTAGTCCGATTTGTGGAGAGCGTCGCCGAAGAGGTGCGAAATCACAACGTACAGATCAATTGCCTTTCGCCGGGCTTCGCCTATACGAGCATGACCGACGAAATTCTGAGCGCGGACGAACTTGCCGGTTCGCGGGAAGTGGAAGACGCCGAGCAGGTCCGGCTTACCGGAGGCGTGCCGCCGGGCAAGCAGATCGACCTTGCTTTATTTCTTACCTCGGAGCGATCGAACCATCTTACCGGCAAGCTGATTGACATCTCGGACGACTGGAAGAAGCTCGAGCGCGAAAATACCCGGCCGGATGCCTGGACGCTGCGCCGTCATTTGAAGTAAATTCCGGATTGCCATAATCGGGACATGAGAGTCGAGGAAGTCGGGAGCCGGAATTCGGAATGGCCGCGAATGAGGGGCTTCCTCCGAGCTGGCGCTCTTTTCGCGTTCCTGCCGTTTCTGACCGGATCGGCCTTTGGATGGGGATGCGAGGGCCATCAGATGATCGCCCTGATTGCGCGGGCCCATCTGACTCCGGAAGCTTCGGCCGCGGTGGATCAATTGCTGCGCGACAACCCGATCGATGCCACGTTGAACAGGTTCTGCAAAGACCGTCCTGCCGATCTTATGGTCGATTCGGCCACATGGGCCGACGATGCCCGGAATATTGAGAAAACCGGCGAATGGCATTACATCGATATTCCGCTGGCGGTTGATACGGGCACGGTTCCGGAAAGCGATGCCCTGAAATGGTGCCCTCCGCTGACCGATGGCAGACCGGGCTGCATCCTTACCGCGATCGACTATGAATGGAGCATCCTTCGCGACCCGAAACAGACGGGATCCTCGCGGGCGAAAGCTCTTCGTTATCTGATTCATCTTCTCGGCGATTTATCGCAGCCCCTGCACGCGACCGATAACCACGACCGCGGTGGTAACTGCACCGCGATCGCTTTTTTCCCGACACCTGATACAGGCGGCGAAAAGCCGAAGAACCTGCACGCGATCTGGGACTACGAACTGCTCGCTCGCGAACTGGCGTCCGGCAAGACGACTCAACCCGAGTACGCCCGAAAGCTGGATGAGAGCTTTTCCCGAGACTGGATTGCATGGGGGCAGTCGAAGACCGATGTTCGAAGCTGGGTGTGGGGGAGTCACAAACTTGCCGGATCGGTGGCCTACGGCGATTTGAAACCCCGCATTCCAGTCGAACCGGCAACAGCCGGACTGGCCGATCAGGCTGGTTGCGACACGGAACGCGATAAAGTCGCCGCGCTGCATATTTCAATTGGCGACGAATATGCCGCCGAGGCTGTCCCGGTCATTCGCGAGCAAGTCGCGAAGGCGGGTTACCGGCTCGCGGGCCTGCTCAACCAGACTTTCAAGTAGCCGGAAGTTTCTTCAGCAGGGCCTTCGCCTCTTTAAATCGGGGAAACAGCCTTTCGTGCGCCTTGAACTCCGGCGTATGCACGCAGCGGCGAGCGCCGCTATGATCCACGGGGTAGTGGAGGTGCAGCATCTCGTGGTACATCACATACTCCAGCGCGAGGCGAGGCACCCGCGCCTCGTCGAAGATTCGACTGATCACGATCATGTTGTGCGAGGGATCGAAATGCCCCAGCCGTGTGCGCGACCGTACCGGACTCCAGCCAATTGCCGGGCGCGCCATCATCCCGCCGAAATACAGCCCGTTGATTTCTTCGAAAATCTGCTCAAGATTGTGAAGCGAACCCTGCGGACCGGTGTGCGCCTTGCGGCCCCGCGTCTGTCGCACCAGACTGATCTGGCGCCGCATATCCTTCCGGTTCAAATAAAGCCGGTATCGATGCACGTACTGTGCGGCCGCGGGCCGGCGGTACAGCTTGCCCAGCAGAATATGAGCCAGGGCTTCGGTCACCGGAGCGGGCGCGCTCTCAAGCAGATCGCTGATGCGCACCCGTATCGAGCCGCCGTTAAGCCGGATGTCGCTGTTCGCATTGGCGAAGCGTTTGTACTCGAGTTCGATCGTGGGCGCCGGCGTTCGCGGCCGTATCTCGCGGTGAACGCGCTGGAAGATCCCCGCGGGCGCCTCGAAGAACAGCGAGCTTTCAATATTTACCGGCGTGAGAAAATTACTCAGGGTCTCCTCACGATCCACCATAATATATAGATTACCGACCGCTTACTGATGGCTGCTCTCAAACCTGTGATTTCCTCCGTCGGGTGTTACGTACCGCCTGACGTGCTCACCAATTCCGATCTCGAAAAGATGGTCCAGACCAATAACGAATGGATCATCGATCGCACCGGTATTTCCGAACGTCACATCGCCGCTCCCGGCGTCGCGACATCCGACCTTGCCACCTGCGCCGCAAAGGCCGCGCTGGCCAGCCGGGGCATCGACGCCTCCGAGCTTGATGCGATTCTTGTCTGCACGGTTACGCCGGACATGATGTTCCCCTCCACAGCCTGCCTGGTGCAGCACAACCTTGGGGCGCCGAAGGCCTGGGGATTCGATCTCGTCGCCGCGTGCAGCGGCTTCGTCTACGGGCTGGTAACGGGCGCCAGCTTTGTCGCGTCCGGAATGCACCGCAAAGTTCTCGTAATTGGCGCGGACACCATGAGCCGCATCATCAATTACGAGGACCGGGCGACCTGCATTCTGTTCGGCGATGGCGCCGGCGCGATGCTGATCGAGCCTGGCCCAAATGGTTCGGGAGCCGCGGGCGAAAGTTTGGGGTTTGTGGATTTCATCGGCGAAATCGACGGCTCGGGCGCTCCGTTTCTCAATATGCCGGCGGGTGGCAGCCGCATGCCCGCCAGTGCGGAAACCGTGGAAAACAAGCTGCATTACGTGCATCAGGAAGGCGCGCAGGTCTTCAAATATGCCGTATTGAAGATGCACGAAGTTTGCTCTACGCTGCTCGAACGGAACGGCCTTTCGATCTCCGATCTGGACCTTCTTGTGCCTCATCAGGCCAACCGCCGAATCATTTCCGCGACCGCCGAACGCCTCGGCCTTCCTGGGGAGAAGGTGATGATGAACATCGGCAAGTACGGCAATACCACCGCCGGAACGATTCCCCTGGCAACCCGCGACGCGCTCTCGGAAGGCCGGCTCAAGAAGGGCGATCTCGTGATGTTCGCGGCCGTCGGAGCCGGTTACACGGTCGGTGCGAGCCTCTGGAGATGGGCGTTCTGATTTTTGGGAATGTCGGCCGCGGAAAGGATCGCCCGGCGCTGAAGCATTTTCACTGTTTCTGTGCAGCGGTTCTAACATGTCCGGAGGCGGTAGCGCTCGGCGATCTTGTCGCCGGTTTCCGCTTTGATATCCTCCGTCGGCCGAAATCGGATTCCGAGCCGGTAGAGCCCAATCGTCAAAATACGCCAGCGCAGTCTCATGATGGGGTCAAGTCGCGCATAGCTGTACATCTTCCAGGTCGTAGGACGCTTCAGTTTTATTCCCTTACCACTGATGTCCGGAGTTATAAATCGGCAATACGTGCTGGTGAAGAATCGCTGATCTATGTGCAAGAACCAGTCGTATCGTCCGACAGCTTGTCGTACTGTCAGCCGGCCAGCCGCCGACCTTCCTGCTCCAGAGCTTCATGAAGCAGCATTTTCAGGTAAGTCTGATAACGAAGTCCGCGGCGTTCGGCCAGCGCTCTGGCGCGCGACAGATCGGCCGGATCGATGCGAATTGACACCGTCGGTGTCGGCCCTTGCATTCCGCGCCGCTCGCGAATCTGCCTCGAGGTTGGTCGTGCGTCCCTCGGCAGCCGCCTCTTCTGACCATTCCGCCGTCCGCTCGCGATTATCAAACCACCACTGGGCTTCTTCAGCTTCAGTCGCGAACGATGGTATCCCGGCCTGTTTTTTCATGGGTGTCCGCCTTTCAGATACAGTTCCTGGTCGCGACTAGTCGCCTCGTATGCGGTGATCGGTCGAATGGCCTCTCCTCGAACTGTGAATACCACGACAAGAATTCGGCCGCGTCTCGTCTGCCCGACGGCTTTAGCTCGTTCTTCTTCATCGAACCGCGTTTCGAGCATGAGAGCGTTCGGATCAGGGATCGCCTCTTCCGCTTCTGATACTCCGACTTGATGGAGGGCAATATGGGCGAGGTGCCCTTCATCCCAATCAAATTCATCTCCCTCCACACTCATTATTGTGACAACAATGTATGTGCAAATCTCGCGGTGGCGCTCGGCGCAACGTCCGATCAGTTGTTGTTTGGCAAAGACGAGCGCGGACCGGACGATGAACCGCGGCTGCGCTTCGAAGCCGCGTGGCGCTATTCAATCGAGGAGGAAAAAGTGCTGAAGTCTCCGCTGGACAGCATGATTCTCACGCACGAAGCCCGACGCTGGTCATCGGGATGATCGCAGGCCCGGAGTCCGTCGCACGGAAGAAGAACGACGAGGAGGGCGTCCGTCCACTCCGGCGCGTGCGCGCCTGCGCGGCCGCACGCCGCCGAATCGCCTGATAGCCTCCCGGCAGGTGGAAGGCCGGGGCGAGCAGATTGCCTCTGACATAAGCTGCCCGTTATCCGAAGCAGCCCTTCGGGCGCACGCCTTCGCGCCGCTCGGCTGCTCGCATCCGATAACGGGGTCATTATGTCATCGGCGAAGACCCGCCCGGGCGGCTTTACTGGATTACAGGCAATCGCCGCCCGGCGCGATCCCGCGCCGAACAGCTGGCTTGATTCCCGCGCCACTTCAGAGCACGCCGCCCGAAACGGGCGCCGCGCTCTTCCGCGAAACGCGCGGCAAGGTACAGAAGCAAGTGGATCGGCGGTGAGAAGTTCTCGGAAAAACACCTTCCTCCGACGTGAGGCCAAAAGAAAAACTGTCCGCCGACTCCAAGGCCCGATGCGGCCCCTCTCTTCCGTCACGCTCATTCCTTCGATCACCCCAACCTCTTCTCAAAAAGGCTATTCCTCGGATGGGTTCCCCGTCGGTGGAGAACAAGGGTTCTCTTGAAAGGAGGGGGCTCGAACTCACCAGCCATCCATCCTCGGCAATCCTGGGAGTTGGCTTTGAATTCAGATTTAATTTTCCATAAGCGTTTCTGCCGGATCCTCAATATTGCCTGATGCAAGTATGAAGAGTCCGAAGCGTCCTGAATCGCATGCTGATCGTTCTTAGACCCGCCGGAATCGATTGTAGTATGCCGTTCACGTCCCGCCGTCAAATTCCCGAAGCGATGATTAGCCGAAACGTCTGTCAGTTGAACACGCGAGAGGAAGCATCATGAAACGATTTGGGGAAGGCGACACCGTCAGGGTAACGAGAACTGCGACAAAGCGTACTTGTGCACCTGATTAATGGTATAGGTCCAGTCATTCGGCGGGCGGTTCGGTGAGAACTGCGCAGCCGTCCAGTGCATGCCGATCCATTTGAATGACAACACGCCAGTTTCACACCCTTTGCCAAAATCGACATATACAAAGACCGCGGGATCCGTCACTGAAAACAGTGGAATCGTGACGGAGACGTTGGCGCATTTTTGGTCGCGGTACTCATGAACTCCGGCACGAGTTGCGAAAATCAAACTATCTAACTGGATCGGACTTTTCCGCACCACGATGTATTCTGGCGGTTCCATCGACGGAAGCTGGAAATGTATTTCGTGAGTTTTGAACGACTCAATCCCTCGATCGGCCTCGATGTGTCGAATCGGTGCATCGGGCGGCTGTTCTGGAGCGCCAGGTTTCAGAACAAAGCCGGGCTGCCCGTTGTTTGCAGAAATGTATCTCTTAACAGATTCGTCAACAGTTGCCATACTCAGGCCCCCGATGGTCCGATTGGTAATTTGGCCATCCTGAAATGTGAGATATGCAGCGACCTGAATCTCTCCTATGAACATCGCTACTTTGCCACCGGATAACACGACAGTTGCATCGACTATCCTACGCGGCTCGTAGTGCACCACGCTTTGGGGACCTTCCCAAAACAGCTTCCACCGAAGCAGTTCTGACACCTCAGTAATTACTCTCTGGTCACTGAAAGTTTGAGCTGACAACGTTTGCAGCCCTACGCACACGACTCCGCATAAAATGACGGCGAACGCTTTCACGCTCCTCCTAACGAACCGCATTACGGCGTCCTTGCGGCGGTCGCGGCCGTGTCGGTCGGCTTGGCCTGGGCGGTGGCGCCCCGGTCGGATTATAAACGACATTGCTGCCGGGGATGCCGAAAAAGTTATTCGGGGACTGGAAGGCCCCAAAATATGGCTCAAGGCTACCGGTTGCTGTGCCATGGTGAAAGCTGGTTGTCAGGCCCTCGCTCGCGAACGGATCCTGAAGGATGTGCTCTGTCGCATAAAGTCCCGCCTGATAAGAATTCGCGAGATTGATACAATCGTGCGATGTAGCATCCTCACTTAGCACCGTGGTGAGTTTCTTCTGGAAGGCCGCATCGATATTGCCTCCGCTGACGCTGGCATACTGCCCAGCCTGATCGAGTACTTGTGTAAGTGATGCGTTTACCGGTCCCCATCCTAAGGAGACTGGATTCAAGTATCCGCCGCTGCCATTGCTAATGAGAATTCTGTAATTCAAAATGTCAACTCGGTTCATAATTGAAACAGCCACAGCCTCTTTCTCGTCGAAATAATCCTGTGTTTGAAACCCGTTCGCCTGCCCGCCATCGCTTTCAGCCCAGTCAACTCGCCCCAGCAATGCTGCGTCATTATTTGCGAGAATTTCAGTTCCCAAAGTTTTCCCGGAATCAGAGTCAAACGCATCGCTGCACTTCAGTAGGCCGAGCGGATCGTTAAAATTTATCGGATCGCCCTCAGTGTACGCGTAAGAATTCCAGCTCAGCGGGTCAGCGGGATTGATGTTTTCCATCGAGACGTCCACGGTCGCAAAACGCCCGTACGTGCTGGCATAGAATCGCTGATCCGCATAGTCCAACCCCGTGTACGAATCCCGCGTGTACGTCCCGAACTTCATCCGATCATTCGCAGTCGATGAAATCTCGTCCCCGTAGGGATAAAACCGAGCACCATTGCGATTCGAACCTAAACGATCCGAGAGAACCGTCCCTGTTATGCTGACCGTCCCATTCGGCACGCCTTGCCAGATCAGTTTCCCCGCAAACAGCACATTCATCTCCTGCCGGATGCAAGCGCAGCCTGGCAAAACCGCCGAAGCGCTGTAAACTCCCAATCTCTCGCCGTGAGATCCATAGAACGTGAACTCCCAGATCCCGCTCGACCGCTGCCGCCAGACCCGCTTTCCGTCCGGCGCGTACTCGTAATACTCAATCCCTCCCGACCCTTCCGCCGCCGAGATCATTCTGTTGTCCACATTGTACGTCAGAGTCGCCCCAGCGCCCGATGTCATGTTACCGTTGGCGTCGTACACGGCGCTTGACAGCCGATTGCTCTGAGCCACCACCGGAATCGATTGCAGTATGCCGTTCAGGGTTTTGCCCGTCAAATTCCCGAAACCGTCGTAGCCGAATGTCTCCGTCCAACTGGCCGCCGAACTCCCCGGAATGGCGCTGGAAGAGGCGGAAGTCAGGCGTTTGAGCGCATCGTACTGATACGCGATCGTTTCGCCCGACACAGTGTCTACCATCTGCTGGATCTGGCCATTATTCTGCGTGGTCGAGTATATGTACGCCAGTCCCCCGCTCATCCCGCCCGTCATATGAGCGAAACCGGGCGTCTCCCAGCCAATCGACGAAAGCTGCCCCGAAGCGTTATAAGCCCTCGTCTCGGCGGTGCTCAGAATCTGCATGCTCTGCGGTCGTCCGGCGTAGTCGTATGTCCCGTTCTGAACCCATGCAAAGGCCCGGTCGTCCGTCATCCCGGTCGGCCGGCCCATCGAGTCATACGAGGTCGTGAAGGTCGTGGGTATATTGCTCGCATTGTTCTGGCTCGTGAAGAGCAGATCGCTGTAGATCGGGTATCGGACAGTCGTGCTCCTCCCGTACGAATCGTAACCGTATGTCACCAGCGGGCTATACTCCGGAGTGAGCCCCACCCGAAACATGTTCGAGACGATACTTTTGCTCGCCACGCCCCCCGCCGCATTATAGGTGTATGACTCACCGTACGACGGTATGGGCGCCGTGCCATAACCCACGCAGTAGCCGCCCGGCGACGTCTGCGCGGAAACAAGTCTGCCGTAGTTGTAGGCCGATGGATTTGTCCCGTATGCGTAGGTTGTTCTCTGGCACACATCCTCGCTGTTCGCCTGCCCCTGGGGATAGCGTTGGATCATGTAGAGACGATTTTGGCCGTCATACCTGTACACGGTGTCCTGCCCCTTCGCGTCGTGCTTGTACCACAACGTATTGTCGCTGCGGTAGTAATAATTCACCGTGCCGTTCTCCGGATTGGTTGCTGACGTGAGCAGCCCGGCATCGTTGTAGATGAAACTGCGGGTCTGCGTCGTGCCCGCGCGGGTCATGGTCACTCCGGAAACGTGATTCATCCAGTCGTAGGTATAGGTGGTCGTGAGCGTCCCGCCCGGCCGATTCGAAGGATCGGGCTCCACGACGGTCGTCAGATTACCCAGCACGTCTTTCGTGAACGTCTTCCACTCGCCGGCCGGATCGGTGACCGTCGTCGTATTGCCGGAATAGGAGTATTTGGTTATGCTGGCGCCATCCGGTTGGAGGACGCTGACGGTCCGTCCGAGGCCGTCGTAGGTATAGACCGTCCAGACCGGAGTTCCGCCCGGCGCATAAGGCTGCGAGACCTCCTGGATCTTGCCCAGCGGAGAGCAGGCGCACGGCTGGTAGACCGTGTCGACGATCGATTTCGTTCCGCTGCTGTCGCCCCGCTCCACACGGATTGGTCTGCCCATACCGTCGAGAGTGGTTTTAGTGACTCCGTCTGCCCCCGACTCCTGCTGCCACAGGGGAGGCGCCGAAGAAAACGGAGAATAGGTATATGTAGTAACCCCGCCATACGCCGAAGTGCCGGTCAACGGACGCCCCGTCGAGTCGTAGGTCATCGAGAGCTGCTCTCCGTTTGCGCCGGTTGTGCTCGTAATGCCCAGCCAGGAGTTGTACGTAACCGACTGGGAATAGCTCTCGGTCGAAATGGACATCGGCGCCGAGTAGTTCGTTGCCGAATCGGCGCTCAGGCTCACCGTCCGCCCATCGGAACGGGAGACATATTGAGGGTTTCCCGTATCCCATCTTCCTGTGCACGGCGTTTCCAGTTGTGGTCCCCATCGACGAATACTGGATAATTGCCACAAACCCTTCTCTCCGCACGGATCTGCGACGCGCATCCGCATGTTGGAAGACACTTACCGAGCCACGACCGGAAGGGAGTGCCGTTCGAATCGTCGTCTTCAAGACTCTGCCGGAGGATCTATAACTACTCCTATACTGCGTTCTCGTCAGCTTTTCCCCTCATTTAAGGGTGAGACCGCTCGGCACGGCCTTTCCGGTTTTTGCCCCCATCGATGACTGCCGGATATTTGGAACCTGAGAGCGATCCGATTTTTGAAGTCCAGTGACCACCACAAAACCTTGCCGCAGGATCGTTTCGCATGGACATCAACGTGGACGTCCAGCCTGGAAAGCCGGCCTCATCCAGGGCGGCTTGGCGTTCACACGTCTGAAAAATTTATATTTCCCCTGAAATCAACAAAACTCCTCAGAATTGCGCGAGGATTCCCACAACCCATGCGATAACAAAATCGAAATGCGAACCGAACGTCAGATCGAGGCTTCCCGTGCCAACGGAGCCAGATCCCGCGGGCCCGTCACGCCCGAAGGCAAACGCAACTCCTCCGCGAACGCCATCAAACACGGCCTCCTTGCCGACACGATCGTCCTGAAGGGCGAACTCGAAGAGCGCTTCCACGAAGTGCTCGACGATATCGAGAATGAACTTCAGCCGGAAACCCCGATCGAATACGCCCTGGTCGAAAAAATGGCGGTGGCCCGCTGGCGCCAGCTCCGCCTCTGGGGCATGGAAAAGGCCGCCATGGAATACCAGATCCGCCAACAGGCCGATGGCGTCGGACGCGGCGAAAACAACGCCACCCGCGCATCCCTGGCCTTCCAAACGCTCGGTGGCGACTCCCGCTCGCTCGACCTCTTCATCCGTTACGACGCGCTCTGCGACCGCCAGTACCTTCGCGCTCATCGGCGCTTCCTCGACATTCGACGCCACCGCGACGGCAAAACTAACGACCGGTTGAAACCGACCTTTGAATCGGGAATAACAACGGAACCGCAGGACCCCACAACGGAATCAGCCTGGGAACCTTTGAACCCGGAACCGTTCGCCCCCGAACCACTCTCTCCCGGCGGCCAATCTCCCAAACCCGACAAAAATCAACCAAACGAACCCAACAACCCGCTGAAAACACTGGACCCTGCCGCGCAGAACCCAACAGAACCCGCCGCCTGCCTTTCCACTCATGTCTGCAAGCACTGCCCGCTAACCCCGTCCCCCCGGCGCCGCGCAACGCCACATCGTGCAATCCGTCCCGTCCCACCCGCCCGGCGTACGGCCGCTCACAGGCTACAATTACAATTACGAAAACGGCTGCGATCCCCGTCAGCTCGATAAGCCGCTTTTTAAAAAATGGGATCGCACATGTCATCGCCTGTCTCGGCACATCATCCGTTGGATCAACTTCTGTTCACCGGCTACGACCCCGGTACGTTCTACGACGAGCTGATCGCCCCCGACGGAACTCCGCGCGCCTGCGCCGCGGCCATTTTCGAAAAGCTGGCGAACATGCCGCTTGAGGTTTTCGAAGAACGCCGGAAGCTGGCGGACCTCTCCTATCTGGTCCAGGGCATCACCTTCACCGTCTACAGCGACGGCCGCGGCACCGAACGCCTCTTCCCCTTCGATCTGGTTCCCGCGCATCATTCCGCGCTCCGAATGGGACGTCATCGAACGCGGTCTCGCCCAGCGAGTCATGGCGCTGAACCTCTATCTGCAGGACATCTACGGCCCGCAGCGCATCCTCAAAGACCGCATCGTCCCGCGCAGCCTCGTTTTCTCCTGCAAACATTTCCGTCGCGAGATGGTCGGCCTCCACGTGCCCCGCGACATCTACATCCACGTCTCGGGCATCGATCTCGTGCGCGATTCCCGCACCGGCGAATATCTCGTGCTCGAAGACAACGCCCGCTCTCCCAGCGGCATCTCCTACGTTCTCGAGAACCGCCTCGTCATGCGCCGGACCTTCCCCCGCGCATTCGAGCTCGTCGAAGTCATGCCGGTCGATCACTACCCGTCGGAGCTGGCGCGCATTCTTCGCAGCCTTTCCCCGCGGTCCGGCGACCGTCCCGTCACCGTTCTGCTCACCCCGGGTCTCTATAACAGCGCGTACTTCGAACACTGCTTCCTCGCGCAGGAAATGGGGATCGAGCTGGTCGAAGGCCGCGATCTCGTGGTCGTGGACGATGTCGTCTACATGAAGACCATTCACGGCCTGACCCGCGTGGATGTCATCTACCGCCGCGTTGACGACGATTTTCTCGATCCGCTCGCCTTCCGCGCCGGCTCGCTCGTAGGCGTGCCGGGACTAATGAACGCCTATCGCGCGGGCAACATCGCGCTGGCAAACGCGGTGGGCACCGGCGTGGCCGACGATAAGGCGATCTACGCCTACGTTCCCGCCTTCATCAAGTACTACCTCGGCGAGGATCCCATCCTGCAGAACGTCGATACCTATCTCTGTTCGAATCCGATCCACCTGGCTTACGTGCTCGATCATCTGCCCGAGCTGGTCGTCAAGGCGGTCGGCGAATCCGGCGGCTACGGCATGCTGATGGGGCCTTCTTCCGACAAGAAGACGATTGAAGACTTCCGGGAACGCCTGGTCGCCGATCCGCGCAACTATATCGCGCAGCCGGTAATCCCCCTCTCGCGCGTTCCTTCGTTCGATCCCGCGACCGGCGGAATGAGCCCGCGTCACGTCGATCTCCGCCCTTATTGCCTGTACGACGGCGAGAAAGTGACGATCGTACCCGGCGGCCTGACGCGCGTGGCGCTCCAGCGAGGATCGCTGGTCGTCAACTCCTCGCAGGGCGGCGGCAGCAAAGACACCTGGGTCCTGAGAGGTGATGAATAATGATGCTCTCGCGCATCGCCGATTCGCTCTTCTGGATCGGCCGGTACATGGAGCGCGCGGACAACACCGCCCGCATCCTCGACGTCAACTACCACATGCTGCTCGAGCAGCCCCCGGACACTTACAAGCTGCGCTGGGACCCGCTGATTGCAGTCACCGGCGAACGCGAGCGTTTCTACAAACATCACGAAGAGGCGAGCGCGCAAACCGCATTCGAGTTTCTCGGCTTCGCCGAAGATAATCCCGAACTCCATCGGCCAATGTATCGTGAATGCCCGCGAAAACGCGCGCACCATTCGCGACCGCATCTCGCGTGAACTCTGGGAGGACATCAACAGCCTCTACCACAAAATTACGAAGCTGCGCGATGACGACGAGAGTCTCTCGCGCTTCTGCGACGCGGTCAAACGCGGCGGACACCGCTTTCACGGCGTCTGCGACGCGACTCTCGCGCGCGATGAAGGCTGGCATTTCGTGCAGGCCGGCTGCGTGCTCGAGCGCGCCGAGATGACCGCGCGCATTCTCGATGTCCACTATCACCAGTTGCTCGAAGTGCCCCAGATTCTCAACGAATCGCGCAGCCATCTGTGGATGGCCGTGCTGAAATCGGTCGCGGCTTATGAATTCTACAAGCGGCAGTATGGCCAGATCGAGCCCGCCACGGTCGCGCAATTACTGCTTCTCGACGCGCGCCATCCCCGCTCCGTCCGCTTCAATCTGAGCGCGCTGCAGAGTTCTCTTCATGCCATCAGCGGTTCCATCCCCGGCACATACGCGAACGAAGCCGAACGCCTGACGGGAAAGATTCACGAGCGGCTCACGTACGACAGCATCGAAGAGATTTTCGATGGCGGTCTGCATAACTTTCTGACGGATCTGCAGGAGACCTGCCGTAACATCGGCGAGCAGGTCACGCGCGCTTATTTCCATTACGCGGTGGTCGCTTGAGCATGTCCGCATTCAACCGATACAAACTGGCTCACGTAACGATGTTTTCGTACGACGGCCCGGTCTCTGAAAGTTACAACGAACTGCGTCTCCGTCCCCGTCATGACGAGTCGCAGAGTTGTCTTTCGTTCCGGCTCGCGACTTATCCGTCGTCGAATCCCGCCGCGCACCTCGACTACTTCAACAACTGGGTACATCACTTTCACATCCTGCCGGAGCACGAGCAGCTGCGGGTCGAATCCGAAGCGATCGTGCTCGTGCATCCCGCGCCAGAGTATGTCACCCGGTCGGTGCCGCTGCCGGAACTCGATCAGCGGCGCGAGTTGCTGCGGGACGAATATTTCGACTGGCTGGAGCCGAGCGAGTATTGCCCCGTTCTGTCTGCTGTCAACGACATGGCGGTTGAGGTCGAAGCCCGCTGCGACGGCACCGCGCGCGGATTCGCCGACGCCGCGTCGGCCCTGATCCACGAGCAGTTTACCTACAAGAAGGGCGCCACTCACGTCCACTCTTCGGTCGAGGATTCGCTGGCAACGCGAGCCGGCGTCTGCCAGGATTTTGCGCATCTGCTGATTGCGGTGCTGCGGCAGCGAGGATTGCCCGCGCGCTACGTTTCCGGCTATCTTGTACCGCGGAACACGACTCGAGGCGCGCGCCGCGATGGAAAATGTTATCGGCGGCCACGCGTCACACGCATGGGTGCAGACACACATTCCGGAAACCGGCTGGATCGGGCTCGACCCGACCGCGGGAGAGTTCGTGCAGGAGCGTCACATCGTAGTCGCGCGTGGACGCGATTACGGCGATGTGCCCCCCGTGCGCGGCGTCTACAAGGGGCACGCGGGACAGAGCCTCTCGGTCGACGTGCTGTTCCGGCCGGCGCTCGACGACGAAGGGGTGGAAGTACTCCAGGAGACTTCGGCCGCGCCGCCGCCGCTGCCACTCGGGGAATCGCAGCAGCAACAACAGCAACAGCAGTAATCCTGTTGGCGCTTTGTGCCTCCATAGCGAACGCGCAGGACAATCCGCTCGCGGCGCTAAACGCGACCCTGGCGCCGCTCCGTGAACACGCGAACGATCGCCTGTCGAACGATCATGGCGACACCCGGGGAGCCACCTCCCAACTGACGGTCGCAAAACATCAGATGCGCGACTGGATCGAAACAAAGCTGGCGAAGTTTCCCGCAAACGGAGACACCGCCGCGCTGGCCGCCGAACTTCACGCCGGGTTGCGCGATGCGAAGCTTTTTTGCGATAGTTGCTTTCCGAGCTTCCTCGGATTCGTGGATGACGTTCAGCTAAGCCGCGAGCGCGAATTTCTGATCGTTCGCACCAGCACCGGAATCTGGTGCGGCTATGACGACTCGGCCTACGTGTACGAGTTCACCGGCGGTCGCTGGCAACGCATCTGGGAGAAGGAGCAGAACGTTTACACCGCTGAAGGATATCTGCCTCAGATCCTCTATGCGGTACATATCTCCGCCCGTGATGCCGGTGGCCATAGATTGCTGTTGACCCTGGGCTCACGTCCGGGCTGCTCGGTGGCCTTTCAGCCCGTGTACTACAGCGTCTCGCGGATAGGCGATAAGCCGGCAGTGCTGTTGGACAAATCCGAGTTCGCTTATGTAGGCGAATTTCCACCCATACACGGGCGCGTGGAATCGGACGACGTGCTGATCGAATTCACCGCCGGCGGTGCGGGCTACGGTACAGGTCACGAGGCCGTCCGTCATTACAAACTGCGAGGCGACCGCCTGGAGCAAACGGATCCGATCGCTCCCACGCCACGCGACTTCGTCGAGGAATGGCTGCACCGGGACGACGGCATGGGCGATTTCCCCGATCCGACGCTGCATTGCGCAAACAGCCCCGACCTCTTCCAGGTCGGCATCCGACTTCACGACGTGCCGGCCGAAACCTGGTATCTGGTCCGGCGAAAACCGCCCGACGGGTTCACGATGGCCGATATCACCGACCACCCGAACCCCGACTGCACCGAACCCCTCCACGCCGGCGATTTCCCGCGAACCTTCTTCCCGGGCGACAACCGCTAGCCGACACCCTCAGAACGTGAATCGCGCGATCAGCGTTCCCGATCTCGCCGGGCCGCCAAGTGCCGGAACGGTTCCGATCGCTGAGGTGGCATTCATAATTCCGAAACCCGCCGTGTACTGCTGCAGCCCATTCTTCGTCAGAGGAAGCTGTGGCGCGGTCGCTGTACTCGGATTCGGCAGATAAACCCGATTAAAGATATTCACAAATTCAGCCCGGATCTGAAGGTTATAATGTTCCTTGATCCGGAAATTGCGGCCGAAGTTCAGGTTTTCCTGCGGCAGTCGCGGTCCCCGGAAATCGGAATACAACGTTCCCGGGGCGGTCCCGACCTGCCCTGCCGGCACGACCGCCCACGCCGCCGGATTCAGAACCTGCTGCGTATAGGGACTGATCGGACCGTTGATGTTTGTCAGGTAAAGCGGCTGTCCCGCCACCCGCGTCTCCTCGCTCGGCAGAAAATTCGCGACCGGATTCGCCGGTGGCGTGAGAAACGCAGCGCTCTGATACTGCGCGAACATTCCGATCTGCCAGTCTTTAATGATCAGATTGGCGCCCTTGAAACGGTTCAGGAATGGCGCGCCCGGCGTCGTGTAAACAAAGTTGAAATTCAGAACCAGCGGCGGTACCTGCTGCCGCGCCCAAAGCGAGCCCGGCGGGTTGAAGAAGTTCTGCGGCCACATTCGCAGATACGCTTTCTGCCATGTGAACGAGCCGGAAGCCTGAAGGCCGTGAGAGAAGCGCTTCGTCGCCTTGGCCTGCAGCGAATCGTATCGCGAATTTCCCGTCGGCGATTCCGCCACTGACAAGGGGATTGAGGTGCCGGATGCGGGTGCGCCGGGAATGGTGGAGGCGCCCGCCGTCGCACTGAACTGCGGATAAGGATAGAGCGCGCTCAGCAGAGAATTGGTCGCCGGGAAGCCCGTGTATGGCAGAAGCAGGCCGCCCATCCTGGCTTCGACGGCCGAGCTGTTGACCGGCTGAGTCAGCAATTGATAGTCGGCGTAATTTTGCGCCGGCGTGTACCCGGTCGGCCCGGTACCCGGATACGGATACAACCCATATTTCGCGAACGCCGCCGGCGAAAGCTGGCTCATAAAGCCATACGGGCCGTTGAGCCACGCAACCCGGTTTGCCACATAAGCTGCCTCCACCATAAGATTTGGAGTGATCTGGCGCTGAAACCCGACACTCCACTGATTCTGGCGCGGCGGCCGGTTGTAGTTGCGATCCGGACTATACGGCGCCCCAACGGTGGTTCCACGGCTGGGATAAACGTTCGGATTCGTCACTGGCCAGACCGGCTGGAGGATAAAGTTGGGCGATTGAGCATTTACGAACGAATTGACGCCGGATACTGAATTGATCGCATTACTTCCAATGGTGGGCACCCCGTCATCGGTCGTGTACTGGTAGACGACGCCCCATCCCGCCCGCACAACGGTTTTGGAATCGACCTGATACGCGGCGCCCAGACGAGGGCCGAAACCGTAAGGATAGTTGGGCCGGTAAAAGTCGCAATTGCAAGTCGAAGCATACATGGTTGCGCCTGGCCTGCCCCCCGCATTTGCGTTGGCCGTCGACGGATCGAACTGTCCGACGCGCCCGTACTGTTCTCGCACCGCGGTTCCGAGATCATAGCGCAGCCCATAAGTCAGTGATAGTTTCGGCGTTATCTTCCACGAATCCTGAGCGAAAACGGCCAGCGCCAGATGGCCCTGTCTGTAATCTTCCGACGGCGTTTGCGTGCTGCTGTTGAAATCGCCCAGCAGGAAGCTTGCGTATCCGAACCCGGTGCTGAATCCATTGAGGCTGACCGTGGGAGTAAATGGCTGCGAGGTCGGTCCGGTACCGGTTGGCATCGTGACACCCGCAAAAGGCTGACTAATCGCGCCCATCGTTACTAACTCGCCGCCGAACTTGAAAGTATGATTGCCGTGCACCCAGGTCAGGTTCGCGTTGTAGGTTGGCTTCTGATAGTAAGTATGGGTCTGACCCTGATTGGCGGTGCCCACGTTCTGCATCCCGCCATACCCGGTGCATGTGGTTCCTCCGGCGCACATTCCGGTGATGCTGGGGAACTGCCGGTGAATCGCGAACCCGCTCAGGCCAAACGCCGAGGGATCGAAATTCAGAAACGGCGCGTCATCGAAAAAGTTCACGCGTTGATAACCTGCTCCCAGATGGAGCAGAATCGTCGGCGACAGGATGCGATCGTAATTCAGCCGGATCGTTTTGGTGTCGATGAATGTACCGCGGTACTGTCCGATTTCGAGCGGCAGCCCGTCGGCGTTGCCGAGCGGCGTCGCCACCTGGCTGGCGGTGCCCGTCGTTGAGTAGTAGAAAGAGAACTTGTCTTTGGAAGTCGGTGACTCGTCTATCTTGATCGAAGGTATAGTCGTCACGCGCAGACTCGGAACATTTCCCGCATAGTTCTGCGTCAGATTATTGTTCTGCGGCAGAGGAAAGAGCGCCTGAAACTTCGCCGCCGTCGGATCGATCCGCGATGTCGGGATCACGTTATTGAGAAATGGATTGGCATAGCCAAGTCCATTGGCGGCGTTTACGCCGCGAGTCGATGGATCGTAAATCGTGTTGGCCAGCAAAGGCCGGCCAAGCGCATCGGTCGCAATAGCCGGAACTCCGAGCGGCGTCTGCTGGATGCCGTACTGGCCGCAAAGAGCGCAGGTTCCGTTCGGCGAGATCGCCGAGAAGTCGCCATTCCGGAATGCCGTAGTCGGAACGGTGTCATTGAACGTCAGGCCGACATCCTCGCGATACTGTTCCCAACTGAAGAAGAAAAATGTCTTATTTCGGCCGTTATAGATCTTAGGTATCCATACCGGGCCTCCAAAGGTCCCGCCGTAGTCGTTACGCCGGTTCCTGGGCCGAACCTTAACGCCAAAGCCGTTATTACTGAGGTGCCCTGCGGCATTGAGCGCCTCATTGACGAAGTACTCGTATCCGCTCCCATGAAACTGATTCGTCCCGGATTTCATGGTCACGTTCAGAACCGCGCCGCCGGCGGTGCCGAATTCCGGCGCGTAATTACTTGTAAGTACGGCCACTTCCTGCACCGCGTCCGCGCTCGGCTGCCGCACCTGCGTAGAGGCCACGCCAGGCGTATTGTTGCGCGAATCCATCCCCTCGATCCGCACTCCCTCGGAGTTGTTCTGTGTCCCGTTGATCACCATCACGAGGTTGGTGCCGCTGAACGTGGTGCCAGGCAGCAATTCCGTAAGCGCGAAAGGATTTCGAATCCCCGAAGTACCCGCGTTCTGCGGGCCAATCCCGAGGATCGGCAGATTATCGAGTTGCTCCAACGTAACGTTGTGCGTCATGTCCGCCGATTCCGTATTCAACTGTGAGGCTTCGGCGCTAACCGTGACGGTCTCGGCGGCATTGCCGACCTGCAGCGCTACATCTTCGCGAATCGTCGCGTTCGCGGCAACATCGAGATTCGTATGTACGTAAAGCTTGAACCCCGTCGCGTTCACCGTGATCTGATACTTACCCACGGGCAACTGAGCGACCGTGTAATTCCCGGTAGCGGTCGTCATCACGGGATAAGTAAGTCCCGTCTCAGTATTCTTTGCTTGTACCGATGCGCCCGCGACGACCGCGCCGGTCGGGTCGGTTACGGTACCCGTGATCGTGCCGTTGGCCGTCTGGCCGAACGCACTCACACCAAAGGCGATAAGACACACTACGACTAAGCCTGGTCGCATGACACACCTCTCCCTTGAATGAAAATGATGGAATCGGACCGCGAGGCGGCCCTCACCTGGAAAACCCTCTTAAACCCTGATCCCCGTCTTAACCGGCTTCTTGCCGGCTATTGAGCGTCTCCCGCGCAAATCACCGCCAGACACAGAGACGACTTGAAAGGCGCCGGCACGGGAAGGCCGCGCTCCTCCATCAGCTTCTGGAGCAACGCTTCGGTATCCGGATGCGCCAGCGCCGACTGTACGCCGACGCGCACCAGACCTCTCGCATAATCGATCGGTATCCACGTACGCCCGAGCAACGATCCGGAGATCGTATCGCGGCTGCCGTAATCGTGAGCGTCGAGCTTCGCGCCGTGATCCACCAGAAGCTGAACTACCGAATTACGCCCTTTGTGCGCTGCCCCATGCAGCGCATTGCGCCCGTCCTTATTCGGGGTATTCGGATCCATGCCGAGATCGAGACACATTTTCACCGCCTCCAGGTTCTCAGCCGCGGACCACTCGAACGTCACTCCCTCGACCCAGCCGATTCCAGCCGCAACCGCGAGCGCGGTGTCGCCGAACTCAGTTCGAATTTTCGGATCGGCGCCATGCGCGAGCAGCAGCTTCATCAGTTTCACGTCGCCCGATTGCGCGGCCCGCAGAAAGGGCGTCGCGCCGTCTTCATAAAGCCATTGCATCGTGAAGATGGTTCGTGTTTCGGTGCTGTCGCCCACGCAGTGATCGGGAGTCGACTTCACGCCGCAGACCCGCGCGTTCACATTGGCGCCGCGATCGATCAGCTTCGTAATAAACGCAAGCTGATCCATGTCCGCGTTTCGGACCGGGTAATCTCCCGCTTCAATGTTCCGGTTATCTGTCGCGATATAGAGTGGGGTCCAGCCGCCGTTGTTGGCGATGTTGGGATCCGCGCGCTTGTCGAGCAGGTAAGAAGCAAGCTGGTAATGCCTGTTCTGCACCGCAACAAGAAGCGGCGTCCAGCCATAATGCGTAAGCTGGTTGACACCGGCTCCCGCTTCCACCAGAATCTTTGCCGATTCCAGATTGCCTTCACGGGCCGCGAAGACCAGCGCCGTCAATCCGCCCCCGTCTTTGTTTTGTCCCCGTCCGAAGGCGGCCGCGGCGGCGGCCTCATCGGCGGCGCCAATGTCTTTCGAAGCATTTGCGGCAGGCGCGGGAGCGGCCCTGCGGGCCCGGCCTTCTTTGGAAAGAGAGCCGTCTTTCGCGATTCCATCCTGCAGTGCCCGTTGTTGCGGCGTCGGAGCCAGATATGCGGTCCCACTCTTCGTATCGGCGTTCGATGTTGCGCTGAAATCCGCGCCGCGCGCGATCAGCAGCTTTACCGCTGGCGCATGCCCCTGCTCGGCAGCCCACATAAGGGCCGTCGTCCCGCGTATCTTCTCTCTCGCTTCAACGTTCGCGTGATGGTCCAGCAATACGGTGATCGCGGCAGCGTTGCCGTTGCGGGACGACAGCATTAAAGGCGTATCGCCCTGAGGACCCTGTTCATTGGCGTCCGCTCCTGCGTTCAGCAGCTTCTCGATCATCGCGGCGTTCCCGCTAACAGCCGCCAGAGACAGCGGCGTCGCTCCTTCACGGTTCGCTGTCTTTACGTTCGCGCCGGCGGCGATCAGGAGATCGGCCATCTGCAGATCGCCTCGATACGCGGCCCACTCGATCGCCGTAGCTCCATCCGCCTGCGGTGTGTTCACGTCGGCTCGGGCCTTCAGCAGCTTTTGCAGCACACTCGTATCGCCCCGCATTGCGGCGTCGGCGACGAGGCTGCTCTCCGCGGAAAAAGCCGTTGCGCAGGCCAGCAGCACCAGGGCAGCCGATTGGATTTCACGTTTCATACTGTTCTTCGCGTGTCGTTACCTGATGTCGTTACCTGATGTCGTCACCTGATGTCGTCACCTGATGTGGTCACTTGATGTGGCCATCGTTAAAATCCTTATTGTTCTCCTCGCAGGAGTACTCCATAATGTCCCAGTCCGGCCGCAGCGTAAAAGTGCGCGTATTCTTCCACGGCCGCGTATAGGTTTTGGGGTCGTCAATGGTCACCTCATAAGTCAGGTGATTCGCATCCGCGCGCCGGTAGGTCTCGATAACCTTCATTTGATCGCTGTGTGGATGGCCCACCGTGTCCAGATTGGTTTTGTCATTGAACCCTCTGGTGTCCACCACAAGAGTGTCGCCGTCCCAGCGGCCGAACGACGTTCCCATCCATGTCGGATCGAGCTCCTTGTCTTTGGCAAACGTCCGGCCGTTTGTCGGAACCACATGAAAGACGTTCCACGCTTCATAGAGAACCGCAAAAGTATCCGGCTTCTGAACGATCTGCACGGGAAACGGCGAATTCATGGAGCGGGTCAATCCCTGCGGGAGACAGTGCCCGGTATAGTCGAACTTCGCGGGGTCGTACTGCTTGAACGCATTCGCTCCCCATTCCGTAAATGGAAGCGGCGAAGTGCCCGTCTGTTCTTTGGCGTTTTTGCTCATATCCGGTACGTAAGGCCGTTGCCATACGCCGCTCAGGTCGGGCTTGCCATTGGACATTCGCGGAATCCCCGATGTATCTGCCACGCCGGTTTTCGCCGCCGCCTGTGCGGCTGACAGCGGGGCCACCATTAAAGTAACCGCGAGAGAAATGGCCGCGGCGCCGTAATAAGAACACTGCATCATTCGCTTGACTCTCCCTCAAGAGGCGCTTTTTCGCGGGCTGGCTGGAACGCATTGGTAAATTCGGCGGCATCCCGCATAATGCTGGACTCATGATACTCGCACGAATTAATCCCGTAAAAGATTTTGTCGGTCTGGATTTATCGCTAATCTTTATGAGTGCGGGCCTCCCGCTGTGACATGATCCAGCGATGGAGATCCGCCACCTTCGATATTTCCTCGCAGTGGCCGAGGAACTTCATTTCACGCGCGCCGCCTCCCTGCTCCACGTAGCGCAGCCCGCGTTGAGCCACCAGATACGCCAACTGGAAGAGGAAGTCGGTGTGCAGCTTCTCGAACGCACGAAACGGCGGGTGAAACTGACCCCCGCCGGAGAGGTCTTTCGTAACAGAGCGCGCATCGTGGTGGAGCAGGCGGCTCGCGCGGCGTCTGACGCGGTAAAGGTCGGGCGGGGCAGCGCCGGCAGCGTGGCTATAGGCGTGGGCAGCACGGCCATCTGGAGCGTGCTGCCGGAACTGGTAATGCGCTTTCGCCAGATTGCGCGGGCGGCCACCGTTGAGATCCGCGAAATGGAACCCTCTGACCAGTTGGAAGCTCTCCGGCACGAATCCATTGATGTCGGAATTATGGCTGCCAAACCGCGGGACCCGGAACTGGAATCGATTCTGATTCTGCGCGAGAAACTCGTCGCCGTCCTCCCGGCGCGCCATCCGGTGGCGCACCGGCGTAGGATCGATCTGAAACTACTGGCTGCGGATACGCTGATCCTGCCAGGTCGCCTCGCCATGCCTGGCTTCAATGAAATTGTTCTCGGGGCGTTCGAAAGGGTCGGACACATACCGGTCGAGACCCTGACAACCCGTCAGATCCAGACGGTAATTTGCCTCGTTGCGGGCCGTCTCGGGGTCGCGCTGGTCCCCGAATCCTTCGGCCGCAATATGCAGGTGAAAGGGGTTGTGTATCGCCCCATCACCGAACCTGCCCCAATGGCGGAATTGAACGCAGTCTGGCGGAGGAACAACAAGCTTCCGCTGGTGACTCGGTTTCAGAATGAGCTTCGTCTTCTTGCGGAGCGCCGTCTTCGTCGCGGCGCAGCCCCGGAACAGCCCCGTGTGGATGAAATCTACTGATATAAAAAGGCGATCATTTAATACAGGGAAAATATCACGGGACCCGTCCACGCTGGCTTATCATGAGTCTTCGTTTAACGTCGGCACCGGAATCATAAAATGTCGAAACTTCGGCTTACGATGTCCTGTTGGGATTATGACCGCACCCGTCTGCTCATGGATGGCAGGATTCAAATCGAAGGGATTGATCTGAACTACCTCAATCTGCCCATTGAGGAAACGTTCTTCCGCATGATGCGCCACGAAGAGTTTGACGTCGCCGAAATGTCGCTCTCTTCATACGTCGTTTCGCTGTTTCGCGAAAATCCGCCTTTCATCGCCATTCCGGTCTTCGTGTCCCGCTCCTTCCGGCACTCCGGAATCTACATCAATACGGAAAGCGGCATTGGAACGCCGATTGACCTCATCGGAAAACGCGTCGGGAATCCGGAATACCAGTTGACCGCCATCGTCTGGATCCGCGGAATACTGAGCGACGAATATTGCGTCCCGATCGGCAGCGTTCGTTACTTCACCGGAGGCCAGGAGGAGCCGGGCCGAGTCGAAAAGATCGATCTCGGATTGCCGCCGGAAATAAAAATCGAACCCATTTCCGCCGGTAAAACGCTTTCGCGAATGCTGGAGGATAGAGAAATCGACGCGATATACGCTCCCCGCGCGCCCTCCACACTTCATACAAATCCCGCAAAAGTGCGGCGCCTGTTTCCGGATTACGCGGCTGTTGAACGCGAATACTATCGCAAGACCGGTATTTTTCCCATCATGCATACCATGGTCATCCGGCGTTCAGTCTATGAAGAGAATCCCTGGGTGGCTCAGTCTCTCTACAAGGCCTTCGTAGCCGCAAAACAGGAAGCTTGCCGCGACCTGCATGAAGTCGCGGCTCTCAAGGTCACGCTGCCCTGGCTTGGCTCGCACCTGGAGGACACTGAAAAGCTGATGGGCAATGACTTCTGGCCATACGGCCTGGCGGAGAATGAACGGGCTCTCGATACCTTTCTTCGTTACTCGTGGGAACAGGGATTGTCCCGGCGCAAGTTGACGCCCCGAGAGTTGTTTGCGCCGGAAACCTTTGAAGCTTTCAAGATCTGACCCGCGCCTGGCTTCGATCCACCCGATGTCCACCCCAACCATCGCCGCTCTCAGGTACAGATGGTGGACTCTGGAGCGCGGCGATGTCGATGCCACCATCGCCCAGGTGGGATTCAATCTCGCCCAACTGGTCATTCCCGCCTTCCTTTTAATATCCGCCGGAATCCCGCTCGAATTCAGTGTCTCCAGGCTGCTGCCTGGTTACGCCCTGGGCTTTCTGATCGGCTCCCTCGGCCTCTGCTTTCTTGCTGTTCGACTCGCCCGGCGCGAAAATCGCTCCGATGTAACGGCCCACGTCTACGGCAACAACGTGCCGGCGATTATCGCCTACACGCTGTCGATCATGCTGCCCGTATATGTGCAGACTCATGATCCTTTACAGGCGTGGCGAGTCGGCGCGGCGGCTGTGATCTGGACGGGACTCATCAAGCTCGCCGCCGCGCCCTTCGCCGGGTACATCAAAAAACAGATTCCCCCGGCTGCCGCGATGACAGTCTTCGGCAGCGCGATGTACAGCTATCTTGCGCTGGTCTTGCTGCAGCGGTTATTCGACCAGCCCGTGGTCGGCCTGATTGCGCTCGCGATTATTCTGACCAGCGTCGTCGGCATACCGATGACCAGGCTTCGCATTCCACCCTTCCTCGCCGCGTGGCTTATTCCTCTTGCCGTCGGGGCAGCGATCGGTTACGTCACCCCCACATGGCGCGGACTGCATCCCGCCCTTCCCCTTGTTTCTTCCCTAGAACCGTTGCGCGCGCTGGGAACGGCGATTCCGTATCTCTCCGTCATCGCGCCGATGTCGATTTATCACGTCCTCCAGGATATTGCGGCAGTAACGGGATCGAGCGCGGCGGGCGACGACTATGACGTGCGCAGCGTGCTGTTTTGGGATGGCCTGGGAACGCTCATCTGCGGGCTCGCGGGAAGCGTCGTCGCGCCCGTCGTCTATGCGCTGCATCCTCCCTACAAACACATGGGTGCGCGCGCCGGTTTCGCCTTCTGGACTCCCGTCGCCCTGCTGGTGATCGTGGCCGGCGGACTCACTCTATTCTTCGCGCAACTCTTCCCCTGGGCCATCCTATCCGCCATGATCGCCTACGTGACCATCGGCGTGGGTCTGGCGACGCTGCGCCGGGTCGAACCCCGATACTCGGCGGCGGTGTTGCTGGGTCTCGTGCTGCCTGCCGGCGCCGTGGTATCCGCCAGCGTTACCGCCGCACTGCCGGCGCTGGGTCTTTCGCTCGCCAATCCGGCAACGCAGGCTGCTCTGAATCGCTCGATTTACTGGGCCTCCGTGCAGGGGCTGGGCAACGGCTTTCTGTTTCTGGTGCTGGTTGTCGCGGCCGTCACTACGGAGTTGATCGACCGGAATTTCAACCGCGCGGGCGTCTGGTGCCTCATCGCGGCCGTATTTTCGTGGTTCGGATTAATGCACTCCGCCGTGATGCGATGGGGCGCTCAACCCCAATACGCTTATGGCTGGCTTTGCGCAGCGCTCATCGTATACTCCGCCCGCTGGTGGCGCGGTTAGTCCGGCAGGCCTTCTGACCGTCAGCGGCCGAATTCCGGCCGCGACCCATTCGCGATCCGGATCGCGTCGTCCAGGTGATAAACCATAATCACGCCGTCGTCGCTCGACGTTCGCGTACGCGCGGTACCCGAAAGCATCTCAACTAACTCGTCCGTGCGGTCCGAACACGCAAGAATCTCAAGTTTCATCCGCGGTTCGTCCACGCGATATTCGGCGCCCCTGTAAACAGCCTTATACGTGGAGCGCCCGCCGCTCTCGTGAACTTCGGAGGATGTAACGTATTCGACACCAATAGACTCCAGCGCGGCCTTAACGTCGTCCAGCATGCAGGGCCGAATGATCGCTTCGATCTTAACCATCTGAAGCCCTCCCTTCCCAAGGGGAAGTCTAAAGCCCGAACCATAAGGAAGTCATAGAAACTTGATCAGAGTTATATAATTCACTCAAACATGAAGCTCCGCTTAGCGCTCCTTTGCGCGGTCTCGCTGCCGCTTGCGGCCCAGTGGGAGGTCAAAACTCCCGGTGTTCCACGCCTGCCCGACGGCAAGCCGAACATGAACGCCCCCGCGCCGAAGACCGCCGACGGCAAGCCCGACCTCTCCGGCATCTGGGAGCCCAACGGCATCAAATACCTGATCAACATCGCCGCCGATCTCAAACCGCAGGATATTCCGTTCAAACCCGAAGCCGCCGCGCTCTACAAAGAGCGCGTCCAGACGTTCGGCAAGGACGATCCCGACGCTCGCTGCCTGCCCTCCGGAATGCCCCGAAAGGACGCCATCACCTCCCCGTACAAGATCATCCAGCAGCCCGGAGAAATCGTCTTCCTGTACGAATCGCGCACCACTTTCCGCCAGGTCTTTACCGATGGCCGCGCGCTTCCGGTCGACCCGCAGCCTACCTGGGACGGCTATTCGGTCGGACACTGGGAGGGCGATACGCTCGTGGTGGAAACCAGAGGCATGAACGGGCTTACGTGGATGGACAGCAACGGTCACCCGCTATCGGACGCGATGCATCTGACCGAAAAATTCCGACGGCCCGACTTCGGGCACATGGAAATCGAGATTACGATCGACGATCCGAAGAACTACACCAGACCCTGGACTGTGAAGGAAAATCCGCACCTGCTCGTGGATACGGACCTGATCGAATACATCTGCAACGAAAACGAGAAAGACCTGAAACACTTCCCGTCGAAATAGGCTGCCTACTTCTGAACAAAGGCATTCGCGAATCCCAGCGCCTTCAGCCGGGCTTTGGCGTCGGCGACATCGGAGGTCTGATGATACGGACCCACCATCACGCGAAACAGATCCGGCTTCGAACTGTCGGCCACTAACGCGGGAAAATTCTGCTCGCGCAGAGTCTTCACCAGATTGTCGGCGTCGGACCGCCGCAATGCTGTCACCTGCAGATATGTCGCGCCCTCCTGTGGGACCGTAACGGCCGCTGCAGCTGTGGCGCCTTCGGCGGCCGCGTTGGCGGGAGTGGCCGGCGCTGAAGCGACAGGAGCCGGTTGCGAAGTATCGCGCGCGGGCTTCGTCTCAATCGGCCCGGGCTGGGGTCGCGTATCGGCCCGCGTATCGGCCCGCGTATCGGATCGAGCAGCTCCCGAATCGGCCGTGGGCGGCGCCGTTTGGGTGAACGGCGCGGTCTCGGCGGTCTCTCGCGGAGGTTCGGACTGTTGCTGAATCCCAGAAGTCGTAGCCGCCGGCGCCGGGCTCGCTTCCGGATTGGCCAGCGACGCTTTCGCCGAAGGCCGCCCCATCATGTAACCCATCGCGAAAAATACGCCGCACAGGGCCACCACCACAAAAAAAAGCCCCATCAACTGCTTGTTTCCGAGAACTAATTCCTTTTCGCCTTCCATCTGCGCCATATTTATGATTTGCCTGTTTCATCCCGCCGCCTGCTTTGGAGATAAGTTTCGAGCGAGCTCAGAATATCGATGGGAAGCGGGAACACGATCGTCGTATTTTTCTCCTGCCCGATCTCCATCAGTGTCTGTAAATAGCGTAGCTGGATTGCCGCCGGTTGTCTCTGAATTACTTCAGCGGCCATGGCAAGTTTCTCCGACGCCGTATATTCCCCGTCGGCGTGGATGATCTTGGCTCGTTTCTCCCGCTCGGCCTCCGCCTGCCTGCCGATCGCCCGAATCATCTGCTCCGGAATGTCCACCTGTTTGACCGAAACCAGCGTCACCTTCACGCCCCACGGCGACGTATGCTGATCCAGAATCGCCTGCAGCCGGACGTTCAGCTCGTCGCGTTTGCTCAACAAATCGTCGAGCTCGACCTCGCCCAAAACGCTGCGCAGCGTCGTCTGCGCCAGCTGTGATGTTGCGTAAAGAAAATTCGAAACCTCAGTCACCGCCAGCCGAGGCTCCACGACGCGAAAGTAAATCACTGCGTTGACCTTGACCGTGATGTTGTCCCGCGTGATCACGTCCTGGGGCGGCACTTCGATCGTGTCGACCCGCAGCGAAATCCGGACCATCCGGTCAATCGGCGCAAACACCAGAATCACCCCCGGCCCTTTCGCCTGCGGAAGCAGCCGGCCAAGCCGGAAGATCACGCCGCGTTCGTATTCGGCCAGGATTTTGATCGAAGAAAACAGATAAAACACAATAATGATTACGACCAGCAGTTCCGGCAAGCCCGTCATGAGGTCTCTTTCCTGTTCATTCCGCTGACCAGCAGCGTGAGTCCATCGATTCCGGTGATGCGAACCGGCTCGCTTGCGGACACGCGCTGCGGCGCCCGCGCGTTCCAGTATTCGCCTCGAACCAGAACGGTCCCCAGGGGATTCAGTTCTCCGACGGCCACCCCCGCCTCGCCCATCATTCCTTCGAGCCCGGTAACGACCTTATTGCGACGCGCGCGCACCGCGATGGAAACCAGGAACGTGGTGATCAGCGCGAAAGGAACGGCTAGTCCGATCGCCGTGCTCCAGTGAACACGCAGTTCCGGAACGTTCGTATCCACCAGCATGACCGCGCCCAGGGCGAGCGCAACCGTGCCGCCCACAGCGAGCACGCCATGGGTCGGGAATTTGGCCTCGAGAACAAAGAAAACCAGCCCCAGAATCATCAGGCCCGCGCCCAGCCAGTCAATGGGCAGCATGGAAAGCGCGGTCAGGCCCAGCAGGACCAGAATTGCGCCAAAAACCCCAGGCGCAACGAGCCCCGGCGACGAAAACTCCACATAAATCCCAAGAGCCCCAAGGATCACCACCAGCAGCGCAATATTGGGGTCTGCGATCGCCAGCATAAGGCGTTCGCGGAAAGAAGGCCGGTAAATGTCAATCGCTGTGTCGGCAAAATGCAGTGTCTGGTGGCCGCCGTCAAATCGCGTGATCTGCCGCCCGTCGAGCTGTTTGAGCAGCGCCTCCGGATTTGCCGCGATTGCGTCGATCAGATGCTGGTCCAGCGCTTCGCGCTCCGTATAGGAAGCGCTCTCCCGCACGGTCTTCTCAGCCGCCTGTTGGTCCCGCCCGCGATGCGTAGCGATCGTCCGCATCAAAGCCGCCGCGTCGTTCTCGACCTTCGACTTCATGATCGAATCCATCGTGCCGCCGCCTTCAAGCACCGGATGCGAAGCGCCGGTATTGGTTCCCGGAGCCATCGCCGCAACGTCCGCCGCTTCCAGAAGGAAAAAGCCCGCCGAGGCGGCGCGCGCGCCCGGCGGGTCCCACCCACGTAATCACCGGAACGGGCGAATGAAAAATCTTTTCAACGATCTGCCTCGTAGCGTCCATGAACCCGCCCGGCGTGCTCAGGCGAATCAGGATTGCGTCCGCGTGCTCCCGCTCCGCCTGGGCGATAGCCGAGGAAACAACTTCAACCGTTATGGGATGGACGATTCCGTCGATATCCACCTGCACGACGCGCGCCTGAAGCGGCGCGGCGCAGCACAAAGCGGCAACTGCGGCGAACTTCAACAGGGAAGGCAATCCGATACCAGTCTATCGGGAAACGGCCACACGAGTTGAACGAACGTGAAACAATCGTATCTTTATGAGTCTTTTGACGTCCGGGGCGACGGTTGGACCAACAAAGATCTTTAAGGACTGCTTCGAAGATCACCGATCCCTGCTCACGGAAACCGAGACCTCTTGCGGCGAGCCGCTCATGCGCCTCGCGGAGTTGTGCGTCGAAGCCCTTCGCCGCGGCGGCAAGCTCCTGCTTTTCGGCAACGGAGGCAGCGCCGCGGATGCCCAGCACCTGAGCGCGGAACTGACCATCCGCTTCGTCCGGCACCGGCGCGCGCTTGCGGCAATGGCCCTCACGACCGACACATCCGCTCTCACCGCCTGCGCCAACGATTACGGATTTGATACCGTTTTCGCGCGCCAGATCGAAGCGCTGGGTCGTCCGGGCGATGTCGCAATCGGGTTCTCCACATCGGGTCAGAGCCCGAACGTAATCTGTGCTCTCGACGCAGCCCGAAGGGCGGGGATCGCCTCGGCCGCTTTCGGCGGCAACTCGGGTGGCGGCTTGAAAGGAATCGCCGATCCCCTGATCGTGGTGCCTTCCACCGTCACCGCGCGCATTCAGGAAATGCACATTCTCCTCGGGCATGTTCTCTGCGCCGAAATCGAAGAGCGTCTGGGAATCATTTGAAAGACCTCGTTCCTGTCATCGAAAAGCTCTCGTCTGCCGTAGTTGTCTGCGCGGGCGACGTAATGCTCGATTCGTTTATCTACGGTGAAGTCAGCCGCATTTCTCCGGAAGCTCCGATTCCCGTCTTGCGGATCGCCCGCTCCCAGTCCATGTTGGGCGGCGCCGGCAACGCGGTCCGGAATCTGAGCGCTCTCGGCTGCGGCGTACGGTTCTTTTCCGCAACAGGAAGCGATCGGGAAGCGGCGGAAATCTCGGTCCACCTGAGGGATTTACCAGGCGCCTGCGCCTCGCTCCAGGCGGAACCGGGGCGCCAGACTCCGACCAAGACCCGTTACATCGCCCAGGGCCAACAACTCCTCCGTGCGGACAACGAATCTACCGACGCGATAAAACCCGAAACCGCGGAAACTCTGCTCGCCGCCTTCACCGCCGCGCTGGACGGATGCTCGGTCGTCCTTCTTTCCGACTATGCGAAAGGCATGTTGAACGGATCCCTTGCCCAGCAGTTCATCCTCGCGGCGCGCGCGGCCGGAAAACCGGTGATCGTCGATCCCAAGGGACGCGACTTCCGCCGTTACCGGAACGCGACTCTGCTCAAGCCGAATCTGCGCGAACTCGCCGAAGCCACCGGCCTCTCCATCTCCGGAACAGCCGCCCAGGAAACGGCTGCCCGCCAGTTGCTTGACGACACCGCGGCGGAATCAATTCTCGTAACGCTGGGGGCTGAAGGAATGATGTTGGTTCCCGCGGGCGGCCCCGCGATCCGCTTCCCGGCGCTCGCGCGCGAGGTCTACGATGTCTCGGGCGCGGGCGATACCGTTGCCGCCGTACTCGCCGCCGCGGTGGGCTCGGGATCATCGTTCCAGGATGCGGTCGAAATCGCCAATATTGCTGCGGGGATGGTCGTAGGCAGAGCCGGCACTGCTGTTGTAAGCGCCATTGAGATAGCTGAGGAGGTTCGCCGCGGCCAGTTTGGATACGGCGTCCACAGGGGCGCGGCCGCCAAAGTTCTTGCCCTCCCGAAGGCGATGGAACGCTCTCAAACGTGGACGCAATCGGGTCTCAGCGTGGGATTTACCAATGGCTGCTTTGATCTCCTCCATCCCGGCCATTTGCGCGTGCTCGAAACGGCTCGGGCCCATTGCGATCGCCTTCTGATAGGTCTGAACAGCGATCAATCCGTCAAGCGTCTGAAAGGCGACTCGCGTCCCGTTCAGGATGAAATGTCCCGCGCTCTGGTGCTGGCCTCGCTGAGCTGTGTCGACGGCGTCGTGATCTTCGGCGAAGACACGCCGCTCGAACTGATCCGCGCACTGCGCCCAAATCTGCTGGTCAAGGGCGGAGAATACAAGCCAGACCAGGTAGTAGGAGCGAGTCTCGTGGAAAGCTGGGGCGGAAAGCTCCTGCTGGTCGACATGATGCCTGGATGGAGCACCACCCGAACCCTCTCCCGCTTGAAGCCGGTCAAAGGAAGCAGGGATTCTTAAACCTGACGGCGAGGCACAGCGGCCATACCCAAAGTTTCCTCTCTGGGCATCTTGCGCCGGTCGGGAGCGCTAAACTTCTGGTCGCAGTCACGGCAGCGATATTGCCGCATACCGGTCAGGAACGACCGCAATCGCTCGATTCCCGTATTTTGCCTGATCATCAGCAGTCTTGATCTGCATCGTGGACATTCCATACCCCCATATCGGCAATTCGGAGCGAAAAACTTTAGCGCAATCTTTGTAGGGCAGGCCCCCAGGCCTGCCGCCGAGCCCCAGCTCGGCGCGGAACTTTACGTCAGCTGGTAACCCCGGCGATCTTTGTCGCCGGTCCCTTACCGAATCGTCACCACCGCCAGACCCTGCGGATCCAGGCGAATCGGATCGCCGATCGCGTGCCGTGCCGGAGGCGCAATCTGCGATGCCTTAACCAGCGCTGAAATCTGCGCCTCCGTCGGTGAGGCCGGTTCACCCATAGCCGTCCACGCGCGCACAGCCGAGCCGTGCGCGGGATCGATCACCTGGATTTCATAACTCTTCCCAGCGCGGCCCTTCAAGTCGATCCGAAACACCTTCTGCGCGCCCCGCTCACCAGGTTCGGCATAATTCCACAGCGCAATGACGATCGCGCCGCTGCGCCGCTTCGTAACGAGCACGTCATTCGACACATTCGCGATCCGCCGATCGCCCAAGTCATGCAGCAACTCAAACGCCCGATAAGCCGGTTTCGGTATCCCGCGCTCCGCAACAAGCCCATAGCCCCCATAAAAAGGCTTCCTGACCACACCCTGCTCCTCGAAAACATCCGAGAAAGCCCAGTACGACATCATCGACGTCAAACCGTCGCACTCCGCAATGTTATTCGCAAGCCACGGCCCCATAAACGCGCTATCGGTAATCTCCGGCTGTGTGGAATAAGTCGCGTTGTATTCCGTAATCAAAATCGGAGTCCTGGGCGCGCCCGACGCCGCAACCTCGTCATGCACCTTCCGCAGCGCGCGCGCCACCATATCTTTTCGGGGCACCGGAGTCGCGGCGCCGAACACGTTCACCGGATCCTCATTCCCGTAAATATGCGTCGAAACGAAATCGAACGGCGCGCCGGACTTCATGCAATACTCGATGAAATCCCTCACCCACGCCGCCTGTGCGGTAGCCGGACCGCCAACCTTTAATCGCGGATCAACCTTCCGGATGGCGCCAGCGGTCAGCTTATAGAACGCGAAGTAAGTATCCTTCTTTGGCTCCCCGTTCCAGAAATCGATATTAGGTTCGTTCCAGACCTCGAAATACCACTTTTCCACTTCCTCCGCGCCATAACGCTCGATAAGATGCCGCGTGAACGCGGACATCAGGTCAGCCCATCGATCCGGATCCTTCGGAGGGGAAGGATACGGTTTATACCAGAAAGGATGCGGCGTCGGATTAGCCGCCAGCGCACGCGGCATGAAACTGATCTCGACAAACGGCCGCACGCCATTGGACAGCAGCCCGTCATAGATCTGATCGACGTAACTGAAGTTGTACCGTGGCTTTCCCATCGCTATCGGGGTCGTACACACCCACCTCGTCATCGAAAATCCCATGAAAGCGGATGAAGTGAAATCCTGTGACAGCCTGCACAGTCCTCAGATCGTTACGATAGCTGTCCCGAAGCGCCAGAATAGCGCGTCCCGAACCGAACATCTGTTCCCACACATGAGGAAAGTCGGTCGTCGCAGCTTTCGTATCGATAACGACCGTTTCCTCATTCGCCGATTGCGCCCTGAGAGGTGTGCCCGGGCTCTGCAGAAATACCGAGATCGCGCCGCCACAAGCGCGAAGGCCGCGGTGCGCGGCCACAATTCTGACTTCTGACTCCTGACTCCCGACTTCACCAGACCATGACAACACCGGTGTGCCGCAACTCTCAACCCCGCTGCGATCCGAACGTATCCGCAAACACCTTCGTAAAGGCCGCGCCGAAGAAGAATATCTGGCTGGAGTAATAGACCCACACCAGAAGCGCCGTCGTCGAAGCGGCATTCCCGTACAATGTGTCATAATCCGCACGGGCGAGATAAAGCCCAATCAAAAACCTGCCGACCGTGAAGAGCAGTGAGGTGACCAGCGCCCCCAAAAGCACGTCCGTCCATTTCAGCCGCAAATCCGGAATGAACCGGAAAATCACCGCAAAAAGCCCCGTGATCACCACGAAGGACACACCCTCCGCCCCCAGATGAAGAGCCTGCACCGGCAGCCGCGAAACGGTGTGTACCAAAGCACTCGCGATAACATCGACCGTCATCGAGACCAGCAGAAAAAAGCCGATCACCAGCACCACAACAAACGCGAACAGGCGTTCACGCACAAGCTGCGCCACATCCTCTAAAGCGGTCCTGTTCGATACCGGAACATCCCACATCAGATTCAGCGCTTCGCGCAGCTCGATCAGCACCGCGGAAGCTCCGAAAAAGAGAATCAGGATACCGGATACAGTCGCAACGATGCCGTGCTCCGTGCCCGGTGCGATGCCAAGTATGGATGAAACAACCTTCGCCCCCGTTGGTCCTGCGACGCTGTACACCTGGCGGGCAATCTCGGCCCGTGTTCTCTCCGAACCGAAAAAGAGACTCCCGATCGTCGCCAGCACGCCAAGCAGGGGAGCCACCGACAAAAGCGTATAAAAAGCGAGCGCCGCGCCCAGACGCGGAGCGTTGTGGGAATTCCAGCGGGACGCGCTCTCCGAGATCAGATCCGAGACTTGCTTCGGCTTCAGCGGAAATGAAACCACAGGCCTATGATGAAGCACCCCACCATACCGGTCCATGCAAGATCCGCGCGATCAAATACTCTTGTCGCGCCGCCGCCCCAGTCGAGCGTCAGTTTCTCCTGCGCCGCGGCCGTCCTGCGCGGTTCGGTGAGCGAGATCGCAAACATCAGCAGCACGCAAAATATAAAAACGATAACGCTGTAATTCAGAAAGCTGAACGCTACCAGGCCATTGAGCGCGCCCAGATCGACATGAAACGCATCGTGCATCACGTCCAGCACGAAGCGCCCCGCGCCCAGCAGCCCTCCCGTAATCAGCGTCGTGATCGCGGCCCGTCCCGTAGCGCGTTTCCACAGCACGCCAATCAGAAACACCGCCGTAATCGGAGCGCCGATATAAGCCTGTACGCTCTGCAAATACTGGTAAATCTGGCTGTTCAGATACTTGATCAGCGGCACCCACAAAATGCTGATCACTACAATGGCGCCGGTAGCCACCCGTCCGACGAACACCAGCCGCCGCTCGTCCGCGGCCGGATATACTTTGCGAAACACGTCCATCGTGATCAGCGTGGAACACGAGTTCAGCACCGAGCTCATCGCCGACATCAGCGCGGCCAGCAGCGCCGCCACCATCAGCCCGACGAGTCCCCGGGGCAGCAGTCGCAGCACCAGCGTCGGATAAGCGTTGTCGCCCGTCACCACGTTCGGGTACAGCGCCTTCGCAATCAGCCCCGGCAGCACCAGAATGAATACCGGCAGGATCTTCAGAGCCGCGCAGAAGAAACTGCCCTTCCGCGCATTCTCCAGATCCTTCGCGCTAAGCGTCTTCTGCACGATCGATTGATCCGTACACCAATACCAGATGCCCAGAATCAGCGTGCCAAAGAGCGTTCCAGTCCAGGGATACACCGAGTCGTTCGCGGGCTTGATCATGTGGAAAAAATCCGGCGGCAGCGCCGCGCGCAACCCGGTAAATCCGCCCACACGATCCAGGCCCAGAATCGTCAGAACCACCGCGCCTGTAATCAGTACGAACGACTGAAACAGATCGGTGTAGATAACCGCCTTTAATCCGCCCGTGATCGTATAAATGCCCGTCGCGATCACCAGCAGAATCGAGGTCGTCAGATAGTCCCACCCCAACACCGACCGCATCAGAATCGCGCCCGCGAACAGATGCACCGAGATCTTCGTGAAGATATACGCCAGAATCGAAACAATCGTCAGATACCACCGGCACTGCGGATTGAACCGCCGCTCCAGAAACTCCGGCATCGTGAAGACCTTCGACTTCAGGTAATAAGGTACGAAAAGCCACCCCAGAATAAACAGGCAGAAGGCGGCCGACCATTCGTAACACCCCACCGCCAGTCCGCCGGACGCGCCCGAGCCCGCAAGACCAATGAAGTGTTCGCTCGATATGTTCGTGGAAAATAAAGACGCGCCGACCGCGAACCAGCCGATGCTGTGCCCGGCGAGAAAGTATTCGCTCGTCGTACGCTGTTGGCGCGAATGATAAATGCCGATTCCGAAGACAACCAGGAAATAGGCGGCGATAACCAGATTGTCGAGCATCGGCTATGAGGCTTGTCTATTTAACGGCGTTCAGTCCCTGGCTCACCTCGATATAGGTGCCCCACGGATCTGTCAGCACGCAAACCGCCAGATTCATCGCCGTAGCCTTCCGGTAAGCGCCATCCAGCTTGATCCCCGAAGCGTCGAAGTTCTTGCACAGGCTCTCGACATCCTTCACTTCAATCCCGATCCGATCGAACGCGCGGCCTTTGGTTCCCGCGACCGGTCCCTCCGCCTTCGCAAAAAGAATGTTGCCGCCCGGAATGCCGGCCACGGTCTCTTTGCCGTCTTTGATCGGCTTCGCTCCGAACCACTTCTCATACCAGGCCTGAGCCGCCGCCACATCCGGAACGACCATTTTGACCATGTCCATCGCAATCGGCGTCGCAAGCGATTTGTCCTCGGTGATCCGAACCTTCACATCGTCGGGAGCCATCAGGAACGCCTGTTTCGCAGTCTGGCCCGGCAAAGGAGTGATGCCCGCCGCAGACCATTTCGCGAGCGACTCTTTCAGATTCTTCACCTTGAACCCGATGTATTCAATGGTCGATCCCTCCGTGCCGCCTTTGGGATCGCCCTTGCGCATCAAAAACAGAACACCAGGAAACTTCGTCATCTTGAGCGGACCGAGTTCCGCCGGCTGGCCGCCCAGCGTATTCCAGAACTTGTTCGCCGCGTCAATGTCATGAAAACTAAAAATATCGTGCCCCGCGGAAGCGCCCGCGGCATTAGGCGTGGGAAGCTGAGCCAAAGCGGAACCGGCCAGAACCAAAACAAACACTGTCGCAAACGCAAGTGGGGCAGGCCTTCGGGCCTGCCGCCGGGCTTCCGCCCGGCACGTGAAAACCGCAAAGCCGGGCGCCCGCAGAGGCCATTCTGACTTCTGACTCCTGACTTCCTCGACTCCTCTGTTCCGCACGCTCATACTCCGCGCGATCATATCACTGCGAACTGCGAAGCAAGTACCGCCGGTTGAGCGGCTGCAGCGGACGAGCGTTCATCGGGAAAATCTTTCGGAACGCATCAATGTCAGACTGCGCTACCGGAACACTTCGCGCGAACACAACCCAACTGACAATCTGCGAACACGGCGGAGTCGTCAGCGAGCCTTCATATCGCCACGAATCAAGCGAACCCGGAACCATCTGCCGCGGGTCGACAACCGACTCCGTCCGACCCTCTCCACCAGCCTTCGCAGGCGCGACCTTCATCACCGCCGAGAATGCCTCGTTATGTCCCCCGGGTTCCAGAAGAGTCCCCAGGACCGCAATCCGCCCATCCTGATGCATGTGGACAAAATGCGCTTCCATGGCCGACCGCTTTCCCGAAACAGCATGTTCGCTCGGCGAATGAAAATGAAACTGCGACAGATGGAACTGGTCGGCGCCGATCGTAACAGAACTTCCCGAGGGCACGTTCGCCTCGATGGTATGGCCATTGTTCTCGACGGTGAATTTCCCACTCTTCCAGTCCAACCGGACAGGTGCAACTTGCGCCGGTATCCCATCGCGCAGATCGACCGGGGATTCCTGATCGCCGGTGGCGCAAATTCTGAAGGCTTGCTCGATCCCACCCCATTTCGCGGGTCCGGCACTGTCATAATTCCACTCCGGTGTCTGCCCCCCTTTCAAAGCCTGGGCAAAAACCCGGCAAACGGGGCAAGCGAGAAGCGAGGAGGTAAAAATTCGACGATGCATATCTGACGGCATGGCGCGCAGGTTCGGCCTGACGCTTTATAAATCCTGAATCTTATTGAATCACTCCGGCGCCCCTGGCATTAAAGCAACCGCAAGCTGGATTGTGATTTTCATGAAAACCAATTTTAACGGAGCAGCTCTCCTGAGCATCCTGGTTCTGATCCCCGCCGTAAGCCAGGCGCAGGTTCCAGTCTTCACCCTGACACCGCAAGGAAGCACGATCCGATTCTCCGTGAAGGCGTCGGTCCCGCTCGAAGGTACATTCGACAAGTGGGACGCCACGCTGAAATTCACCTCGCCCGATGTCACGACGGGCGTCCTGGATATCAAAATTCAGGGCGCTTCCGTGAATACCGGAAGCGGGATCAAGGACGACAAACTGAGGAGCAAAGACTTCTTCGACGTCAAGGCATCTCCCATGATCACGTTTCACTCCAACAAGATTGTGCAGACCGGGCCTGCCACTCTGGAGATACCGGGAACATTCACCATTCGCGGGGTTTCCAAAACCGAGACGCTGACATTTAACGTTACCGGCAAGGGGGCAGGTGAGGGCGCCATCATGGGGACTATGGCATTCGACCGCAAGCAATTCGGTATGAACAGCGGCATTCCGTTCATTAAGATTGCAGACCGCGTCGAAGTGAGTGTCAACCTGAAAGGCAAACGAGTCAGCGGCCCCCCGCTCGTCTTCAAACCGTAACGCCGTCGATCTCGTCGCCGGTGGCTACCATAAGACCCGAGATTATATGCTTCTGCGCACTCTCATAACTACGCTCCTCACAGCCATCACCCTTTTCGCGAGCGAAGCCCGCAACGACTTTGACCCGGACGTGAACTTTTCGAAATTCAAGACCTTCAGCTTTATCGGCGGTCACGAGCTGGAGAGATCCGGCATACTGGCGAATCCCGCCACGCGTGAGCGGATCAAGAACTTCATCTCGGGCGTTATGGAAACGCGAGGCCTGCACGAAGTCCCGACCGACGAAAAGCCCACGCTCGCCGTTCGCTACTGGGTGAGCGTACGCGCAAAAGAAGAAATAATCGACGTGACGCCGCCGATGATGTGGGGAGGGTACCCGGCCTATTGGACGGGAGCCTGGTATTACTCCTACGAGGAATACGTTATCGAGAACTACGTCGAAGGCACGCTGATTATCGACTGGATCGACCCAGGCACCCGGGACCTCGTCTGGCGAACCTTCCTGCGCCAGAAGATCGAGGACAGGACGGAGGCGTACAAAGAGGCCAAAAAGAATCTGACGAAGGCCTTCTCGGTCTTTCCCCCCTCAGCCGAACAGGCCGAAAAGATGCGTCGCGACCGCCAAAAACTAGAGGCAAAATACCGCTGAAGACCTCTTTCAGAATGTGGGGCAGGCCTTCGGGCCTGCCGCCGGGCTTCCGCCCGGCGCGGAACTTTACGTCAGCCCCTAACACCGGCGATCTTGTCGCCGGTATTCTTCCTCAATTCTCCGAAGGCTTCTCCTCAATATGATCGATCACCAGCACAGGCAGCATCCGCTTCCGCATCTCCAGCTTCAAACCCAGCTGTTTACTGATAGCCTCCGCCAGTGAAATCCCCCCATTCGGCGCCGGCGCCTCAGCTGACACCCCGCCCTGCGGAGCCTGATTCCCCAGCATCCACGAAGGCGTAAAACTCAGCGTGAAATCCCACGCCCCGTCAATCCCGGTCGCGTCCTCCACCGGATAAGCGAAGTCGTCCGATGAAAGCCCCTGCAACTGCGCCGCAAACTGCGCCATAGTCGCGTTCTGGCAAGTAAGCAGCCTCGCGAGGATCGGATTCACATCACGCGGATCGTTCGGCATGGTGCGCGCCTCCTTGCAACTCCCCCGGTTCGCCGGATCAGCCTTCTTCATCCTCGGCTTCACCGAAACCAGCGAGTACGCTTTCGTGAGCCGGTCCTCATAATGGACCTTCATCCGGAACCGCTCCATCAGCAGCGCGCGCAGCATCAACCGCACATCGTCGTCGATGTAGCCGCTCCCCATCAGCGGAGGAGCATTAGTCGTGCTCGCTGCCTTCGCGTCGATATCGAATCGTGCCGAATCCACCCACTTCGGTTGACCCGCAATCTTCTCGTCGGAGTGATCCCAATCGACATCCCAGGCCGCGGCCAGCAGAATACGCATCGGCATGGCGCGAGACTCGAGACCCCCGCCCGGCGTGACCTGGAAGCAGCATCCCTTTTCATCCGGCGGGCTCGTCTTTAAGCTCGCCACCTCAAAAGCCAGTTCACGCGGAGGCAGCATCCGCGCCACTTGAGGCAGATTATCGGTCGGCTTCTCATTCACCCTGTCGATCACAAGCACCGGAGCGGGCGCCGTCTTCAGCGTCAGGCTCAAACCCAGCTGCTTTTCGACCGCATCGAAGATCGTGGTGCGCGCGGCTCCGCCCTGCATCACCTGCGACCGCTGGTTCCACCGCAAATCGAAATCCCAGGCGCCCTCGATACCGGTAGAATCGACAACGGGTTCGATCAGGTAATCGCCCGCAATGCCGTGCAGTTGCTCCGCAAACGCCTTCATCGTCATCTTGTGGCAGGAATAAACTCGGGAGAGGGACCCGGCCGGCTGCGCCTGATACACACATCCCGCATCGCCCGCGCCAGAGGCTTCCCGCAGTTTCGGTTTATCCTTGCCCGCGCCGAGCGCGAAGGCCGGCATGGGCCGCGTGTCCTTATGAACCGCGAGCTTGAAACGCTCGGCAAGAAGCGACTGCAGCATCAGTCGGACTGTCTCGGGTGACGAACCAACAGGCGCCTTCGCGGCAATATCGAACAGATCGAACTCCAGCCACTGCGGTCCGCCGAAGATGGCCTCAGGCTGCACGCCATAAGCAACTCGAATCAAGTCGAGCATCGTTGCCTTCCGGACGTCATACCGCGTTCCGCGAAGCACTCCACCGGAGAGATACGTGTAAGGATTGAGAGCCTCGCCGCTCCTGTGTACATCCGAGATCTCGAACTTAGGCGCTTGCCCGAGAATCGTCAGGGACAGGGTGACAAAGAGGCATACAGCCGAAAGCGCTTTCATCGCAATCTTCCGACTTACTCTGGTGTCCGTAAAGAATCGAAGGTAACGCCAACCGCAAATTTTTCTGACGTTACCGAGATGGGATGAAGACACGCTGCCGCTCTGGGGCCAGGCCGCCAAAGCGGATGAAGACGCTGCGCAGGGTATGTGGGGCCAGCGCTTCGGCGCTGCCGCCGAGCTTCCGCTCGGCGCGGAGCGTTACGTCAGAGCCGGTAGCGCCGGCGATCTCGTCGCCGGTGTTCTTACGAACCGCGTCTTCAACGGAGCGAATTCTACAGTATTTACGAAAATGCCCCCGGTCCTGCCGCCGAGCCTCCGCTCGACTCCGAGCTTTACTCAGAGCCGGTAGCGCCGGCGATCTCGTCGCCGGGCCCTCACACGAACCGCGTCCTGGACAGGTCTTCTAATAACCTTTTCAGCCCCTGCGACCCGAAGACTCAATAGCGGTTGAGTTCCGCCACCAGCGCTCCGAGCCCCTTCTTCAGATAGAGGTCGGCCAGCCGTTGTTCTTCAGGCGATGGCGCGGTCACTCGCAGCAGAGGTGAGGAATCCAGATCCCGCCGAGAAGGCACCCACACATGCCCGTCGGTGAACTCGACCTGACTCACATAACCGGTCATCCCGGCAATGTCGATCGGTCTCCCCGTATGCGAAAACTTGAGCGCAGTATCCTGCAGCAGCGTAGCCCGTTTGCCCGAAGGCAGCAGGAACGCCGGCTCCGAGGCCGGCACCGACCCCGCCGGATACTCCTGCCCCCGCGTGTCCTTCACCAGCCACCCGATCTCAACATACCGGACCGGTTTGCCCGAATTGTTCACCACTTCGATCTGTGGTGAGCGCGCTTCATTACCCGAGATCGCGGCCCATCCCTCAAGCGGCTGGACCGGCGCATTCGGCATATTCAAAAAAGCGAACTGCGCCACGTGGTCGCTCGCGGGTACCGCGGCGCCTGTCGCGCGCCCGTTACGGGTGAGCGAAACGTCCAGCTGCGGGCGTTCGGCCTGCCGCGCAAGACTCTTCCGCATCTCGTCGCCGAGACCGATCTCGCCCCGCGCCTGCAAAGCCTGCTTGAGCCAGGCGCGGTCACGCTGCGCTTCCACTTCCCAGAAAGTCAGCGCCCGCTTGGAATTGAGCTTGTTCGGCCCGAAGAAGCTGAGATCGTCGAACAGAACACCATCGAGCTGCACCCGAACCAGCGGTCCCGCCGTCTGCTGCACCGGCCGTACCAGCCTGACGTCGATCGGCAGTGTGAACGTCTCGCCCGGAGCGACATCAATCGACGGCCGCGCGACCGATCCTTTGCCGCCCGGCGCAAACTCCTGGGCCGTCACCAGCAAAGTCACGCCGCGCACATGCTTGAATCCGGCGTTGCGCAGCGTAAGGGCCATGTGCAGATCGAGCACAATCGCGCCTCCGCGCGCAGTCGCGCGCGAATCGCCCATCGAGGTCGAAAGCAGGGCCAGCGGCGAATCTGCGGGCAGCTCGATCTTCACCGAACTGGTCGGATCGAGCGCCGTCTCCTGCGCGGGAAGCGGCAGCGTACAGGCGAGCATCAATCCCAAAACGCCCGCCCGAACCCCGAAAACGCCCGCCCGAACCGGCGCGAGTCTATTGCTCCAGATAAACATTGGTAATCGTGACCGATCCCGTTTCGCCGTCGACGTAGCGGGCGCGTATTTCGCCCTGAGCGCTCACGGTCTGATCGGCGCGGCTGCCCTCGTGATTCAGAAAAATCAAGCTGTGCGAGCCTTTGCGAAGCTCGATTCCCGAAGTCGTGGACCGCGCGACCGGACCCGACGCTTCAACCACGGGCGGCCGGCGCATCCGCAAAAAGAAATTCGAACCCATTAACACCAGCAGGCAGGCAAAGGCAACGGCGAACCGGGGGTTCCAGCGCACCGGCAAACGAGCGCCGCCGACGCAGGCCCCCGCCTCCAGGCCTACCCCGATGTTGGCTCTCATCTCGACTGCAAGAGCGTTCCAGTTCATCTCGGGCGGTTCAAAGTCGGCCACCGCGTCTGCGCAGATCCCGATAATCCGCCACCTTTTTCCGGCAATCGTCGCACGTCCCGCACGTGGCGTCTGCAGGAGGATTCGTCGAAACCATGCGGCATCTCCACCGGCCAGCAACGCCAGATCGTTTTCAACCGGATGATTCATAGCTTCCTCTTTGCGCTGTGCTTTTCGGCGAATTTTTTCAGCTTCGTCCGCGCATTCGCGATGTGCGAGCGGACCGTCGCCTTCGAGCACTCCAGCCGCCTCGCCACTTCCTCGGCGGGCAGCCCTTCCATATCTCTAAGCACCAGAGCCGCACGCTCTCGCGGCGTAAGCCGTTCCAGCCCGTCGGCCAGCCAGTCTCGTTGTTCCGATCGAAGCAGCGCCGCTTCCGGCGTTTCCGCGTGGCTTCCGGGTGCTTCGGCGATTTCGCAGAAGGCCACCCTGCCGTGCCGCCGCAGAAAGTCGAGCGCCGTGTTCGTCGCAATCCGCGAAAGCCAGTGCGCCGCCTTCAGTTCGTCCTTGAGTTGCTCCTGCCGCTGGAGGGCCTTGATAAACGCTTCCTGTGTAAGATCCTGCGCGTCGTGAACGTTGCCGACAATGCGGTAAATCTGGCGGAATATGCGGCGAAGATTCTCGTCGACGAAGCGCGCCTGAAGTTCGCGGTCCTGCAACTCCCGGTCGGGAGCCGTTTCGAGCAGCAATCGGCTCTTCGCGGTCGGGTTAGCCCCGTCGTCCGCCGGCGCTGGGTCGTACTCTTTCATTCCAACCTGTAGCGCGAGAGTCGGCATCCCTGTAAGGATGACGTCCGGCCCGCCCGGACGTGGAACACAATTTTGCGCGCTATCCTCAAGTATAAGTGAGGTCCGTGAGACACGTTTCCATCATTGGGGCCGGAAAAACTCCCTTCGGGGCGTTCCCCGATCTCGATTTGCGCGCACTGGCGGTGGCCGCGGGCGAGAAAGCGCTGGCGAACGCGAAACTCGGTCCCGACGCGATCGAGTCCTTTTATCTCGGCAATTTCGCGGGCCCCGAGTTCACCGCGCAAAACCACCTGGCGCCTTACGTCTCTACCGCCCTCGGAATGCGTGGTATCCCCTCCACCCGATTCGAGGCGGCCTGCGCATCGAGCGGCGCGGCATTTTTCCAGGCGTATATGGGGGTGGCGAGCGGTATTTATGACATCGTTATGGTCGTGGGCGTCGAGAAAATGACCTGCCAGCCGACGCCGCGCGTCACCGAAATTCTGGCGGGCGCGGGCGATTGCGCAACCGAGGTGGCGGTCGGCTCCACTTTCCCTTCGTTATTTGCCATGATTGCCCGCCGCCACATGCACGATTTCGGCACAACTCGCGCCCATTTATCCGCCGTCGCCGTGAAAAACCACGAAAACGGCGCGCTCAATCCCGATGCGCAGATGCGTAAAGTCATCACGCTCGAGCAGGCCATGAACGCCAGACCTATCGCGGAGCCGCTCAACCTTTACGACTGCTCTCTGATCAGCGACGGCGCCGCCGCGGTCGTGCTCTGCGCGGCCGATCGCGCGCGCGAGTTCAGCGAACGGCCGGTAAACGTACTGGGCGTGGCGCAGGCGTCCGATTGGGTCGCGCTGGATCAGAAGCCGGATATCACGACCTTCGCAGCTGTGCGCGGCGCCGCGCGAAAGGCCTACGAAATGGCCGGCCTCGGGCCGAAGGACATCCAATTCGCCGAACTGCACGATTGCTTCACCATCGCCGAGATCGTCGCCATGGAGGATCTCGGATTTGTCGAACGCGGCCGGGGCGGCTTCTTCACCGCGGAAGGCGGCACACGCCGCGATGGCGCGATGCCCATCAACGCCAGCGGCGGTTTGAAATCGAAGGGCCACCCGGTAGGCGCCACCGGTGTCGCGCAGATCTGCGATCTGGTCCAGCAGATCCGCTGCGAGGCTGGCGAGCGCCAGCTGAAACGGCACTCCGTGGGCCTCGCGCAGAATCTCGGCGGCAGCGGCGCCACCTGCGTCGTCACCATCCTGGGAGATGCGGCTTGAACTCCGGAGTGGTCTACACCGAGACCGTCGTGCACCTCGCGCCTGAGCGATTTGCCGCGGATGTGCCGTACCAGGTCGCCATCGTTAAACTCGACGACGGCGGCAGCGTCACAGCCCGCATTGAAGGCGAGCGCGTCCAGATCGACGATCGCGTCGCCGAGAGCAGAAACTCGCGACGGAATTCCCTTTTTCGAAAAATCGAACAGAAAATATGACAACGAAACTGGCTGAAGTAAAACTCGCGGAACGGATGTCGCGAATCGGCACCGAATCCGCCTTCGATGTGCTCGTTCGCGCCCGTGCTCTGGAAGCGCAGGGGAAAGATATCATCCATCTGGAAATCGGAGAACCCGATTTCCCCACGCCGCAAAACATCATCGACGCCGGCAAGAAGGCCCTCGACGAGGGCTGGACCCACTATGGCCCCTCGCAGGGTCTTCCCGAGCTACGCGAAACGATCGCCGAGTACATTTCGCGGACGCGCGGAATCACGGTCAGTCCGGCGAATGTCTGCGTAACGCCGGGCGGCAAGCCGATCATCTTTTTCCCCATGATGGCGCTGCTGGGCGAAGGTGACGAAGCCATCTATCCGAACCCCGGTTTTCCCATCTATGAATCGATGATCCGGGTCTGCGGCGCAAAAGCGGTTCCGGTTCCGCTGGTCGAAGAACGCGGATTCTCCTTCGATCTCGACGTCTTCCGCAAGAGCCTCACCGACCGCACGAAAATGGTGGTCCTCAACTCGCCACAGAATCCCACCGGTGGCATGATTCCGCCCGAAGATATCCGCGCCATCGCGGATCTGGTGCGCGACCGCGATCTGGTCGTGCTGTCCGACGAGATTTACGACCGCATCGTTTACTCCGACGAACGGCCGGTCTCGATCTCCAGCATGCCCGGAATGCTCGAAAAGACGATTATTCTGGACGGCTTTTCGAAGACCTATGCCATGACCGGCTGGCGCATGGGTTACGGCGTCATGCCTTCGTTTCTCGTGGACGCCGGTCAATAAACTGATGGTGAACTCCAACTCCTGTACCGCGAGCTTTACGCAGCGGGCCGGAATCGAGGCGCTGCGCGGCCCGCAGGAATCGGTGACCACGATGGTGGAGGAATTCCGCCGACGGCGCGACGCTTTCTGCGCCGGTTTGAACAGCATTCCTGGCTGGCGGTGCGCCATTCCCGGGGGCGCTTTTTATGCCTTCGCGAACGTCAAGGGTGGCGGAACAGGTTCGAAGGAGGTCGCGGACTCTCTGCTGAACGATGCCGGAGTCGCCTGCCTCAACGGGGCGGGGTTCGGCGAGTACGGTGAAGGCTACGTTCGTTTCAGCTACGCCAATTCGTACGAGAATCTGATGCGCGCCATCGAGCGGATCAGGAACTGGGCCGCAAAACGGACATAATTTGACGCCGGGATTCTTCAGGTTTTCGCCAAAAACCGAAAGTTACACGTCCCTTAACAAAAAATCTGCAACGTACCCGCGGTTTCTGTATTAGCATCAGAATTGACGCGAGGGTCGAAAGTACGTTCCCCAGGGGAATCACTTCGCTACTTCGCGCCGGGAGTGGACCTCGAATGAGAACAAGACTCGCTTGCGCCCCGTTTGTACTGGTGCTGTTGCCTGCCGCCGCGCTGGCGCAAAATGCCACGTTGACTCAGGACGCGTACGTTGTGCCGGGCAATCCTGTCAACTTCGGCTCGGCGACTCACTATTAATGTCGGTGGTCCCACCGCCGCTCAGGGCCTGGTGCAGTTCGATCTTTCGACGTTGCCTTCCGGGACGACCGGCAGCGGCATTGCGAAAGCGACGCTCCTTTTGTTCGTTAACAAGTTGGGAACGGCCGGCACGGTGAATTTCTCGGTGGCCAACGGCTCCTGGACGGAATCCGGCGTAAACGGAACGAACGCTCCGGTCGCGGCGGCGCTGCGATTGCGAGCGGGTTTCGATCACCGCGGGAAATACGTTTGTCGCGGTAGATGCGACCGCCGCCGTACAGAACTGGCTCAACGGTACGACGAACAATGGCGTGATCATCACGCCGGCGACCTCAGCGTTCTGGTTGCCTTCGACAGTAAGGAAAGCACGACAACGAGTCATCCCGCGATGCTGAGCATCACGCTCGTGGGAAGCGGCGGAGCCACCGGCGCGACCGGACCCACCGGGCCGACTGGTGCAACAGGTGCGACCGGAACCGGAAGCCCGGGAGCCACCGGCGCTACGGGTTCAACTGGTAGCACCGGGCCCACGGGGCCGACAGGCGGCACAGGAGCCACTGGCTCCACCGGCCCGACCGGGGCTACGGGATCCACTGGTGCCGCCAGCACGATCCCTGGTCCGGCGGGCCCGACCGGACCCACCGGAGCGACCGGAGCTACCGGATCCGCCTGGTACCGGAGGCACCCCATGGAGGCGATTCCCTACAGCGTTGGTGGACACACAGGCACCACGATCTGGAACAACCCCGGCGGTCCGGCGCAGCAGACAACCGTGAACGCGGAGGTTTCGGTTGTCGCGCCTACTGCCTGCAAACCGAGCATGACAGTGTACTCCTATACCGGCGCCGCTACCACGTGGATCCTGCTCACCGTAACTCCGTCCACGAGTTCGCCTACGTGGTCGGCGTCTACATCTCAAACACCGATTCTCAGTTTCTCGACTGCCTCCGCGGCCGGAAGCTCCAACTCCGCGACGGCATCAAGCCACCGTCGCGGCTGGCACTTTGATGACTCTGGCAGCGGGATCTGCCGCTTCGCCCGCAGCGGCCGGCGGCGGCGGATTCATCGACGTGTTTTCATGCCAGTAGTAACATCGGCTCGCAATATCGAATTATTTTTGAACTGGATCGATTATGAGCTCCAGCGGCACGGATAAGCCATATAATAAGCGAGGCAATCGGCAGCGATAGCTGAGATTGTCCAGGCCGCCCGCAATGCCAAACTCCGAAGCGGCGGCCTGAAACTGAATCAAATTTCTTTCGAATTGAGGAAAATCCAGTTATGGCCAGCACACCCTATCTCGGTGGAATCTTCATGTTTGCCGGGAACTTCGCCCCGCGCGGCTACGCGCTTTGTCAGGGGCAGCTTATGTCGATCTCGCAGAACACAGCCTTGTTCTCCATTCTCGGCACCACGTATGGGGGCGACGGAATTCAGACCTTCGGCTTGCCCGACCTTAGAGGGCGCACACCCGTGGGCGCCGGAAACGGCCCCGGGCTCACTCCGGTCGTCATCGGCGAACTGGCGGGCACGCAAAACGCGACCATTCTGACCTCCAATTTGCCGGCCCACACGCATAGCCTGAACGCGTCGACTTCCGCCGGCACTCAGCCCCTGCCCACAGGGAACGTCCTCGCCTCCGTCCAGGACAGCCAGGGAGGCCAGTCTACGGCGTATATCAACGCGGCTCCGAATACGCCGATGGCCGCAACATCAATCGGCCTGACAGGCAATGGCCTGCCCATCAGTATTCAGAGTCCTTATCTCGGCCTCAACTTCATCATTGCCACGCAGGGTGTCTTTCCTTCGAGAAATTAAACTTTTAGCGCCGCGAGCCGGGGTCCCTGTGCGGCCCCGGTCCCGCTTTTACGTTTCGAATATGTTTCAGATGCATCGGATTTTCTGCGCCACGCCGTGGGAACTGGAGGTGGAGCGCGGCCGGTTTCACGACATTATCGGCCAGTTCAACGAGACCGTCGCACGGCTGGAGGGAATCTTATACATTCCCGTAACGCTGGTAAACATTCGGGATAAGCGCCCGTTTCAATACGTCATCGACGAAAATATTCGCGACTCCCGGCACTGTATCTTTTTGTTTTCGGACGGCTGGGGGCCGCCTGAGCGAAATTTCCGGAACGATTACTACCAGGCGCTTCAGGCGATTGACGACCCTGTGTCGGCTCTGCAAAGCGTCACGGTGCTCGCAAAGAAGACGCCCTCTGGACAGCCGCCTGACCTTCCCGCCGCCGATGCTACCTTTTCTACCCTCGATAGCCTCGACATTTGTTTGAACGGACTGCTGTCCACCTGGCTGAAGACATTGCTCAATCGGAACGCGTCAGCCGCCTCTCGATGAGTGGGGGCGTTGCCGCAGTGACCCTCCGGCCGGAATGCTCCCAGGACGAGACTTTCATCCGCAACCTGATTCTGGAAACGATCGCGGCCGAACTCGGCGCCTCGGCATGGCCGGAACCGATGCGCAGCCATCTGTTGGGCGTGCAGTATGCGGGCCGGCGCCAGTCATTTCGCCTGACCTTTCCCGAGGCCACAAGCTACGTAATTGAAGCCGGTGGAATCGACGCCGGTTGGGCGGTGGTGACGGAAATGCCGGAGGAGATATTTCTCGTGGAAATCATGGTCTCCCCGGAATGCCGGAACCGAGGTATCGGCTCGGCCGTGATCCGGCAATTTATGTCCGAAGCGGCTGCGCGCGGCAAACCGGTCCGTTTGACCGTAAACGCCATGAATCACGCCGCGATTCGGCTTTATGAAAGGCTTGGTTTCCGCCGTACGGGACGGCGATGAGGTGCGCTACCTGATGGAATGCGCGGTTTCCTCGAGCTCCTCGTAATAGGGCTGTACCCATCTGGCGACCGCTTCGCGCACGCAATCCGAAACCTCCAGGCGCTTATGCTCCACGTCGGGATGGAATCTGTGCCGCGGGCGCTTGGCGTGAAATGAGGCCACCTTTCGCATTCTTTCGATCTGATCCGGTGTGAAGGCGATCCCGAAATGGCCTGCGATTGGCCCCCACACGGCCTCCGGCAGCTGCGTGTAGTTGATCGGCAACCCGCATCCGTCCATGCCCTGCAACCCGCATTTACAGAGAATCTCCGAGTACACGCGCGCCGTATTCTTCGGGTTTCATGGCTGCGGTTTCCTCGCGGAGGCAGGCCGGTCACGCTGATGTCGTTGACAAATCCGGGAGACATCGCGGGCGCGGGCGATCTCAAGTGCGAAATCAGCACCTCTTCCGGATTCCGGTAGATGAATATCCAGGGCACGGAAGGAAAAACGCGCCGGATAAACCCCAGGGCGAGCACCGTAGGACTGTCCAGTTTTATGAAGTATCGCGTCTCTCGTCCCGAACGCCGTCTGCCCCAGCGCGCTCACCATCCAGCGCAGCCATTCCGCTCGGGTCGGCTTCGGGAATGGTGAATGCGCGCGCCAGCCGATCGAGCGGCGCGGCTTCGGAAATGACGAGGTTTTCCGGTAAGGCCGCGAGCATCTGCGAAACCAGCGTCGAGCCACACCGTGACATGTGGAAAATGAATCCCGACGGCATAAGCCCCGGGCTTTCCTCATACCACTCGCCCAGTTCGGCAATCGGCGTCCGATGTGTGAACAGACGATTGAACGGCTTCGACTGAGCGAGATCAATCGTGTTCTCGAAAAACGGATCGGTGAAGCGATCCGCCCCGAGCCAGCACCAGTCGATGAAAGCTTCCGCGCCGGCCCGATGCAGTTGAATCGGAACCCAACCTTTGCGGTTCGTCAGACGAGCCACCGCTCCAGCCACGCCCGCCGATTGGCGCGTACAATGTCCTCCAGCTCCACCGCGGTAACTTCGAGCCCTCGTTCGTTGCCCAGCGCGACAACCCGCGCAAAGAGTTCCGCGTCGGTCGTAGCCGCCGAAAAAGCTGCCATCAACTGCGGCTCTTCCATGACAATTCGACGAATTTCTTCGAAATTACTCAACTTGCCATACTAACTGATGCGTGTTGACAGCCCTTTGTCTGCCCTTTCAGTTCGATCGGAATCTCCTCAAAGCCGACCTCGCGCTCATCCGACCCGACGAGTGGACCGCTCACTACAACCAGCGCGACTACGGCGGTGAGTGGAGCGGCGTCGCGCTACGCTCGGTTTCCGGCCGCGCGAATGATCTTGTCAGCCAGCACCAGGGTCAGCGGGATCAGTTCCTCGATACCGAAATCCTGGCGCGGTGCGGCTACTTCCGTCACGTCCTTGCGCAGTTCCAATGCACTCTGAAGTCGGTGCGCCTTCTGAATCTCGCAATGGGTTCGTTTGTTCGGGAGCACACCGACCCCGACCTCGGCTACGAAGACGGCGAGGTCCGCATTCACGTGCCCATCACGACAGACGCTTCCGTCGAGTTCTTTTTGAACGGTGAACGCCTCGCCCTGGAAGAGGGAGGCTGCTACTACGTCGAACGTAAGTTTGCCCCACCGCATCAGCAATCGAGGCGCTCAGGATCGGGTTCACCTCGTCATCGATGCGGAAGTAAACGATTGGGTTGACGGCTTCTTCCAGTCGGGTGCTCCCATTCCGGTCATCCCCGCCCTGCCGAATGGCTTCGCGGCGTTCCGGGAGTTCGTTTTTTCGGATCCCGCTTTGCAGGAACAGCTGCGTGGGATCTCGGACTGGGGGAGTTTTTCAGCAGAAGTCGTGAGCCTGGGACGCGAACTTGGGGTTCGATTTTCGTCCGGAAGATATTGAGACGGGCAGCCGCGAACCGGCCCTGCGCGTCGGCGCGCCCGGGTTCGGCTGGAAGCCGATTGCTTTCCGGGTACGGAACTCCCGGCCTTTCGCCGAATGGGCGTACTTCGGACGAATCGCCTTCACCGAACCTTTTTTCGAAGACACGATTGGGTTTGTTTTGCGAAACCCGTTCGCACGCGCGTTTCGCCAGGAGACTCAGCTCGACCGCGGCACGAATCCCGATCCGGCCGGCTTTATCTTCCATATGTCGCGCTGCGGCTCAACGCTTGTCGCGCAAATGCTCGCCGCCCTTCCGCGGAACACCGTCATCTCCGAAGCTCCCCTGATCGACGATGCGATCCGGACCGGGCGGCCGGATTGGCTTTGTTTTGTCATTTCGGCGTTGTGCTCCGGACCAACGCTTCGTCAAGCTCGACGCCTGGCACATCCACAGCCTTCCGCTGATCCGCGCCGCGTTCCCGCGAACGCCCTGGGTCTTCCTCTATCGCGATCCGGTGGAGGTGATGGTTTCGCAAATGCGCCGTCCCGGCCGGCAGGCGCTCCCCGGTGCTCTCGATCCGGCAGGTCGTTCGGACTTCGGGCCGAAGACATAACGGGCCTCCGCCGTGACGAATGGTGCGCGCGAGTATTGGCCGGATTTTGCGAGTCCGCCGCGAAGTTCCGCGACGATCCGAACGGGCTTTTTATCGACTACCGTGAATTACCCGATGCAGTATGGACCAGGATCGCACCCCATTTCGGCGTGTCTTTTTCCAGGGAAGAAGTAGAGATGATGCGGGCGGCGGCGAAGCGGGACGCCAAGGAGCCCTCCAGGCCTTTTTATGCGCAGAATCCGGAAGAGCACGGCCAGGCGTCTCCAGCGGTTCGGAGTCTGCTGGCCGGCACAACGATAGCACGAAGTATGGAACTTTTCTCGCGGGGAAGCTCCGCAGCCGACTTAACGTTACAGTCCGCTGCCGCTTGGCCGCGATCTTTCGTTCGACCGCGTCCATCAGCCGCAGATGCACGTCCTCGGGGATGGAGCACGATTGCATGCCTTTGTAGACCTGGATCGTCTTCCGCGTCGTGTCGCAAACTACCCAGCAGTTGGGGCACTCGGCTAAATGCTTTTCGAGTTTGCCCCGGACCTCGGCTTTCGTCTTTTCGTCCAGGTAGTCGCTCAATTCCGACAGGAATTCCTTACATGTAAGCGAATGCATCGTCTCCCTTACGCTTGAAGAAACGCGTAAGCTTCTCGCGCAACTGCAGGCGCGCGCGAAGCAGGCGGCTCTTTACGGCTGGCACGCTCAGATCCAGCGCATCCGCGGTCTCTTCAGTGGAAAGCCCGTCCACATCGCGAAGCGTGAAGACGGTGCGGTAGATCGGGGCCAGTTCGTCGATTACTTCCGACAAAATCGTGTGAAGCTCTTCCTGGGAGTATCTCTGCTCCGGATCCGGGTCCCACGCGGCGATTTCCCTTACAACGGTATCCTCGCCCGTGTCGATCTGCTCATCGAGCGAAACCGCGCGATCACTCCTGCGCTTGCGCAGTTTCATCAACGCCTGATTCACCGCGATCCGCACGATCCAGGTGTAGAACTTCGAAAACAGCACCGCGTTGGTGATGATGTACAGCAGCATCGAGCTCATGCTCGCCGAGTCGAGCAGAACCTTGGGCACCTTGGCGAGCGTCAGGTCCTTGTAGACGAACACGGCGACGATGAAAGCGTAGACCGCGCTCATCGCCGCTGCCTCGGTAGGCGTGAAGATGCCGGTGTAAATGCCGCCGATCACCACCACGATGAGCAGCAGGCCCCACACGCTTTCGCGGAACGCGCGCAGGCGCTCATCCCAGCCCGTGCGCTCCATGCGCGGGTAGTCGTTCTTGCGCGCGATCCACCAGGTCGTCAGGCCCAGCAGCGTGGCCAGCACCACCCCGGGGACGACGCCGGCCATGAAGAGCTCGCCGACCGAAGGTTGGTCGCGACCGAGTACATCACCATGACGATCGACGGCGGAAACAGAGAATGCCCAGCGCGCCCGACGTGGTGATCACGCCGGCGCCGAAACGTGCTCGGGAAGCCCTGCTTGAGCATGGCCGGCAGCATGATCGAGCCGATCGCCACCACCGTGGCCGGCGACGAGCCCGGAGACCGCCGCGAACAGCGCGCAGGCCACCACGCCGGCCAGGCCAGCCGCCGTACCAGTGGCCGACCATCGAGGTGGCGAAGTTGATCATCCGGCGCGCGACGCCGCCGTGGGTGAGAAAGTTGCCGGCCAGGATGAAGAACGGGATCGCCATGATCTCGAACTTCTCGATGCCGGTGAACAGCTTGAGCGCCACCGACGTCGATCGGCACCGTCGGTCATCGTGAACAGGAACGTGAGCACCGATCAGGCCCAGCGCGATCGAGATCGGCATGCCGGTGAGCATCAGCCCGAGCAGCAGCGAGAAGATGATGAACGCCGACGGGATGTGTGCCCCCAGCGCGAAGCCTGCCAGCGGCAGGATGATGAGGGCGGCGGGAAGGAATGCCGCGACGCGCAGGCCGGGGCTCATGGGTGACCGCCCTTGCTGACCGGCGCCGGGTGCAGGTCGGCGCGTCGAAGACCGCAGTGGAATCCTCCTCGATGCCCTCGACGTGCGAATGATCGTGCTTGGGCAGTGCGCCGGTCCGGAAAAAGGTCACAGCGACCTGCAGGAAGCGAAAGCACATCAGGTACGAGCCGAGCGGAATGCACAGATAAACGATCCACATCGGCATCTCGAGGTCCGCCGTGACCTGTCGGTGTGCCCTATCTCCCAGACGAAGTTCGCGCCCAGCGTGCCCACGACGCCGGTGAACAGCGCGCCTGCGAACAGCCCGAAAAGCACGTACGTGAGCCGCGTCGATCCGGAAGGCGATTGACGAGCACGTCGACGCCGACGTGGATGCCGGTGCGCACGCCGTAGGCGGCGCCGAACTTGGCCATCCAGATGAACATGTAGATGCACAGCTCCTGCGCCCACGAGAGGTTGAGCGACAGGAGCCAGTCCTGGACATGCGGAATGGGCATACCAGCGGCGTAGCGGTGGAGGACGGCGACGAAGATGACGAGCGTCGCCGCCCGCCCTCAGGAACGCGATGAGACATTCTTCCAGGTGGTCCAGCAGTCCAGCATGCGCGTTCACTCCGAGTGACCTGCTCTGCGCCTCGCATGCCTCGCCGTGGCGCATCCGGCGTCAGCCAGGCCGCGCTCAGGGCTCGAAGCCGGTTGCCTTGTAGACCGCGTCGATCGTGTCCTTGCCGATGCGGGCTTCCATGCTCCTTGTGCACCACGATCAGTCGCCTTCTTCCACGCCGCCGCTCCGCCGGCGTCAGCGTGACGACCTGCGCTCTTGCCGGACTTCTTCACCTGCTTCGAGCGCGTCGTCGTTCTCCTTCTTGGCGATCGCGTTGGCGTAGGTCGTCGCGTCCTTCATGCGCCGTCGAGGATCGTGCGGATGTCGGCCGGCAGGCCGTCCCAGAACTTCTTGTTGACGATCACCGCATAGGCCAGGTGGCCGTGGTAGGACAGCGTCATGTGCTTCTGCACCTCGTAGATCTTCTGCGTGTAGAAGTTCGACGGCACGCCCTCGGTGCCGTCGACCACGCCGGACTGCAGGCGCCTGGTACAGCTCGGTGAAGGCCATCACCTGCGGGATCGCGCCGAGCGCGCGCATCTGGGCCTCGAGCACCTTCGAGGACTGGATGCGCATCTTCAGGCCCTTGAAGTCGGCCGGGCAGCTGAGCGGCTTGTTGGCGCTCATGTCGTGGAAGCCGTTGTCCCAGTAGGCCAGGCCCGTGATGCCCTTGGGCTCCAGCTTGTCTGAACAGGTGCTTGCCGACCGGGCCCTCGGTGACCTTGTGCAGCTCGTCCGTAGTTGTCGAAGATGAACGGCAGGTCGAACACCTCGAATTCCTTGACGCCCAGCGGGCCGAACTTGGCCAGCGACGGCGCCAGCATCTGCACCGAGCCGAGCTGCAGCGCCTCCATCTCCTCCTTGTCCTTGTACAGCTGGCTGTTCGGGTAGACCTCGACCTTCACGCGTGCCCTTGGTGCGCTCCTCGGCCAGTTCCTTGAAGCGCTGCGCGCCCTTGCCCTTGGGCGTGTCCGGCGGCGACCACGTGGCTGAACTTGATGACGATCGGGTGCCTGGGCGAACGGCGGACGCGCATAGCGCAACACGAGCACGGCCGCAACGCGCCGCGGCGACGGTGAACTTCATCGGGTAACCTCCAAACGGTATACGTTGTAACGGCGAACTGTACGTGGCAGCTTACCTATCCCTGCATTTAGGCCCGCGGCCGACAGGCGCTTGTCAATCGCCGGGCCCTCCCGTGCCGGTCAGCCTGCTGTGGTGCCGGGGCACTCGAGTGTCCAGGTAAGGCGAGTCCTGCTGCCGCGAGCGGCACAACGCCAGATCGACGCCGATCCCGGAACCGCGACCAGGCGAATCCCCGCACCACAGGCAACGGGAGTGCCTCGCGTTCCCAGTGCGGGAGACCCGCTGTCCTGCGACGGCGACTTGACCGGCGCGGTCGCGGCCGATCCGCGTGCAGCGGAGCCGTTCGCCACCGGCCCGGCTGCGCACCGCGAGCGCGACGCCCGCAATGTTGTGGTCCCGAAGCGCCGTCGCCACTGTCCGACCCGCTCGGAAAAGGCGCTACCCCTGCGGGAGCTACGCAGTTCGGTCTCCCCCGTTCCAGTGCAGCGCGAAACCGGCGGGGGCGCCGGCGATGGACGCGACGCGCCCGCGCATGGAGTCCGAGGCCGCGATGTCGAGCGTGAGCATCGGACCGGCGCGGCCCGCGCGCCGCGCACCTGGGCAGCATCGCCGCGAGCTGCGCGCGCGACGGCGCGCGCAGGCCGCTGGCGAAGAAACCAGCGCAACACATTGCGTGCGCGAGGCGGATCGAGAGCGGGAGACCGCGCGCGCGAGATCCGCCGGCGAACGCCGTCGGCGTCGTGGTGCGCGAGATCGTCGAGCAGCCGGAAGCCTCGCATAGGTCTGCCGCGGCTCGCAGAAGCGTTGCAGGATAGCCCGGAGCGGCCTCCAGTCCGGGAATGACGTGCCTGAGCAGGTTGCGGCGGTATGACGATCGGCGTTGCTCGGGTCGTCATCCACGCCAGCGAGTGTGGTGGCGCGGAATCGTCGAGAGTCCATCGACCACCGCCCGAAGCGGGCCCAGCAGGCCGGGCGCAGGCGTCACCACACGAGCCCGCCGGAAGCGTGGCATCGCCAGGCCGGGCGGCCCGGCGCCGCGAAGAAGTTGCAGCAGCACGGTCTCGGCCTGGTCGTCCGCGTGATGCGCGAGTGCCACCGCGTCGGCGTCAACGCCGTTCAGCGACCGCGGTGGCGAGCGCGGCTCGCGGGCGCTCCGAGCGTTGGCCTCGAGACGTGCGCGAAGTTCGAGCCTGTGCGAGATGAACGGAACGCCGCGAAGCGCACGACGCCGCGGAAGTACGCCCAGCGCTCGCCGCCAGGTCGACGCGATGCGTGGTCGAGTGGACTGCCGACACGGTGACGGCGTGCGCCGCCGACATCGCGGACCAGCGCGACGAGCGGGACCCTAGTCCAGCCCGCCGTGACAGCGTTGATCGCCAGCGCGTGCAGCAAGGCACACGAATCCGTCCACCGCGCACCGGATCGCGACGGCGACCGGGTGCTCCGCGTCCCGAGTCGCGGCGCCGCCGCCGCGGAGAGCTGCGGCGACGCGATCACCGGTGGTGAGTCTCCTTGAACTTGCCATAGCCCAGCAGCTCGGTCCTCGCGCGCTATCCAGCAGCGTTTCGACGGGCGTTCCTTGAGGCCGGCGAAGGCCTCGGCCAGCGACTTCTTGAGCGTGATCATCATGGCGGCGTGGTCGTGATAGCGCCGCCGATCGGCTCGGTCACGACCGGTCGATCAGGCCCAGCGTCTTCAATCGTGGTGCGGTGATGCCCAGCGTCTCGGCGGCTTCCTCGGCGCTGCGACGCCGACTTCCACAGGATGGACGCACACCCCTCGGGCGAAATCACCGAATACGTCGACTACTGCAGCATCAGCGTCGACGTCGCCAACTGCAACCGCAAGTGCTCCTCCCGACCCACCCTCGCCGATCACCGTCACGATGACGGGCGTGGCCAGGCCCGCCATCTCGTAGAGGTTGCGGCCGATCGCCTCGGACTGCCCGCGCTCCTTCGGCGCCGATGCCGGGAAACGCACCGGGCATGTCGACGAGCGTGAACAGCGGCAGCCCGAACTTTCTCGGCGAGCTTTCATCAGGCGCAGGACGCCTTGCGATAACCCTCGGGGCGGGGCATGCCAAAATTGCGATAGATCTTTTCCTTGGTGTCGCGACCTTTCTGGTGACCGAGCACCACGCACGGTGCACCGTTGAAGCGGGCCAGGCCGCCGACGATCGCGGGATCGTCGCGTAGATGCCCGGTCGCCGGGCAGTTCGTGGAAATCGGTGAACATGCCGGCGATGTAGTCGAGCGTATAGGGGCGTTGCAGGTAGCGCTACCTGCGCGATCTGCCACGACGTGAGTTTCGAGTAGATTTCCTTGGTGAGCTGCTGGCTTTTCTTGGTCAGGCGCGCGATCTCGTCGGAAATGTCGACCGCCGAGTCCTCGTGCACGTAGCGCAGCTCGTCGATCTTGGTCTGCAGATCGGCGATCGGCTGTTCGAAGTCTAGAAAGGTCTGTTTCAAGGGCGCTGTACGGTGGGGCGAGCCGCGGAGCATAGCGCGAATTCGCCACCCGAAGCCAGACGTCCTGCTGCGCGAGCGGCGCTGTCAGCGCATGGCCTGCATCGCGCCGCGTGACTCGAATGCAGCGAAGACTTCGTTGGCCAGGACCACCCCGACAACACCACCGCCGCACCCGCCAGCGCCAACGTGGACGGCTGCTCGTCCATCAGCACCCACACCCAGATCGGCCCCAGAATTGGTTCGAGGAGTGCCAGCAGGCCGAGCTCGGTCGCCGAGAGATCGCGCGACGCCGCGGTCATCAACAGGCATCCCGCACCAAGCTGCACGCAGCCCATGAACACGAGCACCGCGAGGTCGTGTCCGCTCGCCGCGAAGCCATCGACCAGGAGGAACGCTGGTACCAGCGAGAAGACGCCGGCGAGCATTACCGTCGGCAGCATGTCCGTCTTGGCGCGGAATTTTCGCAGCATCGTCAGGTTGAGCGCGAAGCACACCGACACGCCCAATGCGAGCAGGTTGCCGGCGGCGCGGCCGCCGTCGAGCGAATCCGAGAACATGATGACGATGCCGCCGAATGCTATGCCCATGGCAAGCCACGTTCGCACGGGAACGGTTTCGCGCAGAACCAGCCGCCCGGCGATTGCAGCCAGAAACGGCGAGACGCTCGTCGGCGGAAGGTGTTGGCGACGGTCGTGCGCGTGACCGACGCGATGAAGAAGAAAAAAGTACCGCCCAGAAACACACCCGAGAACACCCCGGGCCAGCCGACCGCCGCGACCTGCGCGGCCACGCGTGGCCCGTGCAGGACCAGCAGCGTGCCCGCGACGAACAGCGCCATGAAAAGCGATCGCCAGAACACGATTTCCCACGCGTTGGTGATGGAAAGCTGTCGCACCAGAATGCCTCCGGTGGACCAGCACATCGCGGCGGCCGTCATGAACAGGATGCTGCGGCGATGCCGTGCGGGCGTTGGAGTTGGCATATCGCGTTGTGACTTGCCGGCGATGTCGGCCTGTTTCGGAGCCGCGAGCATAAGGCACCCTGCTAGAATTCCACGAACAGGAGGAGTCAATGGCTGCGCATCGCATCGCCGTGATCGCCGGGGACGGCATCGGCAAGGAAGTCATGCCCGAGGGCATGCGCGCGCTCGAAGCGGCGGGGCGGAAGTTCGGCTTCGCATTCACGTGGGACGAGCTGCCCTGGAGCTGCGACTACTACGTCAAGCACGGCCGGATGATGCCTGAAGACTGGTTCGAGCAGATCCACAAGCACGAGGCGATCTATTTCGGTGCGGTCGGCTGGCCGGCAACGGTTCCCGACCACGTCTCGCTGTGGGGCTCGCTCATCCAGTGGCGGCGTCGCTTCGACCAATACGCCAACCTGCGACCCTGCCGGCTCATGCCCGGCATCGCTTCCCCGCTCGCCAATCGCAAGCCCGGCGACATCGACTTCGTGGTGGTGCGCGAAAACACCGAAGGCGAATATTCGTCGGTGGGCGGCCGCGTCTTCGAGGAAACCGATCGCGAGACGTGTTCCAGCAGACCATCTTTACGCGCAAGGGCGTCGATCGCATCCTGAAGTTCGCCTTCGAACTTGCGAAGACGCGTCCGGCGAAGCATGTCACGTCCGCGACCAAGTCCAACGGAATCTCGATCACCATGCCTTACTGGGACGAGCGCTTTCGCGAGATGTCGGTCGCTATCCCGATATTCGCGTCGACCAGTTCCACATCGATATCCTCAGCGCGCATTTCGTCCAGCGTCCGGATCGCTTCGACGTCGTGGTGGGCTCCAACCTGTTCGGCGACATTCTTTCCGATCTCGGTCCCGCGGTGTGCGGAACGATCGGCATTGCGCCCTCGGCGAACATCAATCCGGAGCGGCTATATCCCTCGACATTCGAGCCGGTGCACGGCTCGGCGCCCGATATCGCAGGCAAGGGCATCGCCAATCCGATCGGGCAGATCTGGTCGGGCGCGCTGATGCTCGAGCATCTGGGTCATCACGAAGCGGCGGCGGCAGTCGTGCGGCGATCGAGCAGGTGCTGGCCGATCCGCGAGCGCCCGCACGCCCGACCTAGGCGGCAAGGCGACGACGCCGACCTCGGCCGGCGATCGCGCAGGCGCTGTAGGCCGGATTGCGTTGCGTCCAATCCGTTGATGCGACGAAATTAGGGCTCTCCCGCGCCTGGTGTTAGCATATCGAAAACGACCGACCGCCGTTGTGGTGTCGATTCGTGCCGGACGCATGCGGAGCAGCCTTTTGGGGATCCTTCCGATGTTATCGGCATTCCACGCGAAACCCGCCCGGGCGAGACACGCGTCGCCGCCACCCCGGAGACGGTCAAGAAGCTCGCGGCCAGCGCGGCGCACCAGATCGTCGTCGAGGCGGCGCAGGCGTTACCTCCGCATTCCCGATGCCGATTTTGCCGCGGCCGGCGCCAGGATCGGCAGCGCGCAGGAGGCGCTCGGCGCCGATCTCGTGCTCAAGGTGCGCGCACCGACCACGGACGAACTTCCAAGGCTCAAATCGGGCGCGGTCCTGGTCGGCAATCTCAATCCGTTCGATGCGGCGGGGATGGCCGCCATGGCCGCCACCGGGGTGTCCGGCTTCGCGCTCGAATCGCTGCCGCGCATTTCGCGCGCGCAGTCGATGGACGTGCTCTCGTCGCAGGCGAACATCGCCGGCTACAAGGCGGTGATGATCGCCGCCAACGAATACGCCAAGTTCATGCCGATGCTCATGACCGCGGCGGGCACCGTCAAGGCGGCGCGCGTGCTGATCTGGGCGTCGGAGTGGCGGGCCTGCAGGCGATCGCGACCGCCAAGCGCCTCGGCGCGGTGATCGAGGCTACCGACGTGCGCCCGTCGGTCAAGGACCAGGTCGAGTCGCTCGGCGGCAAATGGGTCGACGTGCCCTACGCCAACGACGAGGAACGCAAGATCGCCGAAGGTGTCGGCGGCTACGCGCGCCCGATGCCGCCGGAGTGGATGGCGCGGCAGGCGGGAATCATCGCGGAGCGCTGCAAGCAGATGGACATCGTGATCACCACGGCGCTGATCCCGGGCCGCCCCGCGCCGCGCCTGCTGAAGGCCGACACGGTGGCCGCGATGAAGCCCGGATCGGTGATCGTCGACCTGGCCGTGGAGCAGGGAGGCAATGTCGAAGGCTCGGAAGCAGGCAAGGTCGTGCAGAAGAACGGCGTGAAGATCGTCGGCACCACCAACCTGCCCGCGCTGGTCGCCACCGACGCGTCCGCGCTATACGCGCGCAATGTGCTCAACTTCCTCGCGCTGTCCCTCAACCTGAAGACCGGCGAGTTCAAGATCGCCCGCGACGACGAGATCGTGCAGGCGACGCTGATCTGCGATGCCGGGCAGGTCGTGACGAAGAAATGAGTCTCGCCAAGAGACGCACAGACGCAGAGGACAGCCGGGATTCGCCCTTCCCGGCATTTCGGCGTCTCGTCGTGAAAGCACTTCCGCATCGGAGTACACCATGACCGCCCCGATCCCATCGTCGTCAACCTCATCATCTTCGCGCTGGCGATCTTCGTCGGCTATCACGTCGTGTGGACGGTGACGCCCGCGCTGCACACGCCGCTGATGATCGGTCACCAACGCGATCTCGAGCATCATCCTGGTCGGCGCGATGCTCGCCGCGGGCCCGGCGGCATTCGACTGGGGCGGCTGGCTCGGTGTGCGTCGGCAGTGGCGATGGTCTCGATCAACACCTTCGGCGGCTTCCTGGTCACGCGGCGCATGCTCGAGATGTTCAAGAAAAAGGAGCCGAAGCCCGCGGCCAATGATGCGCACTGCGCAGCGATGCATCCCGGAACCGACACGGGGAGACGCATGAGCGCCAATCAACTCGCACTGTGGTACCTGGTCGCGTCGGTGAGCTTCATCCTCGCGCTCAAGGGATTGTCGAGCCCGCATACAGCCCGCCGCGGCAACCTGTTCGGCATGGTCGGCATGGCGATCGCGGTGCTGGTGACGCTGGCGCTGGTCTATTCGCACAGCAAGAACGTCTTGCCGATCCTGGGTGGGATCGCGGTCGGCGCCGCTGTCGGCGCGATCGTCGCGCGGCGTGTCGCAGATGACTCAATGCCCGAACTGGTCGCAGCGATGCACTCGTTGGTCGGCCTCGCGGCGGTCTTCATCGCGGTAGCCGCCGTCAACAATCCCGCGGCGATGGGACTCGACGTACCGATCACTTTCGGACACAAGCTCGAGCTGTTCAT
>CAWHSB010000038.1:0-49681 GCA_963831795.1 Terriglobia bacterium | reverse complement strand
GATTTCCTGGCGCATCTGTTTTTCGGATCTGAAAGTCAACTTCAGACTGCCCCCAGCTTTGGGTGCAGGCGGAGGTGATTAAGGCGCAAGGTGCACGGCTCGCGAATCGCGTCAATCTGCACCTTGCCCCTGGCGACAGGTCGAGACGGCGACTGCAATCCTGCCAGTTCAGTGACTCGCGGCTGAAGCGTCCGCCTCTCCGAGAACAGACTCCGCTTCCGGCGCCTAAGTCAGACCAAGGCTCCTTAGCCACGATGCTGGGACCGAGGCGCGATGTCGGCACGCCTGTAATCGGTCACGTGGCGCAAGCCTGTCGATCCGGCTTCCACATGATGAGCGTTTCAGCGGGTTCGAGCTCTCAGACGGACTTAGATAGCTGGGATGGATTGGGATTTGCTCCAGCCGGATCGAGTGAGCGGAACCCAAACAGATGGGCTATTGGTACTGCACGGCTCATTTTGTCGTTAAGTTGGCACGGATTGAGGAGTGAAGCCGCACATTTGTGCTACGCTCGGCACTTCGGCCTGGAGTGGTATTCGCCATTGCCGAAGTCCTGCCGGAGCACCCAAACACCGTCCCGGACATTAGAGCGACTTCCGTAACCACTTCAATTACCGAGGAGAAACGTCGAAAATGGAAGAGATGCAAGACCCTGTGTGAGAGAAACCGCGCCCGCGCGCGTCAACGACTTCTCAGCATTGTGCTCGGAGCCTTTGCAATAAGCCCGCTCATGGCGCAAGGCCCGTCCGACTGGCCCATGTTCGGACAGAATGTGGCAAACACGGCCGCCACAACCACGCCCGCTCGGCAACAGCATGTCCGCGAAGCAAATTGCGAAGCTGAAACCGAAAATGGATCCTTACCACCGGTGGGGACGTGTCTGCCCGTGCGGCGGTGGTCGGCATGGGTTTGGTCTATTTCCCCGACTGGGGCGGCAAGCTCTGGGCAGTGGGAGCCGAGAACGGTCACGTGGCGTGGTCTCATCAGCTTTCAGATTATGGCCTTGCGGCGGGCACGGTCTCCCGCACGAGCCCGACGGTTGTGAACGGCGTGGTGTACATCGGCACGCAGTACGTCACGTCGGGGCCGACCGGATGGCTGCTGGCGATTAACGCTTCGACCGGCGCATTGATCTGGAAGGTTCAGCCGACCACATCGAACGCATTTCCAGTCATCACAGGCTCGCCGGTTGTGGCGGGCGGCAATGTGTACGTGCCTATGACTTCAAACGAGGAATTCGCGGCCGCCGCCGGGTCCACCTTCTACCAGTGCTGCTCGGTAAGCGGAAGCGTTGTGGCGCTGAACGCCACCACCGGCGCTAAATTATGGGAAACGTTCACCGTTCCCGCGGGTTATAGCGGCGGCGCGGTTTGGGGTAGCAATCCCGTTGTCGACACTGCCCGCGGAACGGTGTTCGTGGGGACCGGAAACAACTACAGCGTCCCGACCGACCCGGTTTTTGTCGCCTGCATTGCCAACGGCGGTACCAGGCCTTCCTGCGAGTCGCCTGACAATCATGCGGATTCGATTCTTGCGCTCGATATGCACAGCGGGGCCGTGAAATGGGCCAAGCGGATGGAGAACTGGAATCAGCAGTCGCTGGGTGTGACCGACGGCAGCGACTTCTGGAACGTGGACTGCTTCGTGACGTTCACCAACTGTCCGACCAGCCTGGTCCCGACTACGATTTCGGTTCGGCTCCGAATGAAATCACGTACCAGACCGGCACAACGACGAAGACGATCATCGGCGCGGGACAGAAGAGCGGGATTTACTATGCGCTGGATCCGGATACCGGCGCGCTATTATGGCAGACCCAGGTAGGTCCTGGCTCGTCCCTGGGAGGCATGGAATGGGGGTCGGCGAGCGACGGGACTCGTATCTACGTCGAGATCGCCAACCTTTACGGCATCCCTTACGCGGCTTTCGGGCTGCCTGCGCGTGTGGGCAGCGCCGGCCTGGGCCGCGCTGGATCCCGCGACGGGAAAAATCCTGTGGCAGGTAGCGGACCCTAACGGCGCGGTCGACCTGGGTCCTCTGGCTGTGGCTTCCGGCGTAGTCTATGTGGGCTCGATGGCGGGTTCGGCTACGGCGCCGACCATGCTTGCCCTGAATGCGACGGACGGCAGCACCGTCTGGAGTCATGCGGCGGGCTCATCCGTCAACGCCGGCGCCACTATCGTGGGCGAGAATGTGTTCTGGGGTTCGGGGTACACGCACCTCGGCATACCGGGCTATACGGGCAACAACAAGTTCTACGCCTTCGCGAAGTAGCGGCGGACGAACGGGTCCAAAGGTCCGTGGCCTCCGCAGGCCACGGATCCATGACGCGGGTTCCGATTTGTTTCTGGAGACCAGATGTTCCTGAAGATCCTGCGCGCAGGCAGGCCGTCCACAATCGTCCTTTTGTCGACGATATTGGCGGTTGCCGGCTCCGCACACTACACCCGGGCGAACCATCCGCCGAGCAGAGGCGCGCTGAAAGCGGAACTGGTCAAGACCGGTTTATACCTGATTTCCGGCGGTGGTTGTAATTCGCTGCTACGGTTAAGCGCGAGCGGGCTGATCATCGTGGACGGCAAGCTTCCCGGCAACTATGATGAGCTTCTGGAGCAGGCGCATAAGATCTCCGATCAGCCAGTGCGTGTCCTGATTAACACCGACTATCACGAGAATCACACGGAACAATTCCAGGTTCCTGGAAGACGCTACTCAGATCCTGGCGCAGGAAAATGTAAAAGAAAGTCTGACTACTTACAATACGGCGGGCGGAAAAGCGGGATTGCCGACCAGGACTTATGACCAACACCTTACGTTAAGGTTAGGCGGAATCGAGGCCCCCTGCATTTTGGAAATGCTCATACCGATGGCGATACGGTCGTGTATTTTCCTAACTTGAGAGTGGTCGCAGTGGGAGATCTTTTTGCTCCTGTTCCCGATCCCGATTATTCAGCGGGCGGTAGTCTGGCAGGCTGGGGTTCGGTGCTCGCGGAAGTTCTGAAACTCGACTTCGACGTGGTGGTGCCGGGCACGGGACCGACAGTCACGAGATCCGATCTGGAAGGGTTTAAGAGCAGGGTCGATACTCTGGTTTCCCACGCGGCGCTGCTCGTCAGGAACGGCGTTCCGAAAAACCAGTTAATGGCGGAACTTAAGACCGACGATCTCGGCGGGCGGCTTAACTTCACGGGCGATCAACTCGACCATTTCTACGCCGAGTTGTCGCACTTGAAGTAACTTACCGCGCATCCGCAAGTTTGCCGCAAGCCGTGATGAAAATGCATGCAAACATGAGTTGCTCGTGAATTTCCTTTGGAGCAGACTCTTCGAAGCCTGAGGCCGGCAGTGTGGGTTGCGGCTACGCGAGCTTTCTGCCGGGCCTGGTGGACAACGGCTTCACGGGCGTTCCCACAAAGACGCGCGTGGGCAGTCACTCCTTTTCGTATTTCGTTCAGGACTCCTGGAAAGTGACAAGGACGCTGACTCTGGATTACGGTCTGCGGTACGATTTCGGCACTTACCTGCAGTCGCAATACGGCCTCCTGGCGAATTTCGGGCCGAGTACTCCGAATCCGAGCGCCGGAGGAAGGCAGGGCGCTACGGTCTTCGACAGTTACCTGCCCGGACGATGCCAATGTCACCTTGCGAGCAATTATCCGTTTGCCTACGGGCCGCGCATCGGGCTGGCGTATCAGATCAACTCCAAAGCCGTATTGCGCACAGGAGCGGGAGTGTCGTACTACAAGACGGACGATAACAACTCGCTTTCCTTCTCGACGGGTTCCCAGAACCGCTACAGCGCGCCTTCCTGCGGATATCCGGCGTTCGTAATGGCGCAGGGGATGCCCTATAAAGTCACGTGGCCGAATTTCGATCCCGGCCAGCTTCCGCTTCCCGGCACGGTATCCGCGCCGCTGCTGGCGATCGACCGGGAGGCCCGCGCGCACGCTTTCCTGAGTTTCGGTTTGAAACGCGAAATCGCGAAAAATCTGGTGGTCGAAGCGTCGTATGTCGCCAACCGCAGCGTCTGGTGAATCGCCTCGGCGATGATTCAGCCGAATCAGAACACCGTTGCTTCACCGGCCGCCGACGGATTCGATCTGAGTAACCCGCCGACCGGGCAGTGTTGAGTTCGCCGATTAGTTCGCCGGCGGCGATTGCGCGCGGGCTTACATTGCCGTATCCGGGTTTCCCACGGGAGCCAGCGTGGCGCAGGCGCTGCGCCCCTACCCGCGGTTCACCACGCGATTTTCAATTATCCGCCGCTCGGCGACACCTGGTATAACTCGCTTCAGTCGAAAGCAACAAAGCGGTTCTCCCATGGACTGGATTTTATCGGGGACATTTACCTGGTCAAAGCAGGAATATATCGGGTCCGAGCAGGACTTCGTTCCGGGATTTGTGAACCCGGCGCAGAACGACGTCAAGAACCGGCGACAGAACAAGTACCTTTCGGGTTTCGACCAGCCCTTTCTATTCACGTTTGCGGCGAATTACACGACGCCCAATCTGAAGGGCGGCGGATTTATCGGAAGAAACAAGGTCCTGTCGTGGATCGCTCGCGACTGGACCGTGGGCGCGGTGCTGCGGTATGGGAGCGGCCTGCCGATTATGGTCCCGCTCGCGAATAACGCGCTCGCGACATATCTGTTCACCGGCGGCTACGCCGCTTCGCCGAGCAATGGAACGTTTGTGGATCCGGGTACCCGGTCAGCCGCTCTTTACAGTGAATCTCAACTGCCATTGCTACAATCCGAACCAGACTTTCGTCCTGAATCCGAAGGCCTGGGCGGACCCGCCCCCGGGGCAATTCGGCACTGCGGCCGCATACTACAACGACTACCGGCAACAACGCCGGCCGGCTGAAAACATGTCTTTTGGGACGCGTCTTCCGCATCAAGGAAAGAGCGTCATTGCAGATTCGGGCGGAATTTACCAATATTTTCAACCGGACGGAAGTTAATAACCCGACGGCTACCAATGCCGCCGCAGGCCAGTTGACATCGGCGACGGGCCAGACTACGAGCGGCTTCGGCTACATCAATACCGGAACGGTATATGCGCAACCCAGGCAGGGCCAGCTTGTTGCGCGATTCCAGTTCTAAGAGGTTGCTGAAAAGGCTTTTCGAATGACACTCTGTCGAAGACGCGGTTCGTACGATACCGGCGCTGACGTAAAGCTCCTCGCCGAGCGGAAGCTCGGCGGCAGCGCGGAAGCCCTGGCCCCACACTGGCTGCGCGGTGTCTTCATTCCCTTTGGCGGCCCGCTGCGGGCCATGGAGCACTCCCTTCCGGTCGTGGCTCGGTAAGTGTCTGCAAACACGCGGATACACCTTCTGATCCGCGCACGGAAGCAAGCGTTTTGCTACTTTTTCAGTACCCTGCGTGCGCGGCTCTGAAGCGTAGCTGCAAGTTTGCAAACACTTACCGAGCAGCAGCCGGTTACAGGATCTGGCGATCTTTGCCCGAAGACTGCGCGACGTCTCGCCGGGAACGATAAGAAGCGACGAGCCTCGACACTACGACGGCGATGTAAAAGATCCCGGTCATACTTTCGAAGGCCGCGATCATCCGCACGAAGGGGTTCACGGGAGCAATTCTGCCGTAACCGACGCCGGAAAGCGTGATCATACTGAAGTACAGGTATTCCGCGCTTCTGGCCCGCGGCAGGTTTTCGTTGAAGGAGTCTGCAAATAACCCGCCGAGCAGCCAGTAAAGCTGCGAGTACGCGATCGCGATGACGAGATAGCAGATAAAGGCCTCGGAGAGGATGCCGCTCGTTACCTCGGATGAGTCCAGCCGGCCCAGTATGCCCCAGAGAATCGTGCAGGAGAGGAGCAACCCGACACCGTGCGAAAGCAGGTTGTAAAATTCCGGCCGATTCCCGAAAGCTTCCAGCAGGCGAACCACAATCCAAAGGCCGGAGACCGGAAATACCAGCCGAACAACGATCTTCCGGTTGGCCGGGAGCCTCGCCCCGGCAATGACGCTCGCAAGAATCAGCAGCGCCATCGCGGCTCCGACGTGCGGGTACGAATCCGCGATCGGGCCGATCAGAATCAGGATGACGAGCAACCACATCAGCAGCAGCGAACCGCGCCGCGCCATGAAGGCCTCGAGTCGTTCTTTCATGGAAAATCAAACGATACCGCGTCAGGCAGTTCACCATAACGGCGAACTTCGACCCGCCTCGTACCAGACGGAATCCTCCGGGTGATGCAACTGCCCAGGGCGGGGACGGTTCACATGTCAGAAACGCTCGGCCGGCGCCCGAAACCGCGCGCGCCGGCGGATCTCGCCGGAGATCCGCCGTCGAGTGACATATCTCTTTTTGACAAAAGGCTTGACACGGCGCGGACGCCCTTATAAACTTCACACCCAGGGAAAACGTCTTCGGGTGCCGACAGGGGATTGTCTGATAGCTGCCGCTGGTTTTCACCGCGGGGCTCGCGAGGAGTGTCGCGAGTTCGGCGAGCCACGGCCCTCTCCGTCCGTATCGAGCCGGCGACGCACGCCCCGTCCAAGGAGACTCCAATGCGCCTAACGTTTCTGCCTGCTTTTCTCCTCGCTTCCGCGGTTCTGTTTGCTCAGAGCGATCGCGGGACGATTACCGGGACGGTTACCGACCCGGCCTCAGCCGTCGTCCCAAACGCCGCCGTCGAAGCCCGCAGTGCGGATACCGGAGCGCTGTACCCGGTCGCCGCCTCCGCCACCGGCAACTACACCATTCCTCAATTGCCTTCCGGGACTTACGTGCTTACCGTTACCGTGCCCGGATTCAAGAAATTCATACGCCCGGGCCTTGTGATTCAGGCGGCGCAGACTATCCGCGTCGATGTCACTCTTGAGCTCGGTAACTCGACGGAATCGGTCACCGTTCAGGGAGAGGCGCCCCAACTACAGACGGAAAGCGGCGAATTGAGCAATACGATTGCTACGAAAACGATGGACACCCTGCCGTTGCTGGCTGTCGGGTCCAGTTCCTCCGGTATTCGTAACCCGTTCAACATCGTCGCTCTGCTGCCCGGCGCCTACTATCAGCCCGGCCCTCCATTCACCGGCCCCACGGTGCGCATCAACGGCGGTGTTGCGGGATCGGAGAAGGTCCTGATCGACGGCATGGACGGAACGAACATTCTCGGCCAGGGAGCCAATCAGCAGAATCAGCCCGGCATGGATTCGATCCAGGAATGGACGGTTCAGACCAGTAACTATGCCGCGGAATTCGGACAGGCCGGCAGCGCGGTCATGAATGTCACCATGAGGTCGGGCGGAAACCAGTATCACGGCAGCGCGTACGAGTATTATCAAAACGAATTTCTCAACGCTGGCCAGCCCTTCACGAATAATGGCCACGGAGAGCACCTGCGCCCCGCGCAGCGGCGCAACGACTACGGCGTCACTTTGGGAGGTCCCATTCGTATTCCCAAAGTCTATGACGGCCGTAACAAGACTTTCTTCTTTTTCAGCTGGGAGCAGTTCCTCCAGAATCAGAATTTTCTGCCGAGCACGTTCACAGTACCCACGAACGCATATCGGAACGGCGATTTCAGCGCCGCGATTACGGCGACCGGTAACAAGAATCTCGGTACCGATCCGCTCGGACGGCCGATTATTGCCGACACGATCTACAACCCGAATACGAGGTCGATTGCGCCCAATGGCCAGGTCGTAACCAATCCATTCACCGGAAACATGATCCCCTCCAGCCTCTGGGATCCCGTCGCCCTGAAGATCCAGAACCTGATTCCGTCGCCTTTCTGCGTAACCGGGCCGCCCTGCAATGCGACCGGCGTCGTCAATAACTTCCAGAATACGGAGCCTGTCTCAAGAGACACCGAGGCTCCGTCGCTCAAGCTCGATCAGGTCCTGTCGTCCAAAGACAAGCTTTCTTTCTTCTGGAGCCGCACGATGACTTTCACACAGTCGGGCTATGGTGAAGACGGCGCGCCGCAACCCATCTCGGGTACATTCGGCGGCGGCATCTATTCTTCCCGGGAGCGCCTGAATTATGACCGTACCATCGCGCCGACGGTGCTGTTGCACCTTGGAGCGGGTTACGATCAGGACTACCTCGGCCGACCCTCGGTAACACCGAATTACGACGCTTGCGGAAATTTGGGCTTATGCAGCGCGGCTTTCCAGATGCCCGCCACATTCCCTCTTTTGACCGGTCTCTCCGACGTTACCGCCGGTGGAACCAGCATCGCGGGCCCTCCGGGACGAGCCGATAACAAGTACAGCATTTTCGACTCCATTGCGAATCTCACCTGGGTTAAAGGCAACCATACCTTTAAATTTGGCGGCAGCGCCGAGTTTCAGGGAAGTTACACTTTCACGGTCAGCAACCTTCAGGGCACATACGGTTTCAGCAGCGCGCAGACGGCGATGCCTTACCTCGTGAGCACGGCGAGCGGCGTCAGCACCGCCAACATCGGTGGCAACCACATTGGCTTGCCTTACGCCAGCTTCCTGATGGGCTCGGTTGACACGGCTGAGGTGGATCCACCATCCGAAGTGCGCTTCGGCAAACAGCAGTGGGCAGGCTATGCGCAGGACAGCTGGAAAGTCACCCGCAAACTCACCGTCGACCTCGGTCTTCGTTACGACTATTCGACTTACTATACGGAGCAATACGGCCGCTCTCCGAATCTCTCGCCCAACCTCGCAAACCCAACGGTCGGAGGGCATCCAGGAGGCGTCACCTATCAGGCTACTTGTAACTGTCCCTTCGCGAAGAATTATCCCTGGGCTTTCGGACCGCGCTTTGGCTTCGCATGGCAGGTGCTCCCGAAAACAGTGATGCGCGGTGGATTTGGTATTGCCTACACAGGTACCGGCGTAGCTCAGGTCTTCGGCGCCGCGAGCGGAAACGCCGCTGCCGCCAACAGATTCCCGCCTTCATCCACTCTCGGGGCCCCGCTCATGACCTTGGGTCAGGGTGTGACTATCGGTGGCGTCCCGATTACGCCGTCCCAGATCGCATGGCCGAACTTCAATCCCGGCTTTTACCCGATCGGCGGAGTGGTTCCGGGACCGGGTCCGCAGTTTTATGACCCGAACGCCGGCCGGCCGGCGCGGCAGTATCAGTGGAGTCTCAGCGTGCAGCGGGAGCTGGCCAGAAATCTCGTGTTTCAGGCATCCTACATCGGCAATCGCGGCATCTGGTGGCCGACTTACGTCGGGTCGGCGCTGACCAATTATAATTATCTGAGCACCTCTATCTTGAGCGCGAATGGGCTGAGCCTCAATAATCCGGCCGATCTCGCGACTCTTCTGGCGCCGATCGGGTCCGCCGGCGCCGGGCGTTTCCAGAACAAACTCCCGTTTCCGAACTTTCCTCTGACCGCAACGGTCGCTCAGTCTTTGAGGCCGTATCCTCAGTTCACTACGATCGCTCTGGTGAATCCCCCGTTGGGTGATTCCTGGTATAACTCGCTTCAGTTGACCGCGGACAAGCGTTTTTCTCATGGGCTGCAGTTCAATTGGGCGTTTACCTGGTCGAAGTCGATGGATACGTTCGGCGGAACACCGGACGTGCAGAATCGATCGCTCGCCAAGGCGATTTCGTCGCTGGATCAACCGTTGGTCATGCGCGTCGGCTTCACTTACACGCTTCCCAAATGGGGTCCGAAGGCGATTTCGTGGTTCGTGCGCGATTGGACGCTCAACGGCTTTGGTTATTACTCGAGCGCTACCCCTCTGGCTGTGCCGACCGCGAATGGGACCGGGTATCCCAGCAACCTCACTCTGGGGACGATCAGCAACTTGACCTTCCAGACGGGTCAGACTCAGATCCGCACGGGTCAGCCGCTCTATCTGACGAATCTCAACTGCCATTGCTACGATCCCAATAACACGTTCGTATTGAACCCGGCGGCCTGGGCGAACCCCGCCCCAGGGCAGTATGGCGGTTCGACGTTTTACAACGATTTCCGCGGACAACGGCGGCCGACTGAAAACTTTGCGTTTGGGCGCCAGTTCCGAATTCACGAACGGGTGACTTTGAATGTCCGGGCGGAGTTCACGAACATCTTCAACCGCACCTATCTCAACAACCCTGCAATCAACGGCGCCGGCATCAGTCCGCAAACTGCGCCGACCTGCAAGCTGCCGACCGGCACTAATGGAGCCTGCTCGCAACCGGGACTGCAGATTGTGTCCGGTTTCGGCGCGATCAATACATCCACGGTGTTGTACCCGCAGCGCACGGGTCAGCTTGTTGCGCGGTTCGAGTTCTGACGGTCGGGCAATATCAGTGGAGGCGGCAGCAATATCACTTGCTGCCGCCTGAAATATACAAATCTTGACAGGATTTTTCGCCGGTAAATGATTCGGCGTAAGTAACCCCGAAGTAACTCGTTGACGCCATAACTCCAATCGTGGCACTGATAAGGCCACGGTTAGCGTTCTGCTATATCAGTCAGCTGGCGGCAGGCGACGATGGAGTTTGGCGCCGGAAAGGTATAAGCTACGATGCGCGGTTTGCGATCAGGTACGAAATCAGGTAAAGGTAAAGAGGTTTTCAAGATGAAGCGAAATCTGGCTGTTCTGGCAGTTGCTTGTGGTGGGTTCCTGATGACCGGAATCCCGGCGTTCGCGCACCACTCATTTGCGGCGGAGTACGATGGCAACAAATCCATCAAGATCTCCGGCGTCGTCACCAAGATGGAATGGATGAATCCGCACGCCCGGTTCTATGTGGACGTCAAGGACGCCTCCGGCCAGGTGACCAACTGGAATTTCGAACTCGGCGCAATTCCCGTGCTGCTGAAACAGGGCTGGAGACGAGATTCTCTCAAAGTGGGCGATCAGGTTACGGTTGAAGGCTTCCTGGCGAAGGACGGCTCGAAGAGCGCGAATGCAAGATCGGTTGTTCTGAGCGATGGGCGCAAAGTTGGGGCTGGCTCCTCCCGCGGCGAAGAACCCACGCAATAGCGCTTTTGAAAGCCAGATCACTTGAGAAGCCAGGCAAAGGACCGCCCATGAGAAGACGTATTCCATTCCTGATCGCGGCGGCGCTTACCGCGCTCGCCTTCCTGCCCGCGAGTGCACAGGATACTACCGCGCCGGCACGGGGGCGAGCGGGCGGCAGAGCAGGCGGGCGCGGAGCGCGCGCGAAAGGTCCCGCGGGTCCGTTGCCGCGGATGTCTGACGGCAAGCCGGACTTGACGGGAATCTGGAATGGATTCGGCGGAAGCGGCAATGACGCTCCGAACATGCAGCCGTGGGCCGCGAAGATCGTCGCGCAACATCGCGCAAACGGCGGCGCCGAGGATTACGAAGCCCGCTGCCTCCCGGGCGGTCCGCCTCGCGCCGCGCCTTATCACACGGCGCTTTTTGCCACCCCGAAACTGGTGCTGATGCTGTTCGAAGGGAACACGCATATGTACCGGCAGTTCTTTGTGGACGGCAGCAGCCATCCCAAAGATCTGAAACCAACTTTCTACGGCGATTCGCGGGCTCACTGGAACGGCGACACGCTCGTGGTCGATACGGTCGGCTTTTTCGAAAAGTCGTGGTTTGATTTCGCGGGCACTCCGCACACGCCGGCGATGCACCTGACGGAAGAGTTCCATCGCATCGATTACGGAAACATGGAAATGAAGGTCACGATCGAAGATCCGGGCGCTTTAACAAGTCCTTGGGTGATCAACAGGACGACCACTCTGGAGCCCAGCTTCGAAATGACGGAGTACGTCTGCAATGAGAACAACCAGGATCCCGGCCACCTCGACGCCACGATTTCCAAAGCAGCTCCGGGCAGCGAGAACATCGATAGCGGCAAGCTGACAGCGGTCCCGCCCGTACGCGCCGCCAAAGCACCCGCGCCGCCGTCCGGTCCCACCCCTCGAACCGAAGCCGGCAAAGTTGATTTTTCAGGAGTCTGGATGCCTCCCGCGAACCTTCGGTTACCTTCGGATCCTTCTTATCAACCATGGGCGAAGAAGATCTACGACGAACGAAAGGCGAGCAAGGGCAAGGGTGATCCCGAAAAAATCTGCCTGCCCGACGGTGCGGTACGCCTGAACCCGTTACCTTACAAGATCGTGCAGCGTCCTGACGCCATAGCCTTGCTGTGGGAGGGAAACACCCATAGTTACCGGCGGTTCTTTATGGATGGGCGTAAGCATAATCTGGAGATCGAACCCGAGAGTTATACCGGACAGTCGATCGCGAGCTGGGATGGGGATACTTTGGTCGTCGACACCGTGGGTTTTAACGACAAAACCTGGCTCGACGATACCGGAAAGCCGCACAGCGGCGATCTGCATCTGGTCGAGCGGTACACCCGCCCGGATCTGGGACATATGAAAGTCCAGCTCACTTTGGATGATCCGAAGGCTTTTACGAAGCCGTATACCTTTGATCGGGTATTTACCCTGGCTACCGATCGGGATCTGCATGAATATGTCTGCCAGGCGATTCTGGATGGCATTGAAAAGCCGTAAAGGGCTGAGCTACCTGGGCCAAGTGTGGTTATAAAGACAATCTAAAGCCAGAAAGCATGATAAACTCGTTCGGAAAGAATCGGTTGCCGGCGGAGGGTCTGTGAACAGGAAATTTCTCGTAACGTCTTTCGAAATCGCCTTTGCAGTCACCCTGCCGGTGGTTCTGGTCTTCGCGCAATCCGACCACTCCGGTCCCTCGGCGAAAGCCGCGACCAGGTCGGCGGTGAAGACGGCTCCGGGAGACTCCGCGACAGAGCGCGCGGTTATCGATAAGTATTGCGTGACATGTCACAATGCGAAGGTCAAAACGGCCAACCTTCTGCTGGACCAGCTGGACTTGACGCATCTCGGCGATCACGCGGAGATCGGTGAAAAGGTCGTCCGGAAACTTCGGGCCGGCATGATGCCGCCTTCGGGAATGCCCCAACCGGATGATGCGACGCGTAACGGCTTGATCAACTGGATGGAAACCCAGCTCGACCGAAGCGCGGTCACTTATCTGCCGCCGCCCGGCATGCACCGTCTGAACCGGATTGAATATACAAATGCCGTTCGTGACGTGCTGGGACTACAGGTAGATGCTTCGAAGTTTCTGCCTCCAGACGATTCAACCCATGGCTTCGATAATATCGCTGGAGCATTGACTCTGTCTCCCGCCCTGATGGAAGCTTATCTGTCGGCGGCCGGTAAGATCAGCCGCCTGGCGATTGGCGATGTATCAAATCCCACGCAGGCGGTTTTCGAAGTTCCGGCCGACACTGCGCAGAATTATCACGTTGAGGGTCTTCCGTTCGGAACCCGCGGCGGCATCCTGATCAAATATCAGTTTCCGGCCGACGGCGAGTATACCTTCAAGGTCAAGGGAGTTACGGGTTACTTCCAGGCGGTTCTCGGCGGCGTTAAGGGCGAGAAACTCGAAGTGACGGTCGACGGCGAGCGAGTCAGGTTGTTCGACTGGGATAAAGAAATCTCCAGCACGACCGGCAACGGCAAGTCCACCCAACGCATCCCCGTCCGGGCCGGCCTCCACACGATCGGCGTCACGTTCCTTGCCACCAATGACATTCCGGGCAGCGAATTGAACGTTCCGTTCGAGCGAACCATGAACACCCCGGGTTCGATACCGGGATTTCTGTTCTATCCGCATGTAGGCCAGGTTTGGATCGAAGGGCCTTACGGAGCGGACGGCGCTCCCCAGACCGCCGCCCGCAAGAAGATTTTCGTCTGCCGCCCGACAGCCGCGAAAGATGAAGAGGCGTGCGCGCATACCATTCTTTCGAGTGTTGTGAAACACGCGTATCGCCGTCCGGCGACCAGCGCGGACCTTGCTACGCTGATGGAGTTCTACAAGTCTGGTCGCAGGGATAACGGAAGTTTCGATGACGGCATCGAAGCCGGGCTGCAACGGATACTCGCGGATCCGGAATTTGTATATCGTCAGGAAGCGGAGCCCCCGAGTCTGGCTCCCGGCAAGACCTATCGAATCAACGACCTGGCGCTGGCTTCGCGATTGTCTTTCTTCCTGTGGAGCAGCGTTCCGGACGACCAGCTGATCGATCTCGCGGCGCAGGGCAAACTCAAGGACCCGGTGGTGCTTGAGAGACAGGTTAGGAGAATGCTGGCGGATCCGAAGTCCGAGGCGCTCGTCACCAACTTCACCGGGCAGTGGCTGGGCGTTCGCTCGCTGCAAACCAGCGAGCCGGTCGTAAACCTGTTCCCCGATTTCGACGACAATCTGCGGGCAGCTTACAAGCGAGAGGTCGAATTATTCTTCGGCAGCATCGTCCGCGAAGATCGCAGCATTATCGATCTGCTGACGGCGAATTACACCTTCGTCAACGAGCGGCTTGCCAAAGAGTACGGGATCCCGAACATTTATGGCTCGCAATTCCGCCGGGTCGACTTGCCGGCCGATCTCGATATGCGCCGCGGCCTGCTGGGCAAGGGCGCGCTCCTGACCATAACTTCAAACGCCGCCCGGACATCGCCTGTTGCTCGAGGCAAGTGGTATCTGCAAACGTTCCTGGGAGTCAGCCCGCCGGACCCGCCGCCAAACGTTCCGGTACTCAAGGACAAGCCGGTTGATAACACCGGTAATACGCATGTGCCGACCATGCGCGAGACGATGGAGCTGCATCATACAAGTCCGACGTGCGCCTCGTGCCACAAGATCTTCGAGCCCATCGGGCTGGCGATGGAGAACTTCGACGCCACCGGAACCTGGCGAACCCATGACGGGGCGAACCTGATCGATGCTTCGGGCAAGCTGGTTGACGGCACTAAAATCGACGGAATCGCGAGTCTGCGGGCCTCGCTGGTGCCCGTTCCGATCAGTTCGCGCGGGTCTTTACCGAAAAGATGATGACTTACGCGCTGGGCCGCGGGATCGACTATCAGGACATGCCGACATTGCGCACGATCGTGCGGCAATCGGCTGCGGACCAGTACAAATTCACTTCGATCATGATGGGGATCGTAAAGAGCGCCCCATTCCAGACAAATATGAAAGCGGCTGAAACAACATCCGCCGACGGAAATCGCCTGCGTGCCGCCCGATAACAAAATGAGGAGAAAACGGTAATGAACTTTATCACGAAGAAGCACCTCTCCCGACGAACGATTCTCCGAGGCAGCGGCGCGGCGATTGCGCTGCCGCTTCTCGATGCGATGATTCCGGCGTCGACCGCTTTGGCCCAGACTGCCGCGTCGCCCAAGCCCAGGTTCGTCGGGTGCTTTGTGCCTCACGGTGCGGCGCCCGGCTACTGGGTCCCCGAGAAGGAGGGAGCTCTCGAAGCGACGCTTCCTTTCAACTGGAAGCCGCTTGAGCCGTTTCGCGACCATACCGTAATCCTCAGCGGTTTGCATTCCCGCTCGGCTGAACCGCCCCCGGGCGCCACCGGAGCCGATCACTGGGTGGCAGCGGCGTTCCTGTGCGCCGACAAGCCGAAGAAGACCGCTGGCGCCGACGTATATTGCGGAACCACGATCGATCAGCTGATCGCGCAGAAGATCGGCCAGAACAACCTGATGCCCTCGATGCAGCTTGCGGTCGAAGACCCCGGGGCGAACTCGAGTAACTGCGGCGAGGGTTACAGTTGCACCTACACGAACACGATCTCCTGGGCAAGTCCGACTTCGCCGCTACCGATGGAACTGAATCCGCAGGTCGTATTCGAGCGGATGTTCGGCGATGGCGGCAGCCCCGCGCAACGCGCTGCGCGCAGGAAGCGGGACGGCAGTATTCTGGATTCGCTTACAGGCAGCCTGTCGCGGCTGCGCAATGATTCGAGCCCCTCCGACCGCCATGTGCTGGACGGCTATTCGGAAAACGTGCGCGAGATCGAGCGGCGTCTGCAGATCGCGATGAAGGCGTCGACGGTAGCTCCGTCGGACATGAGCGTTCCTGTGGGCGTACCGCAGACCTTCGACGAACACATCAAGCTGCAATTCGACCTTCTCTCGCTTGCTTTCCAGGCGGATATTACCCGCGTAGGCACGCTGCTGTTCGCCCGCGATCTTACCGGGCGCACCTATCCCGAGAGCGAAGCGCCCACTCAGGGTTTTCACGGCATCTCGCATCACGGCGAAGATCCGAAGAAGATAGCCGAGCTTTCGAAAATCAACCAGTATCACATCAAGATGCTGGCTCACCTCGTTGCCAATCTGGCAAAGACTCAGGACGGCGACGGTACTCTGCTGGATCATTCGCTGATTCTGTACGGCAGCAACATGGGAAATTCCAATCAGCACGTTCACTACGATGTGCCCCACGTGCTGGTCGGCGGCTTGAACGGCAAACTGAAAGGCGGCCGCCATCTGGCCTATCCCACCAGAACCGTACCGACAGGCAATCTGTTGCTGAGTTTGCTCGATATGTATGACATCCACGAGACAAGCTTCGGCGACAGCACCGGGCATCTGGAAAAACTATAACGCTCGCAGATGAAGGGCTCGCAGATGAAACGCATCTCTTTTGTCATTGGCGCCGGAGCGGGCGCTGTGCTGTTGCCGCTGCTCTTGTCAATCCCACACCCGAGCTCCGCGGCAGCGACACCGGATGTCGCGGACGCGGTGATGCGCGGGGACAGCATAGCCGTGCAGGCGCTGCTCGATAAGCACGTCGACGTAAACGTGCCGCAGCCCGATGGAGCGACCGCGCTCCACTGGGCGGTGTTCCGGTCCGATAAAGAGATGGTGGAGCTGCTGCTCAAGGCGGGTGCAAATCCGAAGGCCGCGAATCGCGATGGTTCCACGCCGTTGTGGCTGGCCAGCATCAACGGCAACGCCGCTATCGTGGAAGATCTGCTGAAGGCCGGATCTGACGCGAACGAAGTGCTTCCGTTCGGGAGAACTCCTCTTATGGAAGCTTCGCGCACCGGCAGCGTCGATACGATCAAGGTGCTTCTGGACCACGGCGCCAAAGTAGAAGCCAGAGAGAAGCTGCGCGGCACGACGGCCTTGATGTGGGCTGCCGAGCAGGGTCACGCGTCGGCGATCAAGTTTCTGATCGATCACGGGGCGGATATCAAGGAGCGCTCCGATCCTGCCGAACGGGGCAGGGGACCTGCGCTCGGAAAATCGAACGATCCCAGAAAAGCGGTTGCGGCGCAGGGAGCGGCTCTCGCCGCCGGTAAGTCGGTCGAATTATCGGACCTCAGCAGGCTTCGCGGCGATTCGAACGGTATAGGTGGCGCGGGCGCCGCTGGCGCCGCAGGCCGCGCTGGCGGTGGCCGTGGCCGCGCTGGTGGAGCGGGCGCCGGGACGGCCGACGGCGATTTCACCGACGATGCCGCTGCTGCGGCGTTCGGGTTCGGCGGGGGCCGGCGCGGACAACAGGCAGTAAAGGACGGCGGCGGTCTGACACCGTTGGTCTACGCAGTTCAGTCCGACGACCTCGACTCGGTGAAGACGCTTCTGGCGGCGGGAGCCGATATCAACGAGACAACCGGATATGGCTGGAGCCCTCTCCTGGTTGCCACTCAGAATCGCTACTACAAGCTGGGATCGTATTTGCTCGATCACGGCGCCGATGTCAATCTCGCCAACAAAGGCGGATGGACGCCGCTTTACCTGGCCACCGATAACCGGAACATCGAATCCGGAGATTATCCCGTCCGCAAAGCGGATATGGATCATCTGGACTACATTAAGCTCCTCATCGACAAAGGGGCTAACGTGAATGCCCGGATGAAGGACAGCACTGAAACCCGGACCGTATTCACCAACCAGTGGCTGGACGAGGAAGGCGCCACGGCTTTTCTGCGCGCATCGCAGTCGGGCGATATCGTCCTGATGAAGCTTCTTCTCGCGCATGGGGCCGATCCGAAGATCGCCACGAAGTTAAACGTGACGCCGCTACAGGTGGCCGCCGGAATCGGCTGGGTGGAGGGAATCACCTACGAGTGGTCTCCTGAAAGTACCCTCGAAGCGGTGAAGATGCTGCTCGATATGGGCGCTGATCCAAACGTTCAGGCCGACACCGGGCGCACCGCGCTCCACGGCGCCGCGCATAAGGGGCGGACCGATGTGATTCAGGTTCTCGTGGATCACGGCGCGAAAATGGATGTCCGCGATTACGGAAACACCGACAATCGTGGCGGCAAGCTGGCGGTACACACATGGGAACCCGTCGATTATGCCGATGGCCTGGTTCGTGTCGGCGTACAATCGGCGATTCCGCATCCGGAAGCCGGACTTCTTCTGCGGCAGTTGATGACGAAGGCGGGTCTTCAGGCCCCGCCAGTCGGTCGCACACTTGAGTCGATCTGCATCACTGACGCCTGCGAATAATCGCCGTCTTGACCGGCCGGGAACATCTTTTCCGAGCCGCGACCGCGAGGAAGCGTCCTGCGTTGGTCGCGAAAATGCCCGTGTTTTCACTTTACGCGGCGAGCGAGGTCAGTATAGACGAGGGTCACGAAACGATCCGGCGTGATTGCGCCGCCTAATCTGTCTTTGTCGAAGTCGGCCGTCGGTTTTGAAGCTACAACCTGCTGCAGAGTTTTGCCGGCGCGGATGTCGGTCAGGATGCGCTCCCGAACGACGATAAACATATCGATCTGCTGCTGGATTTCCTTGAACCCGACAACTGGCCCGAGGTGACCCGGAATGATTTTGGTTTCCGGGTTAGCGATCTTCATCACCTGACGAGCCGCCGCAATCATGCCGTCAACCGAGCCTCCGTCGTCAACTCCGATGTTGGGGTATCGCAGCGATGAGGGCACGTCGCCGACGTGCATCACGTTGGCATGGCGAAAATAGATGATCGAATCGCCGTCTGTGTGCGCCGGCGCGGGGTGAAAGATGAAGATTTCCTCGCCGTTAAAATGCAGGGTCATGCTGTCCGTGTAAGTCAGTAAGGGCAAGGCTGCGGCCGGAGGCGGATTCCGCTGCTCCGCCATCCGTTTGCGCATATTGTCCTGCGAGATGATCAGCGCGCCGAGCTTCTCCATTGCCTCGTTACCCGCGGTGTGATCCCCGTGCAGGTGCGTGTTGACAAGATAGCGAATCGGCTGCGAGCTGATTTTCGCCAGCGCGTCCATGATCTTCTGGTGCATCGGCGCATACATGGAATCCACCAGGAAAATGCCGTCGCTTCCGGCCGAAACGAGGATGTTTCCCTGCGCCGGGCCGCCCATCAATACGTAAAGCCCATCCGCGATTTTGACCGTCTGCACCTGAATGGTGCTGAAGTCAATGTTCTGAGCGCGCGCGTTTGAGATCACGCCGAAAACTGCGGTCACTGCGAGGGCCGCGATGGCGGCGATTCGTGTTTTTGCTCTGGCAATCATGGCCTCTCCGGTTTGCAGGTAAAGTTAACGCCCGACCAGGTTACTTGCGCCTCGCCCCGGGCATCCCAGAACATCAGATCGGGCCCTTCGTATTTGGCGCCGTCCGCGGACTGAACCTGATATGCCCGCCGGGTCTGGTTCGCTCGCCGAACCATCACCATCGCCGGTTCCGTGTTGTAAAACGTGGCTTGCAGGCTCACGCTGCTGCCGTCCTTTTGGGGGCATAGGTACTGAACGGGCCCGGTCACCTTCTTCTCAGCAATGGGAGTGAACTCGTAGCGGCCGCCGCCCATCAAAGACAGGAAAAGATGACCATTTTCGATTCCATAGGATCGGACCAGCTCCAGATCTTTTGCCATACGACCCTGCAGCGATCCCGGTGGGCACATCGCGCGCGTCAGAGCGAGCGGGCCGAACTGAAGCTGATTCGCTCCCGCGGATTTCCACGTTCCCGTTCCCCGGTTGCAGTCGATCCGTGCCGTCACGTGGCCATCGGCGCCGAACGCAATGGTGTATTTCGTCTGATCGGCCGCTGCCAGACTCACCGGCATGTCGCCCCGAATACTCCCAAGTTGCCAGGACGAGCCTGGGAGACCGGCGTTGGGCGATTGGGCCTGGACGATCGAGGCGAAGACAAGAAGTATCGTCGGCAAAAGGGCTTTCACATGAGCCTCCCCGCGGGCTACTACCCGACCTTACGATGATAGCCGCGCAATTTGCATGCATTTCCCGTGGCCCTGGGAACGATCAAAATCCTATATGATGCTATGTCGAGAGGTGATCGTGAAAGTGGCGTTTTCGAGGGTGTTCCAGGTGTGTCGCGCAGTCGCTCCGTTGGCCGCGAGTCTGACGATGGCGGCGTTCATTCTGCCGCTTCTCCCCGCTCCAGCGGCGGCGCAGTTCCCCGCCGACAGCACTCTTCCCCGCGAGAAGCGGTCCAAACGCTCCATCGGAAAGTTCGCGCCCGGTCCCACGCCCCGCACCGCGGACGGCAAAGTCGACCTCTCCGGAATGTGGGGCTACGCAGGCTACACTTCCGACATCGCGAAAGATTACGACGTGGGCGCCGTGCCCATGACCCCACTCGCCGAGAAGCTCTTCAAGGAGCGACAGGCGAACGAGGGCATTTACGATCCCGAAGCCCGCTGTCTCCCGACCGGCGTGCCCCGCCGCGATCCCTATCCTTCGAGAATCATGCCGACTCCCAACCTCATCGTCATTCTCTTTGAGGGCAGCATGCACAGCTATCGCCAGATCTTTATGGATCGAGCCAAACATCCCGCAGACCTCGGGCCGTCCTGGTACGGCGATTCGATCGGAAAGTGGGATGGCGACGCGCTTGTCGTCGATACCATCGGCTTCAACGGCAAAACATGGCTCGATCTGGCGGGCCATCCAACGTCCGATCAGCTTCACATCGTCGAGCGCTACACGCGCCCGATATACGGGCAGCTCAAGCTGGATATCACAATCGAAGATCCGGTGATGTATACGAAGGCCTGGAACGTGACGGAACTCATGCCCCTGATGCCAGGAGAAAACCTTCTTGAGTATGTCTGTGCCGAAAACGAGCGCGACGTGCCTCACCTGATTGACCAGGGCAAGTAACTAATCCGACCGAAGCGCCTCCATCGCATCCACTGAAGCCGCGCGCCGGGCCGGCAGGAACGCGGACACCGCAGCGGCGCTCAGCAGGATTGCAAAGACCAGCAGCATCATCCAGGGATCGACCGTTTCAACACCCTGAATCAATCCGCGAATAACCCGGCCTGCCAGCGCATACGCGATCAGGCCGCCCGCAACGCCGATCGCCACCGGAACCGCCGCGCCGGCAAGAGCAAGCGCATATACTCCCCCTCGCGTTGCGCCGAGCGCTATTCGCACCCCGATTTCCTGCCTGCGCATCGCCGTTGAATAGCTCAGTACGCCATAGATACCAAGCATCGCCAGCAGCAAAGCGGAAATGCCAAAAGCCGCAAGGATCAGAGTCTGGAACCGCTCGGCGGCCACGGAGTCGCTGACCTGCGAATCAAGCGTCTTCAGCCGCGAGATCGTGACCTCGGGCGCATAGTTCCAGATCGCCTGGCGCATGCCCGAGAGCAACGCGCCCGCGTGTTGCGAGCCTCGCGCCACAAAAGCGATCGTGGAAAGCCGCTTCTGGTCTGCGTAGTGCAGGTAAATCATCCTCGGCGGGTTCGTCTTCAACGAGGTGTTGTGCGAATCGGCAACGATTCCGATGACCGTGTACTTATCTCCACGCGCGCCGATCTGCTCCCCGACCGGATTCTCACCCGGCCAGAGCGCTTTTGCCAGGGCTTCGGATAGCACTGCACTCTTCAACTTGCTGTCGCGGTCCTCGAAGAACCGGCCTGCCACGAGCCGCTCGTGGAGCGTTTCAAAATAGCCGGCGCTCACCCAGCGCATGTTAACGAGCGATTCCGCGCCCCGCTTGTCAGGCCGCTGCACGCCCTCGATCCACGTTTCCCCTTCAAGCGGCATCGTGCTGATCAGTCCCGTGGATTCCACTCCAGGAAGCTGACGCAGAGCCTGCAACGCACCGTCGGCGAAGAGCGTCGGATTCCGGCCCGAATTGCTGAGACGAACCTCCGCGACAGCGACTTCCGCCGGCTCAAACCCTTTATCCTGCCGCAGAAGCTGCAGCAGGTTTTTCGAAAAGAGCGCCGTCAGCAGCAGTAAAACGCTGCATCCGAAAACCTGAAGACCGACCAGCCACCCGCGCAGCCGATGGCTTTGCCTGATGCCCTGAACCCGTCCGTTTCCCTGCTGCAGCGCCTCCTGGGGATCGGCGCGCATCAACCGGATCGCCGGCGCTACGCCAAACAGAATGCTGGATCCGAGAGTAAGAGCCATCGAGAACAAGAGCACGCTCGGATTCAGACCAACCTCCGACAACCGTGGCAGATCGACCGGTGAGTATCGCCGGAAAAGATTCAACCCGACGCTTGCCAGGAACACCCCCGCGGCGCCGCCCGTGACCGCCAGAATCAGATTCTCAATCAGGCAGCTGGTCAGCAGCCGGAATCGCGACGCGCCCAGCGCGGTACGAACCGCGGCCTCCCGCCGTCGCGAAATAGCGCGCCCCAGTTGCGTATTGGCAAGGTTCAGGCACGCAATCAGCATCAGACTCATCACTGCCGCCATCAGCAGCCACAGACTGGTTTTCAAATCGCCAATCACCGCCTCCTGCAGCGGTTGTACGATCGCCGTGAGTTCAAAACGGCCATGCCCCCTCTCCTGCGCGGACATCGCATGAACGGTTTCAGCCTGAATGGCGTTCAGTTGCTCCTGCGCCTGTCTCACCGAAAAACCCGGCCGCAGCCGCGCAAGGGCGACCCAGTTGCCATAGTCGCCATTCCAGCCGAACTGATTCGGATCGAGAGCTGCCGGAACATAAATGGCCGGTTCCGGCACTCCGCTGACGGGCTGCTTCGACCGCGATGCGCGAAGGGAGTTTGCATTCGGAAACCGGAAGGCCGCCGGTAGCACGCCGATCACCTCGCGGCGTGTCGGCCCCAGCCGAACGCTTCTTCCGACGATGTGCGGATCTCCCTGAAACATGCTCTGCCACAGGGGATAGCTCAGAATGGCGACGTCGTCCCGGCCTTTGATATCGTCCTCCGGCCGAAACGTGCGGCCGAGCAGCGCAGTCACCTGAAGCACGTCGAACAGGTTCGCGGAACTAGTGACAGTGCCCAGCAGCCGCGGATGATCCGTCCCCAGAGTCAGGCCGCCCGCAGACTGCTGCACGAGCGCCAGACCTCTGAACGCGGTTGCCTGTTTTCGCCAGACATCGGCATGGCGAGGATTCGGACCCGTCGGGTCAGGCGACATAAGGCTGAAGCGTTCCCAGAGCGTCACCAGCGCCGCGCTGTCGCGATATGCGAGCGGCTGCAGCACAACTGAATCGACGACCGTGAAAACCGCCGTGCTGGCGCCAATCCCGAGCGCCAGGGTCAGAAAGGTCGTGAGCGCAAATCCGGGACTTGCACGCAGAGTGCGCAGCGCGTAGCCGATGTCCTGAATAAGAATGCCCAGCCGCGTCCAGCCCCACACTTCGCGCACTTCCTCTTTCACGCGGGTTGCATTGCCGAAGGTTCTCCGGGCGGCGGCGCGCGCCTCCTCGGAGCTCAGGCCGTTCTGCTCCTGCTCTTCGGCGGCCGCCTCCAGCCACGCATCGAGTTCACGCTGCATGTCCGCCTCACGGTCTCTTCGCGATCGCCAGCGCATGTCATGCCCCCTCTTCTTCAGCCGGCCACATGATCCGCGCAATCGCGCCCGTCATGCGCTTCCACTTCGATTCCTCCATCGCCAGTTGTTTCTTCCCAGCAGGCGTAAGCCGGTAGTACTTGTACTCCCGCTTCTGATCCTTCGCGGCGGGCTCCCATTTGGCCGCCACCCAGCCTTTGCGCTCCAGCCGATGCAGCGCCGGATAAAGCGACCCGTGTTCGATCTGAAGCACCTCTTGAGTAGTCTCCTGAACGTGCTTTGCGATCTGATGCCCATGCGCCGGCCCGAAGACGAGCGTGCGGAGAATCAACATATCCAGAGTGCCCTGCAGTAAGTCGATTTTCCCGGAGGATTCTTTCGGCATTCTCTTGGAAGACATTCTACCCTGAAACGCAAGCGGATGGGTAGACACTCTTCCCAGGCAGTCAGCCACCGGGCAGGCTGTGACCCGGTTGCCGAGCCCCGACCCGGGAGGAGCGTTTGTCCGGTCAATCCCGCTGGCCGACCCGCTTTTTAACGGCAAACGAACTGCACTGTGTCTTAAGATTCCCCGACTTCTCCTGACTCCCGGAACAGCTTCAGATTCCAGGACGATTTTCTGACAAAACCCTCTTCAGAAACTCTTCGGTTTAAATTAGTAGACAAAAAAGATCGGCTAACTGTAGATTTAAAGGGTCGGATGTCGATAAGGCAAGACGGAACGGACAAAGCGGGTGGCGCTCGCAAATGACTACCCTGACGCGAAAATGCCAATATGCTTTGCGCGCACTCTATTTCCTGGCGAACGAATATGGCCGCGGGCCGATCCTCACCCCTCGGATTTCCAGCGCAGTCAACGCTCCGGCTGCTTTTCTCCAGGCGATTCTGAATGAGCTCAAGAATGCTGGTATCCTGGCCAGCCAGCGTGGGCCTCGAGGCGGCTTTTATCTTCGGGTTCCGCCAAACCGGATAACAGTCGGCTCGATCATCCGGCTCATCGATGGGCCGTTCACCGCCTTTCCGTGTCTGGGTGAGGAACGGTCCTGTACGGATTGCCCTCTCCCTGGCGCCTGTCAAACGCAATCGCTGATGCGAGGAATCCACGATGCGGTTGCGAGCATTCTGGACCGCACGACGCTGCTACCAGGTACCAAACCCGAATCCGGGGTCTGCGAAGCTGCCCCGATTGCTTGCCTTCATTCCGAAGCTTAACCATATATTCATGAAAAAAAAGGGTTGCCTGCTATGTGAGTCACCGTTTCAGTAATGGATGTTAACTGATAGACTTTATAGTTTAAACCCTTGACAAGCGTTTGGTATCACCCTATTCTCTATCTATGTGGTGGAGAATAAATTTTGAAAGTATTGAAACGAAAAGGAAGGGTCGAAATTCTGCGAGCAGCGGTAAGTGGCTCTTCACAATCGTCCTGATATTGCCGGCAGTACTGACGATCAACGCTTGGGCGCAAGGGGACGCAGCCATCGCCGGGACCGTTTCCGACGCCACGGGAAGCGCAATTCCGGCGGCTGCGGTAACCGTCAGGAATCAGGAAACCGGTACTGTTCGCAAGGTGTCGACCGATGACTCCGGACATTACGACGTCACATTGCTGAGCGTCGGAAGTTACGAGCTTTCGGTCGCAAAGGAGGGCTTCGAGGGCCAGACGAAGAAAGACGTCGCACTGGTTCTCGGGCGGCGGGCCGACATAGACTTCGTCCTGCGAGTCGGCGACGTCACGGAATCCGTCCAGGTAACCGAGCAGGCGCTGGGCGTTGAGGTGAGCAATTCGGATGTATCGGGCCTTGTCGGGGAGAGGCAAGTGAAAGACCTGCCCCTGAACGGCCGAAGCTTCGACAATCTTCTGACGCTCAACACGGGGATTGTAAATGTCACAGCTCAGCGAGCGGGAGGAGTAGGAACCTCGGCATCGGCCGTTGGCAACATGTTTTCCGTTTCCGGCCGCCGCCCCGAAGCGAATCTCTTCCTTCTGAACGGAGTGGAATACACCGGGGCTTCGAACATCAACACCACTCCGGGAGGCGCAAGCGGCCAGTTGCTGGGCGTGGACGCGATCCGGGAGTTCGAACTCGTCAAAGATACTTATGGCGCCGAATACGGAAAACGATCCGGAGCGCAAGTCAACATCGCGACGACCTCGGGCACCAACGAGCTTCATGGCTCGGTTTACGAGTTCCTGCGCAACAGCGCTCTCGACGCGCGCAATTTCTTCGATCATGGCCGAACCCCTCCGTTCCGGCGCAACGTATTCGGAGGTTCCCTTGGCGGGCCGCTCAAGAAGAACAAGAGCTTCCTGTTCGGAAATTACGAGGGGTTCCGGCAGAGCCTGGCTCTGAGCAATGTCACTTTGGTGCCGGATAATGCGTCGAGAGCAGCCGCAGTTCCGTCCGTGCAGCCTCTGCTGGCCTTGTGGCCCGTCGCTAACGGTCCCGATCTCGGAGGGGGAATCGCCATCGCTTATAACAACCCGAAGCAGGCGATTCGTGAGGATTTCGGCACGACCCGGTTCGATCAGATCTTTTCGGACAAGGACTCCCTCGCCGGCGTCTATACGATCGACGACAGCGCCGCGCTTACGCCCTCGGTCAATCCGCTTAGCCTGGTGGATCTTACGCTGCGGAACCAGGTCGCGAGCCTGAACGAGACGCACGTGTTTTCCTCCCGGATCCTCAATAAATTCACGGCGGGCTTTTCTCGCGGCGCCTATTTCTTCACGGGTGAGACCCCGGTAGACGTTCCGGGATTTGTTCAGGGGCAGCCCATTGGAGCGATCACGATTGGGGGGAGCACGTCCCTCAACGCGGCCTCGCAGCTTTCGCCCGCGGGAACGAATGGAAACAGCAATCTGCGCTCGGCCCGCAATCTGTTCACTCTGAGCGATCAGGTTTTCATTTCGCATGGCATTCACACAATCGAAGCCGGGGTATGGTTCCAGCAACTCCAAAGCAACGACAATCTTGCTGCGAACCAATACGGACAGGCTGTATTTTCAAGCCTCCCGAACTTCCTGCAGGGAACTGTAGCTACGTTTACCGTGATCCCGTCGCCCACGGCGCTTTCGTTCCGGTCGCTCGAGTCCGCCGGGTATATTCAGGACACGATCAGATTGCGGCCTTCGCTTGAGCTGCGCATCGGATTTCGGGCCGAATCTACGAACGGCTGGAACGAGTCGCACGGCCGCTCCTCGAACTGGCTTTTCGACTCCCACGGAATCATTGAGACAAATCCACTCATTGGGAATTCTCCGTTCACCGTGAATAAAGCGAAGTTTTTGCCTGCGCCGCGGGTGGGCCTCGCATGGTCGCCCTCTTCGAAGTCCAGCAGAAAAACCGTGATTCGCGCAGGTTTCGGAATCTACTATTCGTTGAACGACTCGATCAGCTACCGGTTAACGCAGAGCGCGCCCTTTAACAGCGTTCTGGTTTTGAAGAACGTGCCGCTGTCGAGCATCGACATTGTGCCGGGGGCCGCGCCGCCTTCAGGCTCCAAAATCTCTCCGGCGGGTGTGCAGCCGGATCTGGCCACTCCCGCGGCAGCTTCCTGGTCGCTGACTGTAGAGCAGGAGATCACGCCGACAACCACTTTCAGCGCCGGCTATGTCGGATCGCACGCTTATCACGAGCTGCTTTCGATCGATGCGAACATTCCCATACCGACAATATGCCCGGCCTCTCCCTGCCCGGCAAATTACCCCGCGGGAACCGCATACTTTCCCACGAATGCGCCCCTGGCAAATCCCGCCCTGGCAAATACTACGCACTGGTTTTCCTGGGGAAGCGGCTATTACAACGGTTTGCAACTCGATCTGGCGCAACGGCTGAGCCACGGCTTGCAACTCCGCGCCGCGTACACGTTCTCCAAAAGTCTGGATGAGGGATCTTCGCTCGCGAATGCCATATCGGGAACCACGAACGCCTTTACGATGAACCCGCTCCAGCCGCACTTGGATTACGGTCTGTCATCCTTCGATATCCGCCAGGCGCTCTCCATCAATGCGACCTACAACCTGCCGTTCGGAGAAAAAAGCGGACGCCCTCACGGTTTCGTCAACCAGTTGATCTCTTATTGGCAAGCCAGCGCGATCGTCACGTCACAGACGGGGCTGCCCTTCTCTCCGCAATTGGGCTTTAATCCGACTAATGACGGCAATAGCCGAAATCCGGGTCGTCCCTCGTGGAACCCGGCTTTTACGGGAAATGTCATCTTGGGTAATCCGAATCTCTACTTCAATCCCAATGCGTTCGTCGTCCCGCCGAACGGCACCTACGGTAATGTTGGTCGTGACGTGCTGGAGGGTCCCGGGTTGAACACACTTGACTTCTCCCTGGCGAAGCGAATCCAGATTGCGGAGAGAGTGAGCCTGCAGTTCCGCGGCGAGTTCTTCAACATACTGAACCACACCAATTTCAACGCGCCGAATCCGATTGTGTTCACGGCGGCAACCGGCGGCCCGTCTCCAACCGCGGGAGTCATCACGTCGACGACTACCACCTCGCGGCAAATTCAGTTCGGATTGAAACTTTTGTGGTAGACGTGCGGCAGCCGGGAGAACTTGTTTCGGCATTTCCGATCGGTTCGGCTGGCAGAACATCGCTTGCCCAACGAGTCGGCGTCGCGATCGAGCCTCTGCGCCGCTGGAGCGCGAGCCTTCGTCTCCGGCGCGGGCCTCGCGTATGAAAGCGGTCATCTGGAAAATCTCTCCTGATCGCTGGGCGAGGCAGACGCCGCCCATCGGGAAGTGAACGCTTCAGCATACCCGGCGGCCGCCACACTGAGACCGCAAAAGTGGAGCGAGTAACCCCGTTCGAACAGCGAAAACTGCGCAGGATGCCGCCTCTTCATACGAGAAATGAGCGCTTCCACGACATCGCGACAAAAATGCCTCTGATTCGGAGACCCATCGATGGCAGCCGAGGTCGGCATTCAATTTGATACAGCTGATTTGATCAGGAACGGTGGAGATTCGACCACCGCCGCCCCGACACTCACGCGCCGCGATCACTCCAGATAGAGTCACAGCGTTCATGAGGAGTATGCCAGGCGGCGCGTTATGCTGGCTCCGTGTCCTGAAGCCCTCAACACCTTCGCCCGGCCCCGGGAATCCCTCTGAGTCGGCGACAAAGGCGGCGATTCGAGGGCTGAAGGGAGAGGCGGAAGCGATGCAGGTTCCCTATGCAAAGAAGTGGCAGAAGGAAACGGATGAGCTGCGAAAGATTGCGCTTGACTGCGGCCTGATCGAGGAACGCAAGTGGGGCAAGCCCTGTTTCACCTTCTTGACGAAAAACGTCGCAATTGTCATTCCGCTCAAGGAATCGTGTGCGCTCGCTTTCTTCAAAGGCGCTCTGCTCACAGACCCTGAGCACGTTCTTGAAAAAGCCGGCGAGCACACGCAGGCCGGGCGATGGATAAAGTTCACTTCGGCCAGGGAGATCACAGACTTTGAGTTACCCCTGCGAAGTTACCTCTACGAAGCCATCGAACTCGAGAAGTCCGGCAAGAAGGTAGAACTCAGGAAACCGTCGGAGTACACCATTCCCGACGAACTGCAGATCCTGTTGAACGGTGATGGGGCGTTAAAGGCGTCCTTCAACGCGCTCACGCCAGGGCGGAGGAAGTCATACGTCTTCCACATCTCAAGCGCGAAGCAGGCGAAAACCAGAGCGGCGCGAGCAGAAAGATGTGTACCGATGATCCAGAGCGGACGAGGGTTCAACGAGATGCCGGGGTGACGCTGTATTCGAGCCAGCCCCTGGAGACTCGTGGCGTCGCGGCAGTCCCGCGCGGCAGTTCAGGCACTCGCTTCAACGGCAGTCGTCGAATCTCGCGGCTGAGAAACACGTCCCGCTCGTCGGCGGGCATCGTCTCGTTCGCCATCGTCTCCTCAGGAGTGTTTCCTTTTCCGAGCCATAAAACCTGTTTACCGTTGTGGTGTAGCCGGCGGGCGTGTTACGACTTCGCCGAAAGGGGACTTGACGAACAACCCGCTCGCAGGCCTCAGCGCCGGCATAGCGTTTAGCGGGAGTAATGCGGCGTAAATTGCTCAGATGCTGCCTGACCAACGCGCCGGAACCGGACCGAGTGGCGTAATCGGAACCACTCCCGCCTCGCAGCGTCCTTGAACTTGCCGGAGTCAGGTTTCGCCATACGGCCACCACACGGATCGAGGTGGAGAGTGATAGGATTCGCTTTTGATACATTACGCTTTGTTCCCAACCGACAACTCGGCCAAAGGCAAGTTCAACCCCCATCCGAACGGAATCGTGGACCGCTCGGTTTGGGCCAGGCGAGCGGAAGCGTGAGTGCCGAGAGCGCAATACCCGGCGGGAGCACAATGCCGGAACTGCGACGGCTCCGGAGGTTATGTCAATGTTGCCTTATTTGAGTTGTACGGAACGTGGTGAATGAGGGGCGGAGGGCACTAATGATGACAAAGCGCATGAGCGTAACTGCTCTTATACTCAGCGTCCTTACGGTGGGCTCCGTTCCGATCGCTGCGCAATGGTCCGGTATCACGGATCCGAAGGTCCCGCGCGATTCCAAAGGCGAAGTCCGTGGAGATGCGCCGGCTCCGCGGACGCCGGACGGGAAGCCGGACCTCTCCGGGCTCTGGATGCACGCAAACAGTGGGCCGCCGGGACGTGGTGGACGTGGCGGACGTGGCGGCGGACAAGCTGATGGGGCCCCCACCCCTCCTGGCGGCACCGGTACTTTTCGGCTTGAGGCCCCGACCCCGCGATTCCCCTATGATCCGACTGGCCCACCAGTAGCCGCGTTCTTCGAGGCCGGCCAGAACATCGAGGGTGGGCTGCCCTACACAGAGTGGGCTCGGGATATCAAAAAGAAGCGGACGGACCGGCAGGCCCGCGACAACCCCGACGCCAATTGTCTACCTATGGGCTTTCTGCAGTTTCACCAGCAGCCTGAGCCACGCAGGATCATGAACGTTGCGAATCCGAAAATGATCCTGATCGAGTACGAAGCGAATAACGGGTTGCGTCACATCTATATGGATGGGCGAAAGCTTCCGCCCATGGGCGATCCGCAACCGTGGTGGTACGGTTACTCGGTGGGTCATTGGGATGGGGATACGCTGATTGTCGAAACGAACAACCTGCGGGGCGCCGAAGACGGCCCGAGCGACGGGTGGCTCGACGTGAACGGCAGTCCGTATTCGGAGCAGGCAAAATTCACGGAGAAGATCCGCCGTCCGACTTACGACCACCTGCAGATTGATATGACGGTTGAAGACCCCAAGGCGTATACGAAGCCGTGGACGGTTCGAGTCGATCAGCGGCTGATGGTCGACCAGGACATCATCGAATTCGAGTGCAACGAGAACCAGACCTTCAGGCAGCACGTCAAGTAGTCCGGGATCTCTCGACTCCTGCCGGCGCCAACGCCCGAAGGCGGCGCTTGTTCCGATTGCAGAATCCACCTACCTGGGAATCGGCGCGAGAAGGCTTCTGGCTATTTTGGCCACGATGTGAACTTGCGGATCGACGACTTCCGCGACTTCGTAACGCATACCAGTGCCGAGGACCACTCCGATTTCGGCGGCGTTGAGTTTGTACTCCTCCTGGAGCCACGTCGATAGATTCGTCGTCGCGGATTGGAGCGCCTCGGGCAGCGAGTTGGAGATGCCGGAGGCCATCAGGTACTCGGCGTTTTCGAATCGCGGGCCGGCGATGTTATGGTTGCGAAGAACATCGACCGTAAACGACCACTCCGTGGAGGTTTCCAGCGCGTCACCCGTGAGTTCGCCGTCGCCCTGCGCCGCGTGACCATCGCCCACAAACAGCAGCGCGCCGGGATGATATACGGGAAGGTAGACGGTGGTGCCTTCCACCAACTGGTTGTAATCCATGTTGCCGCCGTATGTACCAAGAAAACCGGAGCGGTACGATTGCGCCTGGGGCGGAGCGACGCCGACGCAGCCAAGCATCGGTTTCAGCGGAACGCGATAGCCCTTGAGCTTATCCGTTGGTTTGCTTAACTGCGCAAAGCCGGCCTGGCGGTCAAGGGCCCAGGTGCTGTCAAAGTTCGGGACGTTCTGCTGCTGGGCGAAATAGCCGGGATTAAGCGCGGAAGGCGTCACACGCTGACCGCTCTGGGCGGAATCGCGAGAGAGACGAATGCGCGTGAAGTGGACGACGAGAGTGTCGCCGGGCATGACGCCTTCCACATAAAACGGCCCGGTCAGCGGGTTGCCTCCCGGACTGCGCCGTTTACCTTGCGCGTCCACGCCTCCGGCATCTACGCTCCAGGATTCGACAGTATCGCCGGGGAAAATCGACAATACCGGCGGGATGGTCGAACTGAAGTAGTTGTGAAACACTGTGGGCGTGAAGGGATGAGTCTGGGGCGTCGCCGGTTTATCCTTGAAGCGTCGCGCGGTGAAAGTGACCGCCGAATCGCTGCGGGTTCCCTGGCCTTGCATCTCACCAGGTACGTAAGTTCCCGAGTATCTGGTGATCGTGGAACCATCGGCGCGTTTGGATTCAAATGCGACCCGGCCATCACGCAGCGTTCCCTCATAGGTCAGGGTCCCGGCGCGGCCGGTGATCTTTTCACCGTCGAATTTGAAGTCGATACGCTGGTACTGCGGTGCGCCGAACTCTGTGGTCGTCAACAGCCAGTCGCCGGACTGGGCGTAAACCAAACCAGTCGCCAGGAGGAAGGTGAGGGTACGCATGGGCCGAGTTTATCAACCTGGAAACCGGAGCGCCTCGCATCGCTGGCCTTCAGGCGCATGTTTTATTGGATCGTAGCAGCCGCCTGCGGAGTCACCGTCCGTTTATTTGGACATATCCGGGCAGGATACTCGGGCGCAGAGCTCCGGCAGTTTTGATGCCTCAAAAGGGACCTTCGCGCCGCGGCCACAGCGGCAGGTAGATGACCCGGTTTTCAAAATTCTTCGGCATCATTGCAGATCCATGCAATCCTCAGTTCATCGACGGCCTGGCCCGTAGTCAGGGCCTGCGGGATCAGGATGACTCCCGGCGAATTCCGCGATTCAAGGAAATCATAGAAATGTCCCGGCATTGTTTTAAAATCGTGCGATACAAGCACGCGTCCCAAACTTGCCGCAAGCGCCAGAACGTCGGGGTCGGACGTGGAATCCGGTATCTGCCCTTGCGAGGAGAGGAAATCAACCGGCGGCTCCGCTCGTCGGAGTCCTCGAATTATAGAGATTCGAAGGTGCGCGTCAGCGAGCAGGCGTGCTCTCACGCCGGCTTCGGGAAGCGCCTTTCGCGAGACCTGCGAGCTCTTTCCACAAACTCTTTGGGGTTCAGTCTTCTCGCCTCTTCCCACGCCTGGGCGCCCACTGCAAGATAGGATTCGATCTCCTGAGGGTGCGCGTTGATAAAGGCGACAGCCGCTTCCACTTTCTCCCGGGTACCAACGGCCGGAAAATCGGCGACTATTTCATCGACGGCTTCACCGTGTTTGAGTGCCCAGACTATGCTGTCCAGAGAAATGTTCGTACCCGCGACGTAATAGCCTTCGTTCCTCTGCTCGACGGAGACGTCTGTCAGCATTTCGAATCGCCTCACCCCGATTTTATCCTGGAAGTTCGTACTGGACCTGGTAACCGACAGGGTCCGTTTTCGATAACCTCGCCTGATACGGCCAATGACCTCAGAGGTCCTCCCTGCCGCGACAATTTCGTAAAGTGGGACAAGCCCGGCGTTTCTCATGCCAACACTCAGCATCTTCTTCGGAATCGTCATCCGAATGCATTATGATGATCACCCGCCGCACTTCCACGCGATGTACGGCGAGCATGAAGCGAAGATCGGGATCGAGACGCCGGAACTCGTCGAGGGAAAGCTGCCACGCCGCGCCCTCGGACTGGTCCTCGACTGGGCCGAACTCCACCACCCGAACTGCATTAACGTGAGTTTGCGGGACAATTGGCTCAGTGCGCAGGAGCGCGACGCGCTCTACCTTGTCGCACCGCTGGAGTAGAAGAATGAATCGAATTGTGCGCGTCAGTGCCGGCCCGGGATATACTCTTCAAGTCCTGTTTGACGATGGCGTCAGCGGAGAAGTTGATCTGTCAGCAAGACTCTTCGGGCCGGTCTTCGAAGCCCTTCGCGATCCGGTTCTGTTGGCCCGGGTTCAGGTAGACGAGTATGGCGCAGTAAGCTGGCCCAACGGAGCGGACCTCGCTCCCGACGCTCTGTACCGGACAATTTCTTCGCAGGTTGAGCCGGGCGCACTTACATCGTAATTGCGAACACCTGGCCCTCGCCGTGATACAATTCGTATAACAGTGCGATTTGAGTGGGACCCGGAAAAGGATGCCGGTAACCAGCGCAAACATGACGGCATAGGATTCGCAGTTGCGGCGCTTGTCTTCAACGATCCTGACGTCCGATTTCGCAGAGACAGGGTTGTAGACGGCGAACAGCGCTGGCACGCGATCGGCGTCGTGGAGAAGGCCGTCTTACTGGTCGTTCACGCCTGCCGCGAGGAAAACGAAAATGACCAAGAAATCATCCGCATCATCTCGGCCCGCCGGGCTAATCAGCGTGAGCGCCGAATCTATATTCAACAAGCCGGTGAGTAAGCGGCAGAAAGCCGCTCTTGCCCGTGTGGCGAAGCGCCAGGCAGCGAAGGATGATTCCGGCATCGATTACTCGGATATCCCCGCTCTGACCGACGCGCAACTCGCCCAATTCGGCCGCACCCCCAAAGTGCTGGTGGCAGCCCGTCTGGATCGGGACGTGTACGACTGGCTCCAGCAGTTCGGAAAAGGCTATTCCACCCGCATTAACAGCATTCTGCGAGCCGTCATGTCCCAGCCACGCTGACCGGCGGAGTCGACACTGGCGACTTCTGGCGCACCGGATGCGGATTGCTCCCGAGCGGGAAATGGATCGCGCGCAATCTGTTACTGGCTCTCTACCACGTGCTCAAAACGCTCGAATCGGAATCATCATCGTTAAGTGACGCGCAGCAGCCTGTTGCACCGCGACCGTGACCGTGATTCCACATGACCCCCATCGAGACCGCGACCGGAACGGAGGCGCCTTTGGGCGACCAGATTTGGTGACCCAAAGGATTTTCACGCCAACCGTCACAGCGGCAGGTAGATGATCCGGTTTTCAAATTCCGCATCATTGCAATCCATGCGATCCTCAATTCATCGACGGCGTGGTCCGTAGTCAGGGCCTCGCCGGCGAAGTCGGCTTCGATAGTCGCTGTGGATTCCGCCGGCAACGTTGCGATACAGTCGGAGAGCTTACGGCGGGCCGGCGCCGCTGGCCTCCGCGCCGCGATAGCCTGATGATCGGCCTCGAAACCACCTCGAGATCTTGCCGACTTTCGCCAGAGCAGCCGCGAAGTTCCCGGTTACCTCTTCCCGGTTTCTTCTTCAACGATACGTCGTCTTCGTAGACCTCCGCCGCTCGATCGGCCTCTTCAACTGGCCTGCGGCGGAATCGGGTAACTTCAGGCGTCCAGGAAAACATCAGGCTCGATCTGTGCTTGTTTCAGAATCGCGCGAAGCGTTCCCTCAGGCAGATCGCCAGGATGATTTGGCGCCGTCGTGTAGCGCCTCGTCCGCGGATTAAACCAGATTTCATGGCTTCCGGCCGCTTGCCGATCGAATACGAAACCGCACGCCTTTAGTTTTCGCACATCTCGCGATATCGAAAACCCGAGAGGCGGCCCATCTAAGCGGCAACGACAATCGTGTAATCGCGCCGTTCCGTGGTGGTTGGAATCGCAGGCGCGTCGTCCCGCTCCCGTCGCGCCTCGATCAGCTTGCGAGCCACGTCGCGAGCAATCTCCAGGGCTTCCGTGACAGTGCGGCCTTGAGCTACAAGGCCTGGCAACTCGTCTGAAGTGGCCAGGTAAAGACCCTCTGGCAACTCCTCGATTTGAACCCGGATGGCCAGTTCCATACCCCTGAATCTATCACCCGGGGTTTACGTTTCGTAGAATTTAAGCAGCACTGCCATGATAGTCGGCGAGCATCTCGAAGAACGCGAGGGCGCCTGCTACGTTCCGGGAACGCGCATTTCACGGATTCAATCGTCTACGCTTTTCGTGAGGGATGTTCGCCCGAAACGATCCGTGAGTTCACCGGGCTGACTTTACCCGATGTCTATGGGATGATTCTGAACCTCGTTGAGTGTGGGCAACAGCTCTCCTTGCTTCCTGGCGTGGCTTCGTGGTGTTCTTGATCGCGAGCGCTCCTTCGGAGTCGAGAAGAGGTCGCAACGTCGCGGCAGTTCGGCCACACCGGAAGGCCGAATGACTTAACGCGATGCCTTCAAATCTTCCAGCATCCGCTCTCGCAGGATCGCGTTGATGCGCGTCAGGTGGCCTTCGCCGAAAGACTTGAGCCACGCGAGCACATCATTGTCGATACGAAGCGAGACGGCAGTCTTAAGCGGACGATAAAAGTTTCCGCCAGTCAATGCGCCCTCCCACATCTCCGGCGGGAGCACAGGCGCGTCAGGATCGGCGAGATCCTGGCTCTTGTCGCGTTTTGCATAAAGCTCGCGGGCTTTGGCGCTCACCTTAAGCCTCGCGGGCGTCGATGTAGAGTTGCGTTTCATAAGCGTTCGCCTTTCGTGCGGAAATCAAACGGAGAACGATTGTCTCCGTCTCCTCATTTGTGCGGGTCCGGTCGACAAAAACGACCAGCAGAATGAGGTCCCCTCTGCGTGTTGCGCCGATTGCCTGGAACCGCGGTTCGGTTTCGTCGTCGTAGTGATAGTTCGGTTCGATCACGCGAGACGGGTCTTCGAACACTTCTGTCGCTTCTTCCAACGAAATCCCGTGTTTCCTCAGGTTGCTCCGTGCCTTGTTGGCATCCCAGTCGTATACAACCGTCACACTCAATATTGTATATACGGTTGAGTATTGTGCAAGACTCGCAGGCCATGTTAAGCGCGCGCATACACTGCGCGAACCGAATGGCCGGAGCAGCGTTTCCGGATCAGTTGCCGATTCACGCACTTGAATCGACAGACCCAGGCGGGTTTAACCGGCCCGATTGCACTTTTCCGGTCGCCCGACCAGTCGCGGCCGCGAAATGTATCAAAATAGAAACGATGCAGCGCTTTGATCGAATTACCTGGAGTCCGAATCAAATGAACGGTCAACCGTGCATTCGTGGAATGCGGTTGACGGTTCGTCGTGTGGTGGAGGCCGTTGCCCTCTATCCGAACCGGGATGATCTCTTCCGGAATTATCCGGAACTCGAGCCGGAAGATCTTCAGCAGGCGCTGACGTTTGCCGCGGCCAACCTGGAAGACGTGGCTCGGGAAACAGCTGCCGCTTGAGTGGCGCTACGACTCCACGGCTGGTTTTGGATCAGGGAGTTCCGCGGGACGCCGCACAGTTGCTGCGCGAACTCGGATACGACTGCACGCACGTCGGAGAAATCGGGATGTCGAGATCGTCCGACGAAGAGATCCTGCGATGGTCGCTGGAACGTTGTGCGACCGTTATTACGCTCGACGCTGATTTTCACGCAATCCTTGCCGTTTCCGAGGCGCGCGGGCCTTCGGTGATTCGAATACGACTGCAGGGACTGGGTGCGCCTGCCGTCGTGGAACTCGTTCGAAAGGTGCTGGCGGATTTCGGAGACGATCTGTTGCACGGCTCTCTGATCACCATCAAAGCAAACAAGACGACCTGTCACAGACTGCCCATAGGCGGACGCTGATTCGCATCGCCGGGGCGTTTGTGATCCGGCGGCCCCGATTCCGCCGCCCCCGACACCCAACACCTCCGCCCGACGCCGCCGGACTGCGGCCTGATCGAGGAACGCAAGTGGGGCAAACCCTGTTTCACCTTCTTGAAGAAAAACGTCGCGATTGTCATTCCGCTCAAGGAATCGTGTGCGCTCTCTTTCTTCAAAGGCGCTCTGCTCAAAGACCCTGAGCACGTTCTTGGAAAAGTGGGCGAGCACTCGCAAGCCGGGCGATGGATAAAATTCACTTCGCCCAAGGAAATCACAGACCTGGAGTTACCCCTGCGAAGTTACCCCCACGAAGCCATTGAACTGGAGAAGTCCGGTTAAGAAGGTAGAACCAGGAAACCGTCGGAGTACACCATTCCCGAAAAACTGCAGACCCCTGTTAAACGGTGACGGGGCTTTAAAAGCGTCCTTCAATGCGCTCGCGCCAGGGCGGAGGAAGTCATACGTCTTCCACATTTCAAACGCCAAGCAGGCAAAAACCAGAGCAGCGCGAGCAGAAAGATGTATACCAATGATCCAGAGACGACGGGGGTTCAACGAAATGCCGGGATGAGGCTGGATTCGAGCGATTCCTTCCCGCAGTCACGACGCACAGATGCAATGCCGCGGCGAGTAACAACAATGAGTTTATCGTTCCTAATCCGACGAAACGAGCAACGCCCCCGATTCGTCTGCTTGGGGACTTCGTTGCGGTTGACGTGACCGCGGCTTCACGGGAGTAATCTCCAAGAACGTCATCTGTGGCCGCGCGGCGATTCGTCGATGACGCCGCGTTTGATACCGGCGCTCTGCGAAGGCGACGCGAGCTCAAGATTGAGCTTTGCTTGTTGCCCTCGTCAGCCGAGAGAGTACATGCGAAGCATATCCGACGCGACCGCGGCGGTCGTGCGTTGTTTGAGCGTTTCAGGGCCATCCTCAAGTGTTTCGAGAAGTTGAACGGCCATTCCCACGGCGTTGATCCGTTCCAAAATGCCGACATATTCCTTGGCCTGGGACATCGTTGATCGGTGAACCACGAGGAATGACGCGCCAATGAAATTGACTATCACGCCCGACACCGCAGCTACCACGGACGCTTTCAACTTGTTCTCGTCAGCAAACGCTTGAAGTACGCCATAGCCGATTAGCAAAAAACCGAGAGCCATTACAATTATCGTTAACCAATAAATGGACCTCACTTGGGCGAGATTACGGTCCAAATAGGTCTCCAACTTTAACTGCGCAAGTTCCCAAGCGGCTTTAGCCGTCCCTCCGGATGCGCTTCTGCCTTTTGCTCCGCCTTCTGGAGTCGATGGGCTACGACCGACCGCTGGAGAGCCTTGCCATACGCGAGAGTACCGATCCCGATCAAGGCGGCAATGATCCAGAACGTATTTTGAATTGGGCCCGCAATCGTTCCGGGAAGCACCGCGAGCTGCGTCAAAGTCCTTAGAACCAAGCCCATCAAAAACAAAGCCAGAGCGGTAAGAATAACGCCCCAACCAGCCGCGACCCCTTGCGCCAAACCCTGACGAATTCGGTGCCAAGGTCGACATACGGATCCAAGCCGAGCATTCTCCGATGCTACACCACAGCCGATGTCAAAGATTGTCCTGAATCAACCCGCAAAGGTGCGGATCGCGGATATGACTGAGGACATTCACTTCTATTCGTGTAGTTAGTTCCTGCGACGCTTCGCCAGTCGAATCGAAGACCTAACCCCATATGGCTTCAGGCTCGCTGACACCTGTGGCGAAATCGTTCAGGGACTCCGCAGCTCGCTGGACAAAACTGCGTACGCGATCGCAGTGGCGGCGGGCAAAACCGATCCAGAGCACTGCGCCTTCCGTCGGCAAGGAACCGGGACCAGATGGCGAACGCCTTCGGCAGAGCGAAGGACCCGTCGTCCGAGATACCGGTGCGACGAGATCGTAATGATCGGTTTACGCAGTGGCGTAGAATGTTTTAAACCTCGATGGCCACGACCCCAAACGATTCGCTGGCTGCACCTCAACCGGCCGAAATGCCTCCAACGGTCGTCGGCGACGATCAGCGATTCGACAGCCTCGTCAGTCTTGATAATCTGAAGCGAACATGGAGGCAGGTCCGCAAAGAGGTTCGCGAGCACACCGTGCGCGACGCCATTGACTGGCTCGATTGGAATGTTGCTGTCGACTCGACGCTTCCCCACCTTCGTGAGGCGTTGTTAACCGGAAAATATTCAATAAGTCCTCCTCACCGTTATGAGCTGGCAAAGTCGAAGGGTGCCTACCGGGTTATCACTGTTCCAAATATTCGGGACGCAATTGTCTACAGGCTTCTCTGCGACGAAGCATTGAATACGGCAACCCCGCAGAAGGTGTCCGGCGCATTCTTTTCCCGGCGTCACGAGATGACACCGATCGGCCGGACGTTCTCAGTCTTCGATCCTTCATCGGGCTTTTTCGAAATCTGGAAGAGGTATAACCAATACCGCTCCCGAACCCTGCTCAGCGGCGTCTATCAGGTACTCGTAGTTACGGACATTTCAAATTACTTCGACTCGATTTCCCACGAGCTTCTAATGGAGTATCTAGCACCGCTGGGACTGCCCCGGAAGGCTGTAGGGCTCCTTGGACGAATCCTTGAGGAATTTAAGCCGCCTGCAGGGCATTCACCAAACCCCTGCATTGGTATCCCAGTCGACGAATTTGACTGCTCGAGGCAACTCGCACACGTTTTTCTTTTCGAACATGACAGGCGCATCGTTCAACAAGTCGGGGAAGAGCATTATGTCAGATGGATGGACGATCAGAACCTCGGCGCAAAGTCAGCCACCGATGCCCGTAGGATTGTAAATCTGCTGACATCTTCGCTCGGCTCACAGCGGCTCACCCTCAATACAGGGAAGACAAGATTTCTGTCGCCGGAGGGGGTTGTAGAGCACTTTCAACTTGACGCCAACGAAGAGATGGACAAATGGGAGCAATCTTGGAAAAATACCGTATCGAACCATCTCGAACCAGCCAGAGAGGCTCTAGAAAGCACTTGGCACCGCGTGTCTTCGCTAGAATCGGCCGGAAAAGGCAATTGGGACAAGGTTCTAAAACGAATGTATAGTTTTGCGGCCCTTGCCTACTCAAGTATCCTTGAGGAACGCGCTTTGTCAGACCTGATAGAAACGCCAGAACTCGGTAGCCGAATCTTTACCTACTTTACAGCCCGCGGCAGAGCCGGGGAGGCTCTGGATTTCTTCTTGAGCTATTGTGAGTCCGGGGAATCCCTTTACGAATCGACGGAGGCTGTCTTTTTTGAGGCGCTACTTTTGGCAGACACTGACGAGACGACGGAAGCCAGACTACGAGAAATCTCCACACAATTTTCAGGTGGTGAAGTAACTGGTCAAACTGCGGGGGCGTACGGCAAGGCATCCGCGCTGCTGTGCGCTTACTGGTTTAGCCCAGAAGAGATTTCGCTTCCGCAACTGCTTGTTGGTGTTGATGCCGTGACGATTCCGCCGACGGTGGCGCGAACCGCCCTCGCTATTACTGCTGCGACAAGTCCGAATCAATTTCGGACACTGCAGGCGGCGTTCGTGGGCCACCCAAGCGATGATGTTGCGCGCCTTTCGAGATTTCTTTCCTCAGTGCTACGGGGCGAGATTGAGGCCATTGGAGCTTACAAGAAGCAAAAGAGCCGATGGCCACGTAGCGGCAGGTTTTACGACGTACGTGCCTGGCTTCAGCTTGAGATCCTCTCGAATTCAGCATCAGATGGGCTCCGCAGAATCGCACGGCAGGACATAGAGCTCTTTCGGAGGTTGGCCGTTACTAGACCCGAGAAGCGGTGCCTGCCACGCGTAGAGGCAGCTTTGAATCGAACACAGAGAACGTTGCCCGAGGGATAAGGCCGTCGTGGCCATTACCTGCTCCCATTAGGGGAGATCCTCCCGTGAAACGCCGGTCGCGGACATCAGTCCTCGTAAGTCGGCTGCGACAGTTCACCTTGCTACCCCGAACTCAACTGCCCCGAGTGAATGCAGCGAGGCCACCCACCCATCCCCGCCATAGCCGTGTTTCGGCCATTACTCCGGCAATTTGCTACGATCACCGCGAAAATCACTTTATTTTCCGAATAAATCCAACCACATAGCCCCCGCCGCTGTCCGCAACCCCAAAAACGCATGCTAAAGAATAACCGAGGAGAAAACAAAAGACCCATGTCCCCGGCCACCGAATCGGCATCAACCAACGCCGCACCCGCAACCCCGAACCACTCCACCGGACCCCGCACGCAAGAAGGCAAACAGCGTTCCGCTCTGAACGCCCTGCGCCACGGCCTGACCGGCCGCACCGTCGTCATGCCCTACGAAGACATGGACCAATACCACATCTTCTGCAAACGCCTCTTCCAGACCCTCGCCCCCGAGACCCCGCTCGAAGAGCAATACGCCCAGACCTACTGCGACACCCAATGGCGCCTGAACCGGGCCCTCTCGTTCGAAGACGCCATGATCGCGCTCGGCCATTCCGAAGCAGCCGGCGAAATCGAAACCGAACACCCCCAGGTCCACGCCGCCCTCACCGCCGCGCGAGTTTACCGCGACGACAACAAATCCTTCGCCAACCTGACCCTCTACGAACAGCGCCTGCACCGCACGCTCGATAAGACCCTGCGCGAACTCAAAGCCCTCCAGGCCGAGCGCAAAGCCCAAAGGCAAGCCGAACTCGACGCAGCCGTAGCCGAGCGCAATCTCCTGAAAATGAAAGTGAAACACGGCCACCATCACATCCAGCCCGCCCCCGAACCCATCACGAGACAGTTCGTTTTTTCGACCGCCGAAATCGAAGCCGAAGCGCGCCGCCAGTTCCGTCTCGCAGACATCGCAACCGCCCAAAGACACCACTACGACTTCGAAAACTACCGTAAAATTCGCACCGAAAATGGGCAGCATGAGGGCAGCATAGCGGAAGCCTGACGGGCCATGACAGCAAGCCTACCGCCGGGCCTTCCGCCCGGCGCGGACGCCCACACCAGAACTGCGCCCTAACCACCCAAACCAGGCCCATCCCACCCCGCGATAGACTGAAGATTCCAAATGCAATTAGACAAGGTATATGAGCCCCGGCTCTTCGAGCCGCGCTGGGCTCAATGGTGGGTGGAAAGCGGCATTTACCGCGCCGAATGGCAGCCGGACCGGCCCGTCTTCTCCCTCGTCATCCCGCCCCCCAACGTAACCGGTTCCCTCCACATGGGCCACATGCTGGAGCACACCGAAATCGACGTCACCGTCCGCTGGCATCGCATGTCCGGCGACATCACCCTCTGGCTGCCCGGCATGGACCACGCCGGCATCGCCACCCAAATGGTCGTCGAGCGCCAACTCCGCGAACAAGGCCTCGACCGCCGCGCCATGGGCCGCGAAGCCTTCGAAGCGCGCGTCTGGAAATGGAAAGCCGAATCCGGCGGCACCATCAAGCGCCAGATGATCCAGCTCGGCGCCTCCTGCGACTGGTCCCGCGAGCGCTTCACCCTCGACCCCGGCCTCTCCCGAGCCGTCCGCGAAACCTTCGTCAGCCTCTACGAAAAAGGCCTCATCTACCGCGGCGAGTACATGGTCAACTGGTGCCCGCACTGCCAGACCGCCATCTCCGATCTCGAAACCGTGCACGAGGAAACCGCCGGCCACCTCTGGCACATCCGCTATCCCGTCGTTCACATCGGTAACGACCGGCTTCCTGATCGTAGCCACCACCCGCCCCGAAACCATGCTGGGCGATACCGCCGTAGCCATCAACGCCCGCGACGAGCGCTACCTCGACCTGCACGGACGCGAAGGTCCGCCTTCCGCTCATGGATCGCGAAATCCCCGTAATCCTCGACGACATGGCCGATCCCGAATTCGGCACCGGCGTCGTAAAAATAACTCCCGCGCACGATCTCAACGATTTCGAAGCCGGCAAACGCCACAACCTCCCGCTGATCCAGGTGATCGGCGAAGACGCCAAAATCACCGCGGCCGGCGGCCCCTACGCAGGCCTCGACCGCTACGAAGCCCGCAAACGCGTAGTAGAAGATCTCGAAAAGCAAGGCCTTCTCGCGAGCACCGAGGACTACGTCGTAAGCCTCGGCAAATGCTCCCGCTGCAAGACGGTAGTCGAACCGCTGGTCTCCAAACAATGGTTTGTAAAAACAAAGCCATTAGCCGAAAAAGCCATAGCCGCGGTCGACGAAAAGCGCATCGAAATCATCCCCGAAAACTGGGTCAAGACCTGGAACGAATGGATGCACAACATCCGCGACTGGTGCGTCTCCCGCCAGCTCTGGTGGGGCCATCGCATCCCGGCCTGGTATTGCGACGCCTGCGGAGAAACCATCGTCTCCCGCACCGATCCCACATCCTGCGCGAAATGCGGCGGCGCGCTCCGGCAGGACACCGACGTACTCGACACCTGGTTCAGCTCCGGCCTCTGGCCCTTCTCAACCCTCGGCTGGCCGGACCAGACCGACGACCTCAAACACTTCTACCCGACCACGCTCCTCATCACCGGCTTCGACATCCTCTTCTTCTGGGTCGCGCGCATGTCGATGCTCGGCATCGAATTCATGGGCGACGTGCCCTTCCGCCAGGTCTACATTCACGGCCTCGTGCGCGACGCCGAGAAGCAGAAGATGTCGAAGACGAAGGGCAACGTAATCGACCCGCTCGTCGTGACCGAAGAGTACGGCACCGACGCCGTCCGCATGGCGCTCCTCACCGGCGCCGCGCCCGGCACCGACATCGTATTCACCATCGACCGCATCGACACCGCCCGCGCCTTCGCCAACAAGATCTGGAACGCGGCCCGCTTCATCTTCCTGAACGTGAGCGACGGCGTCGAGGCTCGCCGATCCCGGAAGCATCCCGCTCGAAGACCGCTGGATCTTCGCCGCCTGAATCAATGCGCGCGCGAGATGAACCACGCCATCGGAGCGCTCCGCTATCACGAAGCCGCGCAAATCGTCTGGCACTTCATCTACGACGATTTCTGCGACTGGTACATCGAGCTCAAGAAGATCAGCGGAGCCTGGCAGAACATCCTGGGAACCTTCGAAAGAACCCTGCGTCTGCTCCACCCGCTGATGCCGTTCCTCACCGAAGAGCTCTGGCACCGCCTCGGCAAGCCGCGAAGAGAAATCCATCTCGCTCGAACCCTATCCGCAATACGACCCGCAACTCGACGACCCGGCCGCCGAAGCGGAAATCGAGCTCCTGCAGGACATCGTACGCGCCGCGCGCAACCTGCGAGCCGACCTCGGCCTCGATCCGAAACTGCCCGTCACCGGCCTGATCTCGATCGGCATCGATGCCGAACTCGTGCGCCGCCTCTCGGGAGTGACGTTCACGAAAGGCGAAGTGCCCAAGACCGGAGCCGTTCGCTCCACTGCGGACTTCGATCTTTCGCTCGACGTGCCGCACGGCCAACTCGAAGCGCAGCGAAAGCGTCTGGAAAAGGAGCGCGACCAGCTGGTCAAAAACATCGCCAACTCACAAAGGCAGCTCGGCGACGAAGTCTTCCTCAGCAAAGCGCCCGCAAAGGTGGTCGATTCCATCCGAGCCAAGCTGGCCGAATACGAAACCCAACTGAAGAAGGTCGAGGACAGCCTGAATGGCTGACATCGTTCACCTGCGCATTGGAAGAAGACATCGGCACAGGAGACATAACCTCCCAGGTCTGCGTTCCGGCCGACCGCCGCGCGGCCGGTTATTTCCTGGCGCGCCAGTCGATGGTCTTCGCAGGCGCGGCCGTCCTCCCGGCCATTTACGAAGCGCGCGGCGGCGTCGAAGAACTAACGCTTCTCCACAAAGACGGCGACCACCTTCAGGAAGGCGACCGCATCGCCACCGTCCGAGGCCTCGCCCGCACGCTGCTCGAATGCGAACGAGTGGCTTTGAATTTTCTCCAGCGCCTTTCCGGAGTAGCAACCCTCGCGCACGAATACGCCTCGGTCGTCGAAGGAACGAAGTGCAAGGTGCTCGATACGCGCAAGACCACGCCCGGAATGCGCCATCTCGAAAAAGCGGCCGCGGCCGCGGGCGGAGTGACAAACCACCGCATGGGCCTCTATGACGCGATCCTGATCAAGAACAACCACATCTCGGCCGCCGGCGGCGTCCGCCAGGCGATCGAAAACGCGAAGCAGTCCGGACTCCCCATCGAAATCGAAGTCCGCACCTCGGATGAGTTGAACGAAGCGCTCGAAACGCGGAGCCACGCACCTGCTCCTCGACAACCTCTCCCCGCAGCAGGCGGAAGAATGGGTTCGTTTTGTCGCCGGACGCGCAACCGTCGAACTCTCCGGAGGCATCGACCTCGACAGCGTCCGCTCCTACGCCGAAACCGGCGCCGACTTCGTCTCCAGCGGCGCGATCACCCACTCCGCGAAAGCCGTGGACATCAGCTTCCGCCTCGATTTGCTGTGATCGACCTGGCTCAGATCGACCGAGTCCACGATGAAGGACGCGGCGAAGCTCGCCGCGCGCGGCGAGCCTCACGGAACGGTAGTAGTCGCCGAAGAGCAGACCGCCGGGATCGGACGCCACGGTCATTCCTGGCATTCGCCCCCGGCCGGAGGCCTTTATATTTCCATTATTCTCCGGCCTCGACCATGTCCTTCCGGTCCTGACCATGGCGCTCGGCCTGGCCGTAGCCCGAGCCATCGACGCCAACTGCGACATCCGCTGGCCCAACGACGTGATGCTGAACGGACGTAAGCTCGCCGGCGTAATGGTCCAGACCGCCGAGAAAGGAGTCCTGATCGCGGGCATCGGCGTAAACGCAAATCAAACCCAATTCCCGGAAGAACTGAGGGACATCGCGACCTCGCTCAGAATCGAGACCGGCCGGAACAGGTGAAAGACAGACCTCCTCGAACGCATCGTAGCCGAGTGCCTCGCGTACGCCGAAAAGGGAAAGCACGAGATCCTCGACGAATTCACCGCCCGCTCCACCTATGTCCGGGGCAAGCAAGTCAACGTCGACACCGGCAGCCGGGTCTTCTCCGGCGTAACGGCGGGCCTCGACGAAAACGGCTTCCTGCTGGTCGAGACGGAAACCGGCATCGAAACCGTCATCGCGGGAGGTGTCCGCGCCGCCTCTTAAACAAACCCGAGGTTCTTCGTAGCGAAGTTCGGCAAGTTCGGAAACACCGTGCTCAACTTACTGGAAGGTAAGCCAAACCAGCTCGCCAGCGTCGCGCCGTACTGATCGACCGCCGTCGTCGGAATCCAGATCCCGCGCGTATTGGCATCATTGGGACCGCCCAGCACCAGTTGCGGAAATGTTCCATAGAGATCGCCGCCCTTTACGGCATCGCCCATCACCATATGATGGCTGCCCCACGCATGGTCGCTTCCATATCCCGAACTCGGCTGAAGCGTGCGGCCGAATTCGGACTCGGTGAACGTAGTCACCTTGGATGAGATCCCGAGTTCCTGCGTCGCGGTATAGAAAGCCAGCATCGCCTGGCTCAGCGGCTGCAATGCAGTCTGCTGGTTGTAGATCTGGCCCGAATGGGTATCGAAACCGCCCGTCGAACAGAAGAAGATCTGCCGTTGCGACCCTAACTGCGTCCGCACGCTCAGCAACTGAGCGACCTGCTGCAGCTGCATCCCGAGAGGCGTGTTGGGAAACGGCGTTGTCAGGGCCGGCGCGCTCAGACAGCGCGTTGTTGACCAGGTTATCGATCTGAACGGCGCTGCTGGTCTGCGCATTGGCGGCCTGAACCAGAGACAGACCCGAATTGAAGGTCATGATCTGCTGAAACGCCGCGTTGGTCGTGGCGGAATTCGAGGCTCCCAGCTGGCTGAGCGTGAGGTTCGACAACGAAGAGAGCTGGGCCGCCTGATTGTTGCCGTTCAGCAGAACCGCGTTCCCGGACACCGAGCACGCGATCGGGAAACCGGTTGCCGAAGGATAAAGCGAGAGCATCTGATCGGCCATGCGTCCGCCCCAGCCGCTGCCGGCCAGGGCCGAATCGCTGGCGGTCGTCTGCCACTGATTCTGTTGCACGGTGTGATCGAAGAGGTCGTTCGGAATGTCGGCCAGATTCTGCTGATACTGAGCCTGCGTCAGCGGCTGCGTCAGCATGCCGACGTTGGCCACGAACGCCAGTTTCTTCTGCGTGAAACAACTGCTGCAACTCGGGCATCGCCGGGTGCAACCCATACGGCGGCGCTCCCGGTGGCCGCCGTTATCGGGAGCAACTGCGACTCCGGGATCGCGAGCGGCCCGCGAACGGTGCTGTATTGCTGAAATCCTGTCGAATCGGTGGGAATGATCGTGTTGTTCCCGTCGTTGCCGCCAAAGAGAAAGATGCACACCAGAGCGCGGAAATCCGAGCTCTGGGCCATAAGATTCATAGCGCCGAACCGGCCGAACGCTCCGGCGGCTCCCAAAGCCGCAACCGAGCGGCAGCCGATCTTTATAAAATTGCGTCTGGTTTGTGCCACGTTTGAACCTCAATGCTGAACCTGATAAAGTCCGGAAGTCGCAGTCAGATAGATCGCGCTGGCGACACGCGATGCCGCCGAGTAAGGCATCGAAGTCACGGCCCCCGCCACGGCGGTCTGCATAGCCTGCGGCATCTGCCCGGCCATGAAAGCGTTGTTCACGGCCTGCACCAGAGCGGCGCCGGTCGGGTCGGCGGCGAGCGCAACGAAGGGAGACAAATCCAGAGTCACGCCGCCGCCCGCCACACCGCCCCAGGAAATCCCGTTGACCCAATTCACCCGGTCGAGACCACTCGAAGAATTCATCACGTCGAATTCGGGGCCGAGGAGCGAACTGGAGCCGGGCAGTGGATAAGACGGAGGGTAATAACCGGCGACGCTTTGCGGATAGAACAGCGACTGGCTCATGAGGGACAAAGGACCCACGAGCCCGTTGGAACCGCTGGCGGAAACGTTGAGGTTCCTGAGAACCGACGTCATGAACAACACCGGTTCCCTGAGATGGCCACCCGTCGGTATCCACGTCGACGGATCGTCGCTCTTCCGCGCTTCCGGGTCGAGCAGAATGGCCTTGCACCACCGCGGCCAGATTTCCGCGAGTGCCGGTGCCATCGTCATTGAACACCTGAGCGACCCGCTGGACATAAGCCGGGCTGGGATTCGAACTGACGAGGTGCTGAATGAGCAGTGTTAGAAACGAACGGGCCGACGTTCGGATGGTTGAAAATGTTCTGCAACGCCGCCTGAGTATCCTGTTCCGCTGTCTGGCCGGCGGGCAGTTGCGTCCCGTTCAGCAGCGTCTTGGCGCCCGTATCGTGATTGGCTTCCCAGGCGACCATCGGACCAACGAAGTACTGGGGATTCGTCGCCTGCGGCTGCGAACCGGGCATGACGGGATAAGTCCAGCCCGTGAAGGCCCGTGCGAAATTCTGGATCGTGCTTTCCGTATAAAGCGGGATGGTGTTTCCCGAGCCGTCCAGCTGCGGCGTGCCGTTCGGAATTGAGAAGAACCGGTCCCGTGCAGAACAGCTGCATCAGTTCGCGGGCGTAGTTTTCGTTCGGCAGCGAACCGTTCACGCCCTTGACGTTATTCGCCATGTCCAGGTACAGCCCCATCGAAGGGCTCAACGTGATATCGGTCATCAGATCGTAGAAATTGCCGAGCGCGTCGGACTGAAGAATCTGAAGATAAGGTTCGAACTCAGAGGTCTGGAAATCCTTGTATCCGGAAATCACGAAGATCTCGGAGAGCGCAAACGCCACCCGCTGCCGCAACTGATCCGGCCCGGAGAGCGCGTTGAGAAAGAAATCGCTCTGCAGCGTCCCAAAGCCCGGAGCGTTCGGCGTGTACGGGGAGATGGGCGCATTCAGTTGCTCGGTGAACCACTGCTGGAAACCCGACCTGCTGCAGGTGATCGATCGCGGCCGGGGTCGGTCCGAAGGTCGCCTGTTCCAGGAAGTGGAACGCCGAAGCGTAGCTAACCAGGGCATTTCCTTCCTGAAGCGGCACACCAACCGCTGCCGACGTGAGCGGGGTCGCGCCGGGATTGACGACGGTCACCGGCACCACGGCGCCGACGACCGGAGCCGCGGTGCCTGTTGCTTTGAGTGTCGTAGACGAGACGAAGGTGGTGTGCAGAGTCGTCGTCCCGTACATGACTTGCGCGGTCGGAATAAACCCATTGCCGCTCACCGTGATGGTGAATGGTCCGTAAGAAATCGGGTTTGGCGAAACAGAGGAAATTACCGGGTGTTGTATTGGAAAGCGTAACCGTCGACGCTGCGGATATGACGCTCGGGTTCGCCTGGCTTTGCGCCTGTACCGATACCGTGACCGGATTGGGAAGACTCGCCGGCGCCTGATAAACTCCGCCGGCTATCGTTCCGACCGTTTGATTTCCGCCAGCGATACCGTTCACGAGCCAGTTCACGGCTTTGTTGGTCGTGTAGGAAACATAAGGCGTAAAAGTTACCGTAGCCCCGATGGTTATGGACGCTTTCCCGGGCAGGATTTGAACT
>CAWHSB010000037.1:0-56894 GCA_963831795.1 Terriglobia bacterium | reverse complement strand
ATTCCGAGATGGGATGAGAAGGCCGGTCTCCGGGCGGGATGCAGTAAGCTCCCACTGAGAGCGCACTCGAGGTGCAAAAGGAGACCGGCATGAAAAACGATAGCAGTTTCGACAAAGCGAAGAAGACGGCGAAAGAATTCGGAGAGCAGAAGTTGTTCGCGATGGCGGCGACGGGAAGTGGGGGAACGGGGAGAATCACGATCGGGCTGGATCTGGGAGACCGGAGCTGTTGCTGGTGTGCGCTGGGAGCAGATGGAGAAGTAATGGCGCGGGGAGAAGTGATCACCGAGCGGCAGCCGCTGGAACTCTTCTTCAGCCGGATACCGGCGAGTCTGGTGGCGCTGGAAGTGGGCTCGCATTCGCCGTGGATCAGTCGTCTGCTGGAGCAACAGGGCCATGAAGTGGTGGTGGCGAATGCGCGGCGGGTGAAGCTGATCAGTGAAAGCAGCCGGAAGAACGACGATGTGGATGCGGAGTTGCTGGCGCGACTGGCGCGGGCGGACCGCTATCTGTTGTCGCCGGTGAAGCATCGGGGAGAAGAGGCGCAGGCTGACCTGATGGGGGTGCGGGTGAGGGCGCAGCTGGTGGCACTGCGGACCCAGGCGGCGAATGCGGTGCGCGGGCTGGTGAAGCCGTTCGGACAACGGTTGCCGTCGTGCGATGCGGACAACCTGGGGCGGGAGCAGGCCGCACATCTGGCGCCGGCGATCCGCGGCCACGCCGAGAGGCTGCTGGGAATAGTGGAGGAGCTGGGGAAACAAATCGAGGCCTGCGACAAGGAGCTGGAACAGCGGGCCAAAGAACGTTATGAGAAGGAGACGGGGCAGCTGCGGCAGGTGCCGGGAGTGGGGCCAATCACAGCGCTGACATTCGTGCTGACGCTGGAGGACCCGGCGCGGTTCGCCAAAAGCAGAGATGTGGGAGCGTTTCTGGGCTTAAGGCCGAAGAGCAGACAAAGCGGAGCCAGCGAGCCGGAGATGCGGATCAGTAAAGAGGGAGATGGATATCTACGAACGCTGCTGGTACAGTGCGCCCAGTATATTCTGAGCCGGCGGGGCCCGGACACGGACTTGAAGAGAGGGGGTCTGGGAATTGCGGCCAAAGGGAAGAAGAAGGCGAAAAAACGGGCGGTGGTGGCGGTGGCGCGAAAGTTGGCGGTCTTACTGCATCGGTTGTGGGTCAGCGGTGAGGTCTATGAACGGCTGCGGTCAGGCAAGCTGAAAACAGCGGCCTGAGCTGCGGGAAGAGAGACGGCGGATAAGCGGTCGGAGCAGGAGCCGGTTGACAGATCAGGGAACGAGATTGAACGACGAGTTGGGGAGGGCTGGATCCTTGTAGTCCTTGCCCCTTTGTCTTCGCCGATATCCGGGCGACTGCGCGGTCGCGGCTGACCACACGGCAACGTGTCAGGTCGATACCGAGAAGGACAGCGCCCGGGCACAATCGAATCCCAACCTGCACCGGACTCCGCGAGAGTCCCGCAAGAGTGCGTATGGAAGCCTGGCGGCAAAGACAAAGGACGGCGATGGACACAAGGACTGAAAGAGCGGGCGAATTCGACAGAAGCGGTCGGGGGAAACCGGGCTGGACGGCGGGCGGAGAGAAGAATCAGCCTGCGGCAGCAAGGAATTTGATGCCCCCTTTCCCCGGACCACGATTCTATGGAACGGATCCTCGCCGTCAAGGGTTCGTGGCTGGAGATATTGTCGAGGAGCGGGAAAATATCTCCAGCCACCGCGCTGCGCCCTTGACGGCTCCGGTACCGTTCCCAAAGACGCGCTGCATATCAGGGAAAGGGGGCCAACGGCAAAGCGCCGGAAGGCGAACGATATCGGCCTTGATATCCGGCAAAACCGCGGCAGCGAAGCCACGGGGGCTCCGCCCCTGCGACCCCGCACGGAAAAACATCAAAATATCCCTTGACAGAAGGGGGCCTTCTCATGGAAGCCGCGACCGGAAGGGAGTTTCCATGGCCCGCCGCGGGCCGCCAAAGGGAATGAAGAGACCGCGCAGCCGGTGTGGGGGGCAGGCCTTCGGGGCTGCCGCCGGGCTTCCGCCCGGCGCGGAACTTTACGTCAGTTTGTAGCGCCGGCGATCTTGTCGCCGGTGACCCTGCCAACCGCGTCTTCGACAGAGCGTTGCAGCTGTTATTTCGCGACGCCTGGAACGAAAAACGCCAGTGTGAGACGATGCCCAAAGTTCTCTATGTGCGGGGCCCTGAATAGATCGGCAGCGCTCACGTATGGCAAAACGGCCGGCGCACGAACATCCCGATAAGGTCGAGCTTTACGAAAAGCTGGTGGCTGCCAATCCGGAGGTGGAACGTAAGGGCGCAACCGTTCCCTACACATCCGTCAACGGAAATATGTTCAGCTACCTGAGTAAGGAAGGCAAGCTCGCCCTGCGGCTTCCGCCTGAATCTCGCGAGGCGTTTCTCAAAAAATACAAGGCAAAGCTGTGTGATGCCTATGGAATCGTGCAGCGGGAGTATGTCGAAGTCCCCGACTCGCTGCTCGCAAGAACCTCGGAGCTGAAGAAATTCTTCGATGCCAGCTTCGATTACGCAAGCTCGCTCAAGGCGAAACCAACGAAGAAGAAGTGAGCGTCGAGACGCACGCCCTTGCCTGACGAATCGGCTTTCAGATCTCTGCTTTCGAGAGATCGACACTGAAGAGGTCGGTAGAAAAAACGCGGTCCTCTATGCTGACGACACCGTTTTGGGAGTGCACCTGACCGGTCAAGGCAACCGGGTCGATGACCCAAACCCAGGCAACTCCGAAATGCAGGTATTCGCGGACCTTCTCCATGGTTTCGACCGCAGTGTCTTCCGGAGACAGAATTTCGATCGCCAGATATGGAGGACGGGTTACAATGCGGCGGCCTGGCTCGCCCTCCGGCTTCTCCGTTACGACACAGACATCGGGAACGCGAAATCGGTCCCCCCGGGTCTGCACGCGCTGTTCGGGTACCGCGAAGAAGCCCAGGCTGCGGCAGACTGCCCACAACTCCCGGATCAAAAATCCCTGCATGGAAGCGTGTTCCCACGCGGGCGTCGGGCGTTGAACGAGTCTTCCTTCCACAAATTCGGCATCGTGCTCGAAACTCGAATGAAGGTACTGCTCCGCGCTGATGGGTTCGGCGACCGCCATGATCGTCCTCATGATAACGTTTCACGCGCGCGCAAAAGCACCTTGCCTCATGAAGTTTATGGAGTGAAAAAGCCATGACTGTCGACGAACTGCGATCGCAGGTTGCCTGTCATCGTCGGGCGAATGCGCGGGTCTTGTCCAAGACGTCCTCAACCACTCGACTTATCATCAGAGCCAACTCGGCGACGCAATCCTTTCGACCGACTACCGCGATTTCCTCACCGAGTCGCGCGCCGGGAGTGTCACTTCCGGACAGGCTTTGCCGTATATTCCTGATCAGTGACCGGCTCCAGCCACGTGATCCCGCCGCGCGTCACGTTGTACTGCGTACCGCCCCGATCCGGCGCCGCCCCATGCCAGTGCGCGACTCCAGGAGGACACCAGATCACCTCGCCCGCATGCAGCTCAATCACCGGTCCGTCCTTCTGCTGGACTAACGCCACGCCGTCCTCGACCAGAATCAACTGGCCTTTCTCGTGGATATGCCACTTCGTGCGTGCTCCGGGATCGAACCGGATATACGCTATCTGGCCCGGCGGAGTCTCCGTCAGGCGAGTTATGTTGCCGCCCGTAAAATTCGGGTTCGGCTGTTGTTGCGCGCGTACGGCCCACAGGCCCGAAACCAAAAGTGCGATGCTGCCTGCCAGCATTGCGGCTCGCCCATGTGTCCGCAACTTCTCATTCATGCGGGCGAATCATATCACGTCTGCAAACTGGGTCCTGGTTTTCCCGTCGGTTCCTGTTCCCCTTGATCGCTCGCATTTCCGCTCCAACAAGGGAGTGAGAAGCTAATCGAGGTTGCCTTGTTCGATCGTCACATTTTCCCGGACGATCAGGCGGTGCGGTGCGAGCTCGAATAATCGGGGAAGCACCCGGCTGACGTGCTCCTCGAAATCCACGAACACAATAACGACCGGGAGATTGCCGCCAGCCTCTACCAGGCTCGAAGTATGTACCCGGTTCCGGCCGTTAAACCCTCCGACTGCGTGTAACGCGGTTGCGCCGGCTACATTCTCGTGCCTCAGCATTTGCAGAATCCGCGCCCAGTCGTCGGATTCGTTCAGATACATCGTGACCTGCACGGCGGTTTTCATACGACTCTATGAACTCCTCGCAATGACCGCGCCCAGCGCAACGGCAATGAAGCACACCGTATTCGTCGCCAGAAAGTTCAGGACGGCGAACGAAAGCTGCCCCTTCTCAAAGAGGGCGAACGTCTCGAAGGCGTAACTGGAGTATGTCGAATACCCGCCGCAGAAGCCAACGGCCATAAACAGGCGCCATCTCGGGTCGGCCAGAACCCGCTCGCTGGTCCAGATCAGAAAAAAACCGAGAACGAAGCTCGCCGAAATGTTGATGATCAGCGTGCCAAAAGGGAAACTCGACGGCAGCAGCGCGGTTACATATTGCGCCACGAAATAACGGAGGTTAGCGCCGATGATTGCTCCGAGGGAAATCAGAAGGACCGTCTGCAAAATAAGCTCCCGCCATCAGAATGGTAGGAGTCATCAGCCGGAGAGGCGGTTTTGGCGAACTCCATCGCCGTTAAAAACAGTTTATCGCTTTCCGTCCGGCGCCTCGAACCACTCCCGGACGCGCTCGATATTTCTACCCCGCCTGGTATCAGAACTGCTATCTTTTTTGTAACACTCATCCCGATGCGGCCCTTTGTCCTGGAACTCGGCGAACTTCAAAATAAAATCCTTGAAATGGGCGGGTTGGTGGAGACTTCCATCCACAACAGCATCCGTTCACTGGTGGAACGCGACGACGCTCTCATGGTCAACATCTGGGAGTCGGAGGAGCGGATCAATCAGCTCGACATCGAGATCGACGAATTTGCCACCAGACTGCTCGCTCTGTATCAGCCGGTCGCGCGCGATCTGAGATTTCTGACCGCGGCCATCAAGATTAACAGCGATCTCGAGCGCATGGGCGATCTGGCCGTTAATATCGCGCAGCGGTCCATCTCGTTATTAAGCCGGCCGCAACTCAAGCCGCTGGTAGATGTTCCACACATGTCGAGGACTGTGGAGTCCATGGTTCGGAAGAGCCTGGACGCTTTTGTCCAGCGCGACGAGACGCTGGCGCGCAGCGTGTTGCTTTCCGACGATGAGGTGGACGAACTGAAGGACTCCGTCTACTCGGAACTTCTGGGGATGCTCGAATCCGGTCAGGCCCCCGCGGGCACTGCGTTCGATTTGATCTTTATCGCACATAACCTCGAGCGCGTTGCCGATCATGCGACGAACATCGCCGAGGACGTGCTTTTCCTCGTCAAAGGCATCGACGTAAGGCATCATCACCTGACCTGACGTGGCGCGTACCGTACCGGCCAGGTGACAATCCGGTCAATCTCGTAACAGTTTCTTCACAACTTAGTCATCCAGTTTCCAATAACCATTCATAGACTAAAAGCTCGCGTACATTCGGAGGGTCAGCGAGCACCTTCGCCCGGACCATGCTGTCATTTGCCACGTCCGGAGTTCGTACGCGGGTGCTTCGCCCAGAGCGGTCTACTGGGACTTTTTTAAAGGGAGAATTGAATGAAATCATGCAAGGTGTCCGGTCGCCGGGCCTCGCTGTTGCTGGCATCATTGCTGGCTGGAGCGGGTATTCTGAGCGCAGCGGACGACGCAACTACGAGTGCAGTTCCTCAAAATCCAACCGCAAGTAATGAAATCGCCGCGCAGTCGCAAAGCGACGAAATCGCACGCCTCAGGGCCGCTCTTGCTGAACAACAGAAGCAACTGCAGGCTCTGCAGCAGGTGCTGCAAAACCAGCAGCAATTGATCGAAAGAGCTGTAGGAACATCCGCTACAGCGGCGGCTCCAGCGAGCCCCCAGCATGCTAGTCTCGGCACGGTGGCCAGCCTCTCACCGGTGATACCGTCTCCGGCGCCGCTGCCGGTTTCGATCGCCTCGCCCCGGCCCCAGGCTCCGGCGGGTGGCGCTGCCGGAAACCCCTGTGAGGCCGCTCCGGACACCAATGCGGTGCCGCCTTATTTGCGCCTCGGCAGCGTCTGCATCGTGCCGGTCGGGTTTATGGATTTCACGCCATTCTGGCGCGACAAAAACGCGGCATCGAGCATGGGTTCCAACTTCGGCAGTGTGCCTTACAACAACACCCCGGCCGGCAATCTCTCGGAATTCCACATGAGTTTGCAGAACTCGCGGCTTGGTTTCCGGGTTGACGGCGACTGGAAGGGCACCCACTTCATCGGGTATAACGAGTTCGACTTCAACGGAACCAGCGGCGCCACAAACCTGGCCGTCAATAACGGCGCGATTGTGCCGCGCCTGCGCCTGTTCTGGCTCGACGTCCGCAAAGGACAGTGGGAGTTCCTTGCCGGCCAGAGCTGGAGCATGCTTGTGCCGAACCGGAATGGCATCTCCGCGTTGCCTGGCGATCTGTTCTACACGCAAGTCATCGACATCAATTACATGGCGGGCCTCACGTGGTCTCGCCAGCCCGGAGCGCGCATCCTCTGGCACCCGAGCAACAAACTGACTTTCGGATTCTCGGTCGAACAACCCGATCAGTACGTGGGCGGTTCGGGCGGCGAGGGCGGAATCACTCTGCCTTCCGCGCTTACCGGCCTGGTACCGACACAGCTCGACCAGGGTGCGAACATTTCAGTCGCCGGGTCGAATTATCTTGCCCAGCCGGGCTTCACGCCGGACTTCATCGCCAAGATCGCCTGGGATCCGAGCTCCCGCTTTCACTTCGATGTCACCGGCATTGAGAGCAATTTCAAGACGACCAGCCCTCGCGGCGCCTTTCATCTCGCACACCATCAGTGGCGGAGGCATCCAGTTCGGCATGAATGCCGCAATCTTCAAAAATTTCCGGCTGATGACCACCAACTTCTGGACCGATGGCGACGGCCGCTATCTGTTCGGCGAGGCGCCGGATCTCATTGTTCGGGCGGACGGCTCTCTCAGCACCGTCCACGCCGGCGGAACCATCGACGGTTTTGAAGCCCGGATCAAAAACTACTTGCTCTACGGCTACTACGGCGGAATTTTCGACGGCCGCAACACAGCGTACGACGCCAACGGCACATCGTTGATCGGTTATGGCTATAAAGGTTCGCCCAATAGCCAGAACCGCGCGATCCAGGAACTCACGTTCGGCTTCAACCAGACCATCTGGAGCAACCCACGGTACGGCGCAATCAACTTCATGGGCCAATACGAATGGCTCGAGCGCGCTCCCTGGTATGTCGCAGCGGGTCAACCCAAGGGAACGCACGACAACACCATCTACCTTAATATCCGGTACACCCTGCCGGGTGCCATGCCGAAGTTCTAAACAATCTGTAACTGAACTGTAACTCTGGGGTGGGAAACTTAGGTTTTCTACCCCTTCTCTTCAAGAAAGGGATGTAACTTTATGAAAAAATTAGTTGTAACGGGTATTACATTACTTCCCGCTCTCTTCGCGACAGCCGCGATGGGCGCGGAAACGATCAATGCGGCGGGCGCAACCTTCCCTGCCCCGATTTATCAAAAGTGGTTTCAGGAATATAGGATGGCGCACGGCGACGTGCAGATCAACTATCAGCCGATCGGTTCGGGCGGCGGTATGCGTCAGCTGGGCGCCAAAACGGTGGACTTCGGCGCCTCTGACGAGCCGATGAGCGATGACCGAATGAAGGAGCTCAAAGTCGATCCGCTGCACTTCCCGACCGTAATGGGCGCCGTGGTTCTCAGCTATAACATTCCCGAGGTCAAGAGTCCGCTGAAGCTCACACCGGAAGCGGTCGCGGGTATCTATCTGGGCGAGGTCAAGAAGTGGAACGATCCGAAGATCAAATCCACCAATGCGGGAGTGAATCTGCCCGATAAGGACATTCAGGTGGTCCATCGTTCGGACGGCAGCGGTACGACATTTGTGTTTACCGATTACCTCTCGAAGGTAAGCTCGGACTGGAAAAGCAAAGTAGGCGCGAACGACTCCGTGAGCTGGCCGGTCGGTCTTGGCGGCAAAGGCAACGACGGCGTGTCCGGTCTGGTCAAGCAAACGCCCTATTCCATTGGTTACGTGGAGTTGTTCTATGCGATGCAAAACAAGATGGCATTCGCGGATCTCAAAAACGCTTCGGGAAAATTCGTGACCCCAAGCCTTGAGGGTGTGACGGCGGCTGCGGCGAACTCGAAGGAAATGCCGGCGGACTTCCGGGTCTCCATCACGAACGCTCCTGGCGACAAATCTTATCCGATCTCGAGCTTTACCTGGCTGCTCATCCCCAGGGAGATCCAGGATGCAACGAAAAGGGAGGCGATCAAAGGCTTCCTCGCATGGATGTTGACCGCCGGCCAGAAAGACGCGCCGGCGCTCAGTTATGCGCCGCTTCCCAAGTCGGTTGTGGCAAAAGAACAGAAGCAGATCGCCTTGATTAAATAGTCGCGCATGGCAACTACCTCCGCCGCCGTACCCTCATCCAGCAGCATCCCGAAGCGCCGGTTCGGCGGCGATGAGGTTGCCTATGGTTTCACGCTGGCTTTCGCGCTCGCGATTCTGGCAATCACGATTCTGCTCGTCTGGGAACTTTGGGTGAAGAGCGCCCCGTCGAGAGCAGCGTTCGGATTCGGGTTCGTCACGTCTTCAATGTGGAACCCGGTCACCGACAAATTCGGGGCGCTCCCCTTCATTTATGGAACGGTCATCACCTCGTTCGTAGCGCTTCTGATTTCTGTCCCGTTGGGCGTCGGCGCTGCCATTTATCTCTCTGAACTCGCGCGCCCGAAGATGTCCAATGCGCTCACGTTCCTGGTCGAACTTCTGGCGGCAGTACCCAGCGTCATTTTCGGCTTGATGGCGATTTTCACGCTCGTTCCCGTGATGCGGGATTACGTTCAACCGGCGCTGAAAGCGGTTCTCGGGCCGGTTCCCGTTATCGGCACTCTCTTCAGCGGCCAGATCTTCGGAGTCGGCTACTTCACAGCGGGCGCAATTCTCGCGATCATGACTTTCCCCTTCATCATTTCGGTGTCGCGTGAGGCGCTCATGGCAGTGCCGCGCGAACAACGGGAAGCGGCGCTCGCACTCGGCGCCACGCAGTGGGAGTCGACGTGGCAGGCGGTCCTTCCTTTCGCGAAGCTCGGTATCCTAGGATCAGTGTTTCTGGCGCTGGCGCGCGCGCTGGGCGAAACGATGGCGGTCACGATGGTGATCGGCAACGATCCCGCGATCCACGCATCGCTTTTCGCTCCGGGTTATACGATCGCGGCCGTAATTGCGAATGAATTCACCGAAGCTTCCGGTACCATCTACCTCTCCGCGCTCGTCGAACTCGGGCTGGTGTTGTTCGTTCTGACAATGGTGATCAACGGACTCGCGCAGTTGCTGATCGTACTCACTACAAGCAAAGGATCCCGCAAAGCATGACGCCCCGTAACAGCCGGAGAAACGCGGTCAACAACGTGATGATGACGTTGTGCGGCCTGTGCGCGATTCTCACGGTTTCCACACTCTTCCTGATTCTTGGATATCTGATTTATAACGGCGGCAAGTCTGTCAATCTTGACTTTTTCACCAAACTGCCGCTTCCCCCGGGGCAGGTTGGCGGCGGCATGGCGAATGCCATCGTGGGCAGCGCGGAGATCGTGCTCTTCGCCACTATCGTCGGTCTTCCGATCGGCTTTTTCGCGGGCATCTATCTCGCCGAGTTCGGCGGCAAGACATTCCCGTTCGTCGTCAGATACACGGCCGATTTGCTGAACGGGATTCCTTCGATCGTGATCGGCATTTTCGCGTGGGGGATCATCGTCGTGCCGATGCACCACTTCTCCGCTCTCGCCGGCGGCCTCGCTCTCAGTCTCATGCTGATTCCCATCACCGCACGAAGTACGGAGCAGTTCCTTCTCGAAGTGCCGCGAGCCATGCGCGAAGGCGCGCTCGCGCTGGGCGCCAACAAATGGCGCACCATCGCCACGGTAATCGTACCTGCCGCACGCAAGGGGATCATGACCGGCATGATCCTCGGCGTGGCGCGGATCTCGGGTGAAACGGCGCCTTTGCTGTTCACGAGTCTCAACAACCAGTTCTGGAGTACGGGGCTTTCCGAACCGACTGCGGCGCTGCCCGTTATGATCTACAACGATGCAATTGCGCCTTACGATGACCTGCACCGCCAGGCCTGGGCCGCCGGTCTGGTCCTGCTGGCGCTCGTTTTGCTTGCAAACATTGCGGCCCGCACGGTAATTTCACGGGGAACATCCCTGCCCAGGTAAGAGAACAGACAGAGTCAATCATGAATGCACCTCAGACGGCGACGAACCCGCCAGTAATCCAGATGCCGACACCGACAGCCGAACCCGCACAGACTGTGGGAGCCGCAACGCCCAAGATGCGCGCGGCCCACATTAATTTTTTCTACGGCTCCTTCAAGGCCCTGCACGACATCTCGCTCGACTTCGCGCCCAACAAAGTCACCGCATTAATCGGGCCTTCCGGCTGCGGCAAATCCACGTTCCTGCGGAATCTCAATCGCATCAACGAAACGTTACGCGACACCCGGATCGAGGGCGAGATCACTCTCGATGGCCAGGACATACTCCAGCAGGACGTGACGGAAATCCGCCGCCGCGTCGGCATGGTCTTTCAGCGGCCGAACCCCTTCCCCAAGTCGATCTTCGAGAACATTATCTACGGACCGAGGATCAACGGCATGCTGGGGAAGAAAAGCGCGGCCGAGATAGTCGAAGAGAGCCTCAGACGCGCCGCGCTCTGGGACGAAGTAAAGGACAAGCTGCACGACTCGGCTTATGCGATCTCAGGCGGCCAGCAGCAGCGGCTCTGCATCGCGCGCGCGCTGGCGGTCGACCCCGAAGTGCTGCTGCTCGACGAGCCCTGCTCGGCGCTCGACCCTATCGCTACCGCCAAAATCGAGGACCTGCTGGTCGGTTTGAAAAAGCAGTGCACGATCGTGATCGTAACGCACAACATGCAACAGGCGGCTCGCGTGGCGGATACGACCGGCTTCTTTCTGCTCGGCAAGCTGATCGAGCACGACAAGACGGACATCATCTTCAAAAACCCTTCGAAGAAGGAAACGGAAGACTACATCACGGGCCGTTTCGGTTAGGAGAAATCATTGCGCCCATTCGAAGAAGATCTCGCCGTATTGAACGACGCCCTGCAGGACATGGGCGCGCTTGTGGCGCACGCGATACAGCGGAGCGTCCGCTCTCTCGTGGAGAAGAACGAAGACTATGCCCACCAGGTGATCCGCGACGAATCGCGTGTCGACCAGATGGAAATTCAGATCGACGATATGGTTGCCACCCTTATCGTGCGTGAACAGCCCGTTGCGCGAGACATGCGCCTTATTGTGGCCGCGATCAAGATCTCGACCGATCTCGAGCGGATGGGGAGATCTGGCGGTTCATGTGGCGGAACGGTCTCTTTCTCTCATGTCCCAGCCCGCTCTGCCGGAACGCGTGGATTTCGATGAACTGGTGGGCCTGGTGGAATCGATGGTGCTCGGCAGTCTTGAGAGTTTCGTGAAGCGCGACGCTCAAGGCGCGCGCAGCATTCTCGAATCGGATGACGCCGTGGACCGAGGCCGCACCCGCATTCAGAATCAGATCATCGCCCTCATGCAGCGGGACTCGACGACCATCACGCGCTCTCTCGATTACCTGATCATTGCCCGGAAACTGGAGCGCATCGCCGATCACGCGACGAATATTGCCGAAGACGTCATCTTCCTTTCTCAGGGAATCGACGTGCGCGACCATCCGACTCTCGAAGTGGCCTGACGCTCCGTTGAAGACGCGGTTCGGATGGCTGAAGAACACCGGCGACAGAAGATCGCCGGTGCTACCGGTTTCGTGCTTTCCCGCTCCAGCGTCTTCATCGCCTTTGGCGGCCCGCAGGGCCATGGTGACTCTGTCGAAGACGCGATTGGCAGGGTCACCGGCGACAAGATCGCCGGCGCTACCGGCGCTGACATAAAGCTCCGCGCCGAGCGGAAGCTCGGCGGCAGGGCCTAAGCCCTGGCCCCACACCGGCAGCGCGTCTTCATTCCCTTTGGCGGCCCGCCGCGGGCCTGTTCGTTCGGAGATGTTGTCGCGGTTCGGCACGAATATTCCGAGCCGCGACCGGAAGGGAGCGAATTCTACAGTTTCTACGAAAATACCCTCAAACTAGTCGGCCCGGTGCTGCACAAACCACGCCTGGCTGTCGAACGGTTTCACGTCGTCGGTCAGTTCCTCTAACGCGTATGTTCCGTCGGGTCGGCCGATGCGGGCCTTACGGTTATCGCCCAGCAGTTTCTCCAATACAATGTGACGTAACCGGCGGACAATCCCGGGGTTCATCAGCGGGAAAAGGATCTCCACCCGGCGGTCGAGATTACGCGGCATGAGATCCGCGCTGCCCATATACATCTCGCTTTTGCCGCCGTTTTCGAAAAAGTAGAGCCGGCTGTGCTCGAGAAAGCGCCCGACGATGCTCGTGACTTTGATGTTCTCGCTGACGCCCGGAATTCCAGGTCGCAGGCAACACAAGCCGCGCACGATCAGATCGATCTTCACGCCCGCGCGCGAGGCTTCGTAAAGCAGCCGGATCATGGCCCGGTCCTCCAGCGCATTCATCTTGAAGATGAGCCGTCCTTTCGCGCCATGAGTCATTTCGCGCCGGATCAGATCCGTCATCTGTTTGCGTAGAGTCACCGGAGCCACGAAGAGCTTTCGAAAGTCGGACTTGTGCGAATATCCGGTCAGATAGTTGAACAGATCCGTGGCGTCCGCGCCGAGGTCCTTATCGCAGGTAAACAAACTGAAATCCGTATAGAGGCGAGCCGTGGTCGCGTTGTAGTTGCCTGTCCCGAGGTGGAGGTAACGGCGGATGCCGTCGTGTTCCCGGCGAACGATCAGAGCGATTTTGCAATGGACCTTCAGACCCAGGAGCCCATATACGACATGCACGCCCTCGCGTTCGAGCGCTCTGGCCCATTCGATGTTGCTCTCCTCATCGAATCGCGCTTTCAGTTCGACGAGCACGGCCACCTGCTTGCCATGTTCGATGGCATCGAGCAGCGCCTGTACGATCGGCGAATTGCTTCCCACGCGATACAGCGTCATCTTGATCGCAAGAACATCGGGATCACGCGCGGCCTTTTGCAGCAGATCGACGACAGGCTGGAACGATTGATAGGGATGATGAAGAAACCGGTCTTCCGCGCGAATCACCGTGAACATGTCTTCCTCGGCGCTGGCGGAGAATTCCGGGTAAGACCAGGGCTCGAAGGGCTGATCCCGCAGATCCATTCGATCGAGCGACGGCAACTGGCGAAGACGCGTCAGGTCGATCGGGCCGGGCACGCGGTAGACATCCTGCGGTTTCACTTCGAGGTTGTCGATCAGGATATCCAGGATGTCGCCCGAGATCGTCGAATCCGTCTGCAGCCGCACCGGAGTGCGGAAACGCCTCCTCCAGACCGCCTCTTCGACCGTCTCCAGAAGGTCGTCGCTCTCCAGTTCCTGTATTGCTACCTCGGCGTCGCGGGTGACGTGGAACGGATGCGACTCGACGATCTCGAGCCCGGGAAAGAGAGAGCTGAGATTGGCGGCGATTACCTGCTCGATCCAAACGAACTTAAAGCCGCACGGACCTTGCGCGCGCCGGCGCGAGGGCGCCTCCGGCACGCTTAGCAGCTGCGGCAATCCTTCAGGAACCTTGAGGCGCGCGAAGTGCCTTCTTCCGTCTTCAGGCAGACCACCGGGCTCATTGAGCACGATGGCGAGGTTCAAACTGAGATTCGAGATATGCGGGAACGGCCGCCCGGGATCGAAGGCCAGCGGCGTGAGCACCGGGAAGACCGTCTCCGTGTAGTAGCGGTCCACAGCCTCTCGCTCGCGCTTGTCGAGAGATGCGTAATCGGCGATTGTGATCCCGTTCTCTTCGAGGCCCGGCATGAGCTGATTCAGGAAGCAATCGTAAATGCCGTCAGTCAGCCGCTCAACGCAGGCGCGCACCGCATCGAGTTGTTCGGGAACCGTCTTTCCGTCGATGCTGAGGTCGTGGCTCCCGGCGGCAAGCTTCTGTTTCATGGCTGCCACGCGCACCATGAAGAACTCGTCGAGATTGGAACAGACGATCGAAAGGAACTTCACGCGCTCGAGGAGCTTGTTCTCGGGATCGCAGGCTTCATCGAGAACCCGCCGCTGAAACTCCAGCAGACTGAGCTCGCGATTCATGTACAGGGCGGAATCGTCGAGCGACACGTCATCCTTAGCTTGCGACTCCTCCGGAGCGGCATGCGATTCTGCGAGGCCGGAATGCGCGTGATTCGCGGCTTTTCTGGCGGCGGGGCGCCTGGTTCGTTTTGTCATGCGAAAACAGGGGCTTCCGGCGGGCGGCAGGACGATCGTAAAAGTAGAGCCCTTGCCCAGGCGGCTTTCCACTTTGATCGTACCTTCCATACGTTCGACGACGTGCTTTACGATCGACAAGCCCGAGACCGGTGCCGCCGACCTCGCGCGATCGGGCGCGGTCGACGCGATAGAAGCGTTCGAAAATGCGCGGCAGATCCTCGGACGGCATGCCGTTGCCGGTATCGGAAACCGAGATGTAGATGCGGCCGTCCGGCGTAGTCCCGGCATCGATGCGGGCTTCGCCGCCCGGCTTGTTGAATTTCACGGCGTTATCGAGAAGGTTGACCAGCGCCTGTTCGAGCCGGATGGCATGGCCGGTGATAAGCGCATCGCGCACTGCGCCGCGCACGAGATGCACGCCGCGGATGCGGGCTTCCGGCTCCACCGTGAGCAGCGCCGTATTGACCGCCTCTTCGACCGAGATGGGCCCGGGCTCGGCATCGCGCCGGCCGGATTCGAGATCCGAAAGAGTCAGCAGATCGGACGCGATGTTATTCAGCCGGATCGCGTGCGCCTGGATGATTTCCACAAAGCGGCGATTGTTTTCCGAATCGTCCAGTGCGCCGCCTAGCAGGGTTTCGGCATAACCGCGAATCGCGGTCAGAGGCGTGCGCAGCTCGTGCGAGACGTTGGCCACGAAATCGCGGCGGATGCGCTCGAGCCGTTCGAGACCGGTGATGTCATGCAGAATCACCAGCGCGCCGCGATGGGGCGATCCGCCGAACGAAGTGGCCTCGAGCGGACCGGCGTAGGCTTCGAAGACTGAGGCATCGTTGTTCGCCTCCGCTCCGGACATGAACTGCAGCTTGCACTTGACGGCTTCGCCGGACGCCAGCACCCCGGAAACAAGGCTCAGGAACTTCGGATCGCGCACCAGGCCGAGCAGCGGCGTATTTTCGCCAACCGGATGCTTCAAGCCGAGGCGCCAGGGAAAGCGACTGATTGCAGAAGAGGACCCGCATCTGGTGATCGACCGCCAGAACGCCCTCAGCCATGCTCTTGAGAATGACGTCGCGCCGGGCGGATTCGAGACTCAGGCGCTCGACCAGTTCACGCATCCGCGAGGCCATGCGGCGCAGGGATTGATTGAGCTGGGCGGTTTCCCTTCCCTCTTCCGGAAGGGGCGCGTCCATGGTGCCTTCATCGAGCACGTGTTCCGCGAACAGCTTCAGACGCTGAATGCGCCACTCGATTGCGCGGGCAAAAATCCAGGTCATCAGGATCGCGCCGGCAGCGGACAAGCCAAGTTCGAGAATCGTGCGGGTGGTGCGGGAGCTCGATCCGCCGAAGTCAATCACAAAAGCGATTGCGGCTATTAAAAGGAAACAGCTCCCAAACAAACGTAAGCGTATTGGCGTGCCCATTCTGAGCTGCGACCTGGTCCTCCGGCTTCAGTGTACATGCGGATTATGAATATCCTGTTGCTCGGTTCGGAAAGAACACCGGCGGCGTCATCGTTGCCGCAAGCCGCCGGTGCTTACCTTAATGTTTTGGGGCGCCCCAACGCCTGATATCGTTCAGACCGACGCCGTTTTGTTGTCGCCGGACGGAACCGGGAGCGCATAGTTCCTGCTTACGCCTACAGGCCCATTTGTTTCGACGTTATGCCACACGGAGCCTCGAGGAATCGTGTGGTTTAGTGCCCCCGTACGCCAATGGGTGCGACGAGGTTCTTTCGATTTGCAAGGTACCATGCGTTTTGGGCGATGCGTGCACGCGTCAGCCGGGAAAGCTCGGAAGTGCTTTGTTTTCAGGATGCGGATGGCCAAAATTTATTTTCAAAATCTGTGACCGTTATCCGGCCGCCACTACGCTTTGGCCAGTTCTTCCGCGAGAACAGGCACACCCTTGACACAAGCCTGGACGCCCATCGAAACACACAGCTGCAGGACTGTCATAATCTCTTCCGGCGTTGCCCCGGCCCTGAGAGCGCCCTTGATGTGCCGACGGACGCCCGGCGCATACATGTGCGTAATCGACGCATCGAAGGCGATACTGATCAGCTCCAGGAACCTCGGGCTGAAGATTCCGCTCTTGTAAACGCTTGCTCCGAAGGCGAAGAACTCATCGGTCCAGAGCGGCGAAAGCTCGTAAAACGGATCCCAGGCGGTATTCCACTGGCCGATCGCCCTCATCGCATCGCAAGCGGGCGTGTCCGGCTTCGGGCCACCCGCGGCCTGGACTCCCGCCGCCTTCATCTCTTCGAGCAGGATGGGGGCGCCGAGGCTGCATGAGTGGACCGCGAGACCCACGCCACATTTGAGCACGAGGAGAACCTCGTCGCGCGTCGCGCCCGCGTCGAGGGCGCGGCGAATATGGCGGCGCGTGCCCTCTTCGTCAAGGTTCGTGCAGGAACAATTCAGCGCGAGCGAGATCAGCTCGACCTCCTTGAGCGGCAGAACGCCGCTGTTCCAGGGATTCGCTCCCATCCGCCACAACAGCTCCGCTCCGTGAGGGTCCCATTCCCTGAGTTTGTCCAGAGACGCGCCCCATGGGTCTACCGATTGGCCGGTCGCGGAGGCCCCACTCTGCATACTCATTTTCGCTTCTCCTTTTGTCTGTTCCATTCGCACCCTCACAAAACGGCGGCTATGATTTTCCCGTCGACAACCTCCACCGGGTACGAGGCGACGCCGAAGTACGAAGTGCCCGCAAAACATCCGGTTACGACGTCGAACTTCATCCCGTGCACGGGACAGGTCACGATCTGGCCATCGAGCTTGCCCATCGCCAGCGAGCCGCCGGCGTGAGGGCAGGTATCGGCGATGGCACAAATAGTTCCGTCCACATTGAATAAGGCCAGATCCCTGCCCTCTACAATGAATCGCGAACCCGCTCCCGGCGGGATCTGATCGATACGCGCTACTTCAACGAAGGCTGCCATATCGCTTTGGTGGAATTGATGCCGGCGCCAGCCACAGATTTCAGATCCTGGTCGCCCCGGCAAGGGACGCAACCGCCAACTCTTTTTCCCATTCCCCGGCGTGGATATGCCCGCACCCGCCCTGCGCCGCCGGATGGTAATTTCCATCCGTTTCATGAACCAGAAAACCCATGTTCCCCGGACGGCGGTTCGGCGGCAGTCCGAGATTGGCGAGCGTTTCTTCAGTGGAATTGTACGTAACGCCGAGTTTGAGCATCTGTCGGGCTTGTTCGGGTGTGGCAATCGCCCGGCCCAGTTCCTTAGCCATCCGGACGTGGCGCTCGATCATCTGGATGGTGGACATACGCTTTCCCTTTGTGGTGTCCCAGAGGTTGTCCTCAATGCCGGCCCGGGTATGCTGTCCCAGCGCGATGCAGATCGCCGCGACCGGATGGGTAAGACGGAACGTCGTCTGGTATGTGAAAACGGAACCATGCGGTGTACGGCGGATCAATTCCATCAGGTCGAACGGATTGGCGCCGCACATGCCACCGCCGCCGATGCTGAAGAATCCATTCACGGGCCCTTTGTAGTAACCCTTGCGGATCAGCCGTTCCACCAGTTCCAGGCCGTGGACGTCGGCGAGGGCGAAATAAGGCTGGATACCATGCTGCACCATGCGTTTAATGTTTTCGAGATAGAAATCCGGTGTGGAGTCTGCCACCAGGTTTGCCATGGCGTGCAGCATCGCAGGGTTGGCTAAACGTGTTCCGGCGAACTCTTCGACGGGATGAAGCGCGGTCAGATCGTAGAGCGAGGTTCCACATGCAACCGTGACCTGATCTGGTTTGGGGTCGATCTCGGCGAGCTTGTGACGCGAGTCGTAGCTCTGGAATTTGGCCTCTTCGCCTGGTTCCGGTGCAAAAGAGATCGATCCGCCCATCTGCAGGATCATTTTGGGCACGGCGTTGCGCAGACGCCCGACCTGGTCGCTGTATTCCTTGAAGTTTTTGGAGATGTGGCCGGTTTTGGGATCGCGCACGTGGATGTGCAGGAGTGTGGCGCCGGCGTTGTAGCAATCCACGGCGGCTTGGGTCTGTTCCTCCCAGGTGACAGGGAGTTTTTGTTCCGGGGTGCAGTCCTCCGGCATCCAAACCGGGCCGTAGGGGGCGGCGGTGATCATCAGAGGCGCCTGATTTTCAGGCAGGAGCGAGTCGTCGGTGAAATACATAAATATTTGCTTCCTTTGTCGGTTGTCGACGGAACCCGAGGCCCGCGACGAGCCAGACGGAGCCCTCGTACGCGGGTTGAGATGAGCGATCCCGTCTCCCGATGTATTAAATTAAGATTTCCTAAAAATCGAGATCGACAAACCGCCGCACCGGAGTCCGAAGGCGTCGGGCTACAGGTTAGCGGCCTCCAGCGCATTGAAAGAGATAGCATGGGTGAATTGCGAATTTCCGCCAGGTAGGCGCCAGACCTGTTAAAGCGCTGATGCTTTCGCCAGAGCCACCCTACCCGCTTCAGGGCGGCGGCGCCTTCCGCATTGCCTCGCTCCTTCACTACTTTGCGCGCTTCGCCGACGTCGATCTGATCCAGTTCTCCGACAGCGGATTGCCGGCCGATCTTCCGCCAGGTCTTGTGAGATCGCACCATACGATTCCGCTGCCACCTCACAGCCGGAGCATGATCGCGCGATACTATCGCAACGGCCGGCGCGCAATTCTGGGCATTCCTCCGCTGATCGAGCGCCTGGCTGGACTCGATGCTTCCATCGAACAGGCGATTGCAGATCGACAGTACGACTTCGGCATCGTCGAACATTTCTGGTGCGCTCCCTATGTGAAAGTGCTGAGCCGCTATTGCAAACAAACGGTCCTTGACTTGCATAACGTCGAATCCGTGCTGCATGAGCGATGCGTGCGGTTGAGCGGGGGGCTTGTGGCAGCGGGGCACAAAAGATTCGCGGTCGCATCCCGTAACCTCGAACGGGAATTGTTTCCACGCTTTTCGGCAATTCTTGCGACGTCCGGGGAGGATGCGGCCATAATCCGAGATATCGCCCCTCAGGCGCGGGTAATCGTGTATCCAAATGCCCTTTCGTGGGTGAAAGTGCCACAGTTACCGGAACTTCCGCGGATCGTCATGTCCGGCAATTTTGAATATCACCCTAATATCGATGCGGTCGCATACCTTTCAAAAGAGATCTGGCCCCTGGTGCGACGCCAGTTTCCCGACCTCCGGCTGCGGCTGGTCGGCCGGGGCGATGCGGCCATTCGCCACCTCCTCCCGAGCGGTTCCGTCGAGGAGACCGGCATAGAAGTTACCGGCCCAATCGAGGATGCCTTGGCCGAAATCGCCCAGGCTCAGGTGATCGTCGCACCCATCCGCACCGGAAGCGGAACACGCGTAAAGATTCTGGAAGCCTGGGCGGCGGCGCGGCCGGTGGTGGCTACTCCCCTGGCCGCGGAGGGGCTTGCTACAGAGGTTGGAGTCAATATCGTCCTTGCTTCGGGCGCCGGAGAGTTCGCGGCGGAAGTCGGCCGGCTGCTGCGCGATCCGGCCGCAAGGGCTCGGCTGGGCACCGCTGGACGACGCACTTTTGAGGATCGATACACCTGGAAAACGGCCTGGCAAAAGCTTGATATTGATTTACAACTTACGCAGCCGTCTGGAGTTGACGGATATACTGAGGGTTTCTGATGCGCTTCGCCGTAGATGCTCATGCAATCGGCCGCCACCTGACCGGAAACGAAGTTTACATCCGAAGCCTACTGCGAAGTTTCCCGGAAGTGGACCGCCGCTCGGAATTCGTGGCCTACATCTCCGAGCCGGAAGCCGCGAATCTGCTTCCGGAACGTTTCACCGTCCGGCGGGTCTCTGCGAATCCTTATTCCAGGCTGGGTTGGGATCTGGCGCGGCGGATTCGGCAAGATCGCCCCGATCTGATTCACGTGCAGTACACGGCGCCCCTCTTTACCAAAATTCCGATGGTCGTGACGGTTCACGACGTCAGTTTCATCGCGCATCCCGAATATTTCACCGCACTGCGCCGCGCTCAGCTTCGCTTCACCGTCGCCCGGAGCGTGAAACAGGCGGCTCACATCATTACGGTGAGCGAGTTCTCGCGCGATGCGATCCTGCGCAGTTACGATATTCCTTTCGAAAACGTCACCGCGATTCCCAACGCGGCGAATCCCGAGTTTCGAGTGATCGGGCGCGAACGGGCGCAAAAAGCCGTGCACGACCGGCTGCGATTCGATGCTCCATTTGTACTGTCGGTGGGAGATCTTCAGCCTCGGAAAAATCAGATCGGGCTGATCGAGGCCTTTTCGAAGCTGCTGACCAGTCATCCGCAGTTAAAGCATCATCTGGTGCTGACCGGCAAAGAAACCTGGTTCACGCCCAAAGTCCGCGAGGCGGCGCGGAGCTGCGGTTTCGCGTCCCGCGTCCACTTCACTGGTTTCGTGAGCGATGGCGAGCTGATGGAGCTTTACAACGCCTGCGACTGTTTCGTGTTCCCCTCTTTTTACGAGGGATTCGGGCTTCCCATTCTGGAAGCAATGGCCTGCGGCAGGGCTGTAGCGTGTTCGAACACCTCGGCGATGCCGGAGGTGGCTGACGGCGCGGGGATCCTGTTCAACCCGTATCAAACTGAGGAAATCGCCCGGGCATTGACGGATGTCCTGCTGGACGCGGAACTCCGCGGCCGGATGGAACGTCTGGGATTGCAGCGCGCCGCCACGTTTACATGGAAGAAGAGCGCACGCGCCACGCTCGAGGTGTATGCCAAAGTTGCCGGCGCGGGCCGCACCGGAACCCGGCGCGTGGGCGCGAAGATTGCGGCCGGTCAGGGGAAGCCATGAAGCGTATTCCATTCTGTTTGCCGCTCCTGCCAGTCACCGGAGTTTTGTTGTGTGTCGTTTCGGCAGCGGCCGCCGGCCCGACGGGCTTCCCGTTCACCGACGAAGACCTGAGCTATACGATCACCTCACCTGGCAAAGCCAATCTTGGCGAGGCGCATCTGCACGCGCGGCACTCGGGCACGAGTTGGAATTTGGAATTCGTCGTGGACGCCGGGATTCCCGGATATCAGGTGACCAACAACTACCGCGCCGAGGCGGGATCCGATTTCTGCACGGCGTCGTTCGACCGGCGGACCACACAAGGGTCACGAAAGACGGAAGAGAACGAAACGGTCGATCATGGCAGAGGGATGGTCTCGCGAGTTACGAAAGAGGGAGGGCAAAGCGAAGTTCAGGTCCCCGACTGCGTAAAGGATGCGCTTACCTATCTCTTCTATGCCCGAGAAGAGATGGGCCAGGGGCGCGTGCCCGCCGCGCAGAAGATCCTTTTCGGCGGTTTGTATGAGGTCAGCTCCGATTACACCGGAGCGCCAATGATCCCGATGAACGGAAGCCAGGTGCAGACCGACGAGCTGGTTTGCACGGTAAAGGGCCCGTCTTCGTCGATCAAGTTCGAAATGTACTTCGCGCGCGATGCGGCCCGGACACCTCTGCTGATCAAGCTGCCGCTTGCGATGGGTACGTTTTCGATGGAGCTGACCCGCTGAGGTTCAGGAGCCAGAAGTCAGGAGTCGGAAGTCAGAATGGCGCCTGCTGACGCGCGCGGCTCGGTAAACGCTTTCAGGGTTGCCTTCTTCTCTCCCCTGCCGCCGTCGAAAAGCGGCATTGCCGATTACGCCGAGGCTCTCGCGGCGGAAATGGCGAAGCGGGTTCCGCTTTTCGTGATTGATGGGGCGGGTGTCGGAACCTCCGGCTCACGACATCGCGCTTTATCACATCGGCAACAACCCGCATCACGATTTCGTGTACGAAGCCGCGCTCCGGGAGCCGGGCGTGGTCGTGATGCACGAAGCGAACCTCCACCACCTGATCGCGGACCTCACGATCAAACGCGGGGACTGGGACGCTTATCTGGCCGAGTGCGAATTCAACGGCGGAACAGCCGCGCTCGAACACGCGAGACGGGCCAGGGATCTGGCTGTGGGCCCTGATTACGATGGCGTGGCGATGACTCGACGGCTGCTGCAGAGCGCGCGCGGAGTCATCGTGCACAGCGACTTCGTCGCAAGGCAGATGCGGGAGCAGGGGTTCACGGGGCCGATGGCGACAATCCCGCACGGCGCATGGGTTCCGCAGACCGACCGCAACGCCACGCGCGAATCGCTCGGGATCGACGAATCGACTCCTCTGATTGGCTCGTTCGGTTATCTCAAGCCTTACAAGAGAATCGCCGAATCCCTGCGTGCGCTGCGGCGGCTCGTGAAGATCGATCCGCGGGTTCGCATGATTCTGGTGGGCGAGCCGCATCCCGAGTTCCGTGCCGATGAGTTGATTCGCGCCCTTGGTCTTTCGGAACACGTACGCATTCTGGGATTCGCTCCCATTGAGCGGTTTGTAGATTACATCGGGGCGTGCGACATCGTGTTGAACCTGCGGTATCCGACAGTGGGCGAAACCTCGGGGAGTCTGCAGCGCGCGCTGGGTCTTGGCAAAGCGGTTTTGGTGAGCGATGTCGGGGCGTTTTCGGAGTTACCGGACGACGTTTGCCTGAAGGTTCCGACCCTGCCCGATCATGTGCAGGAAGAAGAGGATTTCATCTTCGAATACCTCAGCGCGCTGGTAGCTCGTCCCGATCTGGCTCGGGCTTTGGGGGCTCGCGCCAGGGAGTGGGTCGAGCGGGAGTGCAGCTGGGCTTCCGTTGCGGATCGGTACGTGGATTTTCTTGGCCGGGTTCACTCCGGAGGGCCATTTGCGGATACGAGCAGCTCAGGAGCCGCCTCCGACACGACGCAGACACTTCAGAGCCGCGACCGGAAGGGAGTGTTCCATGGCCCGCGGCGGTCCGCCAGAGCGGATGAAGACGCGCTGCCGGTGTGGGGCCAGGGCTTAGGCCCTGCCGCCGAGCTTCCGCTCGGCGCGGAGCTTTATGTCAGCGCCGGTAGCGCCGGCGATCTTGTCGCCGGTAACCCTGCCAACCGCGTCTTCGACAGAGCGTCATTCGTGGAGTCGATCAAACCCGAGGCAGTCAACTCATGGGTGGCTCCCGACGCCCGCCAGTACGCCGCGAATCACACATCCCGGTTTGTGAAGACGCTCGAAATGACGCCCGCCGGAGATGGGTCGAAAGCAATTCTCGAGATGGGCGCGTATATGCAGATCACTCCGGCGCTGAAGTTCGAGCTTTGTTACGGGACGGTCCGCGGGTGCTATTACGGTCATCCTGGCCGAGTCGATCACAAATCAATCGTCTCGGAGGACGGCAGGACATTCGAATGCGACATCGATCATTTCGATGCCGAACGGGACATTTATCCTTACTCCGACGCGTCTTTCGATACCGTACTATGCTGCGAACTGATCGAGCATCTGTTTACGGACCCGATGCATATGATGTCCGAGATCAACCGGATCCTGAAGCCCGGCGGCCACCTGGTGCTGACCACGCCCAACCTGGGATCGCTGCGTGCGATTTCGGCGATTCTGCAGGGTTATCATCCTTCCTTCTTCCCCGCGTATATCCGACCGCGTAAGGAGGGCGAAGAAGCCGAAGCGCGGCATAATCGCGAATATGTGCCCATGGAGGTCCAGCATCTGCTCACGGATGCCGGATTTGAAATTCTGCGGCTCGAGACCGGCGAATTTCTTGAAGAGCCGCATCCCGAGTTTGCCTGGATCAACCACATGCTGGACCGGTATCGGGTGCACCAGACACTCCGCGGCGACGGGATTTATGCGCTCGGCCGTAAAACCGGACCGCTGAAACAACGCTGGCCCGAGTGGCTTTATTCGTGAGCATCGCGTTCCGGAATACCGACGTTCAGCTTGAGGGCAGTGTTCTTCGAGTGCGCTCCGAGTTAGTGAACCGGAGTTCCGAGGCGTGGCGACCCGAAGACGGCTGGGCCGCGGGTTATCACCTCTTCGACGAACCGACCGGCACGCTGGTTGTGGATGGAGCGCGCTTTCCCCTCGACGTGGCTCCTGCCGAGGGAAGGACTGTGCCGATCGAGATTGCGCTGCCGCCCGAGCCCGGCGAATACAACATATATGTCTCGGCCATGCGTGAGCATGTGGCCTGGTTTTACGACCGGGGCTGGCCTTTTCTGTTAATCGACGTCGCGGTTGACGAGGATGGAACGCCCGGGATTCTCGGCTGGCGTGTTGCCGATAAGAGGTCCGTGGCACGGAAGCGGCGGGCGCGCAGTTTCGTCCGAGCGTTCAGTTTACCGATAAGTTCGATCTGGCGGAATCGGAATCTGATCCGGACTCTGGTGAGGCGCGATGTGCTCAGCCGTTACAGCGGATCGTTCGGGGGCGCGCTTTGGGCGGTGCTCAACCCTCTGATGCTGATGCTGACCTATTTTTTTGTGTTCGGCCTCGTTTTGCAATCGCGTTTCGGCAACGATCCGAGCCGTGCGGGCTATGCAGTTTACTTTCTCGCGGGAATGCTGCCCTGGCTGGCATTCAGCGAGGCGGTCGGGCGCGCGCCGACCGTTATGGTTGAGCACCGCGGATTTATCAAAAAGCTGGTGTTTCCGGTCGAGACGCTGCCGGTCAACCTGGTGGCGTCGGGTTTGGTGACGGAGTTCTTCGGCATCATCGTTTTCGCGCTGGCTTTGCTGCTGGTGCGGGGGCGTTTGCCGGCAACCGTGCTCTACCTGCCGGCGCTGGTGATTCCGCAGGTTCTGCTGACGGCGGGCGTCTGCTGGTTTCTGGCGGCGTTGGGCGTGTTCGTCCGCGACCTGGCGCAGGTCAATGGTTACCTGCTGACGATCTTGTTTTTCATTACGCCAATCTGTTATGCGGAAACCTCGTGGGCTTCCCTGCCCCATGGGGCGCTGGCTGTGTTGACGAAGAATCCGATCTTCGTGCTGGTGCGCGGGTATCGATCGATCCTGCTGGAATCGAAGGCGCCGGACTGGAGTTCACTCGCCTGGCTGAGCTTGTTCTCGGTTGTGATTTTTCTGGTGGGCCATGCGTGGTTTTATAAGCTGCGTAAGTCGTTCGCGGATATCATCTGACGGGGTGGGTCGCCTGTCAAAAGCGCTTTTCGTAGTTGCGACTTATGCGAGTCAGGACTGATCCGTATTCCTGAACGGTGTCCTTGTAGTCAACCCATTCGAATGGATACGGCGCTTCGTTTGTTGCCTTGTAGCGCAGGACGACGAACTCATCATAGGCAGGAGCGGCATTCGCGATTAGTCTTCGTTGCGCTTCCGCGGCCTCCTGAATTGGATGTTTGTGTTTTGCGCCATCTGTTCGATAGCAGCGGTCGCCTTCATATCCGGTGGTAACGTCCGCGTAGTTGATGCCGACGATGCCCACACATATCGGTTCGCAGTCCCCGGAACGGTGCTTGAACTGGCCGACCTGCTTGGTCAAATCGCCGGTTACCCTATCGATCTGCTTAATCATCGCCTTGGCGAGAATCTTGACTTCCACCCCGATTTCGATAGTGGCCACCGGGCCGCGTGCGACCAGGTAACCCTGATCAACAATGGGCGTTTCGCCCGGAATGATCTCTCCGAAACTGCCGTCCCCGCGTCTTGCAAGAATTCCTTTGCGTCTGTTCTGCACGTTCAGCACGCGTTCCCGCGCGGAAACCCCCAGAGTGTATTTCGGAGAACGGTTCAAAGTCGCAAGATCTTCGTACAGGTGCATGGCAACGAAGTCGCCCAGATTGGACGCCCGGTGGATATATTTCCTGCCGTCAAACAGGTTTCGGAATTCGGAGGTCAGCCGGTATTCAATCAATCTCTACTCTGGCGCGCACGGCGCCGGCCATGCGTATCACGGAAGCGGCACTGGTCAGGCGTTCCCTCGCAATATCGAGGTAGGCAGGTTCGATTTCAACCCCAGAGGAGTTTCGGCCCGTCGCGAGGGCGGCAGCGGCCGTTGAACCCGTACCCATAAACGGATCCAGCACCGTGTCACCGGCGAACGAGAATAATGTGATCAGGCGTTCCGCCAGCTCGATCGGAAATGGCGCGGGATGACCATCGCGAGTTGACGCTCCCCGGATGTCGGTCCAAACGGAACGTAACCAGCCCTGCATCTCCTCTTTGGTGAGCATGGATAACGCCCGCTTAAGAGGATCAACAGACCGGTATTCGCCACCCTTCCTCAGGAACAGAATATATTCGATATCGTTCTTGATGATGGAGCCGGGCTGGTACGGTTTGCCGTAGAACCCGGCGCCGTTCCCTTCTGTTTCGGTCACTCCGTTTGCAATCTTGTGCCAAAGTACGGGCGTCAAGCAATCGAGGCCAAGTACGCGCGCCCTCACCTGAATATCCGCGTGTAAAGGCATGACGTAGTGCCGCCCCCCTTGCTTCCGTGAGATGCAGACATCGCCCACGACACAGCAAATACGACCTCCCCCCACCAGAACACGTTTGCATTCACGCCAGACCTTGTCGAGTTCGGTCAGAAACGACTCGTAGTCGGCAATATCCCCCATCTGCTGCGCATTATTCTCCGCGTACCGTTTCAGCGTCCAATACGGGGGCGAAGTCACAACGAGATGGACGCTGGCGTCAGGAATATGGGACAGGTCGCGCGCATCGCCCAGCCGCACAGAATGCGTGGTCGTATCGTAGGGGGCGGGCCAGCGAACGGTGCGGAAGTGAGCGTTTGCCTTCTGAAACGCTTTCAATCCTTCGGGCGTGTTGTCGTCAGTGGGAAGCTGGAAAACTGCTTCGGCTTGACTGCGGACCTCCACGAAAGGTAAAGCTTCCTGTTCAGCTTTCCGACGCTTCTGCGGCATTGATTGATGGTAACGAACTTGTGCGCCCAGAACACATAATACCGAATCTGTTCCGGTAGCAGACCGATGACCTGGGCGATTCCAGTTTCAGTCCGAGCCGACCGGGCAGAGCCTTTCGACTGCAAGCTGGTCAGGATTCGGCGCGGCGCCTGCGCAGTGTATCTGGCCAGCGGCGACTTGCTGGACATGCCTCCCATTTGCAACCCTGACTTCTCGGGTTGCCTCGAAGCGGTCCAGCCGCCACTCCGACGAATGTCGAGAATTTACAACCCCTGACCGAACATTCCGCCGAAGCGTGGTACCCTACTCGGTCGGAGTCCCAATTCTTGCAACTTACAGCCCCCGCGGAGACAACCGCACCCTCGGTATCCCGGTACCTTCCCGTTTTATTAATCCTCTTTGCCGGCAGCGGCTGTTCCGCTCTGATTTACGAAGTGGCGTGGTACCAGGTTCTGCAACTGGCGCTCGGTTCCACCGCCGTCTCACTGGGAATTTTGCTTGCGACCTTCATGGGAGGCCTTTGCATCGGCAGCGTCTGGCTTCCCCGGCTCAAACTCGGGAACCGGAGTCCGCTGCGCATTTACGCAGCCCTCGAATTGGGAATCGCGATCCTCGGAATCGCGGTCACGCTCGCCATCCCGCTGGTTTCCCGCGTGTACATCATCGGGGCGGAGCACGGCATGCCGGGCATGCTGCTGCGAGGGCTGGTGGCCGCGGTGTGCATGCTGCCGTCGACCATCCTGATGGGCGCGTCGCTGCCCGCGATCGTGCGCGGCATCGAAGCCACGCCGCGCGGCATATCGTGGTGGGCGCTGCTTTACGGAAGCAATACCGCGGGCGCCGTTTTCGGATGCCTGTTCGCCGGCTTCTATCTGCTGCGTGTCTATAACATGGCGACCGCGGCCTATGTTGCCGCTGCAATCAACATCCTGGTGGCGGCGCTCAGTTTCTTCCTGGCACGCGACATAAACGACGCCCCTTCGGCTTCCGGCCGGAGCGCCGGCGCCGCCGCACTACGCCTGAACTGGCCGGTTTACCTGGTTGCCGCTCTCTCCGGCGCCTGCGCGCTCGGTGCGGAAGTAGTGTGGACGCGCCTGATGAGCATGCTGCTGCTCGCAACGGTGTACGTTTTTTCGATTATCCTGGCGGTATTCCTGACGGGACTCGCGATCGGAGGCGCGGGCGCATCGTGGCTGATCCGCAGGATCCGTCCCCAGCTCGCTCTCGGGCTGTGCCAGCTCCTGCTCGTGGTGGCGATCGCCTGGACCGCTATGGTCATCGTGACAATTCTTCCGTACTGGTCGGACGCCATCCTGACGACCACGAATCCGTGGGAGATGTTCCTGCTCGATCTGCAGCGCTGCCTGTTCGCGATTATGCCGCCTGCTCTCCTGTGGGGTGCGAGCTTCCCCCTGGCCTGCGCCGCCGCCGTCTCTTCTCCCGATCAGGATCCGGCGCGTGTGGCCGGAGGCGTTTACGCCGCCAATACGCTCGGCGGCATCGTAGGCGCGCTCGCGGTTAGTCTCGTGCTCATTCCGTGGATTGGCACACAGCAGTGCGAACGCATCATTCTGGTGCTATCGGCTGCCGGCGCTCTGATTGCGCTCGCGCCGCTTCTGAAGAGCAAGGCGTTTCCGACCGCGGGTCTCGCCACTGCCATGGTTGTCGCAATACTAATCGCGTGGGGATTGCCTGCCATTCCCGGCGAACTCGTCGCCTATGGCCGCCGCATGGGAACTTATATGCATCAGTCCGAGATCCTTTATGTGGCTGAAGGCCGCAACTCGTCGGTAGCGATTTCACGCTGGAACAACAGCACCATCTATGTCAATGTAAACGGCCACGTGGAAGCCACCACCGAACCATTCGATATGAAGCTGCAGCGGATGGTGGGGCACCTGCCTGGTCTGATCCATCCGAATCCCAAATCGGTCCTCGGAATTGGCTTCGGCGCGGGGGTCTCGGCGGGTACGTTTACGCGCTATCCCGGGATTCAGAAGATTACCGTCTGCGAGATTGAGCCGGTGATACCGCCCGCCTCAACCCGCTACTTCGCGCCGCAGGACTATGACGTATATCACAACCCGCGTACCCACATGGTCTACGACGATGCCCGGCATTATCTGCTGACCACCACCGAAAAGTTCGATGTCATCGCCTCCGACCCGCTCGATGTGTTCGTCAAAGGCACCGCGGCGCTTTATTCGAAGGAATACTTTGAATCCGTCAAGAGCCACTTGAACCCGGGAGGAATGTTCTCGCTGTACGTTCCGTTGTACGAGACCGACGAGCCCACAATCAAAAGTGAGCTGGAAACCTTCTTCCAGGCATTCCCAAATGCCACCGTCTGGTCCAACACCCGCGACGGACTTGGTTATGACATGGTGTTTATGGGCCAGGCCGAACCGCTGAAGATCAACGTCGACGAAGTACAACGCCGCCTGGAGAAGCCCGAATATGCGCGAGTTGCGGAGTCGCTGAGAGGGATCGGCGTGCAGTCGTCCCAGGATTTGTTCGCAACCTACGCCGGCCAAAGGAATGATTTGGGGCTTTGGACACAGGGAGCTCAAATCAACCGCGATGCCGACCTGCGCCTTTCCTATCTGGCGGGCTGGGGCATAAACTCCGCGCTTGAAGACGATCTTTACCGGCAGATGCTCAAGTACCGGCGGCGTCCCGACAACATCTTCGTCGGGTCACTCCCGCAAATGCAGGCTTTGTACGCAGCCATGGCGCGAGAGTCAGGCGGACAATAGTCGCCGCCCGACACCCGCGCAAATTTTTCGTTAGCGCCAGCGACCTTCTACGAACACGTAGCCGTTGTGTCGATGTGTCCAGTGCGGCGCAACCCAGACGGCATGGGCACGCGGCGGACGAACCCAAGCGCCCGGAACCCAAACATAAGCTCGGCCATCCCACCGATGATAACCGCCGGTCCATACATAGCCAGAACCGGGAGCCGGCACGCGATGCTCAACCACAGGAGCAGGAGGACCTATTCGAACGACTACTTCCGCATTTGCAGCGCCAATAGCCAGGAAGAGGCCCAGCGCGGACGTGATGAGTGATTTTCGAAGCATGACCTTTCCAATGCAATTTCAGTGCCAGAGTTTGGCTCCCCGAATTATTCTCAAAGTGTCGCGCCTCCAAATGCCTGAGGGTTGCTCCGGTCAAGCTTTTCCTGGTCCGCGAGGCAATACTCGGCCCAGGGGATCGCTTCAAGGCGGGCCCGCTCGATCTCACGGTCGCCCAGCACGCACATCCCATAACTGCCGTCCTTGATTCGTTGCAGAGCTGCCTCGATCTTTTCCAGCGTTTCCGAAATGACTGCGCTTTCCTCGAATGCAAGTGAAGTCGCGTGATCGGTTGCCGCGTCGTCGGCCGTGTCGCGAACCTCCGTGTCACCCGCGGCGCGGGCCTGGCTCTCCAGGGCGTTCAGTTCATCCTGATACTGGCGTTGTCTGTCGAGAAGCTTCTGTTCGAAATGTTTGAGATCCGTTTGTTTGAGAGCCATGCTCCGATCCTTTCGTTTACTGCTCGCTTACTGTGCTGGCACGATTACGGCCGCGCCGTCTATGGCATCGTTCCTGATCGCCCCAAGTGCTTCGTTAGCTTGTTCGAGCGGGAAGACGGTTACCCTGGGCTGAACACCGATTTTGCCCGCGAGGTCGAGAAAGTCCCGCGCATCGGATCGGGTCATGTTTGCAACGCTGCGGATTTGCCGCTCGCCCCAAAGCAACTTGTCGTAGTCGAACTGAGGCATGCGATCGAGGTGAATCGCATTGATCGCCACGACTCCGCCTTTGCGAAGACTGGATAGCGCAGCCACGACCACGGCTCCGCTGGGAGCGAATGTCACCGCACGATCAAGTTCCACCGGCGGCTTATCGTCCTCTCCTCCCACCCAGGTCGCCCCGAGAGAAGTTGCGAGCCGGCGATGCGACTCGCCTCTTGTCGAGACATAGACCTTGCAATTCCACTTCTGCAGCACCGCTATCGCGAGCGAGGCGGACGAGCCGAAGCCGAAAAGACCGACATTATCGCCCGGCTCGACTCCCGCTACCCGCAGGCTGCGAAAACCGATGATCCCGGCGCACAGCAGCGGCGCCGCGTGCAGATCGTCGAGCGCTGGCGGCAGTGGGAACGCGAAATCCGCGCGGGCAACGGCGTATTCGGCATACCCGCCATCCACCGAGTAACCCGTAAAGGTCGGCGAATCGCAAAGATTCTCCATACCGCGCCGGCAGTAAGGGCAGGTCCCGTCTACGCCTCCGACCCACGAAACGCCGACACGCGAACCCGCCGGAAGCTCCGGAGTCGCGCCGCCCACCACTTCCCCCACGATCTGGTGGCCGGGGATGAGCGGGCGCCGCAAGGGCGGTAGTTCCGCGTCGAGGATATGCAGGTCCGTGCGGCATACGCCGCATGCGAGGACCCGCAACAGGATCTGGCCCGGCGCGGCCCGCGGCTTTGGAACGTCCTTGATCTGGAGGTGATGCTTCTTCGGGTCTGCCTGCCCGTCGAGAGTGGCGGCTTTCACGGATTCTCTCCTCAAGTTCAGTGTAGTGAGATCGGCGCGGTTCTATTCGATGGTGGCCAGCGGCACTCCCGCGCTGACGCTCTCGTTCTCCTTCACGTTAATTGCGGTAATGCGGCCATCGCGGGGGGCTTTCACCTCGTTTTGCATCTTCATCGCTTCGATCACGAGAATGCCCTGCCCCGCCGCCACTTCGTCTCCGACCGCGACAAGCAGGCGGATAATCTTCCCCGGCATAACAGCCGCAAGCACGGCGCTCCCCGGAATGCCGGCCTCGCGGTCCGATCGTCTCCACTTTCGCGGATCTTCGATCTCGAACGGAAACCTCTGACCGCCGATAACGACCTCGCCGCCCTCGACGCGCGCTTCAAAGGATCTTCCGCCGGCAAGCACGGAATACACGCCCGGTTCGACCTCGATGATATCGGCCGCGCCCGGCTCGCGGGCAGCGCCGTTGATCCGAATCACTCTCTTCACCGCCGAAGTTCCTCGCGGCCGGCGGCGGCCCAGCGCGAAGACTCGTGCGGCACTTCCAGCTCCGCTCCGTCGGCGTCGGAATGTTTCCCGCCAACGAGCGCCGCGATCTCCGTCAGTTCCGGCGGAAAAGGCTGTTCACGATCCGGCGGAGTCTTCAGAAGCTGATCGAGATAACCGGTGTGCAGGTCCCCCGCACGGAACGCCGGATCGTTCAGAATCCTCTGAAACAGCGGGATGTTCGTCTTGATCCCGCCCACGTAATACTCGCCGAGGGCGCGCAGCATTCGATCGACCGCGTGCTCCCGGTTATCCGACCACACGATCAGCTTCGCCAGCATGGGATCGTAATCGAGCGGCACGGTCCAGCCCGCGTAAATACCGGAGTCCAGGCGAACGCCGGGCCCGGCCGGTTCGGATAGCTTCGAGATCCTGCCAGGCGATGGAAAGAAATTGTTCGCGGGATCCTCCGCATAGATCCGGCATTCGAGCGCTGAACCGCGGAGGGCGACCTGGTCCTGCGTGAAAGGCAACTCCGCGCCCGCCGCGATCTCGACCTGGAGCCGAACCAGATCGAGCCCCGTCACCAGTTCCGTCACCGGATGCTCTACCTGAAGCCGCGTATTCATTTCCAGAAAATAGAACGCTCCTGAATTTTCCGCCAGAAACTCGACCGTTCCGGCGTTAAAGTAGCCGGCGGCGCGCGCCGCGCGAATCGCGGCCTCGCCCATCGAATCGCGCATTCCGGGCATTCTCGCGACCAGCGGCGACGGCGACTCTTCAATCACCTTTTGATGACGCCGCTGCACGGAACACTCCCGCTCGCCCAGATGGATCAAATGACCGTGCCGATCCCCGAGGATCTGAATCTCCACGTGCCGAGCGTTTTCGATCAGCTTCTCGACATATACGCTCCCGTCGCCAAACGAGCGAAGCGCCTCGCTCGAAGCGGCGTCGAACGCCGAGGTCAGATCTTCGGCGCGATCCACGCGGCGCATGCCCTTCCCGCCGCCGCCGGCGACAGCTTTCAACATGACGGGGAAACCGGCATCGCGCGCAAAAGCCGCGGCTTCGGCGGCCGAAGCGAGTCCCGTCTCCGTGCCTGGCACGACCGGCGCGCCGCCCGACTGAGCCACCCGGCGCGCTCCGGTCTTCGAACCCATCAGCCCGATCGAATGCGGCGACGGCCCGATGAAGGTGAAACCCGCATCCTCGCAGGCCTGTGCAAAGCCAGCGTTTTCACTCAGAAAGCCGTAACCCGGATGAATCGCCTCCACCTGGTGCCCGCGGGCGGCCTCGAGAATACGGTCGACGTTCAGATAACTTTCGGAGGAGGGCGCCGGACCGATATGCGCGGCTTCATCCGCTTTCCGCACATGGAGCGCGGCACGGTCGGCATCCGAGTACACCGCCACCGACCCGATATCCATTTCCCGCAGGGTGCGGATAATTCGCAGAGCAATCTCGCCGCGATTGGCAATAAGAACTTTGGAAAACACTCAGGTCGATTGTAACGGCCCGCGCGACGAGCATCGACGAACACGGCCCGTGGCTTCCGTTTCCCGGTTAGCTTACAATGGAATCGGAGGTTTTCTCTTTTAATGGGTCCTTTGGGTCCTGAGGAACTGGTAGCGATCTTCATCGTGGCGCTTCTGCTGTTTGGGCCAAAGGAATTGCCCAAACTTGGCCGGACGATCGGGAAGGCGATGACCGAGTTCCGCCGTGCGCAGACCGAACTGAAAACCACGTTCGATCGCGAGATGAGAAACCTGGAGCGGGAAACCGGAATTAAAGAACTGACGGCCACCAATTTCGGGGCCGACACCTACAATTACGACCATTCGTCTTACGACGCTTCGTATTACGACGGGTCATACGATTCCACCGTAACCACCACACCGGCAATCGGCGCATCCGCAACTCAGGGCGCCGGGTCAACAGCAACGTTGCAAATCGAAGCGGCGGCCGGCTCGATCGCGAGCGGCCATATGGAGCCCGACCCATTGGAACATGCGTGGGATCCGTACGTTCCCGCGGCGCCCGCAACGGCTGAGCACGGCCATCCCGCCCCGGCAGATACCGGACAAAAGGCGGACGTCGTCGAAAAAACGGTTAACGGCTAAAAATCAACAATGGCATCACCCGACGAACCACGGGGAGCGGACGCTCCTCGTGGCGAAACCGCGCAGGAAGCGGCCCATGAGCCGCACGTTTCCGATCTCCCCGTAAACGGAGAGCAACATTCTTATAGCGACTCGTGGTCGTCGGCGGGTCCGCTCGATACTGCAGCGCTGGAGCAGACGGCCGCTCTGAACCAGCCGGCAACCAGCCCCGCGGTTGTAGAAACGGCAAAACCCGCTTCGCGCGGCGGCGCGGGGTCGCCTCCCAAACCTCCCGACCCCCCGGACGAAGACGACGAAGAAGGCGGAATGGCGCGGATGAGTTTTCTCGAACACCTCGAGGAACTCAGAAAGCGGTTGCTGCTTGGCATCGGTGGCATCGGAGTCGCATTCTTCCTGTGTCTCTTCTTCAGCGACCAACTGTGGAACGTGGTCTTCGCGCCGGCGGGAGCCGCTCTCACGGCGTTACACGTATCGCCCACCCTGAAACTGATCAACCCCATGGACAGTTTTCAGATCATGTGGATGAAAATACCGATCCTTGCGGCGGTATTTCTATCGTCACCCTGGATTCTGTATCAGGTTTGGGCTTTCATCGCTCCGGGACTTTACAAACGGGAGCGGCGTTGGGCCGCCCCGTTCGTTATTTCGAGTGCGGGCTTGTTCATAGTGGGCGGTCTTTTTGCCTATTTTGTCGCTTTTCGCTTCGGGCTCGAATTCCTGCTCGGCCTCGGGATCGGTAAAGGCGTGGAACCGAATGTCGACATGTCTCAGTATTACGACCTTTTTGTCGACGTGATGCTGGGAGTGGGAATCATTTTCGAGATCCCGGTGCTGATCTTCCTGCTGACGCTGATCCATGTCGCCAATCCTTCGTTCCTGATCCGCCACAGCCGCTACGCGATTCTGGTCATTGTCATCCTGGCGGCTATCGTGACGCCGACCGGCGATGTATTCAATCTCGCACTGTTCGCCACCCCTATGATTATTTTGTTTTACATAGGGATCTTTGCGAGTTATATTCTGGTACTACATCGCGAAAAACGGCGCTTCCCGTGGGGAACATTCTTCAAGTGGCTCCTGATCGGCTTAGTCGTATTAGCCGTGGCGGCATGGGCGGCAAGTGTCTATTACGGATATCACTTTGCGTATCGGTGGCCCTTTTTCGTTCGATAATCCGCCAGATAGGGTGTGTGGGGAAAGTTTGAATCCACGACTCGAATGGAAATATGGACCTCTATCGAATTATTCGCGAATTAGTAGAAGAAAGGGACCGGCTCCAGCGGATCATCAACTCCCTTGAGGGTATGAATTCCGCCGCCCATCCCCAGGCTCCATCCACGGGAAAGCGCCGTGGACGGAAATCCATGGATTCGGCAGCGCGCGAGGAAGTTTCCGAGCGCATGAAGCGCTACTGGGCCCGGCGGCGGGCCGCTCGTGATGGCAATCAGGGCGATCCGAAAGAGGGTCCGAAACAGGACCCGAAATCGCAGAACCCGAAATCGCAGAACCCGAAATCGGAAGATCGTCTCGACGTCAACGAGATGGCTGCCGGAGTGTCCGCCGAATTAGCGGTGGCCGCCGGCATGGCGGTCCTGGCGGGATAGTCTACGGCTTGAAAAACCAGAGCCAGAAGTACTGGCTCTCGGCGCCGATGCGATGGCGCGGCTCAAAGCCGCAGCCGTTCGCCATTTCCACGGCGTCGGCATCCGTGAAATGCACGCCGAGCCATGTGTCGGGTTCGCCCTCGGTTGCGGGCGCCCCCTGCACCTGAAACTTGAAGAGGCCGCCGGGCCGCAGCACTCGTTTGACTTCGCGAGCATAGCTGTAAATGACTTCCCGGCTTGGGATGTGCTGAAAGACGATGTAAGAAAATGCGAAGTCTATGGTTACATCCCCCAAAACCTGCAAATCGGCACCGCTGTTCTGGAATAAATGAACGTTACTCCGGTCGGCGAGCGCTTCTTTGGCTCTGGCGATCATCTCTCCGCTGACATCCACCGCATAGACCTGGCCGAAAACCTCGGATAAGGCGCGCGTCATCCGTCCGGCGCCGCATCCGATCTCGAGAACGTTCATGTCTTTCGCGCTTTTGCCCTGGCATACGTTGCCCAGATCGGTCAGCACCTCGAAAAAAACGTTCAGCCGCCCGGAATTGAAGAACTCCTCGGTATTCCATTCGGCGTTGGCCGTGGCGATAAAATGCCGGGCGTTTTCGGTGGCTCGCCGGTCCCACTCGTTGCGCATTTTTTCGAGCAGAGAGGGGTCGAGTTCGGTCGGGGGCATCTGCTATATTGTAATTGTTCGTCCGCGCACGGAGCGGTGGTTGCCTTCGCGCGTTTGTGATAGTGGGCGACTAGCTCAGTTGGGAGAGCACCGCGTTCGCAATGCGGGGGTCGTGGGTTCGAATCCCATGTCGTCCACCAAAAAAATCCTCGAAAGAACTTGCTCAGCGGGTTTTTCATGTGCCGTATACGTGCCAAAAGATCGGTGATTCTCGTCTGCCGACCCCGCCTTTGAGGCCTACCAGCAGGCGTTGCGACCGTTCATGAGCGGACGCCAGATTGTGTTTCAACTTGCCCTGCAGACCGCGAATATTTTAAATCCTCGTCGCGCCATCTGACATCAGTGCACTGATGGTCAGACGCGCTTTATTCGGCATCGCTCTGATGTTTTTCGCGCCCCCGCTTCATGCCGACCTGGTTTGGGACTGGAGCTATTCGAGCAATCAATTTACGGGAAACGGGACGTTGACCACCGAATCAACCCTCACTACTGGTATATCGGGATTTACGGGGTATCAGATTGACAACATCTCGGGTGTTTTCGACCTCAACCTGATCACGGGGCTGTTGCCTCCCGCCGGTTACCTCAGCAACGATAACCTGCTCGGCCCTTCGCAGCCACAGTTGGACTCCATTGGTGGGCTTTCCTTTACCACTAACGGCTCTGTCTCTTTCGTCAATATCTCCTACCCCGGGTCGCCGCTCTACCTGGCTCAGACCACCGTGATCGACGATAACGGCGGAGGCATATTCACTGCCATAGTGGAAACCCCGGAACCGGCAACTGCGGTGTTGATCGGCTGGACGCTCTTGCTGTTCGCCTTGATCGTGCGCCGCAAGGGAAACCGCCTGAATTACCGCGAAGCGCCACGAAACCGCTCTCTCGATACAACATACCCTCGATGGAATGCGCCGAATGTCGGAATCTGACTGCGGAACTGAACAGAATGGAGCGCCGCTACTCGATTGCGAGAAGCGCTCCACGGCAGCGCAAGAATTTCACGCAGCTGAATTTCTACGGCTTAAGGTCACTCTCACCGAAGCGCGGCTAAACGTCGAAATGGCAACGCGGCAGATCGAACTTCATCGATTATTTCATGGGAGCCCAGTGTTGGAATCTCGCAGCGCGGCTTAATCGAGGTTCGTGCGGTATCGTGTAGACCACCAAAATTTGGGTGCTCTGTCGGCATGGAAGGGTTCTCCAAAATGTTCTGGCAAATGAACACCCCTTGCGGCAATAACCGTTTGTGTCGTTCGAGGCAGCGATCAATTGAACGCCTTTTCGGGTTCATACTTCTCCCGTACCGCTGCCGGGAGTGCGAACGTCGGATGTTTAAACTCTCATGGTTGCGTCCGTTGAACGCTGATCCCCGCGCGGAGTTACCCTGAAGATTGGCGCAAGACATCCAGACCATTATTCCGCACGCCGACTTCGGCGCGCCGGAGTGTTGCGGTTGCCTGTTCGGTCGCATCACTGGGGATCACGGGGTCATCGCCTGCAACGAGTGCAGGGAAATCTTCGGAAGAGTCCCGGCATGCGAGCTTCAGCGAACACTGGATGCCTTTGACCTCACGTTGGAAATCGCTCCTGCTCTGTGTCGGCACTGTCGCGCTGTGAACCTGGTTCCGGGCTTCTCGCGGGTTGAGGCGTTCGTTTGTCGAGAATGCAGGCACGCAAACCTGATTCCGGGCAGTCCCCTGAAGCCCAGTACAGTACCAGACGAATGACTGTTTCTGGAAACTCGGGAGAAGGAGTCCGGATTCATTACTCTGCGAGTCGCAGAAGATATCAAGACCACGCTCCCACACTCAGAGTTCGGCGGTAAAAACTGCCGCCGATTCCGGATCGGTAAGCCGGTCGGAGGCGCTTTTCGGGCACTTCTTGCATTTCCGGCATTTCTGATTTTACGTAAGTTATTGTTTCTTCGTGGGGCTTAGGGACTTCGAATCCCATGTCGTCCACCAAAAAATTCCTGACCACGAAAACCAGCCCGAACGAAGTCAGGGGTATCCGACGGCGCGCGATGCGGAGAAGCTTTCCCGTTCTCGTAGCGGATTTCGCCTGAGCCGATTGCGCCAACGGGACCGGGCCAGGCAACTTCAGTCGGTCTTTCTTAAGATTATGCAAAACGGAGCTCAGTGAGATTTTTTTTGATTTCGGCTAAAGAAATTCTCTGATTTGTCGATAACAGGCTTATGTCGTTTCTCGCCGTACTCCAGGTAATCGGCAGCTTGCAGCTGGTTTCATCGTGCGCGGTCGCAGTCTATGCTGTTGCCGCCTGGCGCCGCAAAGGGCACGCGCGCGAAACCCCGACCCCATTTAGCTCCGTGCCGGGGGGGCTGAAGCTTCTGTCCGATCTGCAGCAGGCATCACGCCCTCCCTCGCGATGGAAGCCGCTGTCGCCGCTTGCGCGCGCCGAAGCGGAACTCTCAAGAGAAGCGGAGCTCCTGCAACGTTTGCAATCGCAGGCTCCGCCACTCGCGTCTGCCGTAACTGCGCGGAAAGAAAGTGTGGCCCCGGTCGGTTTGACCTGATCTCAATTCCCGAAAACCACGAGGCTGCGGCGCCGTCCGGAAGTCCCTGGAGTCCACCCTGTTCGGTAAGCTGGCATGCCAGGACTGACGGTGGGAGGTTGCCACTTATACCTGTCTTACAACTCCGTGTTAGCAAGTTCTGGTTGAGGATGCTCGCCAAATGCGCGTGGACTCTTTTAATTGGAAGCCGTAATCCCGATCTCCACGCTCCGGGACCATCGCGAACCGAATCACCAATGTCCGGCACGCTCGGCGCCGACAGGAATTTCTAAGAGTAAGCCTGCTCAGAAAGCCCGCGCCAAATGGCTGCTCTTAAAGTATTGAGGATTAAGACGCTACGGAGATCGGCGACAGGTTCCCTCAACAAAGCGTCTGACCCGTTCCTCTCTCTTACTCACTCGCGCAGGCACTTCTTACCAGAAGCGGCCAATACAATCGCGCCCGTCGCTGGCGATACCGCCTGCGGCTCCCGCAGTCTTTACTTTCCTGGATCGCGCGCTTGCGTTTTCCCCTATTTCTTACAATTGATCTTGTTCAACGATTTAGACCAGAAAAGCATCCGCTTTATATCGAGTAATCCTAAAAATCATTGTTCTGGCCCGTATTTCGCAGTAGAATGATGCCAGACTATTTCGAATTTCGGCGTTCAGGAACTTCCTGCCACCGATATCACGCTTATGTCGTCTGTTGGTGTGATGGAAATCATCGGGTCCTTGCAGTTGGTGTCCTGCGGTGCGCTGGTTGCGTACGCTTTGGCCGCCTGGCGCCGGAAGGATTTTCCTGAAGTCCGCCCCCATCCTCACTCAGTGCAGGAGACTCTGAAGCTCCTCTCGAATCTGCAGCGGCTTTCGAGTCCGCCTCCGCGATGGAGGCTGCGGTCGCCGCTGAAGAAAGCCGAAGAGGAACTCTGGCAACAGGCGGAACTCCTCCGACTCCTGCGCCGCGGATCGTCTCCGGATCGGTCATCGGCGCCTTCGGTGACCGAGGGGGACAAGGTCTCGCGCCACTGAACCGGATCGAGCCGGAGTTGACGCGCCCCAGGTCGGCGGCTCACTGTCTCGTCGCCCGCAACTCGTCTGCCCGACTCAGGTCCGCGGCAGTTATCTTCTGCGCTCCATAGTTTCGCGCCGCGGAACGGCTGAACACCAGCCAGAACATGATCGAGTGCGGATCCGTCGAGTGCTTGAGCCCAAGAGCGTGCCCGTACTCATGAAGAACGATCTTTCTCAGATACCATGGCGTCCAGTCGCACGCGGAATTAATGCTGATCAGCCATACCGCGGTAGCCGTCCCCTTCTTGTTATCGACTCTGCGGGTAGAAGCGAGAGCGGACATGCCGGCCGGCAACGGTTGACCTACGCGGGCTGTCTCGCAGGATTTCATTTCCTCGAGACGGACCGACACTTCCAGATTAGCCATCCAGGCTTTTTTCGCGTTCGCAAGCGCCTTGTCGAGATCGGCCTGACTTACCGCCGCGGCCCGGACCCGAATCGACACCAGCATCGCCCCCACCGCAAATCTACGAGCACGTCTGAAGAAATCCATATAATCGGGTCTGAATAAACATTTAGTACCGCGGACACACGATTATTCGCCTGCACCGGTGAAGAATCGGGAGGTCATTATTTCTAATGCGTTCGGAGCGCGCCGTTACAAACGTGACCGCGAACAATTCAAATCAGGATGATGCGCCTTACACTTCCAGTGTTCTGCGACACTCGTCCGAGCGATATTTATGACAATCGGTCGGCCGCTTCCAGATAAATCCGCCCGACGCTTTTGCTTTCACTAACAAATGCGCACAACCGTCTAATCAACCTATGATATCCTCTCAACCTGGTAAAGATCGGAGGAACGCATTTGCAAAAGACTGCGTTGTGCACGGCTGCATTAGCCGCTGTTTCCATTTTCGGGGCTGCGGCGAAAGCGGAGACCATCGCGTTTACCGACACCGGCGGGGTTCCAAACGCCACCAGCACATTCGACGGTGACGTCGTTCTTCCTTGTACGAAGACATCGTGCGACGTAAAGGTAGGTCACCCACCCTCTGAGTCGGTGACCTCCGTCCCTCCTTCTCCTCTATATATCTCCGACAAGCACGGGAACGTTATCGACGAGCTGACGACGTCGACCGCGTTCACCGGCTTTGTCGATTTCACTTTCTCCGTTGTTGCGCCCGGCACTACGTGCGCATCGGTCGGCGGGTGCCAGATCACTGCCGATGGAACAATCCAGACCATCGGAAGTATTGGCCTTTCCGGAGTCGAGGCTACAACCATCACTTATCAACAAGTGTCGGTAACCGGCATTGGCACGGTGGTTTCAGTCAGTGGCGTCGCGGGTCAGGCTGACAGTTTCAACGGAACTCCGATGGGCGTCACATGGACAGCCCTTTCCAGCTACAACAACGTCACCGTTACAGCATTACTCCAAAACATGTTTGGGACCAAATTCACCGGCACTGCGTGGCTGATGTCGAGGATCGGCCCTTCTGCCTCTCAGAGTGACGTGGTCGCGACCGCCCCCTTCACCGTGCAGCCTGTCGGAGGTGCGATCGACCAGACGGTAACGTTGTTTTCCAATCTCACTCTGCCCGCGGGCACTTACTATCTGATTTTGAATACGCCCACTGGACTTATCGGAACGGCCGGCTGGAGAACAACGACAGATATCACGAACCCGTCGGCTCCCCCCACCATCACCACGGGCGCTGCGGTTACTTATACCGGGGACCTGACGACTATAACGCCCTCGACTGCGTTTCCGCCGGCGAGCGTGTTCGGCGCTCCCGGTCCTTTCAACTTCATCTTCAGCGTGACCGGTATACTCTCTCCGCCCGCCGTTAAGCCGAGCGGCATTGTCCCGATTTTCAGCAGCGCCACGACAATACAGTCCGGATCCTGGGTGTCGATTTATGGCGTCAATCTGGCAACCGCGCCGGCAACCTGGAACAACGATTTTCCGACCAGTCTCGGCGGCACTTCGGTAACGATTGACGGCAAGGCCGCTTATCTCTGGTATGTGAGCCCCGGGCAGATCAACCTTCAGGCTCCCGACGATGCTACGGCCGGAACCGTCGACGTCCTCGTAACGAATGCTCTCGGGACCATCAAGTCTTCAGCCGTTCTCGGGCAGGTGGGACCGTCGCTGAGCGTTTTGGATGGAAAGCATGTCGCGGGAATCATTTCGCGCAACGACGGCTCGGGCGCCAATGGCGGTGGAACGTATGACATCGTCGGACCCACGGGCACATCGCTCGGATACAGGACGACGGCGGCGCGCGCGGGCGATAATCTTGTCCTGTTCGGCGTCGGTTTCGGGCCAACGAACCCTGCCGTGCCCTCGGGCAAGGTCTATTCCGGCGCCGCACCGACAGTGAATTCCGTGCAGTTTCTGATCGACAATGTAGTTGTCAATCCCGTCTTCTCGGGAATCACCTCAGCCGGGCTCTACCAGATGAATCTCGTCGTGCCGCCAGGTTCAGGCGCGGGCGACGTGCCGATTATTGCGATGGTGTCTGGAGTTCAGACTCAAACTGGAGTTGTTCTCTCCTTACAGTGAGAGAGCGCCGGATTCCGGAGTTGATCTCGTGTTGTGGCTGAAAGCGGGAAATTCGTGAAGGGGCGTTTGTTGGACAGATCAGCCTTTCGGCGCTGATCGTCTGCCGCCCACTCCCCGGCCAGTGATACCAGACTTCTGAATCGCGATTCAGAATTGAGCCTTCTGGATTTCGGGTGGTAAATTGATGACGGCGGCGATGATCTCCTTCGCCGCTGGACAATCCACATGACTCAGAATTCAGGCATCGGTTTTATCGGCTTCGGCGAAGCCGGCTCTCATATCGCCGCGGGACTGCGTGAAGCGGGCATCGGCGGGATTGCCGCTTACGACATCAATACCTGGACGCCGGGGCTGGGCGAGAAGATCCGGCAGCGGGCGCAGGAAACGGGAACTCGCCTCCTCGATTCCAATGCGGACTTGACGGACTCATGCCTTATCGTCTTCTCAACCGTAACAGCGAATCAGGCCCTGGCCGCCGCACAACAGACGGCTCCCGGGTTGACCTCAGAACACATTTACGCCGATTTGAACTCGGTATCTCCCGGTCTCAAGCAGTCACTCGATAAAGTCATTTCGGCCACCGGCGCGAAATTCGCGGAAGTCGCGGTTATGGCTCCTGTGCCGCCTTACAACCACCGGGTTCCCATGCTCGTAGGAGGAGCGGGGGGAGCGCAACTGGTCGATCGCATGACTCCGTTCGGCATGAAGATGGAGTTCACTTCCTCCAAAGTCGGCGAAGCGGCGGCCACCAAGATGTGCCGCAGCATCATAGTGAAAGGAATGGAAGCACTGCTCACCGAATGCGTGCTCGGCGCCAGCCGCTATGGCGCCGAACAGCGCGTCTTCCAGTCCCTTTCCGAGACCTTTCCGGGACTGGACTGGGCGCATATGGCCACTTACATGGTCGGCCGAGTCGTCGTCCACGGGGAGCGGCGCGCGCGTGAAATGGAAGAGGTGGCTGAGACACTGCGCTCCATGGGCGTCGAGCCGATGATGGCCGAAGCGACTGTGCGCCGGATGGACTGGAGCGCGCAACTCGGTCTCAAACAGTTGTTCGGCGGAGAGCCCCCGGCGACGCACCGGGAGTTTGCCGAGGCGGTTGCGGAACTCGACGCTGCCGGTCTGAAATCCCGGTAACAGGTCACTTTGAATTCGGCGGAAGCCGAAAAGTTATCAATGCCCGATTGCGGACCGATACCGGCTTTCCCTTCCGGACTACTGGACTGAATAGCCACTTCTGAGTTCACCGCTCCCGGACGTTACCGCCAGTTTCCGCTCTGATATTATCCGCCGAGCGAAATCGGATTCCGGCCGCGACCGGGAGGAGTTTCCATGGCGCGCAACGGGCCGCCAAAGCGGATGAAGACACGCTGCCGGTGTGGGGCCGGCTTAGGCCCGCCGCCGAGCTTCCGCTCGGCGCGGAGCTTTATGTCAGCGCCGGTAGCGCCGGCGATCTTGTCGCCGGTAGCCCTGCCAACCGCGTCTTCGACAGAGTCACCATGGCCCTGCGGGCCGCCAAAGGCGATGAAGACACTGGAGCGGGAAAGCACGAAACCGGTAGCACCGGCGATCTTCTGTCGCCGGTGTTCTCCAGCCATCCGAACCGCGTCTTCGACAGAGCGAATTCTACAGTATTTACGAAAATGCCCTCGCACAGCATCCCTGACGTCGAGGGCCTGAAGCCAGGCAGCGTCCACCTCAGCCATCAGATGATCGGAAACCCGACGTAATTTTCCGCGAGCGAGGTCATCGCCGCACGAGAACTCGTAAGGTAATCGAGTTCGGCGAGCTGGCGCCGCCGGTCGAATGCGTTCTCGTGGCCTGAGAGGTGCAACATCGATGTCATCCACCACGAGAAGCGTTGCGCGCGCCAGACGCGGCGCAGGCAGGTACTCGAGTAGCTCTCAAGACGAGCTCGCGACCCGCACTTATAAAATTCCGCAAGCGCCTCGGAGAGAACGAAGACGTCGGCCGCCGCGAGATTCAGCCCTTTTGCGCCGGTCGGAGGCACGATGTGGGCCGCGTCGCCCGCGAGAAAAAGGCGGCCGTACTGCATCGGCTCGACCACGAAACTTCGCATCCCGGTTACGCCTTTTTGCAGAATCGGCCCGGCGTTCGGTTTCCATCCGTCGCGCGTGCTCAGGCGAAGGTCGAGTTCGTCCCAGATCCGGTCGTCGGACCACTCGGCGATATCCTCATCGGGCGCGCATTGCAGATAGAGCCGCGTGACGGTTGGAGAGCGCATGCTGAACAGTGCAAAGCCCCGCTCGGTCCACGTATAGACCAGCTCCTCGGAGGCGGGGGCCGCCTCAGCCAGAATGCCCAGCCATCCGAACGGGTAAGTGCGTTCAAAAATGGTGCGAGATGCCTCAGGGATCGAAGGACGCGAGACTCCGTGGAACCCGTCGCAGCCGGCGATAAAGTCGCACAGGACTTCGTGAGATTCGCCGCCGTGCCGGTAACGTATGCGCGGCGACGCAGAATCAATGCTGTGCAGAGTGAGGTCTTCGACTTCGTGCAATAACGGCCGCCCGCTATCGCGGCGAGCTTTGTTCAGGTCCTTCTGGACCTCATTCTGCCCATACACAGTGATCGCGCGGCCCGTCAGGCTGTACATGTCAATCCGGTGCATCGCGCCGCCGAAGCTGATGTTGATGCCGTGATGGATCAGGCCCTCGCGCTTCAGTCGCGAATCGAGACCGGTCGCCGCCATAAGATCCACGGTGCCCTGCTCCAGCACACCGGCCCGAACGCGGTCGATGACATATTCTTCGCTGCGGGATTCAAGCACCACGGAATCGATTCCGTGCAGGTGGAGTAGATGGGCCAGGAGCAATCCGGAAGGACCGCCCCCGACGATGCCGACTTGTGTGCGCACTCAGCTTCATCGAACATATCAAACACACAGTCTTGAACCGCGCCGTCGGGCCGGAAGGCGGTCAGAGCAGCCGCTCCAGTTCTGCGACCAGGTAATCTTCCGACACGCGCCCGGTCCTGTAGGTGCGCGGATCGAAGAAATACCACGGCGTCGTGGCGCCGATCGGGCAACAGAAAAGAAGTTGCTCGTCTACGGTGTTACTGTCCAGCAGTTCCTGATTGAACCGGCGGATGGAGCCCCGCAAGATGTATGGCCGCCGGAAGTCGTCGGTTTCGAAAAGCTCCGCGGTCGCGGCAAATTCAAGCTGGAGCAGCCGTCCCCGCAGGTTGATCTGGAACAGGTTTACCCCGCTGTCGTTGAAGTTCTCTTCCCGCAATGACGGGCGGATCGAGCAGCACCGCGGCTTCCGATAGCCGGGCATTGATCTTGTCCACAAAGGACCGGCAAATGCCGTGAAGGTCGACGGCGCCTCGGGACCGCAAGCGGTCCACCCGGGCGCTTTCTTCGATGATTTTGCGGTCCTGTTCGCCGATCGCCTCGATGGCTTCAGCGAGCCGGGACAGCCGGTCCGGTCGGTTCCGCTTCCATTTCACGGGAAATCCAAACAATTCGCGCCCTCACTACATCCAGAATATTCCGGCCCTGCAATGGAACAAACCGCCATTTCTGCGGGTCGTCAAGTGTCAACTCATCGGCCATATAAAGTTGCCCCCCGGCCGCCGAATATAGCGAACCCGCAGTCCCCCTCCCTCCGCCACCACCCAGAGGCTCGCGGGCTGCGGATCGGCACGAACCGCCGGACTCTGATCGAGCAGAACAAGGTCATGCGCGGATAGCGCTCGCGGCATCACGAGATCGGGCCCGAGGCGCGCGACAACAGGGTCGATCGCATCTTTCAGCAGCCAGTCGGGCATGGGTATATGGCCCCGAAATGTCGAAAGCGCCGCATCGGTGCCGGGCCCGATCCGATTTCGGACGATAGGAATGGCCCGGATATCCGAGTCAATAACATCCGGGACGCGCCAGAGCAGGTCCGGAACGCGGAGATCGAGGGCCTTCATAAGCCGGTCGGCCGAATCGGTGGAGAAGCCGCGCACGTTCTTCAGCACGTTGTGCATATGGGATTGAGAAATGGCGCAGATCTTCGCCAGGCCTCTCTCGGTTACCTCTCCGGCTCGTACTCTCTCTCTCGCCAGGTCAATCAACTTGCGCTGTAGTTCCTGGAAATACACCCTTGGACCCCTCAGCCATATTTCTCACAGAAATAGGCCTGTGCGTTTTAGTACGTTTTATCCATTAATCTTAGCATTGCTGGAAAACCCGGAAGCTCATGAAAAAACTAGGGTTTCAAAACATTACACTCGTCAGGCCGGTAAGGTTTTAAGCCGCCAATAAAATATCTAAGAGAAACTCAGAACAGAAATGTTTGTGACATTTCGCACATCTCGGGAGGAAATTCGTGGATTTTACTTGGAATCGCTCTGAAACGATCGCGTTGGCAAAAGAGAACTGCGCGCAATGCCAGGGAGTTGGATTGCACTGCAGCACAAAGACAGGGACGGATGTACCCTGCGGCTGTGTCTTGAGGTCGATCTTTCGAGCCTGTTATTCCAGATTCCGGCAGTGCGTCGAGAAAGAGAAGCACATGAGCCAGGCTCGGCTGGCGATCATCGGCGGCAAGGATCGCCGTCAGGTCTGGGGCAGAAGGGACGAGGAGTATATCGCGGATTTCTCGCTGGTTGCCAAACGCGTTCTGAGTGAAGACGAATACAGGATATTCCGGTTTCACTTCCTGTTGGGAGCGGACTGGAGGCTCTGCTGCCGTCAGTTGAAGATGGATCGGGGCACCTTCTTTCACGAGGTCTATCGCATTCAGCGGAAGCTCGGCCGTGTATTCCGTGAGCTTGAGCCTTACGCTCTCTATCCGCTCGATGAGTACTTCGGTGGCTCGGTTCGTAAAGAACTGGCGCCCTCTTCGCTGAAAGTGCTGCGCATGCCGACGAGAAACCGCCGGCGCTTGCTGCCGCCGCTTCGCAAGGTGGCTTAGAAAACGAAGAGTACGATGTCTATTCAGCCGGAGGGTCCCGCAAGGGCCTCCGGCTTTTTTTATGTTTGACACGGAGGCCCGGACGTCACGTTATCGATTAATCGCGTCGAGCCAAGCCACATCGCCGCGGCGACCAGCACCGGGCCTTCGATGTTCGTCACGGGCTGCAAGGTTTCCGGGTTGGTCACGTCGAAGTATTCGACTTGCGCGTCGGGATACTGTGCAATTGTTTCCAGCGCTTCATCCCGCAAAGCTTTTGCACACCGCGCGCCCTCGGCGATTCGATCCGCGGCCTGCCGCAGCGCTCGGTATAAGACGGGAGCAATTTGGCGCTGCTCCGGCGTCAGATGCTTGTTGCGCGAACTGAGCGCCAGCCCGTCTTCCTCGCGCACCGTGGCAACAGGCACAACGGCCACTGGAACATTCAGATCTTCCACCATGCGCCGGATCACCGCCAGTTGCTGGGCATCCTTCTCGCCGAAATAAGCCCGATCGGGCTGGACGATATTGAAAAGCTTCAGAACCACAGTCGCGACGCCGCGAAAATGGCCGGGGCGATGGGCGCCGCAGAGGTGTTCGGTAAGCTTCGGCGATTCGACGAAGGTCAACTGTTCCCGCGGATAAAGTTCCTCCGCCGCGGGCGCAAAGACCACGATTGACGCCTTGCTCTCCGCATGCGCGCAGATCCTGCTCCATTGTGCGCGGGTAGGTCGCGAGGTCGGCCTCACGATCGAACTGAATCGGATTCACGAAGATAGTCGCGACCACGAAATCGTTCTCGCGGCGCGCAGTCTCAAGCAGGCTCGCATGGCCGCGGTGCAGCGCGCCCATGGTGGGCACCAGCCCTATCGAAGCTCCGCGCTGCCGTCGGAAGTCGAGACGTTGGCGCAGTTCCGCAATTTTCGTAATCACTTCAGGCATGCGGGAATTTCCCGGACCGGACCTCTTCGGAAAAACATGTGACTGCATCTGCGATGGCGTCTCCGAGGCTGGCGTATTGCTTTGCGAAGCGCGGCGTTTGAGCGCCGCTGAGGCCGAGGATATCGTGGGTCACAAGCACCTGACCGTCGCAATCCGGCCCGGATCCGATGCCGATCACCGGTACGGCCAGTTTGCGGGAGACGGCGCACGCCAACTCGCGCGGCACGCACTCGAGCACGATCGCGAAAATCCCGGCAGCCTCGAGGGCCATCGCGTCCGCCATCAGGTCGCGTTGTTCGTCCGGCTGAGTCGCCTGTCTGCGAAAGCCCCCCTGCGCATGAACGGACTGCGGCTGCAGTCCCAGGTGGCCCATGACTGGAATGCCGGCCGAAACGATCTGCTCGACGGTGGCCACAGTTGAACCTCCCCCTTCCAGCTTCACCGCGGTTGCCCCGCCCTGCTGCATCAGCCGTCCGGCGTTCCGCATCGCTTGCGCAATGCCGATCTGATGGCTTAAAAACGGCATGTCCGCGACGATCAGAGCATCCGGCGCGCCGGTGCGGACGGCGCGCGTATGCCGCACCATGTCGTTCATGGTCACAGGTATGGTGGTGTCGTAACCCAGCTCGACCATTCCGAGGGAGTCGCCCACCAGCAGCATGTCAACCACGCCGGAGTCGGCAAGAATGCGCGCCATCCAGGCATCGTAGGCCGTCAGCATCGTGATCTTTTTGCCCGCGCCTTTTCCGGCGCGAATATCCGGTATTCTTCTCATTTCGGTGCGCCGAAAGCCTTCACTACTTCGCTCGCCGATTCGGTCGGCAATCCCGCTCGTTGCGCGAGGGCAATCGTGCGGAGTCCGGCGGCGTTGTAGAGTTCTCTCGTTTCGGGCAAGCTGTCCTTGAGCGCTGCAAGATGGCGCAGTATCGTGCCCGCGTCTCCGCGGCGAATCGGTCCGGTGAGCGCCTGTTCCGGGCCCGACCTCAGGATGTTTTCGGTCGTGGCGCGGATGATGGGCGCCAATGCATCGAGCGCCGTTACCCGGGCGATCCCGGCGAGTTCCGCCAGTTCGAGCGCCGCGTCCACCAGTGTGACATGGTAGTTGCACGCCATCACGGCGGCCGCGTGATAATACGCCCAGCGCGTGGGATCGACCGCAAGCGCTTTTCCGCCTAGTCGGGCGATCAAATCAAGCGCCCATACGCGGGCCTCCGCGTCGCCGGCGAAGGCAAAAGTTGCGCCGCGCAGCGTCTCAATTCCTCGCTCAGCCGAAGGAACGGTTTGCAGAGGATGGAGAACGCCGATCGAGTTACCGGCGGCGCGAAGAATGGCCAGCGCTTCCGGTCCCGCCGCGGCGCTCACATGGAGGACGACAGATCCTTCGAGGCCGCCCGCGAGAAGCTCGGACGCAACTTCGGGAATGGCGTCATCGGCTACCGCGATTATGATTCGGCGCGAATGTCGCGGCAGATCTCTTAAGGAGCGCCGGCCTGCAACGAGGCTGTCCGGCGAGAGGAGCGCGCCCAGCGCTTGCGCCATTCGGCCTGTGCCAGCGATGCCGATCGGTTCGTCGTGAGTCACCTCTGGTTTGGATGCCGGATGAATTGTGAAGCTTCAGAATGCGAAACGCACCTGCATTTCCAGCCTGCGGTTGTTCGCCGTCTCGGAAATGCCTTCACTGCTGGGGCCGCCCGCCGACTCGTTCGCCTGGCCGAACAGCGGCGACAGGATGTTGCCGATAATGGGCCCCGGGTTGTTGTGATTCAGCAGGTTGCGAGCCGAGAACGCAAGGCTGAGATCATACTTTCGCTTTTCGATACCTGCCCCCGGCGGCGTGACTCCTCCGAAAACCCATGATTTGGTGACCCGGAGGTTGGTCTGGATCTGAAACGGGCCCCGGCCGAAATTACGGCCCAGGATGGTTTCTCCGGGTACCGGATTGGGATCGAGCAGACCATAAGAGGTCTGAATCAGGCCCGGCTCCGACGGATCTGTCGCAATGCCCGGCCGCGCGTTGAAGAGCGTTGTGCCGTAAGGATCCCCGCCGGTGGTGATATCGAATGGCGCTCCGGTCTGGAAAGTTACAAGCGGGTTCAGGCGTACGTTCCACTTTGTATTGATGGCGCCGCCGAACAAAATGCGGTGGCGGATATCGTTGAAGGCCGGGCCGTACTCTCCCGCGAAGTTATAAGGATTTCCGGGAAACGTGTTGATCCCGTCCGTGTCGCTCATGGCCTTATTGAGGACGTAGGTCAGGTAGAGCGACGACGCCTTCCCGAGCCTTGAATTCAGGTTGATGTTCAACTGGTTCTGATTGTAGAGACCGGAGGATGTGACCAGGAAGATCGGACCGCTTTCGGGATAAGGGTACACGCCGGTGCCCGCTCCGCTGTAAGTTCCCGGAAATGGCGCATTGATGTCTTCCGACCGGAAGAGGTGAATCCCGTGAGCGTTGCTGTAGGTTACTGCCAGCGTGGTGTCGCGCAGCAGCTGGCGTTCGACCGAAACGACAGATTGCATCAGCCGCGGCGACTGAAGATGGGAATCGATCTCCTGGGTCGACATGAGCGACGAACTCGTACCCAGCGAGGGGAGCGGGGGCACAGTCGGATAGAAATTCGGATCGGTAACAACATATTGCTGCTGTACGATTCCGTTATATCGGAGCGCGGTCACGTAATCCGCGAGACTGAAACGCGTATAGAACATTCCAAATCCGGCCCGAATCACCGTCTTCCCCCCGGCCCGGCCGAGGCCGCCGGGAGCCCAGGCGACGCCGATACGTGGAGCGGCATCGAAGTGGTCGGAGATGTTGGTCTGGCTTTCGAAGCGAAGCCCGAGGCTCAATGACAGATCCGGCCTCAGGCGCCACTCGTCCCCCGCGAATTCGGCCGCGTCGAAGCGATTCGCGCTGGTCTCCGGCTCGCCGCCGGTGATGTTGAACTGGGATGCTCCGCCTCCAAGCGCCCGGATCTGAGAGGGCGAGTAGCCCATTCCCTGGAAAAGAAGCGTCCGGCGATATTCTTCGATGGACGGAACCTGGATCATGACAGGCTGTCCGGCGGAATCGAGCACCGGCTGGTTGTTGGAATCGAGCTCCGGCGCCAGCCCTCCGGTGAAAGTGAAAGCTCCGTTGAAACCCTGCATCCAGTAGCTCTCGTCCGTCAGGAGGCGCAGGCGCACGCCGAAGCGGAAGAGATGAGCACCGTGGGTGAGCGAAGTAATGTTGTGCAACTCCGAGGCGGTCTGGATGTCGCGGTTGTAAGGCGTGGGGGCGCCGCCGCCATTGAACGCGCCGAGTACGTTTATGGACGCGTCCGGGGTATTCGCTCCGGTGGCATAGCCCCATCGCGAAAACTGGAAGTGAGTTTCGTTGACGGCTGAACCGAGAACGGAGGTCTCGATTGCCTGGACCGTATCGAAATCGTTTCGCAGGTGGTAACCCCGCGAACTCAGATCGAAGCCTCCGATGCCGGCGTCCTGCACGTTTACGTGGGCGAAGGTGTAAGTGAGCGAGAGGTAGTTGTTCTCGTTCAGGCGGTAATCGAGATGCGGCCGGATCGTGGTTTCGAGTTGCGGGCTCCGGAACACGTTGGTGAACGGCGTCGGGACGAGCGTCCGGGGATCGAGCACGATGCCATTAATGACGGAACCATTTTCGATCGACTGAAGGGCGAAATCGAGAGTGAAAGACGTACGCTTTCCGAGCGGGCCGCCGAAATTATCCTGAGTTTCGTTCAGCAGAAAGGGAGCCTTCTGCATGGCATAAGGATTTCGGGTATTCCACCAGTCGGTCCCGAAATTGTAATTCAGGACGCCATGGTATTTGTCGGTACCGGGTCTGGTGAATATTTCGATGCGGCCGAGTCCGACTTTATCGAATTCCGGCGCAAACGGATTCGCGTTGACCCGCACTTCGCGGATCGATTCCTTCGGCGGAAGCTGCCCGCCGCTGAACCCGTCGATAAAGATTTCGTTTCCGTCCGGAGCGGTTGCGGGGCCGGCGATCGCCTGGAGGTCCGCCTCAAGGTCGCCGGGATCGTCGGCGAGCGACTGCAGATCCGCGCCGGTCACCCTGGTGGCGCTGGCGTTGGCATATGCGGCGGTACCTACGGACAACCCGGCTGTGTCATTAACGGTGAGCGCTTCGCTGGTGGCGGCGATTTTCAATAACAGATCGACCGTGTCATTGCGCGAGCCCAAAGTCACCGAAACCGGCTGCGAAGTGATGAGCCGCGGCGCAGATGCCGTCAAAGTGTAATCGCCGGGTTGCAAGTCATGGAATGCGTAATTTCCCTCGGGATCCGAAACCGCCGTTCTGGACCAGGTTCCGGAACCGTGGAGCGTCACGGCGGCGGAACGAACGACGGCGCCGGATTCATCGGATACGCGCCCGCTGATGATCGCAGTCTGTCCAAAGGCGACAGAGCAGATTACAAAAAGCGAAGCGGTAATCCGGCAAAAATCCATTTGGGGAAAGAGGGCTCTTTTAATTATGTATCGCCGCGCGCATAATTTTTGCAATAGACGCCGGAAAAGCGGACTATCACCGGTTAATAAGCGAAACAGTCTACTGACTTAAACCCACATTATTGAGGGGCCGCGGAGCCGAAACCGGACGACGCTCTATTCCCGGACGATCTGGCTTATAGTGAAGAGGAGAGGACCATGCCGATGTTTGCGGATCTCAAACATCACCTGCAGTACTGGGGCTTTCTGCTGTTGAAGTTTGCGGGCGCGGCGTTCGGGTCGTGCTTCGCTTTATGGTTTCTTAACCTGTTCTGGGCTCCTCACACGAAACTGTTTCACCTGGCGATGGGCGAGTTCAGCTATGACCTGCTCTATACCACCCTTGTCGGCGTGTGGTTCCAGTTCTCATTCGGTCTCTTCTACCTTGCGATTCGCGATCAGCGTTACCGCTGCCGAACCTGCCTTCGAACGCTCCGCATGCCTGTTGAGACCGGATCGTGGGGCTATATGCTGCAGCTCGGGCGCCCGAGGATCGAGTACATCTGCCCTTACGGTCACGGGAAGTTGAATGTCGAAGAAGTGCAGATTACCGGTAAAGTAACCCCCGAGTGGACCGAACACGGCGACCTCTGGGAGGAACTCTTCGCTTCCAGCGACAAGCCGGATCGCGACCGGTGAAGCTGCCGCTCTGGCGACTGGTTTCCGCGCTTCTGGTACTGTGCGGCATGGCCGCGGTTCTGATCAGCCTCGCTCCCGTGTATTTCGAAGATTACCGGCTGCGGCAGGATCTTCGACAGATTGTACGGGCTCAGAACGCCTCGGATGACGCCTTGCGTTCGGCCGTGGTGGAGCGTGCTCGCAGCCTTGACCTTCCGGTTCGACCCGCCGATATTCAGATCAACCATTCCAACGGGAAAACGCAAGTCGACATGAAGTACGCGGTCGAGATGGATTTTCGTCTTTATCAGGTCGATGTGCATTTTCACGGAAACGCCCATAATTGAGGCCTCGCGGCCCTTCGGCCCCTTAACTGCTGGGGCAGGGCCAATGAAAACACCCGCGATCCTCTTAATCGTAGTGGGAATCGGAATCGTAATCTGGGGAGCGTTTGGATTCCAGACGCGTGACACCGTCCTGAATGTCGGACCGATTCACGCCACCAAAGACACTGAACATCATGTTCCCTACGGCTCGCTTGCAGGGGCCCTTCTGGCTATCGGCGGCGTGGTTCTGCTGGTCAAGAGCAAGAATTAAGTTGACCGGCGCCTACGGCAGCGCGAAGACGTACATTGCGTTGTAATCGGCCTGAATTTTGATCTCCGGCACTTCGCCCATGAGTTCGGGCAGCTTGGGGTTGTTGCCGGTCATCACCGCTATGTATTGCTTTCCGTTCACCGCGTAGGTGATGGTGCTTACCGAAACGTTGCCGCCCAGGATCGATTCCCAGAGCTTCTTGCCGGTCTTGCGTCGAAGGCGCGGAAGCGGCGGTTCATGTCACCATGGAAAACCAGACCTCCGGCCGTTGCGAGCATCGCTCCGTTGCCGGGAGCGCGGCCTACGTCGAAGCGCAGGATTTCGCCCGTCGACAGATTGATTTTGGCGAGTCCGGTGAGGGCGTTGGGGTCCGAGCCGGGCCGCGGGACGACGTGCCATTCCCCCTTCGCGTCGGGTCCGGCGGTGGTCAGGTCGCGGCAGTTATCGATGTAAGACGTGTACAGCGAATTGGTGGCGGGATCATACGCGGTGGGCCAGTAGCTGCGCGTGTTCCAGAAGCAAACGATGTGGTGCTCGCCGGGCGTCTTGAACACATTATTCCAGTTGATGGTCGTCTTACCGGTTTTGACATCGATGCCCGATATGACGCTGTTCGGACGTCGAAGGGAAAGGCTTGGCCCAGAGGAACTTGCCCGTGGAGCGGTCCAGCACGAATACGCCGCCGGCTTCGCCGATGGTGACGGCCAGATCGCGCTCCTGTCCCGGCTGGATGTCGGGGTTAATCCACTTCACGAACTTCGGGATCGGGATTCAGCCGCGTGCGGACCAGCGTGCGCTCGTGGGTGTAATCGGAGTCCCAGTCGTCGCCGGGGAGATGCTGATAGTACCAGACGAGCTTCCCGGTCTCGGGGTCGAGCGCGATGGTCGAGTTGCTGTAAAGATCCGCCGGCGCGCGTGCGGGAGACCGCGTCGGGGTTGCCGTTGTGGCGCGCCGCAGCGCTGGTCCGGCATGGGATTCGCGACGCCCCAGTAGAGCATCTTGCGCACGGGATCGTAAGTCCCGGGCAGTCCCCAGGTGGATGCGAGCCGCTTGTCGAGGGCGGCGCCGCCCCAGCTTTCGTCGCCGGGTTCGCCAGGCTGGGCGTGGTGTAGAAGCGCCAGATTTCCTTGCCGGTGAGAGCGTCGTGCGCCGAGATGTAACAGTTCGTCGCGTTTGCCGGCGCAGGCGCCGCCGGAGATCACTTTGCCTTCGACGACGAGCGGTCCGGAGGTATTGCGCGAAAGTCGATTTTGGTCTCCCAGAGCAGCTCACCGGTGCGGGCATCGAGGCCGACGACAAAACTGTCGGGCGGCGTGTAGAGGATGATGTCCTCGTAAATCGCCAGCGACTTGGTGCGTGCTGAGTGGCGATGTTCGCGGGCACCTTGCGCTTGTATTCCCACAGCAGATCGCCGGTCGCTCCGTTGAGGCCTGGACAACGCCGCCGGGATCCACCAGGTACATCACTCCGTTATGGACGATCGGGATGGTTTCGGTCTGGCCAACCTCCCCGAGGCCGCGTGTCCAGACCATGCGGAGCTTCGCGACGTTCTGCTTGTCGATCTGCTTGAGCGGGCTGAAGCGCTGGGCATCGTAGGTGCGGCTGTACATCAGCCAGTCGTCGGGCGCGGGGTTCTCCAGCATCTTTTGCGTCACGGGGACGTAGTTCTGGACTTGCGCCACGGCGGCCGCGGCCGCGATACACGATAAGAGCGAGATTCGGGTGATCATTTTTACTCATTGTCCCGGCCAGACGCAATTCGGCTGCACCAGACGGGCTGCGAAGCAATTATATAGCTCGTGTCGATGCGATGGCCTTGTCAGGCCGCGAGTTTCACCGGAAAATCGGGCGACTTTTCGGGCTCGGCAGCATGCTGACCTGCCTTTTGGGCCTCTTCGAGCAGCAGACGGCGGTGGAGTTCGGCCTCGATTTCGGGATTCGAAAAAACGAACTGGTGGGCCGGCGTTGGCTTGGGCTGTTCGGCTTCGGGGGCGGCTGGTTGTTCGGTTGTCGGGGGCTGCCGCCTGCTGCCGGGCGCGGCTTTGTTCACGGCGGGCGGCCTGGAGCGTCTGGAGTTGTTTCAGCGATTTATCGAGCGTTCGCTGGAGACGCTGTTCGTAGAGGCTGAGGTTGACGAAGGATTTCAAGTCGTCGCGGAAGACGCGGGCGGCGGTGAGGGCAGCGTGGACCTGGGGATGTTCTGTCTCGATCCGGCCTGCGGCTTCGAAATGACCGAGGGCGAGCATGGCGTCTTCGATCGACCGGGCCCGGTTGAGGCGCCATTGGGTGTCGCAGAAGGTTTGGGCGTACTGGCGCTCGAGCGGGGTCTCGGGCGCGAGGCCTTCGAAGAGTCCTTTGCAGAAGAGGTGGTAAGCGTCCATGTCTTCGTAAGGCATGACGATCGTGCGGCCGGTCAGGCCGTGGCGCGTGGCGTTCATGGCAGAGCGCTTTTTGCCTTCTTCGGTGCGGGGACCGGTGGATTTCGATTTCGGTTCTGCAACGGTAGATGGTGACATGCGGATATAGAGCTTCTCCCGATTCCTCTATAGCAGGCGAAAACGTGGATGGTGCACGGGTTCACCGGTAAGTGGTTGTATTTATTCGTACAATTCTGTGGCAAAAC
>CAWHSB010000036.1:0-104663 GCA_963831795.1 Terriglobia bacterium | reverse complement strand
CACCGGATGCATGCGGCGTACCGCATGCGTGACGCGCGGCACCAGGATCGACTGGCCGCTGCGGCTGAGGATCGACCCGGGGTTATCCAGATCCATTCCATCCAGCGCTGTGGCGAAACGATTGGAATAGCTTTCGCGCCGTGCTTCCCCGTCGGTCAGGATGTCGAGTCCCGCGCGCTCCTGATCGCGCACGGCGAGCAGTGTGGCATCGTCCTGCGCCAGTTCGAGCCAGCTTTCGTCAACCCGCCACAACTCGCCGGCGCGCACACGAGGCGGCATCCGCTTGCTGAGCATTTCGCGATTGATCAGCCACTCGGGCTGGGGATAAGATCCGACCAGCGAGGTCGGCAGCGTTGTCATAAATTTTTCCCGTTAGAATGGTTTCAGCGACGCCGCTCCGGGCGAACGCCTTGCGCTTTTGATGATCGCATCCGCGATTTGATAGGGCCGATCGAGGTTGGCGATGGCCATCGATCCGGTTTCCCCGGCGCTTTCGAGCCGCAGGTCCCCGACGCCGAGAATTCGTTGCCCAAGCGTCTGCTTCACGGTGACGTCCTGAATCTTCGCAGTGTCGACCGTGCGCTGCATGCGGGAGAGAAATCCGTTTTCGAGGATCAGATGATCGTCAACCAGGCGCAGCGAGACCAGACGGCGCTGAAGGTGCATCTTGATCGCGGGCAGGAAGGCAAGCAGCGGAATCGCCAGCAGCCACGCCGGCTGGTTTTGCCCATATTCGTAGTACAGAAAGACCCCGGCGACGAGAACGAGTGCCGCAAGTCCGTATGCCAGCCAGACCGTTTTCATGCTCGGACGAATAATGGCGCCTGTAATCAAAATGTCCCCGAAGGGTTATTTTACAGGGGTATTCGAGTCAACCAGGCCATTGCGCCGATCTTGACATTGCCGACGCAACGTATAGAACCATGCACGCGACAATGAACATCCCGTTCAGCTTCGCCGGCCAGTTGTCGCTCCGAATCCGCCGGGCCTGAAGCTGGAATCGCGGAGAGGCCGGCTCAATTTTGGTCATCGACGACTTCGAACGGCGTTCCCAAAGTGATCCACCGGCCGGGCCGCAGATTGTGCGCAGACACAAACGGAGAGATGGCCAGCGATTCGGAATATCTTAATTTGACTTGCTTCCCCGTGATGCCTACAATGTAGACATTGTGGCGGAACTGCTGGGCGCTTTCGAGCAAGCCATCCTACTCGCAATCTGGAGTCTGGCGGAAGAAGCGTATGGACGCGGCCATTCTTCGAGGCGTACAATCGGCTCTCGATCGACAAGTCGCCGCGGGAGCCGTGTACGCGACTCTGGATCGGCTGGAACAGCAGAGCCTCATCGCTTCGCGTCTGGAAGAAGGGACGCCCGTTCGCGCGGGTCGCGCGCGTCGTTATTACCGTCTCACTGCGGCTGGAATCAAGGCGGTTAACGAGTCCAGGGCTGCGCTGGAGAATGTGTGGCGACTCGCGAAGTGGCCACTGGAGTCAAAGACATGACTCAGCAAGCGCCGCCCCGATGGCTCGAAAGAATACTACTGTGGTGCCTGCCAGCGCGTGACCGGGAAACGATTTCCGGTGACCTCCTGGAGGAGTACCGGGAAGTGCAGGCGCCGGATCTCGGTGCGATGCGGGCGAATGTCTGGTATCTGCGGCAATCGATCAGCTTCCTATCCGTTCGGTGTTTCGGAGGTCCGCCGATGAAGGCGGGTCTGACATGGATGTCCGTGTTTACCGCTGCGGGGGGTTTGGCTTGCGGTGATTGAGAACATCCTGAGACACGCGGGTTATGGGGGACGACCGCCATTGCGACGTGTATCGCAATCCACGGGCTGGCTACGGTGCTTGTGCTGGTCCTGACGGCCGATCGTTGTTTCGCGCCTGGTTTTGACGGGCGCTCTGGGCGCAAGCGTACTGGGGATCCTCAGCCATCAAACGAATTCTCGACTCGCCGCATTTCGAGGGATTTGTCCTCTCGATCGGCTTCGCCCTGATTGTGCAGTGTCTGTTGACGCTCGTGGTCGTGCTGCCGGTTGCGCTCAGACGATAGCCGCCGGATCCGCCCCAATCGTGCCCTTCAGCTTCGCCAGCCAGGCATCGCTCCGCGTTCGGCTCAAGTGCTCCCTCGCCTCGACCAGACGGTTATGCAGCATCAGTTCCGGCGCGGGCAACCCGCTGGCCAGAAACTTTTCCACCGCATCCCGATGACGCGTCCAGAGCGCGATATCGAGCGCCTGCTGCGCCCGAAGCCGCTCCCGATACCAGTCGCTCGCCAGCAGCGACTCGCGCGTGAACATCGCCCGGATCTCCGGGTCGCTCGCGCACTTCCCCTCATACTCGCCGTGCGCCATGATGTGCAGCAGCGCCTTGATCGGCGGACACGGCGTCCTCGATGCTGCCATCCTCGAAGTAGTCCAGCGCCACCGAGCGCTGCGCCTCCACAATCGCATTCACGCCGTCGACGAACTCCGCCAGATCCTGCTTCTCGGGCCGCAGCATCTCTTCCGGAAACACGCTGCCCGGCATTTCGAAAATGCGTCCCAGAAAGCGGTCCACGAAAGACGCCGTGATGCGATAGCCCAGCCGGCTCGCCAGCACCTCGCGCGCCGTCGAACTCGAAATCCTCCACCTTTTCCAGATACCCGTTCTCGATCAGGAATCTGCGGCTCGCGCTCGCGACCCGCATCCGGCACCACAATTCCGGCACCAGCATGCTGCTGTCGTGATCCACCCGATACTTCGGCCCGATATAACCCGCCGCCGTCGTGAAGCCGCAGTTGCTCCGTCAGGATCGCCGACACCAGCGCATTGTTCACGTCGATCACCGGCGAGCAGCGCGTTGAACGGACCTTTCGTCAGCGCGCCCTCGCTGCCGAATCCGGTCGTCGACGGCGACTTGCCCGTCAGGCTGCAGATGAAGTCCATGAACAATTCCGGCAGTTCCTGATAGTGAATCGGATTGTAGACGGCCAGCGGAGGAATGCCCGCCTTGCGGTCCGCCGGATTGTTGCGCCGCCCGGACAGCACCGCGTTGACGGGAAAATGACACGCGGCACTCCGGAGGAATCTCGCGCGCCAGCCGCGTGCCGATCTCGGCCAGATAAGTGTTGCGCGGGTTCGTCAGATCCGGCCGCTTCTGCAGATAGCGCGGATTCTTCGACGGGCTGCCGTCCACGATGTCGCGGATGCGCCGACGAAACCACGAAGGCTAGGCCTCGGACTCGTGTCAGAAAATCCAGTCAGCAGCTCGCTTCATCGGATCCGTGTACTTGTCGAACTCCACGACCTCGTCGACGATGCCCGTGCACATCTCGCGGTTGAGCGGCTCGAAATTCGAAATGAAGATTCGGCGACGCGATATCCGCTTCGGCGTCCTTGTCGAAACCGCGATGGATGGCGTCGTCGGGCCGCTGGAACAGCAGCGTTTCGCAATTCGCGACCAGCTTCACGCTGGCGTTGTGATACTCCGGATCGAGATGATTCAAGACTCTCGCGCGGCAGCACGACCGACGCGGTGATGTCGTCCTCGAACTGCACTTTGTCCGCGGGATGAAATCCGGCCGCAGTTTGAAGATGCGCCACGAACCGTCCGGATCGTATCCCATGCGCAGATAGTTTCCGAGCAGCTTCTGATTCTGGAACTTCAGCTCGTTGCCCGGGCAGGCCGTTGATGCGGTCGACGCTAAAGCGTGGCGCCAGTCGTCGCCCCATTCCGGCCGGTAGTAACGTTTCACCGTGATCAGAAGCTGCCGCACCGTCTGCGGCACCGTCGCGAGCCACTCGTTGTGCTCGTCCGTGTACTCCGGCGAAGGCGTCATCAGCTTGATCACCGACCCAAGCGAGCGTTCGGTGCTCAGAATCGGGCGCTTCGCGCGAGTGCCAGGCTGCGGTTCGAGGTAGATGGTCGAAAAATCCTTCGCCAGAATCTCGTTCGACCTGCTCCATGTCGCGCTGAAAATCGGTGACAAAAATCGGCGCCTTTGAGAATGATGCTGCCGATCGACTTGGAAATTTCCGACTTGCCGCCGCCCGACACGGTGCACGGCTTGTGGCAAAGGATTCCGTCCGCGCGCGATGCGATCAGACGCCACGCCGTGCCGTCGATCTGCTTCTCCAGACGGATCTTGGTGCCCCACGGCAGCACGTACATCTCATCGGCGCGCAGCGTGAGCTGATGCCATTCGCCGTCGGGCAATTGCCACTTGACGGCGCCGTCGACGCACGCTGAACTCGGCATTTTCCGGCACGTAGTAGATGACGGGATACTGGCGATCGACGGCGTAGCGTTCGGGTTTCACGTCGACGCGCGGCCCGAGCCAGCGCATCGCCTGCTCGAAAGTGACTTTCTTCGTAAGCACGGTGCGGCCGGCGAAGAACTGCTGCCCCAGCACGTACGCCGGAAACGCGATAGCGCCGCCGGCGTGCTCCTCTTCGCACATGCCGAAGAGATTCGTCGCGTAGCTGATCTGAGTCTTGACTTCCTTCTTGCAATAGCCGTAGTAGTTGTCGGCGAGGATCGTCACCATCACGCCGCGATGATCGCGGCAGGCCAGCTTGAACGCGACGCCGTCGTTGTAGAGCTCGTCTTCGGATGCGCCAGCACATGCCGTCGCGGCGCTGGCGCTCGGTGGCCTCGTCGTAGTGCGGCAGGCCGACATCTTTCTTCTTCACTCCCGCCAGATGCGGCGCCACGATCACGCAGCCGGTGTGGCCGGTCCAGTGCATCACGTCGAGCGCGGAGTCGTTTTCGGGAAGATCCGGATCGCCGCGCGTTGCCGAAAATGCTTTCCACGAAATCCAGATTGCTGACCAGGCTGGCGGGCGCGAAGAAGCGCATCTCCATCGATTTCGCCGGTTCCGAACCCGTAGCGGGACAGACCAGCGGGCGCAACAGCAGCGATACGAACAAACGAACCTTTTGTTCCTGATTCGCGCTGAACGGCAGTTCCAGCACCTCGCGCGGCGGCGTAAGAGCGCGCGCCAGGAGCGATGCGAATGCAACCTTCGGGACTGCGATCTTGTCGGCTGGAATCGGCATCCCGCCCTCGACGATGTGGAAGATGCCTTTAGTGGTCCGGCGGTCGCTGCGCGGGTTGTGCAGGATACCCTGGCGGATTCGGTAAGACTTCACATAGGGCGAAGCAAGAAGATCGGCCTCCGGGGGCAGTGAGACAACACGCGCCATGCCAGGCCGGTCAAGGACCAGAGTCTGAGAGGGCAGCCGAGGCGCTGTGCCGTTCAGATAGGAATCGAGAAAGGCCTGGATACGCGCGTCGACCGGACAGAGACGGTCGCCGAGCAGCTGACTCTTCTGGTAGTAATTCCGGAGCAGCGGACCCGCGATTTCGCTGAATTCCAAATCCGACGTCTGACTTGCGGGCTGGCCGAGTGCGGCCAGCTTCAGGTTGATGTACCGGACCAATTCCGTATCACGGCCGTCCGAAATGGCCTCGCGTGTCCCGATCTCCACTGAGCCTCCTGTGCTTGCCCACAGCCGGGCGAAGGACGTGCTTCGACAGATCCGGACCGGACGGGGATCACGGACAGAGACGGCGTGCCGCAACGATTTTGCGCACATCGACAGCTTAGCAGTCTGCGGGGACGAGGCTAGTGCGTGATAGCGATCGAATCCACCGTGATCGTGCTCTTTTTCGCTTCACCTGTAACGGCAACAACGAACAACGATTTCTTGCCCGCCGCGCGGACGAGTTCGATCGCTTTGGAATTTCCGGCGGAATCGAGCGTGAAACTCGATCCGTCCTGCTGCACGAGAGCGAAAGATTTCGTCTTCGCGCCGGGTGAGCAATAGCGAAGCTCCGAATTCTGATCCCGGTCGACGGCGGTAAGGGTATCGGTCGGATTGACGTTGCGCTCTCTGTTGCCGAAGCATCGCGCATCGACGAGGAATCCCGACCAGCTGGCAGCAAGACCGAGCGCGGACGATAAACACGACAATGCGGCGACGCGCAGCGCGAGTTTCATCCCAGACACCATCTTATCTGCTCAAATTAGAGTCGAGAGGTTCGCTATGACTCCCGCGCACGTTTTCAACGAGCAGCAGCGTACACGCTGGAACGGCATAGACGGCGAATTCTGGACGCGCGAGCAGGACCGTCTCGAAGCGATGCTCGCTCCGAGTTACCGGACCTCTGCTCGCATTCGGCGCGCCAGTCGCCGGAACTGACCGTAATCGAGATTGGCTGCGGCTGTGGGTCTTTGGCTCTGGAACTCGCGCGCGCCGTTGGCCCCTCCGGACGCCTGATCGCTGTCGATATTTCCGAACCGATGCTTGCGGTTGCAAGGGAGCGGCTCGACGCATTCGTTAATACCAACTGTCTCCTCGGGGACGCCGCCGAACTCTCCCTTCAGGGCCTGAACGCCGAATTGATTACTTCGCGTTTCGGAGTGATGTTCTTCGGCGACCCCGTAGCCGCGTTCGCGAACCTCGCCACCGGACTGGCTCCGGGCGGCCGTCTTCGCTTCGCGTGCTGGCGTCCCATCGAGGAAAACCCCTGGCTCCGGGTTCCCCTGCAAGCGGTCTATGAGCATGTGCCGCGGCTGCCTCCTCCTGGTCCGGAAGAGCCCGGACCGTTTGCGTTCGGCAGACACCGATCGCGTCACACGCATCCTGACAGATGGCGGGCTTCACCACGCCCACTTTCACGCCGCTCGACATCTCGATTGAACTGGCGCCGGGCGGCACGCTCGACGATGCTGCGCTGCAGGCAACCGGGACAGGTCCGGCCAGAAGGGCGCTTGAGGGCCAGCCGGACAGGTTCGCGAAGCGGCAATTGAGTCGATCCGGCGCGCCTTCGCATCGTACAATTCGGATACCGGGGTAAAGTTGCCGGGAGGGGTTTGGCTTGTTGGGGCAGAACGTGCCTCTGAGAGTTCCTGAAAAATACCGATGAGACGGAGTTACTAATTGTGCGGCATAGCCGGTTTTACGCACGCAAAACGTGCCGAGACCGGTAGAATCCAGAAAGCCGTTGCAACCCTCAGCCATCGCGGCCCGAACCAGCAGGGCGTTTTTGAGTCCGAGACAGTTTCGCTCGGCGCCGCGCGCCTGAAAATCATCGACATCGATCACGGCGACCAGCCAATTGTCTGCGAAGAACCCCGGACAGTCATCGTCTTTAACGGCGAGATCTACAATCACCTCGAACTGCGCAGGGAACTGGAACAACGCGGTCATAGATTTCGCTCGCACACCGATACTGAGACCGTTCTCCACGCCTTTATCGAATGGGACACGGAATGCTTTTCGCGCCTGCGAGGAATGTTCGCAGTGGCTCTCTGGAGCGAGTCCGAACGTCGCCTTGTGCTCGCGCGGGACCGCATGGGCATCAAACCTCTCTACATCGCGCGTCGCGGAGACGACCTTTACTTCGGTTCGGAACTCAAGGCCATCCTGATTCACCCCGAGATAGAGCGCGAGTTAAGCCTTGAAGGGCTTGATTGCTACCTCTCCCTGAACTACGTACCCGCTCCCTGGACTCTCGTCGAGGGAATCGAGAAGTTGCTTCCAGGTCAGTGGCTTGAGTGGCGCCGCGGCGTCATCAATATCGACCGCTATTGGCATCTGCCGCGGGGCACGACAGCAACTTGCACGCCAAAGGAAGCCGAATCCGAGTTGGACCGTCTGCTGAAACAGTCGGTAAGAGAACACCTGCAAGCGGATGTGCCATTGGGCGTCTGGCTCAGCGGCGGACTCGATTCCTCCAGCCTTGTACACTACGCCAGCCAGGAATCAGCCTCGCCCCTGATGACGTTTTCCGTCACCTTCAACGGACGAAGCTTCGATGAAGCGAGCTATGTACGAGAAGTAGCCAAAAGCTACGGAACACGGCACACGGAATTTGATCTCAACCCCAGTCAGGATCTGCCGCAAGCGATCCACGAACTCGCCTACTATTGCGATGAGCCGAATGCGGATTCCGGCGCACTTCCCGTATGGTTTCTGTCGCGAATGACTCGCGCGACCGCCACGGTGGCGCTGAGCGGAGAAGGAGCGGACGAATTGTTTGGCGGATATCTCACCCATCGCGCAAGCCTTCTCGCGGCCAGTGCGCGGAGGTTACCGCGCCCTCTGTTGGAATCGCTTCTCGCCGTGTCGCGGCGCTTGCCGGTATCCAATGACAAAATCGGGTTTGAATACAAGGTGAAGCGCTTCCTGGAAGGCTGTCTCCTGCCGGCGGCGCGAGCCCATACCTACTGGGGCGGAGCGTTCGGAGACGAAGACAAGCGTTCCTTAGTGCAGCCGGCTTTGCCGCCTGCGCTCGGCGCCGTGCTTAAAGATCTGGAGTCGGTCCTCGCCGGCAGCGGCAGCAATCTCCAGGACTACTTATGGTTCGATCAGAAATATTTCCTGCCGGATAATATTCTGACCAAAGTGGATCACACGAGCATGGCGCATTCGGTAGAAGTGCGGCCGCCGTTTCTCGATCACCGCATCGTTGAATTCGCAAACTCGCTTCCCGCCGGCATGAAGATACAAGGCTCCACCCAGAAGGTGATTCTGCGGCGCCTGATGCAGGATAAGCTCCCTCCCGCGATACTTAATAGAAAGAAAATCGGCTTTGACATTCCCGCTCACGACTGGTTCCGCGGTCCGCTCAGGCCCTTACTTGAAGAAGCGGCATTCGCTTCCGCCGAACATGGAGACTTCTTTCAGATACCGAAAATCGAGGCTTGCATGCGAGCCCATTTCGACCGGCGCGCCAACCTGGGATATAACCTTTGGGGACTAATGACACTGTTTTTCTGGATGCAAAAATGGCGAATTCAGACCAGGGCGACGGCCAGGACGCCGCGCCGGTCAATGGAACCCGCTTTCAGTTCTACGTTATAGTTCTGCTGATTGCCGCCGCGGTCTATGCGGGCTGCATGATTTCGCCGCCTTCGCTGATGGACGATGTGGACGCGGTCCAGGCGCAGATCGCGCGTAACATGCTTATCTCGGGAGACTGGGTTACAGCGCGGCTCGACGGCATTCCTTACCTCGAGAAAGCCCCTCTCATCTACTGGATGATTGCCGAGTCTTACAAAGTCTTCGGCGCAACGGACTGGGCCGCTCGCATTCCGATTGTCCTCGCGGCCATTTTTCTGGCCTGGCTGACCACCGCGTTTGGAATGTGGGCCTTCGGAAGCCGCACCGGCTTTTACGCGGGACTGTGCATCTCTACGTGCTTCGGCCTTTTTCTTCTTCACCCGTATACTGATCCCCGACGTGATGCTGACCGCAAGCATCGCACTGACTCTTTGGGCCTTCCTGCGGGTCATTGATGAGACGGAGAAACACCCGCGACGGTGGGCTTTCCTCATGGCGGTAAGCCTGGGAACCAGCCTCTTATTCAAAAGTCTGATCGGCGTCGTGTTCCCGGTCGGTGCGGTCCTGGTTTATCTCGCTGTTACCAGGCAGTTGTTCAGCGCGAAAGTCTGGAAAGCGCTTCATCCTCTGAGCGGAGATCCTTATCGTCCTGCTGATTGCGGCTCCCTGGCACATTATCGCCACGCTTCGGAATCCGCCTTATTTCGTCTGGACGATGCGCAGCGCACCTGGTGAATACCACGGGTTTTTCTGGTTTTACTTCATGAACGAGCAGCTGCTCCGCTTCCTGAATATGCGTTATCCGCGAGACTATGACACCGTCCCGCGCCTCTACTTCTGGGGCTTCCATCTTTTGTGGCTGTTTCCCTGGAGCGTTTACTTTCCGGCCGTTGCGAAACTGAACTTCAAACCCGTCGACCGCGCCGGCAAAGCCCGGCTGATGGCTCTCTGCTGGACAGGCTTCATCCTCGTCTTCTTCACTTTTTCGACCACGCAGGAATACTATTCGATGCCGTGTTATCCGGCGCTCGCGCTGCTGCTGGGATCGGCGATGGCGGCGGGCGGCAACTGGATCCGCTACGGTACACGCTTTCTGTGCGGGATCTTCATTCTCGCCGCAGCGGCGGTGCTCACGTTATTTGCTTTGTCGTGGAATTTTCCGACGCCAGGCGATATCTCCGCGGCGCTCAGTTCGAATCCCGGAGCCTACAAGCTTTCGCTCGGGCACATGGAAGACCTGACCATTGCTTCCTTTGCCTACCTTCGCCTCCCGCTGCTCCTTGCCGCGGCGGCGTTTCTCGTGGGCGCGGCCGGGACCTTCCGATCCAAAGGCCGGCGCGCGTTCCTGTCCACAGCTTTGATGGCCATTCTGTTCTTTCAGGCCGCGCGAGTCGCCATGGCGGCGTTCGATCCCTATCTCTCTTCGCGGCCGCTCGCGGAGGCGTTGCTTCACTCTCCTCCGGGAAAGCTCATCGTCGACCATCACTACTACACGTTTCTCTTCGGTATTCTTTTATACAAATGCTGAAAATAAAGGCCGCGTCCTTCTGCTGAATGGCAGGTTCAATAACCTTGTGTACGGTTCCTATGCGCCGGGAGCGCCCAATGTCTTCGTCGACGATGCCGGATGGAAAACGCTCTGGATGGGACCGGATCGCTACTACCTTGTGATCACCGAAAATGCCTGCCGAGCGGTTGAAAGCGCTGGTGGAACCTGAACTGCTCACGATTGTTTCCCAAAGCGGAGGCAAACTGCTTCTCACGAACCATCCGTTATCCTGATAATCATGCCGCACACCCGAGAGATTTTCCTCGCGATTGCGGCAATACCATTTATTTATTACGTCATCGTGATCTATAGCGCATGGCGTTATTTCCGGCAGCCGGCCAGCCGGCCGGATCCCGGTTTCCTGCCGCCGAGTCAGCATTCTGAAACCATTTCGGGGCGTCGATCCGGACGCCTGGGAGAACCTTTCCAGTTTTTGCCGCCTGGATTATCCCGAATATGAAATTGTTTTGTGCATAGATCCCGATGACGAGATTATTCAGTCGGTTATTGCAAGACTGATCCGCGAATTTCCAGAACGCGGCATTCGCGTCCTTCTACGGCTCGGGACGCGTCGCCGTCAACGACAAGGTGGCCAAACTTGCGCGGCTGGTGAACGAGGCCGCCCACGAAGTGGTGGTGATCAGCGATAGCGACGTTCGCGTGCGCCCGGACTATCTCCGCCAGGTCACGGCGCCCCTGCGAGATCCGAAAGTCGGAGCCGTTACCTGCTTCTACGTGCCCATTGAAACGAACTACCGCAACCGACCATCTGCAGTGCGTCGGCATGATGTCCGATTTCTACGCGGGCGTTCTGATCGACTGGCAGCTCGAAGGCATGAAGTTCGCGCTGGGGCCGACCATCGCGACCACGCGCACGCGTCTCAACGGCTTCGGCGGTTATCCGGTTCTTGAGAATCGCCCCGCGGACGACCTTCTGGTCGGCCGCCTGATCGACGAGCAGGGTTACAAAGTGGTTCTGCTTCGCTATGCGATCGACACCGTCTGCGACTACGGGTCGCTGAGCGACCTGATCCACAAGCGACTGCGGTGGATCGTCGTCATGCGGCATATGCGCCCGCGCGGCCATCTCGGCCTGCTGCTGACGTTGGGACTGCCCTGGTCGATAGCGGCCGCCGTTTTCGCTCCTTCCGCGGCAGTCGCCGCCGTTTATCTCGGCGGCTATCTGGTGCTGCGAATGGCAATGACCTGGATAATCGGGATTCACGGCTTGCATCAGTCCCTCCTCTGGAAACAAATGCCGCTGATTCCCGTTTGGGATGCCATGGCGTTCGCCCTCTGGCTGGTCAGTTTCGGGCGCGACAGCATCCGATGGCGCGGCGCCGATTATTACATCCGCAACGGCCAGCTGGTTCCCGCACTACCTGGCAACGAGCAGTACGCCGGCCATCACGGCCAGCGTGCCCATGGCTCTTCGCAGACCGATACGCTCCTGTAGGACGAACTTCGCCAGCAGCGTCTCCAGCACAAAGCTCGCCGACGATACCGGCACCGCGAAACTCAGCGGCTCCGATTGCACCAGCGCCATAAACGCGAAGAACGACACCGCATTGCCTGCAATCCCGAGAATCAGCAGGCGCCGTCGGGCGATCGTCTGAAGCAATCGCGCCATTCCGCGCGCGCTCACCGATTGCTCGCCGGCCTGCTTCATCTCGTGACTCTGCAGCAGATCGCTGACGACCGTCGCGCCCACCATCGCGGCTACCAGAAGCCATCTCATGATGTCGTGTTTCTCGACGTCGACCCGACCAGCGCCGCCCCGAGAAAGATCAGCAGTGTTCCCAGCCACCGCTGCGACGTGACCGTCTCGTGGAGAAAGACCTTTCCGATCAACACCGCAATCACGTATCCGATCGCGGTAACCGGAAGGACGAAACTCAGATCCGCCAGGCTGAAAAGCGCGATTCGCGTCAGCGAGCGAAAGCATCAGCGCCACAACACCGAGAGCGACGAACGGGTTCAGCATCGCGTGAAGGTAAAGCGACGGATCGATCGACATCTTCTCCGGTACCTGCTTCATCCCGACGGCCATGGAGGAATTGCCGCCGGCTTTAAGCGCCAGGAAGAAGAGAAGGACCGCCCAGGTTTTGATGGTTGCGGAAACCTTATTCAAAGTCGAGCTCAACCTGATCGACGTAACACCAGCCCCAGTCCTCGCCTGGTTCGATCGACCTCATGATCGGATGCGTCGTCGCATGGAAGTGTTTCGTCGCGTGCTTGTTCTTCGACGAATCGCAGCACCCGACGTGCCCGCAGCTCATGCAAAGCCGCAGATGAACCCACGTATCGCCCATCTTCAGACACTCTTCACAGCCGCGCGTGTGCGGCTTGACCTTCTTGATCTGGTCCAGATGAGTACAGCTCATGACCTTTTCATTGTATGTGGAGTCAAAACGTCAATCCGGTTCGGAACACGTTCACGGCATAGAAATAAAGCTCCGCGTCCAGCGCCCGCTTGATGTTTTCCGCCTTGCGAAATCCATGCTGCTCGCCCGTAAACAGTAAGTAGCCGACCGGTGTCCCCTTCTTCCGCAGCGCTTCCACCATCATCTCGGTCTGGTTCGGCAGCACCACCATATCCTCGTCGCCCTGAAAGAAGATCACCGGCACGGAAAGATTATCCACATGGGAAATCGGCGACCGCTCCCGGTACACATCCGCCTTCTCCGGATAAGGTCCGACCAGCGAGTCGAGATAGCGCGCCTCGAACTTATGCGTGTCCTCCGCGAGCACCGAGAGGTCGCTCACCCCGTAATGACTCGCCCCGCCGCGGAAGTAATTGCGAAACGTGAGCGCAGCCAGAACGGTGTAACCTCCGGCGCTGCCGCCGGTGATCACGCTACGATCCCCATCGACAAGGTTATGTTCCGCCAGAAACCGCGCGCCATTCACGCAATCGTCCACATCGACGATGCCCCACCTCGAATCCAGCCGCTCGCGATACTCGCGGCCGTAGCCCGTGCTGCCGCCGTAGTTCACATCCAGCACCGCGATGCCGCGGCTGGTCCAGAACTGAATCCTCAGATCGAGCGTACTGCTTGCCGCGGATGTCGGCCCTCCATGGCATTTCACCAGCAACGGAGGCCGCTCGCCCTCGGGCGCCTCGTAATCGGGATTGTACGCCGGATAATAAAGCCCGAACGCGGTCTTCTCGTGGTCGATGGGGAACTCGATCCCCTGCGCCTCGCTGAAGTATTTCGCCAGGTCCGGATCGTCCGCCACGCTGGTCGATTGCTTCAGGACTTCGGTCTCTCGTGAATAAAGGTCCAGCAGCACGATGCTCGCGGGTTTCACGGACGAACCGCCTCGAAAAACTACCCTGCTCCCGCGCGCGCGGACGGACGAAAAATCCGTATACGGAACGTCCAGTGGTTTGAATCCACCTCCAGCGCCATCCGCCTGCGCCAGATCGATCGTGGCCAGATGTCCGATCCCGTTCGAAACGTAGGAACACACCACGTCGTTTCCGGCGAACGCATACGTCGACATCCCGAACACCCACTGCGGCTGTCCGAACTCCGCCTCCCTTGGCGCCAGAGCCTCGATCGGCGACTGCGACCTCTTCCGGTAGAGGTTCCACCATCCGGACCGGTCGGAGACGAAGAAAAGCGCCGACCCGTCCGGAGCCCATGCGGGCTGAAAGATCGATTCGTCCGGCCCACCCGCGATCAAAAGGGGTTCCCGGGCGGGCATGCCATCCGTGCCCAGCTGCACCACATAAAGGCTCGTTCCGGTCCATGGCATGTTGGGATGATCCCAGGCCAGAAACGCCAGCCATCGCCGTCAGGCGACAGTTGCGGCGAAGAGTAAAAATCATGCCCGGACGCCAGCACACTCCCGGCCTGGTCGGCCGAACCGTGATCGATGTCGATCCAGACGAGGGCGTTGTCCGGCGCTGTCGTACCGGCGCTATGGTCCTCCCGCACTCCGATCCAGCGGCGACGGCGGATGTCGACCAGGCCGTCCGCATAGCGCCACGGACCCTCCGGCGTGAGCGGATAAGGCCAGTGTCCGCCGCGTTCCATCCGGTACAGCCGCCCGTCGGTATAGTGCGAGAAAAAGAGCGTTCCGCCGGCGACAGTCCACGCACCGCCGCCATACTCGTGCACGCTCGTGCGCACGTTGAATGGATCCGGATTGCAATCTTCGCCGGTACTGCTTCCCCTCACATAACGAACCACCACGCCCCGCCCGCCCTCATGCGGTCGCGACTCCAGCCAGTAAACGTCATCCTCTTCCAGGCGGACTTCGGATAAGCCAATCGATTTCGCCACAATCAGGTCCGACGTAATCGGCGACTTCCATGACGCGTAAGGTGCGATTTTCATGTCGATGTTTTCGATCCGTTATTATCCCGCACGCAGTTACACTTGGAGTGTGCTCGCCCGCGCTCTGCTGCTGACCGCCTTCGTCTGCACCTCCTCATTTGGGCAGACCGTTCCCCAGTTGCTCGCCACCGTCTCCGGCACGACCCACTATGGAGAAACGGCGATTTCTCCCGACGGCCATTACGTCGCCTGGACCGTGAACCTGCGCAACAAAGACAACACGGCGACGCGCAACTCGGAGATCTTCCTGCTCGATCTTGCGAAACCCGGCGCGAGCGGCGCAGAAATTTTCTCCATTCGATGCGCCGCATCAGATGAAGAGCCTCGCCTGGTCGCCCGATAGCAGACAACTCGCGTTCCTTTCCGATGCTGACAAGCCGGGTCAACTGCAACTCTACGCCGGTTCCGTCGACAGTCCCGGCAAGCCGGCGCGTAAGGTCACCAGCCTGACTGGCTTTCTCGACGACGTTCGCTGGTCGCCCGACGGCAAGACCATCGGGCTTCTCTTCACCGAAAATGCGCCGCGCGCCGCCGGACCGCTCGAGCCTTCGACGAAGGACTCGGGCGTCGTCGAAGAGCACATCTACGAACAGCGCCTGACGCTGGTTGATCCGCGTTCCGGCAAAACAAAGCCAATTTCTCCCGACGACCTTTACGTTTATGAATACGACTGGGCGCCCGACAGCAGCCGTCTGGCGTTCACCGCGGCCACGGGCAACGGCGATAACAACTGGTGGATCGCGCAGCTCTATACCATCTCGGCTGCATCGGGCGACATCAAGCAGGTCTTCAAAGCGCCGTTTCAAATTGCCCGTCCGCGCTGGTCCCCCGACGCGAAGCAGATCGCTTTGATCGGCGGACTTATGAGCGACGAAGGCTCGACCGGCGGCGACATTTACGCGGTCGCGGCCGCGGGCGACAGCCCGGCGCATAACCTGACGCCCCAGCGCAAGAGCTCCCCCAGCGACATCCGCTGGCTTGCCTCCGGGAAGATTCTGTTTACCGAAACCGTCAACGGCGGAACGGCGATCTCGACGCTCGATCCCGCCACGCGCGTGGCTGAGACGCTCTGGACTGGCGAGGAATCGGTGCGGCTCGATTTCCGCGTCCACGGACGGAGCCACGCTCGCCTCCATCCGCAGTTCCTGGACGATGGCGCCCGAGGTCTGGGCCGGCCCTCTGAATCAATGGACGCAAAGGACTCACGCCAACGATGCGCTGAAACCCCTCTGGGGCCGCACGGAAAGTCTGCACTGGCGCAGCGACGATGCCGACGTGCAGGGCTGGCTGCTCTATCCCGTGAACTACGATCCGGCGAAGAAGTACCCGCTGGTGGTTTCGGTGCATGGCGGGCCGGCTGCCGCAAAGAAGCCCGCGTGGCCGGGATCGTGGGACATGACGCTGCTTTCGAGCCAGGGCTACTTCGTGCTCTTTCCGAATCCGCGCGGCAGCTTCGGCGCCGGCGAAGAGTTTACGAGGAACAACGTTCAGGACTTCGGTCAGGGAGACTTGCGCGACATCCTGCTCGGCCTCGATACCGTTGTCAAGACGTTGCCGGTCGATCCTGAGCGGCTCGGAATTGCCGGATGGAGCTATGGCGGCTACATGACCATGTGGGCGGTTACGCAGACGCATCGTTTCCGCGCCGCGGTCGCCGGAGCGGGCATTTCCAACTGGCAAAGCTACTACGGCGAGAACCTGATCGATCAGTGGATGATCCCTTACTTCGGAACGACGGTCTATAACAACCCGTCGGTGTATGCGCGCAGTTCGCCGATTAACTTTATCCGCAACGTTCAGACCCCTACGCTGATTGCGGTAGGCGACAGCGACGCCGAGTGCCCTGCCCCGCAATCCTACGAGTTCTGGCATGCGCTGAAGACGCTTGGGGTGAAGACGCAGCTGGTGGTTTATCAGGGCGAAGGTCATGCGATTCGTAAACCGGCGGATGTGAAGGATCTGCTGGAACGAACGATCGCCTGGTTCAACCAGAACCTTGCGAGCAAGTAAGGAAGTCGAGGAGCCAGAAGTCAGAAGTCAGAATGGTTTGCTTCCGACTGCTTCCTCCACTTTGGGCGGCGCTGCCGGCGGCCTGTTTGCTTGCTGACACTCAGGCTGCTTTCTGGTCCGGAGAGTCGATGACCGGCGAATGAGTCGAAAGGTGCAGTTCCGGCTGAGTTTGCGGGCTTTGGGCGACCGGTAATTCGGTCAGGACGCGGAAGGAATTGGCGCTCATGACCATTTCCGGGGCGGTTCTGCCAAACGAAGCGAGATCGAAGTGATCTCGCTTGTTTTCATGGCGTTTGCCGCGGGGATCGGCTTGTCCCCTTTCGCTTTCGCGGGCGGCGCGTTCCGCTCGCTCGCGGGCGATGCGTTCCTTCTGGATGCGTTCGAATTCCTGGGTGAACCTGTGAAGCTGACGCGAAAGGCGAGTTTCGTAGCGGCCGAGGACGTCGAAGGCGTGGGCTTGTTCGAACCAGGAGCGGGTCTGCGCGACCATGACTTCGACCCGATCGTCGTGGTCCGTGTCGGTAGTGTGCTGGATCAGGCCGAAGTTGAACATGTTGTTTTCCACGCCTGCCAGACGGTTCAGACGGAAATAGCCCTCGATAATCTTTTGGGCGAGTCTGGCGCTCAAGCTCGGTTTTGGGTTTGAGCTCGGAGAGCAGGGCGCTGGTGAGACGGTTGTAGGCCTCCATCTCGTTGGGCTGGAGCATCAGGCTCTGACCAGTCAGGCCGTGTTTGAATGCGTTCATGGCAGAACGCTGTTTGCCTTCGAAGGTCTTCGGACCCGTGGACTTCTCCGCGTTGGCTCGGTTGATCTCGTCTCGGATTTCTTTGCGCATAGTCGTTTACCGGTCTGACAGTAACAGCCGAAATTGGGGATGGTGTCGCAGCTTCGCGCTAAGTTGTTGATTGGATTCGTGAGAAATAATTCCATCCGCTGTCACCGTCAAGCGGCCATCTTGGGATTTCTCCGAAATTTCAGCGCAAGCGATTGAAAATAAGCCGGCTGGACCCGATGCATGCGCAATGGTTGCATTGACGCCAGTGACTGTTATGGCAGCCGCGAACACAGCGGCGTTGCAGACAAACACTTTTTTCATCGGTTCCGTCCTTTCGTCCCGAAGAGGTTATGAAAGACTTCGCAGCCTTCATAACCGGGACCCCGGGTGTTGTTGCCAGGAACAGACGCGAGGAAACAAGGGGTAAAAGATTTGTAAACAGGAGTGAGAAGTCAGGAGTCAGTAGTCAGAACAACTGCTTCCCGAGGCACGGCGCGCGATGAACGAGCACCCCTGATGCTCTCGACGATGCCTCGCCACTTACGCATCGCAAGTTCGATCAGATTCAACACAATTGCAAGACCCAGCAGGCCGGGCCAGAAGCGGATAGTCGAGTCCACATACTTGCCTCCCGAATCGAACAACTGTTTGAGCGAAGGGTTGAACCGGCCGTCTGTAGACTGCGCGATCGATTTGAGGAGAGTTGCGTTCGATCCATATTCGGAGAGCTCGGATTCCTGACGATACAGCCCGACTTCCGGGAAAGATCTGCTGTCGTTCAGCGGACGGATACGGAACAAGCCTTCGAGAGATCCAATACGCAGGCGGCCGCGCCAGCTCCCTGGCGAAAGCCGCGAGATTTCGAGGGGTCGCCGGAAAGATCCGGGGCCGATTACATATAAATCCGGAGGGACGGCAGGCTCAGCGGCATTACCGGAAAGAAGGTAATCGACGACGAGTTCCTGATTTGCGCTGTCGAAACGCGCCGACGCTTCGCTCTCGTTGCCATGCGGAAGAAGGTCGCGAAAGATGTTGGTCCACAGCCGGTCGAAGCCTGACCAGGTCAACCAGCTTGCGGCCCAGCGGCTCTTGGCGTCCGACGAAAAGACGGCGGCGCGTCCCAGACCATATTGCCAGCGTGCGAGCAGCGGATCCGCGCCATCTACGGCGAGAATCTCATCGGCTGTGGGCCTGGTTTCGAAGCGCACATAGCCGTACAGGCTGGGAGCATTTTCGATGTCGACTTTGTCGAGAAGGTCGGAGGGGTGCTTCATCTCCGCTTTGATTGGTTTCTCGACCGCCGTGGTGCCTGTATGCTCCTGGACATCCTTGAGCAGAATCTGCTCGAGGCCCGACGGATCGCTCAGCATGTAGGATTTCCCTTTAGCGGTGGTCGCTATTTTCTCGAGATACGCGCGGTTGACGTCCTGGCCGAGACCGACGGTGGAGATGGTCACGCGATTGTTCGCCGCATCGCGCGAAAGGCCGAGGCTGTCGCCTTCTTCAGAAATGCCATCTGTCAGAAGAACAATATGCTTATAGGCGGCATTCACGCGCAGAATTTTCTGATAGGCTTCGGCAAGCGCGGGCGCGATCTGGGTGCCACCGTCGGGGACGATGCCGCCGATCAGGCGCCTGATTTCCGCCTTGTTGTCCGCGTTCCGGATGGGTACCTCCCACATGAAGGAGTTGTCGAAGATGAGGATTCCGACCTTGTCGTCCGGCTTCAAATTTTCAACCACGCCGATGGATGCAAGGCGCGCCAGATCCATCTTCTTGCCTTCCATTGAGGACGATTTGTCGATGATCAGGACGACGCAGGTCCCCTGCGGCGAGCGTGGGGGAACCAGCTTCGCGGGAAAAGTGCGCGCGAGCGGATCTTCAGGGGCGTCTTTGTGGTCGACATAGACGTTCTGCTCTCCGGCGACCAGGAGCGCTCCGCCCCCGCTCTGCACGAACGCTTCGAAGCGCTGTTTATCCGAGGGCGGTAAAGCGTCGACGTTTATGTTGTTGAAGACTACGAGCTGCGTATCGTCAAGATTTGCCGGCAGCGTTTTCGACTGAACCACATCGAAACGATTGGCCGTCAGCAGATCCACGATATGGCCTTCCGTGCCCGGCGGGTCATCGGAAATCCATTGGACGCGCGGGCGGCGGACGGCGACGGCATCTTCAAAGCGCGATTCGCCCAGACCATTGGCTTCGATTTTGCCGCTCAGATCGATCGCGCCCGCGGCATTGAGGCTGGTGCGTATGCGAACGCGGTTTTCGCCCGCCTCAAGGGCAATCTGGTGGGAACCGATTTGTTTGCCTTCGGCTGAAAGTTCAACCGTTGCCTCGGTCGCGCGGGGCGAATAAATCGTCAGGTCTACAGGGAAGCGCTCGCCGGTAAATACGGCGCCGGGGATCCCCACCGCTTCGGTCTTCAACTGCGGCTGGGCGCGGCCCGCGAGGGCGATCGTGTCGATCGAGACGCCCAGTTGCTGCGCCTGCCAGGCGGCGCGCGTGACAGCTCCCTCGTTCTCATTACCGTCGGTAAGAAGGGCAATCCGGTGAACCATTCCCGAGGGCAGCGCGGCCAGCGCCTGCCGGATCGGTTCCTCAAAGTTCGTGGCGCGCCCATCGGCTCCGGGAGTATGAATGAGGTTGAAATCCGTTTCTTTTCGATCAAGAGTGCGAGGTGCGCGCGCGAATGGAATCACGTCGATGCGATTGCCGCCGCGGGCGTCGTTGATCTGCCGTAGAAGATCGCTTTCGCGGCTCAAGTCCGCATCGCTGACGCTGGCCGACGTATCCGCCAGGACCGCGAGAGCCACTTTACGCTCCCGCACCGTAATGGACGGCTCGGCGAGAGCGAGTATCACCGCCGCAATCATTGCCGCCTTCAAAAGCAGATGAGCGCGCCGAGGCTGACGGCGCCACTCCCACACGATCCAGGTAAGCGGCAGAATGAGCAACGAGAGGAGCCAAATGCGGTCGAACGTCATGCGGCCCGCCCCAGCTTCGGTTTCATCACGCGCATCCGCAAAGGCGAGTAGCGACCATAGGCGACCCATTCGGCGATCAGAACGGCAGCGCCCAGAGCGGCCAGGAATGGCCACCAGTCAACGTTGCGGCGCAGCGCATCGTTCCACGCCGGGATCCCGTGGCGGGCGCTGGCCGGAGGCGACCATTTGACGTCCCACATTTCGGGCAAGGTCAGCGAATAGACACGTTCGGAGTTTCCAGCGATGACCCGAACGCGCGAAGCTTCTCCCGCGAAAAACTCTACGGCTTTGTCATGAACGCTGTAGGGCAGATTGGCGCCGGACTCCGTCAGGACCTGTACACCGCTCTGGCTCGGAGCAGCGCCTGGAGTAAACGGCATCGAAACCGCACCCGCGCTCTGCGTCCCCACATCGACGTTGCGGAATACATCCGGGGCAACCCAACGCATCACGTCGGCCAGCAGAAGGGGCGTTGCGAGCTCGTAACGCATGGGTCCTTCGAAGGGATCGAAACCAATGACGACAGATCTGTTCCGGCCGTCCGGCGATATGTTTGCGACCATGATGGGTCCTTTTTCGATGGAGGCAAGACGGATGTCGTTCGGTCCGGGATCGAAGACAGAAGCGCTTCCGATCTGGACGTCCCGAGCGCGGAGACCGAGAGTCAGAGGCTGGTCGGGAGTCCAGTTCAAATCTTTTGGCTTATCGACGCGCTCTTTGACGGGTACCGGCGAATCGGCCGCCGGGGGATCGAGCCAGAGCACGTTGCCGCGAGGACGGACTGGTGGAACAAAGCGGTCAAAGATCACCAGCGATGCCTTCGATTGAGGGTTCTCGGGTTTGTACTGGGCGGTTCGTCTGAAATCGGCGATCACGCGCGAGTCCGAAGCCAATGCCGGACGCAACTCTTCCGGATGGTCGGAGTAAACAACGACAGGCAGGCTGCGCAGTTCGGGGAGTTCGAGCGTTGCGTAATTGTCGGCCGCAAAAGCATCGTTCGGGTAGAGCCTTGCTTCGACAATTCCGGCGGCTCGGGTGTGCACCTCGAACGAAGCTTCGCGCTCCTCGCCCGGCGGAAGCTGGATCGACCGGACGCCTTGCGGCGCATTTCCGAAATTCAGACTGATGTTGACGGTTTTGGGGCGCTTGCCGTAATTGCGAACACGCACGATCAGATCCCACGCGCCGCCCCCGGTGTCGGAACGCCGCGCGCCAACGCTGCGCAGACCGCTGTTCTCCACGTTGTCGTCAACCGCGAGGACGCGGAAGGCCGGCATATCGGGTAATGCGAGGTTGTTCGATTCCCGCAAAGAAATGCGCCCGGGGCCATCGTAAACAATTTCGCCAGGGAGAGATCCTGCGCTATGCTGCATGCGGCTCGCGAACTGAAGGTTCTGGGATAGGTTCAGGGCAGTGGCGCCGGGCTGCGATTCCAGAATGGCGCGCGCGGTTTTGCGGCGGTCCAGTTCCCAGGAGGTCGCGGGAGTTGCAAGGGCGTCGGCGCGGACAACCAATACGCGGTCGGCGTAAGGCACCGCGCGGAGCCAACCCAGCGCGTTCGCGCGAGCCAGATCCATGAGCGTGAGATCGGGACGATTGGGTAAAGTCGCACCCATCCAGGCTGAGGTATCGAGAACCAGAACGTGGTCGTGGCTGAGATTCCGGCGTCCGCCGAACTGGAATTGCGCGATGGCCAGAAGCAGGAGCGCCATTCCCAACAGTTGCAGGAGGAGCGAGAAAGGCTGCTGGATGCGGCTGCGGCGGGTGACCGGGGCGGCTTTTCCGGGTTCGACCCAGAATCGGAGAGTTGAGACGATCAGTTTGCGGCGATTGCGGTCCAGGAGATAGAGCGCAACGGAAAACGCCGCTACGGCGCTGAAGAGCGTGATGAACTGGCCGAGACTCAGGTTGAGGAATTCCATTTGTCAGGAAGTGGAGGGAGTTATGGCTCCGGCGGTATCGGAATCAATGATCCGGGATGTCGCTCTGTCGAAGACGCGGTTCGTGTGAGGGCTGGCGACAAGATCGCCGGCGTTACAAGCTGACGTAAAGTTCCGCGCCGGGCGGAAGCCCAGCGGCAGGCCCGAAGGCCTGCCCCACACCGGCTGCGCAGCGTCTTCATCGCCTTTGGCGGCCCGCCGCGGGCCATGGAACGCTCCCTTCCGGTCGCGGCTCTGTAACTGTTCGGGAAAGCGGGAGTGACAGGCTGGAACACAGATATCAGAAAGGCCGACGGCGACTGTTGTGGAAGGCATTTCAGGCTATGCTCCTTGCTCGGACCATTGAGCCGAAGATTGCATCCTCCAGCGGCATGGACGTCGGTAAACCCGTGTACTTCCCCTGATTTCGCAGCGCGACGTCTTTAATGCCGGCGGAAAAGGCGTCAAACGCTTCCGTGTATTTCCGGCGCGCCTCTTCATCCACTTGTATCCGGAGCTTCCCCCCACTTTCCGCGTCCGTGAGATCAACCTCTCCGTTCCAGGGCGGAGTTCGGTCCTGGTCGGTCCAAAGTTGAATCAGCATTAACTCGTTGCCGTAATCCGCCAGATATTGAAGGGCCTTTTCACAGCCGGATTCGTCGAGAAAATCGGACACGACGATCACCAGGCCGCGCTGCGGGTATTCGTTCAAATACTGGCGCGCGATGGTCAGGAAATCGGTGACGCCGCCCGGTTTGAGCTGCTCGAGGAACTCCGCCGCGAGACGATAGCGGTGCCGGCCGCCGCCCGCAGTCTTTCCCTCGCGTAACTGAGAAGCGAAAGGAAGGATCTGAATGGTATCCAGCCTCACCAGACCGACGTAACAGAGGGCGGCCGTAAGTTGGCGCGCGTAAGTAAATTTGTCGGCAGACGCCGGGGAACCGGCCGCCATCGACGCCGAGGTATCGAGCAGCATCCGGACCGGAACTCGCGGCTCGATCTGGAACATCTTCAGGAACATTTTGTCCAGACGCATGTAAGCGCGCCAGTTCACGGCGCGCAGATCGTCGCCCTGATGAAAGTGGCGATGGTCCAGAAATTCCTGACCGCCACCGGCGAAGTGGGACCGATTGTGGCCGCCGACAAGTCCGGCAAACGATCGCTGCCAATGGATTGCCAGCCGCTCCAGGCGTTCAAGAAATTCCCGGTCCAGAAGGGGCTCGTTCGGCAAGATCGCCTCTATTAAGCTATGCGGCGGAGGCCTGAACGGTTACGCCGGAGATGATGGAGGCCAGGATCGAGTCCGCGGTTTTGCCATCCGCGTGGGCGTCGAAGTTCAGGATTATGCGATGCCTGAGAACGGCCGGAGCGAGTTCTTTAATGTCCTCGATGCTGAGATGGAAACGCCCGCGCATCAGGGCGAGCACACGCCCGCACTCCACCAGAGCCTGCGCTCCGCGGGGCGAACTGCCATACCGGATGTAGCGCCGGGCCAATTCGTGCGCCCCCGTCTCATCTGGTTGCGTGGCCATTACGAGTTGCACCGCATAATCCTGTACGTGAGGCGCGATCAGGACTTCGCGGCATACGGCGCGAAGCTGGAGCACGTCATCGCGATCGAGCACGGCGTGGACCGAGGCATCCTCGCGGCTTATGGTGCGCTCCACGATGCGCGATAACTCGGCGCGCGACGGGTAAGTGACGAGGATCTTCATCAGAAAGCGGTCAAGCTGGGCCTCGGGAAGCGGGTAGGTACCCTCCATTTCGATGGGGTTCTGAGTGGCCATTACCAGAAAGGGTGATTCCAGCTCGTGGGTTACGGTACCGCTGGTCACAGTACGCTCCTGCATCGCTTCCAGCAGGGCGGACTGGGTTTTTGGGGTTGCGCGATTAATTTCGTCGGCCAGTACCAGATTCGCAAAGATGGGGCCCGGTTGAAAGCGCAGCATCTTGTGTCCGCGATCGTCGGTTTCCATAATCATGCTGCCGACAATGTCGGCCGGCATCAGATCGGGGGTGAACTGGATGCGCGAATAGCGCAGGCTGAGGGCGCGAGCGAGGGTCCGCAGCAGGGTGGTCTTGCCCAGACCGGGCACGCCCTCCAGCAGCACGTGACCGCCGGACAGCAGACAGATGAGCACGCCGTCGACAACGCTCTGTTGCCCGACGATGATCTTTGCGATCTCGTCGCGAACCTGATTTAGTCTCGCGACTGCCGGACTGGCGGCTGCTTCGATTGGCATGAAATTGATTCTAGTAGATGACGCTGGTGTTTCATATTATCGCGCGGAAAGCGGGGCCGCCTTTGCAGGCGATTTTCAAACAATGACAGCCGGCCGACGGAGGACCTTGGGTTTGCCCACAAAAACCCAATTACCGCTGCAGCCTGGCGCGCCAAGGCATCGACTACGACAGGAGGAGGGAGAGAATCCCAGGTGGTAGTCCCGCGGAGATACGGGACCTCCGGTTAGTCTGCACTCGCTGGAGAAAGAGATGCCAGCTGTGCTTGCAATTCTGGCACGGCTGCGACGCTGCATCTCAGCCCAGGGCGCAGGTAAACCAGGAGTGGCGGAAGATCGGAAAGCTGGCGAACCTATGATCGGGTGCCTTGCACCACGACTCACGTGGTCTTCGCCAGACTTTTGCTTCGACCCAGAGCGACCTGTCACGATGTCTTCGAGATCCGTCCGAACCCAATCGTCGAAATTGCTGATGCGATTTCTGCCTCGAACCTGTCAGAAACAGGTGATTCCAGGCTGTGCGCGCAAGTTGGTGCCGGGCCGCTGAACTGGGGCCGACAGGGATCATGTCGCCATTCAAGACGTTCCAGAGCTGAGGATGTTCGTTACAACCATTAGTTCTGAGGAATCTTCCGAGGGGGGCACGCGTGGATCGTGCCGAAATTTTGAAAACGGACAGCTCACTTCGTTAAGCGCAGCGAGTTGACTGCGGTTTTCGTCCGCGTCCGCTACTATGTGTAGAAGCGCAGGGCGTGTCATAACGGGAACGCTTCGCTCGTCTGATCCATCCCGACAATTCTCTTATTGTCCGAGGGCGGTTATACTTTGAAGACACGATGGTTGACTAATCGTGCCTGGTTTGGAGATGCCGGCGGATTGACCAAGGAGCAGAATCAAAATGGCCGCTCAACAGCTTACAAGTAATGCAGTTCTCTGTTGTCCCATGTGCCAAAGTCATCTGCCGAAGGATTATATAGTGGTCGGCTATGGATCTCAGCCTGGGGGAGTCCCGCTTTTTCCAGTGTTAAGGTGTCGGCGGCATGGCGTCGAGTTCGCTGACGCATTTTCGGATGATCAACAATTGAAAAGGACAAGCACGGCGCTAACTGCAACTCAGACGACATCGGCGGACGTGAGTAATCTGTCTGTTTGTTACGGCGACGATCCAGCCGCCATATCTTCCAGGTATGTCGAGTTTATGGACAGGGTTGAGGCGATCACCGGACCCGCGAAGGGGCGTGTCCTTCACGACGTTGGATGCGGGCTGGGAAATCTGGTTTTTGAGGCAAAACGCAGAGGTTGGCGCGTCCAGGGCAATGAGATTGTTCCGGGCGTCAAGGAAGGAATGGAACGGAGTGACATTCGCTGCTTCATCGGAAGTCTGTCCGGCCTCGATATTGAGTCTTCCTCATGCGACGTGGTGACAAGCTTTTGTGTACTTCCGCATCATCTGACAGAGCCAACTCCGGATATGCTCACAGTTGCACGGATGCTCAGGCCAGATGGCTGGTTTGTCCTTCAATTTCCGGATAATGGTTTGTTTCGACGGATGGGTAAGTTAATGTACAGGATGCTTGGGGATTCCCGGCTGACACGCTATGTCATGGCAAATCTTTACGGCCCAGGAGGGCACCAATTTGCATGGACACGCAACAATTTGCGCGACTATCTGAGTCTATGCGGGTTCAAGGATGTAACTTTTCAGTCTTATTCGGGGAATCCCGGAATTACTCTTTCCCGTTTCAGATCTGCGCCCGCATGGTATCGCGCCTGCGCGGTGGCCGCAATTTACGGGTTGAAAATCAGCGGCGACGTTCTCGGAATCCCTAATCACTCGATTGCGTTTGCCAGAAAACAATGAAGTTCCAGATGTTGAACTACAACCTTATGCCGGCATTTCGATAGGCGCTTCATCAGGTAAGCTGTCGTTCGCCGTCCTGCTGAATTGTGGCGCTACCCTGCAGCGAGCGAGAGGCATGACGCGGATCCGGAGGTGGTGGAGGATAGACTTGCGCTGGCGTTGAACACGCTATGCCATGAGGAAATACTGCTGGGAAGCCCGGTGCAGCGGAGGGAAAGAAGCCCAGAGTGGCCAATCCTGCGGCGGCACAAGATTCCGCGGTTAGTCTGGATTAACTGGAGAAAGAGATGCTATCCGTGAGTGCGATTCTGCACCGCGGCAGTACGATCCCGTCGGGTCGCGACGCTGCATATCAGCCTGCGGTTGCAGGTCAAGCACGGAGTGAAGCCCCGGCAGGCGCTACAGACGGCGATTTATTCGTCGGCTAAAGTGTTCGGGTCCTGGCCGATGCAGACCGGCAGAACCCGGAAAACTGGCGGCTCTCGTTTCCGGGAATCCGTTGCATCAAAGCGAGGACGTCACGAACGTACCGTTCGTGGTGAAGAACGGAAACGTGTATTCCGTTGCGGAATTGATGGCGCCGTTCGTTTCTCGGACGTCAGGCAGGTCTATGAAGTTCCAGGTCCCTTAGGATCCGGTACCTCGCACTACGACCCACGCGGTTTTCGCCAGGATCTTGCAGTCAAGCCAAAGCGAGCGGTCGCGGATGTACTCGAGGTCCATCCGAACCCAGTCGTCGAAATTGCTGATGCGATTTCTGCCTCGAACCTGCCAGAAACAGGTGATTCCAGGCTGTGCGCTCAACTTGCGTTTCTGCCATAGTTCGTAACGCGCGAGTTCGTGCGGTCCTGCCGGCCGGGGACCTACCAGGCTCATATCGCCCTTCAAGACGCTCCACAGTTGGGGAAGTTCGTTCAAGCTATATTTTCTGAGGAATCTTCCAAGTGGGGTCACGCGCGGATCCTGCGCAATTTTGAACACCGGACCGCTCATTTCGTTAAGCGAAGCCAGTTGACCGCGCTTTTCGTCCGCATCCGCCACCATCGTCGTGAATTTGAAACCTGTAAACCGCCGGCCACGATAACCGACGACGCGCCAGGGGTAGAAGACCGTCAGATGCGGTGTTGTGAGTTTGATCGCGAGGGCAATCAGGAGGAACACGGGCGACAGCACAATCAAAAGCACTGCGCTCACACACACGTCGAGTACGCGCTTGACATAAAGCCACTCCGATTCGGCCTCGGGAGGCGCCAAAGTAAGAGAAGGGACGCCTCCGGGGCTCCAGTTGGTTTGCGCCACAAGGTCGCCCAGAGATGCAGCGAGGACCGCTTCGGGCACAATATCGGCGGTGACGCGAAAGTAGTCGCACGTTCTGATCGCGCTATCCAGCCACCGGGCGCCACTCTCGGGCAGGATCATGACGATCCGCTGGATCGGCAGGTGAATCAGAACGTGTTCCAGATCCGCCGCCTCACCGAGCGCCGGGAGGGTCGTATTGTCTTCGATTCGCAGCGGACCTCCGCCGGAAAGCGGGAAATATCCGATGAGACGGTATTCATGGGACAAAGCCGTGCCCGTTATCCGCTGAGCGACTGCGGTGACCGACTCGGGCGTGCCGATGATCGCCACTTCCTCCGCATGCATTCCTTCGCGAACAACATATCGATGCCAGGCGCGTCCGACAGACCGGGAAAGAAAGATTGTGAGGCAGCTTCCACCGATGAAGGAAAAGACGATCAGCCGGCTGTAACCGCGAGTATTGAGCACAAAAAACATCGTACTCAGCATCGCGACGCCGACGAGGGGCGATGCAATGCTGAACAGCAGGATCCGTGCAAAACTCTGCTGCCTTATTGGACGGTGCCCGCCCAGGATCTCGATACAAATCAGCGTCGTGGGCGCTACGAGCAGAAAGACCCAGAAATGTTCCGACAGAGGCGGGAACAAACCGCCGGACTCGTGAGGCGCCAGAGATTCCACCCATGCGCCATAGAAGGTTCCACCAGGCGAAAGTTGCCGGTAAAACAGAGGAGCGAGCCAGGACGTGGAGACATAGGCCAGCAGCAGCGCCAGGATGTCGAACAGCCAGAAAAGCTTTCGGCGGACAGAAGACATGTCACCTTAACGGCCCGGCCAGGCAACGACGGCCTGGCGAGGCGCCCGCGAACCCGCGGCGATTTCGTTTAAAGTTCGAATCCCGAAGCGCGAGCGTCGGTATAAAACATTTTCACGGTTTCGAGGGAATAACCGGTGAGGTCCTTCCCCACGAGGCTTAGCTTCTTCAGAACGTCGTTCGTCGCGGTTATCACGTGGCAACCCACCGCGTTTGCCTGAAACACGTTGAGTAATTCGCGCGGACTTGCCCAAATAAGTTCCGCGCCCGGCGCGCAACTCAACATCTCGACTGCGGCAGCCATAACAGGAACCGGGTCCCTTCCCGTGTCGGCTATCCGTCCGGCGAATACGGAGACGTACGCGGGTGCGCCTTCCCTTAAAGCTCCGGTGGCTTCGAAAACCTGTTGCAGGGTGAGGAGAGCCGTGACGTTCAGCTTGATACCGTCCTGGCTGAGCCGGCGAACGAGGGGAATCGCCGTCTCTCCCGCGGTATTGGTTATGGGAATCTTGACGAAAACGTTATCTCCCCAGCGAGCGATGATGCGCGCCTGGCGTTCCATCTCGCGAAAGTCGTCCGCAAAGACTTCGAGGGAAACGGGGCGATCGGAAATGCAGGCGAGGATATCCCGCGCGAATGCCTCGTAATTTCTCACGCCGGCCTTTCGCATTAAGGTGGGGTTGGTAGTAAAACCCTGGATCCTGGGATCGCGATACATTTCGAGCATTCCCGCTTTGTCGGCCCCATCGGCGAAAATCTTCACCTTCAGGGCAGTTACGGGATCGTCGACGGTCCGTTTCGGCGACAACTGAGCGATAGCTACCGAAGTCATGGTTTACGCGCCTCCTTTGATTTTCCAGGCCTGAACCGCGCGGGTCAGGACTGGTTTTTACTTCGGACGACACATTATTTGGCCACAATCGTGATTCAGATACAACCGTTTCGAGCGAAAACTTAAGATTAGCCGTATTTAGAGCAGGAAAGCATACGAAATCGGATAAGTTCGATAATAACGAGCTTTTTTGTCGGTGACAATACTTCCGGCTAGGCTGCGGCAGCATCCTGCCGTTCGACCTGGGCGGCGATCCAGGCATAGGTTTTTGCGAGGCCTTCGCAAAGAGGCCGGCTGGGAGCCCAGCCGAGTTTTTCACGAATCAGGTGGTTATCGGAATTTCGACCGCGCACGCCAAGCGGGCCGGGAATGTTACGGATCGTCAATTTCTTTCCGGCGATTTCCATGATCAGCCCCGCAAGCTGATTAATGGTAACCATTTCCTCTGAGCCGATATTTACAGGGCCTGAAAAATCGGAGTCGACGAGCCGACGGACGGCTTCGACGCACTCATCGATATAAAGAAATGATCGCGTTTGCAAGCCATCTCCCCAGATCTCGATTTCACCGCCTTCGGGAGCCTCCGTCACCTTACGGCAGAGAGCCGCGGGAGCCTTTTCCTTTCCGCCTTTCCACGTGCCCTCAGTGCCGAAAATATTGTGGAACCGCGCGACGCGCACCTGAACTCCATAATTTCGCGCATAGGCAAGATAGAGGCGTTCGCTGAACAGCTTCTCCCAACCGTATTCGCTGTCTGGGGCTGCCGGATACGCTGAATCCTCCGAGCATTTGGGATTCAGCGGATCAAGCTGGTTGTATTCCGGATACATGCAGGCGGAAGAAGAGTAAAAGAACTTGCCGATGCCGGCGAGGCGTCCGTATTCGAGGGTGTTGAGATTGATCGTCGCGGAATTGTGCATGACGGCGGCGTCGTGCTGCCCTGTAAAGATGTAACCGGCGCCACCCATGTCAGCGGCCAGCTGATATACCTCGTCGATCCCCTCGACGACCTCCTGGACCACGCGGGGATCCCGCAGATCTCCAACGATGAATTCGTCCGCGGGGGGCGTGGAGTACTCGTGCCGTTTAAGATCGACGGCGCGCACCCAGTAGCCCTCGTTTTTCAACCGCCGCACCAGATGACCGCCGATAAACCCTCCGGCTCCGTTCACGAGAATCTTCTTCACCATCTTCTCCTTGATAATGTGCGCGTCGTCATTGCCGTGCGTGCTGAGCGAGTTTTTCGCGAGCAATTGCTTCGCGAGAGGTTATAATCCGTGCGGCGCCCTCCAGATCGGAGGCGCGGAAATGAGGCTGCTCGCGGAGCGCTTCACGATAGCCACGGTCGATAAAAATAGTTGTGCAGTTCGCCGAATTTCCGCAGTCGATGTCGCGCCATCTGTCGCCGATCATGTAGCTATCCGTCAGTGAGATCGCGTGTTCAGCGGCGGCATCGAGCAGGAGACCCGGCTTGGGTTTTCGGCAATTGCAGGCATCCGAGTCGTCGTGGTAACAAACCTGAAACGCGTCCAGCGGAAGGCGGGCTCGAAGATAATCGTGCATTGCTTCCACAACAGATCGATCCTGGGTTCCGCGAGCGACATCGGGTTGATTCGTGACAACGCACAACCAGAAGCCCCGCTCCCGCAGCATTTGCAGAGTCGCCTCGACGCCGGGGAGAATTTCAAAATCGTGAAGTCCGGCGGGGGGGAGGGGCTTTCCGTCGCGGACCAGAGCGCGATTTATGACTCCGTCGCGGTCGAGGAAAACAGCTTTACGCGCCGGCGAGTTTATCGCACCGATTCCCACTTGGTCTCAACCTGTTTGAGCAAAGGATGCGAAACGAGCAGGTGCCACACGACGGCCTGAAAAGCCTCGCTGTGGGGCGTTACGTGGACAGCGTTCACCGTGGGAATGATAACGCTGGCGTCCGCGACCTGAGCGGCATAGCCGCCATCGCGGCCCACGATCGCAGCGATCTTCGCCCCGCTGGAACGGGCGTGCTGCAGGGCGTACACCAGATTTGCGCTCACGCCTTTCTCAACATTTCCCCCACCGACCGAAAATACCAGAACACAATCCTCGGCCTTGAGCCGGCTGCCCCGCAGCCATGCTTCGAAGACTGTTGTCCAACCCTCGTCGTTGGTGCGCGCAGTCAATTCCGACACGTTATCTGTCGGAGCATAAGCTTCAAACCCCGCGATCTTCCGGAAATCGTTGACGGCGTGAGAAGCATTGGCGGCGCTCCCCCCGACACCCAGAATAAAAAGGCGACCTCCCTCAGCCCGAGCCTTTGCCATGAGACTCGCAACTCTCTCAATCGCGTCGATATCGAGTTGAGCGGCAATACTCTGTACTTCTGCGAGATATGTGCGGGAAAAATCAGGCATTAGATGTGTACACCGGTTCCGGGAACGCCGCTGGCGATGGCATCGGAGAGAGACTGGAGGCCGTCAAAGCTTCCGATCTCGTAGAAACGCTGATCGATTTCGAGTGCCGCCAGCTCATTTCGGGTGAGCGCGTTTTGAAAAACCACCGCGAGATCGCCTCCCGCCTCAGGCAGTTCCTCAAAAAGGCTGCTTCGAAAAGCTCCCAGGCCGTAATCGATATGCAACATTCGTGGCGTGAGATGCCGCTTGTCATAAGTTACGATCTCCCCGTCGCAAAACTCGACATTGCTCGTGTCCCAGTGTCCGTCATTGCGAAACACCGTCATCAGAGCCTGCTTGCCTGACGCGAGGAAGGATCTCTCCACAGCTCCATAGTCACAAAGGAGGTATGAATCTCCGTACATCACAAGGAACGACTCGCCGAGCAGAGGAAGCGCCTTGCGAACGGCACCGCCTGTTCCTTGTGGAGTCGGGCCATCCCATGAGTACTCCACTTTGAGTCCAAACCTGTTGCCGGGCCCCACAAAATCCTCGATCATCTCACCCAGATAACCCAGACATAAGACAACACGCTCGACACCCCGGTCACGGAGGAGCCTCAGTTGATGGGCAATAAAGGGTTCTCCGTTCACCGGAATGAGCGACTTTGGCACATCCGTGGTTAACGGGCGGAGGCGCGTAGCTAAACCACCAGCGAGGATTGCGACAGGCAGCATCGGCAAGATCGAGAAGGAGCGACGATACTTCAATATTGCGTCAGGGTCTTGGTTCCTTCAAAATCGAAGCGGAAACGCACCTCTCTTAAACCCGCCGCATGCATGGCGGATCTCAGCCGCATTTTATCTTCGGTGTAGAGCATCAGAAATCCGCCACCCCCGGCGCCGATGAGCTTACCGCCCAAAGCGCCATTGTCTCTGGCCAGCTGGTAGTAGTGGTCGATACAACCGTTACTCATTCCCGCGGTTCGTTTTTTCTTGTGTTCCCAATGCACGTGCATGAGTTCGGCGAAGCCCCGCAGATCTCCCGCCTCCAGAGCGGCCTTGCTGTCATATCCGAGTTTTTTCACGAAATGGAGGTTATCGATCATGTTCTGATCGCCTCCCCTGCTCCGCGAATCCTGGTCCTTCAGGATGTCCGAGGCATTTCGCGTGAAATTTGTAAAGAACAGCATCAGGCTGTCTTCGAGATTGTGAATGGTGACGGGATCCACCTTGAGCGGACTCACGCAGACGCTGCCGTCGGAGCGAAAATCGAAACAGGTAACGCCGCCATAAGCGGCGATGTACTGGTCTTGTTTACCGATTGGTTCCTTCAGCAGATCGATTTCAATGTGGCAGGCCTGTTGCGCGAGCTCGCTGCGACCGATGCTGTTTCGCTTCATGGTATGGAGGGCCCGCAGCAGAGCGGTCGTGAAACTCCCGGACGAACCCAGACCCGAGCCCGCGGGTATGTCGGACATACTGGTGATCTCCAGATGCGGAGTGCCGACGTCCACCAACTTAAGGGCTTCCCGGACGATGGGATGTTTCACGTCTTCGACGCGATCGACAACCTCCATTCGGGAGTACTTTACGATGAGCTCCGCGACAAATGTTTCGTGTAACGTGATGTAGACATATTTGTCGATGGCAGCCGACAGAACGAAACCACCATGATCGGCGTAATAAGACGGAAGGTCTGTACCTCCGCCACCGAGCGAGACTCTCATGGGACTGCGAGAAATAATCATTGGCGGTCGCCTGCGTAGATTTTTTCCACTATTCTCAAGACAGCCTGTGTATCTTTAATGCCGGGCGAGGGATCACGTCGCAGTTTAATATCCTCCAGAAACTCCTGGAATTCGAGGTCCCACGAGTTGTCAGCCATCGGATACTCCCAGATTGTCGTTTCGGGCGGTCCCATCGAAGGCAGCATCCGATATAAGGCGAGACGTTCAGTGCCGTAACTTCCTCCCAAGCCGGTGATTTCAAGCTTGGCGTCGCGGCCGCATATCTCGAACGAAAAAGTGTTCTTCCATTCGGTCCACGTGGCATGGAGAAAGGCCGTCTGGCCGGTTTCGGTTCGCATCAGCAGAAACGCATTATCATCGACCGGCATGTCCCAGTAGTAGGTGGCTGTGTGGCCGGCAACGTCTGTGAAGTCTCCGAGAAACCAACGTGCGAGATCGATCAGATGGGATCCCTGATCGAGCAATTCTCCACCGCCTGAGATATTCGGGTCCGCGCGCCATTCGCGATCGTAGCCAGGGCGGCCGCCGTGTCCGTATCGGCCGCGCACGTACATCATTTCGCCGAGGACTCCATCGCGAAAGATCTTATGTGCCTGCTGCAGAGCTCTATGGAAGCGATGATTGAAGCCGAATCTGACCCGCACTCGATTGCGCTCGGACGCGCATAAGACCGGATCGAGCTCCTGCGCGCGTCTCGCGCCGGGCTTTTCAATCAGAACATGCTTACCGGCGTTTGCCGCCGCCAATGCGATACAAGCAAGCTGGTCGTGGGTTGTGGCAACTACGACGATGCCCACTTCCGGATCGGCCGCCGCCGATCTCCAGTCGGATTCAGTTCTCGCGCCGGGAAATTTTCGCGCCAGTTGTTCGGCACGGGTAGCCTGCGTGTCGCAGCAGACAACGAGAGGGCAACCGCCCAGCGCCTGAGCGCGCTTCTGGCCGATCAGCCCGCACCCTATAATGGCCACGCCCGGCTTAATCATTTGCCCATGCTTTCCCGCGTTCTTCGGGGAGGATGCGGCGCAGCGTGTAAATGTCCGAATCCTGAATGTCCTGCGCGTAATCCGCCAGCCGTTTCCAGGGGTCCCATACGGCGCTGATCAGTCTTCCGGTAATCCCGCCGCTCTTTGAAGATGCGAGATAGACCGCGAGATCGGCGGCGGTTCGGGGATCAACGGCGGCGCCATTCGTGAATTTCACGATCTTTCTGTGTTCTTCCTGACCGATCGCCTCCGGGCCGGCGCGAAGAGTTTCCTGGAGCATTTCCGTATTCATCGGACCCGGGGCGATACAGTTGACTCGAATTCCAAGGGTTTTCACTTCGGCCGCCACCGTCTCGGTGAAGCGCACAAGGCCGGCTTTCGACGTGCCATAAGCGGAGAAATTCGGCCTTGGACTCGCCGCGCCTCCGCCGGAGAGATTGACGATCGACCCTTCCGTGTTTGTCTCTCGCATCCACTTGATGGAGAGGTGACAAAGCTCAGCGGGCGCGAGCAAGTTCACTTGCAGCGCTTCCCGCCAACTCGCCCAGTCATTATCCGCCACCATTCCCATCGGGCCTATGATTCCGGCATTGTTGACGAGAACATCAATGCTCGGCCAAAGACTATGGGCCTCATCGAACACCTTTTTCGGAGATACTTCGTCCGCCAGATCAGCCGCGAAAACAGAAACCCGCTGTTCCGGGCCGGCGCTTTCCTCCAAACGGAGGCGCAGGTGATTCAGAGGTTCCGTCGAACGCGCGACTAATAGAAGCGTCGCGCCTTGTTCCCACATGGCCTCCGCCATGACGGGACCTAATCCCCTGGACGCTCCCGTAATAACGGCTCTTTTGCCTTCAAGCAGCTTATGCATTCGCGTTTGCGGTACGACCTTCGAGCACCCAGTGATTGTTCTGCAACCACAGCACGGTTCTTTCAACGGCCTCCCTAATCGATAATCCGGGTTGCCATCCCAGATCGCGCATGCGCCGGCAGTCGAGGAAAATGAACGGGTTGTCCCCGATCCAACCGCGATCGCCGCCCGCATAGTGACGGACCGGCTGGTGGCCGATCAGGGCCGTGATCCAGCTGATCGAATCGTCCACCATGCAATATTCGTCGGTACCCAGATTGAACACGCTTACGGGATTAGAGATTCGGTTAATCGCGAGCAGTATCGCATCGATGCAATCCTGGACGTAGAGGTATGACTTTCGCTGTCGGCCATTACCGAGAATATGCAGACGGTCCGGATGGGACAACAACTGTTTATAGAAGTCGAGAACATGTCCGTGGGTATACCGCTCACCCAAAATCGATACGAAGCGAAAAATGAAACTCTGCATTCCGAACGCTTCACAATATGCGGCGATGAGACCCTCGGCCGCCATTTTCGACGCGCCGTAGAGCGAAGTCTGCACAGGAAATGGGGCATCTTCGGGCGTTGGAAACACCTGCGATTCACCGTACACGGATCCGGTCGAAGCGAAGGCTACTCGCTTCACGCCGCAGAATCGCATTGCCTCGAGAACATTGGCCGTACCGACGGCGTTCTGTTCCAGATCTTTCGTGGGGTGTTCAGGCCCGTGTCGGACGTCGGCGTTAGCGGCCATATGGAACACCGTATCGACACCTTCCATGGCGTCTTTTAGTTTTGCGAGTTGAAGAAGATCTCCTTCGCGTAGTTCAAACCGAGTCGATTTCGCTGCGTTCTCCAGGAACTCACGCCGCCCTGTGGAGAAGTTGTCGAAACCGATCACTTCGCAACCCTGGCTAAGCAGGCGATCCGTGAGATTGCTGCCAATGAATCCGGCAGCCCCTGTAATCAGGACTTTCTCTAACTTGCCTTCAGGCATCCCGCTTGTTCGTCTCCAGTGAGATAAGCTTCGAATCGTTCCAACACGACGGTACGGTCAAATTGCTGTTCCGCCACTCTGCGTCCGTTCCGTCCCAGCGCACGAGATTCTTCGCGGTGTTCCCGCATCCAGCGAATGGCTTCCGCCAGTCGCGCCGGTTCCTCAGGAGGCACCACGATGCCGACGTTCATTTCGCGAATAAACCGCCCGGTCTCGCTGTCTTCGGTCACGGCAGCCAGAATCGGCCGGCCGGAGGCCATGTAGTAGAGCAGTTTTCCCGGAAAGACCACGTCGCGTACAGCCTTTCGCTGCGTCACAATCAACGCGTCGGCGGCGGCAAGCTGTTCAGGCAGCGATTCCCTGGGTTGCATCGGGAGAAAACGGAACCGCTGCATTGATAGTTTTTCGGCGGTGTCTTTTAATTCCGGCAGGTAGGGTCCCGCGCCAATCAGGCAGCAGGTTACGCTCACGTCATTCTCGAAGGCCGCTCCCGCTTCGACGAACGTTTCCAGACCTTGTTTTCCGGCAACGCTTCCCGAATACATCGCGAGGAACTCATCCTGGCCGATGCCGAAGCGTGCCCGAAAGCCGTTGTTGGCCGGCGGCTTGATGAACGAGAGGTCGATGTAATCCGGAAGGGTCGTAACTTTGTCCGGAGGCACTCCCTTTGCGATTAGATTCCGGCGCATTCCCTCGCAGATTACTCCGATGCCAGTTGAACGGCGGTAAACGAAACGCTCGAGAGATTTCGCGAGACGGAGCACCGTGCTTCCTTCCTTCAACGCCCCGACCGCAATGGCTGCGTCGGGAACAAGGTCCTTGATCTGCAGGAAGACCTTCGCACCGCTGAGAGACGCGATCAGGAAGGCCGTGACCGCAAGTTGAAGCGGGGGAGAGATGATCACAACGACGTCCGGGCGCCACGTCACGGCGATGCCAAAGAGAGCGGACAGGGCAAAGGAGCAGTCGAAGAGTATTCGCTGGAGCGTCTTTCGCGGATTCTTCGGAACGTAAAGCCAGGTGCGCAGGACCGGTACGCCGTTCACCGTCTCGCGCATAAAACGCTTCCCCTCGTAGCCGTTCCACACTTTCCATTGCGGCGCGGTGGGAAATCCGGTAATCACGCGGATGTCATGCCCGGCGGCTTGCAGATATTCCGCAAGATCGGCGGTATATGGGCCGATGGAGGTGGATTCCGGCAGGTAATTGAGACCCAGGATGAGGGTTTTCATTCAGCGATCCTGGACAAAAGCATCCGGAAGAAAAGCGTAACTTCGGTCGTCGCTGTACTGCGGCGTGGATTCGCCGGGCAGAGGCTCGATCGGGGATGCCGGCTGCGAATAGCCGAGTTCCCCCAGCAGATCCAGGAAGTCCTCACGGGACACACCCCGATGAAGTTCGACGGCGAGTTTCGGCCGATGCCGCCGCAGGATACCGCGCATGCCTTTCAGTACCTGAATTTCCATTCCCTGAACGTCGATCTTTACGCCGTCGATTCGGTCCTCCGTCCCTCCGAGCCGTGGCCACAACCAATCGAGGCTTGAGGCCAGAAACCGCTCTTCGAACTGCTCTCCTTCGAGCGTGCTGTCGACCATTCCGCGCACTACCGGAAGGCTTTGCGTGGCAAGGTCCCCGCATTCTCCCAACCCGATTGGAACAACTGTCAGCTGCTGACAGCCGTTGCTCGCCCGGGTTCTGGAGACACACCCGGCCGTCCCGATCATGGGTTCGAAGGCGAACACCCTGCCGGCGGAGCCAACGAGTTGACAAAGGGCGAGCGCCGTGTAGCCGTAATGGGCGCCTATGTCCAGCCATGTTTCCCCGCTCCGGACATTCGAGGAGAACCAGGCAAGCAGCGCGAGTTCCGTGCGCCCGAGGATTGCCGCCGGATAGTCGTGCCAGGATGTCACGAGAGTGCGGCCGCGTAAGGGGCCGCCCAGAATCCGGCGCTCCGATATCGTGCGCGGCAGGAGGCTGCGGAGGCCGGCTTTCAACTGGCGATTCATGTCAAAGAGCGAGGTCGGCAGGCAGAGGCGACGCGTTCATGACGCTGTTCAGAACCCTTTCGACCTTCCCGCCGGTCTCTTCCGAAGAAAAGCGATGCGCCATCTGTATGCCGTTTTCTCCCATCTCGCGGCACAACTGGGGATCGTCCAGGAGTCGAAGAACGGCGTCGGCAAAGAGGTCCGCATTCCGCGGCACGGAGAAACCGGCGCCGGACTTTTGAATTTCCGCCGCGTAGTTCAGGGTATCGCTTACAACAACCGGTATTCGACTGGCCATGGCCTCAAAGACCGCGAACCCGAAGTTCTCCGCCTCCGAAGGAAAGACAAAGATGTCTGCATCAGCCAGCGCCTCCAGCCTTCCGAGAGGACTTACCGGTCCGGTGATAATCGTGGATGCCTCTACGTGGTTTTCCTCGATCCACCGGCGCACTTTTTCTTCGTACGATGGCGGATCGGGCGGCCCGACGATCGCGAGCCGCACGTCAGGACGCTGGGCAGCTATCCGCGCCATCGTTTGTAGAAGAAGATCTATTCCCTTTTTGGCATTGAGACGGGCGAGGAACAGCAGAACCGGGCCCGTATGCCCTCCCAGATAACGAGCACGAAAGCTTCCCCGCTCCGGCAGTTCCGCGAAATCATCGGCCGGGAAGCCTGTCGGTACGACAACGGAAGGAGTGGTTAAACCGAGGGTCTCCACTTCCTCCCGCTCACCGCGCGCCGTAAAAAATATTACCGACGCCCTCTTCAGTATTCTTCGGGCAATGAGCCGGTCATAGATCCATTTCCTCTTCGAGCTGATCTTTCTCTGAACCGGCGCAAGAACTCCGTGCAGCCACATCACGTAAGGCTTTCGCTGGAGGCGAGCGATCAAATACCCCAAAAAAACGGGAAAAGAGTAAACGGAATGCAGGCCGATAATATCGGCGCCGCGGGTCAACTTCCACACACTGCGAATCGCCCCCAGGAGTCTGGGGCTGAACGCCCAAATGTCCCAGGCCGGAAACGAAATGATCCCGAGATAGCCGTCGCCCTGACGCCGACGCTGTGCTTCCGATATACCCGGGACGAAGAACTCCTCGCGGCCGGGTATAGGGGGCCCACTCATGATTACGACAATCCGATGCCCTCTACCCGCAGTGCCCCCCAGGATCACCGGGATACCAACAATTCCGATTCCGCCTTTGCGCGACAAAGCGCCTTCGACGAAATTAACCATTCTCACAGCGAATCGCTCTTTCGCGGGGGGAAGCATTCCAGTCGCACCTCTTTATGCCGATACGCCGGTTACCGACTGTGACATCGATCTCCGCTCGTTGCGAGGACTCCTCCAGTTGACCGTAGGGAGGAACAATGCCTGATCGATCCGATCGCGGTACATCGCTGCGATGTTGATGAGTGAATCGAGGAGAGATTCCGAGAGCAAATGAGGCTTTAGCCCAAGATCGATCAACTTCGAGTGTTTCGCGTTGTAGTAGTGAGCTTCCGCTTCGACTCGCGGGTCAGCAAGATGGTTAATTTCGACCGGCATATCCAGCTTCGCAGCGGCCGTTTGCACCAGTTGCGCCAATTCCAGGACCGAGAACTGCTCAGTGAACTGATTCAAGACGCGACACTCGCCGCGCTGCGCCGGATTCAGGCATGCGAGTTCGATGCATCTGACCGTGTCCCTGATGTCCAGATAACCCCGCGTCTGACCACCGGTTCCGTACACGGTGAGGGGATGTCCCACCGCGGCCTGGGCGCAGAAACGATTCAGCACCGTTCCGAACACTTCGTCATAATCCAGCCGATTGATCAGAGCCTCGTCAAGCGAGACCTGCTCTGTGACCGTCCCATAGACGACACCCTGGTTCAAGTCCGTGGCTCGAAGGCCCCAGATCTTGCAGGCAAACATCATGTTGTGGCTGTCGTGGACCTTGGACAGATGGTAGAAGGAGCCGGGCTGCTTTGGAAAAGGAAGAAGGTCTTTCCGGCCGTTATGCTCGATGGTGATGTACCCTTCCTCAATATCGATATTGGGGGTCCCGTACTCGCCCATCGTTCCCAGTTTCACCAGATGGCAATCCGGTTGGAATTCCTTGAGGGCGAACAAAAGGTTCAGGGTGCCGACCACGTTGTTAACCTGAGTGAACACCGCGTGCTCGCGGTCGATCATCGAGTACGGAGCCGAGCGCTGCTCCGCGAAATGGATAACGACTTCCGGCTCGACCTTTTTGATGGTCTCGGCGAGGAACTCGTATTCTGCTACGTCTCCCACGAACACATCTATAGACTGACCGGTGATTTTCTGCCAGACGCTCAATCTTTCGGACAGAGTCCGAATCGGCGTCAGGGTCTCAACGCCGAGATCGCGATCCCATTGCCGTCTCATGAAATTATCGACGATCGAGACGGTGTGACCTTTGCTCGACAGATACAGGGCAGTCGCCCAACCGCAGTAACCGTCGCCTCCAAGAATAATAATTTTCACGGTTTGAGGTGATCCTTTCAGATTTAGGAAGAGTCTAATTCAGAACTTGAATATCCGGGACTTTGGGACGACCAATTTCGGGGTGATCCCCTTCACGTGAGTTTTTCCCAGAATACGCCGGTCCAATCGATTTGATGCATCGGTTCCGATATCCCCTTTTCGGTGCGAAAATCGTCAACCGCTCGTTTGCAGTTCGGGATCGCCCCATAGTCGTCGACGATCACATACCCACCCGGAGAAACCTTGTCGTACAGACTCCGCAGGGCGTCCATTGTAGAGGAATACATATCGCCGTCGAGTCGCAGCAAGGCGAGGCGCTCGATCGGGGCCGCGGGAAGCGTGTCCTTAAACCATCCGGCGAGAAACCGTACTCGCTCGTCCAGAAGCCCGTAACGCGTGAAGTTGGCCTTTACTTCATCGAGCGAAACTCCGAAATGACTTGCTTCCCAATGCCGGTCACCGGCGTCCTGTTCATATCGTCCATCGGGTCGCGGCAAGCCTTCAAAGGAATCCGCGACCCAGACCGTTCGGTTCTGGTTTCCATATGCGCTTACCAGCGCACGCATGAAGATGCTAGCGCCGCCCCGCCACGCGCCGGTTTCGATGAGATCGCCAGGTATGTTCTTCCGGATAATTTCGGAAACACAATATTGCAGATTGTCCAGCCGCTTAAAACCAATCATGGTCTCCGCGGCGCCCGGGGCATCCCGACCCTCCGCCCGCGCCGCAGGATCGAATGAGGTGCGCAGGTACAACTTCATCTTGAGCTTCGCCAAAACCGCTGTGATCAAAGGGTACATAGTCCAGGCGAAGGGGTGAATACGCCTCGACGGACGCCGTTCGACTGGACGGTATCTCTCGGGAAAGATGGACCTCGTGAGGCATTTTTTCATGAGATCGAGGTACATTTCTGGCGCAAGTTCGGATTTCATCTCGACCATGACGCTCTACGAACCGAGGGCAAAACAAAAGAGTCGCAAAGATCGAAGGAGCGTCCCAACTGCGTCTGTATTTGGAATCAAGGGTTTAGCGAAATGCTGTTTCGTTCCGTCTACCTGCGTCCACCGGCGTGGCTCGCCAGCTCCCCTTGATCGAGTTTGGCCGAGGTCATTTCCTGGGTTCGTTTCGCTAAAATTTCTCAGGTTCGTTTGGTCAAAAAAGATCTCAGCACGCGACACAATCCAGCGTCCCGGAACGCCTCCGTATTCGTCCGATGTTAGGTTCACTTTGTTTGGAAATTTCAGTGTCCGACATGAGCCCCGCCCGGCTGAAAACACTTCAGCCGGGTACACTTCGGGCCGTTCGAAATATTCAGTTGTCAAGGAGCCAGTTTCGCCTGAAGTATACACGCGCGAAGTGGCGACGGTTGCACGCCACGGCGCTAAGACTTTTGGTTTCAACGCGAAATTGTTTTCAAACACTGTGACTGTTTTTTTGAAATCCAGGAAACGAACTGTCGAAGGTTCGGATTTGATCTCGACCATCACGCTCTCGGGCCCGGATCGCTGTTAATCATCATCGTCTGGCGCACATGGGATTCGAGAGGCAGACCCGTCACATAATTCAAAGCCGCGCGCAATCCCGCGACGTCCTCTTCGAACGACCATTGCCTGATGCGTACCAGCGCCCGCTGACCCATCAGCCGGCAGCTTTCCGGGTCTGCAACCATCTCTTCCAGAACTTTCCTCAGAGCGTCGACATTGCGCGCCGGAAAGACTCGTCCGGTGATCCCATCCTCCACGAGATCCCTTTGACAACCCACTTCATCGGAAACGACAACCGCGCGGCCCGCATTCATCACCTCGTTCACGATAAGACCGAACGGCTCATGAACTGAGGGCAAAACAAAAAAGTCGCAAAGATCGAAGAACCGTCCCAACTGCGTCTGGTTCTGGAACCCGAGGAAACGAACTTCCTTCTCGCCCGCTTCCTCCAGACGCGACTGGACCGGAACCCGCTCTTCGCCGTCTCCGACAATCAGCAGATATGCCTTTCGTCCGTCAGGCAGGGGGCGCATTGCGATGTAAGCGTTCGCGAGGTCGATACAACGTTTGCGTTCCATGAGCTTTGACGCGTAGAGAATAACCGGGCGGCCGTCTTCGAGGCCTAATTGCCGCCGCAACTCGTACCTAGTTCGCGCGGCTTCCGTACTCTGACGCTGGAAGAACGCGTTGTCGACTGCATAAGGTACCGGGAACGCGGGAAAATCGGCACCGAGGTAATAAGTCCAGTAATCGGAATTCAGCGATCCGATCGGCAGCACGGCACCGAGTAGAGGCCGCAATAATCGAAAAAAAAGTCTCTTGATGTGAAGCTTCGCGCTCGACCGGGGTCGGTCAATCAAAGTGCCTTCCGATCTCTCGATCACCGGAATCCCCAGTATTTTGGCCGAAAGAATTGCGATCCAGCAGTTCAGGTTCCAGTAACCGTGCACCCAAACGGCATCGAACTTGCCGCGGCGCAGAGCGCGGAATATTCCTCTGTTGATGGGCTCGGTCAGGGTCACTTCGTTCATAGGCCGGATCACAGGCAGGAATTCGTATTCATACCCTTCGAGGAGTGGAACATCCCATTTCACCTCCACGCCGCCAAAGCCGGGATCTCTGTACCCTTTCACCGAGAGATCCGACCAGAAGAAAACAACGAGATCGACATCGGGTTCCCGAGCGAGTCTGCGCAGCAGGGGCGCCTGGTATTGAATCGGGTGGCTGACGAAATACGCAAGCTTTACATTTCTTCGTTCGCCCGTATGGTCGCTTCAACTGGATACGCCCCGGCGCTTTTCCCGATCGATTCGCAATTCGCTCACTTGAGCTTCGGAACGGACGGCTAATGTTTCGGCGCGTTGTCTCTGGTTAGAACGTTTCCCGAGGCGACCATCCCGGTCTCATGCGCGGGACTGCTGACCAGAACGTCTTTCGCGAAGTTATGGAACTGATTATTTTCAATAACCAGCCCTTTCGGTTGCACACCGTCGTCTCTCACCACAATGCCGGATCCGGAAGACGCCACGGTTGAGGTGCAGATGTTCCGGCTAATGGTGATGGAGTGAGCGTTTGGGCCTTTCCCTGTCGCGATTTCCATGCAGGTGGCCGTGGGGCTGGAAACCGTAATATTATTGCCGGTAACAGTTCCCGGTCCGCGCGCAAGGACGATGGCGCTTTTCGTCGCGCCGGAAGTCACGATGTTGCCGGAAAAGACGAAGCCGGGATAGCCCTCAATCCCGGGAGCCTCCGACTTTCCGATATAGAGAGGGCTGCTCCCTGGCACGTTGATACGGTTTCCCTGTATAACAATATTGTAAGTCGTTGCACTGCAACAGGTGGTGGCGAGTGCGAAGCCCGTGCCCGAATCGATGTCGATATCGTTGTCGATAAGGGAGAAATCCATGAAAGCCCCTCCGGCGATTGATCCTTTGCCGGCCAGCTTATTATTGTGGATTCGAATGTTGGCGGACCCCTCGGACACATTGAGAAGAGCGCATTGCGGACTTCCTGAAGTCAGGGAGGAGTTCCTGATCTCGAGGTCTATGGTGTTTCGCGCGATCTGATAGATTCCGGCGCCGCGGCATGGATTCGGGTCAACGACCGTGACGTTGTCAAACAGCACCGCGCGAGTCAGAACCGTTGATGAACGTCCCGTCCCCGCTGATCTCCCATTCCACATTGTCGAAACGTTACTCCAATCGTATTAATCACCAGAACTGGACTTGGAGTCGACGTGAAATTTCAGATTCTCGATAACCAGATTGGTGGAAGTGTAAGGGGCGACGTCGACAATTCCTAACGGCATTGTGCCGCGACGGGGATCATTCGCGTTTGGATAAGCTTTGGAGGCGGGCCATTTAAGGCCCAGGGTTCCGGAGGCGGCATTAATTGCCGAAACCTCATTCAGTTCCGCGTTGGGGATGTTGGTCATCGGCTGACCTCGGTATGCCGGCCGCAACTCCGCCGCGGATAAAGACGGCGTCGCCAACATGAAACCGCGAAGTGTCGGCAGCCTTGTCCAGCCTGATCGACGAATCTCCTTTCTTCACCGGTGACATCCCGTACACGGCTAGATTTTCGAATGTTCCGCAACCGTTCAATGTGCAGCCCTGGTTGACGCCGCTCTTTTCCTCGGGAGCATTGCCGAGCAATACACTGTTGCCGACTTTGGTAACGAGGGTGGCTCCATTTCCCTGCAGGGTTAGATTTCTGCTGATCCAGCCGTTGACCTCTCCTGACGAAAACCACACCATCGTTCTCGTTCGGGCGGCGTCTTTGAATGAATTCACATAACAGGTCGCTCCCGGAGGAAAGCTCACGGTTCCTCCTCCTTTCGAGTCAACGGACAAAATTGCTGCCTGGATTCCAGGACCGTCGTCGAACGAGGCATCCTTGCATTGAGCTCCAAAGTCGCGCACGTTAGCGGTTATCGCGGACGTTGCATCGCCTACAGTCGCGGGTTTCGGAACAGCATACCCCCCGGTTGCGGGTGCGAGTTGTGCGAGTTGTGCGAGTTGATACGTCATTCCCCTCTCATCGAGGTGAATCCTAGCCGCGCTTTTCTGCTCAAGGGCGGAATTGCGTTGCTCGCGAGTCCTACAGGGGTTGGCCTGGGTACCTGATCGGACAAATTCCTGCCTGCTTCCGCGGGGAACGACGATATCGCAAAAAGACTTAAGAGGAGCGGAAAAACCATTATGTTCATCGATTCACTCCGGATTGCTGCGATTCACAATCGACTGAGCCCAAGCACGACGCACGCCAAACTTCCGTGGCGAATCCTTGTATCGAAGTCCTCCGACCAGACGCGCACATGTCGACGATCAGTGGATCTTTCCCCGAAAAACTCAGTGTACACTGCCAAATGGCCGATAGTGACATCGCCCCGACGTAAGTCGCCTCGATTCAATGCGAAATTTCCGTCGGCTGTGACCTCTCTCGCCGTGCGTTCCTGTTACGGCACTGAGCCCTGCGCATTCGGAGCCATTCGGCAAAATAAAGTCGGGCGCGCGACAGATTGGAAATCGCGTACAGAACGGTCGCGAGATGTGAATCACACCTCCACGAGAGCACGTGGCGCGGATCTTGCTTCCGGTACCCACCGGTCTTTTAGCTTGATCAGATGACGTTCGAAGCAATACCAGCTCGCAACTGAGATAATAAAGGCTCCCAAGATGCCTGCGAGCGCTTGTATCCAGATGGGAAACCCGGCGAGATGCTTCACGCAGAAAGCGAATACTGCCGGATGGAAGACATAAAGCCCATAGCTGATTCGCCCGACAAAGCGCAGCCACCGAGCCCGGAAACATCTGCTCGCGAGAGAGGATGAGCCAATCACCTGCGTCGCAATGACACAGGTGTAAAAACCCGTCACAAGCATATATTTGGCCGTTGCGAACCAAGCTAAGTCTTCACCTTTGAACGCCATGCCGATGCCAATCATTAACACTCCGAAGACGACGATCCCTGCCTGTAGCGAGCGTCGATGAGCCTCGATCATGCTTCGGTTATTAGCCACCGCCAAGATTGCCCCGGCTGCCAGGCCGTCCAACCGAGTGAGTGTGAAATAAAATATCTCTATGCCGCGCGATACAAGTTGAAATCGAAGTACTGCGCTAAAACAAATCAACGCCAACAAAGCAGGTACCAATCGGTTACGCGGCAAAAAGAGAACCAGAAATGGCCACACCAGATAAAACTGCTCTTCCACCGCTAGCGACCAAAAGTGCGTAGGCCCGACTATCGCGTTGCCCCACGCGAAGGCGAAATTTTGCATGTACACCCAGAACTGCCAGCCTGGCGGCCCAATGAGCAGGGAGAAGAGTATCAGGTAGCCAAAGTACAGCGGAAAAATTCTTAGCGACCGGCGAATATAGAATATCTTGACCTCATTCCAATCACCACGCTCCGCTCGCAACAGGATAGATGTGATCAGGAAGCCTGAGAGTACGAAAAAAAGGTCGACGCCAGTCTGTCCGAACGTGACTGGACCGGGAATCGGGATGCCAGCCTGTTTCAGGTGAAAGACCATGACGATCAAGGCAGCGCAAGCCCTGAGGCCGTCAAGCTCCGGATAATAGCGAGGGTTAGCGCTCAAGTAATTCTCCCGGAAGACATTAGACGCTTATCGGCGTGACGAAAATAGATTGTCGATGTTTCAGGCAGAGATGCCGAGATCGGCAAAAGATCTACGCCGGGTCAGTTATTTGCGCTTAACCTGGAAATTCGGCGCTCCCTCACAGAGCGCCGGGATGATCGGAACGCGCCGCTACCTTTGCGCTTGCCAGCCAATAAACGAGCAAGCCCACCAGGACGAATCGAAGTACCACCCCGTATTGGAGGACGAATCCTGTCTCCACCGACGTGAGCGTCGGAAGTATAGAGAAATAAATGAAACCGCTGCCGGTCCCGAGTCCGGCTCCAATCGTGGCCTCGTAAAAAACACGCCAGAGGACACCGAGTGCACACATTGCCACCAGGCCACCGAGGTAGCCGAGGTTCAACATCAACTCACCGGGGAGCGCCGGCCCAAATGCATCCGCCTGCTTGTCTCCGGTGATCCATACGCTGAAGTCCTTGGTGAACGTAGTGTTTGGTTTGCTTCGCCATAGGAACCGCGGGATTGTGCCGCTCACAACTGTCAGCCACAACGGATCCGGCGGCGGACACGAATCGGGATTCTCGAACGCGATTGTGAATCCCTCCAGCGCAGAGCTTCTTTCCATAAAGGAATCCCATGCACCCTGGGGGGACAGCCGCGTTTCCGGTCTTTCGACGTTGCTGAACATCCTGTCCCTGAGAGTCCCGAGCACGGGAACAAGCGCAATCAGCAGAACGCCGTAACGGGCTAAGGTCAAAATCCGAACCCGGCTGTATGTGTAATGGTAGGCCGCCAGCGCAATGAGAAGCACTTCGACGACCCGCCACCGCGTTCCAGTCCAGATACCCACTGCGATTTGCAGAGGCAGCATGACTCTCCAGACGAAAAACGCGAATCCCTTGCTGATTTTCGGCCTGGCCATTTCCCGCCCGGACCTTCGATCCCGTGGATTTTTTCGGGCCAGCCAATAATAATAAAAACCGAGCGACATGGGAATCATTGACATCTCCCCGAGCAATACCAGATTCTCCAGGAAGCCGCCTGTCCCGGCGTCGGAACTTCCGGCCCTGCGCCCATAACCCTCCACATACGTGTACGCGACGAGAATCGCGAAGGTAAAGGAGAACATTACGACCGTGATAATCGGTATTCGCGAGGATCTCAGCCGCCCGGAACGGATCGGGAAAAGCCCCGCGATGAGCTTTCCCGCCTTCACGTAATAGCCAATAACAAACAGCGCGTAACCCGCCGCAAGATAAATCAAGGCCGGCACGGAGAGGCCCGTGTACAGCCGGAACTCGTTTCGGAGACGAAGACGACCATCGGTAACCATCAGGATGTCCAACGCGGCCATCCCGAAGAGAGCCACGTAGCTCGCTCCCACGAGAACGGGCGGCGAAAGTATGTCGAATCCTTTCTTTTCGACGGACCTTACCGTTCGTCCCGTTCGCGCTATCTGTGCGCCTGCAGCCGGATGGACCGGCGCGACCTGGCGTTCAGTCAGCAGCACGAGTACCCGCCATTAAAGAGTCATAAATCTGGCAGACCTGCTCCGCGCATCGCTGCCACGTAAACGTGCCGGCCCATTTCCGGCCCGCCTCGGCGTAGTGCCTGCTTAATTCGTCGCGTTGGAGAAGTGACGCGACGGCTGCCGTCAGTCCGTCAACGTCGTCCGGAGCGCACATCAAACCGGCATCCCCGACGATCTCCGGCAGAGAGGCGGAGTTGGAGGTCACGACGGGAATCCCGCACCCCATTGCTTCCAGAGGAGGCCAGCCGAAGCCCTCGTACCAGGACGGAAACAACAGACAATCCACGCTGTTATAAAGATCGGCCATGGCGGCATGCTGCCTGAGGCGGGGAATCTGGATGAAATGACCTTGCATCCCGCTGTCCGCCAGCAAGCTGCAGCCACTCCGGGGTCGATCCCCCGGACCGGATCATTTTCACCGGCCACGGGCACGACTCAACGAGACGTGCCAGAACCTTCAGACAAGCAGGCTGATTTTTGTACCATTGAGAACCCGATCCGGTGATCAGAACAAGCCGCGTTTCAGAGTCCGGAAGCCCGAGCTTGCGCCTGGCTTGTCGCCGATCATCCGGTCTGTACATCCTGCACCACGAAGGCAGCCCGGAATACACTACGCGGATTCGTTCGGGACGGCATCCACAGTGAGCGATCAGATCCTTTTTCGTGTTCTCGCTGACCGCGAGTATGCATCCCGCGGTTCTCAGATATTCGGACTGCCCGCTCGAACAGCAGCGGTCGATGGGGATACCGGGTGGGACCTGGAAGGCATCCTTTCCAGCTCAAAAGCGGAATGAGGTCGTGTACCGTGACGACCGTCCGCTGCGGATCAAGCGTTCGCAGCAGGTGAGCGTAGCCGTGATCGACGATGTGATTCACATCGCCGTGGTGGTTTCGGGCAAACCAGGGGTAGTAAAACTGACGCGAAATTCGCATTCGCAGAGTGAAGGCATTTCCGGGAAGGAAGTTGAGCGGGCGAGGCAACTGATCGCTGACTTCGAAACGTTCTCCGGCAAAGTCCCGCAATGCGGCGCTTAGTCCGTCGGCATAGATATCCATGCTTGTACGTTCGTCTTCCGCGAAGTCGCGAAAGATGCTGACGCGCGGCATCGATCCTTGCGCGCTCTTTGTACAGGCGCGTTGACTAGTAGTCGGTCCCCTCAATCCCGATTTCCGAAGCAGGCGTGTGTTTCAGATCGATGAGTGCCACATCTCACCCCCTGCAACCCAACGTCGGAATCGCATGAACATTCGCTTGTCCCTCTCGGTGAAACTGCCGAGGAGGAAAAGCCAGATTACGTACACCACGGCAAACGAGCAGGCGATCGAAACCACGCTTATGAAGTCGTTTCCGCTGTTCGGAACGATTCTCGAAACCAATACGATGCTTGCCAGCGCGGCTGCCACCGTTTTCGCGTAACGCCACGTGAACGGGTGGATACGTTCGACGCGGAACAATGCAATGCTCAGGAAGGAGATGCCTGCCACGTTTGCAGCGCCCAAAGCGATCACCGCCCCATAAATCCCGAATCGCGGCACGAAGACGATCGCACAAAACAGCGAGACGATTCCCCCGATCAGACGGCCGAGAAAAATCTCTCGTGTGTGGCCGAAGGATCGCAGGAGTCCTTCGGTCGGACCCGTCGCGACGTTGAATGTGAAAATTGCGGCGACAATTTGCAGGATCGGAGCGGCTTCGATATAACGTGCGCCGTAGATGATTCTCACGATCTCCGTCGCGCGCAGCACAAGCACTGAGAGCACGAAAAGGCCGAGAAGAAGACACCACCGCGTTGTGAATTCGTACTCCGCGCGCAGTTCCGGCAGCGAACCCTCGGCGATCCGCCCGGCCCACGCCGGCGTCGCGGCGGCCTCGATCGCGCTGGTTGGCAGGTAAACGAGATTTCCGACTGTCGAAGCGAGCGAGAAGTAAGCAACCGCCTGGGTGGACGCCTTGCCGGCGAGCATGAGGGTCACGACATACGAACCCGGCCAGGTCGCGATCAGGGACAGGAACAACGGGACGCCATACGCCAATACGTTTCGCATGTCGACCGGCGCGGCCGTTACCCTCCAATACCTGTCCCGCAGGAACCAGATGATCATTCCCGCAGCTGAAACAATCAGTCCGGCGGCAGTCACGACGGTGATGCCCAGCAGCGAGCCGCGGCCTGCGACCATGAGGAGTAACGCTCCGCCGATGAGACAAATTGCCCGCCCCCAGTCGACCAGCAACACCTTCACCCAGAACCGCCCGAAGCCCTGGAAGCCGGCCGCCAGAAGGTCGCCCGCAGTCGCAAACGGCAGCGCAAATCCGAATATTGCGATTACCCGGAGCAGATTTCCGTTCTGAGGAAAAGAGGAAATCAGCGCAAGCGCCCCGGCACCAAGAGCGAGACCGAGCAAAGTGGTCGAACTGGCGGCGATCCGCAGGCTGCGAAGCACCACGGCCTTTGCTTTCCCCGGCTGTGTGCGCGCGTGTAGTCCGACGAACCGGACAACCGCGTCAGCGAGGCCGAATTGCCCTGCCGACTGCGTCATGACAAAAACGGTTTGGCCGGTAACCAGGATTCCCAACTCCGTGGGCGCCAGAATCCGGGCGACAACGGCCTTCGAAAAAAACCCGAGGGCCATCGTGGCAATCGCGCCCATATAAACTGCCGACGAACCGAGAGCAATGGAATGCATCACGGAGCGGGGCGGACGCGCCGTTTTCAGGGTCTGCGACATTTCGTCGACTGAAGGCAAAACTTCGCGGCGGATCTGCGAACCGCTGTGAGTCCGCTGATGTTCCTGATCTCCGCTTCATTGAACTGGGGCTCGGAGTATTGTTGCGAGTCTGTCGGCGTAAGAGTGGCCACCCGAGGTAATGCGGCGATGGGCCTCCGCCGCGAGCCGTGCCCGTTCGGGGGCATTGTTCACGAGCCATCTGGCTTTCTCGACCATCTCGGGAATCGTATTGAAATAGAGCACGGCTTCACCCTCCGGTCCGAACAATATCCGGTGATCCTCCGTATCCTCTGCCAGCATGCAGCATCGGCTTGCGGGAACTTCGAAGGTTCGCATGCAATGGCTGTCGCGGTTCGCCCGGCGCACCAGGCACAACGCTACCTTGGACGTTCTTAACGCCTTACGGATCGTAGCGGCCGAGCCGTGACCCCGCCAGTAGGGTCGCTCAGCCGTGAAGCGATCCCAGCTGCCCCCATAAAGAGCGAGCGTCAAGCCGGATTCAATGAGTGCCTTGGCATACGGGAGCCGTTCGCGATCGGCGCCCCCGGCAAAGATGACATCGGAAGGCGCGGGTATCGCACTCCGGGTTGTCGCAGACATCCGGGTAGTGAGTGTCCGGCGCGTAGGCAAACGGCAGATACTCGATTCGGGCGCAGCCTGCGTTCCGCAGATCGCAAATGTTGGCGCGCCTTGGCGTGTAAATCCTGTCATAGTCAGGCAGCGTCGACAAGAACCAGGGAGCCCGGTGCCGCGGATTGAATGGATCGTCGGTCAGAAAGTTGACGCTCACTATGCCCAGTTGGCGAATGGCAAACAGAGTTTTACGATCCAGCGGGCAAATACCCGTGCAAAGCAGCAAATCCGGACGGAAGATCCGGCATTGCGCGATCAGCCCTTTGCAGTAAGACTCCATCGCACCGGCCCGGTGTCCCCGAATAAACCAGTTGATTTTTCTCACCAGCCAGGGAGCTTCCTGAGCCTTTCGGATATTTGAAATCTCCGCATCGACTTGAAGCGCGCGCGCCGCAAACAGGAAATGCCGGCCTACATGTATTTCATCCGGATCTCCAGCGATCAGCAGCCGTGGCATTCTTTCCCCGCGCGACGCCCTCAGGGGCTTTACAATCGCGGCCCTAGCTAGCGTCAATTCGCGCACCGACCCTCATAGACCCGGTGTCGGGCCCGCAACAACGACAGTGGGATTCACGCTCGACTGGGCCATTCGTCAGGTCGCCTTGTACAGCGAAAGAAGATCCTCCGAAACCTCCACGCGATATCCGCTGCGGATCAGGAATTCATGGATCGTCGCGTTGCTGAGTCCCCGCTCGGCCAGGATCAGCGGATGAACCTCGAGCGCAATAGCCCTGATGCGGCCCGAGCGGAATACCTCCTGGCTGCCCATAACCGCTTCATATTCGGCACCCTCGATGTCCATTTTGAACAGATCCACGGTGCCTATCTTCCTGCTGTTCAGAAGAAACTCGAGCGGCCAGCAAACTGTCTTCAGACTTCGGATGCCGAAGCGGGACTGCCGCCACACCGAGGTCGCGCCGGTATTCGTTGCGGAATGAAGATGCAGCACCGCTTCCCCGCAATGGTCCGACACGACGACGGGCACGATTTCAATATTGTTGCATCCGTTCAGCCTGCTGTTTTCCCGCAGGGCGGCATGGCAGTGCTCTTGCGGCTCGACTGCGTAAACCCTTCCGTTCTCGCCACACTGCTTTGCCGCGATTACCGAAAAGTAACCTTCATTCGCTCCCACATCGACAAAGGTCCCGCCGGGCTGCAGAGTGTCGCGCAACCATTGAATCATCCCCGGCTCATGCGCTCCCGATTTGAGTAATGCTGGCACCAAAGGCTGACCATGGATCGATCCAGAAGCTTCCGTCCTCGGTTTCGATTATCCGGCGCCCCATACCGAGTATCGCCGAGAACCTTCGAGCGGCCGAGGGACTGATTGCGCCCAGGTAGTGATATATGTTTTCCGGTCCGATCATTCGTTCGCTCAGCTGCATTTGTCATGTCTCGTTATTTGTTGGCCATTTCAGAGTGGTCGATGAGACTGGTGCGCAGAACCGACCACTTGTCGACGGGAGCCTCGAAGAGTATCGCACTGTTTCGAGAAAACGGAGGTTTATCAAGAAACACCCCTGAGTTCCAGAAAAGCCGGATATCCGGGCCGTGTGGCTTGTCGCGGTTCGGCTTTACTTTCTGCCCCGTTGGAATGTGCTCCGTAACAATCAGATAGCGATATTTCTCGCATCTCTCGATGGCCGTAGCGATCTCTTTGTTCGAAAGATGCTGCAGGACCTGGCGGATGAGACAAAGATCGCCGTCCGGTAATTCCCCCGCTGTGAGGTCGCCCAGCTGAAAGCTGATCGCGTTGGCCCCGAACGTCTTCTGATTATGCGTGATCAGATCGGGCACAACGTCTACGCCCACGTATGAAATCTCCGGGCGAGCGATCTGTCTTCCGACGCGAAAGTCACCGCAACCCAAATCAACGACTTTTTCTATTTGATGCCTTGCGACAAAATCGTTGACCAGTTCGCAGTACTCGGCTCGTGTGAGCGGCGTCTGAACCCGTACCCGGAATTGAATTTGTCGGACTGCGTGTGTCCGTTCCACTCCTTTCGCGCATAAATTTCTGAGAATACCTCCGCGGTATTCATATTGGCGTATCGCCTGTGAGTGCGCGGAAGAACATAGTTACGCCGATACCACATCTGTAGCGGGCGCATAGCCTCCAGAGTCCGCGATCGGAGCGAGAAGCGTCTTGAGCAAAGCCGTCATTGAATCGTCGATGAAACCCGCGCTACGCCCGAAATACCGAATTCCGGGACACCGCCGAACCTATTCAGAAGGCTCGTAAAGAAATCAGTGACTTCCTCCCCGTAGTGAGTCCAGGTGCGGTGGGAAACGCGAGCGCGATTTCGCGCACCTATTTCCTCCCGGAGATCAGGCGAAAGGTAAAGACGCTCGAGTTTCTCCATGATCGCGCTCGCGTCGCACACCGGTACGACGAAGCCATTAACCCCATCCTGAACCGCATCGGCGCTTCCCGTGTTCACTGAGACGATCACGGGCAGGCCGCATGACATCGCTTCGAGAGTTACGTGGCCCCAGCCATCTTCGAGCGAAGCGAGGACGAGTACGGATGCCCGGGAAAAATGGTGAGCCAGTTCCGCCTCGGAAACCGGACCTGCCAGAACGAACTGGCCCTCGTACCGCTTCAGGACGGGCCGAAACTCTTCGCTCACCGGGCCAATCAAAACGACCTCCGAATTCCGAAGCTTTAGCCGTGAAGCCGCTTCGAGCACGTATTGCGCGCCCTTGCGAAGGCTCACCGTTCCCACCACAATGATCCGAAAAACGTCGTCCTCCTTGCCGGTCAACGGAAAGTCGCCGGGTCAGGGGTTCGGGAATCACTCTGTATCTTTTCAGCTGAAATTCCGTTCTCGACCAGAGTCCTTCGGGAGAATTCGGAGGGACGATGACACCGTCTGCCTCCTCAAATTCACTCTGCGCCTTCTCGACGGCGCCTGGGTGGCGTAGAAACTTTGCAGATACCAAACTTCTTATATTCCGCTTCGAGGATCTCCTTCTGATAACGAACGTGCGCCGATCCCGTTCCGACGACTGCCGTGGCGCCCCGTCGCTTTGCCTCCCGAATCGACTGGAGCACGGTGCCCGACCAGCCGTAGAAAATATCGCAGTCGCCAATCAACCCCGGCTTACTTCCCGGTCAAACGAATTTGCGATCCATCGCATCACGTGAATCTGGAAAGGCGAGGCTATAAACCGCGACGCGTAGTTCACCGCACCGAGAGCGCCCAAGATCACCAGTCTGTCTTTCTTCACCGAAAGGTTCCTTAAGCCGGGCCCTGGGTGTGAACGTGATCAGTCTCTCGAGGTAGCCCGCCCGATCAAGGTATTCGGCCAGTTTCAAGTACCGCGGTAAATCGGCCGCCGATCGAAATAACTGCCTTCATTTCCCGGACTCGGATCTCACCTGGCGCCCGTCAGCTCTGGCGACGTAAAGCAACTGCACTCCGAACAGCCCGGGCCACAGGCGGCCGGCCAGACGGCTTTGCGCCGCCATCAAAGATCGCGGCAAAATCCTCTGCAAATGCCACATCGGGAAGATCGCCTGGACGTCCGCAGCAACAACCTCGAAATGATTTCTCCGAAGCAATTCGGCGCCGGTCTTGAACGTGTAAAACCTCACGTGGGTGGAATCCATGATTCCGCCATCTGCGTAGTCGAATCGGCCTCGCAGCACTTGCCATCGCGTCTTGAAGAAAGCGATATTCGGGAGTGCGACCGCCAGAACGCCATCCGGCGCGAGCCTGCTTCTGGCATCGCGAAGCACGTTCTCCGGATGAACCAGATGTTCGAGTACGTGCGAGAAAACGATCAGATCAAAATCTTCGCCAACTTCCGCCGGAATTCCGGCTTCGAGATCAGCGATATGCACCGCGTGACAATATTGCGAGGCTGCATCGCGCTCCTGGGGACTGATCGTGATTCCCGTAACGGTCCATCCGAGACCTCGTAGCAGCCGGGCGTTGTCTCCGGCGCCGCAGCCGCAGTCGAGAACGCGCCCGATGCGCACGTGATCCTTCACCAGAGCTATGAGGGGCGTGTTGCCGTCGTTCCGGTAAATTTCGGTAGCGCAGGTTCGTACGCCACCGACAACCGGCCGGTGCTCGATCTCGGGCGACGCTCCCGTCTGCGCGCTCGTCAACTCGGTCACGGTTGAATCTCAGGCCCGATCATGGGCGCTGATCAGGTTCAGCTGTGTTTCGGCGTCTTTCCGAGCATCGTTGCTTTGGTTTCGCAGAGAAGACGATACATCTTCAGCGAGGAAACGAAGACTCCGTGCTTGATCGCCTCGACGCCGCGCCGTCGCGGGATTCCGGCGATAATGCCGCATACGGGCCTCCCACAACATTCGGCCTGCGATTCGGTCCTCCCTCAGAACCTTCACCATGCGAGGCACGGCTTCCCGGCTCGGCAGAGTGATCAGGGCCTCCGGTACATAGGCGACCTCATGATTCTCGGCGAGTCGCAGCCACATATCGATGTCCGACAAAAATCCGAACCTGCTGTCGAACAGGCCCATCTCCTCATACAAGGATCTTCGGGCCATCACGGTTCCCCATACTGGCGAATCGAACCGCCATCGTTTGAAGTAGATGTCTTCGATCAATTGCCTGCCAGGGAAGAGCGCGGGTACTTCCTCAAAGGTGACCCTTGCAACCGCTCCGTTTTCATTCAGGTGGCGGTACTGATTAAAGACAAAAGCAACGTTCGGGGACTGCCTCATCGCAGCGGTCCATTTTTCCAGAAGCGTCGGATCGTACAGATCGCCATCATGAACGTTCGCGACAAACTGGCCCTTCGCCAGTCGTATGCCGCTATTCAGATTCCCGGGCATTCCCAGGTTCGGCTCGTTGCGGTGATACCTGATCCTGGGATCGCGCGCCACATACTCCATCGCAACATCCCTCGTGCGATCTTTGGACGCATCGTCGCAGATGATCAGTTCGAAATCCCGGAAGGTCTGCGCTGATCATCGTATCGAGCGTTTCGCGAAGAGCGTCCGCTCGATTGTAAGTTGTCAGGACAACGCTGACTTCGGGCGGCGTCAATCTCAAACGTCCAAATTTATGCGATCCGGCGCCAGGACTCCGGAAGAGACTTCTCGATCTCAACCTTGCCGAAGCGTTCGCCTTTCCTCGCTCCCACAGTCCGAGCCCACTGCGCCATGCGGTTCACTCCCTCCGCAAGGTCCACCTCCGGCTCGGCCCCAAGCACTTCCTTCGCAAGGTCGTGCGTGGCATAGGCGTGGACTACTTCCTTGCGCGCCGCCAGATATTCCAGATTGACGGGAACGCCGAAAGCGCCGCAAACGACCGAAGCGACCTCGTTGACCGTATAAGGAGTGTCCGCCCCGATGTTGAACGTCTTCTGATAGGCCGCGGGAACCATCACACTTTGCGAAATCACGCGAGCGACATCGCCGACGTAACTGAACGCTCTGGACTGTTCGCCATCGCCGAACACGGGCAGGGGCTGACCGCTCATAATGCGGTTCATGAAAATGCCGATGACGTTGCGATACGGGTCCGCCAGATTCTGATGCTCGCCGTAGACATTATGCGGCCGGAACACGATATAAGGGAGATTGAAAAGTTCGTGAGCGGCGCGTAAATCGAGCTCCACGGCATACTTCGAAATGCCATAGGGATCTTCGGGTTGCGGCGTCAGATCCTCCCGCATCGGAAGCTGATTTTTCCCATAAACCGCGATTGACGACGTAAATACAAAACACTTCACGCCATAATTCACGCTCGCGTTCACGAGATTCATCGTGCCGACGAGGTTGTTCCGATAATTGAAACCGCGTATGAAGTGCGAGAGCCCTTCGGCGGCGTATGCGGCCAGATGGTAAACATAGTCGACCTTCGCCGATTTGAAGATTTTCCCGACGATTTCTTCGTCGTTTACCGAGCCTTCGATAAACGTCGCTTCCGCGGGAACATGATCGCGGTAACCTCCCGAAAGATCGTCGAGAACGATGACCTCATGTCCCATGTCGAGACAATATTTCGCGACGTGGCTCCCGATGAACCCGGCACCGCCGGTTACTAAAGAGACGGATTTCATGTCAGCGATGCTTTACTCCGGTCCGTTCTCCGGCGCCACAAAGCCATGCAAAGGCCATGGCGTTCGCCGGGATGTAAAAATTGAAATCGGCCAGACTGTGCATGCCCAGAGCGGCCGTTGCGCCCGAGCACTCCAACGGCAAGTTCCCAACTATTGCTGCTGCCCCGCCAAAGGATCACCGAAAGCATCCTTGACACAAACCAGACGGCAAAAGCCCCAGCCAGCAAAGCGCCGGGAATTCCCAATTCGGTGAGAATCTGCAGGTAATCGTTATGCGCAAAGTCGATCCGGTTGAGAGGCGCAAAATTCTTGAATTGAAACAAGCCCCTTTCGTATGCGCCGAGGCCGCATCCCGTCCACTTATACGCGGACGCCGCCTGCATCGTCTCGCGCCAGATCTCGCTGCGTCCTTCGACTGTGACATTTTCAGATGCCGAAAAATCCGCAAAACGCCGGACAAGTTCCCGCGGAGTAAGGATCACCAGAATCAGAAGGGGCACGACAACCGGAACAATCCAAAGACCCCAGCGGAGCAATCGGTGACTGTCCGGGTTGCGTGACACCCACGAACCAAGCCACGTCAGCGTGATAACTCCCATCGCTATCAACGTAGAGATGAACGCCATTCTGGATAACGAGACGACCACCGCCATCAGGAGGCAGGTCGAAATTGCGAACAGAACCGCTGTCCCCAGCGCGGACGTCATCGTGCGATCGGACGTGCTCTTCCGCAACCTCGCGATCATCCACATGAGAGCAACGGGAAAACAGATTTCCATAAGCCCCGCGAAATGATTGTGGTTCACGTAGGTGCCGGAGGCGGACCTCCCTCGCCTCTCTCGGCTCGGGAGAAATAAAACTGCACCAGTCCCAGAACGCTTTCGAGCCACGCGATTCCGATCACCGGAGCAACGGCGATCCACACCTGGTCGCGCCACCACCAGGACATTTCGCGCGCCGTTACGAAGACCGCCATTGCCGGGATGACAAAGAGCAGCCGCTCGAAGGTGAGAGGCGGGGCGACGGAGAGCGCCGTCCAGCTGTGGGCGTCGTATCCCGAAGCCGCTCGGGCTGCGGCAACCGCACTCCAGCGCGCCGGCGATAACCATTGCACCAAAACGGGCGGCAAGGGCAACAACTGGAAGAGCATCCACGCCAGGAGCAGGGTCAGGAGCAGCAGTCCGCTTCGGCCCCCCCTGGCTCGCTCGTCGCGGGGCATGGCGAAGACCGCAAGAGCGGCGGCGATCGAAATGCCGAGTGCGCACCATTTCCACTGCGACGCGACTACTCCGCCGCTCAGAAGAACTGCCGCGGCCAGGGACGCCGTCATCAAGCCATATGACAGCCAGCGGATCATGCGACAGCCATCTGCCGCCGGACTGCTTCGTGATGGTCACCCGTGGAATTCATGATTTGCGTTGAGTTGCGACGTGGGGCAAACAATCCGGCGGCGGAACTCTCTTTGGCACCGTGCGGCGGCCTTGCGCTGTTAAAGGAGTCGCGAACGAAATAACAGTGGCAACCGTATGAGGACCGGCGACAAGATCGCCGGCGCTACCGGCTGACGTAAAGTTCCGCGCCGAGCTGGGGCTCGGCGGCAAGCCTGGGGGCCTGCCCCACAAGGTTTTCGTGGTTGCAGGTCCTTCTGGACAGGGCCCGAAGCGGTTTAAGCGCCGTTTCGCTCGTCGTTCTTGCTGGAACCGCCCGATCCGTAATAACTTTGCCCGCCGGAGTAATAGCCGTTTGAATATCCGTTGTGGTAGCCGTAGTAGCCGTTCGGCGAGCGCTTGGGATCCCAGCAATTGAGAATCGTCCCGAGCATCCGGGTCCCGTCCTCCGAGAAACGCTGGCGCGCGGCCAGTGCGGCGTCGCGGGTGGTCTTACCCGCCCGCACCACCAGAATTACGCGATCCACCATGCGCCCGAGTACCCGGGAATCGGGAATCTGGAGCATGGGAGGCGAGTCGATGAAAATAGTCTCGAATTCGGTACGGAGCTTCTGCAACAGCTCCGGCATGCGATTGGAGTAAAGGAGGCTTGTGGCCGCCAGCGTTCTGGACCCGCTGGTCAGGACGTACAGGTCCGGGATGCTGGTCTGCTGAATGGTGCCGTCAAGCGCCGCGGAAATGCTGTCCTTCGATCGAAGCAGATCGCTCAGCCCCCGATCGTTCTTGAGATTGAAAACATCGTGCAACCGGGGTTTGCGCAGATCGGCGTCAATCAGCAGGACCTTTTGATTGACTTCGGCGACCGCAATCCCGAGGTTGCTGACCACCGTCGACTTGCCTTCGGAAGGATTCGCGCTGGTGACCACCATAACGCGGGGACGATTGCCGTTTTCACCGGAGAAAAGGATGGACACCAGCGTTGCCCGGAAAGACTCGGCGACAGGCGAAGGCCGCCGCTGCCACATCGTGAGTTCGATCCGGGTAGGAAGAGTGGAGTTCGCGGCATCTTCTTCGGCCGCGGCAGCCTCCTGGGCCACGGCCGCCGCGCTGGCATAGTGGAGGCGAAGACGGCGTCCGGCCGTTTCGGCGGGAACGATGCCCAGTTCCGGAACATTCAACAGAATTTGAGTTTCGCCCGGCGCTTGTATCGTGCGGTCGGCGCGCTCCTGCACGATTACGAACGTTGCCCCGAAAAAGATTCCCGTCAGCAGCCCGAGGCCGGTGCTGAGGGGAATGTTGGGTTTGTAAGGACGCTGCGGAACCTTGGCCGCATCCACCACGCGAGCATTGGACGCTCGAAGAGCCGAGGCGAGCGATGCCTGTTTCAACTGCTGCAACATGGCGTCGTAAATCTGGCGGTTCGACTCGACCTCGTGCTTCATGATGTCGTACTGAACGGCCTTTTCACTTTCACCGGTCACTGTGGTGCGTTGCGCCGCGTAGTCCGCCGTGAGAAGGCTCTCGCGCCGCAGTGCCTCATCGTATTCGTTTTTGATGCGCTTCAGAATATCGGCGCGTTCGACGCTCAGGGCCGACTCGAGAGTGGCCAGCTGAACCTCGAGTTTCTGCACCTTGGAAGACGCCGGGGTGTACGTCGTTCGCAGTTCGGCGATCTTTTGCTGCAAATCGGTCAGCTTGGACTGATAATCGCGAAGCGTGGAATCGTTCAGAACGTCGGGAAGAGCCTCTGCCGGACTCGAATTCGCCATCTCCCAGCGCGACTGCTTGGAGATCCGGTCGCTCTGCGCCGCCGATAAAGCCTGCTGCAATTGGAGCAGCTTCTCTTCCGAAACGTTGTTTTTCTGGTCCCCCGTAAAGAGCAAGCCCGCCTGCCGCGCATAGGCCTGAAGGTTGTCCTCCGAATGCTCCAGACGTATTCGCATGTCGTCCAGCTGGCGCGCCAGAAATTCGCTCGTATGTTGACTCATGTGCGAGCGAGACTCGAGATTCTGATCGATATATTCGCTCGTAAGCATGTTCGCAAACTCGGTGGCGAGTTGCGGATTCATTGAATCGACCGTGACCTCGATGATGCGCGTCGGCCCGAAAGCTTTCACTTTGTAGTGGTGGGCGGCATAAGCAGCAGATTTCTCGCGGGAATCGACGGCTTCCGCGTCGGGAAGGTTGAGGAGCTTGCGCCATCCGGAGGCGCTCGGCGTATTCGGAGTCGACGGTCTGGCCCCTCTTCAGCTTCGCAAGCACCGCATCGACCAGCGATTCGCTCTGAAGAATTTTAATCTGCGTCTGAATATCGACGGGATCGACGGAGGCGTTGTTCTCGTTCAGCGGATCGGATTCCTTGATATTCAGGAAGTTATTGTTCAGGCCGACGATCTCGACCGAGGTCCGCGCCTGATAAACGGGAGTCTGCGGGAGCGTCACGACGAAACCCAGGACGGCGCCGACAGCGGCGATAAAAAAGAGAGTCCCACGGCGGCGGCGCAGAATACGCCAATATTCGATCAGTCCGCCAGTTTCAGGTTCAGACGATGCATCCGGCGGGTTTACGTAACCGGCATCGGTATAGGAAGCGGCCAGCGCACCCTTTTCCCGGTGGACGGCGGGTGACGGAAGGAATTCGCCTGGGTTACTCGGAGCGTCGGGTAATTGATGCATGTAAAGGCCAGAGGTCGGGGAAAGGATTGACGTTAAAAACGCGTTACATTATCCGTTTTAATTACTTTTCCACCAAACATACTCACGGAACGCGGTAAACGAGCAGGGTTCCGGCCTGAGCGATGGCTTCGATGGTTCGGTAGCCGACGACTTTCGCTTTACTCACTGGTACGAAGAGAATGTCGTCGCCTTTCAGCGCAACATCGGGAATCTTCCCGTCGAGAATGGTTTTGAGATCGACCGGGATCTCGGATCGCTGGTCCGATCCGGGAAGCAGCCGCATGATTTTGGCTTCTTTGGTGTCGGCCGTCTTTTCCGTTCCCTCGGCAAGCGCAAGAATTTGCAGCGTGCCCAATGTTCGGTACTGGCCAAGGACATACGCTCCGGGCTTCTTCACCGCGCCAATCACGTAGATAGTCTCGGCTTTCGGGACCGAAACGACATCGTTTGGCTTAATAATAATGTTCTCGGCCGGATTGGAAGCGCTCATCACGCTTTTGACGTCGACCGAAGCTACGGTGTACGCCCGGTAGAGTCGGTCTTTACGTTGGGCAGCGGGATAACTCCCCACTCGATGCGTCTCGTTATATTGATTACGTTCCCAGCGTCCGCAGTCAAACCGCCCGCCAGCGAAAGCACCTCGAACAGGGTCTTCTGTCCCTGCAATTGATGAACGCCCGGTGTCGTTACGTTACCCAGCACTGAGACCGGCTGGCTCTTCATTTCGCCGAGATATACGGCGACGTCCGGATCAACCAGGTATTTCCGGAGCTTTTCTCCGATAGCGGCTGCGAGCTGCTCCGTATTGAGCCCACTCGCCTTGATCCGACCCACTTTCGGGAGATCGATATTCCCTTCCTGATCGATCGGAATCGTTTTGTTGTCGATCTCTTCCAGGTCCGGTACACGGACAACAATCAGGTCGCCGGCTCCCAAAGTATAGGTATCAGACGGCGAAACCGCCGGCGGCAAAATCGCCGGCGGCGCCTGAAACAGCAGAGCCGCCGCGCCGCAAAGATAAAGTGCGAGGAGATTCATTTAGCTTACCCGCCAGCTTTCGAAGCGTTCCTACCTTCTACAATATGCGAAATGCGGTCGAGCACGTTCGCCATTGCGTGGAGCTGGCTTCGGAGATCACGGACCTCAACCGATAACGGATCCGGCTGCCGCTCCGCGGCAATCAGGTTCTGAAGAGCGGTCCGGGCCATATCGGAAACCCGACGGACGCCGCGTTCCGAGCACAGTTTCGCGAACCCGTCATACTCCTCGGGGGAAAGCCGGAAACTGATCATTCGGCTCCTTCGGAACGCAACGCTCATGACACTGATTTCAACCGCTGGAACGGCAAGAGACCGCTCAGGCGTGTTCTCCGGAAACGGGAACTCCCCGAGATCTACGTGGGAATTAAGAGAAACTTCCGGCCGATTAATGTATTTTCACTCCGCTTTGCTGCGTGGAGTGTGTCTGCTGGTCTGAAAGCGACGCTTGTTGCCGCCCCCTCCGGATTCGTCACACCAGAAGCTGGAGAATCCGGACAAGCTACCGCCCCTTCACGTACATTTCGAGTTCTCGAAATGTGCCGACCCGTTCATTCCGATGCCCTTCGGGGCAAAACACGCTACCGATGGACGCTTCGCATCGCCCTGCCAGTAACCGGGATTCCGTAAAGAACGGAGCCTCGATGGGAATAGCCCATCTTTTCGAGACAAATTCGATTATAAGTCGGCGCGCTGGAATGTCAAAGAGAATCCATTTATCGAGCTGATAAGGGCCGTCTGGTTTCGAACGCTTTCGGGAAAGCGCGCCAAAATACGCGAAAGATTGTCCGGAACTCGATTTTTAGATTGACGGCGGAGATTTTCACGGGCTACGATATCAAATGACTGGAGGTATCGACGGATGGTCAAAACGGTCGCGGTCGCGTCCCTACTGCTGACGGCAGCATTCGGGTGGGCGCAAAGTCAGGTTGCAACGGTAACGTCAACAGCTCCATTCACTCTTCGTGGCGCTATGGTAACTCCTGGTGCCGGGGTCCCCTCCTGGCCGATTATGTCCGGTGACATGGTAAAGAGCGGCGGCGCGGTTTCCATCGTTACTTTCCCGGACGGGTCACTGATGACTATGGAACCCGGAGCAGAGGCCAGAATCTCCCTCGAAAACGGGAAGCCGGTGTTCCAGCTGACTGCGGGCGTGGCTGGCTACTCCTTAAAGTCCCTTTCATCGATTAAAATCATGGAAGCCGACGAAGCGTATACACCCCAAAGTTTGACAGGCAGTTTCGATCCTCCGCAGGCGGGAGCCGCAGGTGGGGCCGCGCCAGCCGGTTCAGCGAATGCCGGTCACAAGGGGATCGTGGTTGCGGTGCTGGTGGCGGCAGCGGCGGTTGGTCTTACGGCCGGAATTACGGCGGCGACCAGCGGTGGAGCTCCTGTTAGCGCGAGCCAGCCCCATTAAAATTGAATCGGTCCTGGATTTCGGAGCGGTGATCGGAGTGGCCGATCACCGCTTTTTTTGTTTCCCCGAAACCCTCACGCGGGACCTGTTCCTGATGCCTGGTTGCCGGGATTTCCGGTAATATGCGCGCTCTCTTTGTTATTCTCTCCGTCATAATTACCGCGATTTCGATTACATTCGACTTCACGCGTCCCTCTCCCGATTCGCCGGCCTGCCGGTATGGATTGTGCCGCTACGATCAGGTGTTCGCGGCAATCGATACCCAAGGGGTGAATACCAGAACAGTCGGGGCGTTGCTCAACCTCGATCCCTCCAATCCCCTCGTCTGGAGCACCTACGCCGAAACGTTGTCCGCTGCCGGCCGGACGCAAGAGGCAGCTTCGATATTTGATCAGTCAGTGTCGCTTGGTCCGGGAATGTCACCCGTACTGATGCGGAGGGCGAACTTCGATTTCGCGCACGGCCGCCTGACCGACGGGTTTCGAATGACAAACGCGATTCTCAAACAAACCGACGCTTTCGATCAGGTGCTTTTCTCGTATCTGACCCTTTCCGGCCAACCGGTTTCGGCGCTCGCGGGAGTCGCGGTTCCCGCCCTGTCCCGGCCCGCGGCAAGCTGGTTGTCGTGGCTTCGAACTTCCGGGTCGGACAAGGATCTTGGCGAACTATCCTCGTGGATGCTGGGTAACCATCTGCTGGATCAAAAGTCCGCCAGCGATCTGGCTTGGGCGTTGTGGCAGCGAAAAGAATTTACGGCCTCTCAGAAGTTCTGGTCGGATTGGCGAGGCAATCCAAAGGCCGACGATCTTCATTCGGAACGGCTTGCGGATGTGCGTTTTCAGCAGGCTCCCGGCGAAAGCCCCTTCGACTGGACAGTGACTCCGGTCGCCGGCGTCGAGATCAATCGAAAGGACGGTCTTGAAATCCAGTTTTCCGGGTCTTCCAATCTCACATTTTCAAATGTGCGTCAGTTCACAACCGCGAGTGGAGGCCGATATCGCTTCTCCGCTGTGATAAGCGCGGACGATATCTCGACAGATCAGGGCCCTTTCTTTCATATTTACGATCTGCTGAATCCCCGGCTGCTGAACGTAACGACTGAGCAGATTCGGGGAAATGTCGCTCGTTCGTCGATTAGCCTCGATGTTCCCGTCCCGCCAGGCATTCATGCGCTGGGAATTCAAATCGACCGGATTCCCTCACAAAAATTTGACAATAAGATTTCCGGGAAATTGCACGTATACGAGGTATCGCTGAAGCCGGTCTATTAGATTAGAGCATTTTCGCGAATACTGTAGAATTTCGATTTCGGTCGAAGACGCGGCAGGCAGGGTCACCGGCGACAAGATCGCCGACGCTACCGGCAGGACGTAAAGCTCCGCGCCGAGCGGAAGCTCGGCTGCAGGGCCGAAGCCCTGACCCCACACCGGCTGCGCGGTGTCTTCATCGCCACGGCCATGGAACGTCGCGGCGACAAGATCGCCGGCGCTACCGACTCCAGACACGTCACAAATCCGGTCAGGATGCGGCGCGTTGCTGTTGGGGAAGATACCTCGGCCTGTCAAATAACGGGGTGACGGAATCCTGGTCGACCTCAACAGCCATTGACCGCTGCAGCAGCGTTATCGACACAACGAGCCGAAGCTCGTCTTTCACCTTGAGCAAGGTGCCCTCGGTACCGAATAGCGGTCCGGCTTCGATGCGGATCTTCTGACCTTCAAGCAGAAATGGCCACGGCTGCACCGGACGTCCTGACTCGGCAACCTTCTGAATCGATTGAATTTCGGACATTTTTACGGGTTCCGGCACATTGCCGGCGCCCACGACGCTGACGACGCCCGGAGTTGTCAGAATCGGGAGCCGCCTCGAAGCGTTGAAGCGACAAAAAACGTATCCCGGGAACAATGGCAGGTCCAGAATCTTATTCCGATCCGGTCTTTTTCGCAAAGTGCGGTAAAACGGCGAAAACGCGGTGTATCCCTTGCCTTTGAGGCATTGCTCCGTGGCTTTTTCGAAGTGCGAGCGAACGTACAAAGCGTACCAACGTTCGTCTTCCGGTTCGACAGACGCCATGTATACATTGTATACGCGAAGGGACGAGAACCAACAGCGCAATCTTCGAACCTCGAATTCTGCGCGATCCTTCCGTGCCCCGACTCGGGTCTCCTGCGAAACAGCTACTGCACGGAAATTGTGATGGTTGGACTCACCACGTCGCCCACCTGAACGGTCACCGGAACGTAACTACCGATTGTTTGGGTAGATGGAAGCGTTACGACCACCTGCATGATTCCCGCCACGTAACCCGACGCCTCGGTCGCGGAGACAACGGTCGCCGCTGTCCCGCCGATCATGACGGTGACCGGAAGCAGTGGAACCGGCAATGTCGACTGAGTGGAAATGAGACCGTCGACTCCGCCCGTGTTTGTTTGTCCTTCGCCGGTGACAAACAGCGTAATATTCTTGGATTCGGCGGCGGCGTTCGAAACGCTGTTGACGCTTCCGTCCGCATTCAAAACGCCCAGCCCGCCAGGGATGCCTGAGGAGTACGCCGTGAAGATGCCTGGCGAGGAGGCGCCGACAGGAACGATGGTTGTGGCAGTGGGCTGACCCTGGTAGGTCACCACAATCGTCGCGCCGCTCGAGTTCGATGCTTCCGGAACAATTCGTCCCCGCGACCCGCTCATCCGGCCTCTGAGGTTCGCGCTTTCAGCCGTTAATTCGTAAGGCGCAATCACCGTAACCTGAGACGGTCCGGTGGAAAGCACAGGGGCTGGGATGCCATTGAAGGTAACCATGGTCCCCGCCAGTTGCGTTCCAATATACCCGTTCGCGTTCGGCTGCGCGATAGCCGTCGAGGGTGCGCCAATATGCGTCCCGGATATGGTGACGATCTCACCCGGCGCAACCGGCAGTTCGACACCAGGGGAACTGTACTGGAGATCGCTTGCGCCGTTGGCGGCGATGACCTCGAGCGGGGCGACGGGAGAAAGCAGCCGGATCACCTGGTTGTTGTAATCGGCGACGTAGATGTTGGAAGAAGAATCGAGGGCAATGCCGTACGGGGCATTAAACTCCGCCGATATGCCGGGGCCGCCATCTCCTGAAAAACCATTGTTTCCATTGCCGGCGATTGTGAGAACCGCACCGCTCGGGGAGAGCTGATTGATAGTCGAATTTCGATAGTTCGAGAAATAAAGATTACCCGCCGGGTCGGTCGCCAGCGCGGCTGTGGATACGCTTGAAACCAGTGTGTTGATATTTCCATCGAGCCCGACCTTCTCGATATTGCCGCTGCCAATATCGTCGATGAAAACATTGCCGCTCTCGTCAACCGCTACCGCATATGGCAAACCCAAAGTAGCGCTGCGCGCCGGACCACCCTGGCCCGGAAAATTCCCAAAGCCGATGACGTTGATGCCCGCTACCGTGCTGATCACGCCGTCGGTCGTCACCTTGCGTACGGTCCCGTTTCCTTCGTCCGCGATATAAACAGTCCCGGCGTGGTCCACGGTGACACCCGCGGGATTAACCAGATCAGCGTTAACCGCAAGACCGCCGTCGCCCGAATACCCGGGGTTTCCGGTGCCCGCGAAAGTCTGCATGTTGCCCGAGGTATCGATCATACGGACTCGCGCGTTGGGACCATCGGCGATATAAACGTTTCCGGCGGCATCGACCGCCAGCCCCGTGGCTGACGAAAACTGGGCGCTTGTGGCGGGGCCGCCGTCACCCGAGAAACCGGGAGTACCCGTTCCGGCGACCGTGATGATGGCGCCAGTCGAAGCCACAACTTCGCGGATCCTGTTGTTCTTGTAATCGGAGATATAGTAGTTGCCTCTGGAGTCGAAGGCGACGCAGAGCGGATTCGCCAGCTGTGCACTTAAAGGCGGAGAACCGTCACCGGCATATCCCGGTGTTCCGGGCGTTCCCGCTACCGTGGACGTAAGGTAGAGTTGCGCAGGCGCCAGGCTGCAGGATGCCACCAGCAAACCGCAAACAAAATTAAGGCTTCTCACATTCATCCTTCGGGGTCTCCGCATCAAGCAAGTCATGGAGCTACGGAGACTGTCACACCAGGCGTAACGAAAACGCTGCTGTTGTAGATCCGGACCGGCACCGCAACCGGGGCGGTTGAAGTAGTCTCAATCAGGTTTCCCGGGATCTGAACATTGACCTGCATCAAACCGGCGACCAGACCCGGCGCTCCGCCCTGGTAAGTTACCACTGACGGTTGTCCCGAAAGCAGCACCGTAAGCGGCATAACCGGCGTCGGGATTAACCCGATATCGGTAAGCGACGCCGGTTTCCCATCGACGCCCGCGGGGATCGTTTGACCTTCACCCGTGAGGTAGAGAGAAATGATGCTACCCTGATGAGCCGGCGACGACGGACCGTTAATGGTGCCGTCCTGATTAACGACGGCAGCCTGACCAACGCCGGTTGAATTCAGCGTGAACAGCGACAGAGCCGAAGATGCCACCGGCACCGAATCGCTGCTCAGCATACTTTGGCCCTGATAGTTCACTGTGACTGTCGCGGTAGTGGACACAGGGACTTCGTACGGCACGATCGCGTTGATCTGCGACCCCGAGGTGTAAAGAATCGGCGCGTTGTATCCGCCTATCGAGACTGTGGTCCCGGCGAGAGTCGTGCCGTAATAACCATTCGCATCGGGTTGAGCTACGGCGGGCGCCGATGGCCCGAAATTGGAACCGAACAGGGAGACGATCTCACCTGGAGAAATCGCAGGGCCAACCCCGCTGGCCGCGCTGACGATGTTCAACGACCCCGAAACCGGTTTTAACTCGCGAATCACCGCGTTTCCGGAGTCGGACACATAAACGTTCCCGGAAGAATCGACCGCGATCCCAAAAGCCTGATTGAAATAAAGCTGCGCGCTGTTCGCCGGACCGCCATCGCCTGAAAACGCCGGCGTCATGTTCCCTGAACCGCCTATCGTGAACTGCGTTCCATTGGCCAGCCTCTTCTGCACTGTATTGTCCACGTAATCGATGTAATAGATGTTGTCCGCGCTATCGACCGCGATGGATTGCGCCGTCACATAGGAAGCGACGGTGTGAATGTTCCCGTCGGTGGTGATTTCGCGAATGCTGGAGCTGGCGAAATCCAAGATAAAAATATTGTTGGCGGGATCGATTGCCAGCGCCACCGGGCTGCCGAGCAGAGCCTTTGATGCCGGACCGCCATCGCCGCTGTTACCGGAAGTTCCGCTCCCGGCAATGGTAGAAATGATGCCTTTGGTAGTCACCTCGCGCACTGTGTGCGTGCCGTAATCGGCGATGTAAATATTGCCGGAGGAATCCGCCACAACCCCTGACGGGGAAATCAGAGATGCGTCGGTCGCTTTGCCACCGTCGCCCGAATATCCGCTGGTTCCGTTACCCGCAAACGTGAAAATCTGCCCGGTCGGATTCACGATTCGCACGTTGGCGCTGCCCGCATCCGCGATATAGAGATTCCCGCCAGGATCCAACGTAATGCCGCGAACCTGATAGATCGTCGCAAGCACTGCCGGACCATCATCTCCCGTGCTGCCGGGGGAACTGGTTCCCACAACCGGCGGATTCATGTTGGTCCCGGTAACCTCCCAGATCACGCGGCTGAGATAATCGGCGATATAAAGATTGCCGCTATGGTCGAGCGCCAATGCGCCAGGGGAGTAGATCTGGGCAGTCGTCGCAGTGACAGCTGTCAGGCCTGGGCCCGGATAGAAGCCCGGGGATGTTCCTATGCCTGCAAAAGTAGAGATGTTGTACTGCTGCGCGCTGGCGGCGCCAGCGGCCAGCAGCAGGCCAAGAACAAGTGGGGTCCGATTCATTAAATTAATTCAGTTTCCTGAGACGCCGACGCCGGTGCGCGGGTTGCGGAGATCCGGCGGGAGTTCTGAGGTTAATCTGAATCATACCAATGAGCGATCAGATACGCCGCTTGAGGCCGAAGCCGCGGGAAGGGCGAACAACGGGCGGCCGAAGCTCGATTTTTGTGCCAGAATCATAGTCCGATGACGCGCCGCGAGGCTTTCCGATGGCTTTCCGCTTGGTCCGCCTTACCGCTTTCAGGCCAGAATACGCCTGGGCAGAGCGAGCCCCTTCAAAGCCGGCCCGATTCATTCAGGGTTTATACCGAAAGTCCCCGGCTGCTCCTGCGGCCGCAGCGCCTCCGTTTGCTTCGCCGGGAACGTGAACGGCGTTCGCTGCGCTGGGACCAGTTCGAAACTCTCTGGACCGGCCACGCGCCTTTTCCCGAACTCGGTTGGGTCCAGGCGCTGCGCTTCCAGATTGCGGATGACCGGGAAGCGGGCGTGCGCGCAGTAGCGTGGGCGGTCGGACCGGCAGATGCCACCCGGCCGGACGATGTCCGGGAGATAGCAATTATCGCCGACTTGTGCGCGCCCCTGCTCGCCCCGGACGATAAGAACCAGATCTTCGCAAAGCTCCAGCGGGCGGCGAGCGATGCGAGGCCGGTAAAGACGCTCGGGGAAGCGCGGGCAAAGGTCTTCGCGGCGGTGGCACTGACGGAAGCGCAACCGGCCGTCTCGGAGAAGACTCTTACAGCGGTCTTCGACGGATTCTGGAAGAGCAGTTTCATTCCGTCGCTGAGAAACGCGAAGTCCACAGTCTCAAATGCGGATGCATACAGCCTGCTGGAGATCCTGCACGTGGTCCGCGACAACCTGAATTTCGACCTGCGCGAAACGTTTCCGCAATGGTTCAAGCAGTATCCGCTGCTGCACATGATGGCGCATTATCCCGCGCCATGGCCGGGTTCGGATAATGAGTTCCGCATACCCGCCGATGAAACAATCGAAAAAGCGGGACCGGACATTCGGAAGGCGTCACAATCGCGCGCAGCCGAACTGGCGATGGTGGCCTACGATTCGAATGCGGCGTCGTCTCAGCTGCTGCAGGGATGGTTAACGAACGACCGGTTCCTGATGCGCGGAGCTTTTGGCATCCCTTATGAATTGCTGTGGGCGAATCCCTATCAGCCCGGCCTGAGTTACTACCACATTCCGCTCGCGATGCACGATGACATCGGGGGCCAGTTGTTCGTGCGCTCGTCGTGGGAAGACGATGCGGCCTGGATTGGTTTCTTCGCCGGTCAGTTGCAGTTGTTCAAGGACGGCTCAGTAACGAGGATGGATCCTCGAGTAACCCGGGAACCGCTGGATATCGATGCCGCGATTGTATTCTTCGCCCGCGACGCACAGCGTTTTCTGGTTCCCGCGCCTCCTCCGTCAGCCGGCGGCGAACCAAAGGAAGACGAAAAACCTGCCGACGCCGCCGTTTTCATCGTGGGACTCGATCCACGGCGCGCCTATCACATTGAAGTCGATGGTGAGGAGATGATCGAAGACCGGTCAGATCCGGGCGGCATTTTGTACCTGCCTGAGGTCCCACCAGGAAGCGTACGGCTGGGACCGGCGCCGCCGGGTTTATAGGATAGCGGCCTGATAATAAATCCGAGTTGCGACCTCAGCATAGCCCTGCGAGCCGCCAGGGGCGGACGAAGACGCCGCGCATCCGACCGTTGAACTTAGCGGCTTTGACCGCAAGGTTGGATGGGATCGGGAAACCGGCGCGGCGGAGAATCGCATTCGACTGGACTCAGTAAAACAACTTACCCCGCAAAAATACCCGTCCAATTTGACGTAAGCCAGCAAACGGCCGGGCCGGCTAAAACGCGTTACCATGAGGGCGATCCCAGCAGGATCACCACGCTGGCGCGGTTCAGATCATCGCTCTTCGTGATAAGGGCAAGCAGAAACAAACCGCAACCGATAATGCTGCCGATGGTCGGAAAATGGTCCAGCAGCAGATGGGTATGGGTCAGGTCCGTGGGTGATTCTGAAGTCCGGTAAGGAACGCTCCTGTTAAAAGCGCCGCGGAAAGATAACCGGGGCAACGGCGTTTACTATATGACACCGGATTTTTGAAGTGGATTTCCCGGCGTGGAGGGAGCGGCGCCCCGCAGGCCGACAGCGATGCGCCTGGTACCCGTAGTTGGTGCTCCATCGGACCTCTCCGGGCCGTTGCAGTCCCCTCCGCAGCCCCGTCAGCCGCAATCCCTTTGCGGTGTATCAGGATGCGGTGACCTCCAGCATCCTCCACTCGTTTTCGCCGAACTTGCCGTTAATCCGGGCATCCGCGGCTTGTAGTGCCCCTGAAACGCGCTCGATATCCGACGCTTCGAATCCGCTGAGTATGGCGACGCCACCTGGCTTCAAAACCCGTACCCACTCCGACGCAAGATCCGAGATCCAGGACGGGCTGATGTTTGCGACAACGATGTCCGCGATGTGGTCGGGAAAAGCTTCGGCTGATCCGGGTAAAACGGGAATGTCGACCCCCGCGCGTTCGAAATTCTCGCGGGCTACCGCAACTGCCTCGGGATCGTTATCGCTCGCCATCACCTTCCCGGCTCCGAGTTTGAACGCGGCTTCGGCAAGAATTCCGGAACCAGTGCCAACATCGACCACGGTCATTCCCGGTTTCAGCCGCCTTTCCAGAGCCTGCAGGCAGAGGCGTGTCGTCTCGTGCGCCCCTGTTCCAAATGCCAGACCGGCGTTCACGACGATGCGAATGCGGCCGGGCGGTGTCGGATCGTCTCGCCATTCGGGGCACACGAAGATTCGAGCGCCGATTTCCATCGGCTTCAGGTGCTCGTGCGCGAACGCAACCCAGTCGCGCGTATCGGCGGGCTTCACCAGGCCGCCGAAACGGGCCTGCAATTCCGACTGACGCGCATCGTCGTCGAAGAACGCGCGCAGGCGCACGGAGTCGGCGGATTCTTCCAGTTCGATAATTCCCGTACACCCGGCTTCATAAAGCTCCGCGATGGTCAGGTCCTTTTCTTCTTGCCCGTCTTCTTGCGTACAGTCGAGATCGATTGAGAACATGTAGCTTGAATGAAAATCCAGGGAATCTATGCGTCGGTAGCGACGCCGTTTGATCATACAGGCGCGATCTATCGCGTCAAGGTCCAGCATAACTTCGAGAAATGGTCGCGCACGTCTCTTGCCGGTTTCATCGTGGGATCGCTCGCCGGCGAAGGCCCGCTGCTGGATGGATGCGAGAAGCTTGAATTGCTTCGGCTGGCGGTGTCGCATGTGCCCGCCGATCGCGCAGTGATTGCCGATGTCAGCCGCGAAGGAGTACACGGGGCGGCGAAACTGGCGCGCGGAGCCGCCGAGGCCGGAGCGCGCGCGGTAGTGAGCTCCGTTCCTCACGAGTACCGCAACCTGATGTACGGACCGGAGACGCAAATGCTTTACTTTCGGGCGCTGGCCGATCAATCGCCCGTGCCGGTTCTGATCCACAATTCGCCGCAATTGACCGGAGTCGATCTGCTGCCGGAAACCACCGCCAAGCTCGCCGCACACCCGAATATCGGCGGCGTAATCGAGACCGGTACGCCAGCTTCGCGGGTTGCACAGATCCGTTCATTGACGTCGAAAGAATTCGGAATTCTGGCAGGGACCGAGTCGCAGATGTGGGATTCGCTCAAGGCTGGGGCAAATGGCGCGGCGCTGGCGTTTGCGAGCGCGGCTCCATATGCGGCGATCGCCGTCTGGGAGGCTTTTCGGACCCGCGAAGAAGAGGCGGGAATCGACTGGCAGGGCCGCGTCGCGCATCCTTCGATTCTCGTTACGGACATGTATGGAGTGCCTGGACTCAAGCATGCGATGGATTTGAATGGATATTACGGCGGTCCGCCGCGGCTTCCGTTTGTGCCGGTGTCGGCGGATGCGCGGTGTGAGATTGAGGATGCGTTTCGGGATTTGAAGGGTTAGTGTACGAAGACCGGCGAGAAGATCGCCCGCGCTAGCGGCGTTGACGTAAAGCTCCGCACCGGGCGGAAGCGCGGCGGCACCCTCGAAAACACATGGCGAAGTGATGTGTTTTCATTGCTATCCTTGCCAGCGGGCTGGCCAGCAAACACCATTGAAAAACCGCCCCGAACTGACCGTAAAGTTCCGCGCCGAGCTGGGGCTCGGCGGCAGGCCTGGCGGCCTGCCCCACCAAGGCTTTTCGTAGTTGCTCGTGGACCGCTGGCCCCACACTGGGTCGGACGAGTTACGACACGTTTTTCAGGGCTTCCAGCGCTTCCGTCACGTGTTGTGTCGCGTTCATTTGCGACGAGAAGACGTGGCGCACGACTCCTTCACGATCGATCACGAACGTGACGCGTCCCGGAATGATGCCCAGTGTTTTCTTTACTCCATACAATTTGCGCACGCGGCCGCCTTTGTCGCTGACAAGCATAAACGGCAGCTTGTATTTCGCGGCAAACCGGCCGTGAGATTCAACCGAGTCGTCGCTGACGCCAATGATTTCAGCACCGACAGCCTGGAATCCCGGGGAATCGTCGCGGAATTTGCAGGCTTCGGCGGTGCAGCCGCTGGTGTCGTCTTTCGGATAAAAATAGAGAACGACCGGCCGCTGCCCACGGAACTGGCTGAGGCGCACCATGCGGCCATTCTGATCCGGTAATTCGAAATCGGGCGCTGCGGTTCCTTTGGCGATTCCCGGCATTTATTTCGATGTCAGCACCAGAATGCGGTGCGCCTCGCTGTCCGCGACATAGAGTTTGCCGCCCGAGAACAGAACGGCATGCGGGCGGGAGAGCTTGCATTCGAGCGGGGACGTTTCCGGGCCATCGCCCATTGTTCCATTCCCGAGAACCGTGGTGATGATCCCGGTCTTCAGGACGATCTTCCGAATCGCGTGACTGTCCGTGTCCGCTACATATAGAATTCCGCCGGGCGCAAGCGAGAGGCCCTTGGGACCGGCGAGCCTCGCCGCGGGACCTCGCGCGCTGCCGCCGAACGTCGCGCTCAGCGCCGATCCGCCATCACCGGTGAAGCCTGCCTCACCGGTGCCGGCGATCAGGTGATAGGTGTGGGTCCTCGCGTCAATTCGGAAAATCCGGTTGCCTTCGCGCAGCGCCAGATAAATGTCTCCGTTTGGCGCCTCCACCATAGTTCGGGGACCGTTGACCGGCGTCCCGCTCACCCCCGCGCCATCCGGCGTGGCGGCCCCCTGGCCCGTTCCCGCCCAGGCTTCGATAATTCCCGTATCCAGGTGCAGACGCCGAATGCGGTGATTCAACAAATCGCAGATCAGCAGCGTACCGTCTTTGTCGCGAATCACGCAGTGCGGCTGGCGCAATTGAGCCTTCGTGGCGGGGCCTCCGTCGCCGCCGTAACCGGCGACACCCGTTCCCGCGGCGGTCGAAATAATTCCGGTCTTCATGTCGACTTTGCGGATCACGTTGTTGTCACGCTCGGCGAAATAGAGGTCGCCCTTGCGGTCGAAAACGAGCTCGTGCGGGGCACGGAGGGTCGCCTCAGTCGCCGGGCCTCCGTCGCCGGTATACCCGGCTTTCCCGTTTCCGGCAATCAGGGTGACGCGTTTCGTCTTGAGGTCGAACCGGCGCACGCGTTGATTGCCCAGATCGCAGAAATATAGGGCGCCGTCCGGACCAATCGTCATTCCGTAGGGATTATTGACCTGGGTATCGGAGTATCCCGCAACGCCGGTGCCGAGCACAGTCGTGACGGTGGCCGCCTGCGCCAGCCCAGCCAGCATCGCCAAAGCCCAGCATGAGGAGAGAAGAGCTTTCATCGGGACCACTTTATCGCGGCGAGCCCCGCCGTCGATGTACCCCAAGGGAGCCGCGCCGCGTCGGAAGATTAGAAGATTGTAATCCAGGCGGATTTCCCGTTCGGCCGGTTGCATTCTCGCTGCTATACTGCTACCAAGGACGGTTCATTCGTCGGATGGCTCAAAAACGCCGCTCTCTCTTTCTGATCCCACTTCTCGTTTTAGGCTCCGCCGTTATCGGCGGAATGTATGGTCCGCGGATGGGAGTCGCCTCCGCCGCCACTGCTGACGATGACGTCAAAGCCAGCATGAAGGAGTTCACGAAGGTCTACTCGACCGTCGAACAGAACTTCGCCGATCCGGTGAATCCGGACAAAGCCATTTATAAGGGCGCGATTCCGACGATGCTGCGGACGCTCGATCCGCACTCGAATTTCTTCGATCCGAAGGATCTCGAGGCTCTTCGAGAAGATCAGCGCGGTCATTATTATGGCGTCGGCATGTCGGTTCAGGGCCGCAACGGCAAGACGATTGTTATGGCGCCGTTCGTCGGTTCCCCCGCTTACAAAGCGGGATTGAAGCCAGGCGACATCATCACGATGGTGAACGACAAGCCGACCGACAATCTGGATTCGACCAAAGTCGCCGATCTGTTGAAGGGCCCGAAGGGAACGCCGGTCCAGATCACCGTTTCGCGCGAAGGTTCGGACAAGCCGCTGGTGTTTAACATCATCCGCGATGAGATCAGCCGCAAGAGCGTTCCCGACGCGTTCCTGCTGAAGCCGGGAATCGGCTACGTTTTCATCGAACAGTTCAACGAGACCACAAGCCACGAACTGGAAGAAGCGCTCAAGGCGATGGACGAAGGCTCTCTTAAAGGGCTGGTCCTCGATCTGCGCGGCAATCCCGGCGGACTTTTGAACGAAGCGGTCGCGGTCGGCGATCATTTCCTGCCGAAGGGCGATGTGATCGTTTCGCATAAAGGCCGTGCTTCCGCAGAGCACGTTTACACCGCTCACACGGGCAATCGCGGCCTGAATTATCCGATCGTCGTTCTGGTGAATCGTAATTCGGCATCGGCAGCGGAGATTGTTTCCGGCGCCCTGCAGGATCATGACCGGGCCTGGATTCTCGGCGACAACACGTTCGGAAAGGGTCTGGTCCAGACAGTCTATCCGCTGGTGGAGAACACCGGCCTCGCGCTCACGACCGCGAAGTATTACACGCCGAGCGGCCGCCTGATCCAGCGCGACTACTCGAACGTTTCGTTCTTCGACTACTACTACCGCAATAACACCGCGGAGCGTAATCCCGCCGACGTAAAGAGCACCGACAGCGGCCGCGTGGTCTACGGCGGCGGCGGCATTTCTCCGGACGAGAAGTACATGCCGCCGAAGCTCGACGCCTTTGAGACCTCACTGCTTGTGAAGTATGAGCTGGCAAGCTACACGCAACACTTCTTCGCGACCCACAAGGACAAACTGGCGCCCGACTGGAAGGTCGACGAAGCGACGATGAACGATTTCCATAATTTCCTTCTGCAGCAGAAGGTCGACTTCACCGAGTCGGACTACACGAAGGATTACGACTGGATTCGCCGCCTGCTCCAGGCCGAAATCTACAAGACCGCATTCAGCGTCGACGAGAGCCGCAAGTACGAGATCAAAACCGATCCCGAAGTCGAGCAGGCCATTGATGCCCTGCCGAAGGCGCAGGCCCTGCTGGACAGCGCGCACAAGATTATCGTCGAGAGGATGCGAAAGTAGTTTTTCTCCTTGTTTGAAAAAAGCGCGCCTGCCAAATCAGCGCAGATCGCTGTACTTGACACCGGCGGTCAATACTGCCACCTGATTGCTCGCAAGGTACGGGAACTCGGGGTTTCATCGGAAGTATTTCCGAGCGACGTACCGATCGATAAACTGCGGCCCTTCCGAGGCGTGATCATCTCGGGCGGGCCGCACAGCGTTTATGACGATTCGAGCCCGGTAGTCGAACGATCGGTATTAACCGGCGGTGCGCCGGTCCTCGGAATCTGCTACGGCCATCACCTGATTTCGCAGTTGCTTGGCGGCGACGTCCGCAAGGGCGACAAAGGCGAATTCGGCCTGGCCGTTCTCGATCTGGTGAATGGCGATTCGCAAATCCTGCATGGCGTCTCGGACCATCAGCAGATCTGGATGTCGCATCGCGATGTGGTGAAGACGCCACCGGCAGGCTTTCGAGTTCTTGCCACGACATCAACCTGCGACACAGCCGTTATCGAAGACACGGCCAGAAGGCTTTACGGAGTGCAGTTCCACCCGGAAGTCGTCCATACGACCGAAGGCACCCGCATTCTCGAGAATTTTGTCTTCAATATCTGCGGCTGCGAGAAGGACTGGAACCCCGGTCAGCGGGTCGCGCTGGTTGAGGACCAGATTCGCGAACGCGTCGGCGATCGCAATGTTTTTTTCTTCGTCAGCGGCGGCGTCGATTCGACCGTCGCCTTTACTCTCTGTCTGCGCGCGTTGGGACCCGAGCGGGTTCGCGGCGTCTACGTGGATACGGGCCTGATGCGCGAGGGCGAGACGGCATTCGTGGAGCGCACCTTTCGCGAGCTGGGCGCCGGAACCGTCGATATCGCGTGCTGCGAAGACGAGTTTGTGATTCCGCTCGAATCCGCCTGCGATCCCGAACTGAAGCGGCACCTGATCGGCGAGCAGTTTGTACGAGTCCAGGAGCGCATCATCGAATCGCGGGGCCTGCTGAACGGACACTTCATCCTGGGGCAGGGCACGATCTATCCCGACACCATCGAGTCCGGCGGCGGCGCCTCCGGCGCCGATTCAAAAGCGGTCACCATCAAGACCCATCACAACCGCGTACCGGGAATTCAGAAGTTGATGGAATCCGGACGCATCGTCGAGCCGCTCGCGGACTTCTATAAGGACGAAGTCCGCACGATCGGCGCGCAACTGGGTCTGCCGCCCGAACTGCTTCACCGCCATCCTTTCCCTGGCCCGGGTCTGGCAATTCGCTGCCTGTGCTCCGAGACGGAGGAACCGGTCACCCGCGTGCCGGAAGGGTGGCTGATTCCGGTGCGATCGGTCGGCGTTCAGGGAGATTCTCGCAGCTACGCTCCGGTGCTCGCGATCGATGCGTTTCCTTCGGGATCGTCCCGCTTGCTGGATGAAGCGACCGAAGTGATCAATCGGACCGCGGGGGTCAATCGAGTGATCGCCCGGGTGACTTCGCGCGCGCCGCTGGACCATCAGAAGGTCTTTTCGAGCGCGATGACCAAAGGGAGACTCGCGCTGCTGCGAAGGGTCGACTCCATCGTCCGTGAACTCACTCACGACTCGGATTTCGACGCCAAAGTATGGCAGTTTCCGGTAATCCTGATCCCGCTCGGATCGGGCGAATCTCGCGATTCAGTCGTGCTTCGGCCGATTCAGTCGGTCGACGGAATGACTGCGGACGCAGTAATCATGCCCGAGGAGTTACTTCGCCGGCTCGCGGCGCGCCTGATGAATATCCCGGAAATCGCAGGCGTTTTTTATGATCTGACGCACAAACCACCGGGTACAATAGAGTGGGAATAGTAATCTTAATGACATCTCAGGACATTTTGACCATCGCCGTGATCCTCTCGATAGCCATTTTTGCCTGGTTGTTCTCCGGCGGCGGGCCGGGAACGCCGAAACGTGTCAGGATACCGATTCCTAAAGCAAGCGGGAACTGGTAAAGCGGGATCTTTCCAAACACGCGATAATGGTGTTTGACCCGGCCCCCACGCCCGCTCGCGCGTCGCGTCGGTTGCCGTTCGTTTCGCCCTTGCGTGAACTATTTGGAACATCCGAAGACCGGTGGGCTTTTTGAAATGCCAGCCGCCAATGACGTCGGCAAAGACGATGCCTGCAAAATTCCCATTCGGGTTCTCGTGGCAAAGCCCGGCCTCGACGGACACGACCGCGGCGCGAAGATCATTGCGAGGGCCCTGCGCGACGCGGGGATGGAAGTCATTTATACTGGATTGCGACAGACCCCGGAGATGATTGTCAATGCCGCCCTGCAGGAAGATGTGCGGGTGATCGGGCTTTCGATCCTCTCCGGTGCGCACAACGCCATAGTGCCCCGAGTGCTGGAGTTGATGCGTGAGCGGGATATGGCCGACGTGAAAGTAATTGTCGGCGGCATCATTCCGGACGAAGACGCTCGCGATCTGGAGAAGCAGGGAGTAGCTGCGGTTTTCCAGCCGGGAGCCTCGCTGGAGACGATTGTCTCGGCGGTCCGGAAGGCTGCGGAGCGTTAATCGGTTGCATTACCATCCGGCGGGTTCAAAGCCGGAGGATTACAGGAAGGAGCGCATCACATTGCGCATTTCGCGAAGGTGAACATGGACAAGCACCTCAAGATCGCGGTCTTCATCGACTTCGACAATATCGAGATTGGCGTCAAATCGACGCTGCAGCGCGAATTCGATGTTTCGATCGTGCTCGAAGCGTTGAAAGAAAGAGGCGAAATTATCACCAAAATCGCCTACGCGAACTGGGGGAAGCTGGAAAATTCCACGCGGCAGCTCTCCGAGTACGCGGTGCAAATGGTGCAGCGCGATCCCTCGCCTCGGGGAGACAAGAACGGCGCCGATATCAATCTGGCGCTGGACGCGCTGGAACTCGCTTTCACGCACGATCACATCAATGCGTATCGCGATTATCAGCGGCGACAGCGATTTCATTGCCCTGGTAAACAAGCTGAAGCAGTACGACAAGACCGTTTTCGTGGTGGGGGGCAAGGCTTTCACAAGCACGATTCTGCAGAAGAACTGTCATGAGTTCATCAGCTACGAATCGATGCTGGATGACAATCGTTCGTCCCGTTCTCAGCGTGAACAGCCGCAAATGCAGCCACAGGCCCAACCACCGATCGAGCGGGGCCCCGTACCGATGGCGCAATCTCGCGAACAGAGACCACAGGGCAACAGCGGCGGCCGCCGTCCGCCGGCTCTCGACCTTCATCAGGCTATGCCTCTGGTGGAACGCGCTCTTCAGGTGCTCGAACGCCGGGAAGTACGCCCGCAGCTGGGTTTGCTGAAATCGACCATGCTCCAGCTGGATTCCAGCTTCAGCGAGCGGGCTTACGGCGCGGGTTCGTTCACCGATTTCATAGAGCGGTTGCGAAAAGCGGATCTGGTTCAGGTTACCGGCGGCGAAGGCCGATATATGATCCAGCGCAAACGGACGGGCGCACCCGAAAAGACGGTTCGGCCGGAAGAAGCGCTGCCATCGCTTCGGGACGTCCTGGAGAATCACCGCCTCGAAATGGAAGAAGGCGTCAGCACCGACGACCTGCTGGGCTGGGTTCACGAGGAGGCGCCGGAATTCGACTGGAAGCAGTACGGATTCCAGGAGTTCAGCGAATTCCTGAACTATGCGCAGGATAAGACCGTAGTTCGCATCGAACCGGACGAGGAGACGCAGAGCCTGCTGATTTTCCTCGGAGCCGAGTTTCACCCTCCGGCGATTCCCGAGCCCGAGCCTGTTGCGGTACCGGCGGAACTGGAAGAGGAGATCGAAGAGCCGCAGCCGGTCGTTCCCGGTCAGCCGACGGCGGGTTCGCCTCGAGTAAAGAAGGGTACCCGCAAGGCGGCGGGAGGGATGGACGCGGATGGGAACGTCATCGCGCCTCCGAAGCGTCCCCGCAAATCCGCCGCCCCGCGAAAGCGACGTTCGCCTTCCCCCGCCGCATAGGCTTCTCCAAAAAATAAGGCGCAGCAAACGATCGTTCGCTGCGCCTGGCAGAATTACCGGCGTCCCCCGCCGCCACCCGGGCGACCGCCGCCGAAGTGCCCTCCGCCTCCTGAAAAGCGGGCGCCACCGGCCGCAAATCCTCCAGCCCGTGGCGCGAGAGCAACTCCGCCTCTGGCGGCGAACCCCGCTCGGGCGGGAAATCCGCCGCGGCCCGCGTATCCGAATCTACCGTACCCATACGGCGCGTAGACTACATACGCGGGCGAAAAGAAGGGATAACCGAACGGGCTATAGAAAAACCCGTCACCCGGAAGCCACGACCAGGCCGTGAAGTAAGGATTCCAATACCAGCCAGGACCGGCATAGGGATCGTATCCCATATAAATGTTCCGGGCAGTAGAGGCGTTTGCCTCCGCCAGATAATCGGAACGGACGCTGCTCCAGCGGTACAGATCGTCCTCTGCCTTCCGATCGAAACTGACCGTCTTCAAGGACTCGTCATTGACCAGGGCTTCTTTACCCTTGCCCAGCGTCTTTTCCCGGCCGTTCTCCGATACCAGGAGTTTGCCGTCAATGACTTCGATTTTTCCTTGCCGGCGGTCGAAATTATAAAGACCTGGCTTGAGGATCGAAGAGTCATCAGGTCCCTGAATGATGTCGATCCGCGAGTCCTTTGCCTTTTGATCCACTTCGACCATCGCCTCACCGTTCATCACTTCGACGCGTGGATTGACGATGCCCAGCGAATCCATTCGAACTTCGCTGTTGTCACCTAACCGCAGAAAGGCGCCGGGCGCCAAAAGCACTTCAGCCTTGCCGCTTCCTGTCGCGAGGACCTGATCGGGCGCGACATGCGCCTTACCGATCTCTCCCGTCGTGACTGCGGTCCCATCGATCGAGACCTGCCCTTCAAGGTAATTCACGGTTCCCGGAAGAGCTGAACCCGGATTATTTGAACCTGGATAGGTCGGCTCAGCACTGAGGACGAAGGAAGCGACTCCAAGGAACCCTCCCAGCGCCAGCCCTTTCAGCAACCATTGCCGTTTCATATTTTCTTTTCCCGCCTCATTTGATGCGGTTTGATTCAGGCGGGTTTCGATGTGGATTTTTGAAACTTTTTAGAATGTGCTGTTTAGGCTGTGGAATTTCCCTGAAGAAAGCTGGGGCGAAGCAAGGCGTCAGCGACCGATCACTTTGAACTGGGATTGACGTAGCTCGTTCTCGTCTTGACGATCAGGCGACCGTGATCCGGAGAGCTGGCGGTGACTTTGATTTTGCGAAGTGCCGCTCCGCTTCCCCGCTCCGGCACGTACCCGATGGTGTAACGCTGTCGGATATCTTCGGCTATTTTCTTGCTTGTGGGAATTATGTCTTCGGGGTTCTGAAGCAGGTAGCACTCGCCGCCGCTCACATGCGCAATGCGCCGCAAGACGTCGGGCTTGTTATCGGGATCGTCATCGTCATAGATACCGATCGTATAGACGGTTACGTCCGACGCTTCAATCGCCTGCATCAGCTGCGCCAGGGTGTGGGTGCTTGCGGTATCGCCGCCGTCGCTGACGACGATCAGAGTCTTCTTCTCGCGATGAGCGGATTTAATGTCGTTCAGGCCCTCTTCTATTGCGTCGTACAGAACGGTCCGCCCGACGGCCGGGTGCTTTACAAGAGCGCTTCGGAGCAACGATACATCGTCGGTGAACGATACGTCTTTGGGCAAACCGGGGAGCACGCGATCGTTAAAGTCCAGAACGAAAACTTCGTCCTTCGGATTGCTGGCGTCGACGAATGTCAGCCCCGCCGTCGCAACCTCCTGCCGCTTGTGTTTCATGCTCCCGCTGTCGTCCAGAATCAGACCGACCGCCACCGGAACGTCCATATTGCTGAACGCGGTGATTTTTTGCGGGACTCCGTTTTCCTCGACCTTAAAAGCTTCTTTCGGCAGATTCGCAGCGTATCCCCCTTTTGCGTCTTTCACCCCCACATCGAGGAGAACGAGGTCGACGTTGGTCGAGATCTTGAAGTCAGGCTGGTCCGTTTGAGAAGCGGACTGAAAAAAAGCGTAAATCGGAAGGGTTGAGAGCGGGATTGCCAGGAACGCAGGCAGAAAAAGCAAATTCCGCCATTGGGTTTTCATATTCCACCCCCTGTCTGGATTATCGCGCGAATGTAAGAAATGGTAAAAATGACCGCGTGCGCGCGGTCACAGACCCGCGCGCGGGATGTTACATAAACAGGTCTTTGACCTTGTCCAAAATGCCCTTTTCGTGGGGATCGTTGTTGATCGGCAGCGATTCGGCCAATTGCTCGAACAACTTGCGCTGATCGCGCGTCAGTTTGGTGGGAATTTTCACGTCGACGTGGACCACCAGATCACCGCGACCGCGCCCCTGCACCTCGGGAACACCCTTGCCTTTCAACCGCAATTCCGCGCCGCTCTGCGTTCCTTCAGGAATCCGCAGCTCGTGCGGCCCCTCCAGAGTGGGTACGGCGATTTCGTCGCCGAGAACGGCCTGAGCGACGCTGATCGGAACGACGCAATGAAGATCGTTCTCATGCCGCTCGAAAATCGGATGTTCTTTGACCGTGAAGAAGATGTAAAGATCGCCATTGGGGCCGCCATTCGCGCCCGGCTGTCCCTCCGCCGGAACCCGCAACCGGTTGCCGTCCGCGATCCCGGCTGGAACGGTAACGCGAAGCCTCTTGCTCACCTGCTTATAGCCTTCGCCGCGGCAGTCGCGGCAGGGTTGTTTAATGATCTGGCCGGCGCCGCCGCAACTCGAACAAGTGCGGCGGACCGAAAGGAAGCCCTGTGAGTAGACCTGCTCGCCCCGTCCGTTACACGCGGGACAGGTAATGTTGCCGCTGCCCGGCTCCGCGCCTTTTCCGTGGCAACGGCCGCAGGCTTCGAGCTTGGGAACCTGAATTTCTACGGCCTTGCCGAAAGCCGCTTCTTCGAAGGCCAGCGTCAAATCGTAACGGAGGTCGTCGCCTTTCGTCGCCCGGGTGCGGCCGCTGCTGCGCTGCTGGCCGAACATGTCACCGAACCCGAAAACCTGACCGAGAATGTCGCCCAGATCCATCGAAGACGGATCGAAGCCTCCGCCGCCTCCGGAAACTCCCTGATGGCCGTACGCGTCATACGCGGCGCGCTTCTGCGGGTCCGAAAGAACGCTGTACGCCTCGGCCGCTTCCTTGAACTTTTCTTCCGCGGTGTGATCCCCCGGATTGCGATCCGGATGATATTGCATCGCAAGCTTGCGATATACCATCTTCAGTTCCTGATCGCTTGTGCCGCGGGCAACGCCCAGCACTTCGTAATAATCGCGTTTTGTCACCGGCATGTCTTACTTAAAATCTTTTCTTACTCAAAATCTGTGATTTTGCGATTCAGGTCGTGAAATTCAGGGTCGAACTGCAACCTTCACCATGGTGGGCCGCAGCAGCTTGCCTTTGAAAAAGTAGCCCCTCTGGAATTCACTCAGAATCGAACCATCGGGAGAATCCTTTGTTTCCACGCGTTCCACCGCCTGATGCAGATTGGGATCGAACGTCTTTCCCTCGCTGACGATCGGCTCCAGACCCATCTTCTTCAACGTCTCGTACATGCGGTTGTAGATCATCTCGATGCCGCGCGCGTATTCCGGACCTGCGCCTTCGATTTTCAGAGCCCGCTCGAAATCGTCGAGGATCGGAAGCAGATCGCGCACCATGTCCATGGCGGCGTACTGCAGGTACTCGGAGCGTTCCTTCTCGGTGCGCTTGCGGAAGTTTTCGAACTCGGCCTGCCGCCGCAGAAGAAGGTCCTTGATTTCGTCGCGCTCCGCCCGTGCTCCGTCGCGCTCAGTACGCAATTGATCCACCTGATCGGCCGCGGCGGGCTTCTCCGCCTGCAAATCTTCCGTTTTTGTGTCGTTATTTTCCAGGTTCACGGCAGTTTCAGGGTAACATTGCGCGGCCGAACACAGATCTCCGTTCTCAACGCAAGGCTCCATCAATACAAAGCTAGGACTGCAACATCTCGAATGTACGGCCAATCTGCATAACGGACGCGATTACTTTTTCGTATTGCATGCGCATCGGTCCGAGAACAGCGACGCGAGCCTGAAGTCCCGACCGCAATTCGATCGTCACCCCTATAAGACTCAAATCCCCCATTGCGGGATGCGCGTCGGCCAGACCCACGTGAATGCCGATTTGCCCCTGCGACGACTGAAGGAACCTGTCGAGCAGCGCCACCACGTGCTTCTTTTCTTCGAGGGCGCGGAACAGCTCGCGCATTCTCTCGCGGGTCAGATGCAGATCCAGACCGACCAGATTGGATGCTCCGTCCATGGCCACCTGAGGATCCTGGTCGGCCAGCAGCAAGCCCTTCTGATAAAGCAGGGTCAGCTGCTGGAGGACGGCGTCGTACATCGCGCGCTCCTCTTCGATGCGCCGCAGCAGTTCGGCTCTTGCCTTACCCAATGTCCATCCCGCGAAATTTTCATTTACGTAATTGCGCAGGCGGATCAGTTCGTCCGGACTCATCGCCCGGTCCAGCGTAACCACGCGGTTTCGGATCATCCGGTCCCGCGTCGCCACCACAATCAGGACACGCTGATCGGAGAGGGCCACAAGTTCCAGGTGTTCCAGCTCCTGGGCCGATGCCGGCAGTGCAGCAGCGATGCCTACGTTGCGCGTGATCTCCGTCAGAACACGCGAAGCGATGGCAACTCGTTCTTCGAGATTCTCGCCGGACTGCATCTCATTCAAAATGTGGTCGCGGTCGGCTACTGGCAAGGGCCGTGCGGACACCGTTCCGGCAAAGTCCCGAAAGGCTTTGCCCGTAGGGATCCGGCCGGCGGAAGTGTGCGGTTGAGAAAGATACCCGTCGTCCGCCAGATCGGCCATGACGTTGCGAATGGTCGCGGGGCTGAGCGAGAGGCTGCGGAAGCGGGAGATCGTCCGGGATCCGACCGGTTCGCCGGTATCGATGTACGCGCGTACGATCGAATGCAGAATCGCCTGTTCTCTTGGAGACAATTCTTTGGCCGGCAACTGCATTCTGAAAAACTCCTTGACCTCTCTTTTAACTATACTGTTATGTATAGATCTGCGGCAACAACAGGATTCGAGGGGCTGGTACCAGTTTGCGTTTGCTCTCCCGAATTGCGTATACTGACACATACGCCTGTTATTGCGCGGTAAGGATCCAGACTAGCGATCCGCACATATTAGTTTTTCCAATCCTAAACAAGCTCCGGAGAGTTCATGGCAGAAATCCACAAGCATAGACATTTGTTCACGTCCGAGTCCGTTACCGAGGGACATCCCGACAAAGTCGCCGACCATATTTCGGACGCCGTTCTCGACGCCGTTCTGGCGCAGGATCCCAAGGCCCGCGTCGCGTGTGAGGTTCTCGTAACGACTGGTATTTGCGTCGTAGCGGGAGAAATCACCACGACGGCCCACATCGATGTGCCCTCGATTGCGCGCAAGACGATCGCGGACATCGGGTACACGGATGCGGCCTTTGGCTTCGACGCGAAGACCTGCGGCGTTTTGAATGTCGTGCAGACCCAGTCGCCCGATATCGCAATGGGTGTAGACACCGGCGGCGCCGGCGATCAGGGCCTGATGTTCGGATATGCCTGCGACGAGACGCCGGAATTGATGCCGCTGCCGATCCAGCTGGCTCACCGGCTCGTCGAGAAGCTTTCGCAGGTTCGCCGCTCCGGTGAACTGAAGTATCTCCGGCCGGACGGCAAGAGTCAGGTTTCGGTTGAATACGTTAACGGCAAACCGGCCCGCATCGACGCAGTCGTAATTTCGACTCAGCACGGCGACGATGTGTCAACTGAGCAGCTTCGGGCCGACGTTCGCAAGTTCATCATCGACAAGGTTGTACCCCAGAATCTCGTCGATTCCAAAACCAAATACCACATCAACCCCACAGGGCGGTTTGTCATCGGCGGCCCCCACGGAGACACCGGGCTGACCGGGCGCAAGATTATCGTCGACAGCTACGGCGGCATGGGCCGTCACGGCGGCGGCGCGTTCTCGGGAAAGGATCCGACGAAGGTGGACCGTTCCGCATGCTACATGGCCCGCTATATCGCGAAGAACATTGTTGCCTCCGGCCTCGCGAAGCGTGCTGAGGTGCAGCTTGCCTATGCAATCGGCGTCGCCGAGCCGGTATCGGTGATGGTGAATTCTTTCGGTACCGGTACGATTCCGGAAGACGCTATGGAAGATCTCATTCGCGCCAACTTCCCGCTGACACCGAAGGGGATCATCGATCACCTGCAACTTCGCCGCCCGATCTATCAGAAAACCGCGGCCTTCGGCCACTTTGGCCGCAGCGAAGATTCCTTCTCCTGGGAGAAGACGGACAAAGCGGAAGCGCTTAGCAGCGCGGCCCTCAAGGCTGAAGGCGTAGCGAGCTAGGCGTCGCCTCAATCGTACCTGCCTCATTTGCCGGTGGCGTCTCACAGACGTCCACCGGCATTCATTTTTTTATGTGCGCGTGTGGGTGTTTTGTGATGGCAGCGGTCGTCGCCGCGCTGGTCTACGCCGTTATTCACGGTCTTTGGGCGACGGCGGTCGTGGTATTGCTGTTCGCCGGCCTGCTGGGCTGGCTTGGCCGAAAGATGTTCGCCTCGCGGCCGCCCCGGAAGACAGGAGTTTAAACGCGGCGTTACAGCACCGCCCGGCGAAAGAAATCCGAGCGACGACGGCAGGGCCGGGTCAAGCAGGGAAGCAACTCAGCGAGAGTTGCCTGGGAGCCGCGACCGGGGCCGCCGAACTTCCGCTCGGCGCAGACCTTTACGTCAACGCCGGTACTCGTACAAGCCGCGTCTTCAACGGACGAAACCGGTGGCGCCGGCGATCTTAGTCGCCGGTGTTCAGCCATACGGACCGCGTCTTCAACGGAGTCACCATGGCCTGCGGGCCACCGAAATGGATGAAGACGCTGGAGCGGGAAAGCACGAAACCGGTGGCGCCGGCGATCTCGTCGCCGGTGTTCTTAAGCAACCCGAATCGGTTCTTCAGGGGACCAGTCTACGTTGGTCGCAAAAACGCTGATTTAGGGTGGCTTCGTAAATACTGTAGAATTCGCTCCCTCCCGGTCGCTGCCCGGAATCCGATTTCGGCCCGCGGATGATATCAAGAGCGGAAACCGGCAACAAGATCGCCGGCGTTACCGCCTCCGGACACGTTCGAACCGCTGCAGAGAAACTGTGAAAATGATCTAGAAATAGCGCGGAGCCATTTCACGCCAGTAGCAAGCACGATGCGCTTCCCCTCCCCAGATATCGAGAGTATGCGCAACGCCCTTCTCCCACAGCGACTCGCTCAAACGGCGGTTACTCCCTCCAAAAGGATCGTGCTCGCCGACCGCCAGCGAGATCTGGAGGTTCCTCAGCCGGCCGAGAACGTGCGGATCCGACAGGTTCGGGATGAAGTGATTGGGCGTGTGGAAGTAGATGTCGTTGTCGTAATGGCCATCGAACAGACCCGGAAAACTTCCAACCGGCTGCGTCAGATCGTAACGGCCGCTGAGCCCGACCACTCTTTGGAACAACCACGGATTGCGAAGTGAAATATTAACCGCGTGCCACGCGCCAATGCTGCAACCATGAGCCGCCAGATTCGGATCGGAATTGACGCGCGCGGTGAGTGGAACAACCTCATTAAGGATGTACTGCTCATATTGGCTGTGACGGGCGATGCGCTCCCTGGGAGATTTTCCCCACGCATACAAGCTCTCCGAATCCAGACTGTCGACGCAAAATAGCTGGATGCGGCCGGACTCAATCTGAGGGCCAAGAGACGCCACGAGCCCGAAATTCTCGTAATCGTAGAAGCGCCCCTGCCGGGTGGGAAAAACAATTACCCTGAGGCCGCTGTGCCCGAATACCAGCAGCTCCATCTCACGGTTAAGCCGATGGCTGAACCATTTGTGATACTCGCGCTTCACCCTGCTTTGATGGTATTTGCGCTGAGTTACAGGGGTCCGACTGAGTGTTGAAGATTTGGTTGCGATAATTCGCCAACACAGCAGCCCACACGCGATAACCAGCCGGGCTGAGATGGAGTCCGTCTTCCAGGAACAGGCTGGTGCGCGGTCCGCCCCGGTCGTCGAGCATTGCCTCGAATACGGAGACAAAACATCCGGTCTCAAACTTGCCGATTTCACGCCGTATAAGATCGTTGGTCCGCCGAATCCGATCGATAATAGCCCACCGCGCTGGAGTTGGTTTGACCGAAATGAAGCCGAATGGAATGCCGGACAATCGCTGATGAACCTGGTCTGCGAGCGATCGGAAGGACATAAGAACCTTATCGGGACTTTGACCGTCTCCCAGATCGTTATCACCCGCGTAAACGACGAGAGAAGCCGGCCCGGCGGGAACCACCAGCCTCTCGAAGAAATAAGCGCACGCTTCCACAGTGGAGCCGCCGAAACCGAGATTCAGCGCGTCAGGCAGGGCCAGATCCGAAGCGAGGGTGCTCCACAGACGAATGCTGGAGCTTCCGTAAAAGACAACCGGGTGGCGCGGGATCGGGCCAACTTTGACGCGTTGTTCGAGGGCGCGCACCTCGTCTTCGTACCATTGCATGAGTCTTCAATGGTACCGTCGCTCGGAGGGTGAGTTAATCCGACGAGTTATTTAAGCTGCGCCGATACCTGTGCCGAGCAAGCCCTGGCTCCGCGCGCGAAGCAGGCGGGCTTTCTTTTCGACGGAGACGCCGAACGCGCATGTCCGCTTGCGGGGCTGCGCGGAACTGCCTTCGGGCGGGCTGCCCCGGTCGCTCCTCCGCCGATCGAAATCAGCGCCTGCGTAGCATAGGAATCGGGTCCCGAGAGATCCAGGGTGTTGTCACCGGCGGCGACAGTCGAGGGTATCGTGACGTTAACCTGATACAATCCCGCAAATCCAGGCGCAAGACCCGTAAAAGAGTACGCCGTGACTGGCGCCTGAATTCCACCGATGTTCACGGTAATTAAGTTTGAGGTCGTACTCAGAGGATTTGAGGGGGCGGCATAACCATCCATAACCGTCGGAAAAACGGTGCCGAGGCCGGACGCATACGCGACGACCGTCTCCCCTGGCTGCGCCGGACTCGACGGGCTCACGAGCGAACCGTCGGCATGTTCGACAATGGCATAACCGAGCCCGTAACTGCTGGTGAAGACGCCGGGCGTGGTAGTGTTTACCAACTCCGTCACAACGTTGGATGCAACTCCGTTATTGATTACCTGGACCTGGGCGAGCGAAAACGTATTTCCCAATGGCGCCACAACATCCAGTTGGCCGGGCGAAACGTAATTTATCGGAACGTAGGCGCCGTTGATTGTAACCTGCACGCCATTTAATATCGTGGGCAACGGCAGAGTCGGCGCACTGGCCGGACTGGGGGCGAGATTATTCCCGAAGATCGCGAGATACTCCCCATCGGAGACACCCGCGGTAAACGGAGAGTAACTGGCGGCGTTCACGATTCCCGTCGGATTAAGATACACCGAACCACTGGGCGTAAACGCAGGCGCCTGCAGCGCTATCGTAAGCCCGAGGTAGGGCGCGATTCCTTCGCCGATGCGAACGGCTCCTCCGTCCGCAACAACATACTGTGTCGAGGATCCCGTATCGGTGTAGTTTCCATTGACACCGGGCGTGAAGCTATCCCCAAAGGTCTCGCCATAAGTAACGCCGTCGAGGGTATCGGACAAGCGGTCATGCACGAGAATGGCTCCGGTGCTGGTGGCATTAAAGGATCCGTAATATCCGTCGATGTATGCAATGCCGCTGCTGATCTGCGAGAAATCCTCATCGACGCCGGCCTGGTAATAAAGGCCTCCGAAATTCTGCGCGCCCGACGTGGTGCGAACCCCTGTGATCATGTCGTATCCGGCTGGAGATCCGCCAAAAAAGAAATTGCCATCGGGCGAGAAATAGAGAAACTCCTGACCGGAGAAAAATTGAGCCTTGGAGTTTGTCGGGAAGTTTACGACCCCGGCTCCGCTGCTGAAGGAGTAAGTCAGATTGGAGAAGGATTGCGAGAGCGTGGCAGTTCCATTGCCTCCTTCATAACCAGTCACTGTCACTCCACCAAGACTGCCCGCTCCGTTCGGATTCATCTGAAAGAAGACGTCTTCGGAATATACGGCGCCATATCCAGGCAAGGGCAGGAAACCGGCGACGGTATAGGAGCCATTAAACGTCGAAGCGGTGGGCTGGGGCGAAGGGACGGGAGCCAGAATCAGGAGGTCGTTATACGCCTGATTCGTCTCGGTGCTGCTGCCGATGAAAACGCCATTCGCGCCGACCAGCCCATAAACCTCGTCCCCAGTGACCGCATTCGTCATATAACCAAAGCCGCTGGACGAAATCGCGTAAGTTCCGGGCACCGCCCCCGTTCCTGAGCAAGCCGAGGTCTGGATAAAACAAAACAGAGACTCGGTAGCTATTCCGTAGTTCTGGTAATCGTAGGAATCGGCAACGATTCCGTTGTTGATCGTGTAGTTGCCGTTTCCGTCGAAAACGATGGTGCCGTAGACGCCAATTCCTTCGGTGATATCCCCCGTGCCCGCATTGGGGTCGACGACATAGAGCACGTGCCGGAAATAATACGTTCCGTTCAACTTGCTGTTACCGCTGGTATCGAAGGCGGGTCCCTGAGCGGCAAGCGGCCAGACCGAGGCTATTGAAAAAAACAAAGCCAATTTTGCGGCTCGTACCATCGTGAGCTTTTTAGTCGTGACTCTTGTCATCGTCAGAATTGTATATGCGCTTATCCGACGGAAAGTTCCGTCATTCGAGCGGGCGACTTCCAGGAATGGTCAGGTAATTACGCCGACCTCGAACCGATCGCGAGGATAGTTTCGAAAGAAGGTGTCTGTTTCTCTCTATCGACAATCCAGCTCTCTACGTTCTCGAACCCGGCATGCTCCAAAAAAGCTCGCAGCTCGACTTCGGAGAAACCCAGCCAGGTATCCGCATACATTTCCCGGGCCTGCTCAAAGCTGTGGCGCTTCAAATCGAGAATCACAATCCGGCCGCCCGGTTTGAGCAGGCGATATGAGGCATCAACCGCCAGTTGCGGATGAAGGGCGTGGTGGAGGCTCTGGCTGAAAAATGCCAGGTCCAGACTCTGGTCGTCGATGGGCGGAGCCTCCAGATCTCCCAGCCGGTATTCGAGGTTGGACAGGCCATTTTCCTTCGCCAGCTTTGCGCCGAACTCAACCATCTTTGCCGAATTGTCTACCGCTATGACACACTCCGCCCGTTGCGCCAGAAGCTGCGAAAACGTGCCTTCGCCGGCGCCCAGATCCCCGATCACCATCGGCGGCATCAACTGAAGAAGCGTTTCGGCCAGACCTTTCCAGGACCGCCCTGGCACATAGTCCCGCCCGAATTTCCCGGCCATTGCGTCGAAGTAGCCGCGGACCTTATCCCGCCGCTTGTCGAGAACCAGTTGCAGAGCTTTCGTGTCGTCCGCCGCTTCGGGAATCTCGGCGGCCGCAGCATGGAGCAGATCTACAAGTTGGCGGTCTTTCAGCCGATACAAGCTGTTCTTGCCTTGTTTGCGGTCCTCGACCAGCCCGGCCTGCTTTAATTGAGCGAGGTGGGCGGAAATGCGGCTCTGGCCGGCGGCGAGTATTTCCTGGAGCTCGGCCACCGAGAGTTCCTCCCGCTCGAGAAGGAGCAGCAGCCGCAGCCGATTGGTGTCGGCCAGGACGCGGAGAGATTTTAGTATCGAAGCCACCGATGTTAATGGTAATATATCAACGTATCTGGATTTATTGATAGGAGACTAATGAGCACAGCCACTCTACCCGCCGTCGGCTCCGACTATAAGGTCGCCGACATGAAACTGGCCGAATGGGGCCGCAAAGAGATTACGGTTGCCGAGCAGGAAATGCCCGGCCTGATGTCGATCCGCCGGAAGTACGCAAAAACGAAGCCATTGGCCGGCGTCCGCGTCACCGGTTCGCTGCACATGACGATTCAGACCGCGGTCCTGATCGAGACGCTGGTCGACCTCGGCGCCAGCGTGCGCTGGGCGAGTTGCAACATCTTCTCGACGCAGGACCATGCGGCGGCGGCGATCGCGGCGGCAGGCGTCCCGGTGTTCGCGTGGAAGGGTGAATCGCTCGAAGACTACTGGTGGTGCACCAACCAGGCGCTCACCCATCCGGGCGATCTCGGGCCCGAGCTCATCGTGGACGACGGCGGCGACGCGACCCTCTTTATCCACAAGGGCTATGAACTGGAAAACGGCAGCGACTGGGTCAACATCCGATTCCAGCAACAAAGAAGAGCAGGTCATCAAGGATCTTCTGAAAAAGATCCACGGGCAAGACAAGAACCGCTGGCACAACGTGGTGAAGGACTGGAAGGGCGTCTCGGAAGAGACCACGACCGGCGTTCATCGCCTGTACAAGATGCAGGAGACCGGTTCGCTGCTCGTTCCGGCGATCAATGTCAACGACTCGGTGACGAAGTCGAAGTTCGACAACCTTTACGGTTGCCGCGAATCGCTCGCCGATGGAATCAAGCGCGCCACCGACGTTATGGTGGCCGGCAAAGTCTGCGTGGTTTGCGGTTACGGCGACGTCGGAAAGGGCAGCGCGCATTCGCTCCGCGGTCTCGGCGCGCGGGTCGTCATCACCGAAATCGATCCGATCAACGCCCTGCAGGCCGCGATGGAAGGCTACGAAGTCACGACCATCGAAGACACGCTCGGCCGCGGCGACATCTACGTCACGACGACCGGCAACCTCGACGTCATCACGCTCGACCACATGCGCCATATGAAGGATCAGGCGATCGTCTGCAACATCGGCCACTTCGACAGCGAAATCCAGGTCGACAAGCTGAACAATTCCGATGCGAAGAAGATCGAAATCAAGCCGCAGGTCGATATGTACACGTTCCCGGCGGGCAACTCGCTGTTCGTTCTGGCCGAAGGCCGGCTGGTGAACCTCGGCTGCGCGACCGGGTCACCCGAGCTTCGTGATGTCGAACAGCTTCTCCAACCAGACGCTGGCGCAACTCGATCTGTGGGAGAAGAAAGACAGCTATAAGCCCGGCGTCTACGTGCTGCCGAAGAAGCTGGACGAAGAAGTGGCCCGGCTACACCTCGAGAAGATCGGCGTGAAGCTCACGACGCTGACGCCCGCGCAGGCGGAATACATCGGCGTGCCGGTGGAAGGGCCTTACAAGCCCGATCACTATCGCTACTGAGCGCGTTATTCCATTTCCGTTAAACCGGAGGGCGGGATCTCCTCGCCCTCCGCTCGAAGACTCGCCGCATCTCAATCACCATAAATCGACTCTCTTGTATTCTGAATTCGCATGGCAAGCGAAATCTTCGCCCACGTCCAAAGCTGGCAGCGAAAACTGAACGAGGTGGGCTGGTGGCATAGCTTCGATCTCCCCGACGGGCGCCATATCGAGGGGGTCAACACCGTCAGCGATCTGATGGACAGGCTCAGCAAGTTCCCGATACCGGACGATCTTCGCGGCGCCCGCGTTCTCGATATCGGCGCGTGGGACGGCTGGTTCAGCTTTGAGATGGAACGTCGTGGGGCAGATGTCGTTGCCATCGATTGCTGGGACAACCCCCGTTTCCGCCAGATCCGATCCGCTCTCAATTCGCGTGTGGAATACCGCCAGATGGATGTCTACGACCTGACGCCTGAAACAGCAGGACGATTCGACATCGTGCTTTTCATGGGCGTTCTCTACCACTTGAAACACCCGCTCCTCGCGCTCGAACGGGTTTGCGCGCTCGCAACGAAAATGGCGGCGGTCGATTCATTCGTTCTCCAGGAGAGGCATCGCCCGGGCGAGGACGTTGAAAACAGACCCATCATGGAGTTCTATGAAACCGACGAGTTTGGCGGCCAGCGCGACAACTGGTGCGGGCCCAGCCTTCCTTGTCTGATGGCGATGTGCCGAACCGCGGGATTCGCGAGAGTCGAGCATCGGGCCACTCTGATCAACGGCGCATCCATAGCCTGCTACCGGAAATGGGAGGCGGCGCCGGCTTCGCCCGGTCCGCCCCCCGAATTGCTCTACGCCTGCCATCACACGAATTTCGGAATTAATTTCAACTCGCAACACGATGAGTATCTTGCGGCTTTCTTTCAGGCGAAGCCTGTCGAGTTAACTGTCGACCGCGTGAAACCCGCGGTTGCCGCATATGGCGTGCGGCCCTGTTATCTGGAGAAACTGGACTCCGGAGTATGGCAGACCAATTTCAAACTTCCGCCCGGCATAACGCCGGGCTGGCATGACGTCACAATTCAGGTGGACCATTCGATATCGAATCCCACCCGGATTGCGGTGGACGTGCCCCTTCCGGAGTCGCCGATTCGCATCAGGGGAGCCCGCGACGGCGCCACTTGGGAAGACGGAGTGCTCGATCTTTCGAGAGGGAACGTGGTGAGCGTATGGGTGACGGGCTTGCCCGAGAACGCCGACCGCGCGAACGTCCGCATCTCGCTTGGGGGAGAAATTCTTCCGGTCTACTTCGTTGAGTCCCACACAGCAAACGGCAATCGCCAGGTGAATGCGGAAATCCCCGCCGACGTGCCGCGGGGTGACTTTGAACTGGAGATCCTGAACGGCGCAAGCAGGAGTAACCAGGTCCCCATTCGGGTGATATGCTGACGCTAGAAGCGCAAGGGCCGCTGGACGCGGCGCCAAAAAGTGGAGGAACTCACCCGTCCAGCCGCGATTCGGCGGCCATAACTTGCGCGTGTTCCTCAAAAGAAGTGCCGCAAATTGCACAATGGCCAACGAATCAAAGCCGCGCGTTCTCATTTTCATCGTTGCCTACAACGCCGAGAAAACCATCCGCGAAGTAGTATTCCGAATCCCTGCGAGTCTGTTAAACACTTATGAAGTCGATGTGCTGATCATCGACGATTCGTCGCGCGACGGCACCTTCGAACAGGGTCATTCGGTCGCTCACGATCCCGCGCTGCCTTTCCCGATCACCGTCCTCTTTAACCCCAAAAACCAGGGTTATGGCGGCAACCAGAAGCTCGGATATCACTATGCCATCGAGCGCAATTACGATTTCGTGGCGCTCATTCACGGCGATGGCCAGTATGCTCCCGAGTGCCTGCCTGAGTTGCTGGAACCGCTGCGGAAAGGCGAAGCGGCTGCGGTATTTGGTTCGCGGATGATGACGCCTTCGGGCGCGCGGCGAGGTGGCATGCCGCTCTACAAGTTCGCGGGCAACAAGATTCTGACCTGGCTCGAAAACAAGCTTCTGCGAGCGAGCCTGAGCGAGTTTCATTCCGGCTACCGTATTTACTCGACGAGGGCGCTGGCAGCGATTCCCTTCAGCAGGAACTCGAACGACTTCCATTTCGACACCGAGATCATCATTCAGTTGCTGGTCGCGCGCCTGACGATCAAAGAACTGCCGATCCCCACCTATTACGGCGACGAGATTTGTTACGTCAACGGCATAAAGTACGCGTTCAACGTCATCGTGGCCGCACTGAAAGCCCGCATGCAGGAAGCGGGTCTCTTCTACGACCGCAAGTTCGATTGCGCGCCCGGCGACGCCTTGCCGTACGTCCCCAAGTTCTCATATCCCAGCCCGCACGTTCTCGCGTTCGAGCGGATCCGCCCCGGAGCCCGCGTTCTCGATATCGGTTGCGCGGGTGGTTATATGGGCGCGTATTTGTCGCAGCAGAAGCGATGCCGCGTCCATGGCATCGACGCATTTCCGATCGCGCAGCCCGGTTTCGACGAGTTTTATCTGCACGACCTGAACACCGGATTACCGCGGCTCGATTACGCGAACTACGACAGCGTTCTGATGCTCGACGTGATCGAGCATCTGAACAAGCCGGAGGATTTCCTCGACCTCCTGAGAAGCGCGCTCAGTCTGAATCCCTCCGGCGAGTTAATGCTCAGTACCGCGAACATAGCGTTCGCCGTGACGCGTTTCATGTTGCTGATCGGCCAGTTCAACTATGGGCCCCGCGGGATTCTCGATCTCACCCATACCCGGCTTTTCACCTTTTCTTCATTCGAGCGGGCGGTCAGGCAGGCCGGCTTCGACATACTCGAAGTGGTGGGAGTTCCCGCGCCCTTCCCGCTCGCGATCGGTGACAACGTCCTCAGCCGCGCGCTGATTAAAGTCAACACGCTGATGATCCACCTTTCGCGCGGCTTCTTTTCGTATCAGATTTTTCTGAGGGTCAAACCTCAACCGTCACTGGAACGCCTGCTGAAAAACGCTGAGGAACAATCCGAAAAGCGCGCCCGAGCCATCGACGCGGCGAACGAGGCCGCTCCCATCGGGCGGTGACGCGCGGCCGCTGAATTTCAGGCGAATTCATCGCGGAGGGCCGGATGCTGAACGAGCATCTGCCTCATTCCGGGTGGCAACAACTCTCACGAAGTACGTAACCGCCGCGGAAGATCCGGCTCAATCTGCCGCGACGATGAGGCGGAAATTGAGGCGACGGCGAATCCCGATGGGATTCCATGCCTGTTGACCTGCGATTTCCGACCCGCCCGAAAATCGCCGGGGCGAGTCTGATCGTTCTGAACCGAAACTGAGTTTGAATGATCACCGCGCAAAAAGGATTTAGTTTTTAATTTAACTGGTGTACAATCGCCCCATGGCTCGGGCATTCCTTCCAGCAGGCTGCCTGGTGATCCTGTGCTTTTACCCTTCCTCGGCCTCACCGTTCCAGTCTTCTTTCTCCGCTCCTCCCCCTGCGACGATCGTGCCGCGCGAAGCCCGGCCCGTCGCGGCGGAACCGCAAGTGGTCTTGCGCAGCGATTCCTCGCTCGTGGTGGTCCCCACCCACGTAACGACGGCGATGGGCGCCCCTGTGCTTGATCTCCAAAAGGAAAACTTCCGGGTGCTTGAAGACAGTGTCGAAAAACCGATAGCCCACTTCGATCAGGATGAAGCTCCGGTCTCGATCGGCCTGCTTTTCGATCGGAGCGGCAGTATGCGCTCCAAAATGGACAAAGCTTCCGAGGCCGTTTCGGCATTCCTCGATACGTCGAACTCGCAAGACGAATTTTTTCTCGTTGAATTCAGTGATCGAGCGAAGCTGACGATTCCCTTCACCTCCGACTCCCGCGAAATCTACGAAGGCGTCAGAAGCACGAAAGCCTTCGGGAGAACCTCGTTGCTGGACGCAGTCTACCTTGCTCTGGCGAAGATGAAAAGCGCCCGCTACACCCGTAAAGCGCTTGTGGTGATCTCAGACGGCGGAGACAACTGGAGCCGCCATTCGGTTCGCGAGGTCAGGGAGGCGTTGCTCGAATCTGATCTGCAATTTTATGCGATGGGAATTTTCGATTCCGACTATTCGCATCAGCGCGATGCGGAAACGCGCAACGGTCCTTCACTCCTGACCGAACTCGCGGCCCTGACCGGAGGGCGGGAGTACCGAGTTGACAACCTGAACGATCTTCCCGCCATCAGCGCAAGGATAGGCAGCGAGCTTCGCAGCGAATACCTTCTCTCTTACTACTCCACGGCATCGCGGGACGGCAAGTACCATCACCTGAGCGTAAATCTCGCCGGCCCGCGGGACGTGTCCGCATTGCGCACCGATTACCGGAAGGGCTACTACTCCGCCTCCCGATAGAGTGCCATCTGTCGAGGCGTCACCACCGAAATCCGAACGTAACCGGGACAAAGTCCATGTGCGACTGGTACATAAACATGTGATCCCATCTCGCCTCTGCGAAGAACCGGCGATGAGGCAGGATGCGAGAATCTGATTTGCGCCAAAGGCTGTTGAATAGAATCCAAAAAACGGATTGAACCCGGGCGCAATCACAACGGTCGGCTGCGTAAGTTACTGCTCGCGATGAAACAGCCCGCCGCCCCCAGTGACGTAAACATCCACATGGCGCCGCGGCGTGAGGTGCACGATTGGATCGATCGTGGCGGTGAAGACGTTCACGCTACCCCCGGGCACTCCGATCGCGCCAGGTGTTCCCGAATTGATTCCCATTGAGTCATAGCCGACGTCGACCTTCGCGCCGAACCATGGTGAAAAATTGTAACCGGCCCCCCACGCGGACGTTCCATCCATTATCGAGCGAGCGGCCGGTGCTTCCGACGGTGTTGGTGAAGCCGCCCGATATCGGAGGTGAACTTCCGTGTCTCCTGCGCGCCCGCCGATGCGAATACAAGAAGGCCGATGCCCGTGGCGAATGCCAGACTGTTCATGAAAGTTTCGCCCAAACTGAATTTGAAGCACGGCTTCGGGATCGCTTTCGCAACATTCTTTCCAGCGTTTGCGTTTGACACTCGAAGTGCAATTGCTCTTTTCGCTTCTGCGAAAAAGAGTTCAAGTTCGCGCACCGCCTCGGCTCGGACGGCGAAGCGTCGAATGGAACCCTCAGCCTTCTCACGGGATGGAGCGGTGGGCGTTATGCGGGTTTGGCCGGCGGGGCACTCTTGGCCGGAACCTGAGTTTTGACTGGACTGATCAGAATGTGCGCATTCCGGCCCTCCATGCGGGCCGACCCGTCAACCGCGCCATAGGCAACCAGATCTTCGGCAAATCGGTTCAGCAGTTTCCGTCCGAGATCCGTGTGCGCGATCTCGCGGCCTCTGAACTGCACTACGGCCTTCACACGGTTTCCTTCCTGAAGAAACCGAATGGCGTGATTTTTTTTGAAGTCGTAGTCGTGATCGTCGGTATTGGGGCGAAATTTAAGTTCCTTAACCTGAACTACGTGCTGCTTTTTCTTCGCCTCATGCGACTTCTTCTTCATTTCATACTGGTAATGCCCGTAATCGATCGCTTTCGCCACCGGCGGCACTGCCGTAGGAGACACCACGACCAGATCGAGCCCAAGTTCCTGGGCCCTTCGAAGCGCTGCGGAGGTCGGCATAACTTCGGCTGTGCCGTCGGGAAATACTGCCCGAACTTCTCTGGCACGGATCGATTCGTTTACATTTTCGCGGCGATTGGGTTTGCGAGGCGGGAAGTTGCGGCCTGGAATCATGCGGTTTTTAGACTATAAGCCATGCTAATCCAGTTTACTCCGCATTCCTGACAAAAGTCCACAAACGCTTGAAATTCTGTTCCGAAAGCCTGCCGCGTGGGGCGATTTGCAACCGCAGGCTGCGACGGCTCGCCCGACGCGCTGATCCCGCAGCTTCGGCGCGCCTTCCGCCACCGGGTTTACCCGACTTCAGTTCTGGCTCAGGATCTGCTTCAACAAGGGAATGCTGTCGGGCGGCCGCGAGGTGTCAGGCATCGACTTGATATAGGCGTAGATATCCGCAAGGTCTGAATCCGGCAGCACCTTCGCCGAATAGGACGGCATGTTCGGACGCGGCGGATTCCGGACATATCCGATGAATCCCGCCTGAGTCATCTTCATGGGCACCAGCCGCGCCCCCGGGCCGTTCTCGCCGGAGAAACCGTGGCAGGCATAGCAGGTGTTCTTGAGGAACAGATCTTTCCCATGAGTGGAGTTTCCGGCGGGAGTCTGAGCGCTCCCCACGCCCAATATCGCGAGTGCCGCAATAGCTGGGAGAAATTGCCTGAACAGGGTCTTCATCTTCTTTATCTCCGGGAACTGTCCTAACGCGGTTGAGTGACGACGTCGATCATCGCCGGCTCGCCCTTCTTCACTACTTCAAGCGCTCGTTTGAATGCCGGGGCCAGATCGTCCGGATTGGTGATCGGGCCGTCTCCGTACATTCCGTAAGCCTGCGCCATTTTGGCGTAATTGATATCGGGATCCCAGAGCTTGGTTCCGATATGCGCCCGCTCCGACCCCCGATTACGAATACTCGCGGCCTCCTCAATGAACATCACTTCCTGGTGATAGCCGCGATTGTTATGCATGATCGTCAGCAGCGGAATCCGGTGATGAGCCGCCGTCCACAAAACGCCGGGCGCGTAGTTGAGATCCCCATCGGTCTGGATCGAGACGCTCAACCGGCCGTGCTTCTTGTTCGCCAGCGCCGCCCCCACCGCCGCGGGTGCGCCATACCCCATGCCGCCCGCGCCCTGGCCGCCGATGTACTGATAGTGTTTGTCGAAATTCCACAACTTATTCGGCCAGCTGCTGATGAAGCCTTGCCACGAAACAAGCGACCAGTCGTCATCTTTGATCAGAGGCCACAGCTCGGCGCACAGCCGCCCGAGGCTGACGGGACTCGCATCCCAGCCCATCGCGGCCAGCTCGATGTTTCGCGCGCGCATCGCTTTGTGTTCAGCGGCGATCTTCGTCCCCCGTTCCCGCATCGCTCGCCGGCGGTCAGGCGTGATGAGCTTCTTACATTGCTCGATCAGAGCCGGAAGCGTTGCTTCGCTGTCCGCGCCGATGTCCAGATCGACCTCGGAATAATGGCCGAACTCCTGAATGTTCGCCTTGTGCGAAAGGTCGATCGTCGAAATGCTGACGATCTTTGCGTTACGCGCCCGCGCGGCCCGCGCCGCGTTGGATACGTCGTTCACTTCGAGGCAAAGAACCACGTCCGATTCGTATTTGTCGCCGCCGTTTCCGGCCAGCGGATGCCGGTTGGGAAAGTCCATGCGCTCGCTGGTGCTGACCGGCGCTTGCAGAGTCTCCGCAAGCTCGATCATCAGCTTCATTCCCGTCGGGTGTTCGCGCCGCGCGTTCGGACATGATCAGCGGTCTTTCCGCCGCCACCAGCCATCTGCGCCGTCTCGGCCACGGCGCCCGCATCCCCCTGCGGCGGAGTGGTCCTGCTCAGCTTTGGAATACGCAGGCCAGGCTGGGTGTTCGGATGCGACTGCAGTTCGGCTCCCATGGTTATGAGCACGGGTCCCATGGGCGGGGTCAGCGCGATATTGTACGCGCGCACAGCGGATTCGGCGAAGTGCCCGAGCGAATACGGCTGATCGTCCCACTTCACGTAATCGCGCACCATTGCGCCGATGTCCTGCGCGCTGTGCAACGACTGAACGCCCGGTTGCGCTCCGCCCCATCGGCGTGATTGCCCGACGATCATGTAGATCGGCACGCGGTCCGCATAAGCGTTGTAAATCGCCATCGACGCGTGCTGCATGCCGATCGTGCCGTGGATGAGCGCCATCATCGGCTTGCCTTCGATCTTGGCGTAGCCGTGGGCCATGGCGACCGCCGATTCCTCGTGGCAGCAGGTGAGGAACTCCGGCATTTTGTTGTCGCCGTAGTTGATCAGCGATTCGTGCAGGCCCTCGAAAGTCGATCCCGGGATTGGCCGCGAGGTATTCGAAGTCGAGCGTCTTGAGCACGTCGACCATGAAGTCGGAGCCGGGATTCTCCACAATCCGCGAGGACGCCAGCGCGGGACGTACGCCCGTATCGGCCGCCAGTGTCGTGGGATTGGGCCGCGGCGGTTTTAGCCTGCGCAATCTCCTGCGCGGCGGCTGGCACAGGCGCTGTAACAAGGGCGCCCGCACCCGTCACGGCGCCGCTGACAACACCCGCGGCCGCTCCTTTTAAGAATCTCTCGACGGTCAACGGTGTTCTTCGTATTCTTCGCCATATGCCTCGCGCGCCTTTTTTGGCAACACCCATTACACTACAAATCTACAGGGCGGATTTCCCGTTTCGCAGACGATCTGGCCGTGGATTGACAGGGATGGCAGGCCGATGCGAATCACTTCTCCGCTAATCGCCTCTACACCAGGACGTTGACCGCCAACAGTCCGCCCCGCCCGCTCGCCTGGCTCCGGTCTTGTTCCATTTCACAACCTCGACCTCGAATTTCGGACCGGGCGGATTACTCTAAACCAGTGTCTGTTTACAGCGACATTTCGCCTCGCGTAGTATTACGGAAGATCGAACACAATCGTTCTCGAAGACTGGCCGAACTTCGTGGTCGCGGGAGCGCGCTGGGCGGCGGGCTCCGGCAACGATAAAATAGAAGCCATATGAAATTGCTGTACGTCGGAGCCTTGTCCGCGGTCGTGTGTCTTGCGCCTCTCTGTCTGGCGCCCGGGCTCTCGGCGCAAAAACCCGCGGCGGCCGACCAGAAGGTTGCTCCCCCCAGTCAGGCCGAGCCCGCCGGCGAGTCACGATCCGACTCGCATCGTGCTCGACGTTACCCGCGTAAATGTCCTTTTCACCGTTACCGACAAAAAGGGCCGCTTCGTTACAGACCTCACGAAAACCGATTTCGACGTGATCGAGAACAAGAAGCCGCAGATCATTCAGCAGTTCACGGCCGAATCCGACTTGCCGCTCCGTCTCGCCGTGCTCGTCGATACCAGCAACAGTATTCGCGACCAGTTCCGCTTCGAGCAGCAGGCAGCGATACGTTTTATGCAGAGTGTCATGCGTCCGCGGGAAGACAGGATTATGCTCGTAAGCTTCGACAGCACCGCCGAACTGGTGAGCGACCTTTCAATGACATCAAAGCCCTCGAGCAAGGCGTCAAGAACATGCGTCCCGGAGGCGGCACAGCTTTGTACGACGCCATTTACTTCGCCTGCAAAGAGAAGCTCATGATGGACCAGCCGCGCGATAAATTCCCGCAGGGCGATGGTTGTCATCAGCGACGGTAACGACACTGAAAGCCGTGTTTCGCGCGATCAGGCGCTTGAGATGGCACAGCGCGCCGACGTGGTCGTTTACGCCATTTCAACCAACATCACTCGCGACGATAACGACGGGGATAAGATTCTTCGGTATCTGACCGAAGAGACGGGCGGCCAGGCGTTCTTCCCGTTCAAGATCGAAGATCTGGATCAGTCGTTCGAGAATATCGCGAATGAACTGCGCCACCAGTACAACATCTTCTACCGTCCCGAACCTCTGAAGACCGACGGCCTGTTTCACCCGGTGACGGTGAAACCGAAGCGCAAGGATCTGGTCGTCCGCGCTCGCAAGGGTTATTACGCGCCTAAGTTGT
>CAWHSB010000035.1:0-100492 GCA_963831795.1 Terriglobia bacterium | reverse complement strand
GTCGAGTCCAGCGCATACAGGCTGGCATTCAGGTCGACGCCGATCGGATCATCGGCGTACATAGGCCGGGCGACAGCGATCAGGACTTGGGCGAAATCCGCGAACATCCGCCAGTCGCGCGCCTCGTTGGCATCGGCAATAGTCGAGCGCGCCACCTTGCCGCGAAATCCCATGTTATAAAGCTTGCCGCCTACCGAGCGCAGGCAAGCTTCGATATCGCGAAGGCTCTCGCGATAAGTTAACTGGGCGAAACCCATCGCCAGAAACTGATCCCAACAAGAGAAACTCTTTTGCTGATAGTCACCTCGATAACGTGCTACACACTTTTGGAACTCGTATCGCGGGAGGTGTTCCATGAGTTGAGAAACTGTCTGACCACTGTTCACCCCTCATTGTCGGGCGCGGAACTCCGACACATGTCGGGAGCTGTTTTCGGCCAGAAAAAGTTCAAATGGAAAAAATCTTCAAACCCCGGTTAACCATCCCACTATCAAACCCTTGGCGGGATTTCAACATTCATCTCCCGGACAGCAGTGATTGATTCTATGGAGCGGGGAGACGGGGTCGAACCCGCGACGTCCAGCTTGGGAAAATGATTCTCCAGTTGACCACGCTGCACTTAGAGCGTGTACGTCATCCTCTCCAATGTTTCTATATGCGTATAGTTTCCACTATTCGCCATGGCCGCGCCACTGCGACGTCGTAACGTCGTAAAACATTTTCGATCTCGCGTGCAGTTCAATTTCTGATCCCGCAAATAAAAAGCGCCCCGCTGCAAACAGGGCGCCACCGAAGGGGATTGGAACTTGGAATCGTTCACCGATAAGTCTACGGGATACTCCCACATTACGTCAATGCGCCCGGATTGGAGTTCCGATCTGCCGGAACTGCAGGCGGAATTCGACGCGCTGAATGACTGGAACGATCAGCTCATCACGTTCCGCGCCCTGGAGCTCGGGTTGCCGGCTGAGATCGTCGCCGAAGCACAAACCCGGCTGTTGGCAAAACTTGCGCCTGCCGGGGCATCCAGTGAGCAGCGGAAAGGTTCACCCGATAAAAGAGGCCGCCGATCCGTTCGCCAAAGGCCTGCCGGCGAACCTCGACGCTGAGCGCTTCGTTCTCGGCTCCATTCTCCTCGACGATTCCCGGTTCCCCGAGGCCTGTTACGTGATCCGCCGGGATGACTTCGCACTCGAGAAGCACCGCCGCATCTTCGGCCGCATGATGGAGCTGAACGAGCGCGGCGAACACATTGACCGCGTCACCGTCGCAAACGAGTTGCTACGCCACAACGAGCTCGAATCGGTCGACGGCCTGAGCTATCTGGTTTCGCTGGACGACGGCCTGCCGCAGATCTCCAACGTCGGCAGTTATCTGAAGATTCTCCGCGAAAAGTCCGTCCTTCGCCAGATTGCCACCACAAGCCAGCGCATCCTGAACCGCGCGACGATGGCCCGCAGAGGAACCCGCGGCTATTCTGGAGAGCTTTACCGCCCAAATCGAAGCACTCGGCGCCGGATTGGACGTTCGCAAGACGGGCGCGATCGACGACTTGCCACCGGTGGGCGCGGATATGGAGGCCGTCAACTACCTGAGAAGCCCAGAACTTCCGGAAGGTTCTGTAATCGCACTGACGGGAGACAGCGGATCCGGCAAGAGCACGCTCGCCACCGCTTGGGCCCGGGATGTAATCGCGGACGGCCGCCCCGCGCTCATCCTCGATCGTGAGAACCCGCAGGCCGTAGTTCTCGAACGCATGCAGCGCCTCGGCCTCGAGAACGGTCCGCTTCTTCGCTGGGCCGGCGGCTGGATCGATCAGACGTTACGGCCTGACTCTCCCGCCGTGATCGCATGGGTTCGCGCCTGCGAGCTCAAACCACTCATCGTGATCGATTCCCTCATTGCATTCCTCGGGGGCGACGAGAACGACGCCGGCGAGATGCGCCGCTTCATGCACCAGGCGCGCCGCCTCGCCGATCGTGCCACCGTTGTAGTCATCCATCACGATGGCAAGGCCGAAACCTCCCGGGACTTCCGTGGCTCCAGCGACTTCAAGGCCGCCGTGGATCAGGCGTTCCACGTCTCGAACGTCGGCAGCAACATGCTCCTCGACCGGATCCGCCTCCGCTGCTTCAAATCCCGCTTCGCCTTCACCGGGGAGATCATCTACCGCCACGCGGATGGCCGCTTCATTCGCGACGAGACGCCGCATGCACCAGCAAAGACCGCGGCGGAAGTCCTCTGCGGGTTGCTCCGCATGAACCCACGTGTCACACAGAAACGCTTCGAGCAACTTGCGCAGTCCAGCGGAATTGCCCGCGACTCAGCCCGAAATTTCCTGCGGGCCGGCGTCCTCGAGGTTCAATCGAGCGTGTTTCCGGAGGCCAGAAGAACCAAAAACTGCACTCACTGAGGGAGCCAGAAAATGAGCTTTATTAGGATCGCGGTCCGCGAACCGATCCGCGCACCGAAAACCGCCGCAAACCGCAAACCGGAAAACCCACGTAACGTCCACAATACATTGGGTTCGCGGGTTCGCGGCTGCTATTCCGCAAACCTCCGCAAACCGGCAAACCGGGGTGGTTCGCGGGTTCGCCACACTCCTGTAAGGAGTGGCGACCGCAAACCGGATGCCCAGAATTTGGAATGGGGAAAAACTCGCCATCCGAACGTCTCGATCAAACCGGCAGAAGGGCCGCAGAAGGAACTACGAAACGGCGGTCGGGAGTCGGTCTGTGTGGGGCCTTCAGGATGCGCTGGGCGGTCATGGGCGAGACGCCAGTCCTCTCGGCGATCTCCCGCATGGTCAGACCAGCCGCCTTCAGGGAGAGCACGTGAGCCACGCGCACGGCGGCTTTCGGGCGCCCCAGAATCTTACCCTGAGCTCTTGCGCGGCTGAGACCAGCCTGGACTCTTTCAGAGAGCCGGATGCGTTCCTGCTTCGCGATGCACGCCAGAATAGCCAGCACGGCATCACGGAAGACGCCGACGGACCTCGGAGATACTCTTCGCGGTAGCTGAACCACTCCACGCCGTAACCGGTGAGCTTCTGCAGGTGCTGCAGCGTCTCGAGGACCTTCACGGCTGAACCGATCGAGGCTCCAGAAGAGAACCATGTCGAATTCCTTGCGACTGGCCACGGCGAAGAGTTGCTTGAACGCCGGCCGATCGGCAGTCTTCGCCGATGCTTTGTCGACGAACTCACCAGCGAGCTCCCAGCCTTCCCCAGACTTGCGCTCGACGAACGCGCGCAGTTCACGCAACTGGTTCTCGTGGTCCTGGCCTTTGTCTTTGGTCGACACCCGGGCGTAAAGGCCAACTCTCATATGTCAATTGTAGCAAAAAGGGCTGATTATGATACAACATTTTGCGCCGTATAAGTACTTTTGTTTGCAATGTGTACCTCGTTATTCACGAGATAGGTTTTTGATACAGGATTGCGAGGCGAAAAAGTAAGCGATGCCAAGACGAAAGAACTCAGGGAGCTTCAAGCCAGGAATCGCGCCGAATCCCGCGACGGTTTGGAAACCGGGTCAATCGGGTAATCCGGCGGGCGCGAGTAAGTTACGACTGCAGTTCAACGCCGGGCTCACTGAAGCGCTGCTCGCCAGAGGATCAGTGGGATAAGTTGGCAAGCAGGATCCCTCTGGGCCGCGGCCAACAAGGGCGAGGCGTGGGCGATTCAGTATCTCTGCAACCGGATCGCGCCGCAAGAGCAGAGTCTTCGGCTGATTCACGAGAAAGGAAACGATCAGGATGTCGATTACAGCAGCGTGGCACGAACGATCAGATCAGACAGATCCGAGCTATCCTCGAGCCCGCCCCCGGTAACGCTCCACGGCTTGATGACGGAACAGGCCCGAGGTCCTTCCGTGAGTTCGTAGAACAGGCGTGGCACGTTCTGGAGCCCAGCACGGCGTTCGTTCCTGGGATGCACGTAGACGCGATCTGTGATCACCTGCAGGCCGTCACAGAAGGCCGGATCCGCGATCTGATCATCAACGTTCCGCCGGGCCACGCCAAGAGCCTGCTGACGGCCGTCTTCTGGCCAGCGTGGGTCTGGATCGACAAGCCGCAGACACGCTGGGTGTTCTCCGCTTACCGCGCTGACCTCGCAATGCGTGACAGCGTGAAATGCAGGACGCTCATCGAGTCGGAGTGGTATCAATCGCGCTGGGGTGACCGGTTCGGCTTGCGTGACGATGAGAACCAGAAGCAGCGCTGGGCGAACGATCGGACGGGCTATCGCGTGATCGCGTCAGTGGGCGCCGGAACGGGTGAGCGCGGCGATGTGGTGGTGATTGATGATCCGACGTCCGTCGACCAGGCGGAATCAGACACGGAGCGGAAGACGGCTAACGAGTGGTGGACCGGAACGATGTCCACGCGGCTGAACGATCTGCGGACCGGGCATCGGGTTGTGATCATGCAGCGGCTTCATGAGGACGATCTGACGGGCAATCTGGAAGGCCGCGGTTACGAGCTGCTGATGCTGCCGCAGGAGTTTGAACCGGATCGGGCGTGCGTTACGTCGATTGGCTGGCGAGACCCGCGGACAGAGCCCGGTGAGTTGCTATGGCCGGTAAAGAACGGCGCCGCTGAGATTGCGCGCATGAAGGTCGATCTGGGCTCGTATCGCTACGCGGGTCAGTATCAGCAACGGCCGTCGCCGGCGGGCGGTGGGATCTTCAAACGCTTCTGGTGGCGTTACTGGTGGCTCCGGCACCGAATTGCCGCCAGTTGCGGTGCGTCTGCTGGATGGAAGTCTTCAGCAGGTGCACGCGATGGAACTGCCGGCGAAGTTCGATGAGATGCTGCAGAGCTGGGATATGGCATTCAAAGATCTGTCGACGTCCGATTACGTGGTGGGCGGCGTCTGGGGCTCGGGGGGCGCGGATCGGTTCTTACTCGACCAGAAACGCGATCGGCTGAACTTCCCGAAACGCGGTGGAGGCCGTGAAGGCCATGTCTGCGAAGTGGCCGCGGGCCGGCCGAAAGCTCGTGGAAGACAAAGCGAATGGGAGCGCGGTGATTGCGACGTTGCAGCATGACGTTGCCGGGCTGATCGCAGTGAATCCGGAGGGCGGGAAGATCGCGCGGGCCCAGGGCGTGAGTGCCCAGGTGGAATTGGGCAACGTCTACCTTCCACATCCGGCGATCGCGCCATGGGTGGACGGCTTCATAGACGAATGCGCGTCGTTTCCGAACGGGAAGCATGATGATCAGGTGGATCAGATGACGCAGGCGCTGAACCGGCTCCGGGGGATGAGCCACGGCATTCTCGAAGACTACCGCGAGCTCGCGGATAAGGGCGAAGCAAAGCCCGAGCTCGCGCAACATCCAACCGTCGAACGCGGTTGTATGTCCGGACTGTGGCGCCACGTGCCTGGCGGTGGTCGGATCGGTTCGGGCGACGACGAGAAACTCCACGAGGTGATGCGGTGCGGGAACTGCGGGCATCAGTGGTGGTGAGAAGCGGCAGCAATCCCATAGCTTTGGGGGGAGAACAGAATGTACAGTATGATACGATTCGCCAATGCTTGCCGGGGAGATAATCAAGAGAGAGGCGGAACGTGGAACAGATAATGACGGAACAACCATCCGTCGAGGGCGGTCAGTATTACGAAGAGCTGAATCGACTGTTTCACATCTATCGGCTTTCCAACTTGAACGCCCGATACTACGGCTGCCGTGCCGAAAGATTCGAAGAGCGGTCAAAGTGGGCTTCGATCCTAACTGCCTTTTTCTCCACGATTGCCTTGTCGTTGATTCTCGGTGTGGATCCCAAGATCGAGTGGGTGAGAAATGTAGCCGCCGCGCTGGCTGGAACCGCCGCCCTGATTTCCGGAGTTACTCCATTTATGGGGTGGACGGAGAAGGGCAGGGAGATGCGCAACCTGCACTTCGCCTACAGCCAGCTGTTTGGACAGATCGAATTTGCGATTACCGAGATTCGGCGCGCCGGCGAGATATCGCCGATAAGATTGGCCTCTCGCGAATGGCCCACGAAGGGTTCATGCGGATCGAGGCGTTAGACGAGCTCCAGCCGGATCGAAAACTGATAGACGAATTGGACGAGAAGGTCAGGAAGGCTTTCCCTCCCGACTATCTCTGGACGAATTTCTAGACAACAAGGATCCTAATCCACAACCCACTCCGCGGCCGGCACCTGATCGTTTCTGGAAGGATGTCCCGCCTAACGTTATCCGCCCGGCCACCCCATATCCGCCAGCTTCTCCGCCGCCACCACGGCCAATAAGGACGGCCGTCAATAATGGCCATTAAGCGCGCTGCAGCAAAGAAGGCTGCAGCAAGAAAGCTACCAGGAAAAGCTCGGAAAATCGACATTCAACTATTCGGCCTTCTACTCCCTTTGAACCAAGCACTAGACCACGTCCGAAGAAATAAGGGGGCCAGGCGGGGGAACTTGACTTTGCCCCCAGTCTTAGAGTTACCCTTTCAGGCAGATGAATCAAGCTATTCTGGCCTCCGGAAAGAAGACCGCAACCACCGCTGGCTCGCCGGAAGCCCTGATGGACGCAAGCACGAAGGCCGTATGGTTCACGGTGCAGGCGCTGCCCAGTAACACCGGGACGGTCTGCGTCGGCGGCCCGGCCGTAGCCGCGTCGTACTCCAATGGAATGAGTCTTGCCCCTGGAAAGACGTTCACCTTCCATGCCATTCAAAGCAACATATACGGCGACTATGTCTACGACCTGAGCACGATTTGGATCGATGCCAGCGTCAACGGTGAGGGCGTCTCTTACACCTACACCGCACGTGGCCAGGAATCGGTGAATTGACTATGCTCCGCCGCCTCCGTCTTGTCCTCGCATCGACCGCGCTTGCATGCTGTGCTTTCGCCGGTGGTACGACTGCTCCGGTAACTTTCACCAAACTGGTCACCACGGCGGGCACGCCGGTTGCACTCACTTCGACCCCCACGCGCGCTATCTCACTTACGATTCAGGTGCCTCCGATCACCCCCGGCTTCATCTGCATCGGCGACAAGACGATAAACGCGGCGACTTGGAACGGAGTGTGCGGTACAGCCATGAGTGGGTATGCCTTGTTCAACGTTTCCGGCGTAGTCTACGACCTGAGCACGATCTACATCGACTCTCAGTACAGCGGTTACGGCGTCACGGTCACTTATTGGCCACTCCCAACTGAAGCAGGCGCCCGGTCATCGTTCCGGATGACATCCGGTGACGCTTTCGCGATCCGGACCGTGGTGGTGGTGCAGTACCAGCGGCTGATCGGCGGGCGTCGCGGCTCAGGGAGCGGCCGTATTCGGTGATCGGGGAGCGGGCTGTGATGCGCTCACTCTCTTGGCCGAGCTGAATCGTTCAAAAACCTCTTGGGTTTCCTGTTCTTCCATGGTCAGGAGTTCTTCGAAATAGCCCGTGACCCGGTTGACCTCCTCCAGGAGATCCAGACGCCGGCGATGGAGCTTCTCGATCAATCGAAACCGATTCACTAATCGCGGGAGATAATCACCGCCGGTCGCTGCGGGCAGTCCGTCGACATCCGGCGGCGCGTTGCGCTTCGTGATCACCCCTTGACGGTGCCGGTTCCACTCACCTGGGGAGACGGTCACAATTCGGCCCGCAGGCTTGGTGTTCGTCGTCATTTACCGAGTCTCCCCGGAAGCCTGAAGGTGCGCGTATTCTCGATTGAATTTCTGCGTAATCTGAAGTGCGTCTTCGAACCATCCCCGGCAACCATCCGGGTGTCGACTCGCCTGACGATGTCATCAGGGGTAAGCCCGCGGCCTCTCATTTGCGCGTAGACGTAATCATCCGCGATTTCGACGATGCAATCCTCGACGGGTGTCTTCGAGTTGTTGTGGTGGTTCTTAACGACCAGCAGGAATTTGAAGAGATTGCAAATATCAAGATCAGCCAGCCCTTCTGGTCCGTCTCTGCTGATCGCCGCTTCGAGAAGTCGGGCCGCCTGAGCGTCGCCGTCCACTGCGAGCTTCAGACGCTCGTTGTAAGAGCGTGGTTTCGCTGTGACCGCAGTGGACGGCCTCCTTTCGAGGTGCTGTGGGCTGACCTTCGGTCGCCAGTGTTGACGTAGATGAAGACTTCGACATATCTTGCTCCTTTTGCTTTTTTAGACGGAAACCGTAGTCCGAGCGGTAGCTGACGACCGCTCATGAAGGGCCGCACGGCTTGCTGATATGACTCGAAAGCCGAGCGGACAGACGCCTTGAAATCCGTATCGTTCAAACGTTGATTGCACGCCGAACAAACGAGCCACGTCTGGGTGACGCGGTTCTGATTCCTTCCGTACCAGTGATCGTACTCCGCCTCGTCCAGCCGGCCGGCGGAGTCACAGACCGGTGTCTCCTGACAGCAGGGGCACAGACCGTTCCTACGGGCCCAGGTGGCGCGGATGTGAACCTCCTGCGACCGCTTCGATAGCGGCTTGCGCTGTTGTGGGAGGCTCGCCCTGATCTCCCGCACCTCGGCCGTCAGCGTTCGCTGGCCCGCATGCAGCGAATCGACGCGATCGCGGACCACTTCGAGCATTCGGATGAGCGGCAACTGTTCCGGCCCGGATGGCGCCACAGCTGGTGTGGTCACCAATTCCAGCCCGGAAGGGTTTGCGTCCGAATCGAGGGCGAGAGCTGACTGCATGGAATTTATTTGGCGAGTTTCGCGAGGCGGTCATACAGCTCGGCGGAATCGAAGTAGCCACGCATGGCCGCCAGGTGGGTTTTGAGTGTGATGATTCGGCCCTGGTGAGGTCCATGCCCTCGACCTGACCCCCGCCGCCTTCCCATACCACCAACCCGTAAGCGAGCTCCGGAAACGTCTCGTCGACCCACGAGGGAATCTTGTCCTTGCCGGTTTCAATAGCGGTGTTCGACTCGGGCGGCTGGTCAAGTGGATTCGTTTGGGAGGTTTTCCGGGATGTGGAAAGAACGAGCTTGTTTCGATGGTGATTGGCTTTCACGGTGGCTTCTCCAGATGGGCTGACGTGTCGTGTACTTTACGTACAAAATGTACGATACGTACAGAAACCTTGTCAAGCTAAAATGTACGCGTTACTATCTCAGGTATGAATTTGAATCTTTCACTGCCGGATGATCTCGCTGAAAAGATTGAGGAGTTCTGGCACGAAAATCGGTTCGGTTCTCGATCTGAGGCCATCCGATGGTTGCTGCAAGCCGCACTCGACAAGAAACTGAAGCCGGCGAAGTCCGCGGCCCCGAAGGCGCAGGCGTGACCAATGCTGGAGCCCAGCGCGGATGAGCTCATCAAAGCCGCTGATCAGGCTTAAGAATACCTGAGAAGAGCCAATGAGGCGGCGACCGGCGACCATGATCTGCAAGTAGAGATGGCCGTCCGCGCGGTTGCTGTAATCGCGAATATGCTGGAACGATTCCCCGATTCCTTCGCCCAAGGTCATGGGCTGAGAGAAAAGGCGCTTGCGATGCTCGACCGCGCCGAAGATACAGCCTTCGAGGCATAGCCGCGGCAGGAACCTATTGAAACCTCCAAAGAAAAGCCCCGGGGAAATGAAGGCCGAGGAGACCGATCGCGAGAACGCGCGACGCGAGTTAAAAAGGCTCGGCATCCCGCTGAATCCGCCGGCAGAGTAGGCAGGCTTTCTCGGCGATCTGCACCTGATCGTTCTTTCTGGCCTCACGCTGGCGAAAATTTTCATAACTGAATCATCTTTGGTTGCAATTGTTTGGAGTGAGAACAGGAAAAAAATGAGCCACGGGGCTTGCAATTTGCCCTCGGACGTGTGGGACGCTTGCCCCAGATGACAAGCCAACAACCCAAAGGGATTTCAGGGCCGGATAGCTTTCGTTCCGCTCATCCTTTTGCGCGCGACCGTCGAGCGCTCGATCGTAAGCGGAGGCTGGACGCATTCCTGCAAGTGAAGTGCGAGGCCTTCCCTAAGGTCTGTATTGCCGATGTCGCGCGGGCGGCCGCTACTGACCTGAGCGATTTCTACAAGTGGAAAGCCGGCCATAGGTTATTCCCTGATGGCTGCAAGGTTGACCAGCGCATCACAGACGTATTCGCAGGGCGCCGCACATTCAGCGTTCGCCGATCCGTGAAGGCATAAATCACAATGAGCATGGTAATCGACCGAATCACTACCGCAGCCGAACTGGAAAAAGTTCTCGCCCCACTCTGGAAGAAACGTGGTGACTTAGAAGAGCGCCTCCGGGCGGCCCGAGTGGACGTCGAGATCGACCGCTCGCGATCTCGACATGCAGGCCGATGCACTTCTCGCGAATCCTTCCGCTGAGCTTATACTTCGCGGTCAGATCGCGCGCAAAGCGCTGCTGGCAGCGGCTGAAAGGGCAATTGCGTCTATCACGGCGGAAATTCAGCCGCGGGAAGAGCTTCTCGCCTCAGTTGGCGAAGGCCGAGGCTATCTTGGCCGAGAAGAAAGTCCTGGACGGGAAGTCGGCCGAGTATGAACGCCAGTGGCACATCACCGTTAAAGCAACTCAGGTGGCCGCGGACGAAGAGCGGAAGTTGCGAGCATGCTGGGATGCGGTTAAGAACCACCATCCCGTGATGGACGAACGAAACAAGAATTCCGCGCTTAACGCTATGGCTCAGTTTGCGCAGCGTTCACTGAAGGCGGCGGGTTAAACGAGATTGACGCCGGGCTTCGTCCCCTGGCGTCAAGAGCCGCGTGCTCCTCCCACGCGGGCGGTCCGGGAGAGCGTGAGCCATGAAGTTACCCCTTTGTGGCTCGCCGCCCGGGATTTATGAATTGCGAACTGAAGAAAGGCACACAAACCGATGGCAGTCTCGAAGCGGGATCTCGAAAAATTAGCGGAAGGGCTCGGACCGTCTACCGCATTTTCTGACAGGATCGCTTATTACATCCGGCACGGCCGTGGCGGGGTCAGAAGCGAGCGAATCTGACTTGGATGAAATCGGCGCACCGTCGTTCTTTCGCACGGCACTGGCCGCCGAGAAGTCGGTAAGATCCGGCGGCCTGCAAAAGGCTCATCTCGGCTTCTCCGAGGGAACTGCCGTAACGGTGCTCTCGATGGGCAAGCGCTGCAGTGGCCAGATCGCACGCGTCCTGGGTGGCGGCTCCTACACCGTGCTTTACGACTATCCCGGCGGAACGGGACTGGGAAAGTTCGCCAAATACGAAATCACCCGGGCGACGGACTAAGGGCGGCCGCTACTCGAGGCGACCATGGCCACACCTCAGCGAGAACGCGCGCGATTTGAGTACCGGGTGGAGCATCTCATCGGCAGCAACCATGCCGAAATCGAGAGACAGCTCTGCGATCTCGGCGCCGCGGACTGGAGGCTGATCCTGATCGCCGGCCCACTGTTCTATTTCGAGCGCCAGGCTGAGACCGTGGCCGGCGACCGCCCGCTTCAGAAGGAGGGAAAGTAAGTGGCCGACAACGACAACGTAATATCGGCGACAACTCGGCTTGATGTCTCCGGCCTCCAGTCTGGAATGGCACAGGCGCAGACCATCGTTGCCTCTGGCGTCGGGAACATCCAATCGCAATACGTGGCGGCCTCCGCTGCCTCTACCGCGTCCGCCAATCAGTTCAACGTCGCTATCGCCTCGCTCCGAAACGCCATTGCAGAAGAAAACTCTGCGCTGTCGCTCGCCATTCAGCGGAATATGGCGATGTCACAGTCGCTCCGAACAGTCGGAGAGTCGGCCAACTCTGCTGGCTTCAGTTTCCGCTATGCCTTCTTTGGCGTAAAAGACCCACGGAAGGCCGGGTCAAGTTCGCCGTGGCCGAGGCCGCGAACGAACTGGTCAAGATGGGGGGCGTGGCGCTTACAGCCGGCATCGCTGTGGGGGGCGTAGCGCTTGCCGGGTATGCGATCTACGAGCTGAAGGAGCACTTTGAGGAAGCGGCCGAGGCAGGGCAAAAGACACGCGCGGCGTTCGAAGGTGTCACTGAGCGGTCGAGACGGTCAAATGATCAGCTTCGCGTTTCGAACGACACGCTGGAGATCGAACTCCAGAAGCTCAAAGGTGTTACTCCGAACGGCCTGGCGCTCTCGCTCGATGAGGCGCGACTCTCGGCCGATGAGCTGGCTACATCGCTGGCGAAGGACGTAAAGGAGCTTCAGGAGGTAGCCGAAAAGCAGGGCGTCGGCGGGTTCAAGGCATTCATCAGCGGGCAGAGCTCAACCACCGACATTCAGAAGTATCTCGGGGGCGCAACCGGCGCTGGCGGGTTCGCGGGGAAGCTTGCCGCGGATCTCGACAAGGGTCGCGAGGCGCTACGCGCGGCGACTACCGAGCAGCAGAAGAATGCGGCACAGACCCAGCTCAACGCCACACTCGCAAAGGATTACGCCGATGCAATCCAGTATCTCGGCGCCATGCTGGCCGATACCCAGAAGCAGTCCGGCGACTTCTATAACCTGTCCGATAACACGAAGCGTACCGAGGAGCTTCAGGAGGCCATTCGCAATTTAAGCGAAGAGAGAGACTCGATCTCACTTCGGGCCGAACAGGAAGCGGCGAAGGTCCATCTGGAGCTCGAAAGAGCGAAACAGGAAGCCGCGCACAAATCAGAGGAAGCCGTCCGCAAGTCCATCGAAGTCCAGAAGCAGCTGTTCGAAGCTGATCAGGCGCTAACCAAGGCCGGGGTTGATCAGGCGAAAGAGCGCACCCGCGAAATCGGCGTTGCGATGGAAGAGGGCCTCAAATCGTGGGGGTTAGCATTCGATGCGGAGGAGTCGTTTTTCAAAGCCGAGCACTCCGCGCTGGAGGAAAGCGAACACGCCGTAAAAGAGTGGGGTAAGACCAAGCCGTCCAGAAAGAGGCCTCCGAGGACATCGCACGCCAGGGCGCCGTCCAGCGGGCCGCCATTGAAGATCAGGGACAGGGCAACCTGGGCGGTCCCGAGATGCAGCGCCTGCAGGTCGAGCGCACGCACACCCTTTCGCTGGATCAAAGCCCACAGGCTGAACAGAACTACCTCGCCCAGCTTCGCGCGATCGATGCGGAAAAATCGCCGAGAAGGTGGCGACCCAGAACAGGCTCATTGCGGAGGACAAAGCTCTGTATGTGGCCGAGGCCACACTTAACGGAGCGGATGCGGCGTCGAAGTACCTTACCCAGCAGCAGGAGGATATGAAAAAGCGGTGGCGATCCAGCAGCAGGGTCAGCAGCAGATTTATAGCAATACAACCGCAACGCTCGCGAGGGAGCAGCAGCTTTACAAAAACTTCTTCAGCGCTGTTACGCAGGATGGCCAGAAGCTCGCGAACGACTTAATTCTGAACAACCATAAGTGGCAGCAGGACCTTTCCCAGATCCTCACGAAAGCGGCTCTCGATTTCGCGGATTACGAAATCAAGCGGCTCATCGTTCACATCGCCGGCACACAGTTGATTCAGCACGCCGAAGCCGGCCTGATGGCTATCCTCGAGGCACTTCACATCGTGTCTGCCGGGAAGCAGGCAGCGACTGATGCCGCGGCCGCAAAGTTATCAGCTGCAATCCCAAATTCGCGGCGTCCGGGGTCGCCTTCGCTAATACGTTCGCCTCGGTTTCAGCGATCCCAGTAGTCGGCCCAGCTGCCGCCCCGGAGGCTGCTACCGCCGCCGCGGCGGCTGTCATTGAAGGCGGTAACGCTCTCGTCGCGCTTGAGGTCGGCACCAATTTTGTGCCTCGCACGGGGCCGTATCAACTCCATGAAGGCGAAGCTGTAGTTCCGAAAGCCTACAACCCGGCGGCGGGTGGATCGGGCGGCGGACATACGTTCAATATCCATGTTCACCCGGCGGCTGGGTCCGCGGCCGCCAGATCGGAACCGATGTTATGAAAACCATTAAACGCGAGCTTCGTTTTCGGGGACTGAGTCCAGCATCAGTACAACGGACATGACAATGAACCCGGCGATGGCCGCGGCCACAGCGCTGGCCGGATTCGATCCCGCAGCCTTTTCGGGCGCCGCGCGGAGTTTGGCTTTGAGCCTTCCGCAGCTTTACCGCATGGAGACTGACGGCGAGACCATAATCGGGCCGCGAGAAGGCCTGATTCAACGCCTTCTCCATAGCATCCTTATTCTCGTTGTCATGCGGCATGTTGCCTACGCATGCCCGCTCAAAGCGCCGTCCGTCGTCGTCGAGGCGTTCAGGCGTGAGGGCTTCGAATGGGATGCCGCAACCTGCAGACCGCATGCCGGGCGTCTTGCCCAGTGCGTCGATTGCGGCTATGCGTTACCGCCTGAGTTCACCGCCTGCCCAATTTGCGAAGGCGCGATCGGCGAGTTTGTTTACGACGGTCCCGGAATCCGGAAAGGGAAGCTGAATTGAGATGCTAGCGTGCCCGCGGTTCCGAAGATCACAACTCGCATTCGCCCGATTCCCGTTCCGCCGCCGTCGCCTGTGGCCGAGACACTCACCACGCATGCGGCCGATTGCCCGGAGTGTGGCCGAGAAACCAGAGTCGGGCTCGGCACGGCCGCAACGGTATACGGATCTTGTCCGCACCTGAAGGCCGTTCACCAATCCGGCGATGCTGTCTCGATCCAGTTCGAGGGCTCGCAATGAAGCAGGGCGTATTGTTCAAACCGCCGCGGGCCGAGAAGACGAACAAGGCCAAGGCGAACGACTACGACGCGGCAAACCTCCGGAGTGCTCGCGAGATTCTGGCCGATCCGGAGAGATACGGCGGCTCGGAGTCAGGGGTTTGTCAGTGGGCGAAGGCTGTCATCGAAAGAATCGAAGAGAGCCCGGCGGCATGAACTCAAAGGCGAAAGGCACTCGGAACGAACACCGCAGCATGCAACTCCTCGAGGCCGCAGGTTACGCCTGCAGTCGAAGCGCTGCGTCGCTGGGAGCCTTCGACATCATCGGGATCAGTTCCGTCGACGTAGTTCTGTGCCAGGTGAAAACGCGGGACTGGCCCGGCGCTACGGAGATGGAAACGATCAAACTTTTCCCGGCGCCTGCGAACGCACGGAAGCTTGTTCATCGGTGGCGCGACCGTCAGCGGTTGCCAGACGTCAGAGAGGTCTCGTGAGCGAGAATCGTTTGCTTACACGCGAGGAAGTGATGGAACGCTTGCGGCTTAAGGCATCTCACTTCAGTAAGATCGTCAACGGTAAGGTGAAAGGGCTTCCGCCGCTTCCTGTTGTGGCTCTCGGCCGCCGGCAGTTGTTTCGCTCCGAGGCCATCGACAATTGGATCTTGGCGGTTGAACAGGGAAAACGGTGCAAAGGGGCTCTTTAAAGAAGGTCAGCTACCAGGGCGGAAAGGCCTGGCGCGGTCAATGGCGCGAGGCAGGGAAGGGCCGCACCCGTATTCTCGGACGCTGCGCAGATCTCACCCGCGGCGATGCGCTTGCGGAGCTTAATCGAATCGTTGCCGCGGTCAATGGGCGTGAGGCTCGGGTCGCTCCGATGGTCGACACGCTGCGCCAGTACACGGAAAACGAATATCTCGCCCAAATGACGCGCCAGTGGAAGGCGTCGACCGCGGCCACCACGGAACAGATCATCGAGTCGCACATCTTGCGCGAGATCGGCGCCCGGCCGCTCGCCGCGATCACACGCAAAGAGCTTCAGGCGCTCCTCGATCGCAAGACCGCGGATGGCCTCTCTTTTTCGGTAGTGGCGCACATTCGTTGGCAGCTTCGCGCAATCCTCCGCATGGCCAAAAGCGACGGGCTGATCATAACGGAACCGGCCGAAGCGCTTGTCACACCGCTGCAAAAGAACACCACGGATAAGCGCGTCATCGGCCCTGATGACATCGTCAGGGCTCAGATGGTACACAACCTCCCGGAGCGGCTCATGTTGCGACTGGCGGTCTGTGAAGGCATGCGTCCAGGTGAGATCATCGGCCTTCAGATCGGGGATATTCAAGCGGACGGGATCCACATCGAACGCCGGATCTATCGCGGGAAGGTCGATACTCCGAAGTCTGCGCGATCTCGGCGGCTCATTCCTCCGACGCCGGCGACGCGCGAACTTCTCGCCGCATACCTCGAGCTGATCGGAGACGGCGCTCCGGACCGCTGGCTATTCGCGTCTGAGAACCCCGCCAAGCCGGTGAGTTACTCGAACATTTACCGCCGCCGGATGCAGCCAGCGCTAGCTGGCGTGGGGCTCGGGCACGTCAATTTCCAAATCCTGCGCCGGAGCTGGGTTACCGAATTCAGCCAGGTCGAGGAAGATCCTCATGTGAGAGCGCGGCTCGGCGGCCAAAGCGTCGACGTTCACGAAAATCACTACCGGCAGAGCAAGGCCGAGGTTCTGCAGGCCAGCATGAACAAGTTGGGAAAGCACTTACAATGATGTTTTTGGCGGGGAGCTGCGAGTCGGCTCTCCAAACTGTCACCGATGCGAGTGGTCAGAAATGCCGGAGTAACGTTAGCAGCGTCACTCCGGCCGAACCGCCGCGGGATTGGATGCGGAGCGGTCGTACCGTCGTAAACTTTTCCACGAGTTTTCGACGGCAAACTATAGAAAAGATGGAGCGGGAGACGGGGGTCGAACCCGCGACGTCCAGCTTGGGAAGCTGGCATTCTACCACTGAATTACTCCCGCTTGCCTTAATTATCTGCTACTTAACCGTTTTAAAAGGACTTAGCTCGTCCTGCCGTCAGTCTATTCCGTCTATTGCGTCTATCCAAAACCATGCGTTTTGACCGCAAAATGGACAGTAAAATGGACAGTAAACCAGCTTGGGAATTCCGGTTCCCAGCGGGCGTCCTTGCTGTCCACTTTACTGTCCATTCCACGGCAGTCACAAACATATCACAATGCAAACTTCGTTCGAAAATCCTTATTCTTCGGCAGATCGTGCGGTGACCTCGCCTGCTCGAAGCGGCGGCGCAGGAGTGCTGCCCCGGCGGTTCCATGTGCATTCAGAGCTTGGCGAACCGGTTCCCGTATGGTCAAAATACCGGAAGTCGTTGAGAATGCGAGTGTGGCATGATGGACGGTCCATATCAGAGGCAATCAATGGGCTCGGCTGCTGGCCTACGTGACTGGGGTAATTAACTCGGACCTCCTTCTGCAGAACGAATATCTGGCGGCGGAGAACCGAATCCTGCGGGCCCATTTGCCGCAACGGCTGCGGTTAACGGATCCGGAACGAATGACGTTGGCCGACATTGGAAAACGGCTTGGGCGCAAGGCTCTCGCCCGGGTTGCCTGCGTCGCCACGCCGGAAACCATTCTCGCCTGGTACAGGAAGTTGATCGCCCGGAAGTTCGACGGCTCGAAACATCGTGACTATCCAGACCGGCCGCGCATGGCACGCGAGATCGAGGCGTTGATAGTTCGCTTCGCCCGCGAGAACTCTGGCTGGGGATACGATCGCATCGCCGGTGCGCTGTCGAACCTGGGACATCAAGTCTCGGACCAGACGGTCGGAAATGTGTTGCGACGGCACGGGATGGCGCCGGCTCCCAAGCGAAGCCAGACGTACCCGTGGAAAGACTTCATCGCCAGCACATATGTCCGTTCTCTCCGGAATCGATTTCTTCACGGTCGAGGTACTGACGTGGAGGGGGTTTGGCGACATACTACGTGCTCTTCCTGATCCAGCTCGACACACGGCGCGTGACGGTGGCCGGACTGACCCGGCATCCGACCGAAGAATGGATGCAGCAGATGGCCCGGAACATTACGGACGAAAGCTCGGGCTCTCTCGCGCCGTCACTACCTGATTCACGATCGCGATGCCAAATTCTGCGAATCGTTCCGGTCAACGCTGATGGCAGGCGGTGTGGGTCCGTTGAAGCTGCCGCCACGGAGCCCTAACCTGAACGCGTTTGCCGAGCGCTGGGTGCGATCGATAAAACGGGAATGCTTAACCAGGCTGATCCTGATCGGCGAGCAGCCGCTCCGGCGCGCGCTGGCAGACTATACCGAGCATTATCACGCCGAACGCAACCATCAAGGCAAGGGCAACGTCATCCTGTTTCCGAAGCCAGACCAGCTACAACCCCGCGTGCGGACACAGGTTCGCTTACTCAAATACTATCGCCGCGCTGCATGAATTCTTTGACCTTACGGGATCCGGAGATCGAGAAGCGGGCGTCAATGCGGTCCCTGTCCTGGCCGGGTGTCGAAAACCTTCAGTCGCGAAGTGGTCAAATCCACCGGGGCAACAGCGATTCAACGAGCTAAGCAATTAGCCAACGGCATAACGGGATTTCAACACCGGGCTCCCATGAAATAATCGATGAAGTTCGATCTGCTGTGTTGCCATTTCGACGTTTAGGTGCGCTTCGGTGAGCGTGACCTTGAGCCGGAGAAATTCAGCTGCGTGAATTCTTGCGCTGCTCTGGAGCGCTTCTCGCGCGATCGAGTGGCGTCGCTCCATTCTGTTAAGTTCCGCAGCCAGACTCCGACACTCCGCACATTCCATCGACAGGTATTGTATCGAGAAAGCGGTTCTGCGGCGCGCGGTCGTTGAGGCGGTAGTTTCATTCTTCGGGTTCGCGGTGTGTGTGTCTTCTTGTGGGTTCGCCGTGGCCGAGTGTTCATTTCCAAGTCGCGCGTCTCCTGTCATGTGGCATTTGTGAACTGCGTTGCAGGAGCGAAATCGTTCGCTGGAGCGTTGCAGCCAAACGGAATTGCGAGGCGAAAATACGCAACCTTAAATCCCAGATTGAGAGCCGATTCTTCGAATTATGGCGCGGGTTAAATGAACAATATTCTGCGAACGCAAGAACTCTCGAACCCGCGACGTGGTTTGGAGGGTGTGCGGACGTGACCGGTCGGCGAACGAATCGCGTAAAGCATTACGCGACCCCGCTGGATCCACCAGTTTCGTCGATCCGGCCAAGAGGAAGATCGCGGTCAGCAGGAGCCGTGCAGCCAGTATGGTTACGGCCACCGCTTGAATCATAACGCCCGAAAAAAACAAAAAGTCCATGAGGGAATTTCTCTGCCGATGTCGTGATACAGAGCGACGGGAATTCAGCTTATGATTTTCAGCAACTCAACCAGACTACTCTTCGCGCCCTGGTTTTTTGTGCGGCAGCGAACGCGGCCGCCATCTTCAACTTCGACGCCGATAACCCCGGTACGTCCACACCCTTCACCGACAACTCCGACGGCCTCTCAGCCACCTTTCTCGAGTTCGGCCGATTCACGGAGGCTTCGTTCTCGAGGAAACCGATCTTTGTTTTGGCCGTTCGCGACACGAAATATTCCGGCTGCTTCCGTGTTGCTGAAAGTGTCTCTCGTCCCTGTCGAAAGTAAAGACTGGCCGGCGCCGAGACTTATAGAACCCACGGGAAATGTTAAGACCAATGAACAGTAATCAAGGCGTGCTGAATACCGAGGCGCCGAGCCTTCAGTTAGACAATCTGACGGCCGAGGAAAGGCGAGCACTGGAGATCGACTTTGCCTTGGCAGTACGCATTCAACAGGCGAAGCTTCCGGACAGGGTATCCAGCCTCCCGGGCTGGACGACTCATTTTCACTATCGGCCCGTCGGCCCGGTTGGTGGGGACTATTGCGATCTATTTGAATCCGATGGCAACTTGCTTTTCTTCCTGGGTGATGTCTCAGGAAAGGGCTTCGGTGCTTCCCTTTTGGCGAGCCATCTCCAAGCGACGTTTCGAGGTCTTGCCGAAGCCAGTCCCCCGTTGCAGGAGATGGTGGAGGCGGCAAATCGGATTTTCTGCCGAAGCGCACCCTCGGATCAGTTTGCTACTCTCATTGTCGGAAGCGCGGACCGCGAAGGTTCGGTCGAGTTCATAAACGCCGGACACGTGCCGCTTCTGCACATCGGGAACGGCGTGGTGGGTACGGAAGGCGCTACCGGCGTTCCATTGGGGCTGTTCGCCGACGCCTGTTTTTCGAGCCGTCGGTTGTCTCTTGAAGAAGGTGAGTTATTGCTGATGTGCACTGATGGCGTGACGGAGGCACGCAATCTCACCGATGAAGAATACGGGTTCCGTCGTTTGGCGGCTGCGGCCGGCCGCCATCACGGCGCCGAACCGGTGAGCTTGATCGAGGAGTGTCTGAAGGATCTGAGGTCGTTTACCCGACAGGCAACGTCCATCGACGATATCAGTTTACTGTCGATCGGGCGGGCAGTGCTTCAAAATGACGCTCGCTAGCCACCGAAGGAGCGTTGCAACCTCGTTGAGGTCAGCTTTTGGCAACTCTTATCGACGAACCTGCCACTGCAGGTTTGCGACACAACCCAATTCGTCGCGGCATGCGAAGGGATTCAGGAACGGTAATACAATTTGTGCAGTGGCTTACTCGGCGGCTACTTTGATTACCAGCTTGCCGAAATTCTCCCCGCGGAAGAGCTTCTGTAGGGTATCCGGAAAAGTCTCCAGTCCCTCGACGACATCTTCGCGCGCCTTCAGCTTGCCGGACATCGCCCAACCTGTCAGTTCCTTCATGCCTTCCGCGTAACGTGCCGTGTAATCGAAAACCACGAATCCCTCCATCCGCGCATGATTGTTGAGCAGCGACAGGTAATTTCGCGGGCCGTCGATAGTTTCCAGGTTGTTGTATTGCGAGATCGCGCCGCAAATCGAGACGCGCGCGTGGCGCGCCAGCATGGAGAGTACGATATCCAGGATCTCGCCGCCCACGTTATCGAAATAGATATCGATGCCCCTGGGACAATGGCGCGCGAGCTCTGCCCGCACGTCCTGGTTCTTGTAATCAATGGCGGCGTCGAAGCCGAGCTCATCCACGATATAGCGGCACTTATCCGGTCCGCCCGCGATACCGACCACCCGGCAGCCTTTGATCTTTCCGATCTGTCCGGTTACCGCGCCCACCGCGCCGGCAGCGGCTGAAACTACCAACGTCTCGCCTTCCTTCGGCTGCCCGATATCCAGAAGGCCGAAATAAGCGGTGAGTCCGGCCATGCCGAGCGCGCCCACATACCGCGGCAGCGGCGCCAGGCGCGGATCCACCCTGGTGACGCTCTTAGCCTGCACGATGGCGTAATCCTGCACGCCGGTCATACCCACCACCGTATCGCCCACGGGCAGGCTCGGATCGTTCGAAGCGGCCACGCGGCCGATGCCTCTGGCGCGCATCACTTCGCCGATGCCCACGGGCGCGATGTACGATCTGCCGGCGTTCATCCAGCCGCGCATGGCGGGATCGAGCGAAAGATACAGGACTCTGACCAGCGCTTCGCCGGGACCGGGCTCTGCGGCGGGCGCGGTGACGAATTCGAAATCGCTGCGTTTGACCATGCCAATGGGGCGAGTGGCCAACTTGAACTGGCGGTTTTGAAATGTGCTCATTTCCTTCTCCTTTTGCTGGCCATGAAAAACGTTTTCCAATCACCCGGCACGCTAAGCGGGTTCACAGCCGCATTCCAGGGACCTGGGTCTGGAGCGTATGCGGACGATTTGAATGTTCGCGCCACGGCTGAAAAAAGAAGTCAGAACTGTTCGAGCCTGGCCACGCCGAAGATCGCATGGAATCGCTCGCAATAGATGACAACGGCATTGTACTTACCCAGGTCGGCTGACGGCAGCAGATCGTAGTTCTGATCCCCTTGATTGCCCTTGAGGGAACCAAGTTCGATGCTGTCGAGTTGCCCCTTCACGACCTCCCGGTGAAGATTCTCGTCGTTTCCTCTCGCCAGCAACACATGGACATCGGGGCCGTTCGAGGTTTTGAAATCGGTTAGTCGTAGATATTGGTTGCCGGATGACGCTTTGTAAATCGTGGCGCGACCGCCGGTTTGATGCGCCTTGCCTTCCAGCGTCCCGGTATAAAGCGGCTGAGGCTCGGCCGCCGAGGCGAATGGAGCCGGCTCTTCAACTCTTTGATTAATCCAAAGTTTCTCAGGACGGAACGCCCACCAGAGACCGATGAGTACCGGGACGGCGAGGCCGATCAGAATCCATTTCTTACGTGTAATCCAGGACGTGTTCAAAGTTTTTCTCCCTTTGTGAGCCGGGCAGCAACTCACTGCCCGGCCCGATTGCAGTAACGTTACAGACCCGAGGATTTCGTGAGCGGCGCAGCGCCGAAATTCGCGTTGAACCGTTCGCAGTAGATAGAAACAGTCTGGAATTTCGCCAGATCCGTGCCGGCGGGAATGTCATAGTTTTGGTCGCCCTCATTGCCCTTGAGACTGCCCAACTCGACTCGGTCCGTGCCGTTCTTCAAAAAGTTTGCATCGTCGTCCGCGTCCTTGACCGCGATGAGGACCACGTGAACGTCCGGCCCGTTCGAAGTCTTGAAACGGGTCAGCCGTAGAACCAGCCTCCCGCCATTCTCCTGATAGATCGTGGCGCGGCCAGAAGTATTGTGTACCTTGCCGTGGAACGTCCCGGTTTCGACGATCTTTGCGCCTTCGGTTTGGGCTTGAACCGTCACAAATCCAAGAGCCAACGCCAGACCCGCAAGCTTCCCGCTTGCTTTAAAAATGTGAACCATGTTGATTCCTCCTTCTTGATTTGAATTCCTTGAGCGCACTCGCGCTCAAACTTTACACGCCATAGGAGGGATCCGGGGAGCGGAAGTTACAAATTCTTCCTGAGCGCGATGTCAGGCTGGGTCGGCTCTGAGCTTCGCCATCACCTTATCGATGATCGAGTCCGTGACGTTCTCAGGCAGTTCGAAGGAACCGCTATCGGTGACAATTTTAACCGTCTGGCAGGTGGAATCGTACAACACATGACAAACCCGGCATTGGGAAAGATGGAGTTCGAGTTCCGTGCGGACCTCGGGCGAAACTCGATCATCAAGGTAATCGCCGAACTCGGCGAAGAATTCGTCGCACGTAATCATTGTGTTGCTCTCCTGGCGTCGGCCGCAAAATGAGGCGCCAGCCACTCTCTCAACAGGAGCCGGCCTCGTAGCAGGCGTACTTTTACGGTCGGCGCACTCAGTCCCAGCTGACGCGCTGTTTCTTCGATAGACAAGTGTTCTATGTCGCGAAGCATCACCACGGTACGATAACTAGCCGGAAGGGTCATCATTCCTCTCTCAATGAGTTGCCGGATCTCCTGGCGAGAATACGCCTGCTCGGGATTGTCCACCCAGTCTCGCAACTCGCGAGGACGAAAATCCTGATCTTCACGGAACGCAGCCTCATCCAGACGAACTTCATTTTTCTGCTTCCGCAGATACTCAATCGCCTTGTTCCTGGCGATGCTCACCAACCATGTCGAAAATTTCGAGCGCGATTGGAATCCGGCGATGTGCTCATACGCGCTGAGCATCACATCCTGCATCGCATCCTGCGCGTGGTCCTGATTGCCTAAAATGGCGGTCAAGGCCCGGTAAACCAACCTGCTGTGCCTCCGAATCAGTTCTTCGAATGCCTCCAGACTTCCTGCGCGCGCACTGGCCGTCAACTCGGCGTCCGGATCTTCCACCTGGGCCACGGCAGAGGAGGCAGCCGAACCTGGTGGGGTTGGACGATCGGAGACAGCGGTAAGATGCGCTTTCTTTTGCTCAAAGGCGAGCGGCGGGTCAAAATCGTGCTCGATGCCGAGGCCCCCTTGGAGAAAATTGGCGAAATTATTCAAAGCCGTCACCACTTCGCACTCCAAAATCTGCGGGTCGGTGAAGCCGGCCGCCCTGAGCCGGTCGACGTCGCTGAGCGAGAATTCCGAAAATCTGGCCCCTAACTTGATGGCAAAGTCCAAAAGAGCTTTGTCCGCCGCTGAAAGAGAAGATCGGTGGTGATCGACCGCGATCTGGTCGCCTTCCTCAGCCGGCAGGCCTAAGCCGCGCAAAAGATTGCAATGCACCGCCACACAATAGGAATTGAGATTCGCCGCAGACACAGCCAATAGAATGCTTTCTTTCTGCGATCGAGCGAGTGTATCCTCGGGGAGTAAAATCGCGGCTGCAAGCTCGGTCTCGGCCGCCAGCAGATCCGGCCTCAACGTTTGAGCGCGGAAGAAGTTCGGTATGAACCCATGACTCTTCATGAGCGTGCCGAAGGGCTCAAATGTCCGTGGACTAAGATATGGGGCGCGGACGTGCGGCCCCGCTGGGGGCCGCGTGGAGCGCTCCCCGTCTGGTACTGACACTCGGCTTCCAGGCGGCAGGGTCCACGGGTCGTTATCAGGTTCCGGATGCAAGCCCACCGACAAGGTACAACGATAGATGCCGAGGGCCGCAGTTACCACGGCTTCGATGATGGATTCATCCTCAATGCCGTACTGACGGAGCCGCTCGATGTCGACCGAACTCACCGAAATCGCGGGTGACGCTAGTTTCCTGCAAACATCCAGCAATGCCATGTCACCCGCGGGGAGCCCTGCGCGAGTATGGTCTTGCAACAGACCTTCGATTCGGGGGGCTGGCTCTCCCTGCAAAAGCAGGGCTGTTCGTGCGAGACCCGCGCAGTAGACGTCCCGGCGGTCAGCGGCGACGCAGAGCAGAATGCGCTCCTTCTGCGTGCGGGAAATCGTCCCCCAGTTGAGCCTTACCGCCTTCTCAAAAGCGGCCTGGGACTCGATGACGCGCGGCAAAAGGGATTGGGCCCGAAGCAGGTTGGGAACAAAGCCGAGGTCCTCGTGAAACCAGGCAAACGGTTGAAAGTCCTCGCTCAACGCAACTTCTGGAAGAAAGCTCATCGGCTCCGCTCGCACAGGCGTGGATCGGACTAGGAGTTTAGCGCTTTTGGCTACCCCAGGGCAAGCGGAACGAATCTGTCGAATGCGCGTTTTTGTATCTTTTCTGTCGCGGCGCCGTCCCATCCCACGGACTCGGGAAAAGGATCGCTCGTCTCAGTCTGACGAGCGGGGATTGCGGGATGGAAGATATTTCGCAAAAACGGATCATCATTCTCGGGGGAGGCTTCGTGGTGTCACAGTCGCCATAGAGCTTGAAAATAGACTGGCCGCAATCGCATTGAAATCAGGCTGATCAATCGCTGCCGGAACGCGAGGATCGCGGTTCCGGCACACATTTGGAGCTGTTCAGGAGAATGACAATGACCACTAAACCGTCTGTACTGATTACCGGCGCCTCCACTGGGATCGGCGCCGTTTACGCCGACCGCTTCGCACGGCGCGGCCACGACCTTGTTTTAGTCGCGCGCGATCGCGCCCGAATGGAGAAGCTTGCCGATCGTCTCCGCCGGGAAACCGGAGTCACGGTCGATGTCCTGCAAGCTGACCTCACCGACGCCCGCGATCTCGCCCTGGTGGAGGCCCGGCTTCGCGATGATTCTCGCATCGGAATCCTGGTCAACAACGCAGGCATGAGCGCCGCCGGCGGGTTCCTTGACCAAAGCGCGGACGACGTCACCAGGATCGTGAATCTGAACGCGACGGCTCTGTTGCGGCTCGCCCATGCGGCCGCGGGACGATTCGCGAAAGCGGGCGAAGGCGCCATCGTAAATATCAGTTCGGTTGTCGCGTTGGCGCCGGAATACGGTTCCGCGGTCTACGGCGCAACCAAGGCCTTCGTCCTCTTCCTGAGCCAGGGTCTTCAAGTCGAGCTCGCGCCCAGGGGCGTGTATGTCCAGGCCGTGCTGCCGGCCGCGACGCGGACGGAGATTTGGGAGCGCTCGGGCAAGGATGTAAACAAGTTGCCGGCAGTAATGGAAGTTGATGAGTTGGTGGATGCCGCCCTCGCCGGCTTCGACCGGCGCGAGAACGTCACGATTCCACCGCTTCCGGATGCGGATCAGTGGACCGTTTTCGATGCTGCACGCACGGCCATGATCCCGAATTTCAACCAGGCGCACGCCGCCACGCGCTATCGTTACGTGGCGGCGTAATCGGCCACGATCAAGCGATGCTGAGGATTGAAAAAGCACTCCGATGGATGCGTCAGGAGGCTGCGGCTGAGCGGCGCATTCAGTCGGATCACCTCGCCGGATTCCTTAACAAAACAGATCAATCCGTGGATTCCACGCTTGACGTTCACCTGGTTCTGGATAACTACGGCACTCACAAGCATCCGGAAGTGAAGAAATGGCTGGCGGACCGGCCGCGGTATCACGTGCACTTCACGCCCACAAGTTCTTCGTGGCTCAATCAAATCGAACGCTGGTTCGCAGAAATCACCCGGAAACAGATTCGACGCGGCACTTTCCGAAGCGTCCGCGACCTTATCAAGACTATCAACGATTACATTCGCATATACAACAAAATCCCCCGGCCCTTTCAGTGGGTTGCAAGTGCCAGTCAGATCATCCGGAGGGTCCGCAAATATAAAGAAATTTCAGATACAGCAGACTAGTTTAGAGAAGGGGTTTCATTCAGGTTGCGAATGATTTCCCCGCCCAGCGCCCACAGGTTATCGACGTGTTTCTGAATGGTCTTCGGCGACAGGTCCGAAGCGGCTAATGCGTCCAGGAAAGGCCGGAAGCAGGCCGCCAGCTTCTCGCCCGGCGGGATGTCTTTTTCCTCTCCCATCCACGAGCGCGGCCAGCTGTTTAGATCCCGGCAGTAATGCTCAAGGTCGTGATGTGGCCGAGTGGCGGCGCGGTTTACTTTGGTAATTCCCGTCTTCGCCGGTTTCCCCTTCATGCTGCAGCTCATCACGATTCTAAATCGTTGCCACCGTTTTCCCGGATTCGTCTACCACCAGGCCCGGCTCAGTGCCGACCACAAGAGCATCGAGATTGCCGTGCGTCCGCGCAAAGGCTCGCGGGCGGTTTGTTCGCGCTGCCATCAGCCCGGACCGGGATACGATCAACTCGCCGAGCGCCGCTTCGAGTTCATTCCTTTCTGGGGCTTTCTGGTGTTCCTGGTGTATTCGATGCGACGCGTCGATTGCCGCCGCTGCGAAGCCGTCGTCGTTGAAGAAGTTCCGTGGAGCGACGGCAAACGCACGCTGACTCGCGCTTACATGCTGTTTCTGGCGCGCTGGGCGCGAAAACTGTCATGGAAGGAAACGGCCGAAGCCTTTCGCACTTCATGGGAAAAGGTTTTCGATGCCGTCGAATACGTCGTCACCTTCGGGCTGGAGCACCGTGTTCTCGGCCAGATCGATGCCATCGGCGTGGACGAAATTCAGTACGCCAAAGGCCACAAGTACCTGACGCTGGTTTATCAGATCGATCTCGGCGTCACGCGACTGCTCTGGGTGGGCAGGGAAAGAACGATCGAATCGTTTCAGGGATTCTTCACCATGATCGGCGACGAGATCGGCTTCGAAGATTGTCTTCGTCTGTTCCGACATGTGGAAGCCGTATCTGACGGTCATTCGCGAAAAGTGCTCAGAGGCGCTGCATATCCTCGATCGCTTCCACATCGTGGCGAACATGAACAAGGCACTGGACGAAGTCCGTGCCGGAGAATCGCGTCGCATCGCCTTCGAAGGCCGGATTCCCGTGCTGAAGAAATCGCGCTGGCTGCTGCTCAAACGCGAGCGACAACCTCAAAACCGAACAGCGCTTCCGCTTGCGCGACCTGCTCCGCTACAACCTGAAGACGGTCCGCGCTTACCTTCTCAAGGAAGCGTTTCAGCAACTCTGGGATTACAACTCCGCCAGCTGGGCGGGAAAGTTCCTCGACGAATGGTGCCGGCAGGTGATGCGTTCCCGCATCGAACCGATGAAGAAGATCGCCCGCTCACTGCGCGATCACCGCGAACTGATCCTCAACTATTTCCGGGCTCAAAAACTGCTTTCCAGCGGCGTCGTCGAGGGCCTGAACAACAAGGCCAAAGTCACGATGAGAAAATCCTATGGCTTTCGCACCTTCCGCTGCCTCGAACTCGCCCTGTATCACTCACTTGGCAAGCTCCCCGAACCGGAATCCACCCACGAATTTTTCTGACAGCAGTGGGTGGGTTTTCGCGAAGATGTTAGAACGGTGTCGGGCTACCGCACCCTTGAGAAGAGCATTCGAGCGCAGCCTTGGCGCCTGGCTGCTCGGCGATTTGACTAAGGCTCGAACTTCTGGCGGAACTCGGGTCACAGGTGCATGCCGAAGAGATCACTACCACTGTCTACTTCGGGTACCGAATTCGGTCGGAAGCCGTCGAAAAAGTGCTACAAAGAGTGATTGAGGTTGGGCTCCGCATTATCGTTCAACTACCGGCACGCCACCCAAAGCCGATTTCTGTTCCCAAACGGTTGAAGGCCACCGCGAAAGGCCTGAAACGCGCGGCCGAAAAACTGGATGACGTTCTCGGCAACGCTGATGTCATTTCTTACATCGGTCTGTGGGATGATCCGGCGGGCCAGGTGCGGCTCCGGAGCGTGGCCGCCGAGGTCCGTTGGGCCGTCGAGGCATTGCAGACCATCGCGGCGCTTAAAGTGAAGCGAATAAGGACGGACAGCCCAAACCCGCAACTCAGCATGGCTATGTACGTCCTTGGATGGGTTGAGGTTGCGACCGGCAGCCCCAACTATGGAAGCTTCACGGCCCTCGTTCAGGCGGCGTTCTATGCTGCTGGCAAATCCCCGCCCGAATGGACTGATAGGCTCTCCCTCGAGATGCACCACAAACGGCAGTGGCGGAAGAAGTGGGCACAAGCAAGTCTTTTAAAAAAGAAGCAATCTATCAGGAACGGGTCTTCTTCATTCGCAATCTCGGTTTCATAACACCTACGGAGGCGCGGAGAATCAGCTTTGAGGAAGCGGTACGCTTCGAGAAGATTCACGAAGAGACTTACCGGGACTTCGGCTTCGAACCGGTCTCCAGTCGAGCCGGGAAGTCTCATGGAACGGGTCAGCGTAATCAAAGCGGCGATTGGTTATGGCGCTACCTTTTCGCGCCGTGATCCTGGAACACCAGGTTCTTCGTAAAAAAGGGAAGCACCTTCTGCTCGATCCGGTCATGCAAATGATTTGAGTGGTCCCCTTCGAACGTCTCGAAAGTATGAGGGATGTTCAATCGCGTGAGCGACGCGTCGAAGTCCCGAATCGACTTGAGCAGCGTATCCTGCAGCCCCACATCCATCGCGATCGCTTTGTATTTCCTGACGTTCGGCACATATTGATCGATCATTGCCGCCGGAGAATTCGCCACCCATCGCGCTGCCGCAAACGCATCGAAAACGCCATCCTTGTTCGGTAAATCAAAATAAAGCGGCGGATCAGCTGGATTTGGAGACCACGCCGCGGCCTCGCCATACGGCACATTGACGGGATGCCCCTCTCGCGGCTCCTGACCTCGTCCCCCATTTGCGGCGGCCGGGCGCGCAGCTGCCGCCGGCCGGTTCTGCGCCGGTTGCGGATTATTCATCAGGCAACACGGGCTCAGCGAATAGATCGCGGCGTATAACTCCGGATGCTTCATCGCGATGCGCCACACGCCGTACCCGCCCATGGAATGTCCCGCCAGCCCGCGGCTGTCTCGAGTGGCGATCGTGCGGTAATGGCCGTCGATATACTGCACCAGGTCCTGAGTGATGAAGCCCTCCCAGTCGCCTGTGGTCGGCGAACTGGAATACATGCTGCCGCCATACAGAGTATTCGCGTCCGGCATCACGACGATCATTTCTTTTGCAGTCCCCGCCGCGATGTCCCGGTCGGCGCCCCCAGGGAGATCGATGAACGGCACCCACGTATCGATTACCCGTCCGTAGCCGTGCAGCAGATAGAGCACCGGATACCGCTGATTCTTTTTCGCGGCATAGCCTGGCGGCAGATACACATCCACATTGCGATCCGGCGGGTCGTTTTCGAGATTGCCCTCAAGCGACTTGCCGTGCACTTTGATTCGCTCGATCCGTCCGCCTCCGGGCGCAGCTTTCGCGTCGCCACTCTTTGCGGCATACAAAACGAATCCGGCGGCGCACGCAATAGTCACGATGGCGATGCCGCTCTTTTGCAGACCTGGCCTCATTTTCCGAACCTCACTTGATTTCTGTCGCAAGCCCATAAAGCGGAAGAATCTACCCGAAGATGGAGATACCGTGATGACTTTGGTGCGGATGAGAGGGCTTGAATCTCTTTACCGTTCTGATTGATCGTAACACCTCGCGTTTGCTTATTTATTTTCAGTAACATAGCGGAGCGCAAATGATTCCTCGAAACACGTCATTTCACAAAATCCAGGAAAGTCCAGCAGGGAAGCATGAGATTTTCCTTCGTGAATCGCGCGGTATGATCATCATTGGTTCAGGTTCTCGTGGAAGGAACGCCCGCCAGTCGCCTGGAGGGTTTTCATTTGCGGCGTACGAATCTGATCTGAGCTTCAGGGTCCGCCGCGATAAATCCGGAGTCGCTCCATCGGAGTGACTCCGATATGCCGCTCCTGATGAGCCTGGAGATCGAGCGCGAAATCGATGTCTGGCTATGGCCGTAATCGACCCTCGCCCGCCGGATCTCGCGGAGATCGTGTACTTCCCCCGCGGCTGCATCCAGGCGGTCCAGCAGCGTCTTCTGTGGAGAACCGATGCAGGGCGCTCCGCCGGCCTGTCTGAACGACCGCGGGTCCGGGATCGACCGGGAGGCAGGCTTGCCGATGGCCTTTTCACGAAGTGCCGTTGCGACCACCGCGGCGACCGTCATCTGCGACATTTCGGCGGTGATCTCAAGCGCGATCATAATCCCGCCGGGCAAGAAAAGAAGTTCAGAAACTGAACACTCTTCGAAAGGTCCGCCTCTCCGCCTGCGCTTATGAAGTGCGACCCCACGCCTGCGCATCTATTTTCCACTCCTCGCCATGCTTTGAAAATGTATATGCGAGGGTCCCGGTCCGAACGAGGGTTTGATCCTTGATCGTTACCGCAAGAGTTCCCGTCACGACAGCGTAGGCATATGGCCCCTCTACGTTCCAGAACCCCATCTCGTAAGACAGACGCTCGTGCGAAACCCCAAGGTTCTCACGCCACTTCTCTACATCAGCAAGCCATTTGGCGACAGCATTCGGGTTCAACCAGCGATAGGGTGCAATGCCATCAATGATGATCGCGGTGTCCCCAAAAACACTGAGGAAAAGCTCCATATTGTGGGTGTTGAAACCAGCGATGTGATTCTCGATCAGGGTCTGGATCTCACTCGGTGGTTGGGTGCTAGCGGCCATGTTGCGGCCTCTCGCGTCGCGCGGGCACGCAGAACATCAGAGTCAAGGCAGCGAATACGGCATGCTTCATGAGGGAACGGACGCCTGCAACCCAATGGGGATTTAAATCTTTTTTGAAGCGATGGCCGTCGCGTGAGGTTTTGTTTGATTCCGGCAACTCTGCCGTTTTCGAACAAATGAAGCGGCGCCGGAGTCCCGCTGCCGGTTGTCTCGCAGAGGCTCGGACATGCGGACGCGAACATCATGCTGGGCAAAATCAGAGGACTTTGCAAAATCCAGGAAAGTCTCAGAAAAAGCTTGCAAGTTGATGATTTTATTGGTGCGGATGAGAGGACTTGAACCTCCACGAAGTTTCCCCCACTAGTACTACTGGGTCATAAAATATTGAAGCCGTTGAAGATAGCGCAACGGCATGCTTAATCTGGTCGTAGATGAGTGTTGTCCAGGCGCAGATTCAGACGGTGGAAGAGATTTACCGGCTGGTGTGGAGGGCTGTGGCGAACAAGCAGCCGATCGAGGCCGGTTATCAAGGGCGATCCAGATTGTTCTGTCCGCACCGACTGGGCCGGAACCGTGAAGGACAGCTTCGCGCGCTCTGTTATCAGTACGGCGGCGATAGCCAGAGCGGTCTGCAGCCAGTGGGTTCGCCGGCGAACTGGCGTTGTATAGCGATCGAGAAGCTCAGCAGGGTGAAGTTACTGCAGGATCGCTGGCGTACAGCGCCGAATCATTCGCGCCCAGCTTCATGCGTGATCGACGCCGATATCGACGCAGAGGATCAGCCCGAACGCGATCCACAGAACGGACAGTAAGGCAGTTGCTCCAGCAATAGCCGGGCAAGGATGATTCTCAAAGTTGCGATTGAGTTCGGATTATGCCGTTCGGGACGGACGCGGCGATCCGCGGGGGCGGAAGTCCGACACTGGCCCGGGGGCAACGATTCCAGTATTACCGACGCGGGCAGAGGGGGAAAAACGGTTCCGCTCGGCCACGAGGAACCCATAAGCTGCGATGCACAGTGTGGCATGGTGGTGAAACCCGCGCCAGTTACGACCTTCAAAATGTCCCAGCCCTAACTCTTGTTTCAGCTCCTGGTAATCCCGTTCCACGATCCAGCGGTGTTTGGCGATTTTGACCAGAGCTTTGAGCTTAGTGCCGGATGGCAGCGTCGATATCCAATACTTAACCGGTTCTGCCTCTCCTCGCGGCCACTCGATCAGTAACCATTCCTCCGCGTGAGGTTCCGCTCGTTCGTCATCCCGGTGAGCCGGGCGAACTCGAACAGCCGCAAACCGGGATTGCAGTTTCCGGTCCACACCTTCACGCCAGGCGATTTCCCGGAAGGCGCCGGCGGGCAGGCTCAGAGCCAGCTGCTTTACGGAGACGGGTTGATGGTCCGGGGTTCGCTGCAGCAGACGCGGAGGCCGCCCCATTGTTCCTCGTGGCCTGGCTGGTAAAGGCTGTTTGCCGGGGGCCCAGACCGTCGTCGAGCTTTGCACGCCCACAGCATATTGCAGCCCAACTCGGGTGAGTTCGTCGCGAAACTCGGTGTTGACCCCGTAGGCCGCATCGGCCAGAACAACTCCGCAAGGCACCTTCGCGGCCACCGCTGCCCGGATCTGGTCCAATGCGATCTCCGGCTTGGTCTTAAACTCAACCGCTTCGGGTACTTCTGCCTTATCCCGCCGTTCGGCATCTTCGGCCCATTCCTTAGGCAGGTACAAGCGATAGGCGATGGGCAGGCTGGAACTCCACGTCGCCACCGACAGGCTCACGGCTACGCGACAGTTATCCTGTTTACCCACTTGTCCGCAGTATTGGCGCGCCACCCCCACCGAATGCTTACCCTTCTTCGGAAACCCAGTGTCATCCACGATCCAGGCCTTCACTGCTCCCTGGTTCTGCATCGCGGATAAAACATAAGTTTGCACCCGTTCCAGCAGTACTTCATCGCTCCATGGCGCCTTCGCCACCAGATGATGAAGAGACTGGCGCATCGGCTGGACATTCTCAGGATCCAGACGAGCTGCCATCGGCTCAATGCTCCCATCTGATCTGGCTGCCTGCCATCGCCTACGTCAAGTGTCTTGACTGGGATTTTCCAGCCGAGGGAGTTGGCGATGATGTCGCCGGCGCGACGGCCCGGGATATCGCCGTCGAGCATCAGCGTTACACTCTTGAACCGATCTGTCAGGAGATCAGACTGGCGTTGGGAGAGAGTAGACCCCATCAATGCGACAACGTTCTGGTGCCCAGCCTGATAGACCTTCATGGCGTCGAAGAACCCTTCGACAACGATCACGGTCTTTTCTGTGGAGTGCGACGCGCGATGGTAATTAAACAGGATCTGCGACTTTCTGAAGCCTGCGGGGAATCTGTATTTCGGCTCTTCTCCATTTATGGAGCGGCCGGCTACGCGACTAACTGAGCCAAGTGGTCATGAATAGGAATCACCAGTCGGCCCGAGAGGAATCCGTCGCCCTTGTAGAGTCCCGCACCGAATGTTTTCGCGGTTGCAGCGGTGATTCCGCGTTGTGCCAGGTACGGGTGCCAGGAATCGACTTTGGCTAACACGAAACCCAATGGCGGGTTGGGTGCGGTGGCGACATTCTCGGACGTGTACCTCGCTGGAATCGGGCTCGACAGCGCAGTGGCGAACCAATTCTGTAAATGAACACCGGCATCCCGGATTGAACATCGCTCCATGGCGGCTACGAGATCGAGAACATTCCCGCCGATCTGGCCGCCGCGCGCCGCGACACAAGATGCGGATTGGCAGGACCAAACATTGCGCACGAGATTGATCGAGAAACTCTCGGAACTGACACGGGATGTATGTGTGGGCAGTGGGCATCGTCCCCGAAAGTTACCCGGCCCGGCAGGCCTGAGTTGAACGCCGTAATGGCTGAGCACGTCTGCCACTGAGACGTGCTCCTTTAGATTTTTGAAATCAGCTTGATTCTGTGGCATCGTCAACTCCGACCCTGAGGAGCCTTGAGGGCGGCGAGCAGAAGTTCATCGCGCAGGGCATTCTCACGCGTCGTCTGGTTCTCCACGAGTTTTTCTAGTTCGATGACCTTTGCGATGAGCGCGTCCTTCGAGTTTCGGCGGAGTCGCGTGATTTTGGCGTGCAACGCCGGCAGTTTGGCTTCCGGCGCCGCTTTCCGCAGGGAAGATAGCGCTCCACCTTTTGATGGTTTCCGTGCCGGGCCCCCCGAGGCGTGCTTGAGATAGATCTCATAGGCGAGCTCGTTGCGCTGAATCGTATTGGTCGAGATCGATATGCCATCGAGTTCCTGAATAGCTTCACGGATCGCCGAGAGCGTTACGGTTTTCTTCTGCCGCTTCAGAGCGCGAACCGCAACTGTTCGCGCCGGGCGGTTTCCTGCCGTTTGCGTTCCCATATCGGTTGCAGCCAATCCGGGGACTTGCGATTTCCGCTCTTCGGGATCATTTCGATTTCTCCCGTTCAATCGTCACCGTCTGGGCGCTGTCCTCGCGGGCGCGAAGGATCAGGTCCATTTCTTCCATAATCAGGTCGCAGTCACTCTGGATGTGCTTCATCTGTCGGCGCTCGGTGAAGAGCCCTTGTCTGGATGCCCATTCCATTTGCTCGGTTGCCCACGCTCGTTTGGTTTCGATCTGATATCGCCGATCCGGGTCTGGTGCATTGCCTGAACAGCCGATACACGCAAACTTTGCCGGACAAAGATTACCCACCACGCAGGTTCCGCCGATCACCTCGGTAAGCGAGCCGATCTGGCCCTCGGCCTCCTGTAACATGCGGCCGATCTCTTGCGGACTGCGCCGGGCTTCGGCTGCAATATCGATCCGATCCACGAACATGATCTCTGCGGCATCGATGACCTGCTGGTTCGTGGGCCGCGAGTAATATCGGGTCACATCGAGGTTCCGCTGGTGCAGAATCTTTGCAATCACGTCCACTGGGACCTTCAGGCTTGCCATCTCAGTAGCGAATCCGTGCCTCAGCAGATGCGTCGTGAGATGAACGCAGCCTCCGTCGGAATTGAGAACCGCCTCATGCAGGAGGAAACGCAGAGCTGTATTCAGCACGTCCTGCCCTAATGGTTTCCGGTTCCATTGCAGAATGTACCGATCCGGCGGATATTTGGCCGACTGGTGTGGGACGGCCGGCAGCTTCTTCACTTTCATCCGCGCCCGCTGAAAGCTCAGAACTTCCATGAGCACGTCCTTCGTATCGGCGTCGATGAAGTAGTCGCAACGTTCCTTGCGGCCTTTTGCGATGAGGCGCAGCAACCACCGGGTCGATCCTTTTGGGCCCACATTGACAAGTTGCTTAATGCACTCGGGATTCTGCGCGATTTGCTGAACTTCACCAATGCGCGCGCCGGTCACAGTCTGCATACGCACCACCAGATGGCCGAAAAGGCTCGCGGCGTAAATTCCTTCATAATGCAGAAAGCGGTAACCGTGTTTGCGCTCGAGAAAAACGGCATCGGAGCCGATGTGCCTGCGTAGCGGCTTCAACAGGCCCGGCGCGTGTGTCCAGGGTAGCCGGCTTTCATAACCACGAGCCTCGAAAAATTCCGCGCGCGTCTTCAGTACATCGGCTTTGGGTTTTTCGGTAAACACATGGTGCTCGTAGAGATCCAGGAACCAGAACCGCTCGGTTCGCGGAGAATCTACGGGCTCGACGCCGCGATATTGCACGTGATAACCGATTCGGTTCCGCGAGAACCGTCCGGTTTCGTGGACGCGTGCGCGCTGTGTCTTTGACTGATATCCGACCTCATGGCCGAGCGCCAGAGCACGATCCCACAGCGATGGCGAATCCCATAATGTCAGGAGGACACGCTGCCGGAGGGGCCGTGTGTTGGCGGTGGCAATCGTCTCTTCGTAGCTGAAGTCCCAGGGAAGAGAGTGCCGGTTTGAGATGACATCGGCAATGGCGGCATTCACCGCTTCGAAAAGCCGCCGCGCCTGATTGCATCGCACACGCGCCAGGAAGCGGAGCTTGTGAAACGCGCATGCACTACATCGCTTTTGGCTTTCACCTTTTCCCGCGCCCGGTCGCGGCTGAGAATCGAGGGTCGCTGACGATTCATTCGGTATCGGTTTTCCAGCGGCCGGACGAAATAGGGTGACATCGCCTCCAACTGCGATGGCGAGAGTCCTTCGGCATAACCCTGAAAAGCGTTATAAAGGCCGTTCCAGGACAAAACAATCCAGCTCCGCTGGTGCTCAGTGAGAGTTTTTCCCGCTCTGCCCTCACATATTCGGAACAGGAGATCGTCGGGATCGATCTTATAAACGGAATCGAGGCCCAGTTCTTTGAGGAGTTTTTGCAGCGGCAGGGAGTATCCGGATAACCGGCTGTACAGGGGGTGCTGGCCGAGACCAACTTTGATCAGAGCGTAAAGGGAAAGCAGGTTGCGGATCGAATCGTTTTCAATTTCGCAAAGATAGACCACGATTTTGGGATGAGGTGCAGCCCATCGTCCGTCGTTCGCCGGATCTAAACAAGTGCGCGGCGCCTGTGCGATAGCGGGCCAAAGCGTTTGCGAGAGTGCATCCGGTCCGCTGATGTGGGGATTGGCCCACCGCGGGAAAGTGTGATCGAACCCCCGTGCTGTCTGCCAGTCATGAACACCTGGTGCAAACGCCCGATCGTGAAAACCATCGAAGTATTTTTTCGCGACGTTGATGCGCGGAGGCAATCCAGCGTCCCACAAGGCATCGCAGAGGATTCCGACCAGATTGGTGGGAATCGGCTTCTGGATCGGCCAGTTCTCTCCGATCGCTTCCTTAATATGCTGTACCGCCTCGTTAATCGTCATCGTCTTCTCCCAGAAGGAAGGCGAGATCGTGGTCGAGTGGAACGCATTCTGCCGGTCGGCATTGTGCGGTTGCTGGCAAATGCCGTATCTCGCGCTCAGCCTCGAGTTCTCGACGCCGCATTGTCCGATGGATTGCCTGTAACCTGCGCCCAAAGCTCGCTCCGCGTTCGACATGTTCGTAGGCTTTCATGGTTCGTTCACCACTGCGCCAGGACATGTATTGGATCAGTTCCTGTTTGCGCCGGTTGAGATCGCTTTCGTCCGAAGCAGTAGTTTCAATGGTCCGCAGAGCGTTCGTCACAAACCAGTGCCTTGCAATGTGGGGATCCGCGTCGATTCCCGCGGCGCGCAGCGCGGGTTTCCAATAGTGATCGCGAAACAGCGCCGAACTCATGGAGGTACCGCGCGCAGTGAGAAAGATCCGAACTTCTTCGAGAGCCTTAGGGTTACTTCGGAGCAAACTGTTGAGATCCGCAGTGGCAATGCCGTCGCGATCATTCGCCAAACGGCCGCAATCCTTATCGTTGAAGTAACGCCGGTACAATTTGGCCGTGACTTGAGAGACCGCGAGCATTTTGACGCGTTGTCCGCAACTACCTTTGTTGCGGGCGGTGAAGCGATTCATGAAGTGGCTGATAGACCAATCGGCCGCGGTCAGGTCGAAGACCTCAGAGATCCGCGCGCCCGATTCGAACAGGGTTCGCGCAGCACACATCTCGCGCAGGCTCCAGCCGTATTCTCTGCCTGCCGCGTAAACGTGACTCGGGAAGTCGGGATCGTCGATAGATCTCGGAAGCCATTCGGTGTTCACCAGCCGGAAATAGTTCTGCGAGAGGCGAATGCCGGAAGGTGGGTCATCGACGCCGCTGACTGCTGGCATCGGCAATCTTCCTGACGCGTTTCGCATCGCTTCACGGCGGCCCCGGTGAAACGCTGCGATGGTTCTCGCCGCATCCTCATGCACCATGGGATTGGGGAACGAGTAGAAACCTCGGTCCCCCAGAACGTCATACAGTTTTTTCAATGACGCCAGCAAAAGTCGAACGCTGATCGACGTTTCACTGGTCGCGTTTATATAAGCTGCCCTGAGACCCAGCGTGTCCGGACGGACCGTGATCCGGCATTGTGCCGCGACCGTCAGATACTCCCGAACCGCGTTGCGCACCTGGCATGGATCTCCGTAAATGTCCCAGCCCTGCCCGAGCGACACTGCATCCCGGCGGGACCAGTTCACGAACTGCAGCAGTTCCCGGATATAGCCGGGGACTGAGCTTTCCGATAGGATGCTGAACAACTCATTGGCGAACGCGGTCAGCGGGATCTCCGGTAATCCATCGGTGCTGATTACATGAATGCGGAACTGTCCGTCGCGCACATAAATCGCCCGCAACGGTCCACAGTGCGAGGAGCCCTGGAGCTTTTCGGCAGATGGCTGCCTCTCAGCGGTAGCCGAAATGAACTTCGCATTCATCACGCAACCCGCTTTATGTATATGACGCCGCCACATATTTGCGCCACGCCATATCATGCCTTTCAGCACATTTCGTCGATTGTGTGAATACGGCCTAGCGAAACCCGCCAGCCTGCCATAATGTCGCCAGTCCGCGGCTCCTTCATCAGCGCCAAATTCGGAGGCCAGGACGCGAGCAGCCGCGGTTCCCATTTCTCGGTCTAGCTTGCAAGGATGCTTCAACCACGCTTGGAAATTGCCGATAGACGTTTCAACGACCAAAGCGGGCGAAAAGCCCGCGCGCTTCAGCCGGGTCACGGCATCTTTGCTCAAATCATCCAGGAGTGTGAGATTATGCTCGCCGTTGGGCCGAACATAGATATTCCGGCCCTCCCGATTCTGATAGCGGAGCCAGGGAATCGACCGCACCAGCGCTTCACCATCCCAAACACGAGGAATCATTAAGGCTTCCCCCGCGGGGGCATCGGGTTTGAAGAGACCAACTTCGAAGACTTCGCTCCCCATGGCGTCCGTCTGTCGGCGGACGGCCTCGATTGCCCTGTTCGACGATAACAACGAGGCAAGCCCTCTAAGTACTAGCCAAAGATATTTGAAATTTTGAAACCACCGGTCGTCTGTCCGATGATCTTGTTGTCAAGCGAGACCTGAGGAGGACGACCGATGGAGACGTTCACAAAGCTGTTTGGCAGCCTGCTGATTTTTGTACACCACTGTTTCGACCGGGTGGTCATTCACGGATATCTGAGCGGCCTGTCGCGACCCTCGCAGGTGGTTTACTTTTTTCGGGACGTGTGGGCGAGAAGGTGATCGACAAGGCGGTGCTCTCGCGGCGGACTAACGAGTATCAGCATTGGGTGGAGGCGTATGCCCGAAACCACCGCATCCCGATCGAATGGGCGGAGCCGAAGGCGCGCAAGGAAGATTATGTGCGTCCCGCCGGGGACCGCATGAAGCGAGCCGGTCGTCACGGAGTGTTCTTCATCCTGAAGAGCATGGAACAGGGTCAGACGTTCCGCTCCACCGCTCCAAAGTATCCGACGGACGACCCGAACTACCGTGTCCTGGGGCGGCAGCGCAGCCGCTTCACCCACTACTACTTCTATATCGACGACGAAGTGCTGGGGCCGATGTCGATGCGGGTCGCCTCGTTCTTTCCGTTTCAGGCTACGTACTACCTGAACGGCCACAACTTCATCGAGCGGGAACTGAACCGGGAGAAAGTCACGTACCGCAAGAACGACAACGCGTTCCGGGCAGTCTCCGATGTAAGCGCGTTACAGGCGGCGGCTGACCGTTTTACTTCGCGGGTGATTCAAAAGCGTCTCGACCACTGGACGCTGCGGCTCGGCCCCAGCTTCTCCAAACGGGAGCGGGCGGCCATGAACCTGGGTCGGTTCTACGCCGTCAACCAGATCGAGTACTGCCGGAATTTCATTTTCAAACGGCACTTTCCCATCCACAAAATCTTCGAACGTTCCTGTGAGATGGGTCTGTGGAAAATGACGGCTGACAAGATTTCGGAGATCTTCGGCAGCCGGATCACGAAGAAGCTGAAGGGGAAGCTGAACAGCACGATCGAGCAGATCGAACACGGCCATCACATTTTCCGGGCGTACTGGAAGAACGCCTTCATCAAGCAGTACGAGAAGTTCTCCACCTTCCTGCGCAATGAGGTTTGCTCGAACAACCTCTCCGACTTCGGCCTGAAAAAAGGGCTGAGCCATCTGGAAGCGGTGCGGCAAAGGTTCCTCCAGGTCACCGACCGCTTCGCCGCCTTTCAAGCCTCGTGCCTCAACGTTCACGTAGACTTCCCGCTGCTGCAGCGGCTGGCCTTACCCATCACCGCCGGAACCGCGAAGTTCCCCGGTATCCGGATCCACGACACTCGCATGATTCGGTTGATGGAGGTGCTCCTGCACGGCGGCACAACGATGGGTGGCTGGCGCGCCAAAGACATCCATGCCGCCGTGCTCACGACCTTCGGCATCACCGCCGACCGCTACGGACTGAATCAGCTTCGCTACGACCTGCGCAAAATGAAGGGACACGGACTGCTCGAACGCGACGGCAGCCGTTACGCCTACCGGCTCTCAGATAAAGGAACCAAAGTCGCGCTCCTCTTCCTGCTGTTTCACCAAAAACTCTGCGGCCCTCTCGCCAACAGCCTCTTTCATCATCAGCCCGAGGCCGCTTCACGCCCGAAAAGCAAACTCGAAAACGCTTTCCACAACGCCGACCGTTCCATTCAGAACATCATTCAACTGCTGGAGGCTGCCTGAAAGTGTTGAACTCCTTTTGTTAAAGATTCAGAACGTAAGAAGCTACGGATGATGCCGACCTCCATTCGGGACGTGTGGGGAGAAAGCATCGACTAACGCTCGCGCATTCCTGATGAAGGCCTAACTTCTCGCGGGTCACGGCGTCGAAGGAGGATATGGGAATCGTGCGGCTTTCTCTACTTGTTTGTTCTTTTTGTCGAACAGGTATACGCCCAGACCGCAGCCGTGCCGGGATACCCATCGCCAGGCCGGCTTGTTGACATCGGAGGCCACAAGCTGCATCTCTACTGCACAGGTGAGGCGCATCCCACTGTGATCCTGATGGCCGGCGGCGGTGCATACTCAATCGACTGGTCGTTCGTGCAACCGAAGATTGCCGAGAAAACGCGCGTATGCTCCTATGATCGAGCTGGGCTCGGCTGGAGTGATCCGGGGGCTGCCGATGAGACCGTGGAGCAGACGACCAACGAGCTGCACGCGTTGTTGCGCGCTGCCGGAGAAGAACCGCCGTATATTCTGGTCGGCGCGTCAATCGGCGGGATTTTTGTTACCGCATACCAGCGTATTTATCCGGATGAAGTGGCAGGCCTCGTCTTCACAAACAGCAGCAATCGGATCGGAATTAGCGTCAAGGGGAATGTCGGTCTCATCTGGAATCTATCGGAACAGGAGTTGCGGTCCGTATACCCACTGCCTGCTTCAACTAAAAGGCCACCGAAACCGTCCCGCGAGGGCGAACCGTTCGATCGGCTGCCGCCAGACATGCAAGCGGTTCGCCTCTGGCTTGACGAACGGCTCTGGGAAAGGTCGGATCCCGCCAGGGCAACCCCGGATTCGCTCCTCTCGTGGCGAAAAGAATTCCTGGAAGAGTTCGATGCGACAGACGATGGTAAGAAGCCCCCTTTGGGAGATCTCCCCGTCGTCGTGTTGTCGAGCGAGCCCGCCGGAACGGAAGCCGACCGTCACGCCCGCGATGGCGCCGGTGCTCGGCTGGATTTTCTGAGATCGAATACAGTGCACATAACCGCGCCAGGGAGCGGTCACGAGATTCACCTGTATCAGCCGGATATTGTGGTCCGTGCAACTCTACAGGCCGTTTCGGCGGTGCGAAACCGCAATTATTTCGATGAACCCCGTCTGCTCAGACGGATCTTTTCCAGTGCATCAAGATAATCCCTGTAACACGGCGAGCAATGCGTAACGTGTTGCCAGTGGGATTCCTCCTTTGGTGCCATCGAAATCGGCCACCCGTCCCGCGATGTCGGCGAGGCACTCTGCGCCCGGGCATCCGGTTCGGCTGGGATTCGGATACTCCCGAAGAATCGCTCCCCGTACTTGATTCCGGATTCGTTCGTATTTCTCTTCAGGGGTCTCGCGATTCATCCGCCCACATTTTAGAACGGCGGCGTAGAGCGGCGACGCCTCACCCCACTTTGGCGCTCTTGAGCCATCGATAAAATCGGCGCTTCACCGGCTCTGGGTCTGAATCCCCGATATGAGCGGCGATTTCCTGTCACGAATGACCTTGACGAACGAGTTGAAAGACCTGCCGCATCTCCGAGCGCCCCTCAAGCCGAAGACGGTCGTCAACCGAATCCAGCATGATGCGACGCTCCAGAGTGTCGATGCGCTGCGTCGAGTCGGCCAGAATCTGCTCCTGAAACTTCTGATCCAACGCGTTAAGCGCGAGATACAGTTTCGGGTGCTTTCTCATTCGCCAGTCGCTGATCTTCAGTTCCTGCGCTATCCACATCGCCTTCTTCAGAACTCTGCGCGATGGGTATCGTCCGATCGAATCGCCGTGCCGAGCCCAAAGGCGGTGGACCGTAGTCTCGGCCAACTCCGAGACACACCACGGATCGCCGAGGACGAAACGGGCGATCCGCACGAGTTCCTTCCGGACGGGCGCAACGCCGCTGTGAAACCACTCTGGCGCGATTAGCCCTCCAGCGCTATCCCGCGCCGGAATACATATCGGAATGGTATGCCTGCGCTGGCGCTCTGGCATTTCGTCATAGTTTTGCGGAATTATAATGACTGATCCGAAATCAGTCCACATAAAACTACCTCCTCAAAAATAGTCGAGAGCGTTTTGCAAATAAATCCGAAATTATGTTACTTTTTTTATTCGGGGCGGACGTTACGCTCGGCGAGTCCTGATTCGATTCGTGGGTTGGTATCGAAGCGCACGAAAATTCCGAAAGAGATTGTCGGATTTCCATCGAATTGTCTATCGGTACTTTTGAACGAATTATTTCGCGGTGCGAAACTCGGTTCGACGCGACCATAACCTCCGTTCGGGTTAGCATTGTGAAGTTTGCGATATCTGTACTGATCTTGTCGATTCTGCCGATCGAAATAGCTGCCGCTCAGTCTTGGACGCAAGCTGAAATCACAGAGACGGGGCCGCCGACGCAACTGCGCCATGCCTCGACCTCGCCGACCTGAACGCATGGACAGCGGCCCAGCCGGCGTTTGCCAAGGCCGAGAAAGTATTCATGGCACGCGGCGATGAGGGAGGTCTGGCATACGCCCGACTGGGACTGATCCGGGCGAAGGCCCCGAGCAGTAATCTTCCGGTGATCTCCGCCGACCTACAACGTCAGCTTGATTCCGACCTCATGAAGCGGGATCTGCGTCTCCGGTTTTTTTGTCTATCGATTAAGGCCGATATCGACGGCGAAATGCAGTCGGATGCGATGCAGCGGGACTGGGAGCAGATTGCCTGGCTTGCACGTCTGTTGAAGGATGCAAAATGGGAATACAGAGCCGCCGCTGGGCTAGGCATGACCGCCTTTTATCGCGGCGACATCGCAACAGCTCGCAAGAAGATTGTCGGCGCCCTTCTGTCGGCGATGGCTGCGCATGATGTGGGCTCGGAGGTGAAATACCTATATGCCATCGGTAACGGCTTAACAGCAACGAAGCAGTACGGTGATGCGCTTGAATACTTGGACGAAGCGATCAAACTGTCGCAGTCCACAACCGGCGCGCCTTATCCGTTTATGATGTACGTAATCAAAGCCGAGGCGCTAGCTAGCCGGTCTCGGCAAGTTTGCCGAGGCGTGAAAGATTGTAAAGGATGTCCTGAACTTCGAAACAAAATAACGTTCCCGTTTACCAGGAGAGTACGCTTCTGGCGAGGGCGGAGATCGATCGGCAGCAACATGATCTATTCGGTGCCGAAGCGGATCTGAAGCAGGCCATTAACATCTGCAGGAACTCTGGGTTTTTGCGCAAATCTTGTGGAGGCGCAACTGGCCCTCTCGGACGTCTACCGCTCGCGGGGAGAACTGTCAAAGGCTGAAGAGCTTTTGTCGCAAGCGTCGGCGGGCTCCCAGTCGAATGGCGAGTTCTATTCCCTGCCGGAACGTCTCGATGGAGTAGCAAAGATTCAATTGGCCCAAGGAAAGCTCGCAGACGCAGACCGGACATACGACCGCGCTGATGCATTCGTTGACGCCGTGGTTGCGGCCGATCCCACCGTTATAGGCAAGACCGCGTGGATCAATTTGGCGAGCGATATGTACACGCGACACTTCGCGCTCCTGGCGGATAAGCTGAATGACTCCAGAAAGGCATTTGCGGTCATCGAGCAGGTTCGTGGTCGAACGATGACCGACTGCTGCTGGGCGGCTCAAGAACGGAAGCCGCGGCCATCGGCGTGGGAAATGCGATCTCGGCGCTACGCCTCAAGTTGATGAACGCCGAGGCGATTTCCGACGTAGAGTCGATCCGCGATCAGCTTTTGACGGTAGAGCAGGCGCGATGGCTGTCCCCGACCTTGGACATCCTGAAGACGCGAGCCGGGACCCAAGTGTCTCTCTCTCGGATTCAGCAAACGCTGAGCCCGTCAGCTGCCATTCTCGAATACGTAATCGCGGAACCGCACTCGTATTGTGTGGTGATTCTTCGCGATGGACTGCGTATCATCTCCCTCGGCGGCAGAGCGAAGATCGAAGCCAGTGTCACGGCATATTTGAAGGCCATAGTTGGAAGAAAGCCGACGGATCGGGCTGCGGCCGACGTTTACGCCGAGTTGCTGCGACCGCTCGGAGATGCAGTCCGGAAGAAAACTCTCATGATCGTATGCGATGGCGTCCTTCACTTGCTGCCTTTCGATGCTCTTCACGACCTGTCGGGGCCATATGTTGGCGAGACCAGTGTCGTCTAATATCTCCCTCGGCGACGAGCTTCTACTTGCTTGCACATCAAAAGAACAGCCCCGAACGTGGGCGCCAGGGACTGTTTGCAGTCGGAGGGGTTCCGTACTCAACTGAGGCGGACCAAATAAAGAAATTGGTCGCACTCCGTGGGATCGCCGGACAAAACATCTCAAATCTTCCGAACTCCAGGGAGGAGATTCTTGCGGCCGGTGCCGGTTACAAGGGTTCCGACAAAACAATTCTGACGGGTTCGGCGAGTACGGAGCCGCCGTTAAGCAAACGCGGCTTGGGGATTTTCGAACCTTGCATTTTGCGGTGCACGGCATCAGCGACCGGGAACATCCGGATCGTGCCGGATTACTTTTTCTACAGGACAGCCAAAAACATGAAGATGGTCTTTTGTCAGCCTCTGAAATCGCTCAGATTCACCTGCGCGCCGATCTTGTGGTTCTCTCGGCCTGCGACACCGCAATCGGGCCGATCGAGGGCGAGGAAGGAATTTCGACATTGTCGAAGGCGTTTCTGCTGGCTGGCGCACGCGGAGTTGTCTCGACACTCTGGTCCGCCGATGATAATTCCGCGCTGGAAGTGATCCGGGAGTTCTATCTGCACTACCGTGCGGGTAATTCCGCGGCGGAGTCTCTGACGCTCGCGAAACAGGACATGTTGAAAAAGTTCGGTCACAACACCGCGCCGTATTACTGGGCCGCCTTCACTTTTGAAGGCGTGCCCGTCTCGGCGGTTTATCACCATGGCAGCAAATCATAACGGCCCACCTAACCTCGGGCAGAAACAACGATCTGGTATTCTCCGGAAGATTGAAAAGCGGGTTCGCAAGAGCCACGTAAATATTGCGGGTGTGGATTACGTTGAGTGGGAACACGAAATCCAGCGACGGGAGCCTGGGCTTCTTGCGGCTGAAATGGAAAGCTTTGAAAACGGCGTTCGTGAGCTTCTCAAACTGCTCAAGAGTAGCCATACGGGGTTCTTTCACGGAGTCCACAATCGGTTTCTTCCTCAACACACCATCAACGCCACGTTCAAGGCAATCGCTCACAGAGGCAGCGATCAGTGGATGTTTCTCGATGTGTTTCCCGAGGGGCCAGCGGACAAAGCCGGAATTCGCCCTGGCGATTTCCTTGTTTCGGTGGACGGCGTAAATTTCAGCCCCCCGACTTATCCGCCCTTCACAACTGGCCAAACGCATCAACTGGTGATCGGCGATATCGAGAACACACGACCGCGTACCGTTTCGATTTCGATTCCAGTCAGAAAGGGAACTAAATAGCGTCCGCCGATCGTTGAACCCAAGCCCATTGACGGTCGGATGCTGGAATCCGGCATCGGCTTGTTGCGGGTACCCTATTTTTCGGGCGCGGCCGGAATACGGTTTGGAAAAGAACTGAAGTTCGCGATCGATGGCCTGAAGGCGCAGATGTGCGATCGCCTGATCGTCGATCTGCGTGGAAACATCGGCGGGAGCCTCGGCTTCGCCATTTTGGCCAGCTATCTTTGTCCAGATCAGCGGCCAATCGGTTATAGCATCACCCCGAAAAGCCTGAGGGATGGTTACGACAAAGCGAGACTGCCAAGGGTTCCGATGCCGAGTAACAAGGGCTCGCTAATCTCAACGCTCGCGGCTTTTGCCTTTCGAGATAAGACCGTCGCTCTGCTCACGCAAGGGCTCGGGCCGCAGCCATTCCATGGCAGGATAATCCTGGTCGTAAACGAGTGGACGAACAGCGCGGCGGAGATGCTCGCCAGTTTTGCGCAAGAAAACGATCTCGCCATAGTCGTCGGGACAAAAACTGCAGGAAACGTTTTGGGTGCTCAGAATTTCTCCGTCGGCGACGGATATTCAGTACGAATACCTGTCTTCGGCTGGTTCACTTGGGGCGGAAATTGTCTCGAAGGTCAGGGCGTAACGCCGCGTGTAGTTAGGGACATAAACGGCGCGCGGTCTTACCCGACTACAGATCAGCAGATGTTAGAGGCAATCAAGGTTGTGACCTCGCTTTGAACGTGTACGTCGGCGGCTGAGGTGGGTGGTCCCAGCGCGAGAAGTGGTCAGACGGTCGCCTGAAAATGGGTTCGAGTGGTTCCCGTAACTTCATCTCTTCATCTTTCGCCGTTAATTGGGTCTGTTGGCCGCTTTCCGATAGCGCCGTTCTCCGGCGAAGGTCGACTCGATGAGCGCGATGCCATTCGGCGTATAGGCGCAACCCGCCAAGGCGAATCGGCGGACCTGAACGCGTTTATCGGTCTCTATCCCTGAAAGCGCCATCTGAATTGCGGACTGATGCAAATCGCGGTACGCTCACGACGATCAGGTGGCGGAAAACAGATTGGCCAGGCCGCATAGTGTGAACTGAGCGTCAGTCAAGCTCTATATGTCAAATTCCGCAAAAGAATCTGGGCCGTATGGGACGATTGAAACAGAGATCAGGGGGAGAACAGAGGATAAGTCCTCGGCCTCCTCGTTAATGTGCCAATGTCGCCGACGCGTGCGCTTTGGCTTTGACCGTTGCTTTAACGCGCTTCACGCTCGATACTACTGATATCGACGGGATATTAGTCTCCGGACGGCGGCCGTCTACTTCTTCAGACTGTGAACGTATGCCACGACATTGTCCAGCGACGCCCCCGTAACGGACGCGATGGGTTTCATTTTTCCCTTGCCATCCGTAATTACCTTCTTCAGATCGTCGTCGCTCATCGCTTGAACCGTGGATGATTTCAAATCCGCCATGTCGACCTTCATCATTTTCGAGATCGCCGGATTCGCCGTTCCGTCGGCACCGTGGCAGGTCTTGCACGATTTGTCGTAGACCGCCTGCACCCGCTTTTGCGTCGGCGGCGAAAGCCGCTCCCGCCGAAAGGGCTACCAGCGTCAGCGATATAAAGACCATTCTCATCTTCGTGTTACTCCTTTTCTTCTGGATATGAATCAGGGACTCGTGCTGCCGGGCGCCAGACCCAAAGTCTTCAAAACCTCCGGCGATTTTTCCTGCACTGCCAGCACCTGATGGCAAACGTTGCAATCCTGCGTGATCGTCTTCTGCGGCTTCGCGGCCGTCGAGTGGCTTCCATCATGGCAGCGGAAGCAGCCCGGGCTGTCGTTATGGCCCAGATTGTTCGGATAAGTGCCCCATTTGACGCCGAGCTCCTGGAAGACATTGTCCCGATACAACTCTGCCAGCGTCTGACCGGCTTTCCCGATCTCAGCGCCCTGCTTGCCGAAAACATCCGGATACTTCTGCTGATAAAACGCCGCGAACGCCTGCGGGGATTTTGGCCGCGGCATCCTGGTCGTTGGCATAAGAGGCGGAAATCACCTGAATTCCCGTCTTGTGCGCGAAGGGAAGATCGGTGGGAAGGCTGCCGGCGGCCATCGCACCGTCGACCGCCGCCGCGGGCAGCTGGAATGCGTGCCCCGGACTGTTATGGCAGTCGGCGCATTCCATCACGAAGGTTTCTCCCCCGGGGTCCTTCGCCCCGGTCGCCAGATAGGTCGGACGTCTCGCCTGTTGTGCTGTTGCGGTACTCGACCCACGGAATATTCGATCGCTCCTTGTCCGCGGCGCGGTAACGAATTGTGACGCCGGGTCCCATGTGGGCTCCATGAATGCCGCCTGTACGCCCGCCCCCGACGTGCATCATCAGAACGGTTTCAACCGGGGTATTCGCCTCGTCGTCGTTGAACCCCCACTCGACGCGCAACCGCGAACCACTCTCGATCGCGCGCGAATGGCACTGCTCGCAGGTTTCGGCGGAGGAGGGCAGTCTGTTCGTCTCCAGCGCAGGCGGTACCGGCTTCGGATAAGTGCCCATCATGACCTCAACCAGCTGGCGCGTCCCGTTCATCTTGGCTTGTACGAATCCCGCCGCGCCCGGAACCACATGACAATCGACGCACTTCACGTTCCGGTGAGGGCTCCGCTGATAGGCGACGAATTGAGGCTTCATCACATGACAGCTCTGGCCGCAGAACTGAACGGTCTCCATCTGACCGACGGCGCGATAGCTCACCTGGCTGCCGATGACCACGTTGACTACAGTCATCACGCCGAAAAAGAGGGCCAGCCGCCGCAGACGTGACCCGCCGGTCGGGCGCCGTCGCAAGCCCGGCCCGAATGCGCCGCCGGGCGAGATACGCCCCGACCGGGATCAGAGCGAGACCGATGAAAAACAGCACCGGGATCACAAAGAAAATCAGGATTCCGGCGTAAGGGTCTTGCGCCTGCCCGGCGATGTGCATCGGCAGCAGGAAGAGCCATGAGCAGCCCGCGATCGTAACCAGCGACGCGCCGAGAACACTGAGCCAGTGGCTTGTCAGGATCGCCAGAACCGGCCGGCGGCCGCCGCTCTGTGTGTCGTTATCGGCCATTGCGCGAACTCCGCGTGTTCAGATAAGCGATCAGATTGGCCATCTCTTCAGCCGAAAAATGGGGCCATCCGAGGTGTTTCTCACGCATGCGGTCCAGCATCGCGGGACCGTGCCGCGTCAGCCCTGAAATCATAGTCGCCGCCGAAAAGTACTGGCTTCCGTTTGTCAGCGGCGGCGCTCCGCTGGCGGCATCGTCGTGGCACACCGTGCACTTCTTCGCGGTGAAGACCTTGTAGCCCGCGCCGGGGTTCCCTTCGCTCTCCAGCGTTCGCCGCGACCAGATGTAAGCGGCAATCGCGCGCATCTGACCGGGCTGGAAAACCTGATTTCTCAGACTCATGTCGAGGCCGTGATTCCACATGTCCGCCGCGATATCCGTAATCGTTTCGTCGCGGAGGCCGATCGCAAAGAAGCGCGTCTCCGCGGTGTGGCAGCCGGAGCATCCCTTCGATTCGAACAATCCTTTTCCTTCTTCCGCCGATGAGGACTGGAACACGCCTTTGCTCCGCGTCAGCCCCTGCGCCGATCGGACATAGACGAGCAGATCGGCCAATTGCTGCCCGGTAAGCTGCGGCAGCATGATCTTCTGACGCGTCATCTCCGCGCGCATGGTGGTCGAATGGTTCCACATCGTTTCGACGAGCGCGAGCGGATCGCCGGGAACGGTCCACTGCTTCACCGGTTTCGCGTCCGCAAGCTTCGCCGTCGTGAGGCCGTGGCATTCGGCGCACTTGAGCGTCGTGAAGAGAGCCTTGCCTCGCGCCGCGTCGCCGGGCTGCTCGAAGAAGCGCAGGGAATAGAAAAAGGCGAACAGATCGGCCGCCTGCTGTTCGTCCATTGCGGGGTGCGCGACATTGCGCAATCTCATCTCGGTCCACATCGCGGGGGCGTGATTCCAGATTGTGGCCGCAAAGGAAGCCGGCGTGAACCCCTGATCCGCAAGCCGGCCCAGATCGGGGCCGATCGCCGGGCCGACGCCGTTCAGAGCATGGCAGCTGTCGCAGCCCTGCAGCTCGAACACCTGCGCGCCGCGCGCCGAATCCGCGGAAACCTCCGCGCCGTACAAACCCGCGGCGCAGAGTGGAAAGAGCGCAAACAGAGGCAATCGGTTCATCGGGAGAGCCTCACCCCGGTAGTAACCATTTGAGAGCGGAAACTCTGGTAAAGATAGAAGGTTTCCGCGAAGCCATAGTAGCGCCATTCGCTGACCCAGTCGACGTGTTTGTTCACCGTGATGGCCAGCTTCGCCGACGGCTGGTAGAACGTGGTCGGGTTGCTGCCCGAAGACAGAAATGCCGAACCCCCGAACGTCAATCTCGTTTTGTAGCCCGAGCCAGCCCGGCAAGTTTTCAGATCGATCAACGCCGTCACCGTGTGGCTGTTGTCGACGTAAAGCGACGTTTCGGGAGTAAGAAACTCGGGATCGAGATAATTGATGTCCGACCGTACCGTGGACGCGCGTGTAACTGCCCTCGAAAGTCAGATATCTTGCCGCCCGAAGGCGACCAGAGAAGCGACGCCGATTCCTGGTGGGCCAGAAAGTCGTAGTTGATCCCCGGCGTCGGGTTGTGGTTATGCAGTACGCTTGCATTCGCCGAGAAGCTGAACGACGGCGAGATCTGATATCTGCCGCGCACGCGCCCCTTCTGGTAGTCGTAAAGGCTGGTGCGGAAGTACGTGCTTCCGCTCGATCCGCCTTCGAAATCGGCGTTGATCGACAGCTTTTCGAACGGGCGCCAGGCCGCCCCTGCCAGCGCCACGTTGCGCCGGATCTTCCCCTCATCGAGAGCCCCCAGCCCCGAAATGAGGCAGCACGACGTCGCTCGCGTTGCCCCACACATAGCGGTATCCGCCGCGCAGCGTGATTTTCGGCGTCAGGTCGAACATCAGGCTGACCTCGGCCTGATTGTAGTTAGTCACCAGCGAGGAACTGAGCAGGCTATCGAGAGCCAGCGGTCCCGTGGTAGTAGTCAAGGTTCTGTTGCGTCGAACTCGAACCGTTCGTGTGCATCCGGTCCGTCAGCCACGCGGGAAGAACGCGGAGCCGCCGGAAAGGCCGGATCTCGCCGCCGAAGCTCCCCGAGGTATGGGGCAGCTTTGCTTCCGCGGAAACCAGGCTCTGCTCTCCGGCATAGAACAACACCTGGCTGAGCAGCACCTGATTCCCGGTTGAGAACTCCTGGAAATTCACATTCGAATCGGGCTGGCTGTAGAGAAACTGGCCGTACAGATCGAGCCAGGAAGTAACGTTCGCCGACAGCAGCCCTCTGGTGTAGATGCTGCTCCCGCGCACCCCGTAAGCTTCTCCGAGTCCGGTGAGATAGAGCGTTTGTCCCAGCAGCGGAGAAAAGAAATTGCCGTAGTTGACCTGCTCCGGGGCTCTGGTTCAACTGCTGATCGTCCTTGAAAGTCGTCCCGCCCTGCTTCCAGCGTGATGTGGAAGCGGGAAAGCTCGAGACGTACGCCGCCGCGATAATTGTTGGTCGAATTGCGCACAAGGCTGGCGACAGGATATTCATTGCCATTCGAAACGAACGTTGCTATGCCCGAGCCCGTATCCGAGTCGTGATCGAATGCGAGATAAGGAACGATCCAGCGGCCGGGCCACACATCGAGTTGAGCGCTGCTCATCTTCTGATGGGTATCGAGCGACTGCTCGTTCAGAACCACGCCGTTGATATCCATCAGCGGATCCGCGAACGCCGGAAGATTGCTGTAGTAAGCGATGTTGCGGTAATCGACGGAAAAGTCGTAGAGCTTCGCCTTCTTCGCGTCGAGATGAAACGTGGAGTAAGGATCGTCGCCCCAGTTGAAAGCGCGCACGTTGATCGTGTCGAAGTAACGATGTTTGGGATCGCTGACCGTGAAATCGGTGCCCAGCATCTTGGGCCCGGAACCGAGATCCACAACGCTGCGGTAAGTATCGAAGCTGCCGCCGACGCCCGTCACCCAGCGGTAGCCCAGATCGATGTAGCCGGTCAACCAGGTCTGGTCCGACGGAACCGGCGACTCCGCCGCCGGCGCCGCCGTTGCAGGTGCGCGGCCGCCTGCTGCGCGGAGGCCGGCTGGAGCATCGCGGATCGGGCGCAGGCTGCTGCGCGGCGGCCAAGTGGAACCCACCGGCCAGACGCGATGCGCGGCCAGAACTGCGCAACAGAAGCTCTTCATCGCAGGAGATGGCTGTCCACGTAGCTGCCGTGGATCTTCTGGTGACAAATGGTGCAGTTGCGGAATCGCGGCGAACTCAGATCGTGAAACGCCGGCGGAACGACGCCCGTGACCGGGGGCATCGTGTTCGGGAGAGTGGGCAGATTGGCGTGGCACTCAAGGCAGACCAGCATGCACTTCCTGACGGATCAGCATCTTCGCATTTGCCGACCCGTGCGGCTCGTGGCAGCTCTGGCAGCCTTCATAGCGCACCGGCGCGTGCTCGAAGGTGAACGGGCCGCGTTTGTCGCCGTGGCAATTGAAGCAGCCCGGTTCGTTGGCGCCCGCCGTCTGCATGAGGCCCGGCTTGAAACTGCCGTGCGGATTATGGCAATCGACGCAGGTCATCGCATTTTCGGGTACCCGGTGTTTGAACGGCTGGGCGAACGACGCCTTCACGTCGAAGTGGCAACTCTCGCAGAGCGTATTGACCGCCGCCGCCTTGCGTACCACCAGCGCCTGGGGACCGTGCACGGAATGGCAGGCGATGCAGGAGATCGAGTTGTGGGCGTGGCTTGCCTGCAGCCGTCCCGCGGCGGTCGGTTGATTACGATGGCAGGTCAGGCAAGTGCGGTCCAGTTCCGCGGGCGCAATCTTCGCGGGATTGCGGATGTCGGCGGCCGAAAGCGTTTCCACGTGCTTGCTCCCCGGACCGTGGCACGCCTCGCAGGCGTTGCCCTTGAAACCGTGCTTGTCGCCCTGATCCACGGCTTCATGCGGGCTGCTGGCGAAAGCCTTGCCGATATCCTCGTGGCACATCCCGCAGACCTCGGAGCCCACATAGGTCGGCTTCGTTTGCGATGCGGCTGGCGGCGCTTCCTGGGCAAGCGCCGGCGATGTCGGAAACAGGAGAAGAAGGCTGATGGCGAAACGCCGGATCATAGGATGGTCCGGCTCCTTAATACTGCGCGTGTACCTTGTCTACCGCGTAAGCCGCGCCCGAACTGTGGCACACCGTGCAACTCTCCCCGAGCTCCGTCGTCGTATTCAGCAAGCATGTGCGAAGCCTCCGGCTTCGAGGTGTGGCAGCCGCTGCAGGCGCCCGATATCGCCTGATTCGGATTAATCCAGCCCTGCGGATCGACCACCGGATTCAGCCCAAGCGGCAGGTTCAGCTCACTGCCGTTGACGTGGCACAGGGAGCAGTTTTGCGTGTCCCCGGGAGAACCGTTCGGGTTGAGCGGCGGAAACAATGTCGTTGAGAAATCGTTATGGCTGCCCCCGAAGCCGACCACGATATAAGGATTCTTCGCGCCGTCCGCTGTTGCATTGGGGCCGAAGTGGATGCGATGCACCAGCATGTTGAAGTTAATGCCTTGCGGCGGCAGCGCCTTGTCCGCCGGATTCGTCGCAGCCACGCGAGTGGTTGCATCCGTATTCGAGGGATTGTGGCACATCACGCAATAAAGCGTGTTGTTCCGCAGCGTTCCATGCAGCGACAGCTCGTAGTGGCACTGGTTGCAGTTGGTCAAGCTCGACCACCTGCCGCCGCGGCGCCACCGTGGACCCGTCCACCGAAAAATAGCTGACCGGATTGGCCGCACCGTATTGTACGGTCTGCTGATTCGGCCGTCCGGCCAGAATCGTCTCCGTCCGGCGCGCTTCGAGTCCGATTGCGTATGTTCCCGTGGCGCCTGCGGGGACCGCGTGCGTAAAGGTGTAAGTACACGTTCCGCCCGCGCTGCAGGTCGCTTTGGTCGCGCTTTCCGTCACATAACCGGGCGTCGAGGCAGTGTCGCTCCCGAAGATCGTATAGCCGTAATCGCTGGTCGGTCCGGCCATGGTGAGCGACAACGAACCAAGAGCAGAGATGGGAACTCCGTTCCCCGCGTTATTGGTTAACGTGAAGGTCACCGTCGGCTGGCTGCCGGCCGTTCCGTTGGTGATGCTCTGGATCGTGGCTTTCAGGCCCGAAAGCAGCGAAGAGTCCACGGGAACCACGTGCGCCCCGACAATCGAAGCATCGAAATCCGTGGCGCCTTGCGGGAGGTGGCACGTAGAGCACCTGCTGTCGTCCGGTTGCGGCCCGGCCGGGTGATTGGCGCCGCGTCGCGAAATTGACGTCGTCATGGCAGGAGCCGCAGGTGGCGCGAGTGGGCTCGGTCAAAAACGCAGTCGCCTGCGCGGCGCCTGTGGTCTGGGAATGACAAACCGTGCAGCGCTGCGCCATCGCCGGATCCACCATAGCCGAGAAGTCGTTCACGCTGTTCTGGAATCCGATGATCTGATAAGGCTTTCCGGCGATAACGCTTGGCAGGGAGGAACCCATGTGGATCTTGTGCGCCATGACCTTAAGATCGAGGCTGTTGCCTGTGTCGGGATCGATATTCTGCGGCGTATGGCACATGACGCACAGCGCGATGCCTCGCCGCGAGCCGCCATGAGCCGAAAGCTGATCGTGACAGCGGTTGCAGCTCGCGTCCCGGATCACGTCGCGCGTTGTGACGACCGCGCGAGCCGTTCGGTACGAAGTTGAAAGTCGTGCTGGCGTAATTGGTTCCGAGGTTGTAGACCGTCAGATTGCGCGAACCATAAATGCCGATCGTATTGGTCGCGGTGGGGTCGAATCCGGTGGCTTTGGTCTTGAAGGTATAGGTGTACTCGCCGGGAGCGACTTGCGTAGTTGTGCCGCCGGAATCGGCCGCGGGTTGGTTGGTGGTCGGAATGACCGGACCGGTAGCAGCTCGCGTAATGTAGCTGACGTACTGCTCCTGGCCCTGCGGAATGTCGCAGCGAGGAAACTGAGGGAAATCGTCCCGGGCGTAGTCACGCCTGCCGCATCAAGAGGCAAGGCCCGGAGGGGTCTGAAAGCGTGTACGTCGTCGTAATCGTTCCGTCACTTGCGATGGTTGCCGATTGCACTGTGATCGTACAGGCCGGGTCTCACGAACTGAACCGTTGCAGGATCGAGATACGTGGCGAGCAGACGCCTTTTGGAGATTCGGTTGATCTGGCTGGCGTTCGATGGTGTCACCAGCAGCGGCAACCGCGGCCAGAAAGCTGAGAGCGGCAATCCATTTCTTTGCTGTGTCCATTGAACTCTTATCTGGCTAAGGTTTCAGCCTTCTCAGTAGCATTCCGGTCTCCACTTTACGAGTACCCGATATTGTACTCCGGGTTGCGGAAAAAGGTTTGCTATTTTCGTGCGCAACATCGGAAATTACTGATCATTCTCTTCCGACCAGCCTGCGCAATTGGTCTCGATCGGCAGCCTTGCCTCAACTACCAGGGTCAAGGCTTTTAGTGCAGGGTTACGAAAACCGCGGCCTTTTGGCCCATCTCAGCGCCATTTAACGCAAGACGAACCTTCACGTGGCCATCCTGGCCAGTTACTGATGGCGACCAACGTGCCTTTGTTTCCAACCGAATGGCCGAAAACATAATCGTTATGCCGGGACGGGCCTGTTTCGATTTCCGGATTGTGCACGGATCCGCTCAAGGCTTTGGATGGACGATTGAGGTAGCCGACGATCTTCACGCAGCGGCCGTGATCCAGGCATCCAGAAAGACTATTGCAGTGCTGTTTCACCGGGAAGCCCTGGGATCCTGTTCGTGGCAGGATGGCATTCGGGCGCTGCGGCGGACGCTGCCCGACGTCCGTCCGATCGCCTGCCACGGATTTTCCGAATCGGCGGACCGGCCGGGTTTGTGCGATGCCGGCGCTTTCCACTCGCTCTGGCTGCCAATGAAGGAAGATGAAGTACGCCGGGCTCTGGGTTTTGTATGGGCGGCGGAGCGCCGGGCCGCGCCGACTGTTCCGATGGTTTCGCCCCGGCAGAAAACCGGTGCGGCCCAACGAATGATGGCGATTACGGCTCGTGAGGTCAATGCCCGGGTTATGGTTTCGGCATCAGGTCAATTAAAGCCGACGAAATTGACACTCCCCGACGCCACACCTATCGCCGCTCGGGGCCGGCGAGAGCCGTGCCAGCCACCTCCGGCTTCACCCTGGCGCACTTCCGAGATCTCGATCTGATCGTTGTACCCTTCACTTCGTATCAGGGACGCACCCCAATAAGGCGCGAAACAGGAAGGTTTTGCCCGCGCCGTTCGGGCCAATCACCGCTTGCGCTTCGCCCGACTTCAGGGCGAAGGAGACCCGCCCAGGATTTCAAAACCGTCCAAGCGCTACGGAAGATTCTCCACTGTGAGCGCGCCACCGCCGGACTTCTCAGAGTGGAAACTACCATGGATCACGCGCCGGGTTCATGCGACCGGAAAGAGCTGTCGGAGGGATACGGCTCATCATCTGTGTGTTTCCCGGTCCAGCCGCTGGCGAGCCAGGCATCGGCCGCGGCGTACGCATTGCGGGCGCCGTGGGCATTCAGGACTCGAACCGCCTCCGGCTCCCTCGACTCGTCAATATGCGCGGCAACAACTACGCCGTGTTCGCGAACGGCTTCCGCGCAAAGAGCGTCGCTCTCGTGTGAAACACCTGTGTTGTACAGACGGGCGACAAAGGCCCCGCCCACGGCGCCCACGACGGGGGGTATCAGGATCGTCGAGATCGCACTGCCGACGGGGATTGAGGCGCCGCCGCGCAGGGTAAATGCGATCAGCCCCAGGATGAGACCGGCGCCGCCGCCCAGAGCGGCTCCTGCGAGAGACGCGCCGGCGCGGGACCGCTCCGCGATCAGGGGGATCAACCCGGCGATGGACCAGCCAAACCCCGAAGCGGCAGCAGCGGCAATATTTCGTCGGGACCACGCTCCTTCTTTCGCGCATTTCTCCCGGTTTTTTGCAACGGCTTCGCTGGCGATATTGACTTCCTCACTCGGAATGCCGATCGTCTCAAGGTCGTGTGCGACTTGCTCCGCTTCCTCTATCGAGGGCAATACAGCCACTACCGTTCTCATAGAATCTCTCCTTTGACCGAACGATACGCATGTGTGCCGCCAGTCCCGGGTGAACAATTTCAGCCGTCCTCGATCTATTGCATCGGATTCGCATGGGTTAGCCACACTCCCATTGGGTGAAAAGACGCAAGAGCGGCTGTGACCGGCTAGCCGAATGCTGCCGCGCTCAACATGATCACCTCGATCTCCTCGGTGATTTCTTCCTGACGCAGAATATTGCGCCGCCGCCAGAGATCCTTGGCTGTCCGATCTATGAGCCGTATCGCCGAGTCCATGTGTTGCATCCGGCGCTGGTTTTCCGCCATCAGCGAACGGTACAAAAGCTCCTGCAGCACGGACATCAGGTATTGCTCCGCCAATCCGGTGAGGAACAGACCGGCGCTCGATGTTCAGCAGCGGCGGGAAAGCGAGAGGCGTCCATGCGGACTTCGGTTGCTTGAATGGTCGCAACGTGGAGATCTGAACCTGGTCCGGGTTGGGGTCATGATGAAACACCGTCAGACGCAGGTAACATCCAGCTTTCGCCACCCGCGGCCGCTCCCGATGCACGCAAACGAGTCAACTCTTCCACGATTTTCGAAAGCACCGCATCCACCTCTTCCACGACGCTCGCGCCGGGAACCAAGGCCGCCACGCGCGGATCGTCGGCAAACTTCGAGTCGAGCTTTCCGCCGACAACCACGGTTCCGCCTGCTTCCCCGCGCTTTTCTCATCGAAAGCCTGCAACAGAGATTCGTTGAAGTCGCCGCAAAAGCCGCGCTCACTTCCAACGATGAGATACGCGTCGCGGAATTCTTCTTCGCCGGGGAGCAGGTTCGTGTGAAACCGGGGAAAATCCGCCGCCACCGACTCGACGCTGGCCACCACGCGGCGTTGCGTGTCCAGAAAGCGGGCCAGCCGATGCGTCTCCATCAGGGCGAGGTTCTTCATCGCGTTCATGATTTCCTCGATGTCGTTCAGACCGTGGATCCGCGTCTCGAGATCGCGACGCTTGCTCATGCGGCGCCTCGCCCAGCCAGCCCTCGACCGCTTGCTTCCAGTGTTCGTGATTCTCTTCGAGCCGCAAACCGGCTCTTTCCACTCCTTCCGCGAGGCGGCCGAGCGCAGCCGGAATATCGCTCACGGGAGCCAGCGCATCGAACAGGCCTTCGTTGAACGCAACGAGCCAGGCCATTTGAAACTCCGCGGATCGCGGGGATAGACGATCCTGCTTGAGCAGTTCGCGGAGCAGCCGCCCGCGCTTGATTTTGGCCTCGACGGAGGCCTCCAGCCGCGCGCCGAAGCGCGTGAAGACTTCCAGCTCGAGAAACTGCAGATAGTCGAGTTTCATGTGCCCGGCTTCGCGGGCGATACGCAGCGTGCTGCGCTTTTCCGCCGATGCGCGAGACCGACGTCCTGACATCGATCGCCGGAAGAAACCCGCCTGCGAACAAACTTGCGTCGAAGTAGATTTGCCCATCCGTGATCGAGATCAGGTTGGTCGGGATGTAAGCCGCGATCTCGCCCTCCCTGGTCTCGACGATAGGCAACGCCGTCATGCTGCCGCCGCCCTGAGTCGCAGCGAGGTGCGCGGAGCGTTCGAGCAGCCGCGAGTGCAGGTAGAAAATATCGCCGGGATACGCCTCACGGCCAGGCGGCCTCCGCAGCAGCAAGGACAATTCCCGATAGGCCTGTGCGTGGGTAGTGAGGTCGTCGTAGACAATCAGCGTATCTTTCCCCTGTGCCATCCAGGCTTCCGCGACGGCGCAGCCCGCAAATGGCGCGAGGTACTTCAGGCCGGGAGTCGTAGTGGCTTCGGCGACCACGACCGTACAATGTTCGAGTGCGCCGGCCTCGCGCAAGGTTTCCACCGTGCTGACGACAGTCGATCGCTTTTGCCCGATCAGGACATATACGCAGGAGACGTTCTTGCCTTTCTGGTTGATCACCGTATCAAGCGCGAAAGAACTCTTGCCGAGACCGTTATCGCCGATGAGCAACTGGCGTTGTCCCTTCCCGATCGGGATTAAGGTGTCGACGATCTTGTTTCCGGTATAGAGAGGCTCTTCGACGAACTCCCTTGCTACGATGCGCGGCGATTGAGCCTCAAGGTCCCCCTGCCAGGCGCAGTCCGGCGCGGGGCCTCCGTCAAGCGGCATGCCGAGCGGATCGATGACGCGACCGATCAGCTCGTCCCCGGTCGGAATACTGAGGCGATGGCCGGAAAGATACGCCCCGGCGCCGGCCGTCAACGCGGGGCCGTCCTCCAGCAGGACGGCGCTGATGAAGTCCTCCTCCAGCGAGAAGACCACGGCGCGGCTGCCGTCCTCGAATTGAAGGATTTCGTCCATCGAAGCGGACGGCAGGCCGCTGATGTGAGCGATGCCGTCGCCGATGGAGAGGATAGTGCCTCGTTCCGTGACGCGCAATCCGAAGCGATAGTATTCCAGCCAGGCCGGCGCGCCGCGTCGGAGAGAAGCGAAGTTATCTGTTTGCGGCGTCATCTCGCAGGGCATTCGCGAAAAACTGCAATTCTCCGCCGAGGTTCGCATCCAGAACCCACGGTCCGAGATTGATGCGCAATCCAGCCAGCAGCCGGCTGTCTTCCCTGAACTCGATGGCAACCTGGTCACGGACCAGCGCCTGGAGCTTACGGGTGATGGCCGTGCGTTCCGTATCCGGAAGAGGAAACGCGCTGGTCACCTGAACCGGGATGCCCGTCTCCCGCGCACAGCGGTTATGATGGCTTGCACCTGTGCGGGCGGCAGAAGCGCGATGTCTTCCACTACCGCGGCTGCGATCTTCGCTTCGAGTTCGGCGGAAGCGAGACGCGTCAGCAGGCGCGCCGGTGAACTGGGCGCCTTTCGCCCGCGCCTCCTCCGCCATTCTTTTTTCCAGGTCCTGCAAACGGCGCTGCTCCACGACCCTCGCTTTCTCGCGCTCCTGAGCCAGAGATTGTTGCAGCGCGGCCATCATGTTTTCGCGTTGTCCGTCGATTTCCAATCGGACCGCGCGTCCGCAGCTTTTCCTTCTCGCTCTCCCAATCGGCAAGGCGGTTTTGATACTGGAGCTCAAGCGCCTCGGCGGCTTTCTGCCGCGCCGGCGGCGTCGGAGAGGGTCTTATCAATCGCCGTTTTGCGGCGGGCGATGGCTTCCAGCACCGGCTTATAGAGAAACCGCTTCAGGATCCAGACCAGAATCAGGAAATTGACGATCTCGAGAGCGAATGTGGTCCAGTTTAGTTCCACGTCTTTAGCTCCACGTCTTTAGCGGGATGCTGAAGAAGGCCATTCGAACAGCACTCCCTTCCGGTCGTGGCTCGGTAAGTGTCTCAAACATGCGGATACGTTTCCAAGCCTCTACTTGCCAATCACGTATTCGAGCAACGGATTCCTGAAAAGAATAATCAGAACGACTACCAGGACATAGATCGCCAGGGATTCAATCATCGCGAGGCCGATAAAAAGGGTCCGGGTGATGGATTTCTCAGCCTCGGGCTGTCGTGCGAGCGAGTCGAGCGCCTTGACGATCGCGCGCCCCATGGCCTGCGCCGGATACATGGCGCCGATCGCTATCGCAAGAGCCGCCACCACGGTCGAGGCCAGGGTGAACCACGTCATATCACGCATGAATTACTCCTTTGTCTTTGACGACGACATGTTTGTCCGCGACCGCTTTCGAATCCGCGACCTGGATACCGCCCGCTATGTAGATCAGGGCCAGCGTTCCGAAGATGTAAGCCTGGACCAGCGCTTCGATAATGTGCAACAGCAGCACCGGAATTGGCACGAAGAGCCCGGCCACCAGCAGCACCAGTAAGGCCGCCATCTCGAGACTGAAGATGTTGCCAAACAGCCGCACCGCCAGCGCCACAGTTCGGGAGAGCTCGCTGATGATGTGAAACGGAAGCAGGATCGGGCTCGGCTCGATATAGTGGCGCAGGTATCGCCGCAGACCGTGGATCCGGATGCCATACCAATGCACGGAAAGGAAGACCAGGACGGCCAGCGCCGCGGTCGTCGACAAGTCCGCAGTCGGGCCGTGAAGCCCGGGAACGATCCCGATTACATTGGCGATCGCGAGAAAGATCCATAGTGTTCCCACAAACGGTAAGACCCTCGACCCGTATTCGGGCAGAACCTCGCCGACTGCGTCGTCGATCGCTGTAACAACCCCTTCGATAGTGGATTGCCAGGCTCCGGGCTCGACGCTGAAACGCCGCGCCGAGAAGCTGCAGAGCAGCAGCAAAAATAACATGACACCCCAGGTGGTGACGACCGTATCGCTTATTGGCAGGGGGCCGACGTGGAACATCGTCATTCCCGTTCCTTCAAAAACAGATAGACATTAACCGCGCCCACAACAATGCCGAGAAAGATCATGCTCACCGTCCAATGAACTCCGTATCCCGCCGAGAGAGTATCCAGCCACCGCCCCAGATATGCGCCGGCCACAATCGGCAGCGCGATCATCACGCCAATGCTGCCCAGGTACACGGTCTGACGCAGCAGAGTTCGCCGATCAAGTTCGGCCTTCTTCATCTGCCGGACCTGTCGATCCACATTTCGCTCGAGTCTCTGCTCGCGGATGCGCCGGTCGCCGGGGGGAATCATTTCTATACCCCCGACCCGCGACTCAGGTTCCATAAGCGCTTCAACATCTCCTCTTCCAGCCGCTTGATGCTTTGCCGCGTTTCCCGCAAGGCATCTTCTTCCGCCTGCAGTTCCTGACGGAGAGCCGCCGTCATTTTGTCCAGCGCCTTGCCTCGCAGATACCGTCTGGTGCTCAGGTGAAGCTGGCCGTCAACGAAATATGCCAGGGCGCCGGGCACGGCGACATATTCCCACTCCTGGCCGGCGACGCGAAAGCGCGCCAGGCCGAATGTGAGCAGGCTCATCATCCGGGAATGCGCCGGCCAGAATGCCGAAACTGCCTGATTCGTCCAGCCCCACGAAGCTCTCCACATTCTCAATTCGCTCGTACTGGGTGGCAGCTTTCCAGATGCAGAAGGAAGGTGCTCATGCGGGGCCCCCGCGCATGCTTCCGCGCATGTAACACTGCTCCTCTGTGAGTTGATCGTATGTTCCCGACAGGAAGTCTTCGCAATCCCTGAGCACTTCTTCGATCGGCACGGATTGTCCGGGAATGCTGGTGTGTTCCGCGACGACAAAGAAGGGCTGCGTAAGATAGCGCTGCAGCTTGCGGGCTCGGAGCACGATACGACGGTCTTCCAGCGACAGTTCCTCGATACCGAGCATGGTGATAATATCCTCCAGGTCGCGGTAGCGGGCGAGATGCTCCCGCACCTTTTCGGCAACAGCGTAGTGCCGTTCGCCGAGTACATGGCGATCCATGAGTTTGCTGGAAGACGACAGCGGATCGACGGCGGGATAGATACCCTTGCCCGCCTGCGCTCGGGAGAGGATCACGGTGGTATCGAGATGGTTGAGGATCGCGCTGACGGCAGGGTCCGTCATGTCGTCGGCGGGAACATAGACGGCCTGCACGGAAGTGATGCTGCCGCTGGTGGTGGACATGATGCGGTCCTCCAGTTCCGCGACCTCGGTCATCAGCGTCGGCTGATAGCCCACTGTGGCCGGCATGCGGCCCAGTAGTCCGGAGATCTCGCTGCCCGCCTGCACGAAGCGATAGGCATTGTCCATCAGGAACAGGACCTCTTTGCCCAGCGTGTCGCGCAGGTACTCCGCGTAGGTCAGGGCGGTCATTCCTACGCGGAAGCGCACACCCGGCGATTCATCCATCTGGCCAAAGACCATCAGCGCGTGGGGCATGACGCCGGATCGCTGCATCTCGCGCCAGAGTTCGTGCCCCTCGCGAATGCGCTCTCCTACGCCCGCAAAGACCGAAACGCCCTTGTGGAGGTTGGCGATCGCGTGCATGAACTCCATGATGAGAACGGTCTTGCCGACACCGGCCCCTCCGAAAAGCCCGGTCTTGCCTCCCCGCACAAACGGACAAAGAAGATCGATTACTTTGATACCGGTTTCGAGGATGCCCGTGGCTGCGCGCGCTTCATGCAGGGGGCCGGGTTTTGCGAGAATATTCCGCGAGTTTCCTGGCGCAATTGCGGGCCCTCCATCGAGCGGCTCGCCGAAGAGGTCGAGCAACCGGCTCAAGCACTCAGGGGCCACCGGGACGCGCAGGGTGGAGCCGGTATCGAACACCGGCATACCGCGGCGCAACCCGGCGGTGCGATGCAGCGTGATGGCGCGAACGTGCTTCTCATCGAGGTGCTGATGCACTTCGAACGTGCAGGATTGACCGTCGAGTTTGCTCACAAGCGCCTGATGGAGGGGCGGAAGGACCGCGCAGGCGATGTCCACGACTGGCCCGTGCACCTGGGCGATACTCCCGATTTGTGCGAGGCCTCGCGTGGCCGCCACGCTGGTCACCTGGGGCTCATTCTCGCGCCAGGAAATTGTAGAGCCAGCCGAAAACCAGGCCGGCGGCCGCGCCGTCGAACAGGCCATAAGCCGCGCCTGTCAGAACATCCGCGATCCTGCCGGACGCATGGAACCCCGGATAGACCGAACTCATCCCGCGCAGGAACGCCAAGCCGTACGCCGGCACGGCAAGGTTTGCCAGTCCGACGGCCAGCAACAATCCGCCCCAGATCAAAGCACAGGAGAATGCCAACGCCTTCAAGGATAATTTCATGAATTCCTCCCGAATCACGCGAATCTTACCGGGTTGGGTCTTGCGGTTCATGCGTGCCGCGTCCGCCCATCATTCCGCTACCGGCCCATTTCGGCTTGCCGCTGCTATCCCGCAACGTCAAGGTCTTTCCGTCTTTCACGACCTCTCGCGCAATGACATATGCGGTTCCCATCATCGTCATTTTCGAGCCCGTTACCTCGATCGAATCGCCTTTGGCGAAGGAAAATCCCTGACTGGCTATGAAGCTGGACGGTCCGAGCATGACCTCCTGGTTCTTGCCGTCCACTGTCAGCGTCAGATGTGTCCCCATCATCATTTGATTGGAAGTCTGTTGCGTCACGGCTTCAATGGTCCCTTTGAGAGTTGTTTCGTTTGCCGGATCGTACATTCCCATGTGCTTTGACGTTCCGGGACCTTGCGCAGAGGCGATCAGAGCACCCAGCAGGAGGACTCCCGTGGCCAGACTTGCGGATTTGAGTTGAAGTTGCATAAACCCAAACTCCTTTGGCTCATCTAACAAGCAACAAGGAAGCCAATCGGAAATCCTTTGCCGATATGGACTTACGGTTTTCCGACAGGCGGAAACCTGCGTGATTTGGCTCAGGATTCGCGCACGCCAAGCTTTCGGAGGAAGGTCATCATCGGGCACCATCCGGTGAACCCCGATTGAAAGAGATTGAGCCCAACAAAAGCGGTAAACAGATACCAATACGGGCTCGCCCAGTATCCGAGTGCTAGGCTCACGAGGACGAACGCCCCGGCGATCAAGTGCAGATAACGATCTACGGTCATACAGACAGGCTCCTTTTCCTGTTGAAGATGTAGAACAACACCGGCACCGTCATGCGCGAGAGCAACAGCGAGGCGATCTCGCCCGCCATCAACGCAATAGCGAGGCCCTGAAATATGGGGTCGAACAGAATCACCGACGAGCCTACGACCACCGCGGCCGCCGTAAGCATCATCGGCCGGAAACGAACGGCCCCGGCGTCGATCACGGCCGCGTCCAGCGGCATGCCCTCTGCGAGACGGAGTTCGATGAAGTCGACCAGAATAATGGAATTCCTCACAACGATCCCCGCGCCGGCGATGAATCCGATCATCGAGGTAGCCGTGAAGAAAGCATGCAGAAGACCGTGCGCCGGGACGATCCCGACCAGCGAAAACGGGATCGCGGCCATGATGATCAACGGCGTAAGGAACGACTGGAACCAGCCGACCACCAGGCCGTAGATCAGGATCAGAACCGCCGCAAAGGCGATCCCGAGATCGCGAAAGACCTCATAGGTAATCTGCCACTCGCCATCCCATTTCATTGAGTAGCGGCCGGCATCCGTTGGAAGCGCCGCCATATGCTGCTCGACTTGATAACCCTCCGGGATTTTGAGCTTGTCGATCTCCGGTCCGAGTTTGAGAACCGCATACACCGGGCTTTCTATCTCTCCCGCTATGTCGGCGGTCACGTACGTCACCGGCAGCAGGTTCTTGTGGTAGATGCTTTTGTCCTCGATCGTTTTCCCGACATGCACGAGTTCACCGATCGCGACCTGGCGCCCATCCCGCCCGGCGATCTTCAGGCTTTGCATCCGCTCCAGATCGGAACGGGTGGCGCGGTCCAGCCGGATGTTGAGCGAAACGTCTTCCCGCTCCGCGTCCCGATGGAGCAGGCCGGCATCATAACCAGCGGAAGCAATCTGCATGGTGCGGGCGATGTCGTCTTCGGAGATCCCGTTGATTGCCGCCTTTCCCTCGTCGACGGACAGAGTGTACTTCGGTTGATCGTCTTCCACATACCAGTCGACATCCACGACACCTCGGGTCTGTTTGAAGAGATCGCGGATCTGTTGCGCCAGCGCGATCCTTCTTGCCATGACGGGTCCGTAAACCTCCGCTACCAGGGTCTCCAGCACGGGAGGGCCGGGCGGCACCTCCGCGACCTTGATGCGCGCGCCGTAAAGTGCCGCGATCGGGAGAAGACGCAAGCGAACCTGCTTCGCAATCTCGTGGCTTTGCAGATCTCGCGCGCTTTTGGGCAACAGATTCACCTGGATATCCGCAACGTTCGGTCCGCGCCGCAGATAGTAATGGCGCACCAGACCGTTGAAGTTGTAAGGCGATGCGGTTCCGACGTAAGTCTGAACATTCACCACTTCGCGCTGTCGCTCCGTCGCTTCGGCCAGCAGTTGCGTCACCCGCCCGGTTTCTTCAAGGGTCGTGCCCGTCGGCATATCGACGATTACCTGGAACTCGCTCTTGTTGTCGAAGGGCAGCATTTTGACCTTCACCGCTCCGAAGTAGAACAACGAAACGGAAGCGATCAGCAGGACCACTACGCCGGCAACGAAGCCCCAACGCAACGGGGCGCGGTGCAGGAGGCCACTCATGAAACGCCGGTAAAGCCGCGTCACGAAGTCCTCACGCTCACCAGCGTGATGTCCGCCGGGTTTGAGAATTCGGACTGCCGCCCATGGCGTCACGACGAAGGCGACCAGCAGCGAGAAGAGCATTGCGGCGCTGGCACCGATCGGGATGGGCCGCATATACGGTCCCATCAGCCCGCCGACAAACGCCATCGGCAGGATCGCCGCTACCACCCCGAAGGTCGCCAGAATGGTGGGGTTCCCCACTTCGTCCACCGCTTCTATCGCGACATCCTGCGGTGGCCTGTCCTTATTGGCGGCCATCCGCCAGTGGCGCACGATGTTTTCCACCACCACGATCGCGTCGTCGACCAGAATGCCGATGGAAAAGATGAGGGCGAAGAGCGTAATCCGGTTCAGAGTGTAGCCGTAGAGGTAAAACACTGTCAGAGTCAAGGCGAGTGTTACGGGAATCGCGATAAATACGATCAGGGACTCGCGCAAGCCGAGGGTAAGGGCGATCAGCGCGCTCACCGAAATCACCGCAATCAGCATGTGCCAGAGAAGCTCATTCGACTTCTCTTTCGCAGTGTCTCCATAGTTCCGCGTGATGGTCATATTCACGTCGGATGGAATGACAGCGCCCTTGAGTGGTTTCAACCGTTGCAGCACGTCCTCGCCCACGCTTACTGCATTGGTCCCTTTGCGCTTGGAGACGGCAATCGTGACTGCCGGGTAGAAGCCTTTCCCATCCGAAAAGCGCACGTATTGCGAAGGCTCCTCGCCTCCATCGGTCACCTGGGCAACATCTCGCACGTAAATGGGCTTGCCGTCCGCGACCCCAGTGACCACGTTGCGAACATCTTCCGCCGTGCACAGAAACTGGCCTGTTTCGAGAAGATACTGGCGGTTGTCGCTGGCGAATTCGCCGGAGGGCATGCGGCGGTTCGAAAGTCCCAGGGCGTTCACCAGTTGCAAGGGGGAAAGGTTATATGCAGTCATGCGCGTGATGTCCGGCGTGATCTGAATTTTGCGCCGCTCGCCGCCGATCAGAGCAACGGCGGAAACGTCGGGCGTTTGCTTGATTGTGTCGTCCACCTGCGCCGCGATGCGCCGCAACTCGAAATCGCCGTACCGGTTGCTCCAGAAGGTGAGGGCGAGAATGGGCACATCGTCTATCGACCGGGGCTTAACCAACGGCGGAGACGCCCCGGGCGGGATCAGATCCCGATTCGCGCTGAGCTTCTGGTTCAGCCTTACGATGCTCTTCTCTTCGTCCTGCCCCACCAGAAAACGAACGATAACGGTGGACATACCGGGGCTTGACGTCGAGTAGATGTACTCAACCCCTGGGATCTCCCATAGCAACTTTTCCATCGGACTGGTGACGCGCTGTTCCACTTCCCGAGCCGGTGCGCCCGGCATCTGAACGAATACATCGACCATCGGTACTACGATCTGCGGCTCCTCCTCGCGAGGCAGTTTCCATACGGCGAAGGCTCCAAGCAACAGGGACGCAACAATCACCAGCGGCGTTAGCTTCGACCAGATCCAGACGTGGGCAAATCTTCCCGCGGGACCGGAAACTCGCGGGGCATTCATGGCAGCGCCCTTGAGTTGCTCGCTGCCACGGCGACGCCGTCCGCAAGGTCACGAGCCGGAAAGACGACCTTTTCACCGGCGATAAGGCCGGAGAGTATTTCAATACGGTCATTCGACTTTTGGCCGGCTGCGATCAACCGGGTATGCGCGACGCCAGCGTCGGCCACCATAACCGATTGCAGTTGGCCGCGTTCGGTGACGGCGCCGGCGGGAATCGCCAGTACATTCCGGCTGCCAAGCTGGAAGGCCGCTCGTCCGAAGACACCGGATCGAAGCTGCGGGATGGAAGGAAGATCAATCTTGACGGTATAAGCTCGCGAGGCGGCATCAATGGACGGTACGATTTCAGAGACGCGCGCCTCGATCGTGCGATCCACGCTCTCGAGCATGACGGACACGGGCTGACCGGTGTGGATGGCGGCGAGATGTGACTCATCCACAGCCGCTTCAAGTCGATAAGCGCCTTCGCGTTCGAGGGTAAGGAGTGGGGCGCCAGGCGTCGCGAGGCTGCCTGGCTCAACCGATCTGGCGACGACAATACCCGCGAAGGGCGCCGTGATGTCGGCGTAGCTGCGTGTCACTTCAGACGAGCGCACCGCCTGATCCGCCTGCGCGAGTTTTGAATCCATCTGCGCGCGCTGCGCCCGCGCCATATCCCACGCCGCCTGCGCGGCCTTGAGCTTCGCGGAAGCCTCATCAAACTCCTGGTCCGAGAGGGACTTCTTTTGAAACAGGTCCTGTATGCGGTTGAAGGTCACCTGGGCGAGATCCAGACTGGCCTTCGCCGCGCGGACGGAGCTGTCGGCCTCGGGCACGGCGGTCCGGACTTCATCGCGAGCGGCCTCGGCGCGCATCGCACTGGCGTCAAGGTCGCGCGTATCGAGCGTCACCAGCATCTGGCCCTCGTGTACACGATCGCCAGTCTGCACCCTGACTTGGCGCACATAGCCCATTAAGTTCGCAGAGATGGTGGTAGAAGTCCGCGCGCGCACGGTCCCCGTGGCCTCATAGGTCTCAGGCCAGGTTTCGGCGGCCACCGCGACTGTCGAAACGGCAACGGGCGGCGCCGACGAGGCGGCCGGCTTCGATTCCGGAGGTTCGCCGCATCCCGTAAGCCAGATCGCGAAAGGAATGGCGATGAGTAGTTGCTTCGTCACTTAGTTGAGGACCTCGGAATCCGCAGTCAGCGTGCCCGCCGCCAGTTCGAGGGCCGCCGCGGCGATGCGCTGGTCGTGTATTGCGGCAAACTGGCTGGTCCGCGCATCGAGCAGCGCCGTCTCTGTGCGAAGCAGATCGGTGACATTATTCAGCCCGGTCTCGTATCGATTTTGGGTGATGCGAAGACTCTCCTCGGCTTCCGTGACCGATGCCCTCGTCACCTCGATCTGCTGCGCCGCTGCACGCAAGTCGGCATAAGCGCGCCGGACCTGAAGACGGATGGCTGAATCGGCGTGTTCCTGGTCGGCCTCGCTGCGGCGGCGCGCAAAGGTGCTTTCCCGGATGCGCGCTTTGTCGCTGAACCCGTTAAACAGGTTCCAGTGAAGGCCGATCGCGATGAGCCAGTTGGCTCCGCCCTTGCTGTAGAAATCCTGGCGGTCCGCTTCGAATGCGCCGTGAAGCTCGGCCTGCGGAAGAAGACTGCTGTGGGCCGTCGCTTCCTGACTTTTGGCGAGGCCGATCGCGAGCTTGCCCTGACGAGCTTCCGGCCTTTCGACGAGCGCGTCCTTTTCGTAGTTCGCGAGAATTCCTGCGGGTAGATCCATAGCCGTCATGTCAGTGGTCAGAGTGTGCGCCGCATCGAGCGGCGAGCCGAGCGCATCATTGAGAGCCGCGCGAGCCACGTCGAGATCGGCCTGCCGACGGATCTGCTGCTCCCGAACGCCGGCCAGATGAACGCGGATCGAAAGCACGTCGACGTCGGTCGATAGCCCGGCGGACCGCACAGCCTGGGCGTGATCGAGATCGGCCTGTGCCGAACGCAGCGCCTGGCTGGCGGCGCCGAGTTGCTGTTCGCTCAGCAGACAATCGTAATAGGACCGGATCACGCCCGCGATCACGTCCATTTGCGTGCGCCGGCCATCTTCGGTCGTCATATCCTTCATCAACTCGGCCGACCGCACCGCGTCTTTTGTCTGGCCCGCGTTATACAGCGTTTGATCGGCGGTGATCAGAGATTGGAAGTTGTTCAGGAAATCCGGCCGGTTCAGCGACGCGATCTGGAAATCCTGCTGATCAAACTGGTGCTGGCTCAGCAATGAGCCGAAAACAAAAACCGGATTATCGCTGCGGGTCCACGACTCCGTGTAGTTGACCTTGGGCAGGTTACCGGCTTTCGCCTCCGCGATCCGGCTGTCCGCTGCATTGCGGGCGGCGGTTGATGCGTCGACCGACTTGTTCTGCCGCAGCGCCAGACGAACTGCGTCTTTCAGCGACAGTGCGTCTTGTGCCACAGCGGGCCATGACAACAAAGCCAGCAATATTAAGGTCTTATTCATTGTTTCTGGTTGTGAGGATGCAGTTATTTGGCCAGGGTGACAGGCCGTCACCCGTTTGCAGGCGCGACCTGGAATTCCTTTCATGCCTGAGAAGTGCATGCGGCACGCCGGAACCTGGATCCAGCCCCTGCAACCACTTCCTGACACCAACGCATTCACCAAATGGGTGCGATCGCATGGCGTTGCGTCATATCCCCCAGGGATCCAAACGATTTCGCCGCGACGGGCGTGTACCTGCCAGCTTAAGGCCACTCCTTCCAATCGTTAACAATCGCTGAAGCCATCGCAGGCTTCTGGCTCGGAGAGTGCATGCTTGTTCGTACAGGAAATCATGTTGCCGGGTTCATCCCGGCAGGAAAGTGACGTTTGAGGAGGATGGTATGTCAGTTCGAAGATGGACCGAAGTGTTGATTGCAACCGCCGCATTGGCCGGGGCGACAGCAATTGCGCAGGCAAAAACCGAGCCGGGCGCCGATGTGCAGATGGTCCTGACGGTTGCGGACCACGTGAATAATCAGCCGGCTCCCCTTGATAAGAACGATTTGACGATCGCGGACGGAACGGTTACGGATGTCATCCCTCTTGAGTCGCGCGATCTGGATCTGTTTATCCTGATCGACGACGCCGCTAATTACGATTTTGGTCCGAAGCTTCAGGAATTGCGAAGCTTCGTCGCTGCGCAGCCGAGCCCGGTCTCGATCGGGGTCGCATATATTCACGACGGGGCGCTACAGATAATTGAGAATCCTACAACGGACCACCCGCGCGCCGCCGCCGCGCTGCGCGAACCTTCCGGAGGCAGGACCGGCGAACCGTATTGCGCGGTAGCTGACCTGATACAGCAATGGGGAAAAAAATCTTTGCGGCGTGAAATCATCCTTGTGAGTTCGGGAATCGATGACTCCGCGAGCGAAGACGGCGTGTGCGTCAGCGCCGATATGGCGATCCGGGATGCGGAACGCGCCGGAGTCATTGTTTACGCTCTGTATAACCCGGCAAGCGATTACTTATCGCAGAAACGGTCGACGATCGATGCGGGAGTCAACGATCTGGCGCACGTGTGCTACGAAACCGGCGGTGAAGCGTATTTCACTGGCCATAGCCCGGCGAGAACACTCGATCCGTTTCTCTCCGATATATCGGAGCACCTGGCGAATCAGTATCTGGTGAAATTCCATCTGATTCCAACGACGCCGGACGGCTTCCAGACGATACATGCCGTCTCTGGAACTTTCGGTCAGGAACTGATGACGCCGGACAAAATCTGGCTCGGCAGCGGGAACGAGCATTGAGCCCACCATCCGGTTGTGACGAAGCCGGAGAACACAGGGCGTCACCCTTTCGCACCATTTCGCATCTTCGGAAGCAGGAAGGAAAAGATCATGGAAGTCATGGCGAATTGTCTGACAAGTTCAAAATTCGAGGTCATTGCCCGGAGTCACAAGGTGATTTGCGACCAGCCGCTGGAGAATGGCGGTTCGGACGAGGGCATGACGCCGCCGGAGTTTCTGCTGGCTTCACTTGCAACCTGCGGGGCCTGGTATGCGGCGCAGTATTTGAAGACGCGAGGTCTGCCCACCGGCTCGTTGAAGGTTCGGGTCACCGCCGACAAGGGGAAGCAGCCCGCTCGCCTTGCGTCGTTTCATATCGACGTCGAAGCCCCCGGCCTCGAGGAGCGGCATCAGGCCGGCGTTCTGCGCGCCGTAAAAGCCTGCCTGATCCACAACACGTTGCTGAACTCCCCTCACATTGAAGTCTCCGTCGATTCGCATACGGAAAATTCATATGGCGCGGGAGCATTTCCGCTTCCCGTACAATCACAAACGGAACGGGCAATTGGATAAGGATGAAGAGATCGAACTGGCCCGGCGATTGATTGACGGGACACCCGAGGCGTTTGACCGCTTTGTTGAGCACTTCCGGTCAAAGATCTTTCGGTATAGCTGGTTGATGTGCGGAGATCGGGAAGACGCGGAGGAAGTGGCGCAGGAAACGCTCCTCAAAATATTCGAGAACTTCGATCGGCTGCAGGATCCCGCGCGCGTCCGCGCGTGGGTTTTTCAAATCGCAAAAAATGCTTGTCTGATGAAACGCCGGAAAAGCGTTTTCGCTCCGTCGCGGGAGCTGTCGCTCGATGAGTTTCTGCCTTCCGTGGACAGCGAAGCAGGTCATAGCAAGTTGCAGATCGCCGATTGGTCCGCACTGCCGGATCAGCAGATCGAGCAATCTGAGCTGAAGTGCGCGCTCGATCAGGCAATCCGAGATCTGCCCGAGAACTACCGGTCGGTGATCCTGCTGCGAGACGTTGAGGAGCTTTCGACGGCCGAGACCGCCCGGATTCTGGATTTGACGGAGGATGCCGTCAAGACACGCCTGCATCGCGCTCGTTTGGCGGTCCGCAAAGATCTGGACGATTACCTGCGAACCGGTCGACCGGTCTTGTCCGGCCATACATAAGGAGCCGCTATGGGATTCAATAACCACACTGAGAAATGCCGGGAAGTGTTCGCGCTGCTTTCCGAGTACCTGAACCTGGAGCTTCCACCCGACGCTTGCGAGGAGATCGAAGCGCACATTACCGGCTGCGCGCCCTGCGTCGAGTTTGCCGAGAGCCTGCGCAAGACCGTGGAACTCTGCCGCCGATACCAGCCTTCCGAACTGCCGCAGCCACTGGGCGAAGATGCGCGGCGACAACTTCTCGATGCTTATACAAGCATGCTGGTGCGCGAAAAGGCGTGACCTGCGTCATATCTCGCAACTCCCTCACACAGCCGCGGTCGGCCGTTCCGACCCAAAGAGCCTGATCGTTTAACGAGATTGCGAACGTATGACCGCCACCGATAACGGCCGATTGAGAACAAACAGGTTGCGGATCTCTGATTTGAATTTGTCGGAGCCAGACTACTCTTCACCTTCTGTCGGAGCTCATCGCATTCGATGGACGCTGACTTGCACCCTTCCCAGGTGTAAGGAGGTAAAAGCCATGGCAGAAGTAAAAGTTGCCAGGACGGAGCCGAAATACGAGGTCATCCCCTTCCTGGGTCCGGATTTCTTCCGGACAAACCTGTTCGGTACCAATCCATTTGCGCTGATGCGCCGCTTCAGCGAAGAGGTGGATCGAGCTTTCGGCAAAGCGGCGGAAGCCGCGGCGTGGCGTCCCGCCATCGAGGTGAAACGGGAAAAAGGCAAGCTGTTGATTCACGCCGAACTCCCCGGGTTGAAGAAGGAGAACGTGAAGGTCACCGTCACGGGCGACATTCTTGAAATCGAGGGAGAACGGAAGTTCGAAAGTGAGGAGAAGGGCAACAACTACGTTCACACCGAGCGGAATTACGGAAGGTTCTATCGCGCCATTCCGCTGCCCGAAGGAGCCGATGGAGAAAAGGCTCTGGCTGAGTTCGCCAACGGTGTGCTCGAAATCGGCGTCCCGATTCCGGAGGTGAATCCCGTGAAGAAGGAGATTCCCGTCGGTGAAGCCAAAGCAAAGACCGAAGTCAAACACTGAACTCCGGTCGTAAGTCGGGGGCCGCTTCTCGCCGTTCGATCGGCGGGGGCGGCCCTCTCTTTTGCTGCTGCGCGAATGCGCGGTGCGCAATCAGATCCAGTGTCTCCGCAGCAGCCACACTTTGATCGTCTGCGTGAGAGCCATGTAAGCGAGCAGTATCGCCATCAGGATCGGCCAGTACAGCCCCGGCAAGCGCGAGAGCCCCAGCGCCGGAGCCAGCGGGGAATACGGAAGCCACGCGCCGAAGGCCATGATGGACAACGAGGTGACCGTCAGCGGCAAGCTGGCCCGGCTCTGCGATGAACGGGATCCTGTTGGTGCGGATGACGTGGATGATCAGCGTCTGCGTCATCAGGGACTCGACGAACCAGCCGGTCTGAAACACCGACGCGCGGGACGGGTCCCAGCAATGGAAGATCCACAGCATCACGAAGAAAGTCGTGTAGTCGAAGATCGAGCTGATCGGTCCGATGAAGAGAATGAACCGCCTGATCTCGTCGATGTTCCAGGGCCGCGGCCGGGCCACCTGCTCGTCATCCACCGCGTCGGTCGGGAATCGGCACTTGCGAGAAGTCGTAGAGCAGGTTGTTGGTCAGCACCTGGATCGGCGCCATCGGAAGAAACGGGAGGAAGGCGCTCGCTCCCAGCACGCTGAACATGTTCCCGAAGTTGGAACTGGCCCCCATCCGGATGTACTTGAGGATGTTGGCGAAGACCTTTCGGCCCTCGATGACGCCTTCTTCCAGAACCATCAGGTCCTTCTCGAGCAGGATCAGATCCGCCGACTCTTTTGCGATGTCGGTCGCCGTGTCCACCGAGATGCCGATATCCGCCGGCGCGCAAGCGCGGGAGCGTCGTTGATTCCGTCTCCCATGAATCCGACGACGTGCCCCCGTGCCGCGAAGCGCCCGGATAACCCGTTCTTTGTGCGCCGGCGAGAGGCGGGCGAACAGAGTGGTTTTCTCGGCCGCTTCGGCCAGTTCGGCGTCGGACATCTTCTCCAGGTCGCCGCCGAGGAGCATCGGATCGCCCGGCGAGGCCCACGTCCCGGCAAACCTTGCGGCTGATGAGCTGGTTGTCCCCGGTGAGAATCTTGACCGCGACGCCGTGCCGGTGAAGCGCCTTCAATGCGCGCGTCCCGCGCTGGTTTTGGGCGGGTCGAGGAAAGCGACGTATCCTCTTGAGGACGAGATCGCGCTCGTCGTCCTTCGCGCAGATCCGTTTCCCGGCAAGTTCCCTGGTGGCCACCGCCAGGACGCGGAAGCCGTCATCGCTCAGGCTTGTCATATTCGTCCTTCAGGCCGCCGATCAGATTCGGATCCATGGGACTGACTCTTCCATCCAGTTCGAAGTGAGAGCACAGGTGGAAGACCTCTTCGGGAGCGCCCTTCGTGAGGAGGATCGCTCTGCCTTCGGGGTCTTCCACAAGGACGGACATCATGCGCCGGGTGAAGTCGAACGGGATCTCGTCCAGCTTCTTGTACTTCTCCACCAGCGGCCTGCCCGTGGAAGTCGGCACTGTCGAGAATGGCCCGGTCCAGAAGGTTTTTGAGGCCGGTCTGGAAGTGGCTGATGAGGTAGCCATCGAGCAGCACTTCCTCCGTTTCGCGTCCGGCAACGTTGCAATGGCGCTGCAGGACAACGCGGTCCTCTGTGAGCGTTCCCGTCTTGTCGGTGCACAGAATGTCCATGGCGCCGAAATCCTGGATGGCGTTCAGCCGCTTGACAATCACCTTCTTGCGGCTCATCGCGAGCGCGCCTTTGGCAAGGCACACGGAGACGATCATGGGCAGCATCTCGGGCGTGAGGCCGACGGCCACGGCCATTGCGAAGAAGAATGCGCTTTCCCAATCGTGCTTCGTGAAGCCATTGATGAAAAAGACCAGCGGGACCATGATCGCCATGAAGCGAAGCATCAGCCAGGTAAAACGATTGAGACCCTGATCAAAGCTCGTCTCTCCGCGATCCCCGATGATCGAGCCGGCCATGCCGCCGAAATAGGTATTCGGACCCGTCGCCACGACTACCGCTGTCGGCCGAACCGCTTTGGACGCTGGTTCCCATGAAGCATGTGTTTCTCAACTCGATCGAGGAATCAACGGCGTGCGGCTCCGGGTCGTGAAACTTCTCTACCGGGAGCGACTCACCGGTAAGGCTCCCCTGGCTTACGAAGAGATCCTTCGAGGACAACACCCGTACATCCCCCGGAATCATGTCCCCTGCGGAGAGCCTGACAATATCTCCGGGCACAAGGTCGCGGAGCGGGATCTCTCTTTCGCTTACCATCTCGCAGCACGGTTGCTGTAACGTGAATCATGGCTTTTAGCCGCGCCGCCGATGCGTCGGCGCGAGCCTCCTGCAGGAAGCGCAACCCGGCGCTGAGCGCCACCATAATCGCCATGACCGTTCCGGCGCGGGCGTCGCCGGAGACAAAGGAAATCGCCGACAGCGCGCCCAGAAGGATCACGAGCGGGTTGCGTATGATCTTGAGAAGTCTGACGAACCAGCCTTGACGGCGCTCCTGCGCGATCTCGTTCGGACCGGCCGTCCGCGCCCGTGATTCGGCCTCGGCTTGGGTTAGTCCTTCCGCGGTCGTACCAAGGTCGCGAAGCACCTCCTCGCCGCCTTTGCGTGCCGCATCGATGACCGCGGCCGCGACCCGAATGTTTCCAGATTTGCTCTTCTGGCGATGAGCGCTGGAGGCGTTATTCGACGACCGGGAGGGGGCCGTCGAAACTTCGGCCGTTGATTTGGGCACTTTTACACGGTACACAGATTCGGGACTGAGCGATGGTGCAATCGGAAGGCCGAAGGGCTGCGTCTTGATCAGGCCGGTAGCCGCGAGCAAAAATTGGACAGTCTCGTGCTCACGCGTGAGAAGGAGCAGGGCAAACGTGAAATTGCAAGAGCAACAGATCGGAACGTACCTGACATCTCTCTTCGGAGAAGAGACCCGTGTACTCGGCCTCAACGTTTTGGGAGAAGCGCGCGAGGATCGGAACGTCAAGAGTTATGGCTATGGCGTTCCGGTCCGGATCGAATATCAAACCCCGTCCCGGGGCCGTAAGAGCGCCGTTCTCCATACGATAAGCGCCGGACCATTTGGACATGAACACATGGCGGACCGCGCTCAAATTCTGCTGTGGCAGCATCAGGCGTTCAACCGCTTGCCCCGTCATGTGGCGGCTTTGGATGTCGGCGGTTTTGAACCTGATGGAAGTATGAATTCGCTCCATGACATAGAAGAGTTTTATCTGCTTTCCGAGTATGTCGAGGGCAAACCCTACGCGCTGGATCTGGAACGGTTGAGCGACGCGAACATAGCCACTGAGACGGACAGGGCCAGGGCCGATGCCCTCTGCGATTATCTCGTCGAAATCCATCGGATGCCTGCCGGTCATTCGGAGGCGGATCGGGTTGATTTATATGCCCGGCGCATTCGCGAACTGGTTGGCCATGGCGAGTGCGTTATGGGCCTCGCGGATTCTTTTCCTCCGGACCCCATCGTGACGCCCCAAATCCTCGAAGAGATCGAACACCGCCTGGTCACCTGGCGCTGGCGGCTGAAAAAACTGGATCACCGACTTCGCGTGGTGCACGGCGACTTTCATCCATGGAACATCCTTTTTGGATCCGGCCTCGTTGGAGGCGGCAACGATTTTCGCGTCCTCGATCGGTCCCGGGGTGAGTTCGGCGAGGCTGCCGACGATGTTGCGTGTCTTACGATCAATTACCTCTTCTTCTCCCTGCGGCAAAACGGCAGGCTGGAGGGCGGCTTCGAAGAATTGTTCTCGCGCTTCTGGCGCCGCTATCTGGAGCGCAGCGCCGATTCGGAAATCCTGAAGGTCGTTGCGCCGTTTTACGCGTTTCGAGGCCTGGTTCTTGCCAATCCAGTCTGGTATCCGAACCTCTGTGACGGCGTGCGGAGCAAAATTCTTTCATTCACGCTAGCCGTTCTGGATGCCGGCGACTTCGACCCCGCCCGTGTAAACGGCTATTGTGGCGCATAGTATGCGTCCCGCTTTCGCGCTTTGGATCACCGGTCTGCCGGCGTCCGGCAAATCCACCATAACCCGGTCCCTGAAAGCCCTTCTCGACACCCGCGGCGTGGACGTGGCGGTTCTCGAGTCGGACAAGCTGAGGCAGGTCTTTACGGTTCACCCACGATATGACGATGAGGAGCGCGCTGTCTTTTACCGCCAAATGATCTGGGTCGGAGGGCTCCTTGTGGAACACGGCGTACCGGTAATCTTTGACGCGACGGCGAATCGCCGCGGTTATCGCGAAGAAGCGAAACAACAGTTCGAGCGCTTCCTTGAGGTCTATGTGGAATGTCCGCTGGAGATCTGCATCGCGAGAGATCCGAAAGGAATCTACAAACAGGCGCGCGAAGGAGCCGCGGGCAACGTGCCCGGATTGCAGGCGATATATGAGCCCCCTGAGAAGCCCGATCTGGTTGTACGCGGTGACGAGGGTGCTCCCGATGCCGCTGCACGGCAAATTCTTGTCCACCTTGAACAGAGGGGTTTTCTTGGAGCGATCTGACCCACAGCCGCGCCAAATCGCGCAGCCGATAGTATGCTGACTCTGTCGTGCCTTCTGAACACCCCGCCGAGTTTCTGCGCGCGCTGCTGGACGCTTCGCCATTTGGCGTCATCGCATTAGACCCGGCCGGGCGGGTACGGCTCTGGAGCCGCGGCGCGCAAGACCTCCTCGGATGGGTCGAAGCGGATGTAATTGGCCGGGCTCCGCCTGCGGAAATCAAATTGCTGTTCTCGATCAGCGTGGCCGAGGCGAAATTAGTCAGGACCGACGGGACGCCTGTGGACGTAAAAGCGTCAACCGCTCCGTGGCAGGAAGGAACGGTTACGGTCGTTACCGACAACAGCGCGGAGCGCAGGATTCAGGATTTGATGGAGCGGGAACAGCACGCGCTGGCTCTCGTCCGCGCGGAACGTCGTTTCCGCGAGTTACTCGCTGCGGCCCCCGACGCGATTATTGAGGTAGACCAGGATGGCCGCATTCTGATGCTGAACGCCGCAACCGAAAGGTCGTTTGGCTACAGCCGCGAAGAGTTATTGAACGAGGCGGTTGAAGTGCTGGTTCCGGATCACGCTCGAGCGAGCCATGCCGGACATCGCGGGCAATACGCGGCACATCCGGTAACGCGTCCCATGGGAACCGGGCTCGAACTCCTTGGGCGGCGGAAGGACGGAGCCACCTTCCCGGTTGAAATCAGCCTGAGCCCCGTAAAATCGGACGACGGCTTCCGCGTTACCGCCATCATTCGGGACATTTCGGAGCGTAAGGAATCGGAAGACCGTCTGCACGCCGTCCAGACCGCATATACCCACGAACTGGAGCTGCGCAATCGGGAGATTGAACGGGCCAATCGCCACAAGAGCGAGTTTCTCGCCCACATGAGTCACGAATTGCGAACACCCCTGCACACGGTGATCGGATTCTCGGAGTTGCTGGCGGAGGAAACCAAAGGGCCGTTGAACGACCAGCAGAGGCGCTTTGTCAGTCACATCTACAAGGATTCGCAGCATCTACTCTCGCTGATCAACGACATTCTCGATCTCAGCAAAATCGAGGCCGGGAAGGTCCAGCTGCGCAACGAACCGCTCGATGTCGGCGCGGTGCTGGGGGATGTGCTTTCCTCCATCCGTCGTCTGGGACTCCAGAAATCCATCGAGATCGAGACGCACGTTGCAGGCACGCTGACCGTCGATGCCGACCGCGTGCGTTTGAAGCAGATCCTCTATAACCTCGTAAGCAATGCGGTCAAGTTCACGCCGCAGGGCGGCCGCATTCAAATCGACGCTGCTGCCGTTGCCGGCGCGGCGCAGATTTCCGTGAGCGACACCGGTATCGGCATTGCGCCGGAGGATCGCGACGCCGTCTTCGAGACATTTCATCAGGCAGGCACAGCCGCGGCAGGCCTCCGGGAGGGCACGGGCCTCGGCTTGCCCATCACGAAGCGGCTGGTGGAACAACATGGTGGCCGCATCTGGCTCGAGAGTGAGACCGGCGTGGGCAGCCGCTTCACCTTTACGATTCCGCTCAAACGCGATCCGGATCAGGGTGACGAATGAAGAAGCTGTTGATAGCGGACGACAAGGCCACGAGCCGTGAACTCATCCGCACGGCGCTGGAAGACTACGGCTATTCGATTACGGAAGCGAGCGATGGCATTGATGCCCTGCGGCACGCCCGCGAGCTCGATCCGGACCTTATCATTCTCGATCTCCACATGCCGGGACTGGACGGCTTTGGGGTGGTCGTAGAACTCCGCCGTGACGGGAAATTCGCGGCGACGCCGATTATGGCGCTCACCGCAAGTGCGATGCAGGGCGATTACGAACGGGCGATTGCCGCCGGGTTTGACAGCTACGTTAGCAAACCCATCAGGCTGGCAGATCTTCGGAAAGAAATCGAGCGGCTCCTGAGCCGCGCTTAGCCGAGTGCTGAACTCGCCGTTCGAAGAACTCTCCCTCCCTGTCGCGGCTCGGTGAAACTTCGACAAATGGCGGAATCGATTCCGAACCGCGACCGCAAGGGAGCGCCACTCTCAAGGGGGCCGCGATCAGACACTCAGAACCGGACACGGCATATCGAGCACGATCGGGTAAGCCTGAGAACGGAGCCCTCCCGCGAAGCGTGGCAGGACACCCCGTCCGATCACAACCAGGTCCCCTCGATGGGTCAATGCCGCATGACGAACAACCTCCGGTATGGCGCCCGCCTCAACGCACACACCAAAATCGGTACCCGCTTCCTTCTGCATCACGGCGATCGTTTGCCGCGCCTGCTCCTTCAGAAACTCCGTGAATTCCGACCCTGTGAACCGCACGGCCGCCTCATCCTGCTGCGGTACGGCATGCGCCAGGTGAACGGTTATGTTGGCGCCGGCCGAGAGAGCCGCGGCCTCGCGGATTAATCGCGCGCCTTCCGCGTCTGTGTCGATGGCGCAGATGATGCTGCGCCACTCGGCGTGGTCGCTTCCGGCTTCTTCGCAATGTGCCTGAGTCCAGACAGGGCAGGTCGCGTCATGCAGCGTCTTTGCGGTGACTGAACCGAGGAGTGCGGCGCGAAATCGTCCATGGCCGCGCGTCGGCATCATGATGAGATCGATGTTCCACGCACGCGCGAGCTCCGCGATGCACGAACCCGGATCGCCTTCATTCACATACGATTTGACCTGCATCCCGGGAAAATCGCTCGCGGCGAACTCAGCCAGTTTTTTCCGTGCGCTCTCTTTCAGCTCATCCATCGGAAACTCGAACATCACGGGCGCGTCGACCGCGCCGTAGATCATCACCGGTTCTTGCACCAGATGCAGCAGCGTCAACGTAGCGCCGAAGCGATCGCATATTGCTCTGACGCAGGGAACGATTGCGCGGCTTCGGTCTGAGAAATCGGTGGGGAAAAGGATGTTTGTAAAGGGCATTGCGTGCCTCCGCTGTATCCAATGCAGCTTGCGAGCCGCACAGCCAAAGGAGGGAACGTAAGCGAGCCGGCCCTGAGTCGTATGATTTTCCAGACGGTTAGCCTTCGTCGAAAGAACTTCATCGACGTTCCGTCGTCCGCGCTCCTGCGTTATGTGGCGCAGGGATCTGGCGATTGAACGCAACCGGTTCGCGCCGCGGGCTGCCGAGGCTCTGGACGTTGCATTGCAGGTGTGACCACCGAATCGATTTCTGTAACCCTATGGAAACAGCCTCAAGCCCGCTGGAGGCGCCCAGCGTTCAGGGAACCCTCGACGTCTTCTTCCGGCCTCGTAACGTCGCCGTGATCGGCGCGAGTGAAGACCCTTCAAGCGTCGGACGCTCTCTGATCTCAAATCTCAAGGGCGCGGCGTTTGCGGGACAGCTGTATCCGGTAAATCCCCACCGATCGACAGTGTTGGGTTTGCCTTGCTACCCGGCGATTGCGGCTATACCTGAGACCGTCGACCTGGCGGTAATTGCCACACCGGCGCCGACGGTCCCGGCGATCGTGCGCGAATGCGTGGAAGCGGGTGTAAAAGGCGCCATCATTATCTCCGCGGGCTTTCGGGAGAGGGGCGCAGTCGGCTCCGCTCTGGAGCGGGAAATAGTTCAGGAAGCCGGGGGCAGGATACGTATTATCGGGCCGAACTGTCTGGGCTTGATGAGTCCCGGCACGAACCTTAACGCGACCTTTGCCGTCTCAATGGCCCGGCCGGGTCACATAGCTTTCATCAGCCAGAGCGGCGCCCTGTGCACGGCTATTCTGGGCTGGAGCCGGCGGGAATTGGTCGGCTTCAGCGCTTTCGTATCCACTGGTTCGATGCTGGACGTCGGCTGGGGCGACCTGATTACATACTTCGGCGACGATTCGCAAACCCGCAGCATCGTGATTTACATGGAATCGATCGGGGACGCCCGGGCGTTTCTTTCCGCGGCGCGCGAGGTTGCGCTCTCGAAACCCATCATCGTTATCAAACCGGGTCGCACCGACGCAGGCGCCAGAGCCGCAGCCTCACACACGGGAGCCCTTACGGGACAAGACGATGTCCTGGACGCCGCCTTTCTCCGGTGCGGCGTTCTTCGAGTCGATACGATCGCCGAGCTGTTTTATCTATCCGAGGCTTTGGACAAGCAACCGCGGCCCCGGGGACCCAACCTGACCATTGTCACGAATGCCGGCGGCCCCGCCGTTCTTGCCGCGGATGCGTTACTCGACGCGGGCGGACGGCTGGCGGAGCTTTCTCCGAATACGATCGCGCAACTTGACGCCTTTCTTCCGCCCCATTGGAGCCGGCAAAATCCGGTGGATATTCTCGGAGACGCCGACGCCGAGCGTTACAGGCGCGCCGTGAGTCTTGCCGCCGCCGATCCTGCTAGCGACGGCCTGCTGGTGATCCTGACTCCACAGGGCACGGTTGATCCTGCGGTCGTTGCGACCCAGATCGCCGCGACGCAGATTGCCGCTGAAACGGGCCACCGGAACAGGCCAATCATCGCCAGCTGGATGGGCGGCGCCGAAGTAGAGCCTGCCGCGGCGATCCTGAACGGCGCGCAAATTCCCGTCTACGCATGGCCGGATGCCGCTGGACGCGTGTTTGATCTGATGTGGCGATACGGAGCCAACATTAAAGCACTGTATGAAACGCCCGAAGCGTTTGATTCGGAAGATCCGGAGGCTGTCACACAGGCCGCAGGCAGGGCAGAGGCCGCAAGGTTTGTCTCAACTATCCGCGCAAGCGGGCGGACGCTGCTGACTGAAGCGGAGTCCAAGGGGCTTCTCGCCGCCTATGGAATCCCGACGGTGCGAACGGAAATCGCGACCAGTGTCGACCAGGCTGTCGCCGCTGCCCGCGGTATCGGATATCCGGTCGTGCTTAAGCTGCACTCCGCTACCATCACGCACAAGAGCGATGTCGGCGGCGTCCGTCTCAACCTCCTGAACGATGCCGCAGTTCAGGATGCCTGGAAAAGTATTGCGGATTCGGTTGCGCGAGCGGCGGGGCCGGAGCATTTCCTGGGCGTTACGGTTCAGCCGATGGTACGTTCGGATGGCTACGAACTCATCCTGGGGTCGAGCACCGATTCGCAATTCGGACCCGTTCTGATCTTCGGCGGCGGAGGTCAGCTCGTGGAAGTTTACAAAGATCGTGCCATCGGCCTGCCCCCGCTCAACACGACTCTGGCGCGCCGGATGATGGAGCGAACCAGGATCTTTACCGCGCTGGGCGGCGTTCGCGGCCGCCAGCCGGTGGATCTCGCCGCGCTGGAACGCCTGCTGGTGAGGTTCAGCTTTCTGGTCACCGAGCAGAACTGGATCCGGGAAATCGACATCAACCCGCTTCTCGCCTCGCCGGAAGGGCTGCTCGCATTGGACGCTCGCATCGTGCTGCATGGTCGCGACGTGGCCGATCCGCCAAAGCCCGCTATACGGCCATATCCTGTGCGCTATATCAACCGGTGGCGATTTCAGGACGGGACAGAGGTTGTAATTCGGCCGATCCGTCCGGAAGACGAACCTGGGATTGTCCGATTTCACGCGCTGCTTTCTCCGCAGACCATCCATCAAAGATACTTTCATGCGATCAATCTCGACCGGAGAGTCTCTCACGACAGGCTCACGCGCGTATGCTTCGGCGACTACGATCGCGAGATCGCCCTGGTGGTCGAATGCCAGAGTCCCGTGAACGGAGAACAAGAGATTGTTGCGGTGGGCCGCATCGCCAAAGCTCATTCGGCGTGCGAAGCCGAACTTGCCGTGTTGATCGCGGACGAATATCAGGGGCGCGGCCTGGGTTTGGAACTATCGCGTCAGTTAGTCGAGATTGCCCGAATGGAGAAGCTGGAACGTGTAACCGTCGACGTCCTGGGAGATAACCATCGGATGATCGGCGTATGCCGCGCCCTGGGATTTCAATTGGCCCCCGCGGCCGGCTCGGTCATACACGGAGTGCTGTGTCTCGATACTCTCGCGACAGCAGCGCGAACAGGGGTGCCGGACCGGCAAGTCGGATAAACGAACCCGTCAGAGATTGCTTCCGGTTCCGTCCAATTGCCCGGCGATGGGTGAAACCTCAAGGAGGATCTCATGATAACCACCGAACCTGCGGAACATACGGATCTTGCGGAGATGCAGGGTGAGTACAGGATTGCCGTTGAACAATGGATCAAGGCAATTCGGGAAGAGGAGGCGCTCGCGTCGGTCCACCCAACGCTGGCACAGGTCGACGATTGGGAAGAGGCGCACTTCGCCGAAGAAAAAGCCCGAAATAAGGCCAGGAAGGCAAAGCAACACTACGAGGATGCAATCCGGCGGGCGTTCTTCGGTTTCTGACCTGCCTTCGACGCGTGGGGTTTCGGATTACCTGGCCGCTGCAGCGCGATCGAGCGGCCAGGATTTCTCCGCGCGGGTATCCGCCGGGGGTGAGAGATGAGATTCAAACCACGTTCTCGCCAGCAGAGCAACGGAGTCAACCGCATGGGGATCACGTAAAGGGTCCGTGGTCCATCCGACGATCTCGAGATGTCGCGGCGTCGAACAAGGTAGCTGGGCAATCGCGTTTTGTTGTTGACCCAGGAGTTCAATGTCCTCGTATCCTGCTACGAAAAGCGCTGCGGCGGACACTTTGGCCACAAACGCTTCCAGCTTGCCGAGTCTGCCTCCGCAGGCAACTACAGCCCCGACCTCGAACCGTTTCGTCGATGCGATGATCGCGGCGGCGGCGCCGATGCCCAACCCGAATAAGCCAACGGGAAGTTCTTTCAATCCATCCTGCATCGCGACCCAGTCCGTAATCGCCACTAATCGCTGCGCAAGAAGATCCAGACCCTGACAAACGGATCCTGTGCGTTCGTTCAGGACCTGCTCGTTCTCAAGGATCAGATCGGCTATCAGGGTGGCGAAACCGCCCTCATTCAGAACCTCCGCCAGGCGCCGGGTCGCGACGCTGCCGGACCCGCTTCCGGCCCCTCCGGCAAACACCACCAGACCTCGCCGAATTCGCGGCAAAGAGATGTCGGCGGAAATATCGGCGTTAACGAGGCGGATCCGCACGGCCGTTTGTTCAGTTCGGGAGATGATATCGGTTGTCATCTATGCATTCCTCCCACACGGTTCTTTGTACCCCACCTCGGGCGCCGTAACGACCAGGTCGCCATTCCGAATTTGTGCTCGTATTTTGCCGGGATTGAATACGCAGTGCAGTGGAAACGTGGAACACCGCTCCACGGAACCGCGCACGGCCGACTCCTGTTCAGCGACAAGTAAGCCGGGAAAAACGTCGATCGGTGGATGTTTGCCATCAATGTCGGGAATAGCCGCGGTGATCGTGATTTCGTCGCCATCGCTCTCTACGCCGGCGAGCGGGCACAACTGGGTTTTCCGTTCGTCTTGAATCCAGTCTGCCGTTTCATCTGAAGGTCCGGCTCGGCTGCAATACAATTCGAAGACCCGGCGGCGTTCCCGCAGCTTTTCCGATCTCTTCCGGAAAGTGGCTTCCCTTTCCGCCGTAATCACTCCGGATCTGACCAGTCCCCCGAACATATCTACCTCGATACCTCCACAGTTTGAGCACCGCGCCTGCCACCGGGAGGGAAGGTAACTTTCACCAAAGTGGCAGAACGCGCAAGCTTTGACGACCTTGTCTTCGGGGCCGCTGCGTTAAAACACCAGGCTGCTGCGTGTTAAGACCCAACACGTTGCTGTAAACTGCCAACAGTTTGATCGGATGCGAAATCAATGGACTGCGTTGTCAACTTGTGCGCGGTTCATATCGGGATATCGCTGGCGAAACCTCGCCCCGGACACGTTACGCGGACAACTCAGGCGGTTGAATCCGAAGAGTCGCAGCGAGACCACAGCGAATTTTCCGGATCGGCGCATTCGAAGCTTTTCTATACCCGTGCGTGCTCAGTTGACTCGCACCGAAACACTGGCGGACATGCACATGTCACCGGAAGCCGTTTCGCATTCAAGCACGTAGGTGCTGTTCTCCTTCGGCTGGACGATCATGGTGCCAGACGGCGGTAATCCATTGCGTTTTTGCATGGTGCCGCGCGCATGATAATCCGGTCCCCATTCCATCGCCACAGATGCCAGGCCTGAGGTTTTCCAGGCGAGCGTGACCGATTCTCCACGACTGACGATGCGAGGAGTCGCCGTGAAAGAAACGATCTCCGGCGGATTTGGCGCGCCGCCGCTCGCAACGCGGGTTCGCATGACACCCAGCGTGGCGACAAGGACAAAAAGGAGCAACAACGCCAAAAGCAGGATACGCTTCATGTCTCGACGCGGTGCAACTGTCCAGCCAAAGAAAATCGCAATCCCGCCTCAAGTCGGCGGATTCGGGGCCGGCATGCGCCAAACGACAAGGCGGGGGGCATCGCCTCCAGATTCCACCGGAGCAGCCTGACTCCCCAAAGCGCCGGAAACTGCGTGGCGACCCGAAGCTTTTCGCAACATCGACCGCTTCTTTTCCTGATGACCCTGCATCCGGCGCAGGATGTCGTCGAGAATCCTTACCGCGGCAACGACGTAAGGTCCTTTGTTCAGCATCACGCACTCCGCTCGCTCTCCCATCGCAGCGTCGGTGATCTCCGACCACGAAGGAATCCCGTCCCGGGCCAGCGATTCCAGAACCTGCGTCGCCCAGATTACCGGCAGGTGCGCCGCTTCCGAAATCCAGAGAATCTCTTCCTGGATTTCCGCCAGCCTCTGGTAACCGCACTCAACGGCGAGGTCTCCGCGCGCAATCATTACCCCGATGGAGCGGCTTCGCATCGCGGCCAGAAGAAGGCCGGGCAGGTTCTCAAATCCCTGCCGCGTCTCGATCTTCAGGATGATCCCAAGGTTCTCTCCGCCGAGCTCGGTCAGCCTCGTCTGCAGATCCGGTACGTCCTGTTCCTTGCGCACAAAAGAGTAACCGACAATGTCGGCATGCTTTACGATGAACTCGAGAGCTTTCAAATCTTCCGCGGTCAGCGAATCCGCTCGCAGATCCGTTTCGGGCACATTAATGCCTTTTTTCGCGGTGTGTTTCTCTCCGCCGGCTCGCGCGTGCGCGATCTCTACCGCAACTTCATCGAGTCCGGCAGTGACGATAAGTCCGCCGATTTTTCCATCGTCGAACCAGATCGGCTGGCCTGGCTGGACGCTGTTGAAGAACTCGGAAAGAGCGACGCCGACTCGCGCGGGACTCACCAGTTGTCCGTTGCCGTCGAACTGCGCGGGCCGCCCAGGCTCCAGCGAACGCGTTAGCACAAGAGTGTCGCCTCGCTTGAGTGGTATCGACTGCTGCTGCGGGGGGATGGGACCGACAAGGGCGCGCCGCGGCTTCTCCCCTACGCTTTCTGGCAGCGCCGTGAGGCGCAATCCCTCCTCGATATAGGTCGTGTTAAAGCTCTCCGCCCATCGGCTCTTTCCCGCTACCTCGGAAATTGTCAGCGATCGTTTGGCGCCGCGAGCGTCTTTGAACCTGATGCGATCGCCGCGCTTGAGCCGCGACAACCAGGCTCCGGGCACCGGGATACAAGCGTCGGCGGACCCGGGCGCCGTCTCCATATCGGCGCTTGGAGTGAGCCAGATCCGGGCGGCCTTTTCCGCACGGCCATAGGCATCGCGTTTCGGACGGTACTTGAGAACGCGCGGACCAGGCTGGATCAACCCCGTGCGTAGCTTGGGCCCGGCGACGTCCATCCCGATCTTACACGGCTTGCCGATTTCCTCTTCTGCCCGGCGCAGGTTGCTGATCATCCCGAACCACACCTCGGGACCGTCATGGGCGCAGTTGATGCGCATGCAGTTCATGCCGTTTGAAACGAGGTCCCGCACGAGAGCGTAGTCCGTCGCCGCTTCCGAAGGCATAGTGACCATAATCCGGACGCCGCGTCCTTCAGGGGCCGGTCCGAGGAGCGCTTCATTGTTGCTGTGAAGCACGTCGCGGCCTCCAGAGATGTCACACGCTCGTCCCGCGGAGTAGTCTGAAGCCGCGCCGGCGTTCCCCAGTTGGGAAACAACATCGATCACCGTGCATAGGGCGCTGAGAACGTGTGATTCAGTGCGTCCGAGGGAGGACAAGCCCAAACTCGCGAGTTGCTCCTGTAGTTTTCGAATATCATGACGCCGGAGTGCAACAGATTCCGGGCGCTGGATTGATTGGCGGGATGCACCTGGGGGATCCCCTGAAGGCTGTCCTTCTCCAGGCTCAGCATCTCAAGGCGCAGGCTTTCAAGGCTGAGACGGAGTTCCTTAAGCCTGGACCAATAGCTCGGCGGCATGAAAGACGCCAGGCACGCGAGCCGGCTTATTCAGCCTACTCTCGGAATGTGACAAATGGTTGAAACACGATCAGATTGCAACCCTTTTCGCGGCCGGAGCAATATCGAGACCGTGCTTCTTCATTTTGTAGCGCAGTGCATCCCTGCCGATTCGCAGAGCCCTCGCCGCCTCCGACTGATTCCCATTGGCCTGCGCCAGAGCCTCCACAACCAGACGCTTCTCCTGCCCTTCGAGAGTGACGAGTTCCGGACCACCAATGGACACCGGTTGATCGGAATTTCGCCCGGCACTGTGCAAATACTCGGGAAGATCTCGTACATCGATCGTCTCCGCGATTGTCATCATGCATCCATGCCCCAGAGCGTTTTCGAGTTCTCTGATGTTCCCGGGCCAGTTGTGACGGGCAAGCACAATCTGCGCTCGCTGCGTGAGCCCCCGAATCTGCTTTCCGAACTGGCGCGAGAATTTATCGACGAGGAAACGCGTGAGAAGAGGAATGTCTTCTTTTCGCTCCGCGAGCGATGGCGTCTGGACCTCGATCATTGCCAGTCGGTAGTATAAATCGTCGCGAAATTCCTTGCGCACTATGGCCGCTCGCAAATCGCGGTTCGTCGCTGCGATCACGCGTACATCGATCCTGCGCGGCGTCAAAGAGCCCACCCGCAGCACCTCCTGATTCTGCAGCGTCCGCAGAAGCTTCGCCTGAGTGCCGAGTGGCATGTCTCCGATCTCGTCCAGAAAGATCGTGCCGTGATCGGCGAACTCGAAGAGCCCCATTTTGTCCTTGTCGGCCCCGGTGAAGGAGCCGCGAACGTGGCCGAAGAGTTCGCTTTCAAAAAGCGTTTCGACTACGGCGGAGCAATTGAGCACCACGAAACGTCCTGTTTTCGATACAGGGCTGAGATTGTGAAGCGAGCGGGCGACAAGCTCTTTACCTGTCCCCGTTTCTCCCGTGACGAGCACAGTCCGGTAGTGGGGGGCGATGCGCCGGATGCGGGAAGACATTTCGCAAAACGCCGGACTTCGACCGATCATCCCCTCAAACTGGGCAGTCTTGAAAATCTCCTCTTCCAGCGCGTTCCCCTGGTTGCGGCGGTTTACCTCAGCGATGAGATCTGAGACGCGTTCTCGCAGAGTCGAAATGGAAACCGGCTTCTGCAGATAGTCGCATGCCCCCTTCCGGATCGCCTCGACAGCAGATTCTGTTGTGGAATGGGCGGTCATCAGAATGACGTCGATCGCCGGGTCGAATGCGGCGATCCGGTCCAGCACTTCCAGTCCGCTCACATTGGGCATCACGAGATCGGTAAGTACGATCTGAGGGTGCTCCTGGAAAACGATATCCAGGCCCTCCTCCGGGTCTGAAGCCGTGAAGATATTGATGTCTTCCCCGGATAAGGCAGCCGAGAGGAGCTCAAGACTGCCTGTGTTGTCGTCGATTATGACGATTGAAACGCCTTTCGCCATTGCGAATAACCTGTATCACCGGTGATTCCCGGGAATTTCGGCGGAACTCAAGTTGCCGCTGAATGCTCTCTGAACCCGCCCGACGGGCTTCATTGGGGTGACTCCCGACACTAAGCGTAACATCGCGATCGACGGCAGATGGATGATCGCTTTCTTCAGACTCGCACCTGCCGCGCGCTGACTTGATGAGACCGCCGCTCCACGAATCCGGAACTATCGCGAGGAGCGCCATCGTTTCCTGAATTCTGACTCTCAAGGGATTCGGCTTTGCGATTGCTGACTCCCTTCCGAATGCCGATCAAAAGGCGGGCGGAGATCGGCGAATAACGGTTCCACGCCGCGCGGGAGCACCTCGGCCGCATTGCTGGTCCCGTGGAAATGTAATATGGCGAGATACTTTCTTACCCGATGAGACGAGACAATGATCAAGCCCACTTCGGGCTGTTGCTGCCGATCAGATGAAAGCCGCCGATGAACGGGATGATCCCTAAACCGATGCCGGAACCTCCGGTTCCCGTCGAAGCCCCACACGTCCCGAACCGCTCCATCAATTTCCTCTCCTCGGAAATGTATATCGCGGCGCTCTGCGTTCTCGCCATCTCAGGCCATCTGGCAGCCGTTTACATTTTTCACGCCTCTGCCAGAAGCGGCAACTGGCCTCTGGTGATCGCCCTTGCGCTTGGCGGTGCCCCATTACTCCTTACCCTGATTCGCAACGTTGCCGGCGGACGGTTTGGTTCCGATCTTTTGGCGGGAATGTCGATTGTCACTTCAGCCATTCTGGGTGAATATCTCCCCGGCTGTGTCATTGTTCTGATGCTTTCCGGAGGAAACGCGCTCGAACAGTTCGCCACACGCCGCGCGTCGTCTGTGCTCAACGCGCTCGCCAGGCGAATGCCGCACGTCGCTCATCGCAAAACCGACCTCGAAATTACCGATATAGGCCTGGAGGACGTACGGACGGGCGACTTGCTGGTGGTGTTCCCGCACGAACACTGTCCTGTCGATGGCTCCGTAGTCGAAGGACAAGGCGTCATGGATGAATCTTATCTTACGGGCGAGCCATACCGGATGGCGAAAATCGCTGGCTCAGCCGTGTTGTCCGGCGCGATCAATGGCGACACTGCGCTGACGATCCTGGTTGAGAAATTGCCGGTTGATTCCCGATATCAAAAGATCGTGAAGGTGATGGAGGAAGCCGAGATGAGTCGTCCCCGGCTCCGTCGCATTGGAGACCGTCTCGGCGCCTGGTACACCGTTCTCGCCCTGGCGGTCGCAATTACCGCCTGGATTGGGAGCCGGGATCCTGCACGCTTTCTCGCGGTGCTTGTGATCGCAACGCCATGTCCCCTCCTGCTCGCAATACCCGTCGCCATCATTGGGGCCGTATCGGTGGCCGCGACGCGCGCCATCATTGTAAAGAATCCCGCGATGCTGGAGCGTGTCAGTTCATGCCGTACCATCATTTTCGATAAAACCGGAACACTCACCTATGGAAAGCCCCTCCTGACAGGCATCTTGTGCGCGCCGGGTGTCGACAGGCGGGAGGCGCTGCGTCTTGCAGGCGCGCTGGAAGAGTATTCGAAACATCCCCTCGCCGCTGCCGTTCTCGAAGTTATGACTCGAGAGCGGATTGATGCTGCGCCCGTGGCGGAGATCAGCGAGAAGCCCGGCGAAGGCCTGACCGGCAAGGTTGGCCAGAATGTTGTTCAAATCACCGGCCGCAGGAAAGTGATCGAGCGTTTTCCTTCCGCTGCCTCTTCCTTACCTCCCGCGGCGCCGGGGATGGAGGCTGTGCTTCTCATCGACGGAAAATATGCCGCCACATTTCAGTTCCGGGATACCCCGCGGAAAGAGAGCGAGAGCTTCGTCCACCATCTGGCTCCTCGCCATGGAGCCACCCGCATAATGCTGCTCTCCGGCGATCGCGAAGCCGAGGTGCTCTATCTCGCAGGGGAAGTAGGCATCACGGAGGCGCTTTTCGGGAAAAGCCCGGAAGAAAAGCTCGCCATCGTCAGGCACGCCGCGGAGGATGCGCCCACCATGTTCGTCGGTGACGGCATCAACGACGCTCCTGCCATGCAGGCGGCTACTGTGGGCATCGCCTTCGGCCACGGCAGCGATATTATCGCGGAGGCGGCTGATGCCGTCGTGCTGAATCCATCGTTCGACAAACTCGATGAGTTGATGCATATCGGCCGCCGTATGAAGCGCATCGCCCTGCAGAGTGCTGTCGGCGGAATGGCCCTCAGTGTGGTTGGTATGGTCGCGGCCGCGCTCGGACTTCTTCCACCGGTTGCGGGCGCCGTCGCGCAGGAGATCATCGACATTTTGGCGGTGCTGAACGCTCTCCGCGTGTCACTGCCAGGCACGGACCTTAAGCCCGATGCCTGAAAGGAAAGCGATCACGGGTTGTGTCGCAAATATCGAATATGCGCTCGGTGAAACGCTTCTGATCAACGACATCATTTTTCCGTAACCAGCGGATTTGACCTTTGCGAATGACGTTCAAAGCTTCATATCCCGCGGTGGAACTCAGAGCCCCGTGCGCTGACCGGAGCCCCCGATTGGCGACCACGCGCTCCTCACAAAGAGATGGTCCTGCTCAATGATGTTGTTCGGATATGGTGACAGCCGGCAGCGGCAGTTCCGTCCAGGTTCACCCGATGCTTCAGCTGCTCGATTGCGGATGCATACGCCCGTGGCTATCGACATTGATGACTCGCGGCTGGAGCCGACCGGCACTCAGCACGAGCTGGAGAACGCCTTTGGCCGCAATCACATCCCGGTTCGCCGACGGCAGGAAATCGATGGTGTGTCCAGCCGACTCAATGGTCTGACATAAACAGGTCCATTGGCCGGCCACGCACGCTCAATGCAGTGAAGAGTGTGGCTCGTGCCCTCATCTCTTTACCTGGATTGTCTCGAGGAATTTCGCAACATTGTATACCCGCATTGGCCCAAGATCTTCATCCCGTGTGACTTTCGAAAATACAGGCCCCCATATGGGCATTTCGCGAGTTCCGTGTCCGGCGGTAATGCTTTCTTCGCCGGCAATGATCCTCTGTACCCGGGCCAGCGGAAACTTGCCGCCCTCGCGTACTGTAAGGCGAGTCAAATCGGGTGCTTCGATTTTGAGCCATTTGGTCATCGGACCGATTCCTTTACCGTCGACACCGTGGCAGGTGGCACAGTACGCCTTATACAGATTCGCTCCATCCATCGAGCCGATCAACTGATTAGTGTCCTGGTTCAGTGCCGGCTGGTCTTCGGTTTTTCTTTGGGCTGATCCCGTTCCCTCGAAAAAGACAACAGGAACAAGGAATGCCAGACAAACAATGGACCTTAAAATTCTGCTATTCATGGTTTCTCCTTTGACCCGATCACCAGGCGACATAACGCAGGTGCGTGACTTGACCCAGGTCGATGCTCCTACGGGAGCCGTCGATAGAGGAAGAGGCTTGCTAACAGCAGACCGCCGAGGAGGGCGACAACCGTCAGCGTCTTTCCCCAGCGATCGATGGCGTCAAGATGCCTGAAAAACACCATCTGCTTTGTGATCAGCCCTTTTTCAGAGGAGGCGAGGTGCATGTTATCGTCTTCGTGGAGAGAGACGAGGTAACGGATGAGCGCCAACGCGAGCACGATGATCGCGAGGCAGGACCAAACGACCACGTAAGTTGTGAGTTGCATAAAGAACCTCCGCCAGGTTAGGGTGCATGTGACGCTCCACACCGGTGAACTCGATTAAATTGATTCTTGAGATTTCATCAATCCGAGGAGTGTCCACCATAGCTCGCTGGCGGTTGGATCTGGTGTGATCGGCAGCGGCCGCATCAAAAGGGTGTGGGGCGGCTGCGCGTGAATTTTACACAAGTTTTGCGAAGCCTCGTGTCCGGTACCAGCTCTGAAAGATCTTGCATCGCAAGCGCCCATGGGACGCGCAGATGCGCTTCTCGCAATATCGGCGCGCTCCTGCATCACCTTAAAGGGCGGGCCCTGCGCGGCAATCCGACCGTTCAGAAAGACCCGCGCCTGCGGCCCAGCTCGTAAGGTACGGCGGCAGCAACAAGAGCCATAGCAATAAGACAGATACCCCGCTTCAGTATTACGGTTATCAGACGTTCATCGGAGTGAATTACTTGCTCTTGATAAGCCATGACGACTAACCTGGAACCTTGACGGGCCTGCCGATTGTCCAACTCTCGTTCGGCACGCCTCGCGTTTGCTGAATCAGCATAGTCATTTCGTCCCGGTTTCGAGGCAGGGGTTCGCCCGCCAGGCCCCCCCACGTTTCCCGCATCGCCAATCCCATTTCCACGAGCCACGGAACGCGCAGATGCGCCTTTCGCAAAACCTCGTGCTCTTGCATGACCCGCACGATCGGGCCCTGGGCCGCGATGCGGCCGTCTATGATTACCCACGCATCCTCAGCCCACGCGTAAGCCAGGTCGGTATCGTGCGTGCTGATGACTATGGTTGTTCCGGCGTCATTAAGGCCGGCGAGAAGATTCAACATTGACGTGATGCCCGCAAAGTCCAGACCCGCGGTTGGTTCATCCAGGAGGATGATCTGTGGCTCCAGGACCAGGACTCCGGCTAACGCTACGCGCTTCTTTTCGCCCAGACTGAGTTCGTGAATGGGCCGGTCGGCCAGATGCCCGATTCCAAGGCTGTCGAGCGTATGCAACACCGACAATCGCGCCGCCGCCGAGTCCATGCCGTTATTGAGTGGCCCGAACGCGACGTCCTGTTCCACCGTCGCTCCGAACAACTGATCGTCGGGATCCTGCAGTACGATCCCGACTTTCCTGTGGAGCCATTGCAAATTGGATCGTGAGTAATCGAGCGTCTGCCCGAGTACAATCAGATCGCCCTCCTGCGGCCGCAGCGTGCCATTGATCAGCAGCATGAGCGTTGACTTGCCAACGCCGTTGGCGCCCAGCAGGGCGACTCTTCGGGGAGAAGTCAATGCGAAGCTCATGTCGCGAATAGCCGGCTTGCCCTCGCCGTAGGCGAAACCAACGTCCCGCGCCTCCAGGATCGAAGTCATAAGATCTCCTTGTAATAGTGCGCAGCGACTAACAAAGCACCCTGCAGCGCCAAAATTCCGGCGATGACCGCAGGCGAGGCGGCGTGCCGGGGCGCGAGTACCCAAAGCCTGCCCTGGTAACCACGCGCCTCGATGCCGTCCTCCAGCCGCCGGGCTCTTTGTACGCATCTCAGAAAGAGTCCGCTTGCCAGCATGGAAAGCGCCCGCATGCGGCTGCGGTAATCTGCGCGTCCCAGGCGCCAGGATTGAGCGCGTCTCATTTCGCCCAGCGTGATCGCGGTCACAAACAGGAACCGGTAAATCATCAGCGCGAGGTCGATCAACACTGCGGGAATGCCGAGGCGCTGGAAGACCGGGATCATTTCCATAAGAGGCGTGGTCCATCCGATAAACGCGAGGCAGGACATAGCCGCGACGGAACGTAACAGCAGTGCTCCGGCGAACGGGAGACCGTTCCAGTCCAGCCCAACGGAGAAATGACCGCCTGCGCTGTTGATCTGAAGCAGAATTCCAAGGGTGGTCAGAACGGCGAACGATACCGGAACCGAGAGAACGCCAAGCCAGCTCCAGGCTGGGATCTTTGCGCCGGCTGTGGCCGCCAGCGTAACGACCAGGACGATCGCAATGCACCAGGGGAAGGGGGTAACGAAAAACGCGACGATCAATAGTCCTCCGCCGAACAGGACCTTCTCCCAGGGGTTGCGGTGACGCCACGCGTTGGTAAAGGCGATGTCGCTCAGATGCGGATGCAGGTGCTGGTGCCGGCGTCGATGCGCCCCCGGGTGTGCTTTCCGCCGGCGGCGCGATCGAAACCACCAGACGGCCCAGACCAGGATGGCGACGCCGATAGCGGCTTGCAGTGTGAACAGAAAAGGCTCAACGGCTTCGCTGGGTATAAACAGCGACTTCGCAATCGGATGATAGCCCGGGCGAAGGTTCTGAATCGCGGTGACGGCCTGATCGTCGCTGCCCAGGGGTTTGGTGAAGTTCGCATACATGAACGCCCCGAGCATGGTAGCGAACACCGCAACCAGAACCAGCGCGTTGGCGGAACGGAAGCGCTCTTCGCCATGTGCCGCTGCACTCCCCATCACCGAGCCTCGCAAGCCGAGCGCCTGATCCGCAGCCAGGTTTCGCAGCAGCACGACGGTCAGCAATCCTTCGGCGATCGATATGGGAATTTGAGTGATCAGAAAGACGCCCAGAAACTTCACAAAAGACGCCGTGTATCCACCATGAGCGGAAGGATAGGCCAGCGCCAGTTGGACGGCCGTGGTGACATAAGTTGCCAGATCGCCCGCTACGGTCGAAAGGAAGATGCAGCGGTCGCGCTTCCAGCCCATCCGCAACAGGAGCCGCAGCAGGAGCCACATAGCCCACGGACCCACGACGCCGAGGGAGAAAAGGTTTGCCCCAAGGGTCGTCAATCCCCCGTGGGCCAGAAGCAGCGCCTGAAACACCAGCGTTACCAGGGCCAGTGCCGGCATCGCGGAGGGCCCGAACAGGTAGGTCCCGACAGCCGTACCCGTGGGGTGGGAAGAACTACCCGTGATCGAGGGCATCCTGAGGGCGGTTAACGTAAACAGGAAAGCAGCCGAGGCCGCGAGCAATACGCGGTTCTCGCGCTTTTTATCCAACTCCCTCGAAATCGCGCGGACGCTTACGACTGTCGGGACCAGAGACGCGGCGCCCCATGCGATGCAGTGCGTCAGCGGCAGGAAACCTTCCGAAATATGCATTAGCCCTGCACTTTCGTGGCATCCGTTTCGAACGACGGCAAGAGTCGTGCGGAATTCATGATGAACAGCAGCTCCGATGAAACATGAATCAGCGCCGCCCAAACGGGATTCAGGAAGCCCATGGCCGCGAGCGCAACGCCTGCCGTATCGACGGCCAGGGTCCCCGCGAAATTCGCCATGATGATGCCTCGGCAGCGGCGCGCGATCTTCAGCACTTCGGCAAACCGCAGGAGGTCGTTGCCCAGCAGAACCACCGACGCGCTTTCGCGGGCAACATCCGTTCCAGAGCCCATCGCGATCCCGACGGTAGCTTCGAGCAGCGCGGGGGCGTCATTGACTCCGTCGCCGACCATCGCGACTTTGCGTCCTCTCGCGCGCAAGTTCCGGACGCATCGGACCTTCTCTTCGGGGAGCAACTCGGATTCGACCTCGTCGACGCCCAGCGTCCTGGCGATCGCCTCCCCCACTTCTTTTCGATCTCCCGTCAGTAGTACCGTGTGACATCGCATGGCACGGATCTCGCGAATCGCCGCAGCGGCTTCCGGACGGAGAACGTCGACGATTCGGATCGATCCCAGGATCTTCCCGCCCTGTGCGACCAGAACCTCGGAGTAGCTCCGCGACGGAATCCGCCTCGACGGGAACCATGACACCCTCAGCTTCCATAAGAACGTGGGTTCCCACCGCGGTATGAACTCCATCCACCTCGCAGAGGATGCCCTTGCCAGGGAGATAGCGGAAATTCTTCGGCTCTTCCGGCGGTAACGAAAATTCCTCGGCTCTTTTGGTAATGGCCCTGGCGAGAGGGTGTTCGGAAAAGCGCTCGGCGATCGCGGCAATGCGGACCACATCCCGCGCATTCGATCCTTTGAACGCCAGAACATCCAGTATCTCCGGCACACCGGAAGTCAGCGTGCCTGTCTTATCGAGCACCACCGTATCCACCGACCCCAGCAGTTCCAGGTATAGTCCGCCTTTGATAATCGCTCCATACCGGGCAGCGCGGCCAATCGCTCCCAGAATCGCCAGCGGAGTGCCCGCTGCAATGCCGCATGCGCCCGCTACCACGATCACGGAGATTGTGGACCGGGCGTCGCGCGTGATCGAGAAATGTCAACGCGGCGCAGCCCAAAGCGAAATAGACCAGGTAACCAGCCAGGCGATCCGCCAGACGCTGAATCGGAGCCCGTGAATTTTCCGCTCGCTCGACCGCTTCGATGATCCGGCCGAAGGCAGTGTCGCGCCCCACCTTCTCAGCCTCGATTTCCAAAACGCCCGAGTGATTGATCGTTCCAGCGAAAACCTTCGTTCCCGGGCCTTTTTCGACGGGCAGCGACTCCCCGGTTATGGAGGCTTGATCCACAAAGGAGTTCCCCGTAACGACGGTTCCGTCCACCGGGATATGACCGCCGGGCCGGACGACGAGAACGTCACCGGCATGAACCTCGGAGAGATCGCGGGAGGCGACCTGCCCGCCCGCTCTGACTTCGGCATTGTGCGGGAGCAGATCGAGCAGCTTGCCGATGGCGCGTCTGCCCCGGCCGACGGTCATCCCCTCGATGATTTCAGCGATCAGGACAAAAAGCGTAATGAGAAGTGCAGTGAAGAACTCGCCGATTCCCGCCGCCGCGGCCAGCGCAATGGTCATGGAAAGCTCCATGGTCATATGCCCTTTGAGCAGGTCGGAAATCGCTTCTTTGAAGATCGGATACCCGCCGATCGCGATGCCGGCAAGTGCCAGCCAGTCTATCCCTGCAATGCGCGGAACCAGACCGAACCAGACGACAAGAAGGACCAGCGCCACGAACAAGACACGGGCGCACTCGATCGGACTTGCCGCGGATTCGTGCTCGGCCCCCCCGTGTTCCTCGTGCTCGCGGCCCGAGCGCTCAGGTGAAGTCCCGGAAGACCCCGCCGCCAGGGATTCGGATGCCGCGGTTCGGTCTTCCACTGCCGCATCCGAATGTTTCGGTGTCGCGCCCGTCATAGCTGCCAGTCCTCCTGTCGATTGAAGTCCAACACCTGGGAATGGTTCTACTTTCCGAGGTGTTCGTGCTGGGTCGCCAGGTTGCGCAGGGCTTCCGCCGCCTCTATGGAATGCGCCGCATAGTGGCGCGCTTCACCGGCCAGCTGCGGCGCTGTTTTGTCGTACTGGTTCGCCAGGGCTTCGTGCGCCCTCGCGTCGGATTCGTGATCCGCCGCATGGGCAGCGTAATGTCTCGCCAGTTTGAGATGGTCCTCGATAGTGGACGAAGCCACCAGCCTGGTTAGTTCTTCGTTGGGCAGGATGTGAGATGTCATGGAACTCCTTTTTCCGATCCAGGTTTTTCCCGGATACGCGCTTCAATTCGGCAACTGAGTGTCCATCTGTCGGATGCTCGCGCCACGGCTTCTGACACGGCGGAACCACTCTTCGAATCATCAGGTTGCAGATGGTTAACCCGTAGGGACCGAAGAGTGGGGTTGCGAGGCGACTTGCGCGAAAACACTCAAAAGCACGAGTGCCAGATCCGAAAGGCTTGCGCGTCAGGAGCCAGCCGCGCTATGGCCGGTAGTCGCACACTATCGGATCGGGCGCGGCGGACGTCGCACGATCACTTCTTTCGGAGGGTGTCAACGCGCCTGAAGACGGGCAATGAACACAGCGAGGTCGCGAATCCGAAGGCGCCCCAGGTCCCGATCTCGGGCGATACGTGAAAAGATCGGGCCCCAGATTGGCATGGTGCGGGTTCCGTGTCCACCGGGAAGAAGCTCCTCGCCGGAGATGATCCGTTCGACGCGGGCCTGCGGATAGACCCCGCCATTGCGTGCGGAGATCCGGGTCAAATCGGGAGGTGGAAGCTTCAATGACATGGCCATAGGTCCGCCACCCCGGGCGTCGGCGCCGTGGCAGACGGCGCAATATGCCTGATAAAGCGCAGGCCCGTCCACGGAATCGATGAGCCGGACGGCTTTCGGGCTGAGTGGGGCAGGGTTCAGCGGACCCACAGGCAACTGGGCGGTCGCCAGCCCGAACAGAGCCGCGGCTCCGATAACTGCTGATACGGCTTTAATAATCATCGGATACTCCAGGCGGGTTGGTGCAAATCGAAGCCCGCGCCACTGTATTGATTCGGCGGGAGTCGGGAAGGAGGGCCCGCGCGTTATAACGCAAAGCTGCGCCACAGGCCACAACCCCGCGGGTACGGCGGGGCCATCCATCCGCGTTTTTGGTGATTCAGGATTGGCGACCGGAATGCATTCTGCTGCTGCGTGGCAAGCCATAATGGACTCGATGAAAACGGAAACGCCGGAGAGCGTGTTGGAAGCGCTCGCCAGAATTTCACCAGCGGCGATCATCGGCTTGAACGCGCAGAAACGAATCGATCTGTGGAGCACTGCGGCTGCCGTCTGTTCGGGTGGACGTCGGCGGAGATTGTCGGCTAGCCGCTGCCGCCAGGCCTTGGAATCGAGTCGACGCAAACATCGCATCCTTTAACTGCTGCGGCGCGCGCAAGGGATGGCCGTGTTGTTGAAATCGAACTCAGGAGCACAGGACGCCCGGAAGGAGGATGGCTCCTTATGGCTTCGGATCTGACGCTGACCGCCCGGACGGAGCGCGATGCCAATATCCGGATCAAAGCCGAAAGCCGCTTCCGGGAGCTGCTGGAAGCCGCACCGGACGCAATCATCGAAGTGGATCGCCAAGGCCGGATCGTGTTGCTGAATGCCGCTACCGAATCCATGTTCGGATATGGGTGCGAGGAGCTGCTGGGTCAGTGCGTGGAAAGGCTGA
>CAWHSB010000034.1:0-51846 GCA_963831795.1 Terriglobia bacterium | reverse complement strand
TCGCGGATAACCTCGATCCCACTGGTACGGACGTAGTCGCGGGCCGATGGGGTCAAGATGGCTTTCGCGCCGATCCGCACCTGTTTCGAACCGTTCACCACGCCAGCCAGCAGGGCCTCTGTGACAACCTGCCCGTCGATGTGAGCGACGCTGGAGACTCTGGCCGATTTCGCTGTCGCGTTTGGCGGATTCGTTGCGCAGAGCCAGCGGCTTGCGTCCCGAGTCGTTCGAGGACGCGCTGCACGACGAGCTCGACCTGTTCGGAAGTCACGTTCATGGATCGGCGATTCCGATGACCGCCCAGCGGATCGGAGTGTTTTCTTTACCGACGATGTCGCGGACTGCCGCTCCGTCGGTGGTCAGCATCACGACATCCGTCTTGCGGCTCCCCAAATTGTCGATCGCCAGTTGCGGATCACCATCGGCCCTGCCCGCCGCATCGAGCGGCTGCACGAGCAGCATTCTCCATCCGGCCAGCGTTTCGTGCTTGACCGTGGCGGTCGCCCGTCCGACGACTTTGGCGAGTTGCATCGTATTTCGGATTTGGGATTTCGGATTCGAATCTAGATAATGCGCAGGTCGTCGACCAGTGTGCAGCGGCGCTGGCGGGTGAAAGTCAGCGGGGTGGTCACGCCTTCGCCGGTCGGCGTGGCGATGCTGAAGCTCAGGTAACCCTTCGCCGCCCAGACCGAGGCCGCCATGCACGGGCCGTTCTTGCATGAACAGCGTCGTATCCATCTCGCGGCCCATGCGTCGTGATCGTTTCGACGTTGCGCGAATGGATGATGGCCGTGTGCTTGAAGCCGTGTTCGTATTTCTTCGCCAGCGCGATGCGCCGTGCCGACGTCGCGGACGCGGACGAACGGCACGAACGGCATCATCTGCTCGTCGCTGACGAACGGGTTGCGATTCGTCGGTTTCGCCGAACAGAAGTTCGCGTTCCGGCGGGCACGCGGACGCCGATCAGTTCGGCCAGCACGCGCGGCGTCCTTGCCGATCAGATCCTTGTTGAGCGACGGCGTGCTCCTTTCTCCGGCGGCGTGAAGGCGACCTTCGTCAGCTGCTCGATCTGCGCGCGGTCCGAGCGGTACCGCCGTTGCGGCCCATCGCCTCCAGCAGCTTCGATCGAAGATCGCCTCGACGGCGAAGACTTCCTTCTCGCCGATGCACAGCAGGTTGTTGTCGTAGGCCGCCCCCTTGACGATCGAGCGGGCGGCGTTGTCGAGGTCGGCGGTTTCATCGACGACGACCGGCGGATTGCCGGGCCCGGCGACGATCGCCCGCTTGCGGCTTTCGCAGGGCGGCCCGGGCGACGGCCGGTCCGCCGGTGACGCACAAGCAGCCGCACGTCGCGGTGCTCGAAAGATCGCGGCGGCCGATTCGAGCGTCGGCTGCTCGACGATGGTGATCAGGTTGTCGAGTCCCGTGGCCTCGTAGATCGCCTGGTTGAACCGCTGCACCCCTTCGCAGGCGATGCGGGCCCCGCCGGGATGCGGGTTGACGACCAGCGTGTTGCCGCCGGCGAGCATGTTGATGGCGTTGCCGGCCAGCGTCGGCAGCGAATGCGTCACGGGCGTGATGGCGCCGATGACGCCGAACGGGGCGTACTCCGTGAGCGTCAGGCCGTTGTCGCCGCTGAAGGCGTCGGTCTTGAGGAACTCGACGCCGGGGACGAGCTTGACGATTTTCAGCTTCTCGATCTTGTGATCGAGCCGGCCGATCTTCGGTCTCTTCGAGTTCCAGCCGGCCCAGTTCGTCGGCCTGCTCGTGCGTAATCCGGCGGACGCAGTCGATCGCCTTGGCGCGATCTTCGAGCCCGCGTCGCGAGAGCTGATGGAAGGCATCGGTCGCGGCCTGGACCGCCTGATCGACCGTCTTGAAGACGCCCCAGTCGCCGTCTGCGCGACTTGCCGGCGGCGGAGACGTAGGGACTGCGCCCGAGCTGAGAGAGAACTTCCTGAACGACCTGGCGGATGGCTGCTTCGGTGGCTTGCATGGTTGTGTCTCGCGTCTTGTCTGTTGTTGGTACCCACGGGCCTCGGCCAGTGGGCTTTGGGCGCTATTTGTTCGTGTTGAAGATCGTTTTTGCGGCGACCTGCACCTGGTCGACGATGCCGATGATGGCCGCGTCGACGGGGAGCGTCTTCGTCTCGGCGGTGTAGCGGGCGCTCGAGCCCTGCACGCACAGGACGACTTCTCCTTCCCCGGCGCCGACCGTATCGACGACGACGAATGATCGTCCGGTCGGTTTCAGGCTGCTCTGGTCTTTCTCGTCGACGCGCAGCGGTTCGACGATGAGCAGCTTCTGTCCGACCATCGACGCGACTTTTTGCGTCGAAACCAGGCTGCCGGTCACTTTGGCGAGAAACATTGGAACACTTGGATTTCGGAATGCGGATTTCGGAATGCGGATTTCGGAATTATGAGGTTGTGCGTATCGCTTCCGCCGCCTGCCGGGCGACCACAATTTCTTCATTCGTGGGGACGACCCAGATCTGCATCTTGCTGTCGGCCGCGGAAATGCGTGCCTCACCCCTGGCCTGCTGATTCGATGCGCCTCATCGAGCACGATCCCGGCCCAGCTCCATCCCCGCGCAGACTCCGCTGCGGACCAGTTTGCAGTTCTCGCCGATGCCCGCCGCTGAAGACGATCGCATCGGCTCCGCCGAGCACCGCCAGATACGCTCCCAGGTAATGCCGAATCGACGCGACGAACACGTCGAGCGCCAGTCTGGCCCGGGCGTGTCCGTTGGCCGCCGCCTGCTTCGAGGTCGCGCACGTCGTCGCTCAATCCGCTGAGTCCCAGCAGTCCGCTCTTATTCGACAGGTCCTTCAAAAGCTGTTCCAGACTCTTGCCGGTCGCCCGCATCAACACCGGAAGCGCGAACGGGTCGAAATCGCCGACGCGATTGTTGTGCGGCAAACCCGATCTGCGGGCTCATTCCCATGACTGTTGGCCAGCGATTTGCCATCCCTGATCGCGCACAGCGAATTGCTTCCGCCCAGGTGACAGGTGACGAGCCGCAAGTCGCTTCGTCCCAGAAGCTGCGCCATCCGTCGTCGATAGATACCGGTGGCTGGCTCCGTGGTAGCCCCACCGGCAGACTTCGTATTCGGTCTTCCATTCGTAGGGGACGGCGTAGCAGCGGTTCGCCTCGGGAATCGTCTCGTGAAATGCCGTTTCGAGTGCGGCCACGAGCGGGATTTCCGGAAACGCCGAGCGCAACTGCCGCATGGCGCGGGCATACGGCGGATTGTGCGCCGGAGCGATGTCCGCAAGCTCTTCCATCTTCTGGAGCAGGTCCTCGTCGACGATTCGCACGCCGGTGAGCCTGCCGGCGAAGACCGCCTTGAAGCCGATGGCCGAGACTTCGGACGCCGATTTCAGGCAGCCCCACTGGGGATGCGTGAGCTGGTCGAGGCAGATGCGGACCGCCGCGGCATGATCGGCGACACGTGCTGCGCAGCCTCTTCGCGATGCCCGCCGATCTCCACGAAGCAGGCGCTCTGCGGCTTGGCCGATGCGGTCGATGCCGCCGCGGGCCAGTTGCGTCTCTGCCGGGAAGATCGAACAGCCGGTACTTGAAGCTGGTCGAACCGAGGTTGGCGACGAGGATTTTCATGCTCTCCTCTGGAAAAAAGCTGTCGAGCACTCCCTTTTCCGGACGGGCGATGACGTGGGCGCTGACCAGCTCGCCGACCTGCTTGGCGACCTGCCGCTCCCGCGTCGACCGCCGCGCGGACCGAGCCGACATCTCCGCGGACGACGGTCGTGACGTAGGCGCCGCCGATCTGAATCTGACCGACGAGCGTGACGTTGGCCGCCTTGAGCATGGCATCGGCCGCCTCGATCTGGGCGACGAGCCCTTTGGTTTCAATCAATCCGATGGCTTCGTTCATAGTGTTTCGTGCCGTTTCTGATAGAAGAGTTGTCGGGTGCTTAGCCGCGGGGCTCGCCCGCTTGCGTTTGAACGCGCCCGACCAGCGCGGCGGCTAAACAGACTTAGCTGACTGCGCCGCCTTTGCCGCCTTTGGGAAGGACGGCCGACAGCTCTTCGTGCGGACGCGGAATGACCTGCACGCTGACGACTTCGCCGATCTTGCTGGCGGCGCTCGCGCCGGCGTCGACGGCCGCTTTGACGGCGGCGACGTCGCCGACGACGAAGACCGTCACCAGTCCGCTGCCGACCTTTTCCCAGCCGACCAGCTGCACGTTGGCCGCTTTCAGCATCGCGTCGCTGGCTTCGATCAACGCGACGAGACCTTTGGTCTCGATCATTCCCAGGGCTTCCATCACTTTCGCCATGATTGAGTTTCTCCGGAGAATCAGTGTTTCGATTACGTTGCGGGAAACACGCTGCCCACCGCGAATTCACGATTTTCAGGACGACTTGCTTTGCACCTGGTTCACCGCGGGGGTAAACCCCGCGGGCATTACCCGTGCGGCTCGCATGCGGATAAGCTCTGCGGCTCGCGGGTGCTCACTTGTGTTTGCAGGCGCACCGTTCGGGCTTCACCAGCTCGACTCGCGTTGCCTTTGACCAGATTGACCGCATTTCCTTCGTCCGTGTCGAGGTGCACTTCCAGCTTGATGTCCTTTGCCGGCCCGCACGAGCAGGTCCTCGAAGACCGTCGTGCAGCCTGGTCGATTCGATCCGCAGGTGCATCCGATCCCGGTCCTTGACGCCGTAATAGGCGAGGTCTGTCGGGGCCCATGTGGACGTGCCGCTCGGCACGAATCACGCCTGACGTCAATTCGACGACCCCTTTCGGGCCGACCAGAATGCAGCCGGGCGTGTCGTGGTGGTCGCCGCTGCAACGCACCGGGAGATCAATGCCCAGCGAGATGCCGTCGGTGAACGCCAGTTCGACCTGCGAAGCGCCGCGACAGGGGCCGAGCACTCGCACATCGGGGAGCATTCTGCGGCGGGGACCGACGACGGCAACCGTCTGTGTCGCCGCGAAGAAACCCGTCCTGATAAAGCTCCTTCTGAACTTCGAGCTGCGCCCCTTTGCCGAACAGGACTTCGAGATGGTCAGGCGAAAGGTGCACATGCCGGGCAGAGATGTTGACCTTGCGAACAACAGGAAGGATTTTCCGGTCGCGGCCGAGATCCTGCGCAAGGCCATGAACACAAAGGTGGCAGCGAAATAGGGCGGCAGACACATCGCGGCTGAACGGGCATTCGCCATCTCCAACCTGCGAATCGGCAATTCGCCCCGAGGCCGGCTAACGGCTCGTCACGAAATAATCGGTCCAAACTCCAGAACTCCTCTTGCTTACGCACACGGCTCAGAACCGCAATTCCGAGCCGCGACCGGAAGGGAGTTTCCATGGCCCGCCGCGGGCCGCCAAAGGGAATGAAGACACCGCGCAGCCGGTGTGGGGGGCAGGCCTTCGGGGCTGCCGCCGGGCTTCCGCCCGGCGCGGAACTTTACGTCAGTTTGTAGCGCCGGCGATCTTGTCGCCGGTGACCCTGCCAACCACGTCTTCGACAGAGCGTTTGTCACTGTTATTTCGTGACGAGCCCTAAGTGCGCATCCGGTCCTTACTGTTGTGGTTTTTCCACCCGATCGATCACAAGCACTTCGTCGGGACCTCGGCCGGCCTGCAACTTCAGTCCCAGTTGCTCTTCGATTGCACTAAAGAGCGACGGCCCCGCGCCGGGTTCCGAAGTCGGAGCGCCGCCGATTCCGTCATATAAAGGGCTCGATGGATCGATCTCCCAATGGAGGGTTATATCGAATGCCCCAACCACTCCCGTCTTGTCTACCACGGTTCTCTTCAGCTCGGTTCTGGAAAGCATGTCGGCCAGTGCTTTCAGCGTGATGCCTTTGCCGTCCAGTGTCCGGTTATATCCGCGTGCCCCGGTATTCGGATGGTTGCAAAAGAAAACGGGACCGGAAGCCCGCCCCTGACCGGGAGTCAGAGGGGGACCGCCGTCAGCAGGAGAGAGGACGCAGTCGCCCTTCGCGGAGGGCATCTTCGAGCCGTTCTTCGCGACGATCAGGTTGTAGACCGGCATATCCCGGGTTTCACGGTGAAGCTTCAATGCGAAGCGGTCTTCGAGAAGAGCCTGGAGCATGGCGCCGTATAGCTGACTGATCGGCGTTGCGCCGTCCATTGTGGCCTCGATGTCATAGCGGTCGGGAAAGAAATGGCCGACGACTTGTTCCTTCCGAACTCCCCAGGCAAACGCTGCCAGCTCCTGAATGGAATAGCAGTTCATTACCAGGCGCCCCGGAAGATTGCGCCCATAAGGGCCGGGGCATTCTTTGTTTGGCTTGATAGAGGCGGCCTCGAAGCCTGGATGCGGCTGGGCGGTAACCGGCAGAGGCATAATCAACGACGCCATTGTCAGGACCGGGATTTTGTACAGCATCGCTCCTCCCGCTGGTTTCTAACATTGACGAGATATGGGGAAAGACGTGTAGAGCTTTTCCGGGCGAATCGCGTAACATGTTTTCGATTCGCAGGCCGTGACCGGTGGTTCGCTGAGCGTGGAATTCAGAGAGCGCGAACATCTGTGGAGGCTTTGCGAGCAGTTCGATCTGGAAGCGCCGCCGCGCAGGTGGACGTGAAGAACCGGCAGGGCTTGACTCCCCTTATGGCAAGGCGATGAACACGAAGGTCGCTGCGGGAGAGCTGCCCGCACATTTCCGCCATTCCCGACAACTCTGTTGTTCCCAATCAACCGGTTGCCACCGAACTACGGGATACAGGACGGATCTGCACGACGACTCGAAGGAGCAGCGGGACGGTTGTAGACTGATTGGCTGTGAATCGCAGGGACCTGTTTCGTTGCGCCTCGTTTGCCGCCGCGATGAGGTTGGGGGCGGCGCCGCCGGGTCAGATCGACGACCTGGTCGCGGCGGACCGCATTCTCGCGTCGCATGAGATCGTCGACGCTTATGGGCATGTCAGCGTGCGCAGTGAAAAAAATCCGCAGCATTACTTCATGTCGCGATCCCTTGCGGCGGATCTGGTTACGGCGCGCGACATCCTCGAATACGATCTCGACAGCAATGTAATCGGAGCCACGGGCGCCGCGCTCTTTCTGGAAAGGTTTATCCACGGCGAGGTGTATAAAGCGCGGCCGGACGTGAAAGCGGTGGTGCATTGCCACACGCCGTCCCTGATTCCGTTTGGCGCGACCGATGTGCCGTTGCGGCCGATGTTCGGGCTGGCTGGTTTCATCGCGGAGGGCATACCGGTTTTCGAGATTCGGAAAACGGCGGGCATGACGGATCTGCTGATCCGCGATGCGGCGCGCGGGCGCGCGCTCGCGCAGACGTTGGGGAATAAGCCCGCTGCGCTGATGCGCGGGCATGGAGCCGTAGTGACAGGGGCATCGCTGCCGCTCGCGGTGGGGCGATGCGTTTATCTCGATATGAATGCGCGCGTCCAGGCCCAGGCGATGGCGCTGAGCAGGAACGTTACTTACCTGACGCCTGAGGAAGGAAAGATGTCGGTGGCCGACGGTTACCGGCGCGCCTGGGAATTATGGCGGCGGCAGGCGATGACAAAATAAGGATCGACGTTCCATACACGCTGCCGGTGTGCGGCCAGGGCTTAGGCCGTAGCGCCGGCGATCTCGTCGCCGGTGTTCTTCAGGGGAGTCACCCATCGCCCGCAGCGTGCCGCCAAAGGGAATGAAGACACTGCGCAGCCGGTGTTGGGCAGGCCTTCGGGCCTGCCGCCGGGCTTCCGCCCGGCGCGGAACTTTACGTCAGCCGGTAGCGCCGGCGATCTCGTCGCCGGTGTTCTTACGAACCGCGTCTTCGACAGAGCGATACGGGTTACCGGCCGCCCAGAACGAACATTCCCTTTTCCGCTCACCCCGCCTTTCGGAACGTGAGGTTGATGCGATAGCCACCCACGAGAGGATGGTCGCCCTCCCTGAGCGGCAGCACGCCGTGATATCGCAGCCGCGCGGGTCCGCCCCAGACAACCACGTCGCCGTGCGTCAGCATCACGCGCACGGGTGTATCCGCCCTCTTAAGACCGCCGAACAGGAAGGTGGCGGGAAGGCCCAGCGAGACAGAGACGATAGGTTGACCGAAGTCCCGCTCGTCCTTGTCCTGGTGCAGCGTCAGCTTTGCGCCGGGGTGCGTATCGATTGATCAGACAGGCGTCCGGCGCGAATTCCTTGAAGCCCGCCTTCGCCGCGGCGTTCGCGGCAAGGGAAAGGAAGGACTCTGGCATGAGCGGCCATGGCAGGTTGCTCTCAGGGTCCATGGGATCGTAGCGATAACCCGTTTTGTCCGACACCCACCCGAGTGCGCCGCAGTTTGTCATCCCAACGGACATGCGAAAACCACCCGGCGTGATCATGTGGCGGAATGGCGCCCTCGAAACCACGTCATCCATATCGGCCAGGATTTTCGCTTCGCCGCTCAGGGCAAATCTACGCAGAATCATTGCGCCCGCGCCGAGGGCTTCTTCACTCGGTTCGATAGGGGAAGGACGTCTCGAAGAGATTCATCGTCATGGAGCCTGCCTTATGCCGCATCGTGGAAAATGATGCCAACCGTATGACGCTGCCCCGATCGTATCCGGCTCACGCCGTGCCGCAGGTTCACCCGATACATGCCGCGGGCGCCCTGGACGGGCCGGTTGTGAACAGCGAAAACTACGCCGTCTCCCTGACGCAGCGGCACGACCATCGCGCGGCTTTGCATACGCGGGCGCTGCTCCGTCATGACAAACTCCCCTCCGGTGAAGTCCGCGCCGGGGTCGGACAGTAAAATAGCCAGCTGCAGCGGGAAGACATGTTCGCCGTAGAGGTCCTGGTGCAGGCAGTTATAGTCGCCGGCTCCATATTGCAGGAGAAGCGGCGTCGGCCGCGACTGACCGGCATTGTGGCAACGCTCGATGAAGTCGCCGTGCTTCTCCGGATAGCGCACATCGATTCCCATCGCCACATTCCAGCGGTTGGCGATCGGAACCAGGTGAGCGTAGGCCGCCGCCCGGAGTTCGCCCAGCGGATCGGGCAGCGGATAACGGAAATACTTGTACTCCCCGCGCCCGAAACCGTGCCGCGCCATGACGACGCGGCTTCGAAAGACTTCGTCATTCGAATAAAGGTCCGCAATTGATCGGCATTCCTCATGCGAAAGAAGCTGTTCCATCACAGCGTTGCCCTGCTGGTCCAGTTCTTCTCCGATTCTCCCCCAGTCGATCGCCTCCATACGGGTGGCTGGTCTTGCGTCGACCCGGAACTGACTAACTCCCTCAGAGTCGCTCGGAACAGCGTGTGTCGATTTCGAATGACTTGCCAGGCCGCCCGCGTTCGGCAAGCCTTGACGAAAAAGGGCTTTTCAGCATCCTGCTGGTCTCCTCGGCCGGAATCATGCGCGTGCCTCTTTTTCGAGAAGCGCGCGTTTTCGTTCCACGCCCCAGCGGTAGCCGGACAATGCGCCATCGTTGCGCACCACGCGATGGCACGGAATTGCGACGGCCAGCGTATTCGCCCCGCAAGCCTGAGCGACGGCGCGGACCGACTTCGGAGAGCCGATGAGTTTCGCGATGTCCGTGTAGCTTGCCGTCGAACCCGCGGGTATTTTTCGCAGCGATTGCCAGACGCGCTGCTGGAAGGCGGTTCCGCGGACATCGAGGGGAAGATCGAGCCCGATTGCCGGCGCTTCGACAAACCCGACCACCTTGGCGACGAGTTGCTCAAAGCCGGCGTTTCCACCGATCAGATTGGCCTGCGGAAACTGGTCCTGCAGTTCGCGGGCAAGCGCATCCGGCTCGTCCCCGAGAAGAATCGCACAGATGCCGCGATCGCTTTGAGCCACGAGGATAGAGCCCAGAGAACATTCGCCCACAGCGAAACGGATCTCCGTTCGTGTCCCCCCGGCGCGATATTTCGAAGGAGTCATACCCAATATCTGATCCGCGTTTTCATAAAAGCGGCTGTTTGAGTTGTAGCCCGCGTCGTAGATTGCATCCGTCACTGTGTGGCTCCTTTGAAGCGTCTTCCGCACGAGATTGTTGCGATGCGCGGCTGCGTATTCTTTGGGCGTAAGCCCTGTTTCCGCCTTGAACACGCGGTGAAAATGAGAGATGCTCAATCCGGCGTGTCGCGCCAGCAGTTCGAGGCTGGGCGGCGTTTCCGCGTTTTCGATCAGGCGGCAGGCGGAAGCAATCTTTTCTGAGTGCTGTGCGACCGCCGATACCTGCCTCGGCTTGCACCGCTTGCAGGGACGGAACCCAGCGTGTTCCGCCTCTTCACACGTGGCGTAAAACTCTACATGTTCAGGCTTGGGAAGACGCGCCGCACAGGAGGGACGGCAGTACACGCCGGTCGTCTTGACGGCATAGTAAAACGGCAAATCCGGCTGCGGATCGCGGGCTACAACGCGATGCCCAACGGGGATCGTTTTTGGTGATTGTTGCAAGCCGGCTGTTTTTCACTGAAGTACTCATATTCGTGCCTTTCAATTCGTCTCTACAGGTACGAATCTAACAGCGAATCCCGCTATCGGCACTCCGCTTCTTGCTTTCAAATTCGATGAGAGCGCCGAGGTTCTTCCTGACGCAAAAACCGGTGCTCCGCACTGACCTGATCGAATGCGCCGTCGGCATCAGAAATTGACGAATGGCGGAACAGATATCGGCTTAATACGGCCAGCGCGAACAACGTCATCCACCACTTCGGTGAGATTGCCGGCAGGCCTCGATTGAAATTGATAAGCTCGCGATCCTGCTGAAAAGGTCCGCGCCACTCCATTCCGCTACGCGGATCTATAGCCATGCGTGAATCGAACGGTGGGTTCGCCGGGGCGGTCAGGCCGGTCGGCGTCACAAACGTTTTCCGGGCCACCGCCGATCCAAAGACTTTACTATATGTCGCCAGCCACCGGCGGGGGGTATCTTGCAAGCAGCAGGAGGCGTATTCTTACACGCCCTCAGGCGCAGTAACGAAGAAGGCCTACGGCTGCGGCAATCTCTGCCACAATCTGGAGTTCGACTGGGCTTATAATACCGCCGGGCAGCTTTCATCGGTGACTTATCCGGTGACGAACAACTCGGTTCTCACCAACGCGGAGATCCTGACCTGGGGCTACGACTCCATGGGCCGACCGGTCTCATTGACCAGCAATAACGGGCCGGCGGACGTCATGAAAAACATGCAGAACGATTACACCGCGCCGGCCCCGATCGTCCAGAACGTGCAATACGATTACGCCGGCAGAATGACCAGCCTGCAGTATCTCGCCGGCGAAACGTCAACGGGCGTCGGCGTCTACACTCAGGAAAGCATGAGCTACAACGTAAGCGGGCAACTGGCATCGCTGGGCTGGGGCAACCCTGCGGGCCAGTCCGCATCGAATTACAGCGCCATCGGCGCTCCCACCGGCGGCGTCGGGTATACCTGGTCGTCGACTCAGAACAACGGCCAGATCACGCAGGCAGTGGATACGATCTCCGGCGAGACCATCACGTACATATACGATGCGCTGAAAAGGCTGACTTCCGCGAGTTCGACGAAACCGTGGACCCAGACATTCCAGTATGACGGTTTCGGGAACCTGACCGCGAAGGTGCTGAACGGAGCGTCGACCCCGATCCCAGTGAACCCGGCCAACAATCGTCTCTCCAATGCGACTTACGATGCCGACGGAAACATGACCTCCGGCGCCGGCGCGTCAATGGCATACGATGAAGCAAATCGCCTGACCTCGGCCGCGGAGACCAGCGGCGGCATCGAGTACTACGGTTACAGCCCGGATAACAAGCGTGTTTACCACCAGTTGGCCAATGGCACGGGAGAGTGGATATTCTACAGCCCGCAGGGCGAGAGGATGGGCATCTATACATTCAACTCGAGCACGGGGTGGAGTACCGTATCAACGAACGTATGGTTTGCCGGAAAGCTGATCTCCGACGAAAACGGAGCGATATTTCAGGACCGACTGGGTACGAACCGAGCAAGCGGCGCGCGGTTCTATCCTTATGGCGATGAAGTCACTTCAACTTTCAACGACCATGAGAAGTTCGCAACCTACACCCGTGATTCGTATACCGGTCTGGATTACGCCGATCAGCGCTTCTATGCAAGTTCCTACGGCAGGTTCAATACGGCGGACCCATTTATGGCTGCCGCAAAAGGGGCTAGCGCGCCCGATGTACCGCAAAGCTGGAATCGATATGCATACGTTCAGGGCGATCCGATAAACAATTACGATCCCCATGGCCTTTTCGATTGCGATCCGTCGGACCCGAGTTGCGACCCAGGTTGCGATCCGACAATAGACCCTGAGTGTTATCAACCCCCTCCTCCTCCGCCGCCGTCGGGACCAGCCCCATCCGGACCACTATGGACCTGGAGTCTTGACGTAGGTTATACGACGGTCGCGAACTTTTCCCGGATTGGTGGCTCGTCGGCCGACCATTTATTCATCTGGATTCATCCGACAGGCGACAGCAACCCTGCGGATGGCCTTGTCTTCGACGGTGGTCCGAATGCGCCCTGCTTTGGGCCTAAGTTGTGTGGCAACTTAACGGCATGGTCTTCACCAACTGGGCACTACAACGAACTGACGAATTCGGCAGCCGTAGATTTTTACACCACGCAGCTCGGGCCATCTGACAACATTCACGCAGGGCAGGTCGTCGGGCAATTGATCCAGGACGAGATTGCCATCATTGGGTCGGGTCATCGCTATAACGGGGTCTTAGGCCCAAACAGCAACAGTCTCGTCTACTCGGACCTTAATAGCATAGGGATCAACGTGCCCATTACCGCCGTATCTTCCACGATAGGATCGATCGGTGAACTCAACTGGACAGTGAACGGCCAGGTCCAGCTGTTCACAGGATGGGGACAAAACATATTACCGTGAGAGCCAAACGATACCTGCTCGCAAGCACAGCTCTTGCGCCCTTTGGGCTGTCGCTTATTCCGTGGGTGTATGCGTCTCTGTCCTTTTTCTATTTTTTGGCTTTCCCGCTCTGCGCGCTCATCGGCTTGCTCTGGTGTGGCTTATTCCACCGCGTCTACACCGGCTCAGCCCTCAGCGAGCGAAAGACGCTGCGTTGGCTTGCGCCCCTTGCGGCGTTCGCGTTCATCGTGCCGATCTATTTTCTGTTGGGAGCCCTCGGAGTGCCTCTGGATCGGTGGGAAGGATACACGCCGCCCTAAACCGGCCAATGCGGCGCTTCTGCCTTTCCTACATTGCAGACTGACAGCCAATGATTTCCATTCTATTGCTGGTTCTGATTCGGGCATCAGCGCTCGTATTTTGCAAAACAAGCGGAACTCCGCGGCGGCGTGGGTTCTCGCATCTAGCCTGATTCTGATGCTCGGTGTCATCGTCGTTGAGTTTCCTGCGCAGTTTGTGCCAGCAACATACGAGGGCCGGCAATGCAGAGAAGCGACGTTCTTCCTTCATCTGATCTTCGCGGGGGTTAAATCAGCGATTTTGGTTTTTGCCGTCATTTCGTTACGCTCGATGTCACAATGTGGGCGGCGTTGTTTCTGGTCACGTTGGTCGTTGAATCTGGCCGTGCTTGCTGTGATCGGCTATATGCAAACCTCTGGGCGTTTGTTTTGCTGTTAATATCTCCAGCGATGCAGTAACCAATGTAAAAATCTGGAGTTCGACTGGGCTTATAACACCGCCGGACAGGTTTCAACCGTGACTTATCCGGTGACGAACAATTCGGCTCTCACAAACGCGGAGATCCTGACCTGCGGTTACGATTCCATGGGCCGACCGGTGTCCTTGACCAGCAATAACGGGCCGGCGGACGTAATGAAAAACATGCAGAACGATTACACCGCACCGGCGGCCATCGTCCAGAACGTGCAGTACGATTATGCCGGCAGAATGACCGGCCTGCAGTATCTCGCCGGCGAAACGTCAACGGGCGTGGGCGTCTACACTCAGGAAAGCATGAGCTACAACGTAAGCGGGCAACTGGCATCGCTGGGCTGGGGCAACCCTGCGGGCCAGTCGGCATCGAATTACAGCGCCATCGGCGCTCCCACCGGCGGTGTCGGGTACACTTGGTCCGCGACTCAGAACAACGGCCAGATCACGCAGGCAGTGGATACGATCTCCGGCGAGACCATCACGTACATATACGATGCGCTGAAAAGGCTGACTTCCGCGAGTTCGACGAAACCGTGGACCCAGACATTCCAATACGATGGCTTCGGGAATCTGACCGCGAAGGTGCTGAACGGAGCGTCGACCCCGATCCCAGTGAACCCGGCCAACAATCGTCTCTCGAATGCGACATACGATGCCAACGGAAATATGACCTCGGGCGCCGGCGCGTCGCTCGCATACGATGAAGCAAATCGCCTGACCTCTGCGGCGGAAACCAGCGGCGGCATCGAGTACTACGGCTACAGCCCGGATAACAAGCGTGTTTACCACCAGTTGGCCAATGGCACGGGAGAGTGGATATTTTACAGCCCGCAGGGCGAGAGGATGGGTATCTATACATTCAACTCGAGCACGGGGTGGAGTACCGTATCAACGAACGTATGGTTTGCCGGAAAGCTGATCTCCGACGAAAACGGAGCGATATTTCAGGACCGACTGGGTACGAACCGAGCAAGCGGCGCCCGATTCTATCCATATGGCGATGAAGTCGCTTCGACTGCCAACGACCATGAGAAGTTCGCCACCTACACCCGCGATTCGTATACCGGTCTCGACTACGCGGACCAGCGATTCTTCGCGTCCATCTATGGCAGGTTCAATACCCCAGACCCGTATCAAGCCAGCGGCGGTCCGGACGAGCCGGCAAGCTGGAATCGATACGCGTACACAAGAGGCGATCCGATCAATCGAGTTGATCCACGGGGGCTTGAAGACTGCGACACCGCATATTCACTGATTGAAGGCTGCACCGGGGACCCCAACGACTACTGCGGATCAAATCCTGCAGATCCGGAGTGTATTGGCGAATCTGCTCCCGGCGACGCTATTTGCGACTCCAATCCTACAGTTATTGCGTTTGACCAGGTGGATTCCTCCGGCTGTTTCGGTGGCGCTTCTGTGTATCCAGTTTCGACGCCCGGATCCCCTCCGCCGACGTGCGGTCAGGCGAACCCGGACGGCAATAGCGCCGAACAGATCGAACTCACGGTTCTCTTTGGAGAGGATTCGTGGACCTTGGGGTACATAGCGTCTGTAGTCGCGCAGGAGGACATGATGATGATAAACGTAATGGTCAATCAGACCATTGAGTCACACGGTAAGGACACTCAAACGGGAGTCATGAATTACGTTACTACATATGCCACAACCCGATTTCTAGGTTTGGATGCTGGCCAAGCCAAGCTCGCTTCCGCCGTGGCATCCTCGACGGACAGCAGCGCCTGCCAACACCTGGCGACTGCCGAAGCCGCTTTCGGTGCGTTCTGGAGCAATGGCGGAAAACCCTTTGCGCCCTATAATCAGTGGCGATCGATCGGTACTGTCCCGACGCAAGGCCTTATTCTTCAGTCGACCATAATAGCCGGGACAGCCTTTTACAACATTTTCCCACTCCGTCCAATCCGCGTGAGGGCCCCGCGATAATATGCCACCGGTGAGTCCGGTTGGCTTGAGAGGGAGTCTTCGTGAAATGTTCAATTGATCCGACAAAAGCTGCGGCGTCGCAACGCCAGAACTCGTACCGAATGGGTCCGGTGCCCTTATCGGTTTTTTGTCTCTTGGGCATTGTTTGCCTGATATTCCTTCCGCCGGTTGTCGCTGCGGACATCGAAACCCAATTATCTGACGCAGCAGGATCGCCGCAAGCGATACAACGCTTCGTACAGGATCACCCGCGTTTCGATTGGACGCCGCTTTGGAAAGCTCTGGGAATACCAGATCTTAAAGTCCCACCGTGTGAGGAGGTTTGGGCTTGGCACATTTGCTCGGCGGAACTCATCGATGTGCTGGATCCTCAACAAACGATTGTCCTGCTGACCCGTGGCGATTCCAATCTCGAGGTCTTTCTTCGTTATCTGGACCAGTCGGAGTTGCTGAATGCACCAAGATGGCGGTTTGCAGGGTACTTCAAATCATTCGCCAGATATTTTCCCGTGCGCCACCGAGTAGTAAGTTTCGGCGGCGCTCCATTCTTGGCCGTAACAGGCCAGAGCGCAAGCGGAGTCGGTATCTCCCGTGAGGTCGAGACATGGATGGATCTGCGGAGGCCTGATCTGCAGCCGGTGTTCTCATATGCAACAGAAGCTCATTATCTAAGCACAGCGGACGGCTATGTTTCCCGCGAATTTCACGGAACAGTGACCACTTTAAAAAACAAACCAGTCGAATCAATTACTCTTTTCTATCAGATGAAATTTACTGGGGAATCAATCGATAGCGGCACGCTGAATCTCGGGTCCCGCACGGATACGGTGGTATTCACGAAACAAGCTGATGATACCTTTACTGTTAACAACGAACTTTCCACGGTAACCGCCAGTGACTTCGACAAGCTGTACGGAATGCAAGGTGACGCCTTCTCTTGCGATGACTTAGTTCACTACGATTTCGCCTCACTTAGCGAGACTTTTACCATGTCGGCCAATAGCAACGATCGGAAGCGGCTTATTGCATATCTGAACGGCTGGTGTTCGGATACTCCCAATAAGAGAAAGTTGAATATCTTGTTGAGGTCGCGCTGACCGCCGGTCAGTTGGCCGGAGGTATTTCGCCGTCCAGCGCTTCTACGCCAGCACCTATGGCAGGTTCAACACTGCCGATAGGAAAGGAGGCAAGCGCAGCGATCCCGACAGCTTGAATAAATATGCCTGCGTGCGCGGAGATCCGGTGAGCCGGAATGATCCGAGAGGGCTGTGCGACGCTGTTGTTGGCGGCATATCCCCTGACGAAAATCTGACGACGATGGCTGATAGCGAAAATCGTTTCTCCAATCTGCTCTTCGTCTTCCAACTGGTTGCGGCGCCGGCAGGCGGTATTATCTTCGGCTTGATCGCTGCCGAATTAGTCGATCAGGTTTCGGGCACGCGCAACCATCAGCTCGCGGGCTGGCTTTGCTATGCGTTCGTTGGTTTCGCACAGGGCTTTTTGACCCAGTCCGTTTTTCCCGGAGCAGAGTGCTCTGGTGGTCGGTTCGTCTGGGTTCCGCCGGTCTGTGTGTTGGTGGTCTCAGTCTTCGCCGAGTATCGCCGCGGTCTGGAAGCGGTGTTCCGCGAGTTTCTAGTCCTGAATCCCTACTTGTTCGCTCAGGGGTTCGTATCGGGGTTTGTCACGATGCCGGCATTTGCATCTTGCCTGTATTCCCTCGGAATTTTGGCAGCCCACCGGCCCGAACGGGCCCCATAAGGAGAGACATGAGATCCGTTTTTGTTCCAACGCCTCGACCTCAGAAGAACCCGGCAGACGAGTGCTCGGCATCTTGCTGCGGCGCAGATCCTCTTTACGGCGGATCCCTCGCTTGCCCCTGAAGACAGCGGCACCTGGTTCGAATGGCAATACATACTGAATAGAGGTTATAAGGTGATTCAGGAGGGCGCATCGTGGATGGTCCAATATTGATAGTGGTGTGGGACCGGGTCGCAGCGTGAGGTTGCATGACTATTACGACATCCCTGAGTCGGTTGTTGCGGGATCGCATTCGGAGACCTTCAGTAAATTCCTCTGGAACTGGTTCGGCAACACGTCGGCGGTGGGGCGGAATGAACTGGATGTGACATTCCTGCGCGATCTCGCACCCGGCGAATTATCGCTTGCCCGGGAGTTGGTGCGCCGCAATCTCCGAGTGAAGCACCTCCACATAATACGAGCTGCGGGCCTGCTCCAGGACCAGGAGGCCGCCCCGATACTGAAGAGCATGCTTGATGAGGAGTCTGACCTCAGCTGGCGGCTTACCATTGCTGGTTCGCTCTGGCGAATTAACAGGGATCCAATCTTTGTCCAATGCCTCGATCAAGCGAAGGCAGTGTGCCCCAGCATGTTTCAATGGGGGCATTTGTTTGAGGTATTATGGCTTGAAGATGAGCGGTCGGTTGATTTCCTGATCGATCTCCTCGACCAGAAGGACGCGATGGGCCGGGCGTTTGCATTGAACTTGTTGAACACGCTCGAGTTCGAGCGAATAATGGGTGTCCCGCCCAAAGAGTTGCCTCATCAGCCCGGCTATTATCGAAGGATTCGACAGGACGGCGTCTTTCGTGCACACATGGTCGAGGCAATTCGCGGGCGGAACGCAGCAAGCATAAGCGGCCGCTGACCCTCGCCGTGCGTCTCGCTCGGCCCTTGCCGCCGCTTCGCGGCGGGCAAGGGCGAGAGCGGCGCGGAGATCAAGCAACACAATACGCACGCCGCGCGCTGCGTTGCTCGCCTTAATCAAGTAAAGGCCGCCTTTGGCATCGATGAACTGCGGAAGCACTGCGGCGGGAATAACGCTGAGTTGGCCGAATTCAGGCTAATCCCCCGAAATAGATCAGTGATCGGCATAGGGGCAGCGGTTGCCCGCTGACCCTGCCACACCACCGTGGGTTCGGGTCCGTACACGGCGGTTCGAGAAGTTACGCCGTTACTCGTCGACCAGCGAAGGTAGACCAAGCGATGTCTGGTTGAGGTCACCGAACCGAATCCGCAGTACGGGCAGGCGGACAACAGCTCGACCAACTTCCAGACGACCTACACTTATGACGTGGAGGGACACCTGACGAAGGTGCAAATGCCGCGTCCTGGCGGTTCCGGAACGGTGACCCAGACCCGGAGTTTCAACTATAGTCTGACCACCGGACTGCTCACGAGTGTTACCAACCCGGAAAACGGAACCGTGAGCTACTCGTACTACCCGAGCGGCCGGGTACTTTCGAAGATCGACGCCAAAAATCAGAAAGTGGTTTACTCGTATGATGGCTACGGGCGGGTCGCCTACATTGATCGCTACGCTCACGCCACCTATCCCTATCCCGACCCCTGCCAGAGCGTCACCCTCGGCTACGACACTCGTACTAATGGAACGGGCCGGCTCGCCGTAGCCGCATGGGGCTGGTCGACCGATCGGACTTACTGTGGCGGGTACGGAATTCAGGAGTACTACGACTACACGCCCGGTGGACTGCCCAGGCGGAAGGGCTACATCATCGACGTGGCTGGCATCACCGTCCCCGACGACCCGATGCCGGGAGTGTCGTCGGATTATCTCCCCTACACCTACGGTCCCTATGCGACTTATACTTACGACAGCGAAGGGCACATGACCAGCTACTCGCCGTCGTCCCTCGGAAACCCCTCCGGATTGAGTTCTACCTTCACCTACACGCTGGACCAGATGGGCCGGCCGACCACCCTGACCGAAACAGGGCCGGGAACCGTCTGGGTGCAGAACGCGATCTACGGCCCCGGCGGCGAAATGCGCTCGATGCAGTATCGGACCAGCGGCGGCTCTTACTATACGGAGAGCAGGAGTTACAACAACGATTCGCAACTCGCCGGTCTGCAGACGAGCGGCTCCGGGCTGACGGGAGTCAACCTCACCTATACGTATCCCACGAGCCCGGCGAATGCCGGAAGGATCTCGCAAGCAAAGAACGTTGCCTCGGGGGAACAGATAGCGTACACGTACGACGCGTTGAACCGCCTGTCCCAGGCGTCGGCGGCAGGCTGGGGGCAATCCTTCGCGTATGATGGTTTCGGAAACCTGACGGGCAAAACGGCAACTGCCGGTTCGGCGCCATATATGCCATTGAGCGTTGATCCCACAACGAATCGCACAACGACGAGCGGATTTCAATACGATGCGAACGGAAATCTGACAAATCTGCCGAACGTGACGGGCGTGCTCAGTTACGATATCGAAAAGCGCACAGGCAGCACCAATTCCCTGTACAGCAACCTGGCCTACGACATGGAAAATCAACCGCTGGATCGTGGCGGCCAGTGGAATTTGTACGGCCTGAACGGGGAGCGCCTCGGAACATACACCTACACCTCCGGCCGCAATGTGACCTACATTAACGGTGTCGATTACACTACGACACCGGTCTACCCGGCACAGGCAACCCGGAATATCTACTTCGGTGGCCGGCTGATCCAATCGAACGGGACGACGGTCGTCGTCGACGCAAAGGGTTCGGTGCGTGCGAACGAATCGGCGCAGACCTTCGAATTTTATCCGTACGGCGAAGAGATGGGCTCTGGTACAACGAATGGCCGCGAGAAGTTCGCGACGTACACGCGGGAAACGAACGGCCTGGACTATGCGAACCAGCGGTACTATTCAAGCACGTACGGCGCATTCACCTCGGCGGACCCCCTCCATCAGACGTTCGCCACCTACACCCGCGATTCGTATACCGGTCTCGACTACGCGGACCAGCGTTTCTTCGCCAGCACGTATGGTCGATTTATAATTCCGGACATCAGTGGTAAAGGGAATAAAACTGAAGCGTCCTACAATCTGGAACATCTACAGCTATGTCGGGGGGGATGCGGTGAATCTCATCGATCCGCGCGGGGAATTCGCGTGTAACCCCGACTCTATTCCATGCAACGGCGTGGGAGGCGGCGGCGGAGGTAGAGGTCCTGTTCTAACTCCGCAGCAACCGGCACCCGGCACTGATAGCGGAAATTCGCCGCCACCGCTTTGCAGTAAACTGCCTGACGCGCGCGTTATGAGTATAAGTATTGCGTCCGGGCTTATTGGCTCAGCAGGAATAAATTTCGATCTGCTGATTAATTATCGAAGTGGCATCGTGAGCATCGCTTCTGGCGTCGGAATGCAGTTTGGTGTTGGCAATGGAGCGGGAATCACTGCCACCACTGGCTTTGCATGGAATTTGAATGGAAACAATCAGAACTATGCGAATATAAACACGGTCGGATCCGCTCAGATCGCAATCCCGGGAACCTTTCTAGGCGCCGCGTTTTCAGGGGGTTCCAAACAGCCCTTCTTTTGGTAGCCTCTCTTTGAATCCTTCGCAGGGATATGTATTGGCTGCGGGAATCAGCATCAGTATCTCAGCCATCGAGGGCCTGCCCAGCGGAAGTATCGGAGGGAGTAACACTGCTTCGGTTGTCGACATCGGAAACCTCAACTCGATATCAGGGGCACTCCTCTTGCCCGGTGACGAGTTGATGTACCGGTTTTACAAACTGGCCTGTGGTGACTGAGATGTCGCTGACACATTGGATTGTGACAGTCGTTGTGATCGGGATCGTCTGTTCTGGTGGGGCGAATGTGGCCACAATGCTCATTCGCAATGCAGTCGTGCGTGAAACCCGGCTACCAACGCTGACTGTCTGGAACAGGTGGTCAACGATACAGAGAGAACATGCGCTAAGATTTCCGCACAGTCGTCTCCGGAAGTAAGGGCTGTTTTTATAACGGGAATCCTGATTGCGTTCGGGGTCGCGGCGTTGTTGCTGGTTTATGAGGGTAGTTTCTCATCGGGATAGTGCACGGCAGAGTGGTGTCTGCGATTGGTGGTTATAAGGATAAGGCTGACCGTTCGTTTTCGGATTCCTTGCCGCGCGGTTCGCGCAGGCTGAAGCGGCGCGGGAATCCAGTCAGCCGTTCAGCGCGGGATCGCGCCGGGCGGCGATTGCCTGTAATCCCGTTTCGGTGGCCGGGGCAGGCCTTTGTGCCGATGACATAATGACCTCGTTATCCGACAGCTGCCGCAAGGGAGCGTAAGCGATTGCGGTGGGGTTTCAGCTTCGGATAACGGGCAGCTTATGTCAGAGGCAATCTGCACGCGCCCGGCCCGGCATCCCCTTTAGGGGTGCCGGCATTTCCACCTGCCGGGACGTCCTCCTCGCTGTTCTCTCTCGGGTCCGCTGTTATCTGCCCTGCCTCGGCTCTCAAGCCACACGATCAGCGAGTTCCCTCGTGGCGCAGGCGTGCAAGGCTGGCGTGCAAGGCTGCGCGCTCAATGTACGGACGAAGCAAACTGGTTTTTTGGGGTGAACGTACCGGCGACGTAGTTTACACATACTATTGCGTTCGCTACTCAGGCTCGGCCCCTGGACTTTCAACCTCTCGATCACTCCCATTGTGGGCTCCAGCGCGGCGTACTACTATTACGGGATGTCGCCGGTACAGAGTTCCCGGAATATCTACTTCGGCGGAAGACTGATTCAATCGAATCGAACAATACGACGGTGGTGGTGGACGCCCAGGGTTCGGTGCGCGCGAACGAGTCGGGGCAGACGTGCTGTGTTTATTTCACTGAAACAGCAGACCCGAACAACCCGGGGACCTGGAATCGATATGCGTACACGGCGGCCGACCCGATCAATCGCATCGATCCGTCAGGGACGTCCAACTGCGCGATGGACTCGTTTGATGATTCTGGCGACTCTGATGACGGCGATGTCAATCTCGGCTCGCGCTGTGGTTCGGGATTCGAGCCGGGCGGAGACGTGCCGAACCGAGACACGCGGTGCTACTCTCGGCCAGGCCTCATCTATACCTTCAACGGTGTGCCTTCGACCTTGTCAGGATGGGATAATCGTAGCCGTCGACGACCAGCACGACGTGGAGAGCTATTACTCCGGGCCGCTGGTAAATTATGCTCCACTACCGAACGGAACGACCACATTTAACAGCAACAGCTTCACGTATACGTTGCTCAACCAGATAGGACTCAGCGGCGCGGCAATTCCAGGCCTGGGCTGGAGTCCAGGATGGGGCCGGCTTGTGCCGGGGTTGTAGCATGAGCAACTCTTCACGCGGCCCGCGACATGTAAGCAATGCGATCAGACTGGCGATCGCGTCTGGGTTCTGGATCGCACTGCCGGCAGTTAGTGGACCGGCAGTATATTGGCCGGCCTACTTCCAGCACATCCCCACCAAACCGCCGGAACTTTTCGTCTTTCCGATTGCGGGAGCGGGACCTCTTGTGCGCGTGCCACTACCCACTGATCTTCCCAGGGACTTTCGTTTGATCGGGTACAGCGCGGATGGCAAAGTCATCTACGGGCAAAAACTTAATTCGTCGGACGGCATCACGAAAATCGAGTTTCGTCCATTACGCCACACCTTGATTCCGGGCTCAAATGGTTTCGGAACGGTCTCTGATATTCTCACGCTGGAGCCCTCGGGCAGAATCTTGCTTTCAGGGCTGTTTCGGAGTCAGAACCGCGTAGACTGCGGCATATTCGAGCTCGACCCCGAGGTTCCGAGTGTGCGCAGATTGTTCGAAGGGAAGTTTCCTGATTGTGGCGGAGCGATCTCTCCTGATGGGAAACACTCTGTCGAATTTCCCGGGAATCATCTGAGCATTGTTGACCTGGACACAGGTGCAGTTCGTGATGTTGGCGACGGGTTGAGCGGAGCGACATGGTCCCCGGACGCCCGGTGGATCGCGGCCGTTAGCCACAAGCAGGGTGCGACCAGCCTTGTGCTGATCGACGCGTACCACACCGATAGGCGCAGAAACCTTGGTCGATTAAACGACAGTCAAGCCCAATGGTCCCCGGACGCGAAGTCTCTTTTAGTGGCAAACCCGCGTGCCTCGCAATGCGGCTCGGATCTTTGGAGCCTGGAGGTAATCGATATCGAAACAGGCACGCGGCGCGAGGTACAGAGCGCCCGCTGCAGGATTTTCCAGAACAGTACGGGCTGGTTGAACCAGGAACTCGTTCCCTGACTTGGGAACCGGAGGGCTGGGGACATTCGCTGCGGCGTCTTCGACATTCTCTTAGCCGACGGGGAAAACCAGGCAGGTCCTCAGTGTTGGGAACTGGACCGCCTGGCATTGTTCGAGATTCACAAGGCGGCCGCTCTCGACAGGCACGCGAAAATACAACTCATCGATGCGACTGATTTCAAGGTAAGGAGGACGCTGGGTGAAACTGAAGCTCGGTGGTCGCCAAAAGCCACGGAAATTCAGAGTTCACGATGCCAGGTCGACAACGGCTCGACCGGTCGGGTCAATGTCCCGCCGGGCGCGGGACCCTTCACACCCCGTTCTGACGCAGCCTCGGTAGGCGTTCACAAATTTCCGTCAACGAAATTCTCAATAAATCCAACCACTTACGAAAATTCACCCCCACTATCCCCAAAATCATCTGCCACAATTCTGCCGTGAGCTCAAAATTTCGCATCGCCGCCTCGCGCGCAAACGGCGCCAAATCCCGCGGTCCTGTCACGGACGAGGGAAAACGCATCGCGGCGCTCAACTCCATCCATTCCACGGGGCCTGTCACGCCCGAGGGCAAATTCCGCGTCTCGCAGAACGCCACCCGTCACGGCCTCCTCGCCGATTCGCTCGTCCTCGAAGGCGAATCCGAAGCCCGCTTCTGTTCGCTGCTCGTCGCGTTCGAAGCCGAACTCCAGCCCGAATCCCGGATCGAACACGACCAGGCCGAAATCATGGCCGTAGCCCAATGGCGTCGCATGCGCCTCTGGAGCGTCGAAAAGGCCGAATACATCGAGGAAACCCGCAGACGCAGGGCTGCAGTAAATCAAGCCGCTGCAAATCAAAACGGAGACACGGCGGACGACGGCGAAACCCCAATCACCCACCTCGCCCGCACCTTCCGCACCCTCGCCGACGAATCCCAGGTCCTCCATCTCCTCAACCGCTACGAGACCCGTTTCAGCCGCGAATACACTCGTGCCCTGGCCTGCGCCACAGCACAGCGAAACCTGCGCGAGCAGCGCGAGCGCCAGCAAGCCAGACGAACTCGCAATCAGCCCGCCCCGACGGGAGAAATCCGGTGAAAAGTCGCGTGAATTCGTGTTTATTCGTGGCCAGATCCTCTTCCCGCGCCACCACTCCCCGGCCCCGAATAAGCCAGGCTCCATACACAAAATTTCCAAACAAAGTGAACCTAACCTCGGAGAAATACGGAGGCGTTCCGGGCGGGAAACGGGTCTGGACGCAGCTCGTTTTTCGCCAAACGAACCTGAGAAGCGGGCGGACTCCGTTGCGGCTTGACACGGCCCTGGTTACCTGGCACGATCACGAGGTGCGGAGTATGTTGGCTGGCCTTCTGTTCCTCGTGTTCTCCACGGCGGGTGTCATCACCGCTCAGACCGGCGCTCCGCGCCGGACCGTCTGGGATGGTGTCTACACCGAGGCCCAGGCTGCCCGTGGCTTAACGGCCTTCGGCCAGAACTGCGCGAATTGCCATGTCCTCACAACGGAAGGCAAATCGCCGCTCGTGGGCGACCCCTTCTGGACGAGTTTCGCGCAAAAGACCGTCGGCGATCTGCTCGAGTATGTCAGCGCCAACATGCCGAACGGCCGCCCCGGATCCCTCGACGAATCCACCTACAGGGACATCGTCGCCGTCATGCTGAAATCCAACGACTTTCCCGCTGGAACCGCTCAGCTTGGAGCGCGACACCATCGCCGACGTGGAGATTGTTCCGAAGGACGGACATACAGAACTCCCCGCCAACGCGCTTGTTCGCGTGATTGGGTGTCTCACGCGGAGCGGCGCGGACTGGATGGTCACGAACGCGACAACTCCAAAGCGGCCTGAGCGCGTAACCAAACCCGAAGAAGACGCTATCAAACCGCTCGGCGCCCGTACGATCCAACTCAAGTTCGTTCTGACGCGCCTCGATTCCCTGGCCGGTTCGCGCGTCGCGGTGAGCGGTCTTCTGATCGGAGCTGGCGGCGTGGACGGACTCAATGTCACTGCGGTGAACCGCGTCGCCGGCAAGTGTCCTTAGAGATCGATAGGCCCCGTGCTGACTCCGACCTTCTCGATCTCGGCCCCGGACAGATGCGCTACCGACAGCAGCAAATTCGACGTGGGAGCGTCTTTGGTAACGATATGCCGGTTGCCTTTGAGGCGCCCATGCGCACCACCCACAAGCACCGCGGGCGGATTGTTCCGGTCGTGCGCGTTCCCGTTGCTCATGCCGCTGCCCCAATAGAGAACCGCATGGTCCAGCAGTGTTCCATCGCCGTCCTTCGTGGCTTTGAGCTTCTCCAGGAACTCGCTGAACTTCACGATATGGTACGTGGCGATCTTCGCGTACTTGGCCATCTTCTCCGGATCGTTGCCATGGTGCGAGATCGTATGGTGCTGCTCGGGGATGCCGATGTGCGCGTAGCCGCGGTCGGTCGCTTCATGGCTGAGCATGAACGAGAATACTCGGCTGATATCGCCCTGATACGCCAGATGCATCAGGTTATAGGTGATGGTCAGATGGTCGTCGAACGCATCCGGCAACCCCACCGGCGCTTCCGCATTGCCCGTAATAGTTGCCAGCCGCGTTTCCATGCGGGCAAGCTGATGCTCCACATCGCGGATGTTGCTGAGATATTCGTCCAGAATCGCCCGGTCTGCCGCCCCCAGCGAGCGCTCCAGTTTCGCGGTTTCCTCGGTTACGGAATCGAGCAGACTCTGCTTCTCCTTCAGACGGGCAAGACGCCGTTCCGAAGAATCCGCCTCGCCAAACATGCGCTCGAACGTTACGCGCGGATTGATCCCCACCGGCAGCGGGCTGGAATCGTCGCGCCAGGAGAGCGTGTTGAAGAACGTACAGGCGAACCCATCGCATGCGCCGACCGCGGTTCCCATGTCCTCTGTGCCGACCTCGATGGATCGAAGGGGCGTATCGCCCGCCACTTGATCCGCGATGTACTGATCGACGGTCTTCTTCGAGTGCAGCTCACCCCAGGCGTCGCCTTTTTCATTCGGGTCGACCACCGGCCCGATCCCGTTCAGGAAAGACGAGCTCGCGCCGAGATGAATCGACGAGCCCCAGGGCGCCTTCATTTTGCTGACCGTCACGAGCTGGTTGCGGAACGGCTCGAGCGGCTGCATCACCGGCTTGAACACGAAGTCGCTCCCCGCCGCATCCGGATGCCAGGTATCGGGATACACGCCGTTCGGAAGATAAACCGCGCCGAAGCGGAATGGCGCGATGGGCGCGGCCGAAAGCGCGGGCACCATCGCGTCCATGAACGGCAACGCGACCGCGGCGCCCAGAGTTCCACGCATGAACGTGCGGCGCGAAAGATGCTTCTTCGTAATGAACATGTTCACTCCTTATTCAGCTTCGCTTCCAGCGTCGTTTCCAATTTGGACCGCATCTGGAACGGTGCGCTTTCGATAATTCCCATGACAATAGACGACAGCCGGTAATCGTTCTGCGCGGCTTTCTTAACAATACGCCGAACGACGGGCATGTCGCTCGGCTCCAGCCCGCGGCCCAGCGCGTACGTCAGCATCTTCTCGGTGACGACGGTCACGAAAGCGTCGGGCCGGCTCGCAATCGCTTCCCGCAGCTCTTTCGGTCCGTTGATCGGTTTTCCGTCCGCAAGCGTTCCCGCTACGTCGAGAGGTGAGCCGTCGGGGCCGGTGTCACGCCACTTTCCCACGGCATCGAAGTTCTCAAGAGCGAATCCGGCGGGATCGATCACGCGATGGCAAGACGCGCAGGCCGGGTTGCTCCGGTGCAGTTCGAGTTGCGCCCGCACGGTCTTCGGAGCCTTCGACTGTTTATTGCTTTCTTCCAGCGTGGGCACATTCGGGGGAGGCTGAGGCGGCGGAGTATTCAGGAAGGTGCTGAGCACGTACTTCCCGCGATACACGGGTGAAGTCCGCGTGGCGACCGAAGTCATCGAGAGGATGCTGCCCTGGCCCAATAGACCGCGCCGGTTCGGGTCGGTGAGCTTCATCCGCCGGAACTGCGGACCATAGACGCCCGGGATTCCGTAATGCCGCGCGAGCCGCTCATCCACGAACGTGTAATCCGCATTCAGAAGGTCCAGCGTGCTGCGGTCGTCGCGCAAAATGTATCCGAAGAAGAGCTCGGTTTCCTTACGGAACGCTTTGCGCGTGTTGTCGTCGAATTCCGGAAACAGGATCAGGTCCGGAGAAACCTTCGCTTCCAGATTCCGCAGTTGCAACCACTGCCCCGTGAAGTTCTCGACCAAAGCGTCGGAGCGCTCGTCGCCGAGCATGCGCTGCACTTGCGCGGTCAGCGCTCCCGGCTCGCGCAGCTTCCCCGCGGCTGCCAGATCGAGCAGCTTGTCGTCAGGAATGCTGCTCCACAGGAAGAATGACAGGCGGGAGGCGAGCTCGATATCGGTTACCGGATGCGCGACACCCACACGAGCGTCAGGCGGATCTCTTTCGATTCGATAAAGGAAATTCGGGCTTGAAAGAACCCGCGCGACTCCGACGCGTATTCCATCGTCGAAAGTGCCGCCGTTCTGCCGCGATTTCCGGTAGAAGGACAGGGGCGCCTCGACATCCGCGGCGGTCACCGGACGCCGGTAAGCATGGCGTGCAAGATTCGAGAGGATTTTGGCTGCACAGTTCGCCTCATCGGCGTTCGCCGACGGATGGCACACAAAGAGCCGCTGCCGGCTGGCGCTCTCGCTCACGCCGTGCACTTTGTACGGGCCGTCAATCGATACTGTCCTCAGCTTTGGCATGCCGCCGACATAGTGGATTTCCTGGCTGTCGCGTCGCGCGGGTTCCCACACGTCCTGCAACTCGAACGGCCGTTCCCTCCACGTAAAACCAACGTCGTGAGGCCCGGCCGTGATGCGGGCGCGTCCAATCATCCGTTTGTCGACCATGGCGCGGGCGACGTTCAAATCGTTGGCCTGCACCTCGTGGTCTTTCGGACCGCCGATCGACGTTGAAAACACCTCTGTGCCGTCTACCGTGATCACAAACGTGTACGGTATGTCGTTTCCCTCAACCCCCGAGTAGCCTTCCGCGACACCGCGGATGAGCCGGCCCGAGAGGTTGTACTCGGCATCGGCGGGAAAAACATGATGGACAACGGTGCCGCCGCGGGTTCCGAGCGGCAGACCGTCGATGTATCCGTTCTGGCTGAATTCGCGGCTGATCGTATGCTCGGTCGTCCCTGGCTTCACATGCGGGTCGCCCACGGCCATCGCGCCGACCTGCTGCGCCGCGTTGACGTACGCCTCAAGCAGCAGGGGAGACGTCTTGAGCGCCGTCGCTATGTTGTCGAACCCGTATTCCGCGCCGTCCGTCGGCAGCACGTCGGAGACGTCGAAGTCGACCGCCAGCAGATCGCGGACCGAGTTCTTGTATTCCGCGCGATTCAGGCGATGCACGACGTACCGGCCCGGGTTGTTCTTGCCCTCCCACGCACGATCGAGCGATGTGGCGAGCCAGTTGGTAAAGGCCGCATATTCTGCCTCGGGCGGATGGGGAACTCCCGGAGGCGGCATCGCACGCACGCTCAGTTTCCGCAGGACTCTCTCCCACGTACTGGCGTTGGCGAGCAGATCGTCAAAACTCAATTGCAGGTTGACGGGATGATCCGCCGGCAAAGCGGAGTGGCTGCTATGGCACACAACACAGTTCTTGTCCAGAAAGGCACGATACTGTGTCCCGCTCTGGTTCTCGGCGGTGGCGCCGAACGAAGCGAGAGCGGTGAAGGTCAGCGCCGCCGGGATTGTGATTCTCTGCTTCATTTGGCGGCGATTGTTTCTGAGGCGGTGGTTTGAGTCGTGACCGGCGCGGGCGGTGAAGGAGGTTTTGGCGCGGGATCGTTCGGACCGAGGTGCATCAGCTCACGCAGCGCCGCTATGATATCCGCGCGCGAATCGACTTTTCCGTGATCCACAGCAGGAGCGCCCGTATCCTTCGGCGCGTCGGTGGGAATTGCCTCCGCCAGCAACAAAGGTGTCTTGTTGTCCTTATTAACCGCGTCGAGCGAAGCTCCAGCGGCGACAAGCGTGCGAATCATCGCCACACTCTTCGCCTGCACGGCCTGGTGGAGCGGCGTCGAGCCATCCGCCGCTTTAGCGTTCGGATTGGCGCCTGCCGCAAGAAGAACCTTCACCGCCTCGACCGGATCGCGGCTGCCGGGCTCGCGGAATGGCGGCGGCCCGCTCCGGATGTATCCGGGCCCACCCGATATCGGTGGCCCCTTGCCGCCTTTCAAGGCAGCCATCAGGGGCGTCTGGCCGGCGGCGTTCGGCCCTGGACCGGCTTTCTTGCCGTCTTTTGGCTTGACTTCAGCCGGGCTCCACTCGATTTGCGCCTTCTTCGCCAACAAGAGCTTCAGGACTTCCACATCAGCAGCCGTGGCGGCGCGATAGAAGGGCGAGCTGTTTATGGCGGGGAGGCAGCACATCGACGTCGAATGAAATGAGCCAACGAAGGGCTTGTTCACGTCGGCGTTAAGGTCGAGCAGGGCCTTGACCAGGTTCAGCGCGGTGAGCTTGTTCGCGTGATCCGGTTGCATGCGTGTTGCGTCTTCCGCGCGCATATCGGTCGTGCGGTCGTGCATGTCAACCGCGAAGAACAGGGCGCCGTCATTGGGGTCGGCTCCGAGGTCGAGCAGCTCTTTCGCCAGATCGAAGCGGGCATTGACGATGGCGATGCTGGTCGCGGTCAATCCATCGGCGTTGGTCAGCTTCAGATCGGCGTGGCCGGCAACCAGCGCCTTCGCGACATCTTCGTGTCCGTTACGAACGGCGAACATCAGCGCCGTAAAGCCACCGGAAGGGTAGTCAACGTTCTTGTGCTCTGTAAGCGTGGAGACGTGGGCTTTGAGGTTCGGATCCGCCCCGGCTGCCAGCAGTACCTTCACGGCGTCGAGATGTCCCTCGGCGGCCGCCCACATCAACGCGGTCTCCTCCTGAAACGGATCGGCGGCGTTGACGAACGACCCTTTGGAAAGCAGCAATTGAATCGCGTCCACCTTGCCGGTGCGCGCCGCGGCCATCAACGGCGTCTCGCCCTCGGCATGCCAGCGAGTCGCCTGGGCCCCGCCCTCAAGCAACGCCCGCATCACTTCAACGTTGCCGTTGCGGCTCGCCTGGAGCAGAGGTGTCACGCCGTAATGATTCGGGACATCCACCACGGCTCCGGCTGCAAGAAGCGCCTTCGTCATCTCCACATTCGAGTGGTAGGCCGCCCACAAAAGCGCGGAGGAACCGTCACCGGCCGGTATGTTCACATCCGCATGCTCTTTGATCAGCCTCTGGACCGCGGCCACATCGTCGGTTCTGGCGGCGTCAGACACAGTCGAAATGCCGGGGGCAGCCTGCAAAAGCATCAGCGGCAGGCACAACCATATATGCCGCACCAATTTCGCGGCCACTCTTCTCGCCGATTGCATCGCTGATCCTCCCGATACGCTCGCATCAAAGATATAACGCGGAGACGCTCGCTGCAAGCGAGGGGGAGAGCCGCACAGCACAACGGTTTTCGCAATAGCTCCGTCGGCAACGGCTTTCGGGGAATTGATGCCCCGGAGCCCTGCGCTGAGGAATTCACCTTTATCCGAGCAGAGGCTCATTTCCTCGAGCCTCGCGCGTCCGGTCTATCAATTGCGAGTGTCTGTCTGTGATGGATCGAGTAGCTCACCATACCCTACATTGCTGTAGCCTAAAATTCCACTTGTCCACGCCGCTGAACAAGAATGATCTCCGTCGGCTCGATCACTCGTGGCCCAATCGCGTCAATGATGGGGAATGCGGCACGGGGCCGCAAGCTTGTGCTCCGCTTCAGTAAGCAGGCAGCCGTCGACTTCGATGTATTTGGGCTTGCGGGCCTCCGCGGTAGTGCAGAATCGGACTCGGCGCCCCATTAAACCTTGGGCCATGCTTTCGCGATGTCCGGGAACTCACTGTTCTGTGATACATTGATTCCCCGTGTTACCGAATTCACCAAAGATACCCAAATATAAAAAGACCTATGACGTGCAAGCGGCTGACTATTGCGTCTACGAGTCGATTACGGAAGATACGGAAGATTATGATTCCTCGTTCTCCCTCCCGCTGGAAGGCTCCGCTGGTTTGGCTCGCGTGGAGTTGGCCAACTGCTACAACAGGGCGTTCACTTGTTACTCATTTCGCAGGCTCACCGGCAAGACGAGTCACGCGCCGACGCGCTATAGATACCCGCTGGGGACCTTAAAGGATTCCGGGTATGCCGACAGAAGCCATCCCCGGGGATTCCTGGTGTCCACGTTATCACTTTCGGATGTGATCTATGACGAAATATTTGACGGGCCGGACCGACAGCCTCCATGCAACGGCCTAGTTGTCATTTCCGGCGCCACAGGCGCTGCCAAGAGCAAGATAGCAAGATGGATCGCTCACAAGTATCTGGGCGCTATCTTCAAGCCGGGCGAACGAAAACCTCACCTTGTCACGATAGAAGATCCGATTGAAGTGTGGTTTGCGAGAAATCCGAAAGAGGCTGCTGCGATGGGAATTGACTATACCCCCAGAGAAAAAGGCAAGGGCCGGGATGTCGATTCCGTTCACATTGCTTTAAAGCAGGCGTTGCGGCAGAAACCCGCATTGGTCTATGTCGGCGAGACGAGAGAAAAAGAGGACTGGAAGGAGCTCATGCACTTCGCGGGTACGGGTCACTTGGTGCTCACCACATCGCATGCCAGCTCCGTCCAGGAAGCCCTGGCTCATATTCTGCAGGCAGTACAATGCAGATCACCCGCCGAGCGGTCCGCAATCGCCTCGCGGATCCACGCCATTGTCCATCTGGTGGGAGGCTTAAAGATTGGTGATCGAAGTGCCACGCTTCCGTCGGTTTGGAAGAAAACTGGCGACAGTCTCATGGCCTTTATCTCTGATGGTCTGAGCTCTGTAAGCCCAAACGGTACATCGCGTTCGATAATGTCCAATAAGATCCTTGCAAAACTCTCTGATGCGGCTCGCCGCAAATACAAGGATGAATTGAAGCGAAAGGCTCTGGAGTTGGATTTGCTGGGCGTTTAACCTTCATGAATATTCTCAGGTTTGGTATTCCTTCGGTAGACCGGCTACTCGGCACAGGGCAGAAGAGTCCCGCAGATCCGCCGATTGCAAAATTCGGTCTCGACCTCACGGCAAGATGCCTTCCGACCAGCCTGTGCCTCAGCGGGCCAGAAGGTACCGGGAAGTCTGTACTTGGACTGCATCTGGCCTCACGTTACCGAGCCGATGTCGGTGACCCAAGCGTCAAGATCATCTATGTTTCAACCGATCTTTCGGGCGACAAGGCGCAACAGGTATGGGAGAATTTCGATCTCGGGCATCCCCATGAGCGAGTAAGTCCATTTGTGAGGTGGGACGATCTCCTCGGGGTGAAGGAATGGGTCAAGAGTCAACGTGAGAAGGCTATTTACTCCAGGTATCTTCCCGCGACGTACTGTTATCGGCAGCATTCGGCTGGCTCTGCGGGCGCCCCAAAACTAAACTTGACGGCCCATACGCTGGTTTCCGACAGCATGGCCGCGAATGGGTCAGTGCCTCTGGTTGATTATCTTCGAAGCAGACTGAGCAGCGATGCTTTCAAGGTGGCATTCCTCGATCTGGCTCGTGAGAGCCTTGGCGATGCCTGGGGAGTTCTTAATCGCCTGTTGCACGCAATACCTCGAAACTCGAAAGGTCCATCGCACCTTCTGATAGTTGACGCAGTGGAAGGCCTGGAATCGCTGGTGGGAGAACGCGACGCTTTCGGCGAGAGATCGACGCGCCGAGCACGTATTAACCAAATCATGCGACTTGCTGCAGGAAAGTGCCACATCTTCTTCGTGGTAGAGGAGAGTGACGAACAGGTTCATCTGCCCGAGGACTACATAACCGATGTGGTGATCCGTCTCCGTTCACGGCGGGTAGGACAGTACAACCGAAGAACTATTGAGGTGGTAAAGTGCCGCGGGCAGAGTCACACCAGGGGTGAGCATCCGTTTACCATCCGCAAAGGCAATGGTTCCACGACTGGCTATCAGCAGAATGCGGACGATCCGATTATTCTCCGCAGCACCGGGGAGAAACAGGGATATGTTCTGGTGTTTCCGTCGCTCCATTATCTCAGCCGTGAAACGATGGAGCGTGGGCCCAATGAGATGTCAAGGCCGAGCGGGCTCCAGTCGTCTCCCTTTAACGCCGGCTTCGGAATTCGATACCTGGATAACATGTTGGCGTCGCCGCCTGAAAAGGACCGTACCGATTACGGCCTGCCAGGTCATCGTGTGACGGCATTGATTGGCGATCCCAGCACGCACAAGTCACATCTCGGATACGCATTTATCGGGCAGGAGTTCGCAAGAGTCCTGGGCGCCATCGAAATGTTAAATAGCGTAAGCTTGAACAGCATTCTAAGGCGCCTGACAGCAGGCGGAACCGAAGATCCCAGCGTTCTCGCCCTCAGGCTTCCGGCAATAGTCGATTGGTGTCGTGATTCCTCGGACGAAACTCTGCAGAAGCTGGCCAAGACGCTGGAACAGACCGGGGGCGGCGTACTGATCACAACGAAGGACGTTGACGTTGACCAGCTTGCCGATCGACTCACCGACTGGATAATGCCGCACGATTTCAATTGGATCGGCTTGGGCGATAGCGAGGCCAGGGGTCAGAAGAGATTTTCCGTCGAGAAAAAGAGAAAGCTTTTAAGGCTCCTTATAGTGAGTCGTATTGTGTGCCGCCGGTTGGAGGTTCACGATCTTCCCACACCTGTCCTTTTTCACGTCATCGCCGAAACTATCAGCGGCGCTCGGCGAATCATCGTCGGGAACGGGAAGAGGTGTTGCGGGGATACGTCGAGGCTGCGAGTCGTCCTGGATGACTTTAGTACCTGGAAAGAGATCTATCCCGATGTAAAGAATGAGCCTCTCTTCCTTCCAGCGTTGTTGTTTCACCTGCGCAGAGGGAAGGTAACAGCACTCATTGTGGATACTCACCCCGGCCGGCCGGATATCCCGATCAGCGACCCGCTTGACAGCGAGTTCAGGGCATTGGTGGATCACCAACTGTATACCTGGCGTCACAACTGTCCGGCTATTAATCGAACAGAATCAGTTGGTTGGCAGAGCTGAGTAAATCCTGTTGGGAGCCGGGTGGCTGGAGAGCCTGTAAAATGGGCGTTTTCTCGAAAAGCGTTACGCTGAGAACCTGTAGAATCTGGTAGAGGCTGATCTCCAGGCCCAACCGCTTCCGGACGATGGCGACCAGCACGTAGATCGACACGGCGATCCAGATTTGGGTCTTCACGGCGTTCTCGCTGGTGCCATAGAAAGATTTGATTCGGAGGTGCTGCTTGATCCATTTGAAGAATAGTTCCACCTGCCAACGGGCCTTGTAGATCAGGGCGATAGTGAGTGCCGGGAGGGTAAAGTTATTCGTCAGGAATTTAAATCTCTTTCTGGTGTCCACATCGAGATAACTGATGCGCCGCAACGGGTCCGGGTACACCTTCGCGGAACCGATGGCCGTCAGTATGACGGTGTGATCGGATCGAACGCCAGTGGCCTTGTCCACCGGGTGTGAGTAGCGGCGCTGGAGCAGAACGTTGGATTTCGTGCGGACGACAAAGAATGCTGCGCTGAGGGTGAAGACGTAGAGACGTTCAAAATCCACATAGCCGCGGTCCATGACGTAGAAGGCCCCTGCCTCCGGCAGAATCTCGTCGAGGATGTTGACATCATGCACTTTGCCGCTGGTAATACTGATGAACGTGGGAATGTTGCCGTGCAGGTCGAGCAGGGTATGCATCTTGACCGCGCCTTTGTTCTTGCGGAACCCGGCCCACGGAAAAAGCGAAAGGCACAGGTCAATGGTGGTCGAGTCCAGCGCATACAGGCCCTGATCCAATTCGATGCCAATAGGATCTGCGACGTAAAGCGGTCGCGCGAGGTGGATCAGAACCTGAGCGAAGTCGGCGAAAATGCGCCAGTCGTGCGAGTCGTTGGCATCAGCCAGAGTGGAACGCGACACCCTCCCGTGAAAGCCCATGTGATACAGCTTGCCGCCCAGAGATCGCAGGCATGCCTCTATGTCGCGCAAACCATCTCGGTAAGTGAGTTGGGCGAAGCCCATCGACAGAAACTGGTCCCAACACGAGAAGCCTCGCGGACGCGCATCTCCGCCGTATCGAGCCACGCAACGGCGAAACTCGCGATCAGGCAGAAAGCCCAACAACTGAGAGAAGACGGTTCGACCTTGGTTCACGCACCATTGTCGGCCCGGCCCCGATTTAACCGTTCTGAGGTTAGCCGGGTTTCAAATCGCGGCAACCAAAACGCCCACCCAACTATCAGCAACAATAGAACTTGCCCGCCGCGAGGTCATCATTAGCCGGACAGTAGTGACCTGGCGTGTGGCATTTTATGGTGAGAACCGGATAGCGATCGCGGCATTGCCCCCGTTATCAGCGGATTTAAAATCGATTGTGCGCGAGTTGAAGGCGAGCGGTCGAACAAAGCCCGAAGTGGATCCGCACTTCGAACTTTATTCAGGATTGGAGGCGGGCGAGCCGAAGCCAGTACCACTTCAGGTAAAGCTTAGCGCCTGCAGCGGTCAGGTGCGGCAGTACCTAGCCGAGGAAGATGCCGCGTGGCGCGAGATGTTTTCCCCGTTGCCGAATTCGACGGTCATCGTGGGATTGGATATGGCCGGTTTCCAGAATCTCCGTGAATATTTCACGCTAAGGCGGGACACGCGGCTTGATCATACCCTCGTATTCCAGGTAGACGAATTCTGGCAGCAACGCCGTGTGGGCGGAGCGCGGAATCAGAATCACTATCTCGATGAAATAACCTCGGGTGAAGTTCCCCGTGACGAGTTTGTCGATCCGTTTCTGATCTTTCTTCCGTCGCGGACGGGGAAAGCAGACAAGCCAGGCAAGGCCCAGTCTCGGATCGACTCGTTCAAACCCGTCGGATATCAGCTCTACGGCGATTCAGGACGGTCCGATCATCGGGTCGATCGAATCCCCTTCCTCTGGGATTTTGGATTTCTTCTCTGCGATTATGACGCTTGGAACGAGTGCGCGGAGCACGCGGTAGCGGTGCGTCGTGACGTGAGCAGCAAACCGAGGACAGTCAAAGAGATCCTAAGTGGCCTCCCGCTGGCTTATGGCTTTGTCGGGGATTTGAGACTCCGTCGGCAACCCGGCATCCCCCGCCGTCTCGCGCCCACGATGGAGAGAATTTCTTGGCGCGTGTGCGGTTGTTGCCGAGTACCATTCCCGAGGCAGAAACGAAAAAATGACGGCGCTGGATCTTGGCAGACTCGATCCTGAGTCCTTCGGGTGTCTGGTGCTGGAGATCTGGACTTCTGAAGTTTATGATCGGCTTGGTAAGAAGCCATTTGATTTTGAGACCAAAAACGATCGAAACGAAATGGCAAAAAAGAAACTCATCGGAATGTTAACAACAAAGGCGTGGCCTGACGCGTTTGCGATATCGGAGAAGCCCGACGAGGCCGACCAAAGCCTGGTTCATGCGTTTCGATACTATCCATTTGAGCTGTTCAAAACATGGCTGCTGCTTGTGGACGTTCTCGATCTGGATAGAATGATCGCGGCGGAGCCGTCTTTCGGACTTGCCGTCCAAGATGGACTTGGACGAGGGGCCGCGGTTCGCCACTGGTATTCCAGCGCATGCATGGCGCAAGGGTCTGACGAAGAAGCGCGAAACGTCCTTGTCGTTGGCCTGCCTGGGCATTTTTCCGTTCGAGGGGACCACTTTCTCGCCGTCGCCCGGGATAGCCGGTCGTCGCGGCTCGCGGATCATGCGCTCGACATTCTGAGCAGCCGGCGTGGAAATATTGCGCGGCTGCACACCGGAATGGGACTTCCAGTTCGTGATATCGACCTGGACGACGGATTTCTTCGCTCGCGCCTTTTGGCTCGGACTAAGGAGGGACCCGAAGGGACAAGAAGCCGAGTTTCTTATTCTGCACTCAAACAATTGGGAGCGACCGACACACCGGGGAGCTTCTTTTGGTTTTGGCGCAGCGGCCTCTCCGATTATGGTGCTCACTGCCGCAGTTGGAGAACCTGGTTGGCGCGCATGGGGTCATCATGGAGCCAGCTCAAAAGTTCTCGGGGTATCGAATGGGTACCGGGCTTTGAGATTTATGATCGTATCGAGCGACACAACATCCAACGGCCAGCGGCCTCCTGGGTGTCCGAAGACTGGATGCCAGGCAGCGAACTCACGAACCGGAAAGGGCAGCCATTCGAGGCGGCCCGGTGTTCCCAGCAAAAGAAATCGATGAACGAATGGCAGGCGGCGGATACCAGGAGCTATGACCAGTTCATGGAGACCTGGAGAGACTTTCAAATAGCTGCGGCCTCCATTTCAAAGTTGATGGAGGGCTCTTCTAACAGGTGAACTACTGGAGGATCTCTTCAACCCTATAAATCACCGGAATCCGGGCTACATCGAGGCCATTCAGCGCTCACGCCACCGACTCAATGCGCCCGCAATACGCGATTCTGGCTGTGGTCGAACCCACCTCTAATAAGTTTGCGGTGCGTTTTCAGGAGTGCACTTACCGAAGGTCGGTTCCTTAAAAATGTCAACAACGAAGATACCGGAATTATAACTCCGGCCTCAAGACCAAAGGCTCGTCCGACACCTGCGTCGATCCCATCGCTTTGCCCGATTGATCTGAAGTTGATGAAGGCAGGGCAGCGAGGAACGAATCAACCGCAATTGGGTTTCGGCCGTCGCCCTTTCCGCTTAGGACGGCCAGATTGCTCAGCTCTTTTCCATAAAGCGCCGCATTGGCAGACTGGTCTTCGCTCATCGTTCCCCCGTCGAGATTGAGGGGCGATATGCCCTCGTCGGACTGTTCGAAGGCGAAGATAACCGGGTCGCCGATCAGCTTCGGAAACTGATCGAGCTGGACTCCACCGGGCCTCACCGCCAGATCCACTCCCAGCAGGTTGCGGGGCTGGCTGAAACGAGCTGCAATCGTACGATTCGTCGTGAGTACAATGGCATCGATTCTGGATCCATAGACCGGCCAGAAAACGCCACCGCCTGCAATTACGATTCCGGCCGGGCTGCTCCAGGATGCGGTCCGGCTGGGCCTGCAACTCACGAAACCCTTCGCGCCCGCAGCGGTCTGATCGGCATCGCGTCGGGGCGCCACACCGATGCAGAGGGCGTTATCGAGCAACATTTGTACGGCGTCGGATGCGTTCTTTCTGAAGGTCTGCAGGGCAGCCGAGGACTTTGCGAGGCGGTCGTCGACAGAGCTATGCGGAGCGTCGCTCAACACCGACGCTTGCGCCCGAAGGCCCGATCCTCGGCAACACAACAAGACCAAAACGAGAATCAGAAACGATTTCATCTCAAGCGGGCTCCTCGACCGCGACCGACATGTCCATCGACTTCTCATCGCCCAGCGGACGGTCGTCAAAGAATGAGTAGAGCGCCGGCACGACAACAAGAGTAAGGATGGTGGAGGTGATCAGTCCGCCGATCACCACGATTGCCAGCGGCCGCTGAATTTCCGCTCCCGGTCCCGTCGAGAACAGGAAAGGTACCAGACCCAGCGCCGCAACGGTCGCCGTCATCATTACGGGCCGGAAACGCAGCTTGGCGCCGTCCATGATTGCCCGGCGCAATTCGATGCCCGACTGGCGCAAGCTTCGAATGTAAGACACCAGCACGATTCCGTTCAGCACGGCAATGCCCCAAAGTGCAATGAAGCCGACCGAGGCAGGTACGGATAAGTACTCGCCGGTGACGAAAAGGCCAACCACTCCTCCTATGGACGCGAACGGCAGAACGAGGATAATCAGCGTTGCGAACCGCACGGAACGAAACAGCAGGAAAAGAAGAAAGAAGATCGCGCCGATCGTGACGGGCACGATGATCATCAGATGCTTACGGGCGCGCTGCAGGTTATCGAACTGACCGCCCCATTCGAAATAATAGCCGGGCGGAAGGGTGACTTGCCCGGTTACTTTCTTCTGTAGTTCGGCGACGAAACCGCCCAGATCGCGATCCTTCACATTGACGCCGACATTGATTCGGCGGCGCGCCATCTCGCGTTTGATCTGAGATAAACCCTCTTTGACCTCGATTTTCGCGAGGTTCCCCACGGCGATACGTTCGCCGTGGCTTGCTCGGAGCATGATTCCGCGGATGTCATTGACGGAGTTTCGCAGTTCCTCCGGATAGCGCACGACCGCCTGGAACCGCCGGTCGCCTTCGTAGATCTCGGTCGCGACCGCGCCTGCCACCGATGCCTCGATCACGTCATTCACGTCGGTGACATTCAGACCGTTACGCGCAATGGCATCGCGGTCAATGATCGCGTTCAGGTTCTGCTGACCGGAAACACGGTCGACCTTCAGATCGCCCGCGCCGCGAACGGCGCCAGCCACACGCGCCACTTCATCGGCCTTCCGAATGAGCGTATCCAGATCGTCGCCGAAGATCTTCACGGCGACGTCGGCACGCACACCGGTAACCATTTCATCCACGCGGTCTGAGATGGGCTGCGCCATCACGGGATTCACGCCGGGAAAGGCGCTCACGATTTTGCGCACCTGTTCACCGATCGCATCCTGCGTGAGACCAGGTCTTTTTTCGCTCGGCAGCCAGCTGAATCATCATGTCGCTCTCGTTGTACCCGGCGGGATCAACCGGGGATTCTCCGCGGCCCAGACGCGAGACCACATACTCCACACCCGGCAGTTTGCGGACCTGCTTCAGCGCCTCGGCTTCCATGCGCATTGACTCATCCAGGGCAATATTCGGGACGCGATCCATGTTGGGCGAGATGGTGCCCTCTCTCAACTCCGGGATAAAAGATGTCCCCAGATAAGGAAAAAGCGACATAGCCCCGGCGAAGGCGGCGACCGCCAGACCCACCGTGGTCTTCGGGTTGTGCGTCGCCCAGCCAAGGACCATGACGTAGGGCCGCTTGAGCATCCGCACAAAGAGCGTGTCGTGTTCCTTGCCGCCCTTCAGGAAATAAGCACAGAGCACCGGAGAGAGTGTCAGAGAAAGAACGAGAGAGACGGCCAGCGCGATCGCGATTGTATAAGCCAGAGGCGCGAACATCTTGCCCTCCATGCCCTCCAGCGTCATCAGAGGAAGAAAGACCAGGATGATCACGCAGATGCCGAAAATGACCGGTGTACCCACTTCCATCACCGCTTCATATACAACCTTGACCTTGTCGACGCCGCGCTTTTGACCGAGACGGCCAAAGACGTTTTCCACGACTACGACGGAGCCGTCGATCATCAGCCCGATTGCGATGGCAAGGCCCCCAAGAGACATCAGGTTGGCCGACATGCCGTAGTGGTTCATAACAAGGAATGTCAGCGCCGGTGTAAGAACCAGCGTGGCGATTACGATCAGGCTCGATCGCAGGTCGCCCAGATACAGGAACAGGACTACGACGACAAGGACGATACCTTCTTCCAGAACCTTAGTGACGGTATGAACCGCTGCGTCCACCAGTTCCGAGCGGTCGTAATAAGGAACGACCTTAAGGCCGCCGGGCAGCATGTTGCGGGAATTGATCTCCTCCACCCGCGCTTTGACCGCTTCCACGATCTGTTTTGCATTACCGCCGGCGATCATCATCACGATGCCGCCGACGGCTTCGGTGTATCCGCCCTTCAGCATCGCTCCGTAGCGAACCTCGCTGCCGATCTTTACTTCAGCCACGTCGCGAACGTACACCGGAACCGCGCCGACCTCTTTCAGAACGACGGACCGGATATCTTCTTCGTTGCGAATCAATCCGATGCCGCGCACCAATAACACCTCGGGCCCCTGCGGCAGAATGCCGCCACTGGCGTTGGCGTTGTTCCGTTCCAAAGCGGTGCGCACGTCATGAATGGTGAGCTCGTGGTAGCTCAGCTTCACCGGATCCACCAGCACCTGATACTGCTTGACGTAACCTCCGGTGGAATTGATTTCCGCGACGCCCGGAATGGAACGGAGCAGCGGCCTCGCGACCCAATCCTGGAGCGTACGCCGCTCCATCAACTCTTCTTTCGTCAAAGCCCTTTCGCCGTCAGCCGGATTTTCCAGCGTGTACTGGTAAACCTCGCTGAGCGCCGTCGAGACCGGGCCCAACACGGGATTGACCCCCGCCGGCAGACGGGATCGCACGTCGCTCAGGCGTTCGGCCACCAGCTGCCGCGCGAAATACTGCGGTGTCTCGTCCGTAAATACCAGCGTGATGATGGAAATACCCGGCTCGTTCTGGGAGCGCATTTCGGTCATACCCGGCAAGCCGGTCATGCCGATTTCGACGGGCACGGTGACAATCCGCTCCACCTCATCCGGTGAACGGCCGGGGACCTCCGTAGCCACCTGCACCTGGACATTCGTGACGTCCGGGAATGCGTCGACCGAAAGCTTTCGGGTCGCATCAACACCCGCCGCGAGCGCGATCAGCGCGATCACCACGACCACGATACGCTGATGGAGCGCGCTCTTTACGATGCCGCTCAACATCCTCAGGTCCCCTCGCTGCCGCGCAGCAACTGGCGGCGGCGCTCGTTATTCAGGTGGAACGCGCCGTCGAGTACGATTTTTTCTCCCGGCTTCAGGCCCTCGAGGACAACCCTCTTCCCTTCGAATTCGGAGCCCAGTTTTACCTGGCGCAGGACGAACGTATCGGGGCTGAGTTGAATGAAAACGTGTTCGTTATCGTCTTCGCGGACCACCGCGGTCGACGGGATCACCTGCTGGCGCGCAGAGTCGCCTCTGACCGTCATCGTCGCCAGCATGGAGGGTTTGAATCTTCTCTGTGGATTGCGCAAGTCCGTTCGGACGCGGACCGTGCGGGTTTCGGGGTTTACAGTCGCGCTGACAAATGAAACGTGAGTGTGTATCCGGAGGCCCGGCAGTGCCGCAATCTCCGCGTCCACCACCTGACCAACGCGGAGGTTTCCCGCGGTTTGCTCCGGCACATCGGCTACCAGCCACAACGATGACAAATCGGAAATTTCAACAATCGTGTCGGCGGGCTGAATCACCTGACCCAATGTGATCTTGCGGCTGAGCACGGTGCCGTCCATAGTTGCCACCACCCGTGAGACAGAGTTGATGGCGCGTGTTCGCTCGAGCTCGTCGATCGCGTCGCCAGGCATCCCGAGTATTTCCAGCTGATCGCGTGCGGCGTCCATTTCAGCCGTCGCCTGTGTGAAATCCGCTTCGCGGCGCTGCAGTTCCGCTACACCGATCACATCCGCTTTCAACAGAAGCTGCGCCCGCTCAACGGCGCGAGATGCGACCAGCTTCTGCGAGACCGCCTTCAGGAAGCCGAGTTGCGCATCGCTCAAACCGGTGCTGTTGAGCTGGGCCAGAATGTCTCCGCGATGCACCTCCTGTCCTTCCTGCACCGAAAGCGATGTGATGCGCCCCATTACCGGAGAGCCGACCCGGGTGATTCGCGTCTCATCGATTTCGAGCCGCGCCGGCACGGTCTGGGTCGTGCTCACTTCCGCCCACGAAGACTCGCCCAGCTTCAGCTGATTTAACAATTGACTTGCCGCCTTGATCTCCAGCGGGTTCGGCGCTGCCTGTCTGCCAGCAGCCGCGGGAGATGCTTCGTCGCTGGCAGCGCTCTTGCAAGAGAGCGAACCGAGCACCGCCAGAGTGCCGGCAAGTAACGCGAGGGCCCTGTTTCCACGATGGGTTGAAATGTTCATGGCTTGTTCCGGAGATCGATGGCCCGCAATTCGTCGAGATCTATCAGCGCCGCCTCGCGGTCAAATTGGGCGTTCAGCAAATTCAGCTGCACCGTGCGCAAGACCCGTTGCGCATCGAGCACTTCGAGAATGCCGCGCTCACCAAGCTGATACGCCGTCTGAGCGGCGCGCACGGCTTCATCGGCCTCAAGCAGAAGTCCGCTCTCAAGAGCCTGCACTTGCTGGTTGGATACGGCGAAACGCCCGTAGGCGCTCTCGAGGGCAGCGACGATTTCGATTTGTCTCGCCTGCGCCTCCGAGTTCGTCTGGCGGACGAACGCGCCGGCCTCGGCTATCGGACCTTCGCGCCGGTTAAATACCGGCAGCGGAAGCACGATGCCCATGCGATAAGAGGGGCTGGTCATGTCAACCTCGGCGCGCAGCGCGGGTTGGGGACGTCGAAGCGATTTCTCATATTCCAGGCGAGATTCCGAGCGCCGGACCTCGGAGCGCGCGACGGCAAGCGCGGGATGGCGATCGATGGCTTCGCGCCGAATCTCGTCGAGCGGGGGCAGTGCGGGCGGAGGGTCCAGGTCCCCCTGCAATTCGATATCGGCATCAAGCGGTCCTCCTACGGCCGCGCGGAACTGACCCACGGCAATTACCCGCTCCAGTTCGGCGCTCGATGCCTGGGAGCGCGCCGAAGCAACTTCAGCCTCCGCGCGGATCAGTTCGAGGCGGCCGATCTCCCCGACATTCACGCGGACTCGAATACGGTTGCGAAAATCCTCCACGGCGCGAAGGTTCTCAGTCGCGATCGCGATTTCCCTGGTTCTGCGCAGAACCTGGTAGAAGGTGCGCCGAACCTGGGAGAGCACCGCGAGTCGGACCTCTTCGAATGCGAAGCCACTACTGTCGCGGCCTCGCTGCGCCAGTTCGATGCGGCGTTGCCGCAGCGGACCCAGTTCCAGGGGCTGCGTTACCGCATAGAGGGGAACACCATTCTCGGGCGCCCCCGGCAGTTGCCCGGTTTGCTTTCCCGCAATCACGGTGGTCTCGGGATTTGGCCGGCCTTTGGCGGTTAAGATACCTGCCTGGGCAACGTCTCTCCCCGCATCGGCGGCGCCGAGGATCGGGTTCTGTCGCTCGGCGGTTTCGAGAGCTTGTGGTAGTGACAGAATCTCGGCCGGCAGCGACGATCCGAATAGCACGACCGGCATCATGAACACACGGCATTTGATCCAGATTCGCCATCGTTTTTTCATTCGGGGAGAACCCCTGAATCCGTACCATTCAGCTGGAGCGCGACCATTCCCGGCAAGTAATCCTCGGCCATGACCTCGGCAATTGTGTGTCCGATCGTAAGCCTCGTATTTGCTTACTTACAGGGGCTGTGATTGTCCAGGAATTTCGACAACGCCTTGGATACGTTCGAATTTTCGAACGCGGCCCCAGCTTGAAACGTGGGATTCTGCGCCTGTTTCAGCGCTGGTGATTACCGTGCTACGGATGTGCCTCGAAGGAGATCAGAGTAAGAGATCCGGATATGAAGATACTGTTGCTGTTACTCGCTGCAAGCACGGCATTTGCGAACGACTGGGACTTGATACAGCGCATCCCCGCTGACCGGAAGATCGAGGTTACGGAACAGGACGGAACCCGGCTGAAGGGCACTTTCGTTTCTTCGACCGGAGAGGCCCTGGTCATCCAGGAGAACTCCGGGACACGGTCTCTGCCGCGAGCCGGGATTCGTCAAGTGCGAATTTATGATTCCAGCCGCCGGGTGCGAAGGGGACTACTTTGGATGCTGGTTGGCGGCGCGGCCGGGGCAGTCGGCGGAGCGGCGATATGTCCTTCCTGCCCGAACGAAGGCAACGGAGCTAAATTCGTTGCACCGGGTCTGGCTATCGGCGCAGGCATCGGCGCATTGGGTTTCCTCTCCTCACCTTACAAGACCATTTATAAGAACAAACAGGCCTATTAAGTTAACCGCATCTGTGATCAGCTTTCCGGTTAGTCCGACGGGATGAACGCCGCCTATCGATCGAGCAGCACATAAGCCAGCGCCTTCCATGAACCGTTTACTTTGGTCCAGACAATCCAAAGCGCCGCCGGGCTGCTTTTACCCTCGTTGACAGAGAAACCGGAGGCATAGTATTTGCCATATCCGGTCGCCGGAGCCGGGCTGAAGATGGGATCCCCATCCACGTCGCGTCGATCGCATTTTGCCGCCTCGCCCATGTATTCCGGTATGGAGGCAATGACAAAAGCTTTGTCGTCGCGATGTTTCACGAGTTTCATGTCCGGATGATTGGGTTGCGCGGCGACAATGGCATCGTCGAGGCGATTTACCGGGCCGATGGCCGTGGCGATACGGGTCATAGCTTCCTTGAGTGATTCGCCCGCGGTGGACGAAGGCGACGAATCGTCAGAACGATAGAGCCTGGCGCAATCCAGACACTCGGGAGTGAGATATTGAAGTGCGCTGTCGACATCCTTCTTCACGAGCCACAGCTTCAGGAAATCGGAAGCTGCTTTGATCATGTCCTTATCGCCGTCGACGACAGCCAGCGGTGCTACCTTCGCCGGCGGGGCGCCGGCATCAGGAACCGCGTTACGCTCAAGTTCGGGATCGACATCGTACGAGACCATCTTCCAGTAGCCGTGGTTCCGCTGCCACAGTGTAGCGATATTTCGTCCCTGCTCGCCTTTAGCGCTGATCCTGAATACAGCGCCGACATACTTGCCGAAGTCCCGCGACTTCATCTCCTTCACGGAATCTGCGGACTCCTTCTGGTTGCCGCATTTAAACTCTTCGGCAAGGTCTTCTCTCACGTCGTAAAGAACGAATTCAGAACTATGCGCCTGTTTGATCGGCTTGACGCGGGTGCTCGTCAGGGCGAATCCGGTGCTTGCCTCGCGCAGGGAGGAAATTCTTCCGATTCGTGCGTTCGCAGACTGCATGTTCTGGAGAACCAGGAATTTCGACATGCCGCGATCGGATTTTTTCTCCGTTTCGGCATCCATGCAGGCATAAGCCTCGTTCGCAAAATACGCCATCGATTCATTGGGCTTTTGCTCCACGAGCCAACTATTGAGGAAATCGAAGATTGCGTCCGCGGGTTTCGCGTCCTTGCGGCCGGGCTCCTGCGCGATGACCTGTCCCTCAACGTTGGTATTTTCAAGGAGCGGTAATCCCAGGAGATTTCGCCACCAGTTCTGGAGTCCCGACCATTGATTATTGTGTTTTGCGAGATTGTCCCCCGCGCGAACATCGGAATTGGCTGCGGTGAGGTGACCGTTCACAAGGCCGGTCCAACCGGAGGAGCGGTAATCCACATCTATGTCGGCCCGCTCCGCGTCACGGGTTAGCGAGATCTGAATGGACGGCGTACCGCTCTTGCCTCGGTAACAGATTGGGTAGCCCTTGTGATACGAGGTATTGTCGGAGGCGTGCTTGAATTCCCGGCTCTGATTCAGAAGGCTCACAGCATCGGGCTTCATTTGGACAAAAATCCGGAACTGCTGGTCGCCGCCGGCGCCCAAAATCTGACCCGCGACTGTGTCTAATTTGCCCACCAGGTCGAGCGCTGATCCCGCAAGCTTTTTCCCGGATTCGTCGGTGAGCTCGGTCTTCATCAAAGCGTGGGTCACAGCATCAAATGTAGTTTTTGCCGACAAGGGTATCTTTTCATATCCTTCCGCCGGGTCAACTGGCTTTTTTACAATCGAGCTGAACCGCTGGAACCAATCGTCCACCAGACTTTGCTGCTGCGGGCTGAGGCTCGAATATCCGCCGCCAAACGTGGTTTGCTTTGATGCGCCTTGCGCGGTGTCTTTACCCCCGGTCTGTTCGGCAAATAGAGCGGGGACAGCGGAAAACTTTAATCCCAAATCAAGGCCCGCTAGTTTGGCGTCCGAGGCGCGAGTCGGTCCCGCAATGTCGGCCGACAATGCGATGACGATCAGAACCCTGACGACAATCGCGTCGATACGGCGATTACGTTCTCTGTACTCTTCAGTCCGATTCATATACACTCCAATCGCTGAAGTTCCCGCGCCCGCTGAATTGAACGCACGCGTGACGCTTTTCTCCCGCCGCTATTTGGCCTTAATGAGGTGATGAGCGCCGGTAAGGCGTCGAGGTATTTTTTTTGGCAAGCGTTAGTCGTGCTTCGAGGGAGCGAAACGAGAACCGGCCACAAACAGCTATTCGATGGAAGCCGGGCCGATGGCGGCCGTGCAAGGCATCCATTCACATCGCGATCGACCATCGCGCGGGACATGAAGGTCGTGCTACCCTCCGGCTACACCGTCCGTATAATCACAACACGGGACGCTACCGAGGACGATCACTACGCGTTTGAAGCGTGCGAATTTGCATACGATGTTGGCCCGAAGCTCAAGGGAGTGTTCCATGGCCCGCGGCGCGCCGCCAAGGGCGATGAAGACGCGTTGCCGGTGTGGGGCCAGGGCTTAGGCCCTGCCGCCGAGCTTCCGCTCGGCGCGGAGCTTTATGTCAGCGCCGGTAGCGCCGGCGATCTTGTCGCCGGTAACCCTGCCAACCGCGTCTTCAACGGAGCGATTGGAGCTTTAGACCCGGCATTTTGGCGAACTATGAATCGCGTCCCGGCGTTCATCGGGCCTCGAGGTTCGCTTGACGCCGATCCGACGGCAAGAATGTTGCACCTTCTGTTGGCGACTCTCGCCTTGTGGATGGCGGCCGCCTGGTCTCCACGATACCGTTCGCTCTGGCGAGCCTCCCACGGATATTCAACACGTTGGTCCCGGAAGCAAGTTGCGTCGGCGCACTCGTGCTGCTCCGGCTCGGGAACTTCCGGGGCGCCGGTCTGACTTACCTCGCAGGTACCTGGATCTGGGCGACGATCGTTTCCTTTTCCTTCGGCGGCGTCGATAGCCCGGGAGCGCTCCTTTATGTGTCCTTGCCGGCCTCTGCGGCATGGCTCCTCGGATACAAAGCCGCCATAAGGACAGCGGGTGGGTGCCTGCTCGGCGCAGTGGTATTTACGGTTCTGGAAATAAGCCGCACCGGCCGGCCCCGGGGTCGTCCGCCTTGCCCCTGGCCGAGCCGCGCCAATAAAGAACCGCGCAGTCGCCCCCTCGTTTTCGAGGTGGTGGTCACTTCCGAAATCGCGCGTTATCCAACCGGAAATAAAGAAGCAGGGACGTAAACTTGATGAACGAGGTGCCGGCGATGAAGCGTGAAAGGATGCTGACGATTCCAGTAATTACCGGAGTGCTCGCCCTGATGGGCAGCTGGACCATCTCCGCGCAGGACAAGTACACCGTAAAAGTGCCGAGTGGGCTTTCGTTCTCCGAATTCCGAGGATACGAAGCCTGGCAGGTTGTCTCCATCAGTCAGAACGGGGGCCTTATTGCTGCGATCCTTGCTGATCCTGTGATGATCAAGGCATACCAGGCTGGCGTTCCCGGCAACGGCAAGCCTTTCCCCGACGGCGCCAGGCTGGCGAAGATCCATTGGAACCCGAAAAAGATGGAGTCCTTCCCCGCAGCGACAGTGCCTGGCGCACAGCATGACGTCGACTTCATGGTGAAGGACAGCAAGCGATTCGCTGACAGCGGGGGGTGGGGTTACGCCGTGTTCGACTACGACGCTGCATCCGATAAGTTCACGCCCGGCACCCTGACCGGCAAGCCGCCGCAGGGCAACGACGCCAAATGCGGGTTCGCTTGCCACACGAGAGTGAAAACCAAAGATTACGTTTTCACCGATTACGCGCACAGATGAAGCGAGCCGTTCGCCCATGAGCGTCGAGGGGTCGCGCGCGCATGATCATCGCTCCCGCGCAGCTCGACCCAAACAGGAAAGTCTCCGGTAGCGGTCGGCCGCGTCACTGGACAGGCCTGTCACCTCGGATTCGGTAAGATAACGCAGAGGCGCCGCTGAGTTGAGCCGGCGCACAACCTGCGCCAGGCCCGAGAGCATCGCAAGCTCGGGAGGCGCTATTGATTTGCGAACCACAACGCCGCGCCCCTCTACGATGAGGAATGGCCGGTCAGAGTATCTACCCCTCCAGCGCCCACTCGGGCCCGCATAGCAGACCGGACGGAACGGATCGGACGCCTTCGATTCGGAGAAGATCGCCTGGCAGGGATAGAGAAGGCCATTCATAACGATCGCCTGAGAGACCGGGTCCCTGCCCAGGGTATGCAATCCGTCGTCATCGGGTAAGTCCCATTGGGAATCCCGGCAGATTTCGCGCAAGGCCTCAAAATCGGGCGAGCAAGCTGCCCTGGGCGAAATGGCCAGACGTTCTCGCAAGTGGGCGAGGAGCGTGTCGACACTCTCGACGTCTTCTCCGGCGACGACTAAGCCGTGATTGCCCAACACGAATACGTTGGTATCGGGCCTCGCCGACAAAGCCCGCTTAATCGCTCGGGCCAGCGGCAGACCGGAGGATACGTAAGGTAACCACTGCCAGCGCAGCCGGCCCAGCTTCCGTTCCAGTTGCATGGGCGCGTCATCCCGCACCGCCCACGCGAGAGTGTCGACGCAATGTACATGCAGGACCACATTATGTGGAATTGCGGCATGCATGGCCGTCTCGAGTGACGCGCAGGGATACAGTTCGGCGGGGTCAATGCGCCGCCGCAGACAGTCCAATACCTCCGCCAGATCGAGCGGCGTGAGAATGTCATCTCGCAATGCGTCGGCCATCCACCTGCCCGAAGCTTTGACCCAGAGGACTCCGTCGACCTTGATCGAACTATTCCCGGTACTGCCCTGTGTCAGCAGCGGGTCGCTTCCAACTCGCTGCGTCAGTTCCAGCAGGGGCTCAAGGTGTGCCCCGAGGGCCACCGTTGCAGTCTGTCCCATGTAACGCCTCCTCTATCGCCTAAGGCAAAACGCGAAAGGGCTCCTCGATTGCCTGTTTCGTCGCAGACCGTTCGGCCCAAAGCCGCCCGATTTTTATGGAAGTTCGGAAAAGCGCTCCAACGGGGATGACGCCGCCCAACTTGTGTGCCGCTACTGCGGCCAGTCCCATGGACGCGACGCATCCGCACGAGCTGCAGTCCGGCGTTCCTCCGAACTGGCAGGGAACGATTTTGGTTCTGAGATCAGCCGACAGCGTCCCGGTTGTCAGCGCGAAGACGCAGTCACCCGGGTGTGCCGGAGGCGTGGCGAATTGCCGGATCAAACCTTCCGGCATGTCCAGTTTGGAGAACTCCCTCCGGAGCATCATCATATCGGCGATCGCCTGCACTCGTTCTTCGGCAGTCAGCATCTCAGGCAACAGATCTCCCACTTGCGGCGTGAAAAGGCTGAACCACACCTTATTCACTTCCGCGCGCGGAGTCCAGAATTCCAGAAACCGCCGTAAATAGCCCGGTTGTTTCATCATTTGTCCCGTTATCGTGCAATGCACGGTGATGCCGTGGCCCTGTGTATTCCTGATGATCTTTTCGTATGTCGCGGGGGCGCGCCGAACGTCATGCTCCGCCTGCAGCCCGTCGATTGAGACAACAACACTGAAATGTGTCAGTTCCGTCCAGCTGGCGGCGAGAGGCCGGAAGGCGCTTGTCACCACCTGCACGTGAATTCCCCGGCCAGACAACTCCGGAAGGATTTCCTCGAGTTCCCGATAGCGCACCAGCGGATCGCCGCCCACGATAGACAGATGCAATGGTCGCAAGCGATCGACCACTTCGAAAACTCCGTCGATGAGCGCGCGTCCTTTGAGATCGTTCAATCGCGCAAAGTCACACCGCCTCCAGATGGGCGGCGTCGTACGCATAACATCCCGGACACCTCAGCGGACACTCACGAGTAATCTCTATCGATAGCGAGGGCTTCTTTCCTTGCAAAATCCTGCCCCACGCGTGAATTACTTCCGATTTTTTCAAAGTAAGTTCCTCTCGCTCCCCGGGGACTAGTCCGATCAGGGACTTATAAAGCAAATCAACCTCCGTTCGTTAAGTCCATTGGAACTAGTGATGTTTCTCTCGATGCGTACAAAGATCTGTACGGGCCCCTATGGTCCTGTCCAGATTTTTGAACGCGCTTGATCCCGGCAAATCAATATCGCCGCTGAAAAACAAGTACCGGCCTTGCGAAACTCATGGACCTCGAATTGCTGCGGTCCAAACAAATACACAAGAAAAAATGGCGAAATGAGCCCAGCCGCACTCTGTCGGACCTTCTATACAGGCCTCCTGGCTGACTATCCGTGGGACCGGCATTCACGACAGAAAATGCTATTTCGGACAAGAGCCCGGCAGGCAACGCCAAACCGCTGGATCGAATTTCAGGCCGCCCCCTCGGGCGCTTTTCATATCGGGTTCAGGCCGCGCTCTGCTGCTATACTGATCGCCGATGTGCTTGAGCAGTTAGTTCGTGAATCGTCCCTTCTGGCGCCGGATTTCCGCTCATTCAGGCGTCAGGAATTCACCTTTATCAGTCTCAACCTTGTTCTTCTTTCCGCCCTGGCCCTGAGCCAGATTCTCTTTTATTCCTGGAGCCCGCCTCCGCTGCTTCTGGCCGTCCTCGCGACCGGA
>CAWHSB010000033.1:0-40008 GCA_963831795.1 Terriglobia bacterium | reverse complement strand
AAAAAAAAAAAAAAAAAAAAAAAAAAAAAAAAAAAAAAAAAAAAAAAAAAAAAAAAAAAAAAAAAAAAAAAAAAAAAAAAAAAAAAAAAAAAAAAAAAAAAAAAAAAAAAAAAAAAAAAAAAAAAAAAAAAAAAAAAAAAAAAAAAAAAAAAAAAAAAAAAAAAAAAAAAAAAAAATAAAATAAAATAAAAAATTCCATTCCATTCCATTCCATTCCATTCCATTCCATTCCATTACATAAAAAAAAAAAAAAAAATTTTTTTTGTATTTTTGTATTTTTTTTTTTTTTTTTTTTTTTTTTTTTTTTTTTTTTTTTTTTTTTTTTTTTTTTTTTTTTTTTTTTTTTTTTTTTTTTTTTTTTTTTCTTTCTTTCTTTCTTTCTTTCTTTCTTTCTTTCTTTCTTTCTTTCTTTTTTCTTTCTTTTCTTTCCTTTCCTTCTCCTTCTTCTTTCCTTCTTCCTTCCTTCTCTGTTCTCTGTCTTCCTTGGGTGGCTGCATGGGTACTTGTTCTGGGATGGTTCTGGGGATTGTTGGGGTTGGTTAAGTGACCTGCTGGATGGCAGAAACGTGACCATCGTTGACCCTGCCGCCGGTTATCCGTATACCCTCAACACGAAAGAGCGAACCGCACATCGCAGGAGCATCGCAGTAAAGTCGCGCCCTGCCTCTGAGGCAGCCGCGTCCGCGAGCCGTCTTCCCAGACCAGGAAGCTGGACAACCGAGTGATAGCCCTGACTGAATCGCTGGGAAGCAAAACGGTCGATGGCATTTCCACTTTCGGAACGCGAGTCACTCTCACGTATCCACCGGGCACTTTGAGCGGCAACGAAAAAACCACGTCCACGGTGAATGAATCCTGGGTCTCGCCGCAACTGGGAGCGGCGCTGCTGATGCGAATGTCCGGAGCGCTCATGCCCAACTCGACGGTTACCCTGACGAACCTCCACTATTCCGAACCAGACCCATCGCTCTTCAAAGTCCCCGACGGCTATCAGGTCATCGACGATCAGTAGAGCCTGCCCCTTGGGACGGGCCGGAACTCCAGGTCACAGCGTGGAGATACTCTGCGACGGTGTGGCAGGGTTTCGACCCTGCGGCAGGCCTTCCGCTCGGCGCGGAACTTTAGGTCAGCCTGTAGCGCCGGCGATCTTTGTCGCCGGTGTCCGTCCGCCGCGAAGCTTTACGCAAGCTCGCGGGTGTTTTTCAAAGGTGTTTGCTGGCCAGCCCGCTGCCAGGGACAGCAATGAAAACACATAACTTCGCCATGTGTTTTCGAGGGTGCTGCCAGGACCAGCCCTGGCGCCAGACCCAGGAGATGGAGAACGAAGTCGTCTGGATGTTGCGCCTCGATTCCAGACAAACCGATGACCCTGAACGGAAAGTCACGCCGATTCATGGTAACGATGACATCCACACCGCCCCGAATCGCAGCCGCCGGCACGTGCCGGTCGTCCGGGTCGGGCAGTTGTAAACCGGGAATCAGATTCTCATAGCCGGTTACGAGCGCATCGACGGCGTGCTTGTCCATCAGTGTACGGGTACGTTCCAGCTTCTGGCGTGTCAGGTCCGGCCGCTTCTCAAGCAGACTCGATATCCACTCCCCATGAACGTCGGCCGACCACCGCGCGCGAAAGAGCCCTGTGAGCGCGAGGTGCATAAGCAGGTTCCGAAGCTCCGCGGGATACAGGACATTTGCGTCGTAAAACGCGGTGAGTCCGGCCACCAGGCTTAGAGGCTCAGTTCCTGGTCGTAGGCCGCCAACTCCTCAAGGATGGCCCGCCGCTCGGCGTCGGCTCGGCGCTTGTCGGCCATCAGCGATTCAAATCGCACCCGGCGATGCGTACCCACCCGGCGGAATTCGATCTTCCCCGCTTCGAGCAACTGGATGAGGGAAGGTCGTGAGACATTCATCAGATCCGCAGCCTCCTGCGTCGTCAGTTCGGCGTGCACCGGGATCAACGTTACGGTATTGCCCCGCGACATCTCTTCCAGAATTCGAACAAGCATCCGCGCTGCCGAGGCCGGAATCTCGACTGTTCTTTCTCCCGGATCGTCGAGCATCCGGACCCGGAGCGGTTCCGTGGCGGCCACGCGTAAAGCGAGAATCCGGCTGGTCTCTCTGGCAAGTACTGTGTCAGCCTCGGAAGGAAGTGTCGGAACCGGTGCTACTGGTGTCATCAGCGTTTGTCCAAACCACGTATATCGCTTAATCGAAGTGATCGCAAATAACCGAAGCGTTCGCAAGAATACTAACGGGTGCTCCTTGAGGATGTTCCCGTTACACCGCTTTCCAATGATTGGACTGCTCAATTGATCTGCTAAGAGGACAACCGACTTATTTTCAATCGCTGGCGATGAGAATTTCGAAGAAATTCAGGTTGGCCGGTTAACGGTTCAACGAATCCACATTTTTTTAATCAATAATTTCAACACCTTACCCCCGCCACCGCGCCGCATCCCCAAAATCGCCAGCTATGCTGAACGCGGAGACAGATCAAACCCTATGGCCACAGAAGCCCAGATCGCCGCCAACCGGCGCAACGCCCAGTCCTCGACGGGTCCACAGACCGTCGAAGGCAAAGCGCGCGTGTCCCGCAACGCCGCCATCTTCGGCATCTATTCCGCCGGCGACGTCGTTCGCCCCGAAGAAGAACCCATCTATCACCTTTTCTGCGAAGGCTTCGAGCAGGACCTCGCTCCCGAAGGCGCCATGGAAACCACCCTCGCCGCCGAAATCGTTCACGCCGCCTGGCGCTTGCGCCGCTGTGCCGAAGCCGAATCCGCGATCGAAATTTCAAACTGACGCTCAGAACTCGATCGACCGTGCCCGCACCCAGGCCCTGCGCCACTTTCAGCGAGCCACCGCCGAACTCCGCCGCATCCAGACCGAGCGCCAGATCCGCAACGAGACCGTCCCGGAAGACTTCGACGCCTCTACGCTCGGCCTCGCCAGTTGCAAGGACATGGCGCCAATCCTCAAGAGCGACCTCCGCCGCCAGTTGCTCCTTCACAAACTCGAAGAGACCGAAATGGCCACCGCCGTAACCGAAGCGATCTATGCGCCTCTGCCGTCGGCAGCACAAACCTTACCCGTCGCGGCCGAATCCGCGCCCATCCCGCGCGGCGCGCCGTGCCCCTGCGGTTCCGGGGCCAAATACAAACGCTGTTGCGGCACCAACGCTCCCCCAGTCCCTGGCCGCTGCGTAACCCGGCGGCCCTGCCGCCGACGTATTTGCCAAACCAACCCGTCCTTGCCCCCGCGGCATAACGGTAACGCCGGCGGTCTTGCCGCCGGTGTATTTTGTCAAAACAACGCAACGGTCTTGCAGCGCCGAAAGGGGTTGCGGATTCGATCCACAGATACTGCCTCGAAAATAATTTTCGGGGTGCACGCAAAAGCTGATCTTCCTCGCCGCAAGGTGTTCGGAGAGCAAGCTTTCAGTTCTTTGACATATTTGAATAAGGGGATTGCAAGCCCGTACCAGGCTCGGACATCAACCGTCCCGACGGGTCACGCATTTTCATCCGCGGGGGTGGCCCGCCGGGGCAAAGCAGGTTGAAAACTTAAAAGCTCAGGCGGTCGATTGCCGCGAAGCACGTCAGATTTGGGTTTGATTTGCAAACTGAGGCCCCGGGTCGGCTCATTCGCATTGAAACGTCAGGCGAAATCGTGCCTCGCGGGGTGTTCTGCGATTATTGCCTTGCCATCGGTGAGAGCTTTGACCGCATAGCCAGTTGCTGAAACCTGCGCATCCCTCTCCGCGGATGGAATGCAAAATCCGACTGAAGATGCTGATACTCGTTTCATGGTGAAGTCTCCTGGATCCGCCTGAGATCGTTGTTGCCGGAACCGAACTCGACCTGATGGAAGAAGCTTCACCTTTCCACTCTCCGCGCTAAATTGGTACGATCGTGGCCGGCGGAGCTTGTCTCGGGCTGTCATCATGGGGCACCCTTTTAAAGATGCCCCGCTTCCCGCGCAGCCTGAAGACTCTGCGGGTGATAAGTTCCGGACGACTGCTCCGCTCAGAAGTAGAACTTTACCGCGACCTGGAGAATACGGTACGAGTTGGCGCGGGTGGCATTCAACGCTCCGAGGCCAAAACGTCCACCGGTGCCGCCCAGCTGGGTCGGCAAATTGATCGGCTGACCCGTCGTTGGGCTGAAGACGATGGTCGAGTTGTACGACGCAAACTGCGGATGGTTCATGGCGTTGAACGCTTCGAGCCGCAACTGCGCGTACGCTCTTTCAGTGACGTTGACTCGCTTGTACAGCGACATATCCCACTGATTCCCGCCAGGACCGCGCAGCCGATTGATTCCGGAATCGTCGGCGACACTGCCTTTCTGCGCCGGCGCAAAGCAGGAGGTGTTGATGTAAGCGTTGATATTCCGATCGGACATCGACTGGTTGGGGTTGCAAGTGAGAACGACTCGCGGCGCCACGTCTTCGCTTCCCGTGATCGTACGGTTCAGAGTCTGGGCGGCGATTCCGCTGATACTGTAGGTGGGGTTCACCGGCAATCCACTGAAGATATTGAGCAGTCCGCCGATCTGCCAGCCGTTGAGAATGGTCCTGGCCACTACATTATTGGTAAAGCCCTGCTTAGGCACGTTCGGAAGGCTGTAGACATAATTGATCACCAGGGTCTGAGTCTGGTCGAAACCAACAGGTCCGTAGTTGAAGCCGCGCGTGTTGAGAATCGATCCGGTACCTGGAGTGCCGAGAGACGATCCCGGAATGCCCAGAGCTTTTTGCCAGGAATAGGAAACGCCCAGGGTGAGGCCGTGACCAACCCGGTGGTTGGCTGCAACCTGCAGGGCGTTATAGTTCGCCGAACTGCCGAAGCCGTAATATATGCCGGATGTGTAACCGGCATAAGGGCGGTAAAGCTGAGTCGGGAGTGTCGTGCTGCCGTTGTATTGCGGGGCGCCCAACGTGAGGTCCTGATTCTGCGGCAGCCATGCGCTGCCGAATGGGACGTAATTGAAGAGATCATTTTCGGGAAGGTGGCGGGACTGCGAGCCGACGTAAGAAACATCAAGCAGAGTTGCGAAGGGCAATTCGCGCTGAACGCCGAGACTGTAGTTGTAAACGGTGGGAACGTGACCATCGGGCGATATGCCAGCGATGGTCGCGGGCACATTCACCGTCGAGGCAGTCGGAATTGTTGCAAGATTGCCGTACAAAATCTGACCCTGCGTCAGCGTTGGCGGGTTCGTTACGTAATTGCTGGTGGTACCGACCTCGAATGTGGTAACGCGATCGTAGAAGACACCGCCCCCCAGGCGAATCACGGTCTTGCCGAGATTGTAGGCGAGTCCGAAACGCGGGCCCCACTGCACGCCACGGTTCTCTATCAGACCCTCCGGCGTGCCGTTCTGGCCTGAGCGAACGATGCCGTTATAGAGAGTTCCCGAATTGGGAACGATGTCGCCAATGAATGCGACCGGCAGGAAAGCGCCCGTAAGGGGATTCTGGGCAACGCGCTGGCCTCCGTTCAGGGCCGGTACATAGTAGGAGATGGCCTGAGAAGGATTATAAGCCGCCGGCAGGAAATTGGACATGTCCCCGAGGTTGTCGTGGAAGGGGATCACGATATTCATACGCAGCCCGTAGTTGAGGGTAAGTTTCGAAGTGACCTTCCAGGTGTCCTGACCGTACCATTCGATGTTCTGATAAGGATAGCTCGGAGCGAGATAGGAGCTTGTCTGGAGGTAATTGTTAAAGTTACCGAGGAGGGCGTTGGCGAACGGCCAGTTGGTGTCGCCCGGATTGGCCGAGTTGGTAGCGAAAGAGATCGTGGAGTTGATGGGCTTGAAGGGGCTTTCGGTCTTCACCGCATACTCATAGAAGATTCCGAATTTGAACGTGTGGGCCCCGCGAACCTTCGTGAGATTGTCGGTAGCGTCCCAGACAGGATTGCGATTCGCGTAGGGCAGGCCCATGAAGCTGGTGTACTGTGTCCCGGACACACTGGGGACTCCACCGAAGGAGAAGTTGGGAATAAGATGGCTGGGATCGGCATTGGGGTAGAGAAGCGGGATCGTGATGTTGGAGTTGGCCCGATAATAAGGGCTGTCTGCCGGCGGCGCATCGCCGGGGATACCGTTCACGGCGTAGCCAAAGAGGAAATCGTTTGTCACAGTAGCCCCGAGAACCGTGGCTACATCGAAATTGAGAGCCCAACCATATGTCGGCGCGTACAGGGGCGAGAGCCCCAGGAGGTTACCAGAATCGGCGCGGCCGTAAGGGTTGTTCTGCGTTGAGTTGCTGATGATGGCGCGCCCATAGAGGCGCCAGTTGTCGCTGATGTTGTAATCTCCGCGATAAACCTGGTCATAAGTGGGCGCCTGTGCCGGCACCTGTGACTGGTAGTTATACGCCGGATTGCCGAAGACATTCGGAAGAGGCAGCCAGTTCAGTACCTGCGAGCCGTACGGGCTCCACTGGCTTTGTGGAATCACGTTGTTTTGATAAGGGGTGCCACCCGGATTTGCGGTGGTACGTGAGCCGGGCATGTAGACTGTCTGGACGACGCCGGCCGCGTTGACCGCATCGCTGAAATTGCCCTGCCGCTCCTGAGCGGTGGGTACGGTGATCTGATCCAGCGCAGCGGGAGTATTCGACCTGCCCCACTCGTTCGACGCAAAAAAGAAGAGCTTGTTGCGTTCCTTGTTCCAGCCGAAAGGAAGCAACACAGGGCCGCCGATATTAAAGCCAGCCTGCATGAATCGGTATGTGCTGCGGGGCAGCCCGGAGTAATTCCGGATGAAATCGTTGGCGTTCATGAACTCGCCGCGCTTGAACCACCAGCCGGTGCCGTGGAACTGTTTCGTGCCGCTCTTGGTAACGGACTGGATCTGAGCCCCGGACGCGCGGCCAAACTCGGCAGCCTGGCTATTGGTCGAAACCTTCAGTTCCGCGATGGCATCGACGTTAATGCGATAGGCGAACTGCTGATTGACGCCAATATCGGTAACAGTCTGACCGTCGACCGTGTAGTTGTTCTGAAAATTGCTTTGACCGTTGAAATTGGCGTTACCACCGAAACCTCCCGCCGCCCCGGGGATTGTCTGCAACAGACTCGTGTAGTTGCGGCCATTGAGAGGGAGTTCGACCATCTGCGTGCCATTCACCAGTCCCGAGCGTTCGGCGGAAACGGTTTCCAGCGCTACAGCGTTGGCTTCCACGCTGACGGCTTCGGTGGCCTGGCCGACCTCAAGGGTGATCGGCGGTAATCCCAGTTTGTCGTTGACGTTCAAAATTATGTTGGTCTGGGTATATTTCTTGAACCCCGGCGCCTCAACGGTAAGAGAGTAAGTGCCGGGAAGCACGGGCGTAAGCAGGAAGTTTCCGTCGGACAGCGTGTCGACCTGACGCACCACGACACTTTCGCCGACGTTGGTCAGCGTGACTTTGGCGCCCGGTACCACAGCTTGCTGCGGGTCTTGCACGACACCGTGTATTTCGCCCGTGGTGGCTTGAGCGCGCAAAGATGTGCTGAAAGATAAGAATATTCCGCCGAGTAAAGCAGCGGAGATCACGTACGAAGTGACAGGAAGTCTCATGAGTTTTGCCGCCATTCTGCTGAAGCTGAATTTAGTTAATGCGTTGATTTATATCAATTCCACTCAGTGGGGTCAACCGTAAATCCAGGCATCATATACGGAAAACATAAACAATCATGGCTTCAGCCGCGTTAAGAAATTCGCTTTTGGCGCGCTCTTTGACATATATTGAGTTCCAACCTTTGCGACCGCCGGCCCGGCCTTACCCGGCGTCGACTAAGAAAAGGCCACCGAGCGTTTATCTTTCCACCGGATGAGACTTACAGTCGAAATCAGGAATTTTTAGATTGGAGAGTTTGATTCCCGACAGGGACGTTCTTTTCCCGACAGGCAGGACTCGCAAGAACCCTGAAGGATTACTTCCCGGACGGCATAAGAAAAGAGGCCGTATCGTTGCGCGATTTCGGCGGGTTCGAACCATTCAATGTCTTCGATTCGACCGCATTTGTTGCAAAGGAAATGATGGTGTGGTTCGACATGGGACTCGAAGCGCGAGGCGTTACCCGCAAGATTCACCTCGCGCGCTGGACCCGCATCGACAAGAGCGTGAAGGCTTCACTCTGGATTTAAACTAATTCCTATTTTCTATGTAGTCAATCACGCTGGGCACGATATCCGGAGCGGTGCTTGCGTTGTGTGCGGCCTTAAGCAATTTCGAAACGGGGCCCGGAGGAAATGCGCGGCGCCGGTTAGCTGCACGCCCCTGTCGCCCTGGAGTGGGCGGCCAGGGTATGTCTGGAAGCAGCTTCCCGGAGGGCTTGCCTGCGTTTGGCGACGGCCGTCAACTCGGCCACGAGACTGTCGGACTCCCTTTCCGCACTTGAGTACTCCGCAATGCGGAGCTGACCCTGGAGTCGAAACCACTCGAGCGTAGCCGCCTCATACGCAGCGGAGATCCGCTGGCACTCGGCGCAACCGTCGACGGGATTCAAATCGAGCCCTCTATCGCCAGAACGCGCGGCCCATTGGTTTCAAGAAGCATTAACCCATACTACGTCCGATCGAAACGAATTTCGACGATTCTCACGTTAATTTGGGAGAACGGGTAATGTACCCCGTCTGGACCGTGTCTACGTATACAATCTGAACGAGGAAGTGCGTTTCTCCGGCGTAGCGGTCCATCGCTTCGGCGCACTGCATGAGAGCCGGATCCCGTTCCGGACAATCTGAAAGGAAGTATTCTAACGTTGCGCCGTTTTGATGCCCGTTTCCTGTCTGTACTTTTCTGCCTGCTGATATTTCCGCTCGCCGCCGCCGCGCAGAACGCCCAAACTCAAGCGCCCCCTCCCCCGCCGCCGACGCTGCCGCCTCCCCCTCCTTTGCCGCCGGCGCAACGTCCGAAGTCCACCCAGCCTGACTATCCGGATCGGCGAACGTTTACGATCGGGGCCTTTTACTGGATGACTCTCCCTACCGTCTCGCCGGATTTGCGCGGCGGCAAACAGGCCCTTTACTATTACCAGTCGCTCTACAATCTCGGGGATGTGCGGCCCTCGACGCCCGGAATCGAAATCAGCTTTCCGATCACGCGCACCGGCGAATTGCATTTTGAATATTTCCAGGCCAAGGGCGACGGGAATCAGACGGCCCCGACAAACCTTTATCTTTTCGGCACGCCTTTCAACGAAGGCGATTATCTGGCGACAAACTACAAGATACAAGCGTCGAAATTCTATCTTGACGATCTGCTCTTCCCTCACAAGTTTCCAGTGGCTAAATTCCGGCTGAAGTCGCTCTGGGAATTTCAGTATGTCCACACCAAAACCACGATCGATGCCCCCGCTTACGCTGCAAACGGTGGCGCCCCCAATACCGCATTCGGCACGCAACAGATTTTTCTGCCGACGTTCGGAATCGCGGCGGAGTATGCGCCGGCGCCGCATTTGTTGTTTCGGGTCGATGGCAGCGGTTTCGGCATCCCCCACAAGGCGGGCATCTGGGACGCGGAGGCGACGATTTCCTACCGGATCGGCAGTTGGGAGATCCGCGGCGGCGGCAAGGCGTTTTACTTCAAGACTTCTCCGAACAGCGACGAATATCTGAGTAGCACTCTGTTGGGCGCTTTTGTCGGTCTCCGGTGGCACTGGTCGCTGTGACAAAAATGTAAAAATCCGTACATCATAATAATTACTTTATCTTGCTGCACTAGCCTGAACATCGTTCAATTGGTTTGATGGGAGCCTATTGCGAAATCAGGCGTGCCGTGTTGCCAGCCCTCCTCCTTGTTTTCGGGATGCGGGCCAGCGCGATGGATGATCCCGCTCCGGCGCCAGCCGACTCGGCGGGCGACGAGGCCGGCTCCGTCCAGTGGGGCGCGCTGTTCAAAGAGTCACTTTTTTTCCTTGGCGTCCAGCATGGATTTCGGATTTCGACGGACCCCGGCGTACGCGAGGGCCTCAAGGGAAGTTTCCTCACGGGATATGTGGATTCGGTTGAAAATCTGCACGGCTGGGCGGATGGCGATCCGTTTCTTGTCAACTACGTCGGTCATCCGATCCAGGGAGCCGTGTCCGGAGATATCTGGATCCATAACGATCTGCGCTACCGTACCGCGGAGATCGGGCGCAACCGGCGCTACTGGGTAGGCCGGATGCGTGCGACGGCGTACGCGTGGGCTTACAGCGAGCAGTTTGAAATCGGACCCATCGGCGAGGCGTCACTCGGCAATACTCAGTCCCACTTCCCGCAACAGGGGTTTGTCGACCAGGTAATCACGCCCGTGATCGGCGGGGCATGGATGATCGCCGAGGATGCGGTCGATCGGTTTGTTATCAAGAAGATCGAGGCTCATACGCGCAGTCCCTGGCTGAAGATCGCAGCGCGGGGGTTTCTGAATCCTTCGCGAACTTTTGCCAATTGCATGGAACTGGAGCTTCCCTGGAACCGGGAAACGAGGTCGGGCGTTTTCGGAGGAAACCTGCTCGCAAAAGATCCGCCGGCACACAAATCGTCCGCCGCGAAATCGGATCCCCCCGAGAGCGCAGGGGTTTCGCCGTTTGAATTCGCCACAAGCTTTAACCAGATGCTCCTCGGGGTCGGAAACCGCAACGTGGCCTGCGCAGGCGGGGGCGGGACGGCCATCTTTAATCTCAACTCCGTGGTCGGAATCGAAGCCGATGTCGCAGGCTGCAAAATGCTGGGCCTTGAAGCGAATTTGAGCGGTGACGCCCTCACGTTCGCCGCGGGACCGCGTTTCAGTTACAGGAACTCCACCCGTTGGACGCCCTGGATGAACGTGTTAGTGGGGGGGAGAAACTGACACAAGAAGCCTTTTATCCGGCCGAGAAGGCGATCGTCAAGGCGACAGCGCCTCCGGGCACATCGCCCTTCGCGTTGCACAGTTTGTACACGCAGGATTATTCAAGGGCAGGCTTTGCGGTGTCCATGGGAGGCGGCGTGGATTGGGCGATGAATCGCGTGGTGGCGTTCCGCGTCGGCAACCTGGAATATTCGCATGCGTGGCTGCACGAGTTGAACGGCGAGTCTTACTCGAACGGGTTGCGCCTGACGACTGGCGTAATCCTTCGGATCGATTAGGCTCTTTCGACCCCCGCCATTCGGTCGATCGTTTCGATGGGAAGGCAGATCTTCTCCGCGACCTTCTCGCGCGGCATACCCTCCGCGAGCATTCGGCGTACGGCTGCTTCATGCGTTTCGCCGATGTCGAGTAGGTTGCCGTCGGGATCGTACACTCGGAAAGTCCGTTGTCCCCAGGGAAGTTCGCGAAGGGGGTGCGCGAATCGCGAATCGGCCCGGGTGGCCCGTTCGTACATAGCCTTTACATCCTCCACTTCAAAGGCGTTTTCCCAGGTGGGACGCTCTGTTGACGGAAAAGCGCGGGCGACGATCCGAAGATTACCTGGAAGGCGTGATCCGCCGCCCATATTGAGAGCCCGGCCGTATAGGCGACAGCGATCGCTCTTCCATCGTGCGACATGATGCGTTCGACTCCGAGGCCGATCACATCTTCATAGAAGGCGCGGGAGCGGTCGAGGTCGCGCACGTAGGCGGCCGGACCTTTGAATTGAATTTTTTCCGTATCCATGAAAGACAGTATTGCAAGTATGACAGCATGCTGTCAATATGACAGTTGAAATTGTTTCTATGCGATTCTGTCGGATGTCATGACTGCACCCGAAATAATCCCGTTGCTGGTTGCGGATGTTTTCGAACTCGCCGCTGCCTTTCGCCGGGCGGGTGAGGATATCGCGAAGCAGTTCGGACAGACGCAGGCTCGGTGGCAGGTTCTGAGCGCCGCCTCAACCGGCGACAAGAGCGTTCCTCAGCTTGCGCGGCGATTGGGTTATGCAAGGCAGAGCGTTCAACGCGTGGTTGATCTTCTCGTATCGGAAAGCGTCGCCGAATACGTTACGAACCCGGACCATAAGCGATCGGCGCTCGTGCGCCTGACGAGCGAAGGCCATCGGCAGTTGCGGAAACTCAGCGCGGCGGCGGATCAGATGCATCGGAAGATCGCGCGAGAGCTGGGTCGCGACGATCTGGCAACCACACTGCGAGTGCTGCGGGCTTTACTCGACGCAATGGGAAAAGGGCATGAATAAGTAAGACCTTGCGTGTTAAATCGGGTTACGCCCGAAGCACGAAAAAACAATTTACCGGGACGATGTTCGTGTTGTATTCTAGGATTGCTCTGGTCTGAATCCGCGCGCAAACGAGAGGATGCTTGCCCCGCTAAGCTCTCTGACACGCGACGATATGGAAACTCGCCGGCTCGCAGCCGCACAGGAGCTGCTGACCGGCGTCGCTCAATCACAGGTTGCCCGCAGATACGGCGTCAGTCGAACGACTGCGTCCCGCTGGCATCGATCCATTGTTCACAAAGGACTCGAAGGCATGCGGAAACGCAGGGCCACCGGACGCCCCAGCCGGCTTACGGCCGACCAGGTCGACACCATTCGCTCGATGTATTTCGAAGGCGCAATGGTCCATGGTTTTCCAACCGACCGATGGACAACCGGGCGCCTCGCCGCCGCGATTGAAAAACAATTTGGAATCCGATACGACCGGGATCACGTGGGCCGCCTGATGCACAAGTTCGGTCTGCGAGAGCGGCTGTTCGTATACTGCGCCGGCGACATACGCTCACGCCGCCGGTGTATCTGCGTCAGCGACGGTTTGATCACAGGTTACGCAGCAGGCAACAAACGAGATCCGGTCTCAGGCCGGATCTCGATATTCGCCGAACGCCCTGCGGAGCGCGTCGGAAATCTCGCCCGTCGTCGCCGAGGCTTCGGCTGCGGCGAGAATTCGCGGCATCAGATTCGCGGTTCCGCGGGCGGCGGTTTCAAGGTTCGCGATGCTTGTCCGCCATCGTTCCGGGTCTCGCGATGCCCGCAGTTCCCGGAGGTTGTCGATCTGCATGCGCTCGTTTTCCGGATTGATGCGGAAAACCGGCACACTTCGCCGCTCATCCGTCTGAAACCGGTTTACCCCGACGATGATCCGCTTTCCCTTTTCGATTTCACTCTGGAACTCGAAGGCCGAGTTCTGGATTTCGCTCTGGATGAAACCTGTCTCGATGGCTCGCAACGTTCCCCCCATCTCGTCGATGCGGCGGATATAATCCATTGCTTCGTTTTCGATCTGGTCCGTCAGGCTCTCGATGTAGTAGCTGCCGCCAAAAGGATCGGGCACGCCGGTAATTCCGGTCTCGAAGGCGATTACCTGCTGAGTGCGCAGCGCGAGCTGCGCGGAGTCTTCGGTGGGCAGCCCGAGCGCCTCGTCGCTGGCGTTCGTGTGCAGCGATTGTGTCCCGCCCAGCACCGCCGAAAGCGCTTCGATGGTAGTGCGCACCACATTCACCTCGGGCTGCTGCGCCGTCAGGCTGGATCCGGCCGTCTGCGCATGGAAGCGAAGCATGGAGGAACGTGGATCCTTAGCGCCAAAGCGGTCGCGCATGAGCCTGGCATAAAGCCGTCGTGCCGCCCGGAATTTGGCGATCTCCGTCAGAAAATCCGAGTGAGCGTTGAAGAAAAACGAGAGTCGCGGCGCGAAGGAATCCACATCCATTCCCGCCGCAATCGCCGATTCGATGTACGCGATGGCGTTGGCGAAAGTGAAGGCGACTTCCTGTACCGCCGTCGAACCGGCTTCGCGGATATGGTATCCGGAAATGGAAATCGTGTTCCATTCCGGGACCTCGGTGTGCGCCCACGCAAAGAGGTCCGTAATGATTCGCATCGCCGGGCGCGGCGGATAAATATAGCGTGCCGCGAGCGATGTATTCCTTCAGGATGTCGTTCTGAATCGTACCGTTCAGCTTGCGGAGATCCGCGCCCTGCTCACGCGCTACGAGGACGTAATAAGCGAGCAGAATGGCGGCTGTCGAATTGATGGTCATCGAAGTCGACACCTCGTCCAACCTGATCCCTGCGAACAGCTTGCGCATGTCGGACAAGCGACGCGATGGACACGCCGACCCGGCCGACTTCGCCGGCCGCAAGCGGATGGTCGGGATCGAGACCCATCTGGGTCGGGAGATCGAAAGCGACCGAAAGACCGGTGGTTCCCTGGCTGAGCAGATAGCGGTAGCGGCGGTTGCTTTCCTCGGCGGTGCCGAATCCGGCGTACTGCCGCATGGTCCAGAGGCGGCTGCGATACATGTCGCGGTAGATGCCGCGAGTGTACGGGAAACTCGCCGGGCCTCTCGGGAGTCTGCATGAAATCAGGAGCGGGAAATGCGCCGGGCTTTGAGGAAAGACGAAATACCGTAGCCGGCCATGACCAGAATAAAGGGAACAAGAATCGCCAGATGTACTGGTCCCAGGTTGGCCGTATTGCGCGCACACTTTCCAGGCCGCAGTCGCCGCAAACTACGAGGAAAATAAAGCCAATAATCTCATGCCAGAGCGAATGGACGGGCTTTACCGCCGCCGGAAGAACGTGTTTGACGAACTTTCCCGCCTGCCTCGCCAGGTGCTTTGCCGGGCACGAGTTAATCCTATCAAAAGCCAACTTGTTCCCGCTGCTCGCGCGCTTGTACAATCAAGGGAACATTTGTTCACCCGCAGGTCTGCGGAACCGATGGCCCTGCAGTTGCATCACAGTAACAGGGAATTGCTCGGCTGGCAAGCCAATGAAAGGGGCAGAACGTGGAAGAACGGCTCAAAAGCCTGATGCAGGACCTGGGAAACGCGATCAACGAGTCGCTTTCCGACTCCGAGCGAATTGCGGAAGCGATCGGCGAAATCAAGCGTGCCGGTTACGACGTCTTCCTGGTTCTTGAAGCCACGATCGGGTTCAACAAGCGCGACGCAAGCTCTGCCGATGCATCGGACGACGATACGACCGACGAGGAGCAGGAAGTCGCGGCGACGGGCAAAGTCCGCTTTACGACCCAGGATCAAAGATTTCTCAAGGCTCTTCGGATTGCGGTCGAAGACGAAGCGTCAAATTAATTCGCGATAGACGGCGAGGGTGCTTGACACCGCGTCCGCCCAGCGAAAGTGCCTCGTCCGCTCGAGACCAGAGCGCAATCAGTTCCTCACGCCGGCATTGATCTTCCGCGAGACGGATCAGCGCCTGTGAGATTTCTTCTTCGTTCGAAGGATCGATGAATTCCGCCGCCACGCCGCATACCTCGGGCAAGGCGGAACGGTTCCCTGCGATCACCGGAATGCCCGCTGCCATAGCTTCCAATGCAGGCATGCCAAAACCTTCGTCGAGCGACGGGAATGCAAAAATGCCGGCGCGGGCATACCACCCCCGCAGTTGTTCGTCTGTCAGGTATCCCGTGAGGCGAATGCGGCTGGTGGCGGGGCTGTCCGCGGCCGCCTGCACCGCCTCGTGGGCGGCGTATCCGTTCGAACCCGCGAGAACGAGCGTCCAATCTTCGGGCATCGCACGAAAAGCGCGAATCAGCCGCGCCTGATTCTTCCGCGCCTGTATCGCGCCCACACAGAGGACGACTTTTTCGCGGGGTTCAGGCGGCTCGGGGACGGGGCTGGGAACAATCCCGTGATGGATGACCCGAATACGCGAACCCGGTACGCCCAGAAGGCTTTCCACCTGCGAGGCGGTGAAGGCGGATACGGCAATTACAATGTCGGCTCGCGATGCGGCTTCTCTGGCCTGAATCGCGAATCGTTCACGGAACTCCGGCGTGCTGTACTCGCCGGAAAGGACGAACAGGTCGTGAAAGGTGGCGATCTGGCGTCGAAACCCGCGGGAGGGAAGCCGCTGGTTCAAGCCGTGGAAAAGATCCGCCGAACGGCTGCCCCACGAATCGGCCAGAAAGCGGCGCTTTACGTTTGACGGCTTGGGCAGGCCCCGGGCGCGCCAGTAACGCTGCGAACGATAGAACCATTCCCACTGCGAGGCAGGCTCGGCAGCCGCGAGCCCGTTGAGGATTTCGCGCGAATAGACGCCCACCCCGGACAGGGAACTGCCCAGGCTGTAAGTGGCATCGAGGGCGAAGGGCAAGCGTTCATTATCGAACGCGCGGAACGAATTCAGTTCTGCAACTGCATCGCGCCGGACTCGAGTTGATATTCCTTCAGCTTGCGGTAGAGCGTGGTACGACCGATCCCCAGCATCTGCGCCGCGATCGTCCGATCGCCCCGCGTGTGCTGCAGCGCGTGTTGAATGGCGCGCCGTTCCAGTTCCTGCAGCGGAACAATGCCATGCTGAGCCAGCACAGGAGCCGCTACCGAGACAGAGCGGCCGCCGCCCGCGACCGCGGAGGATACGAATCCGACCGCCGATCGCGCACGCGCGTAATTCGCAACCTCGGTCGGCAAGTCGGCGAAATGCAGTAACGGCCCCGAATCGAAAGACATCATCCGTTCGAGGCAGTTCATCAGTTCACGAATGTTGCCCGGCCAGTCGTAATCCATAATCGACTGCGTTGCTTCGTGAGAAAGCGAGAACCGGCCTCCGGTGCGCTCGAAAAACCGCTCGATCAGGAGCGGGATATCTTCCTTGCGCTCACGCAGCGGAGGCAGCGTCAGGCGCACCACATTCAAACGATGAAACAGATCCTCGCGAAAGCGTCCCGCCGCGACTTCCCGCTTGAGATCGCGATTGGTGGCAGCGATTACCCGGACTTCGATCTTGATGCGATGGAGAGAGCCGAGCGGCCGCAACTCCTGTTCCTGAAGCACCCGCAGCAGCTTGACCTGCAATTCCAGAGGCAATTCCCCGATCTCGTCGAAGAACGCCGTGCCGCCATTGGCAAGTTCGATCAGCCCGCGCTTGGCTTCATGGGCGCCGGTGAAGGCTCCTCGGACGTGTCCGAAGAGTTCACTTTCCATCATTGTGCCGACGAGCGATCCGCAATCGATCGGCACGAAATGTCCGCGCGGCGCCGCGTTATAGAGGGAGCGCGCCGCCACCTCCTTGCCCGTGCCGCTTTCGCCTTGAATCAGAACGGGTGAACGGCGCGGCCCGAGCTTTGCGATCTGATTCCGAATCTGCAGGATTCGGGGCGAACGGCCCACGAATCCGTTGGGAAGTGATTCCCCTTCAGCTTTCATTTCAGAGTGGTAGTGCCGGGCGCGTGGAAAATTCTCAAGGGCCGATTCGGCTCCAGCAGGCGCTGAAACTTGCATTTGACAACCGCTCTGTGAAGACGCGGTTCGTGTGAGGACCGGCGACAAGATCGCCGGCGCTACCGGCTGCACGTAAAGTTCCGCGCCGGGCGGAACCCCGGCGGCAGAGCCGAAGCTCTGCCCCACACCGGCAGCGTGTCTTCATCCCTTTGGCGGCCCCGGCTCGAGTCTATGGATCGAGACGAACCACGAAAGCTTCCGGCTCATGCTGTTCACCCCGAATGCGCTGGGCGAGCGCTTGCGCGGCTTCCTGCGAATTCTCGCGGCCTGCAAGGATGCGCCAGACCGGAGGATCGCCCTGTCGCAGAACAGCCTTTGCGGCGCCGTACGCTGCGAGCATGCTCTGCTCGGCGCGGTCCGCGTTCGCCTTCTCCCGGAACGCGCCCACCTGCACCGCAAACAGTGCCGGTTCCGGATTGGCAGGTACGGCGATCACCGTCACTTCAACCTGACCTGTGCCGGGTCCGATGAGGCCGATCTGGATCGCAGCGGCGTGCGACAGATCGATGACGCGTCCGCCGACGAAGGGGCCGCGATCGATGATCCGCACGTCCACCGTTTTATTGTTGGCGATGTTACGAACACGCACCCAGGTCTGGAAGGGATAGGTGCGATGAGCCGCCACGAGTGTTTCCATGTCGTAAACCTCGCCATCCGCCGCGGGCCGGCCGTGATAAGGATGTCCGTACCAGCTGGCGATGCCCCGCTCGGTCGTGCCGATGGAGGGAGCCGCTGCGGGTGCACCCTGGGTACCGGCCGGGACCGCTACTCTCGCCTTCTTCCTGCCGCAGCCTGCAGCGACTATCGCCAGTACTATCGCGAAAGTCAGAGCACGCACCGGCAAGCAGTTCATCTGTGTTCGACTTTGGCGAGACGCAGCGCGTTTCGCATCAGCTTCAGGCCCGTATCCTTCGCAGCGGTAAGAATCGATTCGGGATGGAACTGAACCGCTTCGATCGGCAGATCCCGATGGCGGATCCCCATGATGATTCCGTCTTCCGACTCCGCGGTTATTTCGAGCGAAGCGGGCAGATGCTCCTCGATTGCGTAAAGGGAGTGATAACGGCCCACCTCGATCTCTTCCGGCAAGCCCTCGAAAACGCCCACGCCCTGATGAAACACTTTTGACGGTTTCCCATGCATCGGATAAGAGAGCACGCCCAATTCGCCGCCGAAGGCTTCCACGATTCCCTGCAGCCCGAGACATACGCCAAAGACAGGAATTCCTTTGCTTGCGGCGTGCTTCACCAGTTGGGGCACGCAGAAGTCCTTCGGCCGCCCCGGACCGGGCGAGATCAGAATCATATCGGGGTGCACTGCGTCCAGAATCTCGAACGGAGTCCCGGCGCGATAAGTAACTACTTCCGCTCCCGCCTGGCGCGCATAATTCGCCAGAGTGTGAATGAAGCAGTCGTCGTTATCCACCAGCAGCAGCTTGCGCTTCAAAAGCGGCTTCTCTTCGTGAACCGGGGCAGTCCTGGCCTTGTCGCCGAGCAGGCGGAAAAACCCTTCGGCCTTGAGCCGCGTTTCGGATTCCTCTGAAGCCGGCACGGAATCGTAAAGCAGCGTCGCGCCGGCCCGATAACTTGCGTAGCCATCCTTCAGACAGGTGGTTCGGATCAGGATGCCCGTGTTCATGTCGCCATTGAGCTTCAGCATCCCGACCGCGCCGCCATACCAGCCACGCGCGGTCTTCTCCAGACTCTCGATCGCTACGGACGCGGCCTTCTTGGGCGCACCGGTCAGTGTGACCGCCCACATATGGCTCAGAAACGCGTCGAGCGAATCGAAGCCATCCGCCAGAAAGCCCTCGACGTGGTCTACGGTGTGAAACAACGCGGCATAGGCTTCGATCAACCGCCGCCCGATCACCTTCACCGTGCCGGGCTTGCAGACCCGGCTTTTGTCGTTGCGGTCGACATCGGTGCACATCGTCAGCTCAGACTCTTCCTTGGCTGAGTTCAGGAGATCGCGAATACTCTTCTCATCCACCAGCGGATCGCCTGTCCGGCGCGTTGTGCCCGAAATGGGACAGGTCTCGACACGGTCGCCCGTGACGCGCACGAACATCTCGGGGGAAGCGCCGACCAGTTGCTCGTCGCCGAACTGCGCCAGGAACTCGTAGGGACTGGGCGTTGCCCGCTGCACGCGGTCGAACAGCTCGGACGCTTTGCCCGAAAATGCGGTCCGGAATTTCTGCGACAGCACGACTTCGTAGTAATCGCCGCGACGCATTCCCTCGCGCACGACCTCTACGTTCGCCATGTACTCTTCCGGCGTGTGGTCGGATTCGATCGGCGACGGCTCGCGCCGCGGCGCCTCCGGAATACATTCACCCGAACGCGCGAGACCGCGAGTCGTTACGCCGTCGCGCTCGAACTCCCAGGTGAACCGTTCGATCCGCTGCCGCTCATGATCCATATAGATGATGTCGTCGCAGAGGAAAAGCTGGAGGTCCTTGTGGCCGTCGCGCGGCAGACGGAGGGAAATCGGTTCGAACTGGAACAGCAGGTCGTATCCGAACGCGCCCATGAAAGCGAGCTTGTCGTCGTTCTCGTTGCGGAATTCGCGCGAAAGGGTGCGGAGGATGGAAAAAACCGACGGCTGTTTGCTGCGCTCCTCTTCCGGGAAGAGCTTCGGCATCGGTTTGAGGGTGCCGTAGAGAGCGCCGTCTTCCTCGCGAAAATCGTCCCAGTGAGGATGATCGCGAAGGACGGTCGCCAGCAGCCGGTTAATCGCGGCGCCGCGTTCGTTCAGCGGATGGAACGTGACCTCGCGCTGAAAGCTGATCAACTCGAGCGGCGGACGCAGCGAGAGAATATCCCACCGCGCATCATACCGCCCCGGATATTCGTATCCGGAGGAGAGATAGACGCCCCGATACTTGTCGAGTTCGCGCAGAAACCGGTCGAGGCGATGGCGGTACTGCAAAACCGACGTGACCCGCGATACTTCGATCCCCGACGGCGTCCGATAACGTACTTCCCGCATGATTTAAGGTTTAAAGACCAGTATCGCCGATGAGGGCGAAGCGCGCCGGCGCCCACCGGTCAGCGGAAAATCAATTCGCGTTCTTTCGATTCGATAAATTCCTCCACTTCCGCGGCCGGCATGGGCCGGCTGAAAAAGAAACCCTGCATCTCGTCGCAGTTCATTCTGAGCAGACGGTCGTTTTGCGCCTGGGTTTCGACGCCCTCTCCGACGACGCGCAGACCCACCCGGTGCGCCATCTCGATAACCGACTCGATCACCGCCGATGCGTTCTCAAATTCTCTGTTAACGAATGTGCGGTCTAATTTGATGGTGTCCGCAGGCAGCGTCACCAGGTAGCTCAGCGAGGAATAACCCGTGCCGAAATCGTCCAGCGCGATGCGAACTCCCTGCTCGCGCAATGCCGCGAATTGAACGCTTGCGCGCGCCGGGTCCTTCAGCAGAACGCTTTCGGTCAGCTCCAGCGTAAGGCGCGAGTGCTCCAGTCCGGTTTCGCGCAGGATGTTCATCACAAGGCCGGCGAAACCCGCCTGCTCGAACTGAACCGCGGACACGTTGACGGCCACGCTCAGCGGGCGGGCGGACTGCCGCTGCCACAGGGCGCAGTTGCGGCACGCCTCGCGCATCACCCATTCGCCGATCTTGACGATCAGCCCCGACCTCTCCGCCAGCGGAATGAAATCCGACGGCGCAATCTCGCCATACACCGGATGTTCCCATCGCAGGAGCGCTTCGAACCCGATCACGTCCGCGTTGGCCCGCACCAGCGGCTGAAAATACAGTCTGAGTTCTCCTTCGGAGAGAGCCTTGTAAAGATCCCTGCCGATTTCCTTCATGCGGTTTTCACGCTCGGCCACCTCGGTCGAGAATATCTCGCAGCGATTGCGCCCGCGCGATTTCGCGACGTACATAGCGCGGTCCGCCCGCTCCTGCAGGGTGGCGAGGTCCGAACCGTGCCGCGGCGCGATGCTGATACCGACGCTCGCGCTCAGAAGCAACTCGTGCCCTTCGACCAGGAATGGCGGCGCGATCGCGGCGAGAATCCGGTCGCCCATTCTGAGAACTTCCCGCTCGCCGGAAGTCCCCGGAAGGAACAAAACGAATTCGTCGCCTCCGATGCGGGCGAGCGTATCCTTCTCGCGGGTCACGCCGCTGAGGCGCGCGGCAACCTGCTTCAGCAGTTTGTCCCCCACCGCGTGTCCCAGAGTATCGTTGGCCTGCTTGAAACGATCGAGGTCGATGAACAGGATCGCGCCGCCGGAAACTTCATCCGGGCCGGGCTTTGCGTCGAAATTCTCCTGGAGCAGCCGGCGATTCGCCAGGCCGGTCAGCACATCGTGATACGCTCCCGCCTCGAGCTGCGCTTTGCTGCCCGCCACGGCGCGCATTTCCGCAACGCTTCTCCTCGAACCGAGAAAAAGAAAGAAATCCTCGAACAGCACCCACCATACGTGCTCGACCCAGCGCCACGGACTTACCGTCAGGACGCCATAAACCGATTGGGGCCACCAGATTCCCCGCACCAGATGATCGATTCCGGTTAGCGCGGACGCCGTCACCAGAACCCGCCAGTCGCGGTAGAACGCAAGAAACGCGAGGGAGCCGAAGATGTGGAAGTGAGTTTCGATGCGGCCGCCGGTGACGTCGATCAGCAGGATCGACACGAGGATCTGGGCGACGGCGATCACGTGTCTGGCGAATTCGCGCGAGGGGTAAAGCAGCGCCACCGCGATCGCCGGGAAAATGAAGGCTGGCCCCGCAAAGATTGCCGCCAGAAGATGAGGATGAATCGCGCTGTGATCGCCGATCCAGGTGCGGGGAGCGACCACGGCGGCCGCGGCTACCATTCCGAGCCATTCCGCGGCGAGCAGCCACGCGAACATCCGGCTGACCTGCGCAGCGAGGTCTTCGGACGCAGCCTCGAAAAGCCATGCCGCTCGCCGTTTCAATGCCGGAAGGTCCGACTCCGGACTGACAAGCATCTGGGGAACATCAAAGCCGGGAGTCACGATATTTCTCCGAGGGCGCAGCCGAAGACAAAACCACTCTTCGAGGCTGCCTTTCCGGATCGTATCGACTCCGAGAGCTGCCGAATCCCGTAATTTCCGCCCTGGTGGCCGCGAGAGCCGGTCACTCCTCCGCTGAACAGGAGCCTTCCGGTGGAACTGTACAGCAGAACGAATCCGGATGTGCGTGCGCCGAAACGCCGCGCCTCGCGGCCGCCCTCGTCCCATTGCAGACCGGCTCCGGGCAGCCGCTCCGCCTCGGCCCAGAGAGAGTTTCGCGTCCAGTTCGAATTTTCGGGACGGTAGAAGAGAAACCGGATCGCCGGCAAGGGACCTTCCGCGGCAAGCGTCGCGAGCTCCGCGACCGTGGCGGACGTGCAGGAACAGAACGGATGAACGAAGACCAGAAGCTCGAGCTGTCCGCCCGGCCGGCGGACCGCGCTCTCGGCCGGCCAGCGCTCCGGCGTCTTGCCGGACTCCCCGGGAGTGCCGCTGAACCGAAGCAGGGCCGCCGCTCCGACAAACGTCGAGAATACGGAAAAGGCCAGTACCGCGATCATCGCCCCCGTGCGAACTTTGGACGGGAGGGCGGCCGCCCACTTGTAAATGGCGTGCACAGTTTACAAATCGGCGATCCGGTCAAACTTCTTTAGGACTTTCATGCCGCGCGCTCCGCCGCCGGTTCGAAACGGGGGTTTTCAGATTTGCATGGTACGCTGAAGCTTCCAGTGATGTGCCCGACGGGCGCATTTCTCACCTATGTATCAGGCATTTTTCGGCTTAAACAGCGTACCGTTCAATCTCAGCCCGGACCCTTCGTTTCTCTACCGCAGCGCCCAACACGAAGAAGCTCTGGCGAGCCTGATCTACGGAATTCAGAGCCGCAAAGGCTTTATCGTTCTGACCGGCGAAGTAGGAACGGGCAAGACGACGATGCTCGAGTGTCTGCGCGACCACCTGGGGGCCCACCGGATGCCCTTCGCATCGCTTATTCAACTCGCGGCTCACGCCGGAGCAGTTTTTCGAAACGGTGGCTTACGATTTCGATTTGCCCTGCGCGCGCAACTCGAAGACGGAAATCCTGTTTGCATTGAATTCGATGTTGATCCAGAGGTCGAACCAGAATCAGACGACAGCTCTCATCGTGGATGAGGCGCAGAACCTGAGTTGGGACGTGCTCGAAGAGATCCGGCTGCTGGGAAACCTGGAGACGAGGCGCGGAAAGCTGCTTCAGGTTGTTCTCTCCGGACAGCCCGAACTGGACCGCAAGCTGGAAGCGCCCGAATACCGCCAGTTGAAACAGCGAATCGCTTTGAGGTGCCATCTTCGCCCTCTTTCCGCGGTCGAAACAGCCCAGTATGTTGCCTCGCGCCTTGCCCGCGCGGGGATGAAAGATCAGAAGGTGTTCCCGCCGGATGTACTGGCGGAGATTCACCGCCGCACGGAAGGAATTCCGCGCCTGATTAATTCCGTCTGCGATAACATGCTGCTGACAGCGTTCGCATTGGAGAGCCGCCAGACAAACCTCGAAATGCTGGACGAGGTGTCGCGCGACCTGCGCCTCAACTGGCCTGGCAGCAGTCGGATCTGGGCCGGAACCGAAAACGGCGCCCGGCACGAACCGCGGGTATAGGTGGCTACCTGGGATCGGAAACAAGCGCTTGTCATCGATCCAACCGGGGAAGCCCGCCGCCACTCTTCCAGCGCGAACAGGTCGCGCATTGTTATGTGTCGCTCCCTTGCCCGATCAAAGAGGTGTTGTCGAAGCTGGAGCGGAAGATCGATCCACTGAATCTTCGGCATCAATAGCCGAAAGTCAAGTTCGCCATTTCGTCGCGCAGGCGGTGGATTTCTGCCGGGTCGATCGAGTTCTGAAAGCGGTCGGCGAGCGCGAGAAACAACGTGCGCCGTTCTTCCCAGGTCTTGATCGCATCCGCAAGAAGATCGACAACCGCCCGATCCGCACTCACGTGCCGCTCCGCCGCGATACCGTCGACTTTTTCGGCAATCTCCATGGGGACGGAAAAATTTCGCCTGGATGCCTCGGTTTCAGTCGCCATGGTACCAATCTGCCTAACTACAATACACTAGTCCCGACGAGACGGCGTCATCAACTCCATACACCCATTGTTTCCGGGGCAACCGTCTGATAGGATTCAGTTTATGAGGAAGAACAGGTGGACGAGCGCAGCCTGCTGCAAGGCGCTGCTGATCGCCGCCGTCCCCGCCCTCTGCGGGCTCGTTGTCGCCGGCTTTTTGAAGGCCCAAACCCCGCTTCACAGCGACCAGAAGGCGGCTCCCGATCCGAAGGCATTCTTCGGTCAGTACTGCGTAACCTGCCACAGTGACAAGCTCCATACAGACGGGCTTTCTCTCCAGAGTCTTGACCTCGCGCACCCTTCCGCAAGCGCCGAAGTCCTCGAAAAGGTCATTATCAAGCTGCGTGCCGGTTCCATGCCGCCGCCGAAAATGCCAAGGGCCGATCCGGCGAGTTACCACGCGCTCGCCACCGAGCTGGAAAACATGATTGACCGGGCGGCCGAGGGTCACCCCAATCCCGGGAGAATCAGCGCGGTCCATCGTCTCAATCGGGCCGAATACAACAACGCGATCCGCGACCTCTTCGCTCTCGATGTGGACGTGAAGCCACTTCTTCCCGGTGATGACACCGCCGACGGAAGCTTCGACAATTTCGCCGATGTGCTCTCGATTTCGACCGCGCACCTCGAGCGATACATGTCGATCGCCCGTCAGGTGACGCGCCTCGCGACCGGTCTCCCGCCCGCTCAGCCGGATCTTCAACGATTCGAAATTCCGCTGCATGTCCTCCAGAACGATCGTCAGAGCGAAGACCTCCCGTTGGGTTCGCGCGGCGGTATCGCGGTTCACTACGACTTTCCCGTCGACGGCGAATACCTGATCCGGGTCCATCTGCAACGCAATTATCAGGATTACCTGAAGGGCATGGGATGGCCCCAGAAGCTCGACGTCCGCCTCGATGGCAAGCTGCTGAAGCGCTTCAGTGTCGGAGGCGAGGCTAAGGGTCGGCCTGCGGCGGCCAGTTATGCCGGTGACGGCGAAGTCGGTTTCGCCGGAGCACCCGAATGGGAAAAATACATGCAACTCACCGGCGATGCCGGTCTCGAAGTCCGCGTGCCCGTCAAAGCCGGATCGCGCGTCGTGGGTGTTTCGTTCGTGCGCGAGATGTGGGAGCCCGAAGGACTGCCCCAACCGGTGCAATTAGGTCGCGTCATCTCGAACGACGAAGTTTACATGGGTAACGCGAATGTAGGCTCGATCGAGGTTGGTGGACCCTATGGCGCTCAGATCACTTCGAAACGCGCAGACACCGAGACCGCGAGCCGAAAAGCCATCTTCGTCTGCGAACCGAACTCCCCGTCGGATGACGACCCTTGTGCCAGGAAGATCCTTTCGCGGCTTGCCCGCCTGGCCTACAGGCGGCCTGTGACCAAAGCTGACGTCGATACGCTGATGAAATTCTTCGCCGACGGCCGTCGCGACGATGGACGCAAAGACGGCGGCACTTTTAAAGCCGGCATTCAGTTCGCGCTCGAACGAATGCTGGTCGATCCCGACTTCCTCCTCCGCGTGCACCGCGACCCGGTCGAACCGGCGGGGAAGATTGAGCCTGCGATGTACCACTTAAGCGATCTCGAAGTGGCCTCGCGCCTGTCATTCTTCCTCTGGAGCAGCATCCCCGACGATCACCTGCTTACGCTCGCCGAACGAGGGGAATTAACGAAGCCCGCGGTTCTTGACGGGGAAGTGAAGCGCATGCTGGCCGATCCCCGCGCCACCGACGCGCTGGTTCACGATTTCGCCGCGCAATGGCTGAATCTTCGCCAGATTGAGGACGTCGTGGTCGATCCCACGAAGTACCCGCTCTATGACGAAAGTCTGCTGCAGGGCCTTCAAACCGAAACCGAGATGTTTGTCGCCAGCAATCTGCGTGAAGACCGTCCGCTGAATGAGCTGCTGGATGCCGATTACAGTTTCCTCAACGAGCGCCTTGCGCAGCATTACGGGATTCCGGGCATTTACGGCACACGTTTCCGCCGCGTAACTTTTCCCAATCATGATCAGCGAGGAGGCCTTCTCGCCCAGGGGAGTCTTCTGGCAGTCACCTCATATCCCACGCGCACGTCGCCGGTTGTGCGCGGCAAATGGCTGCTCAATAACATTTTCGGGTTGCCGATTCCTCCTCCTCCTCCCGGCGTCAATACGACGCTCGCGGAGAAGCCTGGCGTGCTGCCGCCGACTATGCGAGAGCGCCTTGCGCAGCATCGCACGAATCCCACTTGCAACAGTTGCCACTCGGTAATCGATCCGCTCGGCTTTGCCCTTGAGAATTACGATGTCATTGGCGGCTGGCGCACGATCGACGAAGCCGGCAAGCCGGTCGACGCGAGCGGAACAACTGCGGGCGGTGAAAAAATCGACGGCCTCCCGGGGCTGCGAAAACTGCTTCTCGAGCAGCCCGACAGTTTCCCGCGCACAGTCACGGAAAAACTCATGGCCTACGCACTGGGTCGCCGGCTTGAGTACTACGATGAACCCACGGTTCGCAGGATCGTTCGCGACGCAGCGCCTGGCGGCTACCGGTGGTCGGGCATCATAACCGGAATCGTGAACAGCCCGGCGTTTCTCATGCGGGACGCCGCTCCCCAGGCGGGACCGCCGCAGACAGCTTCAAGTAAACGGCAGAATTCAGGAGACAACAGGTAATGGCTTTCCTCTCAAAATCCCTGCCGCGGCGCACGTTGCTGAAGGGACTCGGCACCACCCTGGCGCTGCCGTTCCTCGATGCCATGCTGCCGCCCATGCGCGCGGCCGTGAAACCATCCAACCGCTTCCAGGCTTTCTACGTGCCGAACGGCATGGCCATGGAGTACTGGACGCCGAAGGGCGAAGGCGAGGCGCTCGAGCTTGCGCCGATCATGGAGCCGCTTGCCGCAGTACAAGGACCAGATGCTGGTCTTCTCCGGCATCAAGGCGAGCTGGAACTACATCCACGCCGGCGCCTCCGGATCGTTCCTGACCGGCACGCCGCGCGGCGGAAAGAACGAAATCGAAATCATCGCCGACGTCTCCATCGATCAGCTGCTGGGCCGGCATCTTCGCTCAAGAAACGCAGCTGGCGTCGCTCGAAATGTCCATGGATCTGCCCGCCAACGCCGGCGCCTGCACCGGCAATCTGAGCTGCGCCTATCTCGACACGCTCTCCTGGCGCAGCCCGACGCAGCCGCTGCCCATGGACTGGAATCCGCGAACCGTCTTCGAGAAGCTGTTCGGCGATAGCGGCAGCACCGATCGAGACCGCGCGCGAAGCGCGTCTCGCAGCAGCATAAGAGCATTCTGGATTCGGTCAACGGCGAAGCTGGCCGATCTCAAGCAGGAACTCGGGCCCGCACGATCAGGGCAAGGTGAACGAATACACCGACGCCGTTCGCGACGTCGAGCGCCGCATTCAGATGGCGGAGCGGCAGAGCAACATCGAACTGCCCGCGCTGGCGCAGCCTCTGGGCGCGCCGCCGGTGTTCGAAGATCACCTGGCGCTGATGATGGATCTGCAGGTGCTCGCGTTCCAGTCCGATCTGACGCGCGTCATTTCGTTCATGCTCAGCAAGGAGCAGAGCCCACGGCCCTATCCTCAGATCGGCGTGCCGGAAGCGCATCATCCGCTCTCGCACCACAACAACATTCCCGAGCTGATCGAGAAGATGTCGAAGATCAACACCTATCACGCGCAGCTGTTCTCGCAGTATCTGGACAAGCTCGCAAGCCACGCCGGACGGCGACGGTTCGCTGCTCGACCACATCACGATCCTCTACGGCGCGGGCATCTCGAACAGCAACGGGCACTCGGGCGACAACCTGCCCCTGATGCTGGTGGGCGGCGGCGCCGGCAAGATCAAGGGCGGCCGCCACCTGAAGTACGCCAACAAGCCGTCGCAGGCGAACCTCCTGATGACGATCATGGACAAGATGGACTATCCGGTCGAGAAGGTCGGCGGCAGCACCGGCAAACTTCCCATCGACTCGCTGGCCGGGCGTATGAAGACGACTGCGCGTCTGTTCTCGTCTGCGCTCACGGCTAGCTCCTGATGGTTCGCCGGCGCGCAGCCGTCGCTGATCGACGCGGTCAAGAACGGCGACAAAGTCGCCTTGCGCGCGCTGCTCCAGAAGAAGGCCGACGTCAACGCGACCGAACCGGATGGCTCCACCGCGCTGCATTGGGCCAGCTATCGCGACGACGTCGAAAGCGCCGACCTGCTGATTCGCGCCGGCGCCAAAGTCAACGCGGCGAACGATCTGGGCGTGACGCCGCTGTGGCCCGCCAGCGAGAACGGAAGCTCGGCGATGGTTCGCCGGCTGCTGGAAGCAGGCGCGAATCCGAACCTGGCGCTTCTCGCCGGGCGAGACGCCGGTGATGGTGGCTGCGCGTTCCGGCTATCCCGAAGTGGTCGAGCAACTTGCTGGCCAAGGGCGCGAATCCAAATGCGCACGGCACGCGCGGGCAGACCGCGCTCATGTGGGCGGTGGCGCAGAAGCACCCCGAAGTGGTCAAGGTGCTGCTGGCGCACCATGCCGATCGTCAATCTCCGATCCGACGTCTGGAGCGAGGTGATGGCGGTGCCGCCGCACGGCTATCTGGGCTACAACAAGGCGATCCCGCACGGCGGCGAAACCGCGCTGATGTTCGCGGCGCGCGTGGGCGATCTCGACTCGGCGAAACTTCTGGTTGCGGCCGGCGCCAACGTGAACGATGCGGACGCGTGGGGCGTCAGCGCCGTACCACTCTGGCGGCGCACTCCGATTTCACCGATCTGGTCTGGTTTCTGCTCGACAAAGGCGCCGATCCGAATCGTATCCGAACGGCTTCTACGCGCTCTGCATGAAGCCATCATGCGGCGGGACGAGACGGATGGTGGCCGCGCTGCTCGACCATCACGCCGACGCCAACATGCCCCTCAAGACGTGGACGCCCACGCGCCGTTCGTCGGACGATTATCATTTCGATCCCTCACTGGTGGGGGCGACGCCGTTCTGGCTGGCCGCGCGTCTTGACGAACCGAACGTGATGCAGATGCTGGTGCAGCATGGCGCCGATCCGAAGTTCGTCCTCGATGCGACCTATGTCGTCGAGGCGGGCTTTGCCAGCGCCGAACGAAAGGAGAGAACGACCACGTTACTTGCGGCAGTCGGAGTTGGCGGGAATGCTGCTTCGTGGACGCCGGTCCCACGCTCGGAGCGACGCGCTCTCACCCTCGAAGCCGTGAAGCAGATCGTGGACCTCGGCGTGGATGTGAACGCCGCTAACCTGGACGGCAGCACCGCGCTCGATGGAGCGAAGGCGTTGGGATATCAACAGGTAGTCGATCTCCTGGTATCGAAGGGCGCGAAACCAGGCACGGGAAATTTGAAGCGCAGCCGAAGCCGCGATTCCGGCATTCCGGGCGCCGAACCGAAATAGGAATTCTGAGCCGCGACCGGAAGGGAGTCACCATGACCCTGCGGGCCGCCAAATCGAAATGAAGACGCTGCGCAGCCGTTGTGGGGCCAGCGCTTCGGCGCTGCCGCCGAGCTTCCGCTCGGCGCGGAGCTTTACGTCAGCGCCGGTAGCACCGGCGATCTTGTCGCCGGTGACCCACCAACCGCGTCTTCAATGGAGTCACCATGGCCCGCGGCGGGCCGCCAAAAGGCGATGAAGACGCGGAACGGCATTCACGCAGAATCAACAATTTGGACCGCGTCTTCGACACAGCGACAAACCGCCTTTTCCAGCAACCCGCGATGATTAAACGCCGACCTCAGCGGGCTCGGGCTCCTCGACCGACGGCGCAGCAGTAACCGAGACCAGACCGGATTTCTGTTCCGGGATCAAAACGCCACCCCCAAAGCTCAACCGCTTCGGCTCGGGGCCGCCCTTCGATACTTTAATCGGCGCAGTACTTGAATTCCGGAATTTTCCCAAACGGATCCAGCACAGGATTGGTCAGCATATTCGCCGCCGCCTCGTAGTAACAGAACGGAACGAAGACGACGCCGCGAGGAGTGCCGTCGTCGGCGCGAGCGTAGAGTGAAATACTTCCGCGGCGCGATGCAATCGTGATCGTCGACCCGGGCGTGGCGCCGAGCCCTTCGAGATCGAGCGGATGTACAGACGCTACAGGCTCCGGCTCAATGTAATCGAGGTTCGCCGCGCGGCGCGTCATGGATCCGGTGTGCCAGTGCTCAAGCTGCCGCCCGGTGATGAGCACCATCGGATACTCGGCGTCGGGCTGCTCCGCGGCGCGGATCAGGTCCGCGGGAACGAACTTTGCGCGTCCCGATTCGGTCGGGAAGTCTTTGATAAACACGACCGGATCTCCCGGATCGCCCTCCTTCTCGCACGGGTACACAACGGCGGACTCGCTTTCAAGCCGCTCCCACGTTATGCCTGCGATCGAATCCATGCACATCCGCATCTCATTGAAGACCTCCCGCGGATGGTTGTAATACCAGTCCACCCCAACGCGGCGCGAAAGCTCGTTCAAAATCCAGAAATCGTCCCGCGCGTCGCCAGGAGCCTGAATCGCCTTGCGGCCGAGTTGCACGATGCGATCGGTATTCGTAACCGTCCCGACCTTCTCCGGCCATGCGGTGGCGGGCAGCACCACGTCGGCCAGATAGGCCGTTTCCGTCAGGAAGATATCCTGCACCACCAGGTGATCGAGAGCGCACAGAGCGTCCCGCGCATGATCCACGTCGGGATCCGACATCGCCGGATTTTCGCCCATGACATACATCCCGCGAATTTCCTTCCTCTTCGAGGCATGCATGATTTCAACTACAGTCAGGCCCTTATCCGGATCGAGTTTCGTGTGCCACAGCTTCTCGAACCGCTCGCGAGCGGCGGGCGTGGTAACAACCTGGTAATCGGGGTAGCACATGGGAATCAGCCCCGCGTCCGATGCGCCCTGGACGTTATTCTGTCCCCGAAGCGGATGCAGGCCCGAACCCGGCTTGCCGATCTGACCCGTCGAGAGCGCCAGCGCGATAAGGCAGCGCGCGTTGTCGGTGCCGTGAATATGCTGGGAGATGCCCATGCCCCAAAGGATTATCGACGCTTTCGAGGTGGCATACAGGCGCGCGACCTCGCGAATGGTCTTCGCGTCAATCCCGACGATCGGCGCCATCAACTCCGGCGAAAACCTCTTCACGTTCTCCGCAAGCGCTTCATAACCGGAAGTGCGGTCGCGAATGAACGCCTCGTCGACCAGACCTTCCTCGACGATGACATGCAGCATCGCGTTGAGAAGCGCGACATCGGTATCGGGATTGAACTGGAGGTTGTAAGTGGCGTGGCGCGCCAGATCGCCGCGCCGAGGGTCGGCCACAATCAGCTTCACTCCGGACTTGGCGGCGTTCTTGATGAATGTTGCGGCAACCGGATGATTCACAGTCGGATTCGAGCCGATCAAAAAGATGACTTCAGCGAACTCCACATCGCGCACCGGGTTCGAAACGGCGCCCGAGTTGTAGCCTTCCATCAGCGCGGCCACGCTCGAAGCATGGCAAAGACGCGTGCAGTGGTCGACATTGTTCGAGCCGAATCCGGTCCGCACCAGCTTCTGGAACAGGTACGCCTCTTCGTTCGTGCACTTGGCCGACCCGAAACCCGCCAGCGACCGCTTGCCCCAGGTATCCCGGGCATCGCGAAGCCCCTTCGCCGCGAAGTCCAGCGCTTCTTCCCAGGTAGCCTCGCGGAAGACCTCGCTCCAGTTCTCCGGATCGACCACAAAGTTCTTCGTCTTCGGCGCACCCGCTTTGCGGATCAGCGGTTTCGTCAGGCGGTGCTTGTGCTGAACGTAATCGAAACCATATCGGCCTTTAACGCACAGGCGGCTCGAGTTCGCGGGGCCGTCCCGGCCCTCTACGTAAACGATCTTGTTATCCCGAACGTTATAAGTGAGCTGGCACCCGACGCCGCAGTACGGGCAAACCGAATCAACCTTCTTCTCCGGAACGATCTTTCCGACCTCGCGCGCGGGCATCAGCGCGCCGGTCGGGCACGCCTGAACGCACTCGCCGCAGGCGACGCACGTCGAATCCCCCATCGGATCGTCCAGGTCGAACACGATCTTCGAATGACCGCCGCGGAAGGCATACCCGATGACGTCGTTCACCTGTTCTTCGCGGCAGGCGCGCACGCATCGCTTGCACTGGATGCACGCGTCCAGGTTCACGGCCATCGCGGGATGCGAGAGATCCTCCGCCGGCTGATGACGCGCGGCGAAACGCGGCTTGCCGATGTCGAGCTTCTTCGCCCACAAATCCAGCTCGGAATTGAGCGTGTAGGCTTTCTCCGGAATGTCCGCCAGCAGCAACTCGATCGACATCTTCTGGCTTGCCAGAGCGCGTGCGCTGTCGGTCGTGACTTCCATCCCGTCCTTGGGATAGCGGCAGCAGGAGGGCGCGAGCACACGCTCGCCCTTGATCTCGACCATGCAGGTGCGGCAGTTGCCGTCCGGCCGCATGCCTGCCGTGTAGCAAAGGCGCGGAATGTCGACGCCGTGACGCTCGGCGGCTTGCAGAATCGTTTCGTCCGGACGGCAGCTTACGGTCTTTCCGTTCAGCGCGAACGAAACCGCTTTGGTCGTCATAAAACCGTTATTCTGCTGATGCACTATTCGACCTCCCGCGGAAAATACTTCAAAACGGTAAGCGCCGGGTTCGGCGCAGCCTGCCCCAGACCGCAGATCGACGCATCCATCATCGCCTGCGACAGCTCCTGCAGCAGCGGAGCGTCCCATTGCCCCCGCTCCATCAACTGAAGCGCCTTGGCGGTGCCCACGCGGCATGGCGTGCACTGCCCACAGGATTCGTCGGAAAAAAACTTCATCAGGTTACGCGCCGCCGCCGCCGCAGTGTCCTGATCCGACAGCACCACAACCGCGGCCGACCCGATAAAACATCCATACGGGTTGAGCGTATCGAAATCGAGCGGAATATCCGCCAGCGACTCCGGCAGAATTCCACCCGACGCGCCGCCCGGAAGGTATCCATACAGCTTGTGGCCCTCCAGCATTCCGCCGCAGTACTCGTCGACCAGCTCGCGCAGCGTGATCCCCGCGGGCGCCAGTTTCACGCCGGGGTTCTTCACCCGGCCGCTCACCGAGAAAGAACGCAGGCCCTTTCGGCCATGGCGGCCCTGCTCCGCAAACCATGCCGCGCCGTTTTCAAGGATCGCCCGCACCCAGTGCAGCGTTTCCATGTTGTGTTCGAGCGTGGGACGCCCGAAGAGCCCGACCTGAGCGACGTAAGGCGGCCGCAGGCGAGGCTCACCGCGTTTGCCTTCGATGGACTCAATCATCGAAGACTCTTCGCCGCAGATGTACGCGCCGGCGCCGCGGCGCAGGTGGATCTCGGGAATCGCGCAAGGCGGATCAGCCTGAAGCGCTGCAATCTCCCGTTCCAGAATGGCTCGGCATCCGTGGTATTCGTCGCGCAGGTAAATGTAAATCGTGTCGATCCCGACCGCCCACGCGGCGATCAGCGCGCCCTCGATAAAGCGATGCGGATCGCGCTCCAGGTAATAGCGATCCTTGAAGGTGCCCGGTTCGCCTTCGTCGATATTGATTGCCATCAGCCGTGGAGCTGGCTCCGCCGCGACGATCTTCCACTTGCGTCCAGTGGGAAAGCCCGCGCCGCCGAGCCCCCGCAGCCCGGAGTCTTCCATCACCGAGATAACTTCGGAAGCCTTGCGATCCCCGCCGATGCAAGCCGCCGCGAGCGCATATCCGCCGCTCGCGCGATAAGCGGCGTAATCGATATGGCCCGGGGTGACTTCGCCAATCGCCGCGGGATGCGTCACCTGACCCGCTTCCACCGCGTCTGTGATTCGATCGAGAGTCGCGTGCAGGACCGGGTTCTGACCCACCACAGCGATGGGAGCAGTCTCGCAGCGTCCGACACAAGGCGCATGCAAAACGCGCACGCCCGCGCCTACCAGTCCGGGCAGCGATTCAAGCAACTCGCGCGACCCGGCCAGCTCGCAGGCGATCGAGTCGCAGACCCGGACCGTGATCGGCGGAGGCGGAATCTCGCCCTCTTTAATAACGTCGAAGTGGTGGTAAAACGTAGCCACCTCATAGACTTCAGCCATCGCCATCTTCATCTCGGACGCCAGCGCGACCATATGCGCCGCGGAGATGCAATGGTAGTGATCCTGGATCTTATGCAGATGTTCAATCAGCAGATCGCGACGCCGCGGAGCATCGCCGAGCAGGGCACGAACTTCCTCAAGCGCCCTGGGATCGACCTGGCGACCTTTCGGAGTTGAGCGAACGCGGCCACGCCCGCCTCGTGCTTTTTTGGGAGCCGCTTCGGCGGCGGGCGGTTCATTCGTCGCCAGAGCGAGAGAATCTTTCATCGGAACTGTCCCCATGCTATCATCTGGCCCATAAGTGACTGAGCTTGTAGGGCGGACCCCCGGCCGGCTGGTCTGCCGGTTCCAGATCCTTCTCAATGTCCCTGATGCATTTCTGCTATGGATTTGTGAACTGCCTGCAGCATCATCTCGCGAAAAGCCAGGTCATTTCTCCGGTTCCGATAATATGAAGGAGGCCGCCACTCGGCTTTTGGGACAAGGCGCCCGGTTTCGAGGCGGTTTAACAGGCTCAGCGCCCACCGTGCGCCGCGCGTGGGCTCATTGTGTTCGATAACCATCCGCATAGTCATCCTGCGAAACGGGGTATACCGAAAGAGGTCTCTGAGTCGAAGTAATCTGCGCTCACGCGGGTCGTCATCCTCTTGAGGCAGCAGGTCGATCAAAAAATCGATTGACCGCTCATCATTAAGCCAGAGAACCTGTTCCAGGTGGGCAGGTCCTAACAATCCACTCTTCTTCGCTCGATTCAGGCACTCGATGAACACCGGGTCCCTGATTAGCTTCCAGAGCGCACCGGAAATCGTCAGACGACGGCTTTCGTCCGACTCCGCATCTAACAGCGCGCGCAGCAGCGGGGCGGCTTCCACATCATCCAGAGCCCAGGTTCCGCTGATAATATGGTTGTACCTGCATTTCAGATTGCGCCGGATTAGTTCCCTGGCCACCACAGTCTCCTCGGCGCTCAGGCTGTTAGCCGTTCTCAAAAGTTCACTGAATGAAACCCGATTACTGCCGAACCAGTTAAGCAGGTATTGTCGGAACGCCGGCGACTGTGCGCCACGAGCGCAAAGGGCCGAAAGGGCTCAATGTGTGTAACTGCTTGACTGATGAGGGACGGCCCCTCGGAACCGGCTTGCAGGAGCAGGTTCCAAACCACCTCCGGCGGCTGTGGTCAAAAGCCATGGTCGTGAGCGCGGAAGGAAAAGGTCCGGGAAGAACCGGATCAGGTGACTGACAGAAAGAGGACCGCAAGGGAACCACTGATGACGTGTCGAAAGCGTAGGGACGATGTCAAAACCGCAGGGAGTCGTTACTGCGGGAACAGCCTCGACGGAACCTGTTTACGGGCGGGGTGGCATCCGGCATTAAGGTGGCCTGAGTCTGTCGGACGGCGGTTGAGCGGAACGTGGGAACCTCGGCTCCGATGCAAACGGAGAAGCTCAAGTGGAAGAACCATAAGGGCGAGAGTACGGATGCGGAGCCGAGGGGCGGAACAACCCGTAGTAGCTGTGAAGTCCCCGAAACGGGATGGAGCAAAGGGGTTGTCGGCCAGAAGCGAAGGTCAATGGCCGGCCTTATCCGGGGACAAGGTGAGCTGTGCGGCTGCGCTTGTGGTCAGGGAGCTGAAGTCAATGGGTCAACCAGTAATGGGAGGAGCCTGTGAGTGAGGCGAAGCCGTTTGTGATTTCGAAGCGGGAGGTACTGGAAGCGTATAAGCGGGTGAAGGGCAATCAGGGATCGGCAGGGGTCGACGAGCAATCGATTTCGGATTTCGAAAGGAACCTGAAAGGGAACCTGTACAGGATCTGGAATCGGATGTCGTCGGGTAGTTACTTTCCGCCGCCGGTGCGGACGGTGAAAATACCGAAGGCAAACGGCGGAGAGAGGCAACTGGGGATTCCAACCGTATCTGATCGGATCGCGCAAATGGTGGTGAAGTCGCGACTGGAGCCTGAGATAGATCCGCTGTTCCATCCGGATTCTTACGGCTATCGGCCGGGGAAGTCCGCACTGGATGCAGTGGGGCAAGCGCGTCAGCGATGCTGGCAGTTTGACTGGGTGATCGACCTGGATATCAAGGGATTCTTCGACAACATCGATCATGAGCTGCTGATGCGGGCGGTGCGGAAACACGCGAAGGATCCATGGGCAGTTCTCTATATCGACCGGTGGTTAACAGCCCCGGCGCAAGACGAGGAAGGCCGATTGACCGAGCGTGGGAAGGGGACGCCGCAGGGGGGTGTCATCTCACCACTGCTGGCGAATCTGTTTCTGCACTATGCGTTCGATGTGTGGATGCGGAGCAAGTATCCGCAGGTACCGTTCGAACGGTATGCCGACGATGCCATCGTGCATTGCCGGACAGAAACGGAAGCGCAGGAGGTGCGGGCAACGATCGCCTTACGCATGGAGGAATGCCGGTTGGAGCTTCATCCGGAGAAGACGAGAATCGTCTATTGCAAGGATGATGACAGGCGAAGGAGATACCCGAACGAGAAGTTCGATTTTCTGGGCTATGGTTTTCAGCCGAGGAGATCGAAGAATCGTTTCGGTAAGTACTTCATCAACTTCAGCCCGGCCATTTCCGACAAGGCGGGGAAGTCGATCCGCGAGGAGATTCGAAGCTGGAATCTGCATCTACGCAGTGACAAAGCCATCGAAGATCTGTCGCGGATGTTCAATCCGAAAATCCGTGGCTGGTTGCAATACTACGGGCGGTTTTACCGCTCGGCGCTATATCCGTACATGCGTCAACTGGACCGCTCGCTGGCCCAATGGGCGTATCGGAAATACAAAAAGCTGCGCGGCCATTTGCGGCGGGCGACACATTGGATTGCGCGCATTTCACGGCGTGATTCGAAATTGTTCGCTCACTGGCAGATGGGTGTGCGGCGTGGTTCCATGGCGGGAGCCGTATGAGCTGAGAGGTTCAAGTACGGTTCTGAGAGAGCCTCGGGGTGAGATTCCCCGGGGCTACTCACCTCGTGATTCTCAGTCGCGGGAAGGCGAAAGAGGCACTGGAATGGACGCGGGGAGTGCTGGTGCGGTTGGGACTGACTCTCAACGAAAAGAAGACGAGCCTCCGAGATGCCCGGCGGGGGGAGCGCTTCGATTTTCTGGGTTATACATTCGGGCCGCACTACAGCGGGCGGACAGGGCGTGAGTACCTCGGACGTAGTCCGTCAAAGAAGAGCGTGAAGAGGATCAAAGCGAAAGTGGCAGACATCCTGAAGCCTCGGAATGTAGCTCCATGGGACGGGGTGCGCGACCAGCTGAATCAGAAGTCTGAGAGGTTGGAAAGCGTACTTCGGCCTGCGGGAGCACGTCGAAAGCTTACCGGGCGGTCGACGAACATGTCGAGGAACGTGTACGGCACTTCCTGAGACGGCGGCACAAGGTGTCCTCGCAAGGCACCCGTCAGTTTTCCATGAAGCGGATCTTCGGCGAGTTGGGCGTCTTGCGGCTCCAGGGTCCGATGGGTAACGCCCGTTCGTGAGTCTACGATGAAGCCAGTCGGAAAGCCGGATGCCGGAAATCGGCACGTCCGGTTTGATGAGCGGGGATGGGAAACGGGGCGGCGCTCTCCGGTCAGCACCCGCGCCCATCCTCGACTCTACCGCCGGTAACCCTGCCAACCGCGTCTTCAACGGAGCGATTGGAGCTTTAGACCCGGCATTTTGGCGAACTAGGAATCGCGTCCCGGCGTTCATCGGGCCTCGAGGTTCCGCTTGACGCCGATCCGACGGCAAGAATGTTGCACCTTCTGTTGGCGACTCTCGCCTTGTGGATGGCGGCCGCCTGGTCTCCACGATACCGTTCGCTCTGGCGAGCCTCCCACGGATATTCAACACGTTGGTCCCGGAAGCAAGTTGCGTCGGCGCACTCGTGCTGCTCCGGCTCGGGAACTTCCGGGGCGCCGGTCTGACTTACCTCGCAGGCGCCTGGATCTGGGCGACGCTCGTTTCCTTTTCCTTCGGCGGCGTCGATAGCCCGGGAGCGCTCCTTTACATGTCCTTGCCGGCCTCGGCGGCATGCTCCTCGGATACAAAGCCGCCATAAGGACAGCGGGTGGGTGCCTGCTCGGCGCAGTGGTATTTACGGTTCTGGAAATAAGCCGCACCGGCCGGCCCCGGGGTCGTCCGCCTTGCCCCTGGCCGAGCCGCGCCAATAACGAACCGCGCGGGCGCCCCTCTCGTTTTCGAGGTGGGTGGTGACTTCCGAAATCGCGCGTTATCCAACCGGAAATAAAGAAGCAGGGACGTAAACTTGATGAACGAGGTGCCGGCGATGAAGCGTAAAGGATGCTGACGATTCGAGTAATTACGGGAGTGCTCGCCGTCCTGGGCGGCTGGGCCATTTCCGCGCAGGACAAGTACACCGTGAAAGTGCCGAATGGGCTCGCGTTCTCCGAGTTCAGGGGATACGAAGCCTGGCAGGTTGTCTCCATCAGTCAGGACGGAAGCCTGATTGCTGCGATCCTCGCCAATCCCGTGATGATCAAGGCCTACCGGGCCGGCGTTCCCGGCAACGGCAAGCCTTTCCCCGACGGCGCCAAGATGGCGAAGATCCATTGGAACCCGAAAAAGATGGAGACGTTCCCCGCAGCGACGGTGCCGGGCACCCAGCATGACGTCGACTTCATGGTGAAGGACAGCAAGAGGTTCGCGGACAGCGGCGGATGGGGATATGCCGTGTTCGACTATGACGCCGCATCCGATACGTTCACGCCCGGCACCTTGGCCGACAAGCCGCCGCAGGGGAACGACGCCAAGTGCGGGTTCGCGTGCCACACGATCGTGAAGACAAGAGATTACGTTTTCACGGAGTACGGGCACAGGTGAAGCGAGCCGTTCGCCGATGAGCGTCGAGTCCCCCGCGCGCATGATCATCGCTCCCGCGCCGCTCGGCCCAAACAGGAAAGTCTTCGGTAGCGGTCGGCCGCGTCACTGGACGAGGCCTGTCACCTCGGATTCGGTAAGATAACGCAGAGGCGCCGCTGAGTTGAGCCGGCGCACAACCTGCGCGAGGCCCGAGAGCATCGCAAGCTCGGGAGGCGCTATTGATTTGCGAACCACAACGCCGCGCCCCTCTACGATAAGGAATGGCCGGTCAGAGTATCTGCCGCTCCAGCGCCCACTCGGGCCCGCATAGCAGACCGGACGGAACGGATCGGACGCCTTCGATTCGGAGAAGATCGCCTGGCAGGGATAGAGAAGGCCGTTCATAACGATCGCCTGAGAGACCGGATCCCTGCCCAGGGTATGCAATCCGTCGTCATCGGGTAAGTCCCATTGGGAATCCCGGCAGATTTCCGCGCAAGGCCTCAAAATCGGGCGAGCAAGCTGCCCTGGGCGAAATGGCCAGACGTTCTCGCAAGTGGGCGAGGAGCGTGTCGACACTCTCGACGTCTTCTCCGGCGAGACGACTAAGCCGTGATTGCCCAACACGAATACGTTGGTATCGGGCCTCGCCGACAAAGCCCGCTTAATCGCTCGGGCCAGCGGCAGACCGGAGGATACGTAAGGTAACCACTGCCAGCGCAGCCGGCCCAGCTTCCGTTCCAGTTGCATGGGCGCGTCATCCCGCACCGCCCACGCGAGAGTGTCGACGCAATGTACATGCAGGACCACATTATGTGGAATTGCGGCATGCATGGCCGTCTCGAGTGACGCGCAGGGATACAGTTCGGCGGGGTC
>CAWHSB010000032.1:0-91462 GCA_963831795.1 Terriglobia bacterium | reverse complement strand
TGCTCGATATGTTGCAGAAAGGCCAACACCTCAACACTCGTGAGGTGCTCCAGACCAAGAGCGGCCACAGGCTTGTTTCGCCGCCGCGCGACGGATGCGCAGGAACAGCCACGCATCGCGATATGCAGGAACCACTGTTCGGTGAGAAGCGTTGCGCTGTTCCACCAGCCACTCATGAAAGAAGGGAATACCAGCAGCTGCGGCAGCGCCGGGGAGATCGTGTTTCGTCAATGCTTTCCCTGGATGACCTGCAGGACTTCGGATTCAGCGGCTCGGAAACGCTGGTTGGCGTGTTGAAGCAGGTCCTGCGTAATAGTGAGATATACCAGCGTGGAATGAGTGTGCGATGACCGAGATAGGCTGCCAGATAAGGCAAGCGACTCTGAGGATTGATGCCCCTGCTCGTACCACATGGTCATCCGATGGACGACAAAGGTATGGCGAAGATCGTGGATGCGCGGACCTTTTCGACCGGTGGTTTTCCTGAGCCCGGCAACTCGAATCAGCCGCCGGAGATGAGCGCCTGCGGTGACGTAGCTGTATGCGCCCTGCTGGTGCGGAACAGCGGCGCATCCGGATCAACAGGCGCGCCTGCCTTCGAACGGGCCTGAAGGTAATCGCGCAGTGCGGCCATTGCCGTGTCCGATAACGGCAGCCGTCGGGACTTGAAGAACTTCGTGTCGTGGATTTCGATGCAGTCCGCAGTCAGATCAAGATCGCGCAATTTAAGACCGACGAACTCTGCCAGCCGTAATCCTGCACAGTATGCGAGAACCAGCATGGTGTAGAGCGTGAGAGGGCGCAGAGGCGCATGCGGCGCCGGATCCTGGCGCGCTGTTTCAAGAAGACGACCTATTTCTTCGCGCGTGTAAATGTGGGGCCGACGGCGGCTGCGAGCATTTCCTCGCACCACCATCCGGTCGCGTTTTGGCGGCATCACAGCTTCCCCGCGCCGATGGAGTTCTTTGGCGATGGCGCGGCAGACGTCGATGCGCTGTGTTCTGTTGGCTGCAGAACCGGCGTCTGCGATGTATTCCCGAAGTTCCAGTTTGTCCAAAGGTTCCCGGTCTGCACCTTGTCGCTGCTGGAGGAACCGGTCGAAGTGAAGGAAACGATTCTCCTGCCGATATCGAAGACCCAGCGTGCGCATCCGGTTCACATGCTCGCGAATGATCGAACCCATGTGACTGCCGTAGCGGGGCAATGGACGAAGCGACTCCAGAATCTGCTTTGGCCGAGGGCCCGCCAAAGCGCGCAGTATAGGCGCCGTCGAACTGCATTCATACTTGCGTCGCAGTTCCGCTATCGGATTGTCCGCTATCGCTCCTTTTTTAACCAGCCAATCGAGGAACCGGCTCACCACGCGGCCGTAGTGAACGGCGAGGGGAAGCGGCAGTGTCTTCAGTTCTTCTTTCAGCCATGCGCGGAAAACCGTCTCATTGCATTGCCGCTTACGAGCGCGGCGGGTCACAAAGCTTTGGAACCGCTGCAGCAGCGATCGATATGCGCGATGGCTCCCGGCGAAGCGGAACAGTTTGAGCTGGTTCACAAACTCGATGGCCAGTGCCCCGTCTTTATCGGGCCAGACCGTCATGCTCCTCCTTTGCGGGCAAGTCGATACTGACGGCGCGAAGATCGTCGGTTGCGAGGCGGAGATAGACTTCGGTGGATTCAGCCGACCGATGGCCCAGCAGATCTCCGATAATTTTCACGGGTACAGTTCCGCGCAGCAAACTGCCGGCTCTCGCGAACCGGAAGGCGTGCGGACCATGCCGTCCCTCAACCTGGATGCCGGCCTCTTTGAGCCGATGCGCGACGACACCGTGCAGGGAGGAGCCTCCGCGAAACGGGCCGAGCGGCGCGCGCGCATGCAGGAAGACCTCGCGCAGTTCAGTCTGTGGTCGTCCGCGGCGCAGATAGTTCAGCAGCGCGTCGCCAACGGCGCGCACCAGCGGCAGAAACAACTCGTTTCCGGTCTTCGTCTGCCGCACATAGAGTTTTTCCGCACGCCAGTCGATATCGTCGAGCCGGAGTTGAGCGACTTCGCCTGCCCGGAGCCCATAGGTTGCAAGCAGCGTCAGAATGGCGTAATCGCGCAACCCGACCGGCGTCTTGTCCCGCTTTGTTATCTCCAGCATCGTCTTTACCTGTTCCTCGGTAAAGGCCCGCGGGATATCTTCGAACTTATACAGCACAGGTCCGGAGACGAGTGGGGACAGATCTCCCGGGACGAATCCGTCTGCGTGCAGATATTTCAGGAAGCTGCGTAAACAGGAGGCCACACCGCTTCGTGTGGTGCGGCGCAGTTTACCCATTCGCCAATCGAAATATCCGTCGATCTCGACAACGCCCACAAGATGAAGCGAACCCCGGTCCGCTTTTGTTTCCCAGCCATTGAAAAAACATGCGGGCGGCCTGACCGTTTCTGCGGAGTATGCCCACAGAGAGACCGCGGACATCCGTCAGCCACCGCCTGTAGCCATCGAGTACCTCGCGCTGAAACCGCTCACGGTCGGTGGCCGGCGGTTCCGGCGGCGGCCAGTTCGGGTTCAACATCCGCAACAAACGACGGATCGGACCCTCATACCTTCGCCGCACTCGTGAAGGGTTCCTCGGCAAAGCGGCGCGCCGCTGCCTCGCCTCCAGCTTCATCTGTATGAAGCCATCGATGTGTTGCGGCCCGGCTTCCTCTACCGGAACACTTTGCTGCTCCAGCCAGAGTAAGAACTGACCGGCAGCCGAAACATAGTTCGTTATCACCATGGGCCTGTAGCGATACCGCTCCAGGTGGGTACGGAAGTCCGCAAGCAACGGTCGAGACCTCTCGTCAGGAGGCCATTTGCCCCGCATAAAACGCAGGAAGCCGCGCACGGCGCGCCGCGTGATAGTGCGATGGTATTGCGGGCTGATCGAACGATTCGGATTTCGCCTTTGCAAATAGCCGGCGCCAACCGGAAGTATGTTTCGACATCGGCTGTGTTGACCGTCGCCACGCTAATACCGCGTTGATTCAGATAATCGAGAAACTGCCGGGCATGCCCACGCCAAACGCCGATGTACTTACGTTCCCGCCCTTGTTCGACAAGATGCGACTCAAACCGCTGAAGGTCCGCATCGCCAGGCGACGGCGGCGGCCACTGGCCCTGCGCGTCCTGCAGAAGACGATGAATCGCCGCGGTGTGATTGCACCGCCAGTGCACCAGCCGGCGAGGTGACCCGCCATATCGCTTCCGGTAGCTCCTCAGACGCTGAGCGATGAACGTATCGAGGTCCTGCAGCGACACGCGTTCAAGCGGAATCTGCTGCTGATCGAGGTAGGCCAGAAACTGCCGGGCATGGTACAGGTACAGGCTGATCGTTTCGCCGCTGAGTTGCTCGCGCTCCAGCCTCGCCTTCAAGGCTTCAAGGCGCGAAGCCACAGGCGGCCACGAGCCATGGATCAGACGCAGCAGAATGCGAACAGGGGCTGTGTAGCCACCGCGCCAATCGACATCGTTTACAGGTGCGTGACCATGTCGTCGCCGGTACTGTTGCCGTCGCGCATGGAGGTAAGACTCAACGTGGTCGGGATGGACGGCTTCGAGGTCGATCCCACGTTCGCTTATGTAGTTGAGGAAATCTCGCGCCCTGTTCGTGTATCGCGCAATGACGGGAGGGCTGAGATCTCTTTGCCGCATGTGCTCACGCAATGCGACAAGCGGGTGATCGCTGACGTGCTGTTGGGGAATGCCGGGTCTCCTGAGGGTTCACTTCTGAGATTGCGGAAGCGCGAAACCGGATTCGCATTTATGCGCAGCAAATCGGTTGAAAATGCGCCGCTGGCATGGCGTACAGCGTCTTGCTCATCATAAATCGCTGCTCCGCATAAGACCAGTTATCGAAAGCTTTCGATAACAGCGAAAGCGCCGAGAACCCGCGCACCCTGGCCTCCGTTCCCGGAAGCCCGATAATTCGCGACCCGTTCGGCAGCAGCAGCGACAGCTTGTTATAACCATCGCCGCGCGGCCGGATATCGAGCCGTTCCACCATCTCCTCTGCTTTGAACATCCACTCCCCACTCTGCCGCTCCCCCGGACTCGCCACGATCACCGTAGCCTTAGGCACCGTGAACGCCCGATGCACCGCCTTCGCCGCCGCCACAGTCGACTTGCCCCACTGCCGCGTGCAATTGAGAATTCCGCGCTTTGCCTTCGACCGCAGCACCGCCTGCTGCGGCTCATCCGCCTCGAGCCCGAGCCGCTCCCGCGCAAACTCCACCACGTCCACCATTCGTGGCCCAATTCTCTTCCCGCGCAACCTCTCCCAGGCCCCGAATAGGCAGGTCTCCAGACGCAAAATTTCCAAACGGAGTGAACCTGACATCGGAAAACTACGGACCCCGCGAAGCCGTCCCCAGTCGCACCGAGCCGGGTCGTAATCGCGCGCGAAAACAATGCGAGACACTGAAAACAAGATGCCATTCAGCAAAAGGGCCGCCTTACGCGGCGCCACAAAATGGAGGAACCCGCCCGTCCAGCCGCGATTCGGCGGCCAGAACTTGCGCGTGTTCTTCAAAATGAAGAGCGCCTTCCTTGCCATGAGCCTTCTTTTCGCTGCAACTTCGCCGGCTTCCGCCGCTAAAATATTTCCGTATCCTTACGTCCAGGAGGATCTGCCGAACGGCCTCCGCCTGATCACAATTCCCACCGACTACCCCAACATCGTCTCCCTGTTCATCGTCGTCGGAACCGGTTCCCGCAACGAAGTCGAACCCGGCAAGAGCGGGTTCGCGCACCTCTTCGAACACCTGATGTTCCGCGGCACCGCCGAATTTCCGCCCGAGCGCTATCAGGCCGAACTGCAGAGCGCCGGAGCCGCCTCGAACGCCTACACCAGCGACGATCTGACCGCCTTCCACACGACCTTTTCAAAAGAAGACCTGCCCCGCATTCTTTCCATGGAAGCGGACCGCTTTCAGCACCTCGCTTACGACCCCGCCGCTTTCAAAACGGAGACTCTCGCGGTCCTCGGCGAATACAACAAGAACAGCGCCAGCCCCAACTCGAAGCTCTCCGAAACCGTTCGCGCCACGGCGTTCAATACCCACACCTACCAGCACACGACCATGGGCTTTCTGAAGGACATTGAGGCGATGCCGAATGAATACGACTACAGCCGCCAGTTCTTCGATCGCTATTACCGGCCGGAATACACGACCATCATCGTCGTCGGGGACGTGGACTCGAAAACGGTTCGTTCGCTGATCGATGAGCGCTGGGGCCAGTGGAAGCGCGGCACCTTCAAGCCGTCGATTCCCGCCGAACCGCCGCAGGACGGCCCGCGCACCGCGCACGTCGACTGGCCCACCGAGACGCTGCCGTGGGTTGAGGTCGTCTACCGCGGTCCGGCTTATACGGACACGACGAGGAAACCGCCGCGCTCGATGCCATCTCAAGCCTGGGCTTCGATCAGACGTCGCCGCTTTACCAAAAGCTTGTCATCGAAGAACAGAAGGTTGACGCTCTGCGCGCCGGACCGCCCAACAATATCGATCCGGAGCTCTTCGGAGTGCTCGCGCGCGTGAAGAAGGCCGCGGACTTGCCTTCGGTTCAGCAGCAGATCATCGCGACCGTAGAAAGCTTCGCGACAACCCCGGTGGATCCGAAAAAGCTGGATTTGCTCAAACAACACCTGCGTTACGACTTTGCGCTGCAGCTCAACAACAGCGAAGCCATCGCGGGAGCCGTCGCTCAATACGTCGCGTTGCGCCGCACGCCCGAAACGATCAATCGTTATTACGACGAGTATGCGAAGCTCACCCCCGCCGATATCCGCAAGGCCGCGCAAAAGTATCTGATCGAGAAGAACCGCACCGTGGTGACGCTGACGTCGAAGCCGGTCAGCAAGGCGGGTACGAAATGAAAAGGAGCGCGCTCTTGTTTGCCCTGACTGCCGGCGGCCGCATTCGGTGAGCCGCGCATCGTCCAACTGCCCGGAAAATCTCCGCTGATCACGCTGCGCTTCGTGTTCACGACCGGGTCAGCTGCGGATCCCGCGGATAAACCGGGCCTCGCGCATCTGACCGGCGAACTGCTGGGCAACGGCGGCACGAAGGACCTGACTTACAAGCAGATCGTGGACGCGATGTATCCGATGGCGACCTCGATCGAAGTGTATTCCGACAAGGAGATGACCACCTTCGTCGGCGAAACGCACATCGACAACCTCGACAAGTTCTATGGTCTGATGCGCGATGCGATCCTGCATCCCGGCTGGCGCGCAGACGATTTCGAAAGGGTTCGCGATGACACGGTCAACGCCCTGCGCGTCAGCCTCCGCGGGAACAACGACGAGGAACTGGGCAAAGAAGAGCTCTACAACGTGATTTACAGCGGCCGTCCCTATGGTCACGAAAATCTGGGCACGGCAGCGGCTCTGCAGAAGATGACTGTCGCCGATCTTCAGCGATTTCTATAAGCGGCCATTACACCCAGGCGAACCTCATCATCGGGATCGCCGGCGGCTATCCTCGCCGAATTTCTGGCAAAGGTGAAACGCGATTTCGCCGCACTGCCCGCCGGCCCGGCCGACAAGTTCGACGACCTGCCGGCGCCCGCCAGCATCACGCACAATCGCGCTACGCTGTTGCAGAAAGATACGCGATCGGTCGCGTGGTCCTTCGGATATCCCATCGATGTAAAGCGGGGCGATCCGGATTTTCCCGCTCTGCTCGTCATGCAGTCCTGGCTGGGGCAGCACCGCGAAAGCGCCGGGCGCCTCTTCGCCCGGATGCGGGAAATCCGCGGATTGAATTACGGCGATTACGCCTACATCGAATACTTTCCGCGCGGAATGTTCCGATTCGAGCCGGAACCGAACCTCGCCCGGCATCAGCAGATTTTCCAGGTCTGGATTCGCCCGGTCGAACCGCCAAACGCCGTCTTCGCCCTGCGGCTCGCTTTATTCGAACTGAACAAAATGGTCAAGGACGGCATTCCGGCAGCCGAATTCGAAAAGACGCGATCCTTTCTTTCGAAGTACGTCAATCTCCTGACGAAGACCAAATCCGCCGAGCTCGGCTATGCGATCGACAGCGAATATTACGGCATTCCGAACTACAACGAGTACCTTCGGGCCGGGCTCGCGAAACTGACAGTCGCGGACGTAAACGCCGCGATCCGCAAACATATGCGCGCGGAAAATCTGGAGATCGTGGGAGTCGCGAAAGACACCGATTCGCATCGACAGCGGCCCTGACCGGAGACGGTCCAACGCCGATGCACTACAACACGACCAAGCCGCAAGACGTGCTCGACGAAGACAAAATCGTCGAACGCTGGCCGCTCCATCTGAGCAAGGACGACGTGACGGTTGTGCCCGTGGAAACGGTCTTCGAGAATTAAGTATGAGGTTTCCCAGCGGGCCGCCAAACCCAATGAAGACGCGGCGCAACCGTTGTGGGGCAGGGCTTCGGCCCTGCCGCCGAGCTTCCGCTCGGCGCGGAGCTTTACGTCACCCGGTAGCGCCGGCGATCTTGTCGCCGGTGTTCGTATGAACCGCGTCTTCGACGGAGCATTTGGCACTTTGACGGCCGGTGAACTTGCGGCGCGTCTCAAACTGCCGTTGCGCGGAGACGCAAATCGCCCGCTGACAGGCGCAGCGACGCTCGAAGAAGCCGGCCCGGAGCAACTCGCATTTGCGGGCGGCCCGAAGTACTTCGAAGCCGCCGCGCGGTCAATGGCCGGCTGCATCATCGCGCTCGCGGAATTTGCGGGCGCAAACGGCCAGACCATAATCGAATCCCCGCAGCCCCGCGCTCATTTCGCTCAGGCGCTGTCCCTGCTCTATCCGGCGCCCGGGATTCACCCAGGGGTTCACCCCACCGCGGTCGTCGAAGAAGGCGCGCAAATCGACCCGACCACCCGGGTTGGCCCGTTTGTGACCATCGGGCGCAACGCGCGAATCGGCGCCGACTGCGTCATTCATCCGCGCGTCTCGATCTACGAACGAGTGATCATTGGTGCGCGCTGCGTCATTCACTCGGGCGCCGTAATCGGGGCCGACGGTTTCGGTTTCGAAATGGTGGGAGAGTCATACCGAAAGGTCCCGCAAGTAGGCATCGTTACTATCGGCGACGATGTCGAGATCGGCGCGAACACCTGTATTGACCGGGCTACGCTCGGCGCAACGATCATTGGCAACGGGACGAAGCTCGACAACATGGTCCACATCGCCCACAACTGCCGGATCGGGCGCCACGTCGTAATCGCAGCCCAGACAGGCCTCGCCGGCGGCGTCACGATCGGCGATTACGCCATCGTCGGCGGCCAGGTCGGCATCGGCGATAAGGCGCGAATCGAACCCAAAGCTGTTATCGGGTCAGGCGCGGGTATCCTGACTTCGAAGATTGTGCGCGCCGGTGAACCGGTATGGGGCACGCCCGCCCGGCCGCTACGGCAATACCTCGCACAGCTGGCTGTCCTTGCGCGGCTGTCGAAACGGAGAAAGTAGATGGTGGTCGTTGTGGGCGGCCACGCGCGAAAGATCGGCAAGACCTCCGTAATCTGCGGCGTGATCAGGCTCTCCCGGACTGGAACTGGACCGCAATCAGGATTTCACAGCACTCCCATCCCGACGACATCAGTCCCTCGTCGGCCATCCGGATCTGACCGCGATGGTGCTCGACGCCTCTGTCGCCGATCTCGAAGAGCGCGCAACCCTTCGCCTGGTCGCAGATCCCGGAGCCCCTGCTTGCCGGCAAACCGCAGTTTTCCGACTTGCCGCCGGCTTACGAAAACGCAGCCTTCCTCGAAGAAATCCAATCGCGAAAACCGGTCCGCCCTAAAGACTCTCGCGAAGCCGGCCGATATAGCCATAGATGAAGTACCTCACCTTCAAACTGGGCAAAGAAGAGTTTGGAATCGGCGTGATGAACGTCCGCGAGATCATGGGCCTGCAGGATGTGACCGAGGTGCCTGGCACACCCACCCACCTCAAAGGCGTCATCAACCTCCGCGGCAAGATCATTCCCGTCGTCGATTTGCGCCTCAAGTTCGGTCTTGTCCAGGCGCCGTTTACTCAGAGCACCTGCATCATTGTGGTCCAGGTGCTGCAGGAAGGTGAAACGGCGATGATTGGCATCATCGTCGACGCCGTTTCCGAAGTTCTCAGCCTCGGCTTGAGCGAAATCGAAGACGCTCCGGATTTCGGCGCGGGAACGGAGAACCGGTTCGTCCTCGGCATCGCGAAGTTCAAGGGCTCGGTCAAGATCCTGCTGAAGATTGAAGACATTCTCAGCCTGAGAGAGCTTCGCGGCATCCAGTCGCTGATCCACTAAGATCCAGCATTTCGGCAGTTTTTATAGACCGTTCCCGAGCTTGCGTAAAAGCTTCGTGGTCGACGGACACCGGCGACAAGATCGCCGGTGCTACCAGCTGACGTAAACCTCCGCGCCGAAGGCCTGCCCCACAGGCGCTCAGTCGTATTTTTCGTAAATGATGCGCTTGCGGTCGAAGCCCCGTTCCTTCAACTGCAAGCGCAGATCGTCGACCATCTCGCGCAGACCGCAGATATAAACATCGACATCGCGCCGCTCGCCCAACAACTCCAAAGCGTGCGGCTGGACACGTCCGGTGCGACCAGTCCAGTTCGGCTCGGGACGAGTCAGTGTCGGTTGATAGTCAAAGTTCGCATGCGCCTTCGTCAACGCGACGAATTCATCGTGATAGAGCAAACTGTGCTCATAACGGACGCCGAACAGCAGCGTAAATCGGTGATCGGGATTCTCCGCCAGCTTCGAAAGCAACATCGACCGGAAAGGAGCGATTCCGGTGCCGGTCGCGACGAACAGGGAATCGGAAACGGGACGCCGCAATATGAAAGCCCCATATGGACCCTTGAAGCCGATCTCATCTCCGGGGTTCAACGCGAACAGAAACGGCGAAAGATGCCCTTCCAGCACCAGGTTCGCGCACAACGCAAACCGATTCCCGCCTGGGGGCGACACAATCGAATACGCCCGAGTGATTTCGTCTTCGCCGACCGCAGCGGTCACCGACAAAAACTGCCCCGGAACGAAGGCCGCCGGCCATTCCGGAGATTCAAAAATGAAGTGACGGGTGTTGGGCGCCAGTTCGTGCGAATCCACCAGCCGCGCCTTCATTCCGGCACGCCCAACGCTTCCCGTGCTCTGCTGACGAGAATATGGCCCAGTTCAGGATGCCCATCAAGGGGCGGAGTCACGCGAATGGGAATTCCATGCTCGCGTGTCAGCGCTTCCACCAGTTTCGGCAGATCGCGCTGCAGGTGAATTCCGAGAGTCAGAAAATAGGGAAGCACGAGGATGTTTTCCGCTCCTCTCGCCACCAGTTTCGCGACGGCATCGTTCAGACGCGGTGCGCATTCCAGAAATGCGGTCTCGTACAGATCCCATGCGCCTTCGGCGGCGGCCGCCGCCGCGACCGAGCGAACCGCATCGTTCGCCGATTCCACGCTCGATCCATGCCCGAACACTACAATTCCCGTCCGCACAGTTATAAGATGACCAGCGGCTCATCGGGTTCCTGCAAATCCGCGCTGTCGTCCTCATCTGCGTCGCCGATGATCGCCGGATCGTAGAAACCTCTCAGGAAATCCAGAAACGCGCGGCTCAGTTTGCGGCCGTTGTTGTTTGAATATTCGAGCCGTTGCAGAAACACGAGAACAACGAGAATATCCGAATCGCTGAGGCTCCTCTGGCCGGTCTCCTCGAATTCCTTGTTTTTGACATCCTCGATCTTCTTCCTCACATATGTGGCGATGGAGGCTGCGTACGGGTTCACCGGGAGGTTCTCGTAATGAAGCCCGCTCTGCAACGTGCGCCATGTTGCGATCAGCGATTCGAGCGCTTCACGTATATCCCAGTCGGTCGAGCCTGCCGATTGCAGCGCGCCTTCGAGTACCGTGACGGCGACGAACGCGAGCAAAAGTTCCCTCTCCCGCAGGAATTCCTCGGCCACCTGGATATCCTGGTTCGGCAGCGTCGCCGGGTCGAGATCGGGCGGTCGCTCATGTTCGTGCGCGTCTTGCAAATACGTGCAGGAAAGCGGACAGTCGATCGATTCCTCGCGCTCCCGGGCGCAGCAGATCGAACAGATCTCGCCATGCACGCCGGGACACTGGCGGCGTGGTTTCCGCGTTTTGCAGATGGCGCATGTCACGTCCCCAGTATAGGAACAGGAGAGTATAGGTAGAGGACCATGCGGACCAACCTATTCATCAAAGTTGTCGTGGAGCACGAAGAGAAGGAAGCCCCGGAAAAGCTTGGCGCCGAGCTCTGCCGGCAGCTCGAACGGAATTTCATTGTGCGCGAAGCCGAGCTGGCGAGCTACTCCCGGGTCGAGGACTGAAGGGGCGCCTGAAGCGAAGGCTCGAAGATTGAGTCGTAAAATCGGAGGAAATAGCGGTCGGTCATGCCGGCGATGAAGTTACAAACCGTTCGATGTACCGGGCTACCCGGCTCCGAGCCGCCCGGAATGGCGTCGGGATGAGCCAGCAGGTATTCGAAGAGCAAATTCAGTTTCGCGATCGACTCCTGGCGCTCGCTTTCGAGGACTTCGGAAGAATACACATTCCGGAGCAGAAACCGCTTCAGCTGCAGGCTCGTTTCGCGCGCTTCCGGGGTGAACCGCACCAGCCGCGAAGGATATCGGCGGACCGCTTCGACATCGGCGACCGCCGCGGCGTCTACCGCGGCCACAGTGCCTTTGATCAGCCCTGACACCAGGTCGTCGATCAGATCCCGAACCGACTCCTGGAACTGCTCCCGCTCTGTCGCTCCCGGAAATTGGGTTTGAATTGTATCCAGAAGTTCGGCGTACGCGGGAACAGCCTCCGCAATCCGCGCCGGAGTCAGAAGACCCGCCTCGTAAGCGTCGTCGAGGTCTGCCGCGTTGTATGCTACCTCATCCGCAAGGTCAATCAACTGGGCTTCGAGCGGTGGACGCAATCCCGGCAGATATTCATCCAGTTCCGGAAATTCCCCCGGCGCGAAATCGCGAGAGTGCTTGACGATCCCTTCGCGCACTTCAAAGCTCAGATTCAGTCCGGGAAATCGGGGATAGCGCTGCTCCAGCGACTCCACGATCCGGAGCGCCTGGATGTTGTGATCGAAGCCCTCGCCAAACCTCCGCATCTGACGATTCAGCGCCTCCTCGCCCGCGTGTGCGAACGGAGGATGCCCCACGTCATGCACCAGCGCCAGAGATTCCGTTAAATCTTCGTTCAATCCGAGCTGATTCGCAACGGTACGCGCGATTTGCGAAACCTCCAGCGTGTGAGTCAGACGGTTTCGGAAATGATCACTGATGCCGGGAGCGAAGACCTGAGTCTTGTTTTCCAGCCGCCGGAAAGCGCGGGTGTGAACAATACGATCGCGGTCCCGCTGAAAGGCGTTTCGATAGGGATGAGCGGGTTCGGGATAGCGGCGTCCGCGAGACAACTCAACCTGAAACCGCAAATGCGACAGCATTTTTTGCCGATATCTGCCGCGGGCAGATTCTTCTACTTAGCCGGAAGGTCGTTCAGCGCGGCGGAGGCGATCTGGCTGACTTCCTGATTACTCTTGTCGACCGTGAGTTGCGTGAGCAGTTTGCGCGCCTCATCGGGACGCGCAGGCGCGATCGCTTTCGCGTAAGCAATCGTGGCCTGTGACTTCGAAACCAGATCGGTAGGCTTATCCATCAGATCTTTCAACAACCGCTCGGCGTCGGCCTGCTTGTTCTGTGCCAGATCGAGTTGGGAAAGCGCCAGCTTCGCGAGCGATGCATAATTAGCGCCGGCGTGATCGGCGACGTCCTGATACTTCTTGCGGGCATCGTCCATTTTGCCGTCATCCACGGCCCGGGAAGCGAGGTAGTATTCGGAAACGTAAGCTTCTTCCGTCCCGCTATAGTCGGAAACAATCTTGTTAAAAGCGCCCGTAACGGCCTTGATCTTGGCGTCTCCGTTCGGAAAGCTTGGTCCGCCGGGCGTGGCGGGCGCCCCAACCGGCGCTGCCGCAAGCGTGATTGCGTTCGCCAGCAACTGCTCACGAACGGAATGCTGATGGCTGCGATAGTAGAACACCGCCGCGACAATGGCAATTACTGCCAGCGCTACCGCGCCGTAACGAATTACCTCCGTACGATGCGCCGAGAAAAAGTCGACGGTTTGTTCGACGTCGGCGGTGAATTTATCCTGTTGTTTTAACGCTTTGCGGGAGACCGTACTTGCCACGAAAACCTCTGATTCAATTTAACCTTAATGTTAACATGCGTACGAATCGGCCTGATATGGTTCCGGGCCGGGATCTGATAGAATCGGAATGCTTCCGGCAACACAGAGGCACCGCGAAATGTTCAAAACAAAAAAGGAACCGCCTGTCGCCGCATCCGACCAGGAATCTTACACCAGCGGCGACGTTGCACGCATCGCCGGCGTCAGCCTCCGCCAGTTGCAGTGGTGGGACGAGCGCAATGTTGTTTCGCCCAAACAGGAGGGGCACCGGCGCGTTTACCGTCCCCAGGAAGTCGTGGAAGTCTCCGTCATTGCGGAACTGCGCCGCAAGGGGTTTTCGCTCCAGAAGATCCGCCGGGTGCTGCGGTTCCTTCAGAAGGAAATGGGCAAACGACTGAGCGATGCGGTCGCTAAGGATGGCGATATCCATCTGATCACGGACGGAAAGAACATCTACCTTGAAGATCAGCCGGATCGGGTGATCGACGTCCTCAAAAACGCGAAACAGCCGATGTTCCTCGTCTGCGTTACGGATCAGTTACGCAGATTTCAGCGCTCCGCAAATCGAAAGCCCGCAAAATCCGAAAGCGGCGGCGCAACTCCGGCGAAATCCAAACTCGGATGATTCCCTGACGTTTGCCTAGGCGAGTATTCTCGCCCGGTCCGCGCGGATAATCCGCCGCGAGAACTGGTGCCCGGCGGGTCTGAGAACGCCCTCATGGGTCCCGATCGTCCGAACTCGCGCAAAGCCGAGTTTCAAGAGCAGATCGTGAAAGCAATTCTCGTTCGGCAGCCACCAGCAGATGTCGTCCGCAGCGGGATCGCTCCCTCCCATATACGTCATAGCTGGCGGGTCCGAAGGTTCTCCCGGCATCATTTGCACGACCATTAACGTCCCGCTGCACAACTTCGCCGCGTTCATCAGCGCGTCAATCGGCCTGAGGGTATGAACGAGAATGTCGCCGAGAAAGACGAGATCAAAACCGGCGTGACCCAGACGTTCCGCCGACAGGTCGTAAACACTGGAAAAATGCCGTTTCACGCGCGACCCCAGCAATTTCGCGCATAACCGGAACGGAGCATCCAGCAGATAGTAGTGGAGTTCCTGCGCTGAATAATCCCGTGTCAGCGGTTCCAGCACGTCCGCGGAGTGGGGGACGATCATGTGCTGAAGCTTGCGTAATAACGAACTGGTTTCCTGCCCGGGAAACCGGTCCAGTTGTTCGAGTGAAGGCAATTCGACCGAGACAACCTCGGCGCCCCGCCGCTCGAATTCGAAAGCGAAGAAGCCTGTGGCAGATCCGATATCGAGAACTCTTTGGCCCGCCATCGACGCAGGGAAATCGAAGCAGTTTAAGCTCTCCCTGAAATCGTACATGCCGGGCGTCGCAGCCATCGGCAAATCTACTGTGTGATACCAGTAGTAGCGATCTATATCGCCGATTCCCGCACTGCGCATGGTTTCATTGAAGCCGGCAACCTCAGCGGCATACTCCTGCGCAATCAGCGGCTTGCTTAAAAGGCCATCTCGCATAAAGGGAACCCTCCAATTGTTACACGCAAAGTCAAATGGAATGCGTCTCTGGCGTATGGGAAACTCGGGTGAGCGGGAGGCCGAATTTCGTGATCTTCGGTGCGCACATAATCCTCTACAGCAAAGATGCGGAAGCGGATCGCGCGTTCCTTCGCGACATCATCGGATTCCCATACGTAGACGCCGGCCACGGCTGGCTGATCTTCGCGCTGCCTCCGGCGGAAGTGGCAGTTCATCCTGCCGAAGACAACGGGCGGCATGAACTTTATCTCATGTGTGACGATCTTGAGGCAGAAGTTCTGGCGCTCGCCGCAAAGGGAGTGCGATGTTCAGAGGTCCAGAAAGAAAGATGGGGTTCGATCGTGAGGATTATTCTGCCCGGCGGCGGCGAAATTGGTCTCTACCAGCCGAAGCATCCGACGGCCATGGCCGTCCCGCGCCGGGCGGAAGCCCGGCGGCAGCCCCGAAGGCCTGCTCCCACACCGGCAACGTGTCTTCATTCCCTTTGGCGGCCCGCCGCGGGCCATGGAACGCTCCCTCCCGGTCGCGGCTCGCAATAGGAGCTTTCAGCTCTCGATACCCATTTGGGTCAGGCGGTAACGCAGCGCATTCCGGGTCAGACCCAGAATGCGAGCCGCCTGACTCTTATTGCCATCAGCCTCTTTCAGGGCGTTCTTGATGATCTCCTGCTCGTAAGCATCAAGGCTCATTCCCTCGGGCAGGCCGGACTCGCCGGACACGTGCCGCGGGCGCAGGTTCATATCAAGACGTATATCGGCGGCGTCCAGCTTTTCGCCCGAGGCCATCACTATGCTGCGTTCGATGACATTTTCGAGTTCGCGAACGTTGCCGGGCCAGGAATAGCCGAGCAGTTTGTCGATTGCGGCATCCGTAATTCCCGTCACGCGGCCGCCCGTGTCCGGCGCGAGCTTCTCGACGAAATGCCGGGCGAGATAGGGAATGTCTTCCTTTCGCTCGCGCAACGGAAGGATTTCAATCGGGACCACATTCAGACGATAGTAGAGATCCTCGCGAAATGTGCCGTCTTCGAGAGCGGCGCGCAGGTCTTTGTTGGTGGCGGCGATGACGCGTACGTCGATGTGCTGCGTCTTGTTGCTGCCCAGGCGCTCAAACTCGCGCTCCTGCAGCACGCGCAGCAATTTGATCTGAATGTTTGCCGGGACGTCGCCGATCTCGTCCAGCATCACCGTGCCTGTGTCGGCCAGTTCAAATTTGCCGGGCTTTGAGATATTCGCGCCGGTGAACGCGCCCTTCTCGTAGCCGAAGAGTTCGCTTTCCATCAGGTTTTCGGGAAGCGCGGTGCAGTTGATCTTCACGAAGGGGCGGTCTTTACGGGGCGAGTGGAAATGAATGGCGCGAGCGATGAGATCTTTGCCCACTCCACTCTCTCCCGCCAGAAGCACCGTGGCCCGCGAGGGAGCCACCCTCATCACGGTAGCGAAGATTTGCTGCATCCCCGCACTGCGGCCTACGATGTTATCCCAGCGGTACTTGCGGCCGAGTTCCTCTTTAAGCTGACGGTTCTCTTCCCTGAGATTTCGGATTTCGAGCGCCTTGCCGACCACTGTGACCAGATCGTCAAGCGAGAAGGGTTTCAGCAGGAAATCCACCGCTCCCGACTTCATCGCCTCGACCGCATTTTCAACGGTGCCATAGGCGGTCATCACGATTACAGGCACTCGCGAATCCATGCGCCGAATGATCTGGAGCATTTCGAGACCGGTCATTCCGGGAAGTTTGAAGTCGGTCAGAATCAGATCGGCGCGGTCGATCAGGGGAAGGGCTTCTTCGGCGGTAGAGGCTTTCTCGACATCGAAACCGGAGTCGAGCAGCTGGAGTTCGAGTGTGCGGCGCAGCTTGTCTTCGTCTTCTACAACCAGAACTCGTCTTTTCATAATTTTTTCGAATCTTGCGCGCGAGCGCCAGGGCTGACGGTTATGGGTACTTGAGCGGCAAACAGACGCGGAAGGTGCTGCCTCTACCAGGTTCGCTTTCGACCGATATTTTACCGCCATGCCCATCCACGATTTTCGATACGATTGCGAGGCCCAGTCCGACTCCATCCTGCTTCGTGGTCACGAATGGGTTGAAAACGGTTTCGATCTGATTGGGAGGAATGCCGGCGCCGCGGTCGATTACGTTCACTTCGGCCTGGCCATCGGACTCGTGCGCGTCCACGGTAATCGGCGCTCCGGGTTTCGAGGCCTGCGCGGCGTTGGTCAGGAGGTTGAGAAACACTTGTTCCATGAGCTCGCGGTCGAGCGGGACGCTCGGCAATGAATCCGAATAATGGCGGACGATGTCGACTTTGGCGCGGCTCGCGGCACGGTCGATCACCGCAGTCAAATCCGTGAGTTCGCGACGGGGCTCCAGCGGGCGAGCGAAGTCGAGGAATCGGGTGACCAGTGAGTTCGTGCGGTCGACCTCGTCGCTGATGATTTCGGCGAGTTCCACCGTCATCTTCCGAGACCGGTCATCGTCGCGAGCGGCCGAGCGCGCGAGAAGGTCGGAGGAGCCTTTTATACTGCCCAGCGGATTCCGCAGTTCGTGGGCGAGACCGGCGGAGAGCTGACCTAACGCCGCGAGGCGGTCCGAGCGCCGCACCGCGGCTTCGGCCTCGACAAGATTCCGGTTCGCTTCGGCCAGTTGTTCCGCTGTCGATTTATATCGCGCCGATTGCGCGCGGATGGCTTCTCCCAGGGAATTCACCAGCATGGCGGCAACGGCGGGCAGCAGGCAGCGAATCGCCAGATAGTGCATGTTCTCCGGATTTTTCCGCCATTCGTCCCAGCCCTGAAAGAGGAGGAAAGAAAGATAGCTGCCGATCGCGGTGATCGTGCTGAGCAGCGTGCCCACAAACCCGAGGTAAACAGCTGTGGAAAAAATCGGCAGCAGGAGAACGAGATAGTAGGGGCTCTCGATCGAGGAAGTGATCCCGAGAAGGAGATAGCCGAGAATCAACTGCAAAACCACGGAGGTGGCACGTCCCCATGTCTTGTCGAGCAGGAAGAAGTGGCCTTCGATCAACTGCAGCACGGCAATGCCGCCCATCAGCCACCGTTCCGACGGGGTGTGCGCGAGATAGATCAGGGCGCCGAATACGAGGGCGAGCAGGAAATCCTGAATGCGTGGGGTGAAGCGGTGGCGCGGCTCCGCGAGGTCGCCGAATATCGGGTGAGCCATCGGACTGCTAACCATTTTCGTCCGGTCTGGGTGTGGGCGCGAAGCTTCTTCTTCGAGCCACCTGTCCCGGAAGATCGGCGAGCATTTCGGCCACCGTCTTTCTCGTGACCGGGTCGCGCAGACCGGGATTCAACTCTGCCAGGGGCGAAAGCGTGAATCTGCGTTCGCGGTAGCGAGGATGCGGGATTTCCAGTTCTTCCGTGGACACTACAAAATTGCCATACAAAAGAATGTCGACGTCGATCGTTCGAGGTCCGTTCCGTACCGTTCTTTTGCGGCCGAGTTCGTTCTCGATTTTTTGTATGCGATGCAGCAATTGTTTCGGGAAGAGGTTTGTTTCGAATTCCGCGACGAGGTTCAGGAACCAGCGTTGCTCGCGCAATCCGACGGGTTCGGTTTCATAGAGGCTGGAAACGCGGCGAAGTTTCAGATCGGGGCCGTTCAGCTTGTCGAGCGCGGATTGCAGGAGGGCCTCGCTGTCTCCGACATTCGAGCCAAGGCCGAGGTAAATCAGCTTCTTTGAAGACAGGTTCAAAATAACTCCGGCTGGCTGCCGATGCCGCCGAAGCGCCGCGGAACCTTGAAGTATTCGTACGCCCCTTCGGTCGCGACGCGGCCGCGCGGCGAGCGGTGCAGGAAGCCCAGCTGGATGAGGTAAGGTTCGTAGACTTCCTCGATAGTCTCGGCTTCCTCACCTATGGAAGCGGCGATCGTACCGATGCCGACCGGGCCGCCGCCGAACTTCTCCAGCACGGTGCGCATGATTTTCTGGTCGATCTCGTCCAGCCCGAAGCGGTCGACCTCGAGCAGATTCAGGGCGGTTTGCGCAACATCGGCGTCGATGTGGCCGGCGGCGCGAACTTCGGCATAATCGCGCACGCGGCGCAGCAGGCGGTTTGCGATGCGAGGCGTGCCGCGGGAACGGCGGGCGATCTCGGCCGCGCCTTCGTTGTCGATGGGGGTATCGAGGAGGCGCGCGGAACGCTCCACAATTTGTTGGAGCTCGGGGACATCGTATAAATTCAGGCGGAGAACCAGACCGAACCGGCCGCGCATCGGGGCGCTTACCAGGCCCTGGCGCGTAGTGGCGCCGATTGCGGTGAATTTCTGCAGCGGGATCGAGTGCGTTCTTGCGCCCGGGCCCGTGCCGATCAGGATATCGAGATGAAAGTCTTCAAGGGCCGAGTACAGCATTTCTTCGACGTCCGGAAGCAGGCGGTGAATTTCATCTATGAAGAAAACCTGGCGCGCCTGAATGCCGCTGAGGATACCGGAAAGGTCGAGCTTCTTCTGGAGTACAGGGCCGGACGTCTGCTGGAACGGCACTTCCAGTTCCTGCGCGATGATTGAGGCGAGCGTCGTCTTACCGAGTCCGGGCGGCCCATAGAGGAGCACGTGGTCCATAGCTTCCCCGCGTTTTCGCGCTGCGTCGATCGCTATCTGAAGGTTCTCTTTCAACCGCTTCTGACCCGTGAAGTCGGAAAGACGGCGGGGACGCAACGCCGCTTCAAGCTGCCGTTCTTCATCGTCGCCGCTCGCCGATACCAGCCGCTGACTCATCGCAGCAGCTCCAGAGCCTTGCGAAACAACGCCTCGAACTCATCGGGAGCACCGGCGGCGCGCGCCTTGCGCATTGCGGCGTCGGCGGCGGGCCTGGCGCATCCGAGATTCAGTAAAGCGGAAAGCACGTCTTCATCGAGGGCCGAAGGCGGCGGTTGGTTGGGGATCTGGTCCTCGCCCTGCTCGGCGGGCAATTTGTCCCGGAGCTCAAGAACCATTCTCTCCGCCGTCTTCTTGCCTACGCCAGGAATGCGCACCAGTTTCTCGATCTCGTTCCGGCGGATCGCGGTCAGCAAATCTCCGGCGGACATTCCGCTTAGCACCTTCACCGCGAGCGAGGGGCCTATACCGCTGACAACGATCAGCTTTTCGAACAGGTTCTTTTCGTCGTTCGTCAGGAACCCATACAAGGCCAGCGTGTCTTCGCGGACATGGGTATGAATACGGAGGCGGATCTCGCTGCCGGGGTCTGGTAGCTTCGCGAAGGTCGAGATCGGAATGGTGACGTCGTAACCGACGCCGCCCACTTCAAGGATCGCCTGGCCTGGATGTTTCTCGACCAGGGTCCCGCGCAGGAGCGCAATCATGACGATTTCACATTGTACTAGCCGGCATCACATCGCAAGCGCCTGTAGCTTGCGCTCGACGTTCCTAAACGCCGCCGCGCCCGTCACGAAATGCAGGCTGGCGGCCTGACTGCTGTTGGCCTCGGAGAACCGGCGCCGATGCGGCGATCTCACCCACCGCTACTTGCCGTCTTGCGAGAACGCGTTGGTGCACCTGCGTGCGGATGTATCTTTGCGATTCGTGCTTCGATAGGTGCAAGAGCTTGACGGTGCGCACGCGCTGGTTACGCGGCCGATCGATTCCGTACCGGGACGCAACGGACTCGCGGTCTGAGCGAAATAGCCGGAAGGCCGAAGCTAGAGGATGCCGTTCGGCGACACCGGTGCGATCCAGGAGGAGAGGCGTCGCGAGAGACTATAGCTGCCGAGTCGAGCGCGTTGCTGTCGACTGTTCAGCGCAATCCAGACTCGTCATTCGCGGATAAACGGCCTGAGAATTTCAGCGTGGCGGCTGCCAGGTTTCCATCGTTCCGGTTGTTTCAGAAGTACCGGTACCGATCCGCGCGACCACTCTAAAAATCGATACCCGAGTACGCTATATTATCGATCAACGCCATCAGTAATTACCCGACGCAACGCAAGCGTTGAGTTATTCGGGCGTTAAGTGCGACGGTCTCCGGGGTTCTACAGTCTGGGGATTGTCGTTGAACGAGAGCCACCAGCCAAGCGCGAATACCGAGCATCTTTCACATGCAAACCGTGTCGACAATCCATCCCTGGTACGCCATTTGTGTTCGCCCCAAGTACGAGCGAATCGCGTCAGCAGCGCTGGCGGGCAAGGGCTACGCCGAATACCTGCCTCTTTACCAGTCCACACGCAAATGGTCTGATCGTTCCATCAAACTTGATCTGCCTCTCTTTCCCGGCTATTTGTTCTGCCGCTTCGATGCCCAGTTTCGACTACCGATCTTGACAGTCCCTGGTGTGATATCGATTGTGGGCCTTGCAAAGGTTCCCGTCGCAATTCCCGACCCGGAGATCGATGCGATCCGGGCAGTGATTCGCTCGGGCCTTCATTTGCAGCCGTGGCCGGAACTCGTGGTCGGTTCCAGAGTTGTGATCGAGAAGGGGCCGCTTAAGGGTGTTGAGGGTGTCACGCTACAAATCAAGAAAAAATTCCATTTGTTTCTTTCGGTGCCGCTGCTTCAGCGATCTGTCACCGTTGAAATAGAGCGCGAGTGGGTTCGTCCTCTTCCTACGGCGATCACCCCTCGCAGCATACCTCCAGCTGCAAGGCCTTCGAACGTGGCAAAAATTGCTTAAGGCGAGAGTCCGCGTTTTGCAGGTTTCACGGTAGATCGAAAGCCGGACCAAGTACGCGAGCTGGGGCAGTTCGCATCCGCGTCGAAGGACGTTGCTCTCCGTTGTTGTCCCCCTGGCTGAGACAAACACTTCAGACTGTTTGCCATCGCCGTAAAGTCATTTGTGCCCCATCCCGGAACGGTTTCAGGATGAGCCTGCCGGAACTCGTCGCGGACGATGAGCGGGGCGCGTTGTCCCTCCAGCTCCGGGCCGTCCTGCGGGAGCACTGTCAGCACAAGTTCGCGGTCCAGTGTTCGGTCCAGTGCCAGCCGACGAACTACCGGGAGAAGGCATCCACGATCGCTGCCAGACCGACGAACTCTGTTGTGAGCCGAATGCACTTAATGTCTGCCACCCAGAGCTGGTTGACGCCGGTCAGCAACATCGTGCCCGCCAGGTTTGGGAAAACCGGTCCGGTTGTGATGGGAGTTCGTGGTCTTCCGACGTCGCACACAAAGCAGGTTGTCTGCGTGAGTGATCCGGTATGCCTGTTTGTGGTTGACCTCCCATCCGCGCCGCTTTAACTCGGCGGCAATGAGCGCCATCCGTAGCTGGGAGACGCAAGCGCAATTCGCTGGATCTCGTCGCGCAGGTCCAGATCCGGACCGGCTGACCAGCGGGCACAGCCGCTCCAGCGCGATGAGCGTCGCCAGCTATCTCTTTTTTGGAGGCGGGGTATACGAGGTGGGTTCTGCAGCTTCCGCTGCGCCTCGACCGATCTCCGATGCCCGCCGGCCGACCCTCCGTGCCACTTCATCCCTTTTCGCCCAGCGTTGTCCGCCAGTTCCTTCCCTCCGTATTCCCGGATCTCGCACCCGCCGCCGTGCAACACGTTGGGGATCGCCTCGAAGGCGCAGACAATATGGGCGAACCCAGGTTCCAGTCCGGCAGCCTGTCTTTGCAATCCTTTCGCCACCAGGGGGCTGGGGTATATTGACCATCCCGGAAGGAAGTATTCCTACAGATTAGGCTCAAGTCCAAAAGCTTCTTCCTGCTGCGAATCTCGTGATGTGTCGTATCAGCTATCTATCTGCTTTAGAAACAACTTGTTGTCAAAATACGCGCATTCTGGCTATAAAACTGCCCAATCCCGCGCATTAAACACAACGAGTCGCTCGGAACCGCGGGTGGGTCTGCGTGTCGGTGTGGATGTCGAAGTGGCAGGAAGTTGAGGTTAGGTGAATCCATTGCCGAACGTGTTGAGTTCAAAAAGGGCGCCACAACGAGGAGCCCACGACTTTTTCGCTGTCGATGCCGGCGTGGAAACCGATCTGCTTCCGCACGGGCTTTTCATGAAAATGCTCTGCTTGGAGCGAGACAGAGTTGAACGTTCCGACAGGCGGCTGGTCCTGATGCTTGTCGAGTCTCCTCTTCTCAAACACGGAGATCAAACTGACTCCGCGGAGAAGATTCAGGCCGCGGTTTCCTGCGCTACGAGACAGACCGACATCAAGGGGTGGTACCGGGATGAAGCCGTTATCGGGGTAATCTTCACGGAGATTCCGCGCACAGAGACATCTATTGTGCAGATACTTTCCGACAAAGTGAATGATGCGCTCCAGGTCGCGTTAGGCACACAACGCGTCAGTGAAGTGACCTTATCTTTCCACGTCTTTCCTGATCTTTGCGACGGTGACAATGGCGGGACCGGTGATCCAGAGACGTTCTCAGCTATCTATCCGGACCTGGTAAAGGAACTCGAATCGAGGCGTATACCATTGCTCATCAAGCGTTGCCTCGATATAGCGGGGAGCTTGCTGGCGCTTATAATTCTCTCGCCTCTGATCTGTTTGATTGCAGCTGCCATCAAACTGACTTCTCGCGGGCCAGTGCTTTTTCGTCAAATGAGACTGGGCCAATCTGGACAGGGCTTCACTTTCCTGAAATTTCGGTCAATGTATGCCAGGGCTGACCCTGCTATTCACGAAACTTACATCAAAAGCTTGATTTCCAGCAAGACCGACTCTCCGGCGAATGACGGAGGCGCCAAAGTATATAAATTGCAATCGGATTCGCGCATCACGCCGGTAGGTCGCTTTCTCAGACGCACGAGTCTCGACGAGATTCCGCAATTTTTCAGCGTGCTGGTCGGCCATATGTCGCTCGTAGGTCCCAGGCCGCCGATCCCATATGAATTCGCTGTGTATGAAACATGGCACCGTCGCCGCCTGCTTGCTGTAAAGCCGGGCATTACCGGGTTTTGGCAAGTTGAGGGACGTAGCAGGGTCAAGTTTGACGATATGGTTCGAATGGATATCGAATATGCCAGAACCTGGTCACTATCGATGGATCTAAAGATACTTCTACGCACGCCCCGTGCCGTTTTGGGTGGCAACGGCGCTTATTGATGCGACCCGGATCAGCTGTTTGCGCCTGGAATGGAATTGGAAGCTCGGTGTCTTTCAGGACCCGTTCACGACTCGGGTTAATGGAGAACGCGGCAACTCCGAGAGTGCCGTCGGCTTATCGTCAATACCCAGTTTCTTCATTTTGTACAGCAGGGACTTATAGTCTATTCCTAATATCGCGGCAGCCTGCTTACGATTCCAGCGCGTGGCATGGAGTGCAGCCAGGATAGCGTCAGTTTCCGCCCGACGGTTGACTTTTGTAACCTGCTCCAGGATAGGCATATCGTCCCGGGTCTCGGTCTTGACAACCTGAAGGTCGGCGGGCCCCCCCGACGGTGAGGATTTTCGTATGATTCGCGTCCGAAGGTCGCAGGCGATTGCGTCGGTATCCCGGAAAATCACCAGCTTCCGCATGTAGTTCTCAAGTTCGCGCACATTGCCCGGCCACTTGTAGGCAACCATGGCCTCTCCGAGGTCCAAACTGATCGTCGGCGCCAGACAACCCTGATCGGCATGCTTTCTGATTAAAAACTCCCCGAGGGGAACAATGTCCTCGGTCCGCTCGCGAAGTGGAGGCACCTGAAAAACGATCACGTTCAGTCGATAGTAAAGATCTTCTCTGAATGCGCGCTCATGTACGGCATTTTCGAGATCGCGGTGAGTTGCCGCCAGAATTCGCACGTTCACTTTGACATTTTCCTTACCTCCAATCCGCCGGAATTCCTGATCCTGAAGGACCTGCAGCAACTTCGCCTGAAGCCGAATATCCATGTCGCCGATCTCGTCGAGCAAAATAGTACCGCCATCGGCGAGTTCGAAAATTCCAGCCTTTTTTTCAAAAGCACCCGTGAAGGCGCCACGTTCGTAACCAAATAGTTCACTTTCCACCAGCTCCGACGGAAGAGCGGCGCAATTCAGTTTCAGAAATGGTCTGGCGGCACGCGCCGATTGGGCGTGCAGTTTCCTCGCAAAAACTTCTTTACCGCTGCCTGTCTCGCCTTGAATGAGGACAGGCGCCTCTGACTGGCCGGCCTTTTCCAGCAGCAGCTCAATTTTCCTGATCCTCGGATTAGTGCTCCTGAAAGCCCAGGGTGAGATTCCATTCCGCCTCGCGCATTTGCGCGCACTGCCATCGGGCGCGGCCGCACTCGTCAGGACACTGGCTACTTCTTCATAAATGATGGGTTTGCAAATGAAATCCGTGGCGCCGCTTTTCATCGCGGCAACAACGTCGCGCGCAGACCACAAGCCGGCAACTATAACTACAGGAACCCTGGCATCCGTGGCACGGATCTCCTGCAAGATATCGAGAGCCCCCTGGTTAAGCACCACCTCGCCCAGCAGTATGACCGCGATCTCAGCCTCGGAGTGTTGGAGAAAGGAAAGTGCCTGGTCCCCGTCTCGAGCTAATTGAGCGCAATAGCCCATAGACTTGATGACCTTCTCCAGGCATTGACTTATCTCAGCGTCACTCTCGCAAATCAGAACTCGGCTAGTGCTCATATGCGACAGAAGCTCCAATGGGGCCGAACCGTTTCAAGCGCTTGTTTCCGCGAGAAATCTGTCCGACGTGGGTCACACCCGATGCTGCGAGTTGTTTAAGCATCCGCGTTTCCATCGTGTTGACGGGTGCGGGCGCCGGTCCTGGCCAACGATGGCGATGCCGTGAAGGACTGTAACAACGGATTATCGGAATTACCGGAATGTCTTTGCTATAAGTTCCCGCTAAGGAGTCACTCGGCATACATCCTCTCAGTGCTTCCGATCCGACATTACGGTTGTAGGGCAGGCTCTATGCTCAAAGCTATCGCACGCCTTTTCGAAAACACGGCGTGGGCTCTCGAATAGGCAAGCCCGATCTAAGCTTTTTACTGCTTATTCTTGATGCAACCGTCTAAACGCGATACGTACGTTGAAATACGATTGGATCATACGGTCAAAATGCCCGCAAGTACCAATTGCTGCATTGGTACTAAAGCGCTACTACACCACGTCTGGTACCGACGTACGAGAATCGGTATATCGGCAACTTCAAGTGGTTGATGTTCTCTTCTACTGAACCTGAAATGGAAATCTTCAGCGCCTGGCTCGGAAGGGACAACTTGTTGCATGTAGCTGAAATCCTTGAGAGTCCGGGTTGTGAAGCTTATCGACGATCGGAACCTCGGAGGTTGTGATCCGGCAGATAGACGGCTCGGTACGGTACCGTCAGTACGTCTGGTATTCGCTCGAATCGGCGACGGCGTTCGGGCCCCACGCGGCAAGGCGTCGGCAAACGTTTCGATGATCAAAGCACCGTCCGGGGGCGGCGCGCTGCACGGTTGTGTTGATCTGGTCGACCGCGGCGAGATCGTGATACGCAATTGCATCGTCGCGTTCCCGCGTTTTGGGAGTGCCCCACAGATAGCTGGAACTACTTACGATACAGGGTCACACTATTCTGGATTCGTGCCCCGGAGTGCCAACCTGTTTTAGCTGAACGAACCACACAAGAGACAAGTGGGTGAGTGGCGCGAGTGCTTTCAGGACCCCGCAGCAGGTTGCCTCCGGTGCGGGATCGTGCTGGTTCCGGCGGAGGGAGTTTCTGATTACAAATCGCGGCGAAGCTGCAACCCAACCGCAAGTAGTGTTTTGGCACTTCTTCCGGGCGTTGAAGTCAACTGCCGACGGCGCAGTTCGTCTCAAATAGTTCGATCTGAAAATGTAACGTCCTTTTAGCGCTGCCGTTCACAGGCGGTATCGTTCATGCATATGGTGAAAGAAAGACCGGAACGTATCAGGGAAGCTCGTAAGCGTCTCGCTCAACAAATTCCGATCTAACTATTGCCCTGGCGGGTTCGCTCCTGAAACGAAAGATCCGCTGCAAACGAACCGGGTTGTCGGCATTGCGAAAAAGGCAAAGGCCACGGCCCGATCTGGATTCTGTCGGTCAGCGCAGGTAAGCCGGCGAATTCGCTGGTTCCCGTGCCAGCACACCTGAAGCAGGAAGTGGAGGAAGGCGCGCGCCGCTATGCCGAGATTCAGAAATGGCTGAAACAGAGCTCAAGTCTGAGCGTGGATTTGCTGGAGGAACGTAAGAAGAGCTGAGGCGCTTTTTTTGATCTGCCAATCTTTTATAACAGTTATGGAAGATTGGCGGCGCGCCGGCACCTGATCTCCCCCTCCGTTCCTTTGCTCCCTTCCTGCTCGCTTTTCAGCCCTGTTCACGCAGCCCAATTTCGCCTCCTTCCGGGCGCTGACCTGCGCCTGGATTCTCTGCTCCGGCCGCCAATCCCTCACCCGCCTCATTCAGTCCGGACAACTGGGCTGATTCAACTACGCTTTACGGCATGGCAGACAAATCCGAACGATCGGAAACTGGTGTTATCGGATGAAGCCCCGGCGGAACTGGAGCAATTGGCGCAGTCGCGCGCGGTACCGCCAGCATCGGCCGTCGGGTTGGGAGCACTCGTCTGAGTGTTTCGAAGCGGGTGGCAAAGGCTCTGGCAGTGGGTCCAATGGCGGCCCTTGAAAGCAACTACCACCGTCCCAAAGAACTGGTAATCGGCGACGATGCCAAACTTGGGTCGTGCATGTGGCGTGCTTGAAGGCGATGATATGGCTCTGCGGCGGAGGTCTGGAGCCCTAAACTAATCTAAACTGGCCTGGGAACTCGCCGATTTGCGGTAGGCTCGCCAGCCTCCGAAGTGCGTGATCTCCGTCGCGCCTTTCAGCCCGATTGATTCGCAGACGAAGGACTTCACCAAACGGCCGCTCTCAAGGCGGCAGGTTCCGATCGCGAGCGGGGCTGGGACTGCGGCTACGAACGGTCCGAAGGTAGATTCCGGAATGGCCCAAACTTCGACCTCGATGGCGCGGCCGCCTTCGGGTGAGAGGACGAGGCCGGGTTTGAGAATCGGGCCGCCCGCAAGCGCGTAGAGGCGATATTCGGGTGAGGTGTGGGTGGCCTCAAGCAAAAACGAACCCGCGTCGGTGAGCTGGTGGTTGAGCGGCATTCCCGCGAGGTGTGCGCCGCACACCGCGAGGGGCACGTATCCCGTAGGGCAGTAGCGTTGCTCGACGGGATCCGCGGTGGCGAGAAGGGCTTCGTCGGACCAGGCAGGGCCGATCAGCGTGACCCCGAAAGGCATTCCGTTCGCTCGTTTACCGGCGGGTACGGCTATGGCCGCGAGATCGAGCAGGTTGACGAAATTCGTGTAGTAGCCGAGATCGGTGTTATGGGCGATCGGCTGATCGCCGATTTGTTCGTGGGTGTAGCAGTTGCCAGCGGTGGGCAGGAGCATGAAATCCATGCGGTCCCACTCGCGATGGGTCCGGCGGGCGAGTTCGGCGAGGCGGTAGACGGCTTCGAAGGTGTCGACCGCGGTTAGAGAGGCGGCTTTCAGGATGATTTGGGCAGTTACCGGATAAAGAGCTTCGGCATGGACCGATGCGAATTGCCGGATCGCGGCGAGGCGCTCGGCGACCCATGGGCCGGAGTAGAGTAGCTGCGCGGCGTCGTTGAAAGGCTGGTAATCGAATTCCGCCCTGATACCGCCTTGCGCTTCGAGACGCTCTGCGGCCGATTCAAAGAGCGTCGGCGCCGAATCGTCGCCGAAAAAACGAAGCCATTTTGCGTCCGGTACACCGAAGCGGAAGCCGGTTTGGGGCCAGGCGCGGCGCTGGCCGGGAGTGCGCGACCAGGGGTCCTTGGGATCGAATCCGCGGGCTGCTTCGAAGACGCGGGCGGCCTCGGCGCAGGTGTGTGTGAGGATCGAAACGCAGTCGAGGGATCGGCAAGCCGGTACTACGCCCGCGGTGCTTAGCGCGCCTCGGGAGGGTTTCAATCCGACGAGTTCGTTGAAGGCCGCGGGGACTCGGCCGGACCCGGCGGTGTCGGTTCCGAGGGCGAATGAGACCAGGTCCGCGGCGACGGCCACGGCCGATCCGGAGCTTGATCCTCCGGAAATATAGCGTTCGTCGAAGACGCTGGAGCAAGCTCCATAGGGGGATCTCGTTCCCACGAGGCCGGTGGCGAACTGGTCGAGATTTGTTTTTCCTATCGGAATGGCTCCGGCGGCGATCAGGCGCTCGATCACGGTCGCGGATTGCTCTGGAATGTAGGCATAGTCCGGGCAGGCGGCGGTGGTGGGGATGCCTGCGAGATCGATGTTGTCTTTGATCGCGAACGGGATTCCGTAGAGGCGGCAGGTCTTCGCGGAATGGGCCCAGGTTGCGCGCTTGATCGAGGGCTTGCTCTTCGGGAACCAGATGGATCCAGACCGGCCGTTCGCCTCGCGCGCGAATGCGGCGGTAGACTTCGGCGATGACGTCCACCGGCTGCAGGGTTTCGGAGCGATAGGCGTCAAGCAAAGACGCGATATCGAGTTTCATTCAGAGACCCTCCGTTTTGAGGAACAAAAGATTCTGGCCGGCGGCGACTTCGGCGCTTTGTGCGCAGAAGATTTCCGCGACGATTCCGGCCTGCGGGGCGGCGACGGCGATTTCCATTTTCATGGATTCGATGATGGCGATGCGCTGACCTGCGGCGACTCGTTCGCCAGCCTTGACGCCGATGTTCCATACGCTGCCGTGCGCGGGTGACTTCACGGCTCGATGGCCCGGGGGGATCGGGATTTCAGCGGCGGCGGGTTGCTCGGCAGGCGCTTCGACCTCGCGATCGAGGCCGGCTTCGCGCCAGCGTTCGCGTTCGGCTTCGAATGCGGCCTGCTGCTTATTCTTAAACACCTCGGTTTCAGGCCGGATGCTTTCGAGGAAGGCGTGGTAGTCGCGCAGACGGAAACGCTCGTCTTCGATTTTCACGTGAAACTTGCCGTGAGTGAAGTTGTCGCGCATTTCCATCAGTTCCGCGGCTTCGACGGGGTAGAAGCGGATCTGGTCGAAAAAACGAAGTAGCCAGGGATGGCCCGGCTGGAATTCCTTCGTGGTTTTCCAGGTGTTCCACATCTGCACGGTGCGGCCCACGAACTGATAGCCGCCTGGTCCTTCCATGCCGTAGACGCAGAGGTAAGCTCCGCCGATGCCGACCGAGTTTTCCGCGGTCCAGGTGCGCGCGGGATTGTATTTGGTGGTGACGAGGCGGTGGCGCGGATCTACCGGCGTGGCGACGGGCGCACCCAGATAGACGTCGCCGAGGCCGAGCACGAGATAACTGGCGTTGAAGACGATGTCTTTGACTTCGTCGATGGAATCGAGGCCGTTGATGCGGCGGATGAATTCGATGTTGCTCGGGCACCACGGCGCGTCGGGCCGCACGGACTTCATGTATTTCTCGATGGCGAGACGCGTGGCGGGGTCGTCCCAGGAGAGCGGCAGATGAACGATGCGGGATGGTATCTCGATGTCGTCGAGCGGCGGGCAGTTCGGATTCGGCGCGGTCGAGCAGCGCGAGCAGGCGGGTGCGCGGGAGCAGTCCGGAATCGTAGTGAATCTGGAGCGAGCGGATGCCGGGCGTGAGATCGATGATGCCTGCCGGCTTCTCGCGTTCGAACCATTCGAGCAGTGACTGCGCGCGGAAGCGAAGATTGAGATCGAGAACTGGGTCGCCGAATTCGATCAGCAGATAGCGGTCGCCGGCGGCGCGGCAAACTATGTCGCTGCTGGTGGAGATGATTGCTGGTTCCTCGTTGACCGGAACGAATTGGATTGTGTCGCCCGCGCGGAGCTGGCCGATCTTCCATAGTTCATCGTCAACTACCACCACCGGACAAACGAAACCGCCGAGGCTGGGGCCGTCGGGACCGAGGATTACGGGCATGTCGCCGGTGAAATCGACGGAGCCGATGGCATAGGCGTTGTCGTGAATATTGGAGGGATGAAGGCCCGCCTCGCCGCCGTCGCGGCGTGCCCATTGTGGCTTCGGGCCGATCAGACGGACTCCCGTGCGGCTTGAGTTGTAGTGGACTTTCCAGCGTGTGGCGAAGAATGTTTCGATATCGTGGGGCGTGAAGAAATCGGGCGCGCCGTGCGGGCCGTACATCACGCCGATCGTCCAGTCGTGCGTCAGTTCGGGTAACGGGATCTTCGGGGCGCTGGCCGGGGGCGCTTCGGCGACGTGCAGAATGTCTCCAGTTCGGAGAGTCCGCCCCGCGGCGTGGCCGCCGAATTTGCCGAGCGTGAAAGTACTCGCGCTGCCGAGATAGAGCGGCACGTCGAAGCCGCCACGTACCAGGATGTAAGCGCGCGCGCCGGCGCCCGCGGATTCGCGCAGCTCAAGCAGCGATCCCAGCCCGGCATGATGGACTTCTCCGACAGCGACGGGTTCGCCATCGAGAGTGGCGCTGAAATCAGCGCCTGTAACTACGAACGCGGTGTCGAAGCAGAAGCGCAGCGAGGGTCCGGTTACGGTGCATTCGAGGCCCGGGGCGCCTGGCTCATTGCCAAGCAGCAGATTTCCCGAGCGGAAGGAGAGCGAATCCATTGGCCCCGAGGGCGGGACACCGACCTGCCAGTAGCCGAGGCGTCCAGGATAGTCCTGTATGGTTGTCATCGTGCCGCCTTCGACAACTTCGACGGCGCGCTGCCGGTACTCGAAGGTACTCAGAAAACGCGTGGTGACGCCGCCTTCGGCGAACGCTTCGCCGGCGACGATCTGGCGCAGGTAGGGGAGGTTGGTTTCGATGCCGGCGATCGTGGTGTCGGCGAGCGCGTTTCGAAGATTGCCTAAGGCTTCATCTCGCGAATCGCCACGCACGATTATTTTGGCGAGCAGCGGGTCGTAGAAGGGGGTCACCTCGGCGCCGCGCTCGATCCAGGTTTCGGTGCGGGCTTCGCGCGGAAAGGTTGCTTCGGTGATCAGGCCTGCGCTGGGTTGAAAGTTCCGGCCGGGGTCCTCGGCATATACACGAACCTGGATCGAACTTCCGTGCGCCTGAGGCCTCAGGGCAGGGAGGGGTCCGAGTTCTCCCGCGGCGCAGCGAACCATCCATTCGACGAGATCGACGCCGGTGACTTCCTCGGTAACTCCGTGTTCCACCTGCAGGCGCGTGTTGACTTCGAGAAAGTAAAACTCCTGGGCGACGGCGTCGTAAACGAACTCAACCGTTCCAGCGGAGCGGTAACTTACCGCGCGACCCAGACGCACCGCGCATTCGAGCATCTTTGCTCGCACTTCTCGCGGGCAGATGCGGAGCCGGCGTCTCTTCAATGACCTTCTGGTTGCGACGCTGCACGGAACAATCGCGCTCGCCGAGTTCGATAACCGCGCCCGCGCCATCGCCGAAGATCTGCACCTCGATGTGACGCGCGCGATCTACAAACTTTTCGAGATAGATGCCGGAGTCTTTGAAACTGGCGCGGCTTGTGCGCTCGACGGAGGCAAAGGCCTCGGTCACTTCAGAGGCTTCGCGGCAAAGACGCATGCCGATACCGCCGCCGCCCGCCGTGCTTTTCAGCATGACGGGCAGGCCGATCGCGAAGCGCATCCGTCAGTGCCTCCTCGGCGGATGCGAGCAGGCCGGTTCCGGGTAGCAACGGCGCATTGTTCGCGGCGGCGATTTCGCGCGCGGTGTGCTTCAGGCCGAAGGAGCGCATCTGTTCCGGCGTGGGGCCGACGAAGACGATCGCCGGCGCGTTCGCAGGCCTCCGCGAAGGCGGCGTTCTCGCTGAGAAAGCCATAGCCCGGGATGGATCGCCTCCGCGCCGGTACGCCGGGCCGCGTCGAGAACTTTCTCTGTATCGAGATAGCTTTGCGCGGCGGGAGCGGGACCGAGAAGGACAGCTTCGCTCGCCATGCGAAACATGAAGCGAATGACGATCCGCCTCTGAATAAACGGCAACCGAGGCGATGCCCATGTGGTCAAGGGTTCGGATGATGCGGCATGCTATTGCGCCGCGATTGGCGATGAGAACCTTAGTCGAACATCAGGCCAGCGGCCGTATCCCAGATCAGAACTTCGATCAGGAGTCGGGTTATACGCATTGCACGGGATTGTTCAACTGCGGGCAATTGCTGATCACGCAGATGGAATCCATTTCAGCGCGCATCTCGACGTACTTGCCGGCTTCTGAGATTCCGTCTTCAAACGTGAGGCGGCCATCCGGCGTGACCGGCACGTTCATGAAGAAGTTGATATTTGCCGTCACGTCGCGCTTTGCGATTTTCCACTTCGGGTCAGATATCGCAAGCAGAAAGCTGTTGCGGCACGCGTGCATGTGGCGCTTTTCGATGGCATAGCGGACCTGGTTGCTTTCAACCGCGCATGCGCCGCCCGAGCGTGTCATGCCGTCCGCAGGTATCGGCGACGATGGTCAGCATCGGATTGCCGAAGTTCGTCCGCAGCACGGTTCCGGTTGTGAGATAGATATTTCTTTGACCGGTTATGGTGTGCTGCGCGCTATAACGTTCCGCAGTATCGCGAGCACTATAGAAAAGAGTATCCACGGCCTGATTGCCTTTGAGGTCGACAATCCGGAAGGTCTGGCCCGCTTTGATTTCGTGAATCCAGTAATCGCCCGCGCCGACCACTTCGGAGTGAGCCGCGTCCGCGGGGCGCAACAGGCTTGGGGTCAGCTTTTGTTCGGTCATGCGGCTCCTTCGAGGACGTATCTTTCGGTATTGATGAAGCCGCGAGTGTTCTCGGGACACTTCAGGCGGCACGGGTCGTCGGCGGCCGCAGGCGCGCTCTGAAGCATGGAGAACTTCACCGGTTTCGGCGCGTATTGGGGGTTTGGATCGAGCGGGTGCTGCCCGGTGTCCAGGATCACGAGCAGATTCATCTCGGCGCGCAGCTCGATGCAATCGCCGGGCTTTGAATTTTCCGCGACGAAGTTCATGGAACCGTCCTCGTCGACGCGCACCTTGCTGAACAAGTCCAAAGAGGGCCCGAGGTCCCGGACATCGAGCCCATATTTCATCAGCTCCTGGAGAAAGTTGTCGCGAGTGTTGCGATGCCAGTCGTTGCGGCAATCCTGGTAAGATGCAGCGCCATACTTGGAGACGACTGAAGCAGCGTCGTTATAGCCACCGAGCGGATCGTGCCAGCCGCAAGTGTCTTTAGCGATGGAACAAAGCACGCGGCCCATGTCCGAATAAAGGACGAAGCCTCCGGTGAGATGCGCGGTGTGCTGGGCTTTGAGCGTGTCCGGCATGTTGTATCGCTCCACCAGGCACTCGAAGTTGTAAAACAGAGCCGCGACGTTGGCGCCGCCCTCGATATCTTCGATTCGCAGGGTTTTGCCGCGTCTGAGAATGAGAGACCAGCTCGCGCCTGGAGCTATCGTATCTGCCCAGAGAATCACGGGCGGGCCTGAAACTTGAGACATAAAATTACCCTCCTGATAACAAATGAAATAGATTCCCGCGAAGCGGCGCTTGCGAGCAGTTGAATCGACGGCTAAAGGAAGAATTACAGCTGGGGAGGGCCGCAGCAGACGTCCATCGCGGTGAGTCGCAAGAGTACCGCAAGAGCAATCTTGCGTTCTCCGCTATGCGGCTGGTACGTTAACACGATTTTATGATGGCAAAGTCGCGGGACTCGATGCAATCGAAATATTCTATGGCCTTTATCATCTGCCAGGTTGCCCTCCGAAAGCTTATGATGCAGGCTTCGAGGCCAATTTTCCAGGGTGCTTATCGTTCGGGAAAAGAAGGTGTTCTGCCGGTTTCAGGGTGGGCGATCGCAGGGCACGGGGGCCGGAATGATCGTATGGGTCGGCAAAGAATAAGGAATTTTCGGTTAAATACCTGCGAAAGACCTTTGCTTGACACCCATTTGACCGCGATATACAATCGCCCCAAATTTAAGTCGCAGCAGATATCCGGACGCGGATATCGGGAGCGGGTGAACACATGCGGGTCATAAAGGTACTTGGCATATCTGCGCTTTTCTGCGCGTCCGCGCTTTTCGCGCAATCAGACCGTGGCTCAATCACAGGCACGATAACCGATCCCAGCGGCGCCGTGGTCGCGGCGGCCAGGATCGATGTACGTAACGTTGAAAACGGGGCCACTTATACGAGCGGCGCGTCGGCGACCGGCAATTATGAGGTGCCGCAACTCCCGACGGGCACCTATGAGGTGACGGTCACTGCCGCGGGCTTCAAGAAATACATCAACTCGAAGGTCTTCATTCCGGTGGCGCAGACGGTTCGCGTGGATGCCGCTCTCGAGGTCGGAGCCGCCACTGACGTGATTACGGTGACGGACACGGCTCCTCTTCTCAAATCCGAGAGCGGCGAAGTCAGCCACAACCTCGCGACGGATCAGTTGAACCAGCTTCCGATCCTCCAGGTGGGCTCACAGATCCGTAATCCGTACTCGGCGGCCTCCCTTTTGCCCGGAGTTGAGTTCCAGCAGATCACAGGGAACTATCAGAACATTCGTGTCAACGGCCTGCCTTCGAACACGCAATCCATGAGGGTGGACGGGCAGGATTCGACGAATGGCATGTGGCAAATCTACACCTGGCAGACGCAACCGAGCGTGGATGCGGTGCAGGAGGTCGCGGTTCAGACCAGTAACTTCGCTCCGGAGTGGGGACAGGCCGGTGGCGGCGTCTTTAACCTCACGATGAAGTCCGGCACAAACACTTACCACGGCTCGGGGTTCGATTACGTTACGAACGAGGCATTCAACGCGGGTCTCGCGTTTACGAGCAACGCGGCAAACGGCAAACCCAACGAGCACATCCGGAATCGGACGCGTCAGAACGATTATGGATTTTCGGTCGGCGGACCCGTGCGAATTCCGAAAGTGTTTAATGGCCGCGACAAGGCATTTTTCTTCTTCAATTTCGAGCAATGGCGCAATGTGCCTTATATCAGCAACGGCCTCATCACAGTCCCCACGCTCGCGATGAGAGGCGGCGACTTCAGCAATCAGGGCCTGGCGGCTCCCCGAACGTACAATCCCGGGAATGGCCTCGCGCCGGTGACCGAGGGTCAGATATTCGATCCTCAAAGCAACGTCGGGTCGTTCAATGGCTACGTCGTGCGATCGCCCTTCGGGGGAAACATGGTTCCTGTGAGCCGCTTCGATCCCATCGCGGCAAAAATTCAGTCCTACATCCCGCTGCCAAATACCGGTGGCCCGAACGCCGTTTACCTTAATTACGCCATCCCCACGTATAAGGTGCCGAAGGTGCAGGGGATTCCGTCCGTCAAACTCGACCAGAACCTGAGTTCGACGATGAAACTGTCGGAATACTGGAGCGAAGTCCGTGTCGACAGCCCCGGCGGGGACGGCCTGCCGGACATTATCTCGACGCGCTCGCCCGCCAAAGATCGCAATCACACCGTTCGTATCAATTATGACTACACGATCTCACCTACGCTCCTGTTGCACGTCGGCGCGGGTTTCATCGATGAGGATTCCTTCACTGGCGCGGTGGCTGCAACCGATAAGTCGATCATTGTTCCCAATGTGAATAACACGAAGTACCTTTCTTACTACTCCGGACTGAGCGCATCGGGAGGCACTCGCGGCGGTATGAGCGGGGCCATGGGCGGCTACCTGATTCGCGATTTTGTAAATTACAGGCCGAGCGGGAACATAAGCCTCACCTGGGTGAAGAATAACCATACGTTCAAATTCGGCGGCGAAGTAATCGTCGACGGCTACGTTTCTTCCGTCGAAAGCTTCTCGAACGCCAACTTCGCATTCTCACAGAACGAAACCTCGCAGCCGTTCTGGCAGAGCATTGTAGGCGCCCCATTCAGCCCCGGCCACAACTACGCGAGCTTCCTGCTGGGAGCCGTGGATTCTGGCAGTACCGCGGGCTCTCCCGGTTCCGTTCCGGCGCAGTCCCGTCTGGGTAACCATTCCCTCTCCGGGTTCGCCCAGGACACGTTCAAAGTCAACCGCAGACTGACAATCGACTACGGTCTTCGTTATGACTTCACTATGTACCTGCGTGAGCAGTACGGGCGCGTTCCCATATGGTCGGCGACAACGCCAAATCCGAAGATCATCAGCCCGACCACCGGACAGCCGCTCGACGGCGCTGTGATCTATGAGGGCGACGAGCCTGGCCACTGCAAGTGCTATGGCGCGAAAAACTACCCGTTCGCCTTCGGGCCGCGCCTCGGGGTCGCTTATCAGGTCAATTCGAAGACCGTTTTTCGCGGCGGATTTGGCGTCCAGTACGGCAAGGCTCCCGAGTTCGGCTGGCTCGGCGGTTCCATCAACAGCCTCGTCAATTTCTCGACGCAGAATCCCTACTTCCCACAGTTCTACCTTAGTCAGGGTTTGAACGTGCCAACTTCCTACCCCAGCAGCGATCCGGGTTTCTACCCGATCACCCCCGCATCGCGCGACAACACAGTCTACACGCTAGATCAGAATGCCGGCCGTCCCGCTCGCATCGCGACATGGAGCATCGGTTTCCAGCGTCAGGTGTCGCAAGACATCGTGATCGAAGCCGCATATGTCGGCAATCGCGGTACCTGGGAGCAGAGCAACATCTCCCAGATGAACGATCTTACGGCGCAGCAGGCCGCGAGGTACGGTTTCAACATTAACAACCCCGCGGACCTCGCGGTTTTGAGTCAGCCACTCAGCGCAACTCTTGGCAAGGACCCCCGAGTGTTTCTTCCTTATGTCGGATTCCCGCTCACGGCTCCGACTTACAACGCAATCAAGCCGTTTCCGCAGACCAATGGCAATATCGGGCTGCTCTGGCAGCCTGCCGGAAAGAGCTGGTACGACTCGCTGCAGTTGAAAGGAACGAAGCGCCTGAGCCACGGTCTGACCACGCAGGTGGCATTCACCTGGCAGAAGGAGATGGACATCAGCGCCGAGAACTCCTATGCCCTTTTCGGCGGCGCCAACGGCGCTCCGACGTTCCAGAACGATGTGACCAACTATAACCAGAACAAGTATCTCTCATATCAGGACCGTCCGTTCGAACTGGTCATCTCCGCCACTTATACCACTCCGGCGTGGAAGATTAATAAGTTCGTCGGCGTCCTCACGCGCGATTGGCAGCTCTCGGCCGTGTTGCGCTATCAGAGCGGACAGCTGATTCAGATTCCGGGAACGAACAATAACTACAACAACCAGATCGGCCGCGGCGGCAACCTGGCGGAGCGAATCCCGGGGGTACCGGTGTTCCTGCACGATCCGAATTGCCACTGCTACGATCCGACGACTCAACTGGAAGTGAACCCGGCCGCTTTCATGCAGACCCCGACGGGCCAGTTCAGCACCAGCACGCCGTATTACGACGACATTCGCGCCGCCCGCTTTCCGATGGAGAATATGTCTCTCGGCCGCAACTTCCGTTTCGGCCACGAGGGACGCATGAACCTGCAGATTCGCGCGGAATTCACGAATATCTTCAACCGGATTTTCATCCCGGCCCCGACGATCACGTCGCTGACGACCCCGACCACGTACGCTCCCGGATCGCAGATCCTGACCGGCGGCTTCGGCTTCGTCAACACGAACGCAGGCGTGGGGCAGCAACCGCGCGCGGGCACCATGGTGGCTCGATTCACGTTCTAAGCCAGGAGCGCGAGCCGGCTCGGTCTGCTTTTAAGGAACACGCGCAAAACGGGTCGCGTCCGCGCCGCCGCCGAGATGCGTTTTCCTTCCGTTTCCTGGCGGCGCGGGACAGCGCCCTTTGCGCTTCTTTTGATGAACACGCGCAAAACGGGTCGCGTCCGCGCCGCCGCCCGAATGTGTTTTCCTTCCGTTTCCTGGCGGCGCGGGACAGCGCCCTTTGCGCTTCTGAAGGACTCGGAACGTTTGCTCCGAAGCAGCGGGGTTGATGAAGGCGGCAGCGGCCTTTGCGCGTTGCCGTTGAGACACCTCGTACCATGGTTCTTTACCCGCTGAATGCCTGAACTCAAGTCTCTACCCGCTCAAATTCTTCTTCACATTGCACAAGTCCTGAAGGTTGCGATGAAGGGCCTTATCGCAACAGTCGAACTCCTCGATGAGGGTGGCACGGTGCCGTTCATCGCGCGCTATCGCAAGGAGGCGACCGGCAACCTGGATGAGGTCCAGATACGGGCGATTGAAGAAAAGCTGGCGTACTTCCGCGAACTCGAAGATCGCCGGGAAACCGTGCTCAGAACGATTCAGGAGCAGGGGAAACTGACGGACGATCTGCGCGAGCGCATCCTCGCCACGTTCGACAGGAGCGAACTCGAAGATCTATATCTGCCCTACAAGCCGAAACGCCGCACCAAGGCCACGATCGCCCGCGAAAAGGGTCTGGAGCCGCTGGCGTTCTATCTGTGGAATCAGGAACCGGCGGCCATGCCCCTCGCCGAATTCGCGGCGACCTTCATCAGCGCTGAGAAGGGCGTCGGTACGGCAGAAGAAGCGCTCGAAGGAGCCCGGCACATCGTTGCCGAAATGATCAGCGAGAATGCGGACTTCCGCAAGGCGCTGCGCCAGATGATGTTCGATCAGGCTTTCATCGTTTCCGCCAAAGCCGACGGGCGCCGTGGACGAGCAGGAGAAGTTCAAGATGTATTACGAGTACCGCGAGCCGGTGGCGAAAATCCCATCGCACCGCATGCTCGCGATACGTCGCGGTGAGACCGAGAACATCCTCTACTTCAACATCGAGCTCACCGCCGAGGGTCCGCTCACTTATCTGAAAAGCAAGGTTCTGAAACAGCCCGGCGACTGGACTCCGCATCTGGAAATGGCCGTACAGGACAGCTACAAACGCCTGCTCAACCTTTCCATTCAGTCCGAAGTCCGTCTGGAGTTGAAGCAGAAGGCCGATCTGGAAGCGATCCGTGTGTTTCGCGAGAATCTGGAGAACCTGCTGCTTGCGCCTCCGGCCGGGCAGATCGCGGTACTCGGCATCGATCCGGGAATCCGAACAGGCTGCAAGATCGCCGTAGTGGATGAGACGGGTAAATTTCTCGACCACAGCGTGATCTATCCGCATCAGCCCAGGAACGACTTCGCCGGTTCGGCGCGCACCCTGAAAGAGCTGATGGCGAAGTACAACGTGAGGGCCATCGCGATCGGCAACGGCACCGCATCGCGCGAGACAGACGCATTTGTTCGCGATTTCTTCCGTCAGGAGGGACTTACGGAAGCCTTCAGCGTCACGGTGAATGAATCCGGCGCGTCGATCTATTCGGCGTCAGACATCGCGCGGCAGGAGTTTCCCGATCTCGATCTCACGGTTCGTGGCGCTATCTCGATCGCGCGCAGGCTGCAGGACCCGCTGGCGGAACTGGTGAAGATCGATCCGAAATCGATCGGCGTGGGTCAGTATCAGCACGACGTCGATCAGGGCTTGCTGCAGAAGTCTCTCGAAACGGTGATCGAAAGCTGCGTGAACCGCGTTGGGGTCGATCTAAACACGGCATCGTGGGCGTTGCTGCGCTATGTGGCGGGCATCAGCGAACGCACGGCGCAGAAGATTGTGGAATACCGGAACGATCACGGGAAGTTTCGCTCGCGAGTGCAACTCACGGCGGTTTCCGGCATCGGACCCAAGACTTTCGAGCAGGCCGCGGGATTCCTGCGGATTCGCGGCGGCGAGAACCCGCTGGATAATACGGCGGTGCATCCGGAGTCGTACCGCGTCGTGGAGCAGATCGTCGAGCAGATTGCGAAAGCTCACAGCATTTCGATTCTCGAGTTGATCAGCAAGCCGGAACTTCTCAGCCAGGTCAAGAAAGAAGACCTGAGCGTGGGAGTCTATACCCTCAACGACATTCTCGAGGAACTGAAGAAGCCCGGCCGCGATCCGCGCGACAAGTTCGTGGCGCCGAAGTTCAACGACGATGTGAAGGAGCTTGCGGATCTCAAGCCGGGAATGGCTCTCGAAGGCGTAGTGACCAACGTGACGAAGTTCGGGGCGTTCGTGGATGTCGGGGTGCACCAGGATGGGCTGGTCCACATCAGCGAACTTTCGAACAGATACATCAAAGAGCCATCGGAGGCTGTCAAGGTCGGGCAGATTGTAAAGGTTCAGGTGCTGAACGCGGATGTGAAGAATAAACGCATCGCGCTTTCGATCAAAGCTCTGCTGGCGCCTGCGCCGAAGGCTGCGCGTAAGCAAGCCGCGCCGCCGGCGGAGAAGGCGCCGGTTCGGCTGGACGACAAGATCTCGGCTTTGGCCGATAAGTGGAAACGCCGCTGAGATCTGGCGCCGCTCGAAAGACACTCCCTGCCGGTCGTGGCTCGGTAAGTGTCTGTAGAGGTGGGATACAATTCCGAGCCGCGCGCGGAAGCAAGCGGGTGTCGGCCTTTTCTGTCACCCTGTTAAAGCGCTATTCGATTTCGAGCGTAATACTGACCGGCACGCTCTTCGGCGCGAAGCACATCCGGTCATTGCAGGCCTGATATCGAAGCGTGCCGTTCTGTGCTGTCGCCCCGGATGGCGCGTTCGCGGGAACCTTGAACTTGGTCGCGATGCTGAACTCGCCGGTCACCACTGAAAGAGGCTTTGGCGAAAACGGATACTTCTCCATCGTCCCCTTCGGGTATTCGACGCTTTCCGCTTCGAGCGGGCCGCCGGTCCACTTCAGCGTCAACGGAATCAGATAATCGTCCGTGGGTTTATTGCTGTTCGCGTGAAAACCAGGCGGCAGAGAAGCGCGGACGGTGACTGCCGCTACCGAGCCCTTGCGCGCCTTCACGGTGGGAAGCGGCGTGACGGTCAAAGTCGGGCTAGTCTGCGCGATTAGAACGGTCGCCAGAGGCATTAACGCCAGAAGGCCGGGCCGGAGCCTGAAGCAACGTTTCAATAGCATCTTCGAAATCCTTCTTGCCGGCGAGGCCGACATGAACGGCGGCGATTCGTCCGTCGCGGTCGATCACAAACGTGGTCGGCAAGCGCTTCCAGTCCGCCGTACTGATCGCCCGTCTTGTCGTCGCCCAGCACAATACGGTAATTCACTTTCTTCTGCGTAACGAAGGGGGTGATCGCTTTCCAGCCATCTTCGTCCATCGAGACGCCGAGAACCTCAAACCCGCGGTCTTTATACTTCCGCTGGAACTCCGTGAACCACGGTATTTCGACCATGCAGGGACCGCACCACGTCGCCCAGAAATCGAGCAACACCACTTTCCCTCTGTAATCCGCAAGATGGACCACCTTGCCGTTCGCATCTTTCAGCGCGAAATCGGGAGCGCGTTTCCGCGCGGAGTCCTGCCTGACGGCCGTTTTCACGGGAGGCGCGGGGGAACACGCGACCAGGCCGACGATTGCAGCCACACCGCCGATGGCAGCCAAACGAAGATTGGAGCGGAAGTTTGTCATCGCCATCAGTTCCATTATAAGGGGATTATATGGCGAACAAATAGTTGCGGAAATTTTCACGAAACCACGCTCGCCGCGCCGCACGTCGCGTGGCCGAAAGCGTGACCTCGGAATCAGCGCCCCGATTCACCCATGCCGCCGTGTCGCAGAAGCTCTCGCAGCAGTATTCGCGCCAGCGCCGCGAGCGTTGCGCGACGTCCCACGCAGACAACTGCCGCTTCCGCCATTCCGCCGACCAGCCCGCCTCGCCGCGAGCACGTGAGGTTCCATTCGGCTTCGAGATAAGCCTCCCACGCCAGCCGGCGCGGGTTCCCGAGCCGCACCCAGGCGAAATGAAAATACTCGTGGAGCAGGATCCGGCGGTGCGTCCCGGCGGTGCGTTTCAGTTCGGGATCGAGAATGATACGCCGGGCTGCGAATCCAGCTTGCCGCATGCGCCGGATTGCCCGCGGAGTCCCGCAGATTGGGGCGATAGCCGACGCGAACCGGGGGGCCGTCGAAGATCTGACGCGAGCCGACCTTGAGCAAACCTGTCTGAGGCATATGGGGTGATCCCCCTACAATAACTGCATGGATCTCGCCGCGCTGCTGACGGAACAGGCGAACCCGGTCTCCGCTCACATCGACAAGCTCTCGACTACGGAAATGCTGTCCGTGATCAATGGCGAAGACGGCAAAGTGGCGGAGGCGGTTTCCGCGGAGATTCCCCGGATTGCGCGAGCGATCGACGGCATAGTGGATGCTTTCCGAAAGGGCGGCCGGTTGTTTTACATCGGTGCGGGAACCAGCGGAAGACTGGGCGTTCTGGACGCGGCGGAATGTCCGCCGACCTTCAACGTTCCTCCGGATCTGGTGCAGGGGATTATCGCGGGAGGCGAAGCCGCTCTTTCGCGCGCGACCGAGGCGACCGAGGACGACCCCGCGATCGGCGTTCGCGACTTGCGGGCGCGCGGGTTCCGGGAAGGCGATGTCCTGTGCGGCATCGCGGCGAGCGGCCGGACGCCCTATGTCCTCGGGGCGATCGACGAGGCCAATCGGCTGGGCGCTCTGACCATCGGCATCAGTTGCACGCCGGATTCGGAACTGGCGCGGCGCGCGAAGATCGCGATCACTCCGCTGCCGGGGCCTGAGATCATAGCGGGATCGACGCGCATGAAGGCGGGTACGGCGACCAAGCTGGTTCTCAACATGCTCACCACCGGCGCCTTTATCCGGCTGGGATACGTGTGGGGCAATCTGATGGTGAACGTGCAGCCGAAAAATTCCAAGCTGCTCGACCGCTCCCGGCGAATCGTGGCGGCGGCAACGGGAGTCTCGTACGAGGACGCGGGAGAGATGCTGGCGGCCGCCGGGAATAACATTCGCGAAGCGATAACAAGGTGGGAAGAAAAAACGAAGAATGGATAAATTCGTAATCGAGGGCGGCGCACCGCTCCACGGCAGCATTGCCACGAGCGGATCGAAGAACTCCGCGTTGCCCGCTCTCGCGGCGGCGCTTCTTACCGATGAGACCGTCGTGCTGGAACGTATTCCACGAGTGCGCGACATCCGCACGATGGAGCGGCTGCTGGTCGATATCGGCTCGGAAGTCGAGGTCGACGAGGAACGCGTCACGCTCAACACGAAGAAGATCGTTTCGCCGGAGGCGCCCTACGAACTCGTCAAGACGATGCGGGCTTCGAGCCTTGTGCTCGGACCTCTGGTAGCGAGGGCGGGCCGTGCGCGGGTATCTCTGCCGGGCGGATGCGCGATCGGTGCGCGGCCCATCAATTTCCATCTGGCGGGGCTCGAACATCTCGGCGCAAAGATCTCGCAGGAGCACGGCTACATCGAAGCCGCGGCGCCGGACGGTCTGAAAGGCGCTCACGTGGTCTTCGACCGGATCACGGTTACAGGAACGGAAGATATCCTGATGGCCGCCGTGCTGGCCGCTGGCGAATCCATCATTGAGAACGCCGCGCGCGAGCCGGAGGTGGTGGATCTGGCGCATCTGCTGCGCAAGATGGGCGCCCGGATCGAAGGGGAAGGCACCAGCTTGATTCGCGTCGAGGGGGTCTCCAGACTGAACGGCGCGACGCACGAAATCATCGCCGACCGGATTGAAGCCGGAACTTTCGTCATCGCCGGGGCGATTACGCAGGGGGATCTTGAGGTGACAGGATGCGTTCCGGATCATCTCGGCGCGCTGATCGCGAAGCTCACGGAGGCGGGCGTAAAGGTTTCGGCACGTCGACGACACTACGGTGCGGGTCGAACCGAACGGCGCGATTCGGCCGGCCGACATGATCACCGAGGAGTATCCCGGGATTTGCGACGGATCTGCAGGCGCAGTACATGGCGCTCATGACGCAGGCCAACGGCATTTCCCTGGTGACCGAGACAATATTCGAAAACCGGTTTATGCACGCGCAGGAATTGATGCGCATGGGCGCGAACATCAGGATCGACGGAAGACAGGCGATCGTGGCGGGCGCCAGCCGGTTGACGGGCGCGAGCGTAATCGCGTCGGACTTGCGCGCCAGCGCGTCCCTGGTGCTGGCTGCGCTTGTGGCGAAGGGTGAGACGGTGATCGATCGCGTTTACCACATCGATCGTGGATACGAAAAAATTGAAGAGAAGTTGTCCGGGGCAGGCGCGAAAATCAGACGGATCGAGTAAATCGAAATGGTTCACAATGAAGGATTCCTGAAGCTGGTCAACGATGCGAAGACGCGGGTTCGCGAGACGGACGTCGCGGGTTACAAAGAGATGCTCGCGCGCGGCGAAAAGCCCGTGCTGGTGGATGTTCGCGAGGATAACGAATGGAGCGCCGGACATGTGAAGGGCGCGGTGCATATGAGCAAGGGCACGATCGAGCGCGACATTGAAAGCAAAGTTCCGGATAAGCAGACTACGCTGGTGCTCTATTGCGGAGGCGGATTTCGTTCGGCCCTGGTCGCGGATAACCTGCAGAAGATGGGCTACTCGAATCCCATTTCGCTCGATGGCGGCTGGAGAGTATTAAAGGATTCCGGTGTTGATCTGGAGTGACGGAACAAAAACTCTTTATTCTAATTTGATTAGTGTATCAAATCGTACATAGCGATAATAAGTCGTAATGCGCGCCATTCTCGTTGTAGCACCGCTATTGGCGCTGTCGAGCGGCTCCATTGCTTATTGTGTTCTTGCAATAATTGCCGCCGCGTGCTATCGCCGCGTGGGTGCGCCCATGCTGCCCAATCTGCCGCCGGTTTCAATTCTGCGGCCGCTGGCCGGAGCGGAAGAGAATACCGAGGCGAACCTTCGCAGCCTGTTCGAACAGAGCTATCCGGATTTCGACATTCTTATGTCCGTGCATGAGGCGTCGGACCCTGCCGCCGAGGTCGCCCGGCGAGTCATGGCGGCTTATCCCCACATTTCGGCGCGGCTGATCGTCGCCGGACCATCGGAGTATCCGAACGCAAAAGTATGGTGTTTGCGGGCGCTGCTCGCTGAGTCGCGACACGAACTGATCGTGATGAGCGACAGCGATATACGTCTGGAACCAGACGCCCTCGGCACGGTAGTTTCGGAACTGGAGCAGCCCGGAGTCGCGCTGGTTACTTGTCCGTATCGCGCGGCGGGAGGCCCGGGATTCTGGTCGAGGATCGAGGCCCTCGGACTGAATACCGATTTCCTTGGCGGTTTGCTTACCGCGCGGCTGCTTAATGGAATGGACTTCGCGATCGGCTGCACAGTCGCCACCCGCCGTGCGGAACTCGAAGCGATCGGCGACCTGGAACGCTTGCAGCGTTATCTGGCCGAAGACTTCATGATGGGCAGGCTGATTCACAGGAGCGGCAAGACGGTCGTGCTGTCGCACTGCATCATCGAGCACAATATCGGGAATGCCGCATTTCGCCAAAACTGGAAGCACCGGTTGCGGTGGGCGCGAAGCACGCGGAGATCTCGGCGTGTCGGGTACGTCGGGGAAATTTTTACCAGGACAACCGCGATTTCGTTTGCGCTCTGGCTCGTGGAACCACGCGCGTGGGGGTTCGCGCTGGCGGGGATGGTTGTCCACGCGGCAGAGCAATGGACCACGGGAATCTGGGTTCTTGACGATCCACTGGTTGCCCGCTACTGGTGGCTGTTGCCGGTCGAGGATATCGCGAGCTTGATCACCTGGGTACTGGGATTCTTTGGCAAGATCATTCAGTGGCGCGGTCGAAAGCTGATCCTGGCCCGCGACGGAAGCTTCGAGCTCATTTCTTCAGAGCTTCGACAAGGGCCGCGCGTGTCTAATTCGATTGCGAACTGGTGGCGGTAACGACAACCGTATCCACCGCGCCCGAACCCTCCTCCACTGTTATTGCGCTATAGAAGGTGCCGTAGCTGAGAGGTCTGAAGGTCACCACGATGCTGCAACTGGCGCCCGGCGCAAGGGCGCCCGAGCAGTTGTTTTTCTGTGAGAGATTCCCGGCGCCCCGCATGGCAACCTGCAGAACTCCCACCGCGGCGGCGCTCGTGTTGGTTACCGTGACAGTCTTGCTGGGGTTATCGCCGATCGTATATCCCGAGAAGGTAAGAGTCGGCGGGGACAGGCTCAAAGCACCGGGTAAGGATCCGGTCGATCCCGTTCCGGCAAGCGAGACGGTTTGCGCGCCGGTTGAAAGATTAATTGTGGCCGCGCCCGACCGGGCGCCAGCCGCTGTCGGCGTGAAGGTAACCGAGACGGTGCACTTCTTGCCGGGCCCAAGGTTCGCCCCGCAGGTTGTGCTTCCGGCAAAATCTCCAGTCACGCTCACACCCGTGTTCGTCACGGCGGACTTTCCCGTGTTCGTAATCGTGATTACCTGAGCGGCGCTCGTTGTGTTGAGCAGTTGCGGCGGGAACAAAAGTGCGGCCGGCGATAGGCTGACAAGAGGCGTGGCCAGGACGCCCGTGCCGGTGAGAACTGTCGTTTGTTTCCCGGCGTTGTCTGTAATCATGAGGGTTCCGCTGACGGTGCCGGTCGCCGTGGGGGTGAACGATACAAGGACGGTGCAGGCTCCGCCGGGCGCGATACTCGCGCTGCAGTTATTTGTCTGAGAAAACGAGGCTGTCGCCGTGACGGCGCTGACCTGTAAAGGGCCGGTTCCGGTATTCAATATGGCTACGCTTTGGGTCTGGCTCGACACATTGAGCGTCTGCGACGGAAAAGTGAGGCTCCCCGGAACGACAGAAGCGCCAGGCGCCGTGGCCACACCTGAGAGACCGACAACTTGAATCGAGCCGAGATTCCCGGAATTGTCGGCAAGCACCAGCGAGCCTTTCGCGGCGCCCGTGATTACGGGAGAGAACGAAACACCGACGGCGCAGCTTGATCCTGCCGCAAGGCCGCCCGCGCAACCGTTTGTGTCGATAAATCCATTGTTCGTCGCAATTCCCGAGAAGTTGAGCGGACTGCCTCCGAAGTTGGAAATTGTGACCGATTGTGAGGCACTCGATGTGTTGATATTTTGCTTCGCGAAAGTCAGTGAGCCCGGCGAAACCGTGATCGCCGGGGGACGGGGACTCGGCAGGGGAATGGGCGTCACTCCGAAGACGTAGTAAGACCCGACCGGGCCGATGGACCCGGAGGAATTGAGGACTCCCGCGAGGTTATCAATCAGCCTGACGCCTCCGCCGCCACCAAATACCGTTCCCGTGGAATCGACCGCAATGCTGTTCAGTCCGGAACTGGCGCCGATATAGATGCCGGTCCAGTTGGTTCCCGTAATGTCGTCGACTCGAATCACCGCCGGCTCATAGGACTCGTTGTCTGCGACATAGATCCTTCCGGATGAATCCAGCGCAACCGCGACGGGAGACTGGAAGGAGTAACTTGCGCCGTTGATGGGCGGAGACTGCGCCAGGGCGGTCCAGTTTGTGCCGTTCATGTCGTCGATACGCACCACGCGCAGATTTCCCGTGTCTGCGACATAAATGTGTCCGGCGGCGTCCAGTGCCAGCGAGGTCAGGTATGGGGCGAACTGGCCAACGCCTGCCCCGGCAGAACCATACGCAATCCAGTTGCTTCCCGTCAGATTGTCGATCCGTGCGATGCGGTAGTTGCCCGCGTCCAGCACGTAGATTCTGCCTTCGGAGTCGATCGCGATACCGGACGGATTGGAAAACTGCCCCTGACCGGAGCCGCAGCTGCCGTAAGACGTCCAATTCGCGCCCTTCATGTTATCGATGCGAACGATGCGGCAGTTGTAAGTATCGGAGACATATATCCTGCCAGTAGAATCGAGCGCGATGCCATAGGCGCCGTAGAACTGACCGACGCCGGAACCCTGAGTTCCGTAGGTGATCTGATTAGTGCCCTGCAGGTCGTCGGAGCGCAAAATCTGCTCGCTGTCGGAGTAGTAGAAAGGTGTGTAAGCGGAATTCCAGGCGGTTGTTCCCTGTGGAGGCCCGTTCACGTTAAACGACTGATAGCTCACCCCGTTGACGGCCTGAGTCAGGCTGTTGAGCGTCCAGGTGCCCGTGAAGTAACCCGTGAAACTATAGCCGCAGGTAACATGGCCGCCTTTGCCGCCGCCGGAGCAGCCCTCAGCAAATGCGCCGCTGGTAAAGATTCCATTAACTACCGAGGTGCTGTCGCTTGAAAAGAAAGTAATGTTGCCGCCGGAACAACTACCGGCGGAGACTTCGGGGCAGTTGATTGTCAGGGTTCCCGGCGGGGCCGCAACGCTCGAAGTAATTGCGATTCCGGCGCCTCCTGAGCTCGATCCGCCGTAGTTTGTAACACTCGCCTGGTCGGCGGAGGCCAGCGAACTGCAAACCATGAGAGAGGCGAAAAGTGCCCAGCCGGTTTTGTTCATGTAAGTATTTGTAAGTCTGGCCCGAAAGTATACACTAAGCCTGGGCCATACTCAACCCAATCCGGGTTACTTACTATTTTTGGGGTTTACTGCAGCCGGGGCTTACTTCTTCAAAACGTCGATCAACGCGGGCACGACCTCGAAAAGATCGCCCACGATGCCATAATCGGCCACTTCGAAGATGGGCGCCTCGGGGTCTTTATTGATCGCGACGATCGTCTTCGATCCCTTCATCCCCACGAGGTGCTGGATGGCGCCGGAAATCCCGACGGCCACGTACATCTTCGGCGAAACGGTCTGGCCGGAACTTCCCACCTGGCGATCGAGGGGCAGCCAGCCGTTGTCGCAGATCGGGCGCGAGGCGGCGAGTTCGGCGCCCAGCGCGTCGGCGAGTTTCTGCACCACCGGGATGTTTTCGGCCTCCTTGATTCCGCGGCCCACCGAGACAATAATCTGAGCGGCGCCCAGATCCACAGCGCGCGCGGATTCGCGGAAGAGTTCGAGTGGCTTCGTGCGGATCTGTTCCGGCTTGAGGTCCGGCGCGGTTGTCTCGACGGCCGAAGTTCCCGGTTGAAGCGTATCGGCGCGAAATGCTCCCGCCTGAATGGAGGCGAAGTACGGGGGCTCGCCGGCGAAGCGAACATCGGCGTTGATCTTGCCCTGAAATAACTGGCGGACCAGCACCAGCTCGCGCGCCGTCGATGCGATGCGCAATCACGTCGCTGACCAGCACGCGATCGAGAGACGTCGCCAGTTTCGGGGCGAAGTCGCGCACCTGATAGGTGTGCGGGAAGATCACATATTTCGGGCTGATGCGTCTCGATCAACTGCTTCAAAGCAGCGGCATAACCGTCGGGAGTGTATTGCCGCAGCAGGTCGTGATCGATGGCATGAACCTTTGCCAGCTTATAGCCGGCGAGGCTCTGCGCAACCGCTTCGACGCCTTTGCCGACGACGGCCGCAAACACCGGCAGGTCGAGCTCCGCGCCGATCTGCTGTGCGGCGGCCAGCGCTTCGAGCGACATCTTGTGAAGCGCGCCGTCGCGCTGCTCCAGAACGGCCAGGATACCGCTCATAGAACCCTCGCTTCGAACCGCAGTTTTTCCACCAGTTTCGCCGCCGCTTCTTTCGCGGGTCCGTCGAAGATCTGCGAGCGTTTCGTCTTTTCCGGCAGGTAAATACGATCCAGCCGAATCGACGGCCTGCCCGCACCGCTCAAATCCGCGGCCGAAATCCGCTTGACCTCTTTGGTCTTCGCTTTCTTGATGCCCATCAGCGTGGCATAGCGCAGTTTCGTTGCGCCGGACTGGATGGTCAGCAGCGCCGGCAGACGGCATTTCGACGTTCTGGAACCAGCCGTCCTCGAGTTCGCGCTTGACCTTGATGCCGTTGCCTTCCGCCTCGATATTCATGACGATCGTCGCGTGCGGCAATCCCATGACCTCCGCCAGAATGACGCCGGTCTGCCCGTAGCCCAAGATCGTCAGACTGCAGACCGGTAAGCACGAGGTCCGGCTTTTCGGATTCGAGCGCCTTTGCCATCATGCGCGCGAGCGCGAGAGGATCGCTGGAAGTCTTTTCCGTCTCGATGTGGATCGCGCGATCCGCGCCTTTCGGCAAGGCCTTCCCGATGGTCTGCGCCGCGCCGCTGCCGGTCCGGCGCACAAGACCACCACCTCGCCGCCGGCCTTTTCCTTGAGTTGCAGACCCGCTTCCAGCGCGTAAGCATCCGGCTTCGTTGATTTCCCAGGAAAGATCCGCATCCTCGATCCAGTTGGCCGACGAATTCATCTTGAGCTGGCTATCGCGCGACGGAACCTGCTTGATGGCGACGACGATCTTCATTTCGGCTTAATCCGCGAACCGCTTGAAGATCAGCGCGCCGTTCGTGCCGCCGAATCCGAACGAATTGCTCAGGGCGTAATCGATTTTCATCGGCCGCGGTTCGTTCGGTACATAATCGAGATCGCAGCCGGGATCGGCGTTCTCGTAATTGATGGTCGGCGGCGCGATCTGATGCCGAAGGGCGCAGACCACGATGCCGGCTTCAAGTCCGCCGGCGCCGCCCAGCAAATGGCCCGTCATCGACTTGGTCGAACTCACCGCCAGCTTTTTCGCATGGTCGCCGAAGGCGCGCTTCATGGCGATGGTCTCCGCCTGGTCGCCGAGCTGGGTCGACGTGCCGTGCGCGTTGATGTAATCGATCTGTTCCGGAGCGAGGCCCGCGTCCTTGAGCGCATTGCGCATCACCCGGATACGCGCCCTCGCCATCTTCCGGCGGGGCGGTGAAGTGGAATGCGTCGCCGCTCATGCCGTAGCCCACGATTTCAGCCAGAATCGGCGCGTTCGCGGCGTTTCGCGAACTCGAGTTCTTCGAGAATCAGAATGCCGGAGCCTTCGCCCACGATAAAACCGTCGCGATCGCGGTCGAAAGGCCGGCACGCGTGAGCCGGATCGTCGTTGCGCTGCGATAACGCGCGCATGGCGGCGAATCCGCCGATGCCGAGCGGCGTAATGCAGGCCTCCGTGCCGCCGCAGATCATCGCGTCCGCGTCGTCCGCGCTGGATGATCTTGAACGAATCGCCCATCGAATGAGCGCTCGTCGTGCAGGCCGTGGCGGTTGCGGAGTTCGGCCCTTTCGCGCCGGTACGAATCGAGATATAACCGGAAGCCAGATTCACGATGGTGGCCGGGATAAAGAACGGCGAGATGCGCCGGGGGCCATGTTCCAGCAGATTCCGGTATTCGCGCTCGATCACTTCGAATCCGCCGATGCCGCTGCCGACGATAAACGCCGACCCGCTCCGCGTTTTCCTCGGTGACGACCAGGCCGGAAGACACAAGCGCGTCGTGACTGGCGGCGATCGCCAGCTGGATAAAGCGCCCCATCTTCTTGATTTCTTTTTTCTCGATGAAGCGCGACGGGTCGAAATGCTTGATCTCGCCGGCGATCCTGCAGTTGAACGCAGACGCGTCGAACGCCTCAATGCGCGAGATGCCGTTGCGGCATTCGAGCAGCGGCCTGCCAGGTTTGCTCCGTGGTGTCGCCGATCGCCGTGAGAAGACCGGCGCCGGTGACTACAACTCTGCGGGAAATAATCGTTCTCCTTAGGTATGCGGCGTGATCGGCATCACAAGACTCGCGGGAGATCCCGAATTATGGAACCCGCGTTCGGGACCGCCACCTTTTGGATGCCGGAATCCCTCCGCAAGTGACATTTTCCGGGGTGCGGCGCCCGGGAAGGGAACTACTTCTTCTTGCTCTCGATATAAGTAACGGCGTCGCCAACCGTCGCGATCTTCTCGGCGTCTTCGTCCGGGATCTCCAGTTCGAACGCCTCTTCAAACGCCATGACGAGTTCCACAATGTCCAGCGAGTCGGCGCCGAGATCATCGACGAACGAGGCCTTGTTATCGACCTGGCTCTCGTCCACACCGAGTTGTTCGACAATGATCTGCTTAACCTTCTGCTCTACGGGCGATGCCATACTTCCTCCACTATAGCTTGGCGCTTGATTTCCGGATGCGATTTTCGGCCTGTGCGGCCGTTAGTACTGTAATGATCCGAATGGGTTGGCGCAAAGTTCTGATTTTACACCAGAGACGGCCCGCTTGTGCCTCCCGTTGTGCCCCCCGTCGTGTAAAGATCGGTATATTGCTTCGAAACTCTGCGTAGTTCTCGTTTCCGTCCGCAATCCTCTGAATATCGGAGCATCCGCCCGCGCCATGGCGAACTTCGGATTGGACGATCTCAGGGTTGTCAATCCGTACGACGTGGCGTTCCGGGAGGCTGTCTCCGCCGTGGGAGGATCGCACGTGCTGAAGGCGGCAAGGGTATTCGGGTGCGTCGGAGATGCGGTATCCGATTGTTCGCTCGTTGTGGGTACTACGGCGGCGCAGAAACGGGAACTGCAACAGCCCCTGGAACGGCTCGATACGGGAATGCCCCCGCTGCGGGAGCACACCGGGCAGGCGGCGATTCTGTTCGGTTCCGAGAAGTTCGGACTGTCGAACGACGATCTGAGCTTTTGCCACAGCCTGCTCCGGATCCCGACGGCGCCGGAGACGCCATCAATGAACTTGGGACAGGCGGTGGCGATTTGCCTGTATGAGTACGCGCGCGCGGCGCAGGCCTCGCCCCGCCGCTCGCGGACGGACGCCGTTGAGGGCTCCGACGCGGAGCAGATGACGAAAATGCTGCTCGATGTGCTCGAACAATCGGGTTACACGAACCGGATCACTGCGATCTCGACTGAACAAAAGATCCGCCGGTGGGTGCGGCGGATGCGGCTCGGCCGGCGGGATGTCCCTCTGATGATGGGAATTCTTCGCCAGGTGCTCTGGAAGTTCCGGGATCCGGAAAAGTGATGCGGAAAACCGTTCCAGACCAACCGTCCGGCGAAATCGCGCGTATCATAATAAGTGAACCTGGAATAGAATCGGTATTTCCTGGATACAGGAAGTGGAGGTCAGATGCAGAACAGAATTCTTAGCGCCGCGGTGGCTTTGCTCGCGGCAGGCGGCTTGACGCTGGCGGCGGCCGCGAGTTTCCCGGATCCCCCCAAGGTGAGCGCCCCTGCCGAAGGCACGGCTTCCGTGGTTTTGGCGGGCGGGTGCTACTGGGGAATGCAGGGCGTTTTCGAGCACATGAAGGGTGTTACGAACACCGTGGTCGGGTTCTCCGGCGGCAAAAAGGACACAGCCGTATACGAGAGGGTGGAAGACGGCGACACCGGACACGCGGAGTCGATCAAGATCACCTACGATCCTTCGAAAACCAGCCTGGGCGAGATCTACAAGGTTTACTTCTCGGCGGCGCACGATCCCACGACCCTCAACCGGCAGCATTATGATGTCGGAACGCAATACCGGTCCGCGATTTTCTACGCCAATGACGAGCAGAAGAAGCTGGCCGAACAGTATATTCGCGATCTGAACAATGCGAAAGTGTTCCGGGATCCGATCGTGACGCAGGTGGTGCCTTTGACCGGATTCTACCCGGCGAAGGGCGACCATCAGCACTATCTGGATAAATACCCGAACCAGCCCTACATCGCCGGCGTTGACATCCCGTTGCTGAACAATTTCAAGCAAAAGTACCCCGAGCTGTATATGAAGGAGAGCAAGTGAAGAATATGTATCGCCGCAGCTTTCTGATGAGTCTTGCCGGGGGGGCGGGTGTGGGCGCGCTGATGGCCGCGACCAGCGGCGCGGCTCGGCAGACGAAGGTTCGCATCGCCGACTTCGATCCTTCGGGAAAGAGGATCGGGGTCGTGGAAGTCGATAAGGTGGTCAAAACGGATGCCGAGTGGCATAAACAACTCACCGCGGAGCAGTTTGAGATAACCCGCCGGGAAGGCACCGAGCCGGCGGGGTCGGGGAAGTACGCATTCAACCATGCGGACGGCCTCTACCGCTGCATTTGCTGCAATACTTTCCTGTTCGACTCGAAGACGAAGTTCGAATCGGGCACCGGCTGGCCGAGCTTCTATCAGCCGATCGCGAAGGAGAACGTGGTCGAGCAGACGGACCGCACTTTTGGTATGGATCGCACCAAGGTGAGCTGCGTGCGTTGCGATGCCCATCTCGGCCATGTATTCGACGACGGTCCCAAGCCAACGGGCCTCCGGTATTGCATGGACTCGGCGTCCCTGAATTTTGTGCCGAGGGGAAAGGCCAGCGTTTAAGAAATCGGGAGTTTTTTCTCAGAGAAGGGGGAGTTTCGGATTCGAAACTCCCCCTTTTTTTTAGCCCCTCTCCCGCGTTCACGCCGCCGTCACCCGGACTTAGTGCCAGTGATTGTGATGGTCCTGATAATCCTTGAGACGAACCAGGTCATCCGCCAGAACCTCGCGATCGCGTTCGTTGAGACGGTCGTCGTTCGAGGATTTGCGGATGGAATCGATTACGTCGTTGAGGATTCCGTTGTCGAAGTGGCCTCGTTCGAGATCACCCTGTAATTTCGTCAACTCCTCCTCGGTTTTCACGAGCCGCGTGCGTTCCCTATCGGCGGCAGCGCCGCTCCAGATGTGCTCGATATCGGTCCTCACATTCGTGAAAACGTGGGATCGCCACTCTTCGCCGCGAAAACGCTCGTCGCGCTCGTGGTACCAGTCCTGCGCCACCGCAGTCGCGGCGAGGGCCACGACCATTAGCCCCGTTGTTAGAAATCCTCTCATCATGCGGAGAGACATTGCAATTTCCGCGCCAAAGATAGATTAATCGCGAAGGCGATGCGGCGCCTGGAAATTTTACGGCGCGAAATAACCGGACGTATCCAGAATCAGATGGGTGTTGCCGGTGGCAAGAGCGCTGATGCCCGAAGGGCTCGTGGGCACAATTGCCATATTGCTGGTTATCGCGCCGTCGAGAGAGTTCTCAGTCGAGACCAATGGTTCCCCTGTCCCCTGAGCCCACAATGTAAGATAGCCGAGCGATGCCGATGGCACTACGGTCGCGTTGAAAACGTAAGCTTGCGCCTGCTCAGTCCCGCCGCAGCCCGCTTGGCAGCACCTTCGGATCGATTTGTCCATCAAACGGCGGCGATCCTGGTGGATTCCGGGTGTCCAGGACCCTGCACGGTGGCAGGCTGTAGAACGACAGACCTCCTGTCCCCGGCGGCGCGAAGTATCCGTTGATATCGACGATCAGATCGGTCGGATCAGTGGCGAACACGTCAATGCTGCCAGCCGTGCCTGCGGGGATGATGGCCGCATTGGCCACTACAGTCCCGGTCGGCGCGTTCAGCGTCGACACCACAGGCTGGGCCACGCCAGTTGGGTAAACCGTCAGATACCCCAGCGTTCCCGAGGCCGGCACCACCGTGAAATTCAGTGAATAAGCGGTGGCTGTCGCGGGCACATTGCAATTGCTCGAGAGTAGCGGCAAGGTCCGACTGCTACCGCCAGCCAAAGCTCCTGAGCTGACGGTCGGAGACACACCCGCTCGGGTGTCAATCAGACGGCATGGCGTCGTCGGATAAAACGAGTCCGCGTTTGAATTCGATGTCGCCACGAAGTAACCATTAATGTCCAGAACCACATCCGTATCGTTCGTGGCGAACACGGAAACGGCGCCATTGTCCCCCGCGGGCACGATCGCGGCATTTGCTTTTACCCGCCCATCGATCGAGTTCAGCGTCGATACTACGGCCTGATTTACCCCCGTGGGCCACATCGTTAAGTAGCCGAGGGTTCCGTGCGGCACGACGGTCAGATTCAGCGAATAGGCCTGAGCGGTGGAAGGTATGCTGCAATTGGTCGAGTTCGGAATCGAAAAGCTCCGGCTACCGCTCGCCGGAACAAAAGGCGCTCCGAACGGACCCGCCGCATTACGCGTGTCCACCACCCGGCACGGTGACACAGCAATATACCGCAATCCGGAGGACGGTGAAATCGCTATGATGGCGCTCGTTCCCGTGATAGAGGGCTTTAATGAGTCCGTGACCGTGATCGTTTGCGGGCCTGCCGTCACCAGCGATGCCGAAAACGTTCCCGTTCCATTCAGAATTGCATCGGCCGGCAGCGTAGCAGCGCCATCCGTGCTGGTGAACTGGACGGGGTCGGAATAACCTGCGACGGTCTGATTATTCGCATCCAGAGCCATCACCGTGAACGAAAGCGGTGATCCGGCGGTGGCGCTCGCGGGCGCTGCAACGAAAAAGTGTGTTGCTGTCCCGGCTGAGGTCGAACCCGCCTGCACAATGGTGAAGGTCTGGCCGCCGATGATCAGCGCGCCGCTGCGGCCGGCCGCGCCGGTGTTCGCGGCGACACTATAGAGCACGGTGTTCGATCCCGCCCCGACGCCGCCCGAGCTCACGGTGAGCCAGGGGCTGTATGATGTGGCCTGCCATATGCACCCCGCGACCGTATTGACGCTTACCGAGTTCACGCCGCCATTCGCGCCAATCCCAGCGGACGCAGATCCTAATGTGAAGCTGCAGCCGGGCAAGGGAGTAGTGACCGAATAAACCATAGCGCCATAATCGGCCAGGAGATTCGCGGTCGAGTCTGCCTGCTCAAGGACAATCAGGCGATCTTCCGAATTGTTCCAGAAAGCATATCTGCCGTGTCCCGGGTATGATGTTGATCCCACCAGAAAGCTCGGCAGGGATAAACTTCCAGAGTAAGTGAGAGTTTCATCACCGTAAATCTGAATAGATGTATCTTCCGTACCCGGCTGGTCGGAATTACTGACGGCAGGAATCACGGCGGTCGAACGCAGGTTTTCGGATTCCACGGCCCATTGGACAGTCATAGCCCCATAATTCAGAGTGGCTGGAATGTTGGAGAAGGATCCGTCTGGCAGCAGATTCGCCGGCGGAACCGGTGGCGTCGTGTAAATCTCCCCACATGAATTGATTAAACGGGTGCCGTCCTCGGTAAGCCACAGGGGAGCGCATCCAGAATAACCCAGGGGCAGCGACTGCGCGACTCCGGAACTGATGCTCCATATCGAGCCTTCTGTATAGAAGGCGTTTCCGCCGACATCCAACCGGGGATAGTAACCGGGCGGGAACGCCGGTGACGCCGTTATGGTCCCCGTCGCAAGCTGTATGGAGAAGAGGTTGCCGTTCTGGTTTTGCACGAATGGGTAGACATAGCCATTTCCTGCGAGGAGCAGCGTTTGGGCGTCCCCAAAAACCTGCGTGGTAGAGGTGACAGATCCTGCCGCCAGATTTACGATCGACACCCATCCGTCGTATCCCACTCCCGCGGAGAGCCCGTCGGGACTAACCGAAAGAAAAAGCGGGGTTTTCGGTAACCGCACTATCTGGTCGGAACCGCCGATCGGATCGTAAATGTGCAACTCTTTCGGATTCTTCACGAGGAGAATCACCCGATCGAGGGCCTTGCTGTAATCCGCGCCGGCCACGGAATAGCCCAATTGCTCGAGGCCATTCGCGGACACTGTGGCTGCCGCCTGCGTTACGGTGAAGCTTTGCGAACCGACCGTGATGGCGCCGCTTCTCGCGTCGCCGGAATTCGGGCGCACGATGTAAGTGAGGGTGCCGTTACCGGAGCCGGACGCGCCGGAAACAAACTGAATCCAGGGAGAGTCGCTTGACGCCTCATAACTGCATCCGGAGGAGGCCGTTATCGAAGAGGTCGCCACCGTGCCGGCCGCGGGTGCTGTCCCCCCTGAAGGAGTCAACGTGGTGCTACAGGCAGGCGGGTTACTTAGGGAAAAAATCTGAACGGCGAAATCTTCAAGAAGCCCGGAGGTGCTGTCTGCCTGCATTACTACGTACAAGTAGGTCGATGCCTGGTTGTAAAAAACCTGCTTACCGTGCGCTTGATAGTTTTGCCCGTCGACGACGAAATCAGGTAGCTGAAAGGTGCCCGCCGGATCGAGATATGCGCTGTCGTAAAAGAAAACCTGATTGTCGCTCCCTTCGAATGTGAGGTAGGGGCTCTGCGCTGGAATTGCCGCTACCCGTCCCAGAATGGCCGATTCATTCAAACTGACGATCTGGAGCGTGCCGCCAAGCCGGGTCCAGTACAGACCGTCCGCATTCGTGTCCAGAACCACGCCGCAACAGGTCTGAACACCAGTATCCTGCGGAGAAGCCTGCGAGACGGACGCGCATGCGCTGTAGACGCGGCGGCCATCTGGTGAAAGCCAAACTCCGATGCAAACCGACCCGCCGCTGGAATAGGCGCCGTTGTACATCGCCGTAACGGGCCCGGTGGAAACGTTGAAATCTTCGATGCTGCCCTCGGTGGTAGCGTAAAATGCGTTTCCGCTGGGATGAAGACGGCCGCTGATCGCGCCGTAAGACCTGAAAGAGGATGTTGTGCCGCTGGATAGTTCGATGGACAGGACGTCGCTTTGCAGATTCAGGATGTAAACGTAATCCGTCGCCAGAACCACCCCGCTAACCGCAACACTCGACGGAAAGGTTGCCTGTACCGACGCGTTCTGCAGATTGATGTACGAAACAAGCGAGTTGTGGCCTACTGCCGCATGAAGCCCGTCGGGACTCACCGAAAGGCTTAGCGGCGGCTGAGAAAGACTGACCGCGATGTCGCTCTGCGAAATCGGATCAAAAATATGTAGCTGGTTCGGATTCGCCGAAATGAAAATAATCCTATCGAGCCCATAACTGTATTCAGCCGTTACCGGGTTATAGGGCAACGATACGGTTTGCGCCTCGCCCGTAATTGCCGATGCCGACAACCAGAACAGAGCGACGGCAAATCGGGCAGTCATCGACCGCGGTGGTCGGTAAAGATAGTTAACTTTGGACATCGAGGTATCCGTAATTGCCGATTTACGGAGGGCGATTCCGAACGCCTACGGCGCAAAGTACCCTGAGGTATCGAGAATCAACTGCGTGCTGTCGCTCGCGAAAGCGCTGATCCCCGAAACGGTCGCAGGCACAATCGCCATATTGCTGTCCAGCGCGCCGTCAACGGAGTTTTCGGTCGAAACCAATGGTTCCGGATTCCCTTGCGGCCACAACGTAAGATAGCCAAGCGAAGCCGAAGGCACGACAGTCGCGTTGAAAACCCAGGCTTGCGCCGAGTTCGTCCCTCCGCACCCGCTCGCCACAACGTTGACATCGAGCTGTCCGCTAAACGGCTGTGACCCGGAGGAATTCCGGGTGTCCAGAACCCGGCATGGCGGGAGAACGTAAAGGTACAACCCTCCATACGCGGGAGCGAAATACCCGTTGATGTCGACCACCAGATCCGTCGTATCGGTGGCATATACGTCTATGCTCCCGTTGGCGCCTGCCGGAACGATTGCGGCGTTTGCGACGACCGTTCCCGTCGGAGAATTCAGCGTCGATGCCAGCGGCCGGCTTCCACCTGTCGGAGACACCGTAAGGTATCCCAGTGACCCTGACGGCACCGAGGTAATATTCAGCGAGTAAGCTGCTGCCTGGACGGGCACAGAACAGCTTCCGGAGAGGAGGTTAAGCGTTCGGCTGGTCCCGCCGGCCAGAGATCCACTGCTGATGGTCGATGGGGCGTTGGGTCTTGTATCGACAAGCCTGCAGGGCGGAAGGGGAAAGAAGGCGAAGCCGGCCGGAAATTGCGGGGGTACAAAATAACCGCTGATATCCAGGATCACGTCCGTGTCGTCGGTAGCGTACACGGAGATGGCGCCGCCGCTACCTGCGGGCACGATTGCGGCGTTGGCCTTTACCCTGCCATCAAGTGAGTTCAGTGTCGATGTAAGGGGCTGACTTCCACCTGCCGGCCACATCGTCACATAACCCAGCGTGGCGGTGTGTGGCACTACCGTCAGGTTCAGAGAATACGCGGTTGCCGCGGCGGGAATCGCGCAGTCCGATGAACTCGGGATGTCGAAAGTGCGGGTTCCCCCCGCTGTGATAAACGGGGCGCCGAACGATCCCGCAGGGTTGCGGGTGTCAACCACCCGGCACGGCGTGATCGGAACATATCGGGAAGGTAGAATCGCCGCCACCGCGATGGTTCGAGTCGTTCCTGTTAGCGATAACGTCACTGCGTCACTGACTGTGATAGTTTGTGCGCCGCTCGTGACCAGTGAAACGAAGAAAGTGCCCGTTCCGTTCAAAATCGTATCGGCGGGCAAAATGGCGCCGCTATCCGTGCTCGAAAAGTGTATCTGGCCGGCATAGCCCGGAAGCGGGAGGCCACTGGCGTCGAGGGCGCTCACTGTAAGTGAAATTCGCACCCCTGAGGCCGAGCTCGCCGGCGCAGTCACTAAGAACGATGCCGCAGCGCCCGTTGAGCTTGAGTTTGCCTGAGTAACCGTAAACGTCTGGCCTGCAATCGTTATTGTCCCCGTGCGCGCAACAGCGCCGGCGTTTGGGGCGATCGAGTAAGTCAGAGTTCCCGGTCCGAATCCCGCACCTCCCGAAGCGAGGGTGATCCAGGATGCGTTCGACACCGCCTGCCAGATACAACCGGCGTTTGTCGCGACGCTGACCGTGCTCAGCCCTTCACCCGCTGCGAGGCTGCCCGATGGCGCGCCGAGAGTGAACGTGCAACCGGCTCCCGGCGTTGCCATTGAAAAAACAGCGGCGCCGTAATCTGCAAGGAGATTTGCGCTGGCGTCTGCCTGTTCAAGCACGATCAGCTTGTCTTCGGAACTGTTCCAGAAGGCGTAGCGGCCCCTGCCGGGGTAGGAGGTCGATGCCACCGTGAACTCAGGCAGCGCTAAATCCCCGGAATAGTCAAGAGCCGCATCGCCGTAGACTTGAACGGATGTGTCTTCCACCCCCGTACCCTGACCAGAATAGGGGCTGATCGAGGGAATCACAGCGGTGGAATGCAATTTCGCCGACTCGGCCGCCCATTGAATCACCGTTCCGTACCAGTTGGACGAAATATTGGAAAACGATCCGTTGAATTGAAGATCCAGCGACGGAACCGGCGACGTCGTATAAACCCTGCCGCACGAGGTAATCATGCGGGCTCCGTCCTCAGTGAGCCAGAAGGGCGCGCATCCGGAGTAATTCTCCTGAATCGGCTGCGGCAGGCCGGCGCTGATGTTGTATTTCGAGCTCTCCGTATAGAATGAACTTCCATCCGCATAGAGCCGCGGATAACGGCCGTTATAGTAAGACTGCGCCAGAGTCAGAGTTCCCGTCATTGTCTGAACGGAAAGGAAGCCGCTTCCTCCGTTCGACCCAAACGCGTAAACATAACCATTTCCCGCAAGCAGGAGCGTCTGGACGTTAGCAAAGACCTGCATCGTGGAGGTGACGGTTGCTGTGGAAAGGTTGACGAACGAAATCCACCCGTCGGCGCCAATCGCGGCAGACAGTCCATCCGGGCTCACTGACAGAAAGAGCGGAGTCTTGGGAAGCGGCACAACCTGGTCGGAACCACCGACAGGATCGTAAATATGCAATTCCTTCGGGCTTTTCACAGCGATGATGAGGCGGTCCAGGGCTTTGCTGTAATCCGCTCCGATCACCGAGTAGCCGAGTTGGTTGAAAATGCCCGATAACGCAGTCGCCGAAGCCTGGGTAACTGTGAAGCTTTGGGAGCCGATCGTAATCGTGCCGGTTCTCGCGGCGCCGGCATTCGGCCGCACAATATAACTCAGGTTCCCGTTTCCGGAACCGTAAGCGCCGGAGACCAACTGGAGCCAGGCCGAAGTCGCTGGAGGCCTGATAGAGGCAGCTCGGAGCGGCCGTAATGGCAGCCGTCGCCACTGTGCCATTCGCGGGAACGGTAGTGGCGGGAGCGGTAACTGACGGACTGCAGCCAGTCGTATTGCCAAGCGGAAAAACCTGAACGGCGGAATCGTCCAGCAGTCCTGACGTACTATCGGCCTGCATGACTACGTACAAGGCGGTCGAAGCTTTGTTATAAAAGACCTCCTTGCCATGAGCCTGGTAGTTCTGGCCGTTGGCGGCAAACGGGGGCAACTGAAGGGTGCCGGCGGGTTCGAGGTAAGCGCTGTCGTAAAGAAAAACCTGATTGTCAGCTATCGGAGGCACGCCGTATTGAGATGCACCCGGGATCGCCGCCACGCGACCCAATATCGCCGATTCATTCAAGCTCACAAACTGAGCCCCGCTCGCCAGAGTGGCCCAGTACAAGCCGTCCTGATTGGGATCGAATGGCGATTGGCCGCAACAGTTTTGTGGGATGTCCTGCGGAGACACCTGAAAGGCGGTCGCGCAACCCGTATATACGCGACGACCGTCAGGAGAAAACCACACCCCGCCGCACGTTGGAGCACCGAATCCGGCGTTGTATACGGATGTGACAGGTCCCACGGAGACATTAAAATCCGAGACCCCGTTGTACCCGCTGGCGTAGATTGCGGTTCCGCCGGGATGCAGGCGGGGGCCGGGGTTTGTACCGGTAATACAACAGTTGTTGTACGTTGCGCTGGCGCCGCTGGAAAGAGCGATGGAGACAACGCCGGATTGCTGGGTGAAAACGTAAACAAAGCTGCTTCCCAGCACCACATTGGTCGCTGGAGCGCTTAAAGGGTACGTCTGATCCACCGACGCCGTTTGCAAATCGACATAGGAAACCAGCGAATTGTGGAGCACGGCTGCATGAAACCCATCCGGACTGATTGAGAGGCTCAGGGGCGCCTGCGACAGGTTTACGGCGGTGTCGTTCTGCGAAATCGGATCGAAAATGTGGAGCTGATTCGGACTTGCCACGATGAAAATAATCCGATCCAGCCCGTAGCTGTACTCAGCCGTCACCGGCCGATACGGAAGTGGAACGGTCTGGGCACTTGCCGCGACAGCACCTGCGAACAAGCAACAAGCGAAAATAGAAAAGCGGGTAAATGACCATCTGCGTGCTGAAGCTGACGAAGTGCGTGGCATAGTCTCCAATGAAATGGACTTTTAATTACCTTCCGACCATATGGCAGGATAGATGGAACCTTCATCTCCAGGCAAGTCCTCCTGGTTCCAGTTGCTTGCCTTCTCCAGCGCAAATGAATGAAAAGAAGGGACATTTTCCCCTCGTCTTTTTCGGCGGAAGTCCTGAGCTAACCTTTATGATGGATCGTACGCCTGTACCCTTTGCCTGATCGTCCGGCGGAATCGCTAATCTGGAATCATCCGGCCCCTGAAACGGGCGGGCGCGGGCGCAACCCCAATTGAACGATTTGCGAGTAACCGCCTTCTGACGCAGAACCTTACCCGGAGAGTTTATTGTTGACGATGACGCCCGCCTGTGGCGCCGCGCAACGGTTGTGCCGCTCGCAAAACCCGGATTCCCGGTGCAGCGACGCCGGACGCATGTCGAAATCAAAGCAGACAGGAGTAAAACGCATATGAAACAGTTGAACCATGCGCAACGGGTCTTGGGCGCTCGAACGCTGGCCGTTCTCCTGTGCTTCCTCCAGATTGCGCCGGCATATTCCCAAAATGCCGCCCCGAACGCGATCGGCCGCTCACCCCAGGTCACGATGAACAGCGGCTTTCCCCGCCAAGAATTCAGGCCGGGCAGCGTCTCGTCCACCGATTTCCGCGACTCCACCCGAATCGATAGCCTGATACGCGCCGGACAGCTTTACCTCTCCCTCCAGGACGCCATTGCGCTGGCTCTCGAAAACAACCTCGATATCGAGCTGGAGCGCTATGGAGTCCGCATGGCAGGCACCGATACTTATCGGGCCCAGGGAGGCGGCGCCTTGCGAGGCGTGCCCCTGACGGTCAACGAAACATCGCCGGGCCTCGGCGGCCCCAGCGGCAGCCCCCTGCTCACGACGGCCGCCACCGGGGCAACGCCGCAATCGACCGTCTCCGTGAGCGTTACGGACAGCCAGCTCATTGACGAGGGCCAGGACAATCTCGGCATCACCGGCACATTCCCCTTCGCCAGCGGCCCGATCATCCCGATGTTCGATCCCGCATTTACCGCATCGATTTTCGGGGAGCACTCCCAGACGCCGAACCCGACCACGCTGACCACCGGCTCAACGGATCTCAGAAGCAACAACTTCACGGGAAATATCGGATACCTGCAGGGCTTCGCCCCTGGTACTCAGATTTCCGCGGGCTTTCAAAACCTCTACCAGGATGAAAACGCGCTCAACAATTATCTGAAGCCGTATGCGCTCTCCAGTCTCGGCATCACAGTCACTCAACCGCTTCTGCGCGGCTTCGGCGCCGATCTGAACCGGCGCTTCATCCATATCGCCAAAAACAGCGAGAAGATTTCGGATTACGTATTCCAGCAGCAGGCCATCACCACCGTCTCCGGCGTGATCCGGCTCTATGACGATCTCGTCAGCCTCAACGCCGATCTCAAGGTCAAGCAGGACACGCTCGCCACCGCCCAGCGCCTTCTCGAGGACAACCAAAGCAAAGTTACGGAGGGAACGCTGGCGCCCATAGAGGCCACGCGCGCCGAGGCGCAGGTCGCCGCGTCACGTCAGGATGTGATCAACTCCGAAGGTTACGTCAGGCAGCAGGAACTGATCCTGAAGAACGTTCTCTCCCGGAATTGGGGCGACGATCCGCTGCTGCACGATGCCCGCATCGTCCCGACCGACACCCTTTCTACAAGCCCCCTGCCGGCCGAAACGCCGGCCCAGATCGTTGCCGCGGCGCTCGATCACCGTCCCGAGTATCAGGCCGCGAAACTGCAATTGACCAACACCGAAATCAACCTGAAGGGGACCAGAAACGAATTGCGGCCCGAACTCGATCTCGTCGGCAACTTCGAAAGCAGCGGCCTCGCCGGCGATCTCAATCCGGCATTCACAAACTTGCCGGGGTCGGGCATTCCTGTCTCCGCTCTCCCGGGCGCGTCGGGAGGCTACGGAACCGTTCTCGGCCAGATTTTTGAAGGAAAGTATCCGACCGTCAGCGTCGGCATCAACCTCACTCTGCCCGTGCGCAACCGGATCGCGCAGTCGGACGTTGCGCGAGACCAGCTGCAGGTCCGCCAGACCCAGGTTCGTTTGAAACAGCTGGAGAACCAGATCCGCACCGAGGTCGAAGACGCGTTAATCGCGCTGCAGCGCACTCGTTCCGCATACGAAGCGGCCACGCTCACCACAAGACTGCAGGAACAATCCCTTGAGATCGAGCAGGAAAAGTTCGCCGTCGGCCTTTCCACCAACTTCCTTGTTATCCAGTATCAGAGCTATGTGGCTCAGGCGCGCTCGACGGAAGTCGCCACTCTGGACGCCTACGCCAAGTCAAAAGTCCAGTTCGAACGCGCGACCGGCCAGACGCTCGTGAACAACAACGTGACCATTGACGAGGCGTTCAAAGGCGTTGTCAACCGTGTGTCGGCGCCCGCCATTCCGCCGACTCCGACGCCGGCTCCCGCGCCCCGGTGATTGTGTCAGGATAATAAAACGGATGCTAAAGATCGGCAGCGTCAGATGGCGTGGAAAGTGCCCTCGCCATCCCCGATTCGACCCTTATATGGATGGCCGCGGCGCGATCAGAGGCGGCTGCGAGAAGTGTACGGCGCTTGTCGACATTTACGCCCATCACGTGCAAATGCTCGCGCTCATGCGTGGATTCGCGCCGCCGCCAAAACCAAAACGGCGTCCCCCCAGGCCGGCCGATTTGCAGGAGAGCCTGTTCGGCGAGATTTGATTTTCTAGAATAGGCTTAAGTGAAAGCTCGGGTATACGTAACCTTTAAACCGTCTGTCCTCGATCCCCAGGGCCAGACCATTCGCGCGGCGCTCAACGGCCTTGGTCATCGTGGCATCGAGGATGTCCGCCAGGGGAAGTATTTCGAGATCACCATGCAGCCAGGGGAAGATCTGGACGCCATCGCGCGCGACGTCTTGAGCAATCCCGTCATCGAAGACTATCGGATCGAAATGCTGGGTTAACCCGCGTGCTGACCCGCGGTCGGTGAGTGGTGTCACCGCGGCGGTGCGGCCGCGGTGCTCTTCTTCACCTGCTGCCACGTGCCGGATTTAACCGAATCAGTCCGGAATCCGTCTTCCCCAGTGGGAGATCACGGTGCCTCGCGGGCTCGGACGTATAGCGGCGGTTGCGGTTGCCGCAGTCGTCCTGACCGCATTCTTCGTCTCTCTCGATCTCAAGTCCTCGTGGCTCGAAGCGCATCTGCTTTCGAACGTAGCTGAGCACGCCGCCACATTCACCGTTCGGAGCGGCGCCAGTGACGCGGTCGAGCATTCCGCCGATGGACCCTACGACGAGCGTCTCGGCCTGTCCGAATTACCGGATTTTGTGAAACGCCTCGAGTCGCGCGGATACTTCATCGATAGACAGGCGCGCGGCACGAGCACCTCAATAAGGCTCACCAGGCTCGGCGTCTTTCCCATTTACCAGGAAAAGAATCAGGCCGGCCTTCGAATTGAAGACCGGAATGGGCGACCGCTCTACAACTCGCTTTATCCGCATCGGATCTACCCCGACTTCAGCTCCATCCCTCCGCTGATCGTGGATACCCTGCTCTTCATTGAGAGCCGCGATATTCTCGACCAGCATCACCCTTACCTGAATCCCGCGATTCAATGGGGCCGGTTCAGCCGGGCGCTGTTCGACCTGGGGCTTCACTCGGTCGATCACAGTGTTCCGGTCATCGGCGGAAGCACGCTTGCAACACAGCTGGAAAAGACCCGCCATTCTCCCGAAGGCCGGACGGGCAACGTCGCCGACAAGCTCCGTCAGATGGCTTCCGCCACCCTGCGCGCGTACCGCAACGGGCCGGTAACGTATTCCGCCCGGCAGCGGATCGTATGCGATTACATCAACTCCATTCCACTGGCCGCCGCGCACGGCGAGGGTGAAGTCATCGGGCTCGCCGATGGTCTGCGCGACTGGTATGGCGCCGATCTTACAAAGACAAACCGGTTGCTCGCGGACGGCGGCCGCGGGCGCGGCGCCAGGGGTATGCGTGAACGGGCCGTCGCCTATCGCGAGGTCCTGTCGCTGTTTCTCGCATTGCGCGAGCCCACCCGCGATCTCGTCAAACACCAGGACCTCCTCAATTCGGAAGTCGACCGTTACCTGCGCGTTCTGAGCGATGGCCACGTCATTTCTCCCCGATTGCGGGACGCGGCGTTACGCGTCACTCGGCGCACTCGCTCGCATCCGGCTTCGAGACCGGCCGAGAGCTTCACAGCGAACAAAGCGCCGGACGCGGTTCGCGCGTCCCTCCTCTCGCTGCTCGGCATCGATAATGCGTACGCGCTTGACCGCCTGGATCTGACGGCGCAAACCACGTTCGATGAATTCACGCAGCAGTCCGTCAACGCGTTTCTTGAGGGCCTGTCGGCCACGGACGCCGTAAAAGCCGCAGGTCTCGATGGATATCAGCTCCTGGACCGCGGCAATCCGCAGTCCGTCATTTACAGCGTGACCGTCTATGAGCGGGGCCACGGAGCGAATCTCCTGCGCGTGCAGACGGACAACTATAACGAGCCTCTGGACATCAATCAGGGCACCCGCCTCCAGCTGGGATCGACGGCCAAGTTGCGGACGATGATCAATTACCTCCAGATCGTGGAAGATCTGCACGCAAAGTACGCCGGAATGCCGCTCGGGGCTCTGAAATCGGTAACCGTCACCCCCGGCGACAACATTACTCAATGGGCCCTCGACTATCTCTCGACCGCGAACGACAGAAGTCTGGAGCCGATGCTCGAAGCGGCGCTCGAACGCAAGTATTCCGGCAGCCCCGGCGAAGCGTTCTTCACCGCCGGCGGGCTCCACCACTTCGACAACTTCCAGCACTCCGAAGACGGCCGCTTCTGGACGGTGAGTGACGGTTTTCAGAACTCCGTCAATCTCGTTTTCATCCGGTTGATGCGCGATATCGAGCGCTATTACATGTACCGGGTTCCCGGCGCTTCCCCCAACGTCCTGACCGACGAGAACGATCCCGCCCGCAAGCGCTATCTGGATCGATTTGCCGACTTCGAGGGCAGTACATTCCTTCGCCGGTTTTACGAAAAGTACACCGGGCAACCTCCGGCGCAATCGCTGAATACCCTGCTGGCGGGCATTCACGTCACGCCGTTACGGGCGGCAGTGATCTTTCGTTCGGTGCGCCCCCAGGCGGGTCTCGACGAATTCAGCGGATTCATGACCGCGCATCTTCCGGCCGTCGCGCTGGCGCGGGAAGACCTCGGCGATCTCTACGACAAATACGGCCCCGATAAGTTCAACCTCAACGACCGGGGATATCTTGCCCACGTACATCCTCTCGAACTCTGGTTATTGAATTACCGCGAGCAACACCCGAAAGCGACGCTCGCCGAGGTTCTTGCAAAGAGCGCCCCGGAGCGTCAGGAGGTTTATGCCTGGCTGTTCAAAACGCGCTACAAACACGCGCAGGACAAGCGCATCGAAACGCTCCTCGAGATCGACGCCTTCCGCCCGATCCATCGCGCCTGGCAGGGGCTCGGTTATCCCTTCGACGCACTCACGCCCTCCTATGCCACCTGTATCGGAGTTTCGGGCGACACCCCGCAGGCCCTCGCGAAGCTCGCGGGCATACTTCTTAACGACGGATCTCTTTATCCCACCGTCCGAATCAACCGGCTTCAGTTTGCCCAGGCGACCCCGTTCGAGACGGTTCTCACGCGCGAGACCGGGAACGGGAAGCAGGTTCTCTCGCCCGCGATTGCGCGCCTGGCTCGCCAGCAGATGATTGGGGTCGTCGAAAACGGAACGGGCAAGCGGGCGCGCGGTGGATTGCGGCTGCCTGGCGGCATAGTCCTGCCCGTCGGAGGCAAGACCGGCACCGGCGATAATCGACTGCAGGAATACGGTCCGCACGGTTCGATGATTGCGTCGAAGATCGTCAACCGCACCGCCGCCTTCGTGTTTTTCATCGGCGACCGCTTCTACGGAACGGTGCTGGCGTTCGTCCCAGGCAAGACCGCCGGACATTACGAATTCACCAGCGCGCTCGCCGTCCAGGTGCTGAAGGATTTGGAGCCGCGCCTCATGCCACTGCTCATGGCGAATAAACCTGCCCCGCGGCCGGTCTTATCGAACACGGCAAGTTTGCGGCGTTAAGTTGCCCTCCCATTCCATCAGTCTCCTCGGTTTGCCTCACCTCGCGATACTTGCCGCGATCCCGGCGCTTGCCGCCGCGCTGGCGTGGCTCGCGCGCCGCCGGCCCGCCTGCAGCCGCGGGATCGCGGTCTCCCTGGCGTGTCTCCTCGCCCTGAACGAAATTGTCTGGTACGCGTGGAGACTACGCACGGAGGGCTTCCGGTTTCCCGGCGGCCTTCCGCTCGAACTATGCGACCTGACGCTCTGGCTTACCGTCTTTGCGACGATAACCCTCCAGCCGCTCGTCTTCGAATTCGCATGGCTGGCGGGAGTGAGCGGCTCAGTGATGGCGGTCCTGACGCCCGACCTTTGGGCGGCTCCGCTGTCTTATCCCACAGTCTATTTCTTCCTCTCCCACGGCGGCATGATCGCGGCCCTGCTGTTCCTCGTCTGGTCCCGCCAGGCGCGCCCGCGCCCCGGGTGCGTCTGGAGAACGCTCCTGCTGCTCAACGCTTACGCCCTTCTCATTGGTGTGTTCGACGCGGTATTCCACACCAATTACATGTATCTTTGCGTTAAACCCGGGAGCGCTTCGCTCCTCAACCTCTTCGGGCCCTGGCCCTTCTACCTGCTGCCGGCGGAGGCGACCGCCGCGCTTATGTTCTGCTTGCTGTATCTTCCATTCCGGAAGAAATCAGGCCGGATCGCGGCGTGCCGTTCCCATCAGGGATGGCCTCAAGCGCCTCGCATATCGCGGTTATAATTCCGGGAAGCTCCGCATCGCGACGTAATGCTCGGCCAGTCCACCCATGACCGCTGAGTACGCATGTGGGGCGGACGCCCACGTCCGCGCCGGACCCCCGGTCCGGCTTCGCGAGCGGCGCGAAAAAGCTGACGCTGCCATTGCACAAGACGCGCCGGCTCCCGAATTACCACGGTCAGCGCGTCCGCGGGCGGAATTGGATCGTCCATCCGCGAAACCCGCCCCGCTTGCCTGTTGTGCAACTTTATCGAATCGCGCAAGCCGTCAACGCTCTCTTCAAGGATTCCAACTCCCGTTCCGTACAATACACCTATGTGCGGAATCGTAGGTTACGTAGGATCGCAGCGCGCCGTGCCCATCATCATGGACGGTCTGAAGCGCCTCGAATATCGAGGTTACGACTCAGCCGGACTCGCCGTCTACTGTGACGATCAAACTCTGGGAGTCCGCCGCGCTTCGGGCAAACTCCGTAACCTTGAAGACGTTCTGCGAACCAATCCGGTCGAGGGCAATTACGGCATCGGCCACACCCGCTGGGCAACCCACGGCCGCCCCAGCGAAGAGAACGCCCACCCTCACCGCGACTGCTCAGGCGACATCGTTGTCGTTCACAACGGCATTGTCGAAAACTTCCTTCCGCTGAAGGAACAACTCCAGCGCGAGGGCCATATCTTCAAAACCGAGACCGATACCGAAGTAATCGCGCACATGGTCGAAAAATACTTTGACGGGAATCTGGAAACCGCCGTCCGCTCCGCGCTCAAACAGATTCGCGGCGTCTTCGCACTGGCAGTGATTGACCGTAATGATCCGAACAAGATCGTGGCGGCTCGCGAAGGACCCCCGATCGTGATCGGCCTCGGCAACGGCGAGTACTTCGTCGCCTCCGACGTGCCCGCCATCCTGAGCCACACGCGCGACATGTTTTTCCTCGCCGACGGCGATATGGCGATCCTTACTCAGGACGGCGTTCAGCTGTCCGACTTCGACGGTCACCCCGTCAACCGCCAGATCCAGCACATCCTCTGGGACCCGATCATGGCCGAAAAGGGCGGCTACAAGCACTTCATGCTCAAGGAAATCTTCGAGCAGCCGCGTGCCATCCGCGACACGACTCTCGGGCGCGTGGGTCAGGAAACGGGTCGCATTTTTCTGGACGAAATGGACATCACCCCCGCCGAATTTCAATCGTTCAAGCAGGTCAAGATCATCGCCTGCGGAACGAGCTGGCACGCGGCTCTCGCGGGAAAGTTCATGATCGAGAAGCTGGCCCGCATTCCGGTCGAAGTCGATTACGGCAGCGAGTTTCGTTATCGCGATCCGATCGTTTCCTCGGAGGTCCTCACTGTGGTCATCTCCCAGTCGGGCGAGACCGCGGACACGCGCGCCGCCCAATGGGAAGCGAAACGCAAGGGGTCGAAGACGCTCGCGATCTGCAATGTGGTCGGCTCCATGATCACCCGCGAAGCGTCGGGATCGATCTACACCCACGCCGGCCCCGAGATCGGCGTCGCCTCGACGAAAGCGTTCACCTGCCAGTTAACGGCGCTGGCGATCCTGGCTCTGTATCTCGCCGAAATCCGCGGACACCTGAGCGACGATTGCGCCCGCGCTTTCGTACACGAACTCGTCTGCATACCGGGCAAGCTCGAAACTATTCTGGCGAACGACCGACAGTACGAAGACCTCGCCCGGAAGCTTTTCCGCGTAAGCGATTTTCTCTTTCTCGGCCGCGGCATCCATTTCCCGATCGCGCTTGAGGGAGCGCTCAAGCTGAAGGAGATCTCGTACATTCACGCCGAAGGTTATCCGGCCGGTGAGATGAAGCACGGCCCGAACGCCCTCATTGACGAAAACCTTCCCGTGGTTGTCCTCGCAACTCACGACGCCGCCAGCGAGGAGAGTATGGTGCTCTATGAAAAAACCCTCTCCAACATCCAGGAGGTGAAAGCGCGCGAAGGTAAGGTTGTCGCCGTCGTGTCCGAAGGTGACACTGAAGTCCGAAAGGTAGCCGACGACGTAATCGAGATCCCCGCCGCTCCCGACCTCCTGACTCCCATTCTGGAGATCGTACCGCTGCAATTGCTCGCTTATCACATCGCGGTGCGCCGGGGATGTGACGTGGACCAGCCGCGCAATCTCGCCAAAAGCGTAACGGTCGAGTGACACAGGCCTATGGGGAACTGAAAGTCGCAACGCGCGGCAAGGGTTTCTACGACATCACGCCGGATATACGCAGTTGGATGGGCGCCCAGCAGATTCGGAACGGCCTGCTGACCGTCTTCATCCAGCACACTTCGGCGTCGCTCACAATTCAGGAGAACGCCGATCCCGACGTGCGGCGCGATATGAATGAATTCTTCGAGCGCCTGGTTCCCGAGAGCACCGCATGGTTCCGCCACACCACCGAAGGCAGCGACGATATGCCGTCGCACATACGTTCCGCGCTCACCTCGACCAGCCTCTCCATGCCGGTTCGCGGAGGATCGCCGGGCCTCGGCACATGGCAGGCAATCTATGTTTTTGAGCACCGTGCGGAACAACAGGTTCGTCACATCTTGTTACATCTGATCGGTGACTCCGAGCGGTGACCCCAGCCGCGACTGCAGACCGCCAAAGCGGATGAAGACGCTGCGCAACCAATGTGGGGCCAGCGCTTCCGCGCTGCCGCCGAGCTTCTGCTCGGCGCGGAGCTTTACGTCAGCGCCGGTGTTCGTCCGAACCGCGTCTTCAACGATCTACATCGAATCGCGAAAATGCCGCAACCCGCAACTATCCTGCCCGCAGGGGCGTCTCACCTGGCATGATCTTGAACAGGCTCCTGGCAGTGGGAATAATTTTCGCCGCATCGGCCGGCGCAGAAACTTTCTCGTTCGGTGTGCTTGGTGGCGCGCCCTTTACTGATGTGGTGAATTCGGTTACCAACTTTAACAATAATTCTTACGCGGCGAACAGCACGAACTTCACGGTGGGACCCACGATTCAGGTCAATCTGCCGCTGAGCCTGCGCTTCGAGGTGGACGCCCTCTACCGGCCCTATAGCTTTCTGACGCAATTTGTTGGTCCAACATCTATATTGAGTGGACCGAACGTCTCGCCGGTGTCGGCAACTCCCACTACCGCCTCCGCTTCCGAATGGAGATTCCCGTTCCTGCTCCAATACCGCTTCCACACACCGATTGTGAAACCGTTCCTCGAAGTGGGCGTATCCTTCGATCATCTTGCTGCCATCTCGGAGACAGCCCAAAACTTCGGCCCCATCAATGAATCGAACGCCGGCGTTGTCGTCGGTGGAGGCGTTGACCTGAAGATCCCCTTCATCCGACTCAGCGGCGAATTGCGTTATACCCATCAGGGTTCTGCCTACTTCGAAGGACTCTCAAACGTGAACCAGGCCGAGGTCTTATTCGGACTTCATTTCTAGACCGAGTAGGGCAGACGCCCACGTCTGCGCCGGACCCCCGGTCCGGCTTCCAACTCAGCGCCTTAACGCCAGAGCCAGCGCGCCCAGCACGCCCGCGCGATCACCCAACCCAGGCGCCGCCACTTCAGGCATCCTCGCCACATAAGCCGCGAGAAGCCGGGACAACTCATCCCTGACCATCCCGAACAACTGGGTTCGCCGCATCACACCACCGCCAATCAAAATAAGCTCCGGCGAAAGCGTGCAAACAAAATTGGCAATTCCAGCGGCCAGGTACGTCGCTTCTAGCGCCCATGCCGGATGATCGTCCCGCAGCTCCGCCGGACCAACACCCCACCGCGTCTCGATCGCAGGCCCTGAAGCAAGCCCCTCCAGGCAATCGCCATGATAAGGACAGCTACCGCGAAACGGATCGCGCACCAGATCATGCGGAATCCGAATATGGCCCATCTCCGGATGGGTCAGCCCATGAAGGATGCGCCCCGACACGATCGCACCGCCGCCGATGCCCGTGCCGACTGTGAGGTAAAGACAGTTCTCAACATCGCGAGCCGCGCCCCATCGAGCCTCGCCGAGCACCGACGCGTTCACATCCGTATCGAAAGCAACCGGAACGCCGAGCGCTCTTTGAACTGCGCCCGCCAGATCGAAATTCCTCCACGCAGTCTTCGGAGTAGAAGTGATGTAACCATAACAAGGCGAGTCCTGCTTCAGTTCGACCGGTCCGAACGACCCGATCCCCACCGCGCGCAACTGGCCTCCCGCTTGTGCGCGCAGCCACGACACGGCGGCGGCCACAGTTGCCTCGGGCGACGTGGTGGGAATCCGAGCAGTAAGGAAATCATCCGGTCCCGATCCGACGCCGCACACAAACTTGGTGCCGCCCGCTTCAATCGCTCCGAAGACGCCCATGAACTCGAACTTTACAACGTCTTACGGAAGTGAACGCACCGATCCACGACTTCAAACCCCGCGGCCGCATGAGCCCGATGAGAATCCTCGTGATCGATCCAGGCGTCCGAAGCCATCTCCTTGCAGCCACGCTCGCGCGCCCACCGCTCGGCTTCGCGGACCAAAGCCATGCCCAGTCCTTGCCGCCGCACCGGTTCACGCACAAACCAGCCTTCAATGTATCCGACCGGTTGCGCCGGGTCGCATCCATCCGCATGAGATCGCATCCCTACCTCAACAAACCCCTGCATCGTGCCGCTCTCATCTCTGGCGACGAAGATTGCAATCGGCAGATTGCCGCAGACGCCCGATGTCAGAATTGCCTGCCGCTCGGTTCGGTGTTCCTCTGCTGAAACGTCTGGCCAGAGCAGCGCGCACAACTCCGCGATCTCGGATGCATCATGATAGCCGGCCTCTGACAACGTGATGTTCATAGTCAGTCGCGATAACGGCCCACGCACAGGTTGCGGCAGCCCGCTCGCCCTGGAGCGCTGCTTCTATAATGCCGCGCGACTCTGACAGAATGGGACCGTGTTCAGTGTCAGACAGTGGTGTCAGACAACTCCGCCGGCCCGGCGACCGCTTGAAAAATAATGGTGAGCCGGGCGGGGCTCGAACCCGCACGCCTTATTGAGCCACCGCAAGTTACTGATTCTACAATCCGGCAGAAACGCCAGAATCGATACTTCGGCCGAACCGAGGTACACAGCGGGTACACAGGCTACGAATTCGTTAGTTGCTGATGCCCGAAAGAGGCGAATGAAATGTCCAGTGCGTGACTCGGAACATCAAAGGCGGTCATGTTCCGGAGGTTCGATGGCGGGAACCTTCGACATGACGCGCAGGAATTTCTGGTAGCTTCCGCGTGAAGCCTTTTCTTTGAGCCGTTCGAATTCGAGAAGGCGCTCCTCAAAGGCCGATGCGAACAGATCGTCAACTGAGATGTTTTCAGCCGTTGCCACTTCCGTGGCCCGGCGATACAACTCTTCGGGAACGTTGACACTCACACTCACCTCTGATCTCCCATAATGGCCAGCAACTCACCGGGACTCATTGTTCTGATGCCCAAACTCTCGGACCCGCGGAAATCCCTTACGTTGAACGTCACGATCGGCGATCCGCTTCGGACGCTACCTCCACAATACGATCATCGTCCGGGTCAGGCAACATCGGCCGCCAGCGGAAATAGATCTGGACCAATCTGGCGTGGCTACACAGGTACTCGGTGAAATCGTCAACGTCGCCGGGACTCACGCCCCAGTCCCCCGCTCCGCGCTTCAGCACCGACTCGTATTCGAGCGCCAGCGCCGGGGAAATCACTGTGGTCGCCACTGCCGACCTTCAATCGTTTGCAAGAGGCGGTAGGAGGCCCCCAGACTGGACCGGAACGCCGCCACCAGCACGTTTGTATCAACCACGACATCGATCACATTTGAATGCTCTCAACCTGGCGGGAGCCAAATGCCGACCCGGAAAAGATCATCGGGAAATCGGCGATGTGGAACATGGGAGCGGCGTGCAGGTATACACTTCGTTCCCTCGGAGGTATCCAGTAATTCATGTCATGTATGTTCGCCAGGAGCTGGGTATGAGACACCACCGCGCCCTTCGGACGGCCGGTCGTACCGCTGGTGTAAGGCAGAGCCAGAACGGCCTGAAGATCGTAGACAGGCTCGGGCGGCAATCGTTCCGAACCTCGAAGGGCTCCTTATCCAGAACACGCTGCCATGAAAGCTCCACTCTCGGGACGGGCATCGATGAGTGCCGAATCAATCCGCGCGGGGTTGCATCGGCAAGCACATGATCGATTTCCTCCGCCGATAACCGTGTATTCAATGGAACCGCTATCGGGCCAAGCCATGCGCACGCATACGCTAACTCGATGTACTCGGGCTCGTTCGGCAGGAGCAGGGCCAACCGGTCTCTTGCCTCAAAGCCTCTCTCTTTGAGCAAGGTCGCGATACCGGCGACACGATCGTGAAGCTCCCGAAACGTGGGCCCCGAACGAGACCGAATTCCGTACCAGGCCAAAGATATCCGTCGGATGTCTGGACAATCGATTGCGTGGCCCCCGGAAGATGGTCGCGAGCCGTCCAGGCCATATGCATGTATTGATTCACTTCGAGGGAGGGATTCAACGCGAAAGCGCGAGGGCACAGAAACATCATGCTCACTGCGCCGAGCACACAGACAGTGGCCGCGATTCCCGCCCTGCTGCGTGCAGTCGTTCTCCTACCGGAGCTGCCGGTATACAGGATAGCTTTCTTCGTGGGTGGGCGGATACAGCCACGTCCACTACACCCCAGTCCGGACTTAAAGATGCTGCCAGCGCAAAAGGGGAGCGAAGCGGGCGAAATCGGTGTCGGCGGTGACCCACTCGCACCCGGTCTCAATCGCCAGCGCGGCATGGGCGGCGTCGGCGATCAGTTTGCCGCGCAACTGGCCGGATTCGCAAAGCTGCCGAAAAATTGTCCAATGACGGGGACCCGTTCGCATCATGCAACACCCGGGCCGCTCAATAAGAGAGTCCAGGAACCGCAAAGCCTGGGAAAGCGTCGACGGCGGATCGAAGATGCGGGGATTAGTAACGATCCGCAGGAACCCGTGAAGGACTGACTCGGAAAGCGCGAACGGCTCCGGTCCCGTGGCGAGGTTCGTTAACCACGCGGCATACCGGTCGTGGTTAGCCACGCCGTCCCGGTGCGCATAAACCAGCACGTTCACGTCCGGCATCTGCATGGCCGGTCACCGATGCGCGCCAAATTCGGATTCGTCGTCGGTCAGCAAAAGCGCTGATGTACGGTCGAGGTCGGTGCCTGGCTCAACGAGCCTCCCTCGAACCGTGTGCAAGCGGAATGGAGTCGCGGCCTCCCCGGATTTCGCCGACAGCAACCCCCGCAAAGCGTCCTCGACGATCGCGCTCAGCGTAACGTTCCTGGCCGCGGCAAGGTCCTTTGCGCTGTGCAGGAGGGGTTCGGGGATATCCACCGTGGTTCTCATCGCTTTTCAGAGTAACATGAGTGATGAGAAATGCATCTATCATTGATGATTATATCATCAACTTCGCGATCCGATATTCCGGAGCCGAGCAGTTCAGCGATCAGGAACTTACGTCACGCGGCCTGATGGATCCATAATTCGCTTAGCGACAATGAGCACGCCGACCGATCATCCGCGCCGCAAGGGGGAGGTACCCGACCGGGTTGCTCTTTTGCCACCGGCGCGCCTGTGCCGGGTACCGAATTTCGCATATAACAAAACAAAGCCAATTTTCCAGGTACGGATCTGGTAAGTTGTTGAGCCAAACAAAAGTGGATCGATGAATTCCCCCGCAACATTGGCTTTGTTTTGCCTTTTAGGCCCAAGTCAGCTCTGTTTCCCCGGAAAATTGGCTTTGATTTTTCTTTTCCGGTTTCAGATCGCGACAAGAAAAACCGTGCGTCTCACCGCTGCGAGTCGGACGTGAGCGAAGCGTCCTTAGCCTGAGCCTGGCTTCCCGGATGGAGTGTCTCCAGAAACGCCACGAGCGCGGTCGTCTCGGGTTCAGATTCTTCCCGTACGCCGGCATATTGCCTCCGCCTTGCAGCACCTGGCGCAGCCGGGCCAGCGCTTCGTTATACATCTTCCCTGAGGCCTTGGGCCACCAGTAGTAGAGGGCTCCGAAAATGGTGAAGAGGATCCCGCCCACGAACCGCTGAATTGCCAGTCGAAAGGCGCGACGGCCATCGTGACTCCCGTCAATCCCGCGATCAGAAACTGGAACAGGAACGCGATGCAGAACAGCATCGGCGCGGCAAAGCGGATCTTACCGCCCCACATAGTTGCCAGCCAGTTGAAAATCTTGATCCCCGTAGGGACGGCAATGGCCATTGTGGAGAGAACAAAAAATGTGTTTGCGCCCGACGTCATTCCCACGGTGAATATGTGGTGAGCCCAGACGCTCATACTGATGAACCCGATCGCTACCGTCGCCAGCACCATCACGGGGTAGCCGAAAATCGCCTTGCGCGAGAACACGGGGATGATCTCGGAAGCGAATGCGAAAGCTGGAATCGCCAGTACATATACTTCCGGGTGTCCGAACACCCAGAAGAAGTGCATCCAGATCACGGCCGAGTCACCAGCCCGCCCATCGTCAGGTTCAGCCATGCGAGCAGGGGCATCTTCCCGAGCGTCATGCCCGGACAGCGCATCGACAGAATTGTGGCGACGATATTGATGGCGGTTCCGATGCTGCCGACACCGGACGATAAGAGTGACAGGGTCCAGAAATCCGTGCTGTGGCCGACAGAGAACGACTTTGCCGTCAACGGCGCATATGCGAACCATCCAACATCGGGCGCGCTTCCCGCGCCATAGAGGCCGTCTCCAGAGGAAGCTGAAATAAAGGAATAACCCGCCCATGGCGGTCATCCAGAAGCTGAAGGCATTCAGTGCGGGAATGCCATGTCGCGGGCGCCGATCATCAGCGGAACAAGATAGTTCGCAAATCCGAACACCAAAGGCATGGCCACGAAGAAGATCACGGTCGTGCCGTGCATCGTGAACATGCGATTGAAGACCTCTGGCGATACCAGATGATTATTCGGCCGAATGAGCTGGAGCCGCATGATGGTCGCCTCAACGCCACCGAATCCAAGAAAGATCAGCGCGTAAAGGATATAGAGGACGCCTAGCCGCTTGTGATCGACCGTCGTCACCCATTCACGCAAGCGCAGGGTCAACTGCGGGGAGCCGCCGGAAAGTCGGTTAGCGCAATGGTATTCGGAGACATCAGTGAAGGGTCTCATCCTCGATCGGGTCGAACTCGTCGATCCACGCGGTGCCGTCGGGCTCGAGGCGGATCTCGTGCAGGTCGGCGTGGTAGCCGTTGCCGGCGCGCACGTGGCCGATCTGCCGGTAGCTGGAGTTGTAGATCACGTCTTCGCCCTGGCCGAAGCCGACCTCGAGGATCCGGCCCTGCCACCAGGTCAGGACCGGCTGGCCGCCGTACTGCTGGACCTGCAAGTTGGTCGCCGACTCGCCGCTCGGCAGCGGTTTGAACCAGATCAGATGGCCCGACTGATCGGCGATCATCGGGCCGGGCGTGCCCTTGCCCTGGTAGGGCGCGAGGAACAGGTCGCCGGGCGCCGCGCCGGGCTTCGCGGGCGTGCGGATGCGGACCGTCGACGGCGTCAGCGTCGGCGCCGAGGCGTAGTGCTGGACGTCGGCGGCGTTGCCCGGGTTGAACGGGAACTGCTTCTGGCTCGGCGTGTACTGGTGCGCGACCGTGAAGCTCGTCGTGACCGCGCCGCGTGTCGGGCCCGCCCTGACCTGCGCCTGGACCGTCACCTTCTCGCCCGGCGTGAACGGATGGCTAGGGCATGAAGCTCTCGCCGGTGCCGGTCGAGTAGGCGCGCAGCATGCCGCTGTGCGAGCCGCTGTGCGAGCCCTTCGACGATGACCCCCGAGACCTGTGTGCCGCTGCCCCCGAGGAAGCTGATCTGCGTGTTCGGCGACGCATCCGGCGTGCCCGGCTCGGGCGAGACGGCGACCGGGTTCGCCGTGCGACCGCGCTGCTGGCCGCTGTGATCGCCGTCGGAGCCGGAGCTTCGTCGGAGACGCTCGCCGAGGAGGCGCTGCCGCACGCGATCAGCGCGACGGCGCAGCCGGCGACGACGAGCGGTGGGGTGGCGGGGAGGAGTCTGGCTCATCGGTCCGGGCAGGCTATCGATCGACCCGCTCGCTTCGCCGTATCGCGCCGAGCAGGAGCGGTTTTGCGGGAACTCTTACGTTGCCGCGAGACGATGTGGCACCCTTCCGGCCTCGGCTCGCGGCGCCGTCGCCGCGCGCCGTGTCGGGCCGCCGCTCTCTCAAATGCGCCGCTACCTGCTCATCGTCCCGGCTGTCGCCGTGCTCGTCTGGGGCGTGCTGGCGATCGTGCTCGGATCCCCGAGCCTGAAGATCGGCGCGAGCTCGACGACCGCGAGCGTCTCGCCGCGCTGCCTGCCCGCGAGCGTCGAGCCGCAGCGCCGCGCTGCCCGGCACCGCCGTCGACGTCTCGCCCGGCACCGGAAACCGGCTCGGCGAACCCCCACACGCAGATCAGCTTCCTCGGCGCCCCGGCCTCGGCGATCACCGCCGTGGCGGTGCGCGGCGAACGCAGCGGCCCGCACGCCGGCGCGCTGCGCGGCTACTCGCAGGGCGACGGCGCGAGCTTCGTGCCGACCTCGGCATTCGACCACGGCGAGCGCGTCGAGGTCAGCGCGACCGTGGCCGGCCGGCCCGTGTCGTTCGCGTTCCGCACGACACGCCGTATCCGACGGCCGCCTCGCCGGACTACCACAACCCCCCGGCGCTGCCGGCCGACTACTCAGAGCTTCTACACGCAGCCCGGCATGCAGGCGCCGCTCCTGACCGTCACGACGCCCGACCGCGACCCGGCCGCGGGCGACATCTTCACGACGAACGGTCCGGGCCCGGGGCAGTACGGTCCGCTGATCTACACGCCGCAGGGCACGCCTGGTGTGGTTCGGCGACCTGCCCGGCGCCGAGACCGCTGAGAACCTCAACGTGCAGACCTACGAAGGGCAGCGAGGTGCTGACGTGGTGGAAGGGCCGCGTGCTCGGCGTTCGGCTTCGGCCAGGGCGAAGACGTGGTGATGAACGACCGCTACCAGGTGATCAAGCGCGTGCGCGCGGGCAACGGCCTGCGCGCCGACCTGCACGACTTCCGCGCTGCTGCCCCACGGCATCGCGTACATCACCGCCTTCAACCCGGTCCGCTGCGACACGCAGCTCGGTCGGCGGCGCCGAGCGACGGCACGATCACCGACACCGCGATCCAGCAGATCGACATGGACACCGGTCTCGTGCGCTGGGAATGGCACAGCCTCGACCACGTCGCCGCCGCCGAGTCGGAAGTCGAAGCGTCGCACGACACGACGCCGTGGGACTACTTCCACCTCAACTCGATCGACAACGAGCCGAACGGCGATCTGCTGATCTCGCGCGCTCGACCTGGGCGGCCTACCAGCTGCAGGCGGGAAGCGGGCGGATCCTCTGGCGCCTCGGCGGCAACAAGAGCTCGTTCAAGATGGGGCCGGGCACACGCACCGCCTGGCAGCACGACGCGCGGATGCTCCCCAACGGTGAGATAACGATGTTCGACGACGGCGCCAACCCGCCGATCCACAAACAGTCGCGCGGCCTGCGCATCGCGCTCGACGAACGGCCACGCACGAAGCGCGCCTGATCGCCGCCTACACCCACGCCGACCCGCCGCTGCTCGCCGCCAGCCAGGGCAACATGCAGGCGCTGTCCGGCGGCAACTTCCTGATCGGCTACGGCGGCCTGCCGGCGATCAGCGAGTACGCCCCGGACGGCACGCTGCTGTTCGACGCCCACCAGCCCTACGACATGTCCTTCTACCGCGCCTTCCGCTACCCGTGGAGCGCCGTCCCGGCGGCCCCGCCGGCGGTCGCCGCGAGCCAGAACAACACCGGCGAAGAGACGATCGTGCACGCGAGCTGGAACGGCGCGACCGGCGTCGCCTCCTGGCGCGTGCTGGCCGGCAAGACGGCGGGCTGCGCTGACGCCGCAGGCGACGATCCCCGACACCGCGCTTCGAGAGCGCGACGACGCTGCCGGCGAGCTTCACCTACGTCGAGGTGCAGGCGCTCGACTCCAACGGCCGCGTGCTCGGCAGCTCCGCGCCGGCGAAGACGATCGGTTTCTACGCCTCGCCCTACACGCAACGCGAAGGCAGACGGGATGAGCCGAGGTCGAGCCGGAGCCGCTCGCCCGCGGGCCGCGCCTAGTAGGCGGGTTTCGACTTGTGCCGTGCTGCTCGTGGTCGTCGTCGACGTGCTCGACGAGGAGGAGCTTTTGCCGCCGCAGCCCGCGATCGCGACGGCTCGCAGCGAGGACTGCCAGGAGCGTTAGCATGGCGGCCAGTGGCGTTCTCTTCATGGCGGGTCGGGCTCCGTTCGTCGATTTGCAGCTTGGGCGCCCACCCTACCAGCCGTTCTTGGCAGATCGGTAAGAACGGGCCGGGCCCGAGGGCACGATGAGCGCTCGGGATCGCCGAGTGCACGGTCGGCGCAGGCCGCCGCCCGAATCGCGGAGCGCTCGCGCGTCGCGCTGGCTGCTGATCGTCTGCTGCGTCGCGCAGTTCATGGTGATCCTCGACCTGAGCATCGTCAACGTGGCGCTGCCGCGGATCCAGACGGACCTCGGCTTCTCCTCGCCGGACCTGCAGTGGGTGGTCGACGCCTACGCGATCACGTTCGCGGGCTTCCTGATGCTCGGCGGGCGCGCCGCCGACCACTTCGGCCAGCGGCGCACCTTCGTCGTCGCGCTCGTCGCTGTTCGGCGTCGCCTCGCTGGCCGGCGGCCTCGCGCCCGACCAGGTGACGCTGGTCGCGGCGCGGGCGCTGCAGGGCCTGGCGGGCGCGTTCATGGCGGCCTGCTCGCTGGCGATCATCACCGCCTCCTTCGAGCCCGGCCCGCAGCTGCAACCGCGCGATCGCGACGTGGGCGGCGATGAACGGCCTCGGGCGGCGCGGCCGGCGTGCTGTTCGGCGGCATCATCACCGAATTCCTGAGCTGGCGCTGGGTGCTGCTGATCAACCCGCCGTTCGCGCTCGCCTTCGCGATCGTCGGCTGGACGGTGATCGCCGAACGCAAGCGCGCGAGGCCGGGCGACACTTCGACCTGGCCGGGGCGCTGACGCTGACGATCGGCCAGATGGTGCTCGTGTTCGGCGTCGTCGAAGGCGGCCTGAAGGGCTGGAGCTCGTTCGACGCGCTCGGCCCGATCGTGCTCGGCGTGGCGCTGCTTGCGCTGTTCGGCCTGATCGAGACGCGCTTCGCCTCGGAACCGCTGATCCCCTTCAAGGAACTGACCAGGCCGCTGAAGATCGCCAACAACATCGTGATCCTGTTCAGCGCGGCGCTGTTCCCGATGTGGTTCGTCAGCTCGCTCTACATGGCGCAGGTGCTCGGCATCTCGCCCTTCCACGTCGGTCTGAACTTCCTGCCGATGACGCTCGCGATCCTGCTGATCGCACCGCGCGCGGGCAAACTCGTCGGGCGCTTCGGCGTGCGCGCCGTGCTCGGCAGCGGACTGACGATGATGACCGTCGGGCTGCTGCTCTTCACGCAGATCAAGTCGAGCGGCTCGCCGCTCGGTGTGGGTCGTGATCCCCGGCGTGCTGACGACGGCGGGGATCGCGATGTCGATCGTGCCCTCGACGATCGCCGCGACGCAGGGCGCCAAGGAGGGACAGGCGGGCCTCGCCTCGGGCCTCGTCAACACCTCCCGCCAGATCGGCGGCGGCCTCGGCCTGGCGCTGCTGATCACGCTCGCGACCCAGCACAGCACCGACCTGATCGGCCACGGCTGGCAGGTCGCCGACGCGCTCACACACGGCTTCCGGCTCGCCTACCTGATCGGCGCCTGCCTGACCGCGCTCGGCCGCGCTGGTGACGTTCGTCGCCGTGCCCGGCCCGAGCGGCGCCGAGCGCGCGGCGGACCGGGCGGCTCGATGCTGGCCGTCGCCGGTGCGATCGCGCGTGACGGTCGCGCTCGCCGCCGTCTTCCACGACACGACCGGCGCTCCGCTCGGCCAGTACTCGACCGCGAACGCCTTCAGCTTCGCCAGCGCCCCGGGCTGCATCCGCCGAAATACCGCGTGATCCACGACGAGCCCGGCGCGCAGCTCGAGCCCGGGCTACATCTTCGCCGCCAACTTCTACAACCTCAACGAACCGCCGATCCAGGGGCAGAGCGGGCCGCTGATCCTCGACCGCGAGCTGCAGCCGGTGTGGTTCGAGCCCGTGCGCGAAAAGCTCGTCGCGTCGAACCTCGGCACGCAGAGCTACGAAGGCCGGCCGGTGCTCACCTGGTGGCAGGGCAAGGTGACGAACACGGGCGCGACCGAAAGCGGCGAAGACATCGTCGTCAACCAGCACTACCAGACGATCGCGCGGCTGCACGCGACCGGCGGCTGGGTGCTGACGCTGCACGAGTTCATGATCGACGGTCAGCACGCCTGGGTGACGGCCAACAAGAACATCCCGCTCGACCTCTCGAGGTACGGCGGCGCGTACAACGGTGCGCTGATCGACTCCGCGGTGCAGGAGTACGACCTGAAGAGCGGCCGGCTGATCCGCAGCTGGGACGCGCTCGCACCACATCCCGCTGAGCCAGGTGCAGGCGACGGTGCCGACCAACGGCTTCCCGTGGGACGCCTACCACGTCAACTCGATCGACCTCTCGCCGGACGGCAAGTCGTTCCTGGTCTCGATGCGCGACACCTGGGCGACCTACCTCGTCGACATCGCCAGCGGCCGCATCGAGTGGACGCTCGGCGGGCGCGGCTCCAGCTTCAAGATCGGGCCGGGCGCGGCCTTCGCCTGGCAGCACGACGCGCGGCTCGGACCCAACTCGACGGTCACCCTGTTCGACGACCACTGCTGCCAGCTGACCGGCGGCGGCAGCTACATCGAATCGAAAGCGGCCTCGCGTGCGCTCGTGCTCAAGCTCGACCAGCAGCGGCGCACCGCGACGCTCCTCAGCGAGTTCGGCCAGGGCTTCCGGCTGGAATCGGAGTACATGGGCGACACGCAGCCGCTGGGCAGCGGCAACGTGTTCATCGGCTGGGGCTCGGAACCGTACATCTCCGAGTTCAGCGCGACCGGCAAGCTGCTGTGGGAAGCCGAACTGCCCGGGCCGGACCTGACCTACCGCGCGACGCTCGCAGCAATGGGTCGGCGACACCGCTCTCGCCGCCCGGCCGGAGCGGCCCGCCGCAGCGGCTCGCGGACGACCGTCTACGCGAGCTGGAACGGGGCCACGCAGCTCGCCTCCTGGCGCGTGCTGGCGAGCTCGGGGTCGGGCACGCCGACGGCCGTCGCGACGCGCCCCGCGCGCCGGATTCGAGACGGCGATACCGCTCGCCGGCAGCTACGACGCGCTTCGAGGTGCAGGCGCTCGACGCGCACGGGCACGTGCTCGGCACCTCCGCGCGCGTTCGCGCCCGGCGGCTGAGCCGGCCCCGGCAGGCGGCGTGGCCGCAGACCGCGATCGCATAGGCTCTGAAGCATGCTCAGACGGCTTCCGGCGATCGGCGGCGCGATGCTGCTGCTGGCGCTCGCACCCGCCGCCGCGCGCGCCTCCGACGCGTCGGCGACCGAAGCGTATCTGCGTGCCAACTACGCGCTCGTCAAGGTCGGGCACGCGAACCTTGGCGCGTCGATCGCCGGCTACAGGAGCGTGCTCAGCGCCGTCAAGCGCAACTGCCCGCAGGCGGCCGCCGCTCGCCACAGAACCCGGAATCGACCGAACTGAGCAACGAGGTGATCGGCACGATGGTGCTGACGGCCGGCAAACCCGACCGTGCCGGCGATCCAGGCCTACCTGCGCGCCGTCGGCGGGCTGCACTGGAGCAGCTCCTCGCTCACACGCGCCGTCGCGAACTACGCGTCGATGCTGCGCAAGCTCTACAACCTGCCCGTTCCCGACCTGTGCGGCGACGTCAAGGCGTGGGCCGTCGGCCACTTCAAGGCGATCTCCGCGCAGCACCGTCTCCTTCGTGAAGGTCTTCTACCCGAACTGGGTCGCGCTCGGGCTGATCCCGCCGGGCCTGTCGCGTTTCGAGAGCCCGCAGGGCCGGACACTCGCCACGCAACGCGTCGCGCTTCGAATACCAGATCACGAACGTCGAAGCCGCAGCCGTCGAAACGTGGGGCGAAATCATGAACGAGCTGGTGCTGAACCCCTAGGCGCGCCGCGGGGGCCCGGGCCGGCCTGCCGGCGCCGCGCATGAAACAACAGCCGAGCGCATTGCGTAGCGACAGCACGGCGAAACCATCGCGCACGCCCCGCCGGCGCAGATGTCCGAGCCGGTCCGTCAGTCTCAGGCGACGGCGCGCAGGTGCCGGTAGGGCGCGCCGCGCAGCTCGCGCACGAGCGCGTCGACGCACGCCCTCCTCGTCCTCCTCGCGGCCGTCGGTGACGGCTCCGATCACGCGCGCGCTTGCGCTCGAGCAGCGTCGCGATCGTCTCGTCGATCGTGCCCGCCGCGAGCAGGTAGTAGGCGTTGACCGCGTCCTGCTGGCCGATCCGGTGACAGCGGTCCTCGGCCTGGTCGTGCTTGGCCGGCGTCCAGTCGAGCTCGAGGAAGGCGACGTTCGATGCGCGCGTCAGCGTCAGCCCCTGTCCGGCGACCTCGATCGAGCAGACGATGAGCTGGTTGCCGGGCCCGTCCGGCGCCTGGAAGGCGCGCAGCGCCTGCGTCGCGGCGCGCCGGGGCTGTCCTCGCCGAGGATGTGCAGCGCGCCGGGGAAGCGCGCGACGCACCGCGCGCTGGATCTCGCGGTGGCGGGCGAACACGACGAGCCGCTCGCCGGAGGAGCGGAAGTCGTGGATCCAGGCGAGCGCGGCGGCGAGCTTGCCGCGCGCGGCGAGCAGCTTCAGCGCGTTCAGCCGCACGAGCCGCTCGGCGCGCAGCGCCGCCGCCACCTTCGCGTCGAGCTCGCGCAGGTCGAGCGGCTGGCTGCTGCAGCCACGCGACCAGATCGCGCTCGGCGAGTCGGTACTCGGCGCTCGTTGTCGAGCTCGACCGGCACGACCGCGCGCGTCTTGGCCGGCAGCTGCGGCAGCACGTCGCGCCTTCAGCCGGCGCACGAAGCAGCGCGCGCGCAGGTGCCAGTGCAGGCGCTGGTGGGCGTCGGGGCCGCGGAAGCGCGCGCCGAACTCGGCGCCGGAGCCGAAGTCGCCGAGGCGGCCGAGGATCCGCAGCTGGGCGATCAGCTCGCCGGGGCGGTTCACGACCGGCGTGCCGCTGAGCGCCAGCACGAGTCCCGTCCTGCGGCACGACCGCGGCGAGCCGCTGCACCGCCTGCGTTCGCTTGGCCGTCGGCGTTCTTGCAGTAGTGGGACTCGTCGAGCACGACCGCGCGCGGCGCTCAGGCGCGCAGCGCCGTCCAGCCGCGCGGCGAGGATGTCGTAGTTGACGACCGTGATCGTCCGCTCCGCGGCGTGCATCGGCGGCCGGCGTCGAGCGCCGGCCGAGCACGCGCGACGCTGCGGCCCGGCAGCCAGCGCTCGAGTCTCGCGCAGCCAGTTGAGCTTGAGGTTGGCGGGGCACACGACGATCGCCGGGTAGGCGTCGTCGGCCTCGAGCGTGGCGAGCGCCTCGATCGTCTTGCCGAGCCCCTGCTCGTCGGCGAGGAACGCGCGGCGCTGGGCGAGCAGGTAGCGCGACGCCGGCGCGCTGGAACGGCTTCAGCTCGCCGCCGAGGCCGCGGACGTCGAGCTCCGCGTCCGTCGGCGGCCGAGAGCGCCACGAGCCCGGCCGCGCGGGCGTGCTGCTCGCGGACCTCCTGCAGCAGCGTCGAGCGCCTCGGGCGCGACCCAGGCGCTCGCTGGCGGCGAGGAAGTGGTCGAGCTCCGGCACGCAGAACGGGTCGGCGCGGATCGCCGGGCAGCCGTCGCGTGCTCGGCGCCGTCCGGCGGCAGCGTCCGCCGCGCGTCGCGCGCCGCGCCTGCGCCCGGCAGCGCGGCGAACGCCTCGAGCAGCGAGGCGTCGTGGCCGGGCGCGAGCACGAACGTCGCGTCCTCGTGGACGGTCGAGCGCTCGAGCACCGCGGGCGGCGCGCGGCCGCCCTCGCTCGAGCGCCGCGCCGCAGCGCCGCGCGCGCCGGGCTCAGCCAGCCGTCGAGCTGCGCCTCGATCGAGCCGCCAGGAGTCGAGCGTCAGCGGCAGGCTCGCGCCGCCCGGCGCGCTGCGCGCGCCCGTTCGCGGACCGGCCGCGGCAGGCGTTCGGCGTCGCCGAGCAGCAGGAAGCAGCGGCGCTGCTCGCTGGGACCGTCGACGTCGATGTTGCCGCGCCAGCTCGTGGCGCGCTCGAGCCACGCCGTCACGCGCGGGTCGACGTCGGCGTCCTCGAGATGGGCGAGCAGCTCCTGGAGCGGCCTCGGCGTCGCGCTCGCGAGCCGCGAGGCCGACGCGAGCCGCCGGGACCCTCGCGAGGCAGCAGCCCGGCCTGCGCCGCGAGCACGCGTGCCAGCGGCGCGATGCGTCGCGCGCGATCAGGATCCAGTGCCCGCCGCGGCGATCGCGGCGGAACTCGACGTCGTGGCGCGCGCCGATTGCGGCCCGCGGCTCGCTCGCCGTCGTGCGGGCGGCCCGCCTGCGGCGCGGGCTGCTCGCACTCGCGCAGGGCCCGTTCGGCGGCGGCGCTGAGCCGCACGCGTCGCGGTGCGGACCGCGACCGCAGCGACTGCGACGATCGCCAGCGCGACGCTCGTCGAGCGGCACCTGGGCGCGCGCCGATCCGCTCGGCAGCGCGCGCGCCTCGGGGTGCTCGAGCAGCGCGGCGACGGCCTCGGGCGCCGTGTCGGTCGCGAAGCTCAGCCACCAGTCGCTCGTCGGGCCGCACGAGGTCGATGCAGCAGCTCCTGGCGGCGACGGCGGGCGCGGCGGCGCCCGATCGCCCGCGCCAGCTCCTCGCTCGACCTCGGGCCGCGCGGGCAGGCCGTCGAGCAGGCGCGCCAGCGCCTCGGCCTGCTCGTCGCTCGAGCGGCACGCACCATGCGCGCTCGACCGGGTCCCAGCGGCGGCCCGGGATCGCGCGCAGGAGCAGGCGCAGATCGCTCGTCGTAGGGGAAGCGCAGCACCGCCTCGTCGTTGCGAAGCGCAGCTGTCAGGAAGGGCACGGACACGGGCTGAGCACGATAGGGCCAGCGGGGGATGCCGCCGGGCCCGCGCTCAGGCGTCGCGCTCGACTTTGTCGAGGTTCTTGTTGACCGAGCGCGTCAGGGCGGCTCGCACGATCGCGGCGAGGCCGGGCACGTGCGAGGCGAGGCGGATGTCGTAGTGAAAGCGCGTGCCGCCGCCCTCGGGGGCGAAGGTCATGACGCCGACATGGCCGCGCAGCGGGCTGCCCTTGGTGATGCGGTAGACGATGCGCGACGGCCGCTGGAACTCGGTCACCGTCTCCTCGAACGGAGGGCCCGGGCCGATCTGCAGCTTGCGCACCGAGCCGACGCCGTTGCGGTGGCCGTCGTCGCCGTCCTTCAGGCGGGTGACCTTCGCGCCGAACAGGTCGGACAGGTTCTCGTGCTCGGCGAGGTAGTCGAAGACCCGCTCGGGCGGCTTGCTGAACAGGTGGTCGACGGTCACATGGTGGGCTCGCACGGAGCACAGCCTAGTCGGGGCGGGATAATGGCGCCGTGTCGGATCTTCGCGCGTGGTGGACGGACGGGCGAGCACATCGAGGTCGAGCTCGCCGGCGCCCGGCGCGAGGTGTTCCTCGCCCGCGCGGGCGCGGGACCCGCGATGACGATGCTCCACGGCTTCCCCAGCTCCTCGCACGACTGGGCCAAGGTGCTGCCGGCGCTGGCCGCGGCGCCACGACGTGCTGGCGCCCGACTTCCTCGGCTTCGGCGGCTCGGAGAAGCCCGCCGGACCACCGCTACTCGCTGGTCGAGCAGGCGGACCTGATCGAGGCGGTTTGGGCTCACGACGGGCGTCACCGAGACGGCGCTCGTCGCCCACGACTACGGCGTGTCGGTCGCACAGGAGCTGCTGGCGCGCGCACGCCGAGGGACGGCTCGGCAGTGCGCGTGCGCGGCCGTGCACCTGCTGAACGGCGGCCTCTACCCCGAGCTGCACCGCGCCGCAGCCGCTGCAGCAGGCGCTGCTCGACCCCGAGCAGGGGCCGCAGATCTCCGCGCTCGTCACCGAGGAGCTGTTCACAGCGGGCCTGCGCCCGACGTTCGCCGAGCGCTACGACGCGGCCGCCGACAGCGCGCGAGATCTGGGCGGCGACCAGCCGCGACAGAGCGGCGAGCGGATCGGGCACCTGCTGATCCGCTACATCGACGACCGCCGCGAGCACGGGGCGCGCTGGACCGGCGCGCTCGAGGCGACCGACGTGCCGCTGCGGTTCATCTGGGGCATGCTCGACCCGGTCTCCGGCGCGCACATGGCGGAGCGGATCCGCGAGCGGCTGCCGGAGGCTCCGTTCGTGGCGCTCGATGACGTCGCCCACTGGCCGCCGCTGGAAGCGCCCGAGCGAGTCGCGGCGGCGCTGCTCGAAGGCTGAGGCGCCCGGCGCTCGAGCGGACGCCCCGCATCGCACGAGCGTGCCGAACCGGCGGGGACCTCTCCTGCCCCCGCCGGACGGCGCTCACCTGACGGCCCGCTCTGTCCGCACAGCGCTCTGACGTGCGGGAGGGCCGCCTAGCCTGCCGCCTTTGCGCGACGGCGCATGGCTTGTTCGCTTGCCGCGGCCGCTCCCGCTCTTCTTCCCGCCGCCTGTCTCCTTGTTAACGGTGGCCCATGCGCGCCGTGCAGCCTCGCGCTCAGGCACGCCACGATGTTCGTAGCCTTTCTCGATATGTTCAGCCTGCCGCTTTTGCTTGCCGGTGTAAGAAGACTTGTCGCCGCGGGGCATGTCGTTCTCCATTGGGAAAAATTGCGGAGCATCCGGCTCCAGCATTTGACGAGCGGATACACGGCCATTCAGCGGCTCAGCTTTCCTTGCCAAGCTTTTTCGCCACGTCCTTGACCATCACACCCGCTTCACTCACCGCAGCAGCGAGCTCCTCCCGACTTATGCGCCATTTCTCTGTCCAATAGCGCACTTCATAATCTTCGTTGATATTGATGCGTATCCGGTCCGCCGGGCCGGTAATGGTGCGATCGTCAGCCACTTTGCACTCCTTCCAGCCGAATGTGCAGACTTCGCTTGCGGCGCGACGCCTCACGGGAGCGAAGTCATGCGTTTCATTGCCGCATCTCCGCTTGGCGCGCGATTGAAGCAAAACTGTGCAGAACGCTCCGGGACCAAGCGAATGTGAGAGAGCTCGCGGCCTGGTGACAAATCGTCCGCCGACGCGTTCTCTGGCCGAACCATCATGGTGGTTGAGCCGCCAGTGCTGGTCTCCCGTGCGCGCGGCTTAGCTGAGATCGACCGGACATTCATCAAGCCGGCCGCGTCGAAATGGCCGCCCTCACGCGAAGAAGCGGGCTCCGAACCAGAACCCCGCGCAGGCCGCCCCATGTGGCAGGTCGCCGCTCCTGGAGCGGTGGCGATTGCTGTTGGCCTTCCGGTTAG